>NZ_JBSKBO010000002.1:0-1253440 GCF_053714255.1 Mesorhizobium sp. 43Arga
GGCAAAATGGTCAGGACCTGGATCGGCACACTCCGCCTTCGTCATCGCGACACCAAAGCGCGCTAGAATGATTGGAACCGATCCGCGTAACCCTTGTTGGTCAGCGGTCATTGAAATCGACCGCACTAAAGGCCGAATACATGACCGCTCCAGACTTACGCCGTCGCCGTCATTTTGCCTCTTGCCCAAAAGGGGCCGTCCATACATGACGAAGCAATGGGCTGTCTCCGCTAATGACCAAGCCATGCGGTCGTGATGAAGCCCCCGATTCCAGAGCCCCGCAAAAAAGTTGTCCAAGCCGGCATCTGACGGGTTGCCGGGTGCGCACAACGTCAGTATAAGCCGCTTCGTCTGAGCGCGCCCATCGTCTAGCGGTTAGGACACCGCCCTTTCACGGCGGTAACAGGGGTTCGATTCCCCTTGGGCGTACCAGAATTTTCAAGCACTTAGCTGCCATCTATGCCGATGCGTCGAATAAGCAACGAATATACGTCTGCGAACAAATGCGAACGAATATCCAGGAAGGGCGACTGTCGTGCGAACTGCGATCTTCGGAATGGCCATTGCTAGCATCGCCGGTTGCTCAAACAGCAGCGAATCTCGCTATCAAGTCTCTGAGGGTTCGATTGCAGCCTATATGAACCCAAGTCAGTCGCAGTCGACGACTGTCTTGCTTGATCGGCAAACGGCCCAAACGTGGTATTTGGTTCGCGACGCCACTGGCGGGGTGACTTGGCTACCGCTCGGGCAGCCTATCATGCTCAATAAATAAAAGCCCCGGAAGTCGGAGCCGCCAGCCGTTTGAGTTTGGCAGTGGCGTTCAGCAGCCGCTACCCGCCTGGCACATCGTATACCCCGCATGGCGTAGTTAACCGTCATCGATTGACGAGCAGATGACGTTACGTTAACTTTTTATTAGTTATGGCTAATGCAGGGGGTTTTAGTGAAAATCGCTATCGTTTGCGCGACGCTTGTCCTTGCCGTGTCGAGTGGTGCCTTGGCGCACGAAAAGAAGAAAGCGACCGTCGCTGCCAAAGCGTGTGCTGGTCTTTCGATCAAGGCTGCCGTGGCAGCAAAACTGGACTGTGGTGCAACTGGCACCCTCGCAACGCCGCACACTGATAAAAAAGCCGATCCCGAGCCACGCCTTGGGTATGATACGAACCCTTTTCCCGCCTCTTTCGGGCTTTAGAAGAAATAAGCCCGACCACCTGAGCAGCCGGCCACTTGTTGTAAGAGCACCCTGAGGCCGAAGCCGCCGGGCCGGTTGCGGGGCTAGTTGGTTCCTGCGAATATGCGGCGTGGAAGGGGGGATATGCCATGGCATCAACATTCTGGAGTGCCGTCGTTTCCGGCGTGGTCGGGATCATTGTAGGGATCGGCGGCACTGTTACCACCGGCGCATTCGGATACTTGAACAAAAACAGAGAACTCGACATTGAGATGGTTCGGGTTTCGCTTTCAATTCTCGCGGGCGAGAACAAAGATACTTCCCTGCCCGGTCGCCAATTCGCGCTGAGAGCACTTGAGCGTTATTCGGGTGTCCAGATTCCCGACGCAGATTCTCGGAGTGGGCGAAACGGGGCACTGTCCCTCCCGTCGCGTCCGACCTTGGCGCTGTATTTGCCGCGATAGATGCGATAGCCAAGTTGCAGAAGATGGCGCCGGAAAAATCGGGCGCTCAATAGCGGCTCGGAAGCCGAGGGCGCCGGGCCAATTGGTTTCGCTGGCGTAAGTTGATATTAAAGGCCCTGACCGCCCTCAATAAAGCCGGGACCGTCACAATCAGCCGGATCGGCCTCCCGCTCGTCGTCGCCTTCCCGCTCGTCGTTGATGTCGCCTCCGTGCTCGTTTTCTTCCTCACGATCGTCGTACGGGCTTCCGCGTCCATCCTGCCAAGGCATAGTGGCCTGTGGGCCGCGCTCGCCCCAGCCCAGGGACGGTTCAAGGTCGGCTTCATCCTCCAAGTCGGGATCTGGCGAGAGATCGTCGAGCAAGTCGATCAGAGCCGCGATCGACAATGACAGCGATTTGCGGCTGGTGCGGTCGATCTGGAGCGTGAGCGTTTCTCCTGTGTCGCCAACTTGGCGACTTACGCCGGCTTCCGCCCTTCTTGGTAAAGCGTATCTCGCTTTCGGGGATCATGGCCGCGTCTCCCGCTCGATCCGCTCAACGATGCGATTTCCAGCCGCATGGAGCGCGTTGGAGGCGCGGAGGAGCCTAACGGCTAGGTGAAGGCGCCCCAGGCGCGTGCGGAGCGCCGCTGCAAGCAAGAGGCATATCGCGGCGTAGGTCATGACGGCCTCCGCTGCACGATCAGGATACGGCCGGAAAAGCGGCCGATGATGGCATCCGGTCAGCGAGCACAGCTCCGCCGGCTGCCGGAACGGTAGTGTTCGGCATTGGTATTCTCCGTTGAGATTAGAGTATCAACATGATACCAATGGCTCACTGCAAGCCAATAGTCAATACTTTGGGATAATCGTGATACTAATGGATAAACTGACTGGCCGACAAATTGCTGCCGCCCGCACTCTCGTTGGGGTCACACAGGCAGACTTAGCCGCGAAAGCGAACATTTCCGTCCCTACGCTTAAGCGCATGGAGGCCAGCCAGGGTGAGGCCGCCGGCATGGCGAATAATCTAGGCGCTGTGCGGTCGGCATTGGAAGCGGCTGGCGTCGAGTTCATCCCTGAGAATGGCGGTGGCGCTGGCGTGAGGCTGAGGAAATGATCAGGTCAGTTTTTGCGATCTTGTTGGCTTTGGGAAGCGTTAGTGTCGGAGAGGCAGCGGAGTGGCAGGCGCTTCCGGGGATGACATCGGCGAGCTTAGCCCAATCCGGATGGAGAGAGACTGGTGCAGCCGGGCTGTCATGGCCCGATGGAAGGCAGTCGCTGGTGTCGTTTTGGACGAACGAGGATGCGAAGCCACGGGTCACCTTCCGCTGTGTCACTTATTTCGACCAATACCTCCAGCAAAAAGGCGAATCTTGTTATCAGGCCGTGAGCAAAGATTAAAGCCGGTTCTCTCCCTGATGGCCCAGCAGCGGCGTGGCCGCGACTGTCGTTCAGGCGATCGCCGCAGTTGCCAGCCTGTCCCATTAATCCCGGGGCGCGCGCCTTTGCGAAGCGCCTCCTGTCCCATTCGGTGAAATCGTCAAGCACTCCCCTTGTGGGGAACGGCTCTGCGTCGCATGTTCCCAGCTCTTAGGGAGGGGCAAACCCCGTGGCGGCGAACGAAGACACACCAAAAAAAGAGAAACGCACGATTGATAGGAAACGCGAATCTACCTTTTCAATGGACGTTGGTGACGAGGGGGATGGCGAATTAAGGGACATGGTTCCCACTGCCGAAGCCATGTTTATTATCAAGGATAGGTCTGTCTATACAATCAGGATGGCAGACCAGATCGATCCCGACCGCACCAACATTGATCTCCCCAATATGCAACAATTAGTGGCGGATTCTGGTTCCGAATCCGAGATAGTTGGTCGAACCCTGATGACGGCAAATCAACTTTTCACAAAGAACCATTTCCCCGATCCAAAGATGCGCGACCTATGCATCACGACTTCGCTCGAAATAATGAGCCAGCTTTTGGCCGCAGAGAAGATACGGAACGCGATAGAGGCTGATGAGGGCCGCGAGATCGAGGCGGCAAAGGAGTTCAACCGAACGAGAATACCCGCAGTCACTGAGGTTGTTGCGCGCGCGAACACGTTTGTCCAGAAGATCGAGCATGCTCTCCAGGCCGTCTACCGTCTCCCTGAGGTCTTCTACGGGTCGGCCCAGTTAAAGGCTTTAGGAGGATGGCCCGACAGTCTAGAGAAGTTTTTTGTCAAAGAGTATGGGGCCAATGACTCCTTGACCTTGTTCGCAAGAGAATTGTCGCCGTTTGCGCATCAAATTCGAAACGCACGACACTGCGTCGAACATCCAAGTGAGACCCAGCGCTTAACAGTGAAGGATTTTGAGCTGGGAGCCGACGGGGTCATTCGGCGTCCGAGCATTGCTGTGCTCCATGCCAAAACTCCAATCGGCCAAACAGATTTAGTGGTCTTTCTGTCGGCGTGGATCAAGGGGCTGACCAATGCGGCTGAGAGTATGATGATTCATCTTGCCGATCGGAAGCACGAGAAGATGGGCCAATTCCCGATAGCGGTTACCATCTATCCTGAAGATCGTCGCCGACACAAAAACGTCAGGGTCGGATACGTGATAAACATATCGGGTGAATGGCACCCTTCGGGCTAAATTGCAGTTCGGTATGGTCCCGCTCTACATCGCCGCCATCGCCGCCCTGATGCTCGCGCTCTGGCGCTTCCCTGTGGCCTGAATTTGGGCAAGCATTCGTGCCTCGGCGGCAATGCGCTCCAGACTTAGGAACCGACATTCGACACGCTCGTTCTCCTGAGCGATCTGGAGGTCCGAATGTTCAATCCGTGGTTCGAATTTTATTTGTCGGCGCTGGACGCACAGCAGGTGATCTGGCTCCGAACGCTACGGATTGCCAGGGGAGGCAAATTGGCAGAGCGGGAAGCGAAGCAAATGGTCACTGAGAAAGTCGAGGCGGCCGCGCTTGCCGGCATGCTCTTCGCTACCGGCTCCGCGCGGCCAGGCCGCTCTACAAGTTCGTGATCCTGCATGGCTCGCTTTAGCCCGTCTCGTTTCGGGACGAAAAATGCTGGCATCGGATTTGCATTGCATAGATTGCCGGTGTTCCTCCCACCAGCCCTGATCGCGGGGATCAGGAAGTAAACCTTCGCCGGGCTTGAGGAATTGGGGTTCCTCGCCCGGCGAGTTTTCTTTCAATGCTGTGGCGCGGCACGCCCTGACCGGCTTTACCTTGCCACGAAGAGATCGCTCGCGATGCATTTATGGACCGGGCAATAATCTGTGTCGGTCGTCGGCACGCCCGCGCCAGTAGCCACCTCGCCAGGACCGCATTGCTTCTGCCCGCTGACATAGAGGTCGTAGCGCGTCAGGCTGAGGTTGAATATGGAGCGGTAGCGAATGACGGTGGTGCCGTCCTGCTTCAGTAGTGCCTGAACTTCGGCGCAACTCAGGCCGGCGATATCCCTGCGCTCTTGCGCTTGAGCCTGCACCACGAGGAAGAGTAACGGAATTGCAATCGCGATCGGTTTCATGGCGCCCACCAGCGTTTTCGCCCGACCGATGGTGTAGACTTGACCAACCGATGTGAAAAGCCCTCTGCCTTTGGCCTCGCCAAGGGACGACATGCGGTTGGTGTCATCGATGGTCGAGAAAATCCTGACCATGTACCTGCGCGACAAGGGCTACCTATTAGCAATCGCTCAACTAAGACTGAAATCCCCTTACGCCCCTCGATCAAAGGTCGGCTTCCAGTCGCGATTCCGCTCCCGATTTTGGCCGTCATAGTCCGGGATGCAGGTGAAGAACACCGGGCGCCTATCGCGGCCCGCGGCCTTGCAGGGCGAGCAGACGAATAGCCCGACAAGATCCTCATGCATCGAGCCATGGCCAGGCCCAAGGCGGTCTGTGAGCGCTTGTATATCGAGTTTTGTCGATTTGCAGCACATGCGATGAACTGCTGCAGGGGGATCCAACGTCTGCATCGCAAGTACGGTTATGTCACAATCGCGTTGATCGATTCGGATCCTGACCTGCCCAAGTACCGGGTGTCGTAGGAACGAACGATGTCTGCGAGAGTTTCTTGTCCTAAGATTTTCGCTCTTTGAGGAGCCTGCACCATGTTGTTTGAGCCGTTGAATTCGGACGGTCACCTGCGCAGCCTGGTTTACCATGGCGCGCGACTGCAGTTGCTGCATGATCGCGTGCTGAAAAAGTTCGACAAGGTGGCCGCCTCGGCGGACAAGGTCGAGGCTGCGGCAGAACTGTTCGCTGATGTTACCCGGCCAGCCGAAAGCCGCGTGACGCTGGGGATGTGAAGCAGGAGGAAGAGCGCCGACGTTCGATCTTGGCGCCCCTTTTCTCAAGAGCCCCTTTGCGACGTTGGTGACGAGCGCGACGTTTTGCGATATGCATCAAATGCCCACCGGCGAACGGGTGTGAACATTTAAGACTCGGCTGGGGATGCTGGGTGACCAGAAGAACATCAGGCGTGGTGAAGAATTCCGTGGTCCACTGATTGCCGTTGGCATTTTCGGCCCCATGGCCGGAGCTGCGATGGTGCTATTCCTGGCGGAAGGTTCGCCGCCACCTCGGATCATGTCACCCTCCCAGCCGGCGCCCTCTGCTTATCCTTGGTGGTCCGCACGGTGCGCCAGTTTGGCTTCTCGAGGACGCTGACTATATAGGTTGTGCTCGACCTGTCGGTCATGGCCAAGGCCTTGCGTTTTCCTTCATTCGTACGCTGTGATTATATTAGCATTAACGTATGTATTGCCCAGCCGGCGTCGCTGTTGCTCACAAAACGGCCCCGGCCCGGCGTCCTATTCACATCCCAATCTGCAGGCGCCGGGCCGCTCATTGCGTGGGACCTCAGGCGCCTGTCAGATGGGTCTATCCGGCAAGCCGGATTTGAAAGGTCGGCCGCGAGTTCATTTGCATTTTAGCTAATTGAGTGTGAGATGGTCATGAAATACGAGCGGGGGCTCATGACCACAGACATTTTTCTGACCGCTGTCGCGGCATTCTCGTTACTCGTTCCGCTGTACTTTATCCTTAGGTGAGGCGTTAAGCCGCCCCGTTGGCGTCACCAGCGCGCGTTTCCCGCTGGCGCTGTCCTACGAGGCTTGCCGCGCGTCCTGGCACCCGCCTATGGCCAGTCGCTGTGTCACTGGTTGCACCTGCAAGCCGCTTGAACGCAGAAACCTCGCCGCTCCATTTGCGAAGCGGCGAGGCCCACCCCACACTCGCCCCAATTGCCGGTCCCAACAGCCGGTATCGCTGGCAATGCAATTGTTGTGCCAGCGCCAATTGATCCATTGCGGGACAAAGGATCGGTCGCAGCAAGGTACGCGGCCGCAGCGTCCGGCCCGCTCAGGCGCCTCCCGCTCCAGAGCGGCCAATGCGCGCTCCTCGGCGGCGAGGCGGTAGCGCGGCACTGCCGCCTCCTTCCCCCGCTCACGCTCGAGGCGCCCTTGCCGAGTCCCGGGAGCAACCGCATCAACCATCTTATTAGCAAGCGCTTGTATTCATCATAAAGCCGGATCATTATCCAAACCATCAGGTCGCTGAAGGGGTAGAGCGCCATGGAACTGAGCTGCTATGATCCGAGCGGGAGCATTTTTGCATCACCCGCCTTCCTCAACCTCACCGCTGTTTTCATGATTCTGGCCGCCTTCACCGTTACGCGGCTCTTTGCAATGTCACGCGCGGATTCTCTCGACCAGCTTCAGTTCGCGCCGATCCAAGTTGCAAGTTGAGGACTGTTGTTTCTTGCCTTCCGCGGTCATGCTCTCAAGGGTTTGCGCAATAGCGATGTTGTGGGGGCGATGTCTTGTTCGTTGATTACTACGAACTCCTGGAAATCAGCCCGAACGCCAACTCGGAAACGATAGAACGGGTATTCCGCTATTTCGCCATGCGCTACCATCCTGACAATCAGGACACCGGCGATGAATCGCGCTTCGGCGAAATCCTGGAAGCCCACAATGTTCTCAAGGACCCTGTCAAGCGCGCGCAATACGACATTCAGCACAAAGACCATTTGAGCCTGCGAACGGAGTTGGTTGGAGAGGCCAGCAACAGCACAACGATCGAGCGTGATGTGGCCATTCAGGCGAAATTGCTCTCGCTGCTCTATGTCAAACGCCGGCAAGACGTAAACAACCCCGGCATTGGCGATACAGAAATCGAGCGTTTGTCAGGCTGTCCACGAGAACACCTTGAGTTTCATCTCTGGTACCTGAAAGCCAAGGGCTGGATTGGAAGGATCGAGAACGGAACCTTCGCGATCACGGTGGAAGGCATCGACCGCGCCAATTCCGAACATCGCCGTGACACCACGACAAGACTGCTGGACCATGCAGGCTGAAACGCCGACGCTCGCGCCAGGCTCGTATTGACTAACCGCCGACCAGCGGCACGGTAACGGTGGTGGCGTAGTTGATCGGAAAGCTGCTGAGGTAAGGAAAATCGACGACGAAGGCATAGGTGGCGGTCAGATGCGCCATGCGGAAGCCGCCGCTCGCCGGGTCGATAGCGATCGTCACGTTCACATTCTTCAAACCCAAGGCCTGCAATTTCTGCGTTGCGATCGATTGGATGTCGGCCTGGGTCAGCGTGTTCTGAAGCTGCAGCGAGCGCGATGATGTCTCCAGCGTATAGCGAACGCTGGATACCGAATGCATCGACCAGCCCAAGGCGAAGATCCCGAACAGCAATATGATGAGGAACGGCGCGATCAGCGCGAACTCCAACCCGGCTCCGCCCGATCGATCCCGCGGGAAGGCGCTTGTCCCAGCGCAGTTCCAGGAAAAATGTGAGACGGTCTTCCCGTGAAACGCGCGCCGCGCCTTTCCCAAGGAATCGCGGCAAAACAAAGAGTTAGGGCGCTTCGCCATTTCCGCGAAACGGTGAGCCGCGCTAGCGAACACGGATCACCTCCAGATGGCCGATGACGCTGGAAGCGGAAAAGACGCCGAAGGTGAAGGGCGGCGTCCAGGTGGCCGATGCCTGGATCTGAACATAGACCGACGGCACCTTTGGCCCGCTGCACAGAGTGGCGGCGTCGACCACGGTCGTCCCGCACATATAGATCCGGCTTAGCGTGACCTGGCCGTCCGCCGGACGTTTCTCCCAGCTCGAAATGGCGACGGCCTGCGTCGCCGTATCGTTGGTCGATCCTTCCATGATCAGGTTCGCGGCGGTCTTGACGCCGGCGCGCATCGACAGCGAACTCGTTACATAGGACCAGCCGTCGATGATGCCGAGCAGCGCCGCGCACAGGAAAGGCAAGACCATCGCGAACTCGACCGCGGCAACACCTGAAACGTCGCCAAGGATCGGCTTTGATCGGAGTTCCATGGAAGCCTACTCGACCAGCGCGACGGACTGCGTCGCCGGAATGTCGCGCATCCCGAGGCTCGTGCAATCCTGGCTGATGTTTGAGTTGCCGGACCATTGGATCAGGTCCGCAACGACCTGGGTGCACCCACTGTTGCCGGAGAAATTGCCGAGATAGTTGACCTGCTGCTTGGGGAAATACAGCGCACCCGTCAGCAGCGAATCCGCCGTGCCGTTGAAGGTGCTCTGTCCGCCGGTGCTCGTTCGGTCGCCATACATCAGCACGCCGGAATAGATGCCGGAGGTCGGCGCGCTCAGGGACACGGTGGCGTTGCCGTTCATCGAAACACGCGAGCCGCCGGCGAGATAGATGGTGACGCCGTCACCTGAGACGTTGGCGTTCGCATTCACTTTGAAATCGCCACTCTGGATGACATAGACGCCAGGCTGCAAGGTGACGGTGCCGCTGAGGCTTAGCCCACTGCAGTAGGTGCCGGGCTTCAACGTCGACTTGTTGGCGTTCTGGCAGGGGTTCGAGGCGGCCGGGGCTGGCAGGTCGGCAAATGGATCAACGGCAGGCAGCGCCTGGGTTATCGGAGCCGCGCAGACGGTCGTAACGGGATTGTTGAGAGCAACACCACCCCCCGATATCAGGCAGTCAGCCTGGAGGCTTGCCGAGCCCTGAAGCTTGATGGCGTCCGAGGCGATTGAATTGGCCATGACCGAGCAGCCGATGAGCTTGACGCTCGTGTTGCCCGAAAACAGCGCAGCCTGCGAAGCGGATGGGTCGAGCGCGAGCACGCAGGCCTTCGAAGCGTTGATGATGACGGCCACCGCCCTCGCCTGTTCGGGCACCTGGCCTTGTGTGAAGATCGAGGTGAACATCCGGTTGATGTTCTGAGCGACGATGACCTCGACCGCTTTCTTCGCCGTATTCGGCCCGGACGCCGGTGGTGTGTTGACGACGATCGTGCCCGAGCCCAGTCCGTTCGTCGCTGCCGACTGCGTCGCGGCCGCGATGATCGTCGGCTTGTCGGAGCCTGAAATCTGTTCAAGCGCGCCGGCATAGGCTGCGGCATCGGCGGTCGCCTGCAGTTTCAGGCTGTTGTAGTACCAGTAGGAGGTCTCCACACCGAAGCCGGCCGCGCCGACGACGATCGGCAGGCTGAGGGCGAAGATGGTGGCAACATTCGCCCTTGTACTCCGGCGTATACCGGTCGCGACGAGCCGAATTCGGGTGAAGCGATTGAAAGTCATAGCTTAAATTAGAAAGCACGCATATATGAAGGAACGGCTAAAAAGTTCCGTTCATTTTTGATCAGAGCTTCGATTGGCTTCAAACGGCCGGCTGTCGGCTGACCTCCGGACGCAGGCAACGAGAACTCGTCTCCCGCGGCGCGCCGAGATCTACCGATCCTTGACGCGCGATTGGGCGCCAGGCGACCAGTGGAGCCGGACAGCGGAGGCAAGCGTCGGCGCCTCGGAGCTGCCGGCTTGCGATAGGCGCCAGTATCGTAAAGGCGAGCGATCGTGCCTCGCCTACCAGTTCACCCTGAACCCGACATTGCCGCCATAGGTCTGCACCCGGTCGGCGAACTTGCCGTCGAAGGTGGCGAACACCGATGTGTTGGCGCTCCAGTTCAGCTTGACGCCGGCATTGACGGTGACCGCGTCCTCGGCCGCCCCTGCACCCTGAACGACGAAGGCATAGCCGGGTGCTGCCTGGAAGCCTGGCTCCACCGAGCGGTCCGGCTTGAACTCATGCAGCCAGGCGGCACGGCCCCAGGCTTGCAGTGTCCTGCTCTCGCCGATCGCGATCGTGGTGTCGAGCTGCAGGCCGAGCGAGACTGGCAGCGAGATGACCGTGCGGCTGTCGAAGTCGAGGCCGAGCGCGCCGTCGCTGGTCGACTTTTCCGAGAAGGCCTGCATCGCCAGAGCCTGGAATTGCAGCCCGGCGAACGGCGTGATGGCGCCGGCGCCGAAAGGCTGCCGCCAGCCGGCTTCGAGGCTGGTGCCGAAGCCGGCGCTCATGAAATCGCCGGTCCAGTGTTCCCTTGATATTGCCGGCACCGGATTGAGCGGATTGGGCGCGCCTGGGACCGAGGTGAAGCGGTCGGTGGTGTTGCTGTAGAGATCCATCGCCAGCGACCCGTTGATGTAGAACTGGCCCCATTTGCGCGCGCCATAGGCGCCGGCATGGCCGCCGATGATGTTGCCGGAGGTTTCGCGGTCCGGCACGGCGAAGGATCCGGCGACACCACCCAGCGCGAAGCCCATCAGGACATCGGGATCGCCCTGCGAGTCCAGGCCGACGGCGAAGTTGCCGGATTTGTAGCCAAGGGCAGCGCTGCCGACCACCGGATCGCCGGTAACCGCACCCGAATTGCCGCCCGCCGTCGCCCAATAACTCCAGCGCTGGTCATTGGGCGCCTTGGTCAAGGCATCAAACGGATTGGCTTTGCCCGGCGGTTCGGCATAGGCCGCCGCCGGTGCTTTCAGTGACTGGCTCATCGGGTCCGTCGCGATGCCCATGCGCCAGGCATCGGCCTGCCGGCTCATCTGCGCCAGGAAGGTGCCGTTGGCGTCGAACTCCGGCTGCTGGAAGCCGCTGACGCCCTCGCCCGAGATCGTGTCGTAGAGGGCGCCAAGCTGATCAAGCGTCGGAATGTAGAAGATCGCGTTGGCGATCTTGGTGAAGTTCGGCGACGTCAGATCGGTCTGGATGGCGTTGATCGCCTGGCCCACCGCAGTCTGGTTCTCGGTCAGGCCAGTGCGGGCGAAATTGATGTTGACATTGAGGACGATATCCTCCGGGTTCGGATATTTCAGCGCATACTGCGCCACCGCGCTCGGGACCGTATCGAGCTTCAGCCCATTGTCGGTGACACCGCCCAGCGCCTCCAGGATGATGTAATCCTGGTTTCCCGGCTTCGCCGCGCCGGGGTTCATGATGTTGATGCTGACCAGGCCATTGACGTCGGCCGTCCCGCTCACATTGATGCGGTCCGCCTCCGGATCGAGGTCCAGGTCGAGCAGATAGACGCCGCCAAGCGACTGCGACCAGTTGCCGGTGACCTCGGTCGTCATCACGCGGTCGAGGCCGCCGGGAGCAGCAAAACCGTCATTGTTGAACTGGCCGGGCAGGTCGAGATAGATGGTGTCGCCCATCAGGTAGACGGCGCTGGTCTTGTTGTTGAAGATGTTGAGACCGGCGCCGAGATCCATCGATCCGACTGTCAGGTACTTGTTGTCGAACGTCTCGTTGCCGACGCCGCCGCGCATGGCGTAGCCGTCGATCAGCAGCACCGAACGGACCGTGCCGTTGTTGGTCAGCACATTGTCCTTGCCGTCCTTGTAGCCGATGCCGCCGCCGGCACCCGAGCCGCCGGTGATCGTCACGCCACTGGCGATGGTGACGTTGATGTCGCCATTGTCCGGTATGTTGCCGGTGCCGCCGGCACTCTGCTCCATAAGCGCGAAGGAATTCTTGCCGATGACAGCGAGGTCGGCCGTCTGCGTGAAGGTGATGGCGCCGCCGGTGCCGCCGCCGCCGGCGCTGCCCATGAAGCCTTGCGGGGTGGCAGTCATGGCCATCTTGCTGCTTGTGGCCTGCAGTTGGTCGAGGCCTAGATAGTTGCCGGAAAATCCGCCGACGCCACCGCCGCCGCCGATGCTCTGGCCGAACACGCCGACCGAATTGTCACCCGTGATAAGCATCGCGACGTTGCTGTTGATCGTCACGACACCGCCATTGCCGCTGCCGCCGGCGACAGCCTGGACGATGCCGTCGGTGTCCGCCGTCACCACACCGCCGCCACCGCCGACGGACTGCGCGAAGATGCCGACAGAGCCGTTGCCGGCAAGCCTGATCTGCCCCGTATTGGCGACGGTGACGTCGCCGCCCTTGCCGGTCGCGCCTGTATCGCCGCCGATGAACACCGGCACGCCGATCGCCGCGGCGATCGCGGTGCCGCCCGAGCCGCCGCCACCGCCGACCGATTGCGCGAAGATCGCGACGGAATTGTCGCCGTCGAGCTGCATGGCACCATTGTTGATGACGGTGACGATGCCACCGTCGCCGCCGGCAGCACCCTTGCCGCCGAGCGCGATGGCCAGTCCGGGCGGGCCGCCCGACACGGAATAGGACGCACCGCCGGCGCCGCCGCCGCCGCCCACCGACTGCGCCATGATGCCGGTCGAGCCGAAGCCCTTTGTGTGGATGATGCCGTCGCTGAAATTGGTGACATTGACGTTGCCGCCCTTGCCATTGGCGCCGCCGTCACCGCCGATGCCGAAGGTGAAGGCGCCAGGCGCGGGGCTTGCCGCCACGCTCATGGCGCCCGTACCGCCGCCGCCGCCGATCGATTCAGCGAAGATCGCGACCGACGAGGCCGACACCGTCGTGATGTTGCCATGGTTGTTGACGGTGACGACGCCGCCATCGCCCGAACTGCCGCCGCCGCCACCGACGCCGATCGCCACCGGCACGATGCTGACGCCGAAGGCGCCGCCGCCCGAGCCGCCGCCGGCGCCGACGGACTGCGCGAAGATCCCATGCGCGCCGATGCCTTCGACCGTGATCGCGCCATTGGCATTGTTGTTGACGGTGACCGCGCCGCCCCCGCCGTTGCTGCCGGCGGTGGTGCCGTTGCCGGCATCGCCGCCCTTGCCGCCAACGGCGATGAAGCCGATCGCGCGGCCGCCGGAACCGCCGCCGCCGCCGATCGACTGGGCGTTGATGCCGTCCGCCCCGGCGCCATAGGTGTGGAGGCTGTTGTTGTTGGTGACATTGACGATGCCGCCGATACCGGACGAACCGCCGGCGCCGCCGATCGAGATCAGGGCCGGGATCGAGCCGGTGATCCCGCCATTCTTGCCGCCGCCCGAACCACCGCCGCCACCCACGGACTGCGCCTGAATGGCGTGGGAATCGATGCCGTGCGTCTCGATCATGGCGTCATTGATGACGTCCACCTGGCCGCCGTTGCCACTTGCCCCGCCGGCGCCGCCAACAGCTATCGCGCTGATGCCGAGCGAACCGCCGGCGCCGCCGCCACCACCGATCGACTGGGCGAAAATGCCAACCGAATCATCGGCATGCGTGAGGATGCCGCCGTAATTGTTGACCGTGACGTGACCACCGGTGCCGCCCGCCTTGCCGGAGCCGCCAAGTGACAACAGGCCGCCAGCGCCACCGCCCGTGCCGCCGCCGCCGCCGACCGACTGCGCGAAGATGCCGGCCGAATAGCCCTCCTCCGGGTCGGCGCTCGGCGCGCCCTCTGCCGGCGGCGTCGGCGACGTGCCGAAGGTCTGGATGATGGCCGTTCCGGCCTGGCTGAGGTCGATCTTGCCGTTGGTGACGGTAACCGAGCCGCCATTGCCGGCGGCCTTGCCCTGGCCGCCAATGCCAACGGTACCGAGCGCGCCGGCCTCGCCGTCGCCGCCATCGCCGCCGCCGCCGCCGATCGACTGGGCGTGGATGCCGTCCGACTTGGTGCCGTGAGTCGTGATCACGCCTTCGTTGGCAACGATGACGGTGCCGCCGTTACCGCCACCGGCGCCATTGCCGCCGATGGCGACGGCACCAGACCTTGTCAGGCTGGCGGTGCCCAGTGGTTTCAGCAGCAATGTCGGATCCACCGGTACATAGGGAATCGCGAGCAGGCCGCCCGTGCCGACATAGGCGTCGCCGCCGATGCCGCCGCCACCGCCGATCGACTGCGCGACGATGCCGGATGACTTGTCACCATGCGTGGTGATGAAATCGTAATTGCCGACATCGACGGTCTGCGCATCATTGCCTGTTCCGCCGGCGCCGCCAACCGTCGCCTGCAAGTTCCAGCCCGGCTTGCCGCCGGCCGGTTGACAGACCTTTGGGAGGGTGCATTTCGCACCAAGCTGGAGCGAGATCGAATTGGCGCGGCCGCCGGTGCCGCCGCCGCCGCCGATCGATTGCGCCAGGATGCCGAAGGCGCCCATGCCGTTGGTTTCGATGCCGCCATACTGCCTGATGGTGACGTTACCGCCCGTGTTGCCGTTGCCGCCCGAGCCACCAACGGCAACACTGACATTGACCTGCGTGCCCGCATTATTGCCTTTAAGGCCAAGCACGCCGGTGATGGCGTTGCCGCCGGCGCCGCCGCCGCCGCCGACCGACTGCGCGAAGATGCCGTAGGCGCCGTCGCCAGTGGTCGTCGTCTGGCCGGCCGCGAGCAAGCCGGTCTGCAAGAGACCGTGATTGGTAACGAAGACGTCGCCGGCAAAGCCGGAGTCTCCGCCGAAGCCGCCGACGGTCACGCCGGCATTGAAATTGGTTCCGCTGCCGAGCGAGCCGATCACGGCCGAGACCGCCATGCCGCCATTGCCGCCGCCGCCGCCGATCGACTGCGCCTGGAGGGCGTGCGATTCGACCCCGTAGGTCGAAACGGCGCCGGTGTTGTCGATCGTCACCTTGCCGCTGTTGGTGCCGGCGCCGCCGAAGCCGCCGACGCTGGCCGACAAGGTCTTGGCGTCGGTGCCGGCAATCACCCCGGAGATCGCCATGCCGCCATTGCCGCCGCTGCCGCCGACCGATTGTGCGAATAGGCCGACGGACTGATCGCCCGTGGTGATGGTCGAGCCGTGGCGCGTCAGCAGCACTTCGCCACCGGTGCCGCCGCCACCGCCCTCGCCGCCGACCGCGGCGGTGATCTGGTTGCCGCCCTCACCGAGATTGAGAGCTGCCGCCACGCTTAGCCCGCCGGTTCCGCCGCCACCGCCTACCGATTGCGCGAGCACGCCGAAAGCCTTGTTGCCGCCGGTCTGGATGATGCCGGTGGAATCGACCGTGACCTTCTCGGCATTGCCACCGGAACCGGCGCCCCCACCGAGCGATACCGAGACCGCGCCGTTCTTGCTCGGGTTCTTCCCGAGCGAGCCCTTGATTGTCGCCGCAAAGGAGAAGCCGCCATTGCCGCCACCGCCGCCGACCGATTGCGCCAGGATGCCGTTCGCGCCATTGCCTGCGGTCAAAATGTTGTCGACCGAGGTGACGTTGACGGTCTTGCCGTTGCCGGAGCCGGCTCCCGAGCCGCCGACGGAGACGCCAATCGCGGCCTTGGCGTTCTGGCCGGTGACCGAAACCGCGCCGGAGAAGCCGCCATCACCGCCGCCACCACCGACCGACTGCGCGAAGATGCCATTCGAATCCCCGCCGTCGGTGTGGATGGTCGCATTGTTATTGGCGAGCGCGGTGCCGACATTGCTGTTGACGATGACGCGGCCGCCATCCTGGCCGGTACCGCCGTTGCCGCCGACGCTGACGGCGGCGCCACCGGCGCCGTCGACGACCATCTCGCCGGAGATGGCGAAGCCGCCGGTGCCGCCACCGCCCCCGATCGACTGGGCAAGAATACCGTTCGCCTTGTCGCCGGTCGTGTCGATCGTGCCGATGTTGTTGACCGTGACCAGCTGGGAGGTACCGCCCTTGGCGCCGGCGCCGCCGACGGAAACCGCCGCGGCCGCTTTCTGGCCGGCGCCCGCGATGGTTATGGCGGCGCCGCCATTGCCGCCGCCGCCGCCAACCGATTGCGCCAGTATGCCGTTCGAGCCGTTCTTGAGGGTAACGATGTTGCCGGTCGAGGTCACAGTGACCGTGTCGGCGTTGCCGCCGCCCTTGCCGGAACCGCCGACACCGACGCCGATCGCGCCGGCTCCCGTGGTGATAGCCAGCGCGCCTGAGAAGCCGCCATTGCCGCCGCCGCCGCCGATCGACTGCGCCAGGATGCCGTCAGCCTTCAAACCTTCGGTCCTGAGATCGCCCGTCGAGGTGACGGTGACCGATTTGGCGTTGCCGCCATTGTCGCCGGAGCCGCCGACACCCACGGCCAGACTGCCCGTGCCCTCGCCGGTCAGCGTGCCGGCTATCGCGCCGCCGCCATTGCCGCCGCCGCCGCCGACCGATTGCGCGAAGATCGCATGCGAGCCGTCGCCGTCGGTCTCGATGTTACCGTGGCTGGTGACGGTGACGACCGCGGCGTCGCCGCCGCTCGAGCCGGAACCGCCGACCGCGACGCTGGCGGCCATATCCTTGCTGCCGGCCAGCGCAATGGCAAAACCGCCATTGCCGCCGCCGCCGCCGACCGATTGCGCCATGATGCCGAAGGAGTCTTTGCCTCCGGTCAGGATGTTGTTGTAGCTGGTGACGGTGACCGTTTCGGCAGTCGAGCCGGATCCGGCGCCGCCGCCGATGCTGACACCGAGCCCGCCGCCGCCGAGCCCGACGCCGAGGCTGCCCGCGAAGCCGCCCGAACCGCCGCCGCCGCCGACCGACTGCGCGAAAATACCGGATGAATTGTCACCCTGGGTCCAGATCGACACGATGTTCGAGGCCGGCGCCTGCAGCACCGGCTGGCCGTTCGCGCCGACGAGGCTGTAGCTGTTGACGATCACCTTGCCTGATGTCGAGCCGGTGGCGCCCGTGCCGCCGACGCCAACGCCGATGCCGGCATTGCCCGTCGTGGCCGAGCCGGCGACCGCGAAGCCGCCATTGCCGCCGCCACCGCCGATCGACTGCGCCAGGATGCCGTTGGAGAATTTGCCCGTCGTCGTGATCGTGCCAGTGCTCGTCACCGTCACGGCCTTGCCGACGCCGCCGACGCCGCCCTTGCCGCCGATCGCCACAGACGCCGTTGCCGCATCGGGATCGCCGAGCGCACCGGTGACGGCGACGCTGAAGCCGCCATTGCCGCCGCCGCCGCCGATCGACTGGGCGATGATGCCGGACGAATTGTCGAAATTGGTCGAGATGTTGCCCGTCGAGGTGACCTTGACCATGTTGGCGCTGCCGCCGCCCGCGCCGCTGCCGCCAAACGCCACGCCGACGGCGATCGACTTGCCGCCGCCAAGTGTGCCGGCGAAGCCGCCATTGCCGCCGCCGCCGCCGACCGATTGTGCCAGGATGCCGGCAGCGCCCGTGCCGCGAACACCGCCTGATATGAAGCCGGCGCCCGTCGAAATGTTGCCCGTCGAGATGACGGTGACATCGAGGCCGTTGCCGGCCGCGCCACCCTTGCCGCCAAGCGCCACGCCAATACCGGCATCCTTGCCAAGCGCCAGCGAAACGGTCGATCCGCCATTGCCGCCGCCGCCGCCGACCGATTGCGCCAGAATGCCGATCGCCTGGTCGCCATATGTCGTGATGTCGCCGGTCGAGGTGACGCGGACGGTTTTCGCGCTGCCGCCACCGGCGCCGTTGCCGCCGAGCCCGACCGCGGCGCTGACGCCCTGCAGCGTGATCGCGCCGGCGCCGGCGAAGCCGCCATTGCCGCCGCCGCCACCCACCGACTGCGCCATGATGCCGATCGACTGGTCGCCATGGGTCTGGATGTTGCCGGTCGAGGTCACCGTCACCTCGCCCGCGCTCTGCCCACTGCCGCCACTGCCGCCGACGGCCACCGAAGCGCCCAGCGCGCCGGTCGTGAACGTGCCGGCGACGCTGAAGCCGCCATTGCCGCCGCCACCGCCGATCGACTGCGCCAGGATGCCGTCGGACTGCTTGCCGTAAGTGGCGATGTCGCCGTAACTGGTGACGAAGACATCCTTGCCGACGCCACCGGTGGCCCCGCTGCCGCCGACCGAGACCGCGGCCGCGCCGCCGGCGCCTTCATAGGAACCGGAGACGCTGAGCGTCACGGCGAAGCCGCCATTGCCGCCGCCGCCGCCGATCGACTGCGCCAGGATGCCGGTCGAGTTGTCCTCTATCGTCAGTATGTTGTTCTGGGTGACGGTGTTGCCGACCTTCTTGCCATTGTTGACGGTCGCTATACCGGCGTCGCCGCCGCCCCCGCCGGTGCCGCCAAGGCTGACGCCGACTCCGACAAGACCGCCCGCCGCAAGGCTGCCGGAGAAGCCGCCATTGCCACCGCCACCACCGATGCTCTCGGCCTGGATGCCCACCGCGTTCTTGCCTTCGGTGACAAGGTTCCAGGTGCCGGCATAGGCGGTGGTGACCGTATGGCTGGCGCCGTCGGCATTGACGGTGACATTGCCGGCATTGCTGCCGTCGGCGCCCGCGCCGCCAAGCCCGACGCTCGCCGCGCCGCCGCCTAGGGCCGCCGAGATGGTGAAGCCGCCATTGCCACCGCCGCCGCCGACCGATTGCGCCAGGATGCCGGTCGAATTGTTGCCTTTTGTGTGGATCGAACCGGAGCTGCCGACAATGACGTCCGCACCGGCACCACCGCCGGCACCCTTGCCGCCGATATTGACGGCGATGCCGACCGCGCCGCCAATGGCGCCGCCGATCGCATAGCCGCCATTGCCGCCACCGCCGCCGACCGACTGGGCAACGATGCCGCCGGCATTGTTGCCGGCTGTCGAAATGTCGCTGAGGCTCGACACGGTCACGAGTTTCGATGCACCGCCGGCACCACCATTGCCGCCAATGCCGATCGCCGCCGCGAATGTCCCGGTGGCGTTGACCGCCACCGCGATCGCCGCACCGCCATTGCCGCCGGTGCCGCCGATCGACTGCGCGAAGATGCCGCGCGATCCCTGGCCATAAGTGGTCAACGAACCGGCGGTCTCCACCGTCACGATGTTGCCGTCGCTGGCATTGCCGGCAGCCCCGCCCATGGCGAGCGCAAGCGCGCCGACCGCACCCGAAACCGAAAATCCGCCATTGCCGCCGCCACCGCCGATCGATTGGGCGAAAACGGCATCCGACTGGTCGCCATGGGTGATGATCGAATAGGCTGTATCGTTGGCGTCGCGCAGCACTTCCACCGCGCCGGAGGTGCCGCCACTTCCGCCCGCGCCGCCGAGCGCGACGCTGAAGCCGACGCCGCCGGAGAACGCGCCGCCGCCATTGCCGCCGCCGCCGCCAACCGATTGCGCGAAGATGCCGGCGGAATTGACTGAAGCGGCACCATTTTTTCCGGTTTCGATATCGCCCGCATTGGTCACCGTCACTCGCGCGCCATTGCCGCCGGCGCCGCCCTTGCCGCCGGCCGAGAACAGGCCGCCGGAGGTGCCGCCATTGCCGCCGCCGCCGCCGACCGACTGTGCGAAGATGCCGGCGGACTGTTTGCCGTCGGTGCTGATCGAACCGGCCGCGGTGTTCGTCACTTCGACGATGCCGCCATTGGTGGTCGATGCGCCGTTGCCGCCAAGCGAGACCAGACCGCCTGAATTGCCGCCATTGCCGCCGCCGCCGCCGATCGACTGCGCCAGGATGCCGTTGGATTCCTGGCCATGGGTGACGATCGCACCGGAATTGGTGACGCCGACCGTCACGACATTGGCAGGGCCGCCATTGCCGCCGAGGCTGCCGCTACCGCCCGATGCGAACAGGCCGAAATTCGAGCCGCCATCGCCGCCGCCGCCGCCGATGGTCTGGGCCAGGACGCCCTGTGAATTGTTGCCCCAAGTGGTGATGTTGGCATTGTTGGTGACCTGGACGATGCCGCCATTGCCACCATTGCCGCCGCCGCCGCCGGAGGACGAAAACAGGCCGAACCCGCCGGCACTGCCGCCGCCGCCGCCGCCGATCGACTGCGCGGCTATGCCGTGTGAATAAATGCCGTAGGTGGTGATCGTCGTGCCGACGCCGGTGAAGACATTGGCGTTGCCGCCTGCGCCGGCCGGGCTGCCACCGCCCGGGTTGAAGACCAGGCCGCCGCCGCCGCCGCCATTGCCACCATGGCCGCCCTGGCTGATGGCTGCAATGCCCGCAGAGTAGTTACCCAGCGTCTCCACACTTCCGCTGTTGAAATTGACGGTGGCATTGCCGCCGCTGCCGCCCAGCCCGCCATCGCCGGCATTGCCTGAAATGCCCTTGGCGTCGCCGCCATCGCCACCGTCGCCGCCGACGCTGCTCCCAACGATTCCTGCGTTCGGACAAGCCGTGGGCAGGACACAATTGTTGTTCGTCTTGACGGCTCCATCCACATTGACCGTAACAGTGCCGCCATCGGCACCATCATGGCCGTCGCCGCCATTGGAAAAGACGTAGCCGTTGCTGCCATTGCCGCCGCGACTGCCGTTCGACGCGCCCAGCACGCCGATCGTGCCCGTTGCGACCACTGCGCCGCTGCCGGAGACGTTGGTGTTGGCTCCCGGCTGATTGTAGTTGACCGTCAATGTCGGGCCGGCATTGCCGGATGGCCCGCCCGCCGCGGTGATCGGCGGCGCAATACAGGTTGTTCCGGCAGGCGCGCCATTGGCGACCGCGCAGCTCTCGGCTACGGCGGGATTGCCGTTCTGGGCCGGTTTTTCCGGTGTGATGACGCAGTCGGCCGCGTTGCCAGTGCTGCAGGTGTAGTGCTGGACACCGCCCCCCGGCGGTGGCGGCGCCGCCCCGGTACCGGTCAGGGATATCCGGCTGGGGTCGATCGTCAGCGTATTGACGTTGAGCGTCGTGACGCCAGGCGCGGTGTAGCTGATGTCGGACCGTGTTCCAGATCCCGCGCAGGTCTCGACGCCACCACTCGGCCCTGTGCAAGTCGCTTCGGCAGGCCCCGTCGAACCGACGAACAGCGTCAGCGCCATCAAAATGGCCGCTGCTGTCGCAAACCCTGAAAGGCCAAGAAATCTCTGCTTCAACCAGCCTGAAACAAAGCGAGACTCGGCTGCCCCCTCACGAACACGAGTCATCCATCGCCCCCCTGATCCGCACCGCCCCCGCCGCGAATCTGCCTTTGCTAATGCAACCTAGCAGATTGCAATGGCAACGGGCGCTCCCAAGAATAGAGGTGATGTAAATTGGGTGCAGTGTAGCCGTTCAAGCACACAGACCCATAGCAAAAGACAGTGTTTACGCGCTATTGGAGTAAGCAGTGCGACACAATCGTGAAATATTTGCTTCAGGCGGAAAGAACTGGAGCCGATTCAGCCGCCAATCCAGCCGAAAGCTCTCTCTGTACGGCCAGGAAAAACCTGCGCACTTCATCACTGGCTGTGGCTCTGTCCCTGCCCGACCCGACAACCAGGTCAAGCAACTCGGCTGCTTTAGCCCTCCAGAACGAGGCTGCAGGCTCGCCATGCAGATTGTCTAGCTTGGCTGCAACTTCCCTGACCAAGAATAGCTGACGGTCGATCGGGAATGCACGGACTTTTTCTGGGGACATCTTCCAAACCATGAACTGACGCAACGAATCAACCATTGCTGAACAAGCAATGGCGTAGCCTCTGATATGGAAACGGAAGCTTAACGCCGCTGTCGATGCGTCGTCATCGGACGAGATGCAGGTAATGATCCGCGCACCAGGTCATCACGTGCATGCAAGCCAAGTTGAAAAGTTGGATAGCCGGAAGGGTAAACTGCCTCAGGCCTGGAGCGCGCTTGCCTCGCCGCTACGCTTGCGCGGCGCCATCATGTCGCTGGCCATCAGTCCGGTGACACGGCAGAACGCCATGAACGCCCGGCAGGCATCCTCGGTCTTGACCACGTCTACCGTGGCGCCGAAGCAGGCATTGAATGCTTTCTGATACACCGGTCCCTGCCGGCGGGCCGGCCAGTCCTGGAGAAAATCCAGCGCCTGCTCGACGCTGTAAATCTCCTCGACGGGCAGGCCGGGGCCTTGCGCGATGCGCACCGGCACCTCGAATTGCAATCTGTCCATCCGCAAATCTCCCGAACCCTTCGCCCAGGCAACGCCGTTCGTCGTCAAAAGTTGCTTTGCCCAGTCAGTGCCACGCAAATGTGTCGTCACTGCGGAAACGGCTGTTTTTTGCTGCAAACGGGCCGAGGAAAGTCCTGTCGGCACCAGCCAGTCCGGCAGAACTTTCCCAATCGACGGCGCCACTATTGATTGGCCGGGTCGGTCTCCGCGTCGAAAGCCATGCGCACCACCGTCAGGAGAACATAGGCCGACGGCAAGGCGAACAGGGCACCAAGGACGAGCGCACCGGTTCCCGACAGATAGAGCGTCTCGGCGACCGCCCAATAGACGGTTCCGATACAGATGAACGCCTGGACGGACAGAAAGGAGGCAGCCGAGGCCGCACGCGTCAGGCTTTTGAATGTTTTGATACGTCGTTGCATTGCAATGATCCGGAAATGGCGCGTCACGCCACCATGCACGGCTGAAGGCCGCCGCACGGGTCGCGACGCGAATGGCTTGGAATGGGGATGAACGTGCGGTCCTGGACCGCTCAGACCTGCGTGGACGGTGGCGCACGCGGCTGGTTGGTGCTCGCGCAGGGAGCGGACGCCATGCCGGATCCGGCAACGGCTGCGGCTGGGGAAATCCGGTCCAACCAAAGGAAAACAGCTTGCGGAGCCGGCAAGGTCGGATGGAAGCCGGCGAACTTGGCCAGCACCGGCCGGGCTGTTCGAACCTCCAGCGCCTGCGCCTTGTTGGTGACACGCAGCAGCGCCGCGACCTCACCCGACCGTTCCAGGCCAACGCTGGCGCCGGCCTGGGCAGAGTCCGCGAAAGTGGGAACGTCGGGCCGGCCGAGGCACAGCATCGCCAGCAGCACCAGGCCCATCAGACAAGAGCAGGCTGCCGTCAGCGATGCCTTAAGCGATCTGGCGCGCTTGGGTAAAGGACGCGATCTCCAAAACATACATCCGCCCTAGCGCAGGACGGCCGGAAAGGAAAGCAACCGTGCAAAACCGGTAGAAATTGCCCCGACGAGACGAATATCCTGCCGGCTAAGGCCGCATCAGCCAGTTCTTCCTTGAACCTTTTGCCCTCAAGTGCCAAATCTGGCGGGATATTCACGCCAGCACTCCTGCAGGGCCCACCCTTCAATACGGACAAAATGGTCACCTATCTCGACGCCGCGACGGCCCCTCTCAGAAACACCGGCCAGATCCGCCTCTATGGCGAGGACGGTTTTGCCGGCATGCGCAAGGCATGCGACCTCACCGCGCGCTGCCTGGATGCGCTGGTGTCGATGGTCGCGCCCGGCGTCACGACGGACGCCATCGACCGTTTCGTCTTCGAGTTCGGCATGGATCACGGCGCACTGCCGGCGACGCTCAACTATCGCGGCTATACGAAATCGTCCTGCACCTCGATCAACCATGTCGTCTGCCACGGCATTCCCGACAACAAGCCGCTGAAGGATGGCGATATCGTCAACATCGACGTCACCTACATTCTCGATGGCTGGCATGGCGATTCCTCGCGCATGTATCCGGTCGGCACCATCAAGCGGGCGGCCGAACGCCTGCTCGAGGTCACCCATGAATGCCTGATGCGCGGCATCGCCGCCGTCAGGCCGGGTGCCCGCACCGGCGCCATCGGCGCCGCCATCCAGACCTTTGCCGAGGCGGAGCGCTGCTCGGTGGTGCGCGACTTCTGTGGCCACGGCGTCGGCCAGCTCTTCCACGACGCCCCCAACATCCTGCACTATGGCAGCGCCAATGAAGGCGTCGAGATGCGGCCCGGCATGATCTTCACCATCGAGCCGATGATCAATCTCGGCCGGCCGCATGTGAAAGTGCTGTCGGATGGCTGGACGGCGGTGACGCGGGACCGTTCGCTGTCGGCACAGTACGAGCACACGATCGGCGTGACCGACACGGGCTGCGAGATTTTCACGCTCTCGCCCAACAACCTCGACCGGCCCGGCCTGCCGGCCTGATATTTTGGTACGTCGGGCAACCGCTTTGCCCGACCGATTGGCTGGATGCGGGGGCTGATGGGGAAGGCCAGCGACGAAGACGAGCGGAGTTTCTTCTCCGAGGTGCCGGTTCGGCCAGCCGCGAAGGCGAGGCCCGTTCCAGCCGAGAAACCTGGATATCTCGGCCACCGCGACCGTTTGCGCGAGCGCTTTGCTTCGGCGGGCCCGGACGCCCTGCCCGATTACGAACTTCTGGAGCTCTTGCTCTTCCGGCTGATCCCGCGCGCCGACACCAAGCCGCCGGCCAAGGCGTTGCTGGCGCGCTTCGGCACGTTGGCCGAAGTGCTTGGCGCGCCCGTCAACCTGCTGCAGGAGGTCAAGGGCATCGGCCCGGCGGTGGCGCTCGACCTGAAGGTTGTCGCGGCGACGGCGCAGCGCATGGCGCATGGCGAAGTCCATGGCCGCGAGGTCCTTTCGTCCTGGACGCAGCTTCTCGCCTATTGCCGGTCGGCCATGGCCTTCGAGGCGCGCGAGCAGTTCCGCATCCTGTTCCTCGACAAGAAGAACACGTTGATCGCCGACGAGGTGCAGCAGACCGGCACTGTCGACCACACGCCCGTCTATCCCAGGGAAGTGGTCAAGCGGGCGCTCGAACTGTCGGCCACCGCGATCATCCTGGCGCACAACCACCCGTCAGGCGACCCGACGCCATCGCGCGCCGACATCGAGATGACGAAAGAGATCATCGAAGCGGGTAAACGGCTGGGCATCGCCGTGCACGACCACATCATCATCGGGCGTAAGGGATACGCCAGCATGAAGGGCCTGCTGCTGATCTGATTGGGAATGGCTGCGCCCGCGGCCGCGCGCAGATGAAGCCCCGCAAGATCGCGCTTGCCTGAGCGAGCGTTTATTCCGGCGTCTTCAGCTCCCGGAACATTGTCGCCGCGACAATTGCCGCCAGCATCATGATCGTGGCGGCAGTCAGGAAGGTGATGCCCGCCGCGCTCGCGTACGCGCTTCGAGCTGCCGACAACAAGGCGTCGCCATCGCCGAGAGTTGGTGCAAGGCTGCTTGCGGCGCCGATACCGCGTAACGCGGTCTCCATTGTGTTGACGGAAACCGTAGTCGGCATCGCCACGCCTAGCGCGGAGCGGTAAAGCAGGGTTGCGAGGCTGCCAAGCAGGGCGATGCCTAGCGCGCCACCGAACTCGGAGGCCGTCTCGGAAAGTGCCGAGGCAGCGCCGGATCGCTCCTTGGGGGCCGCGCTGACGACAAGGTCCGCGACGATCGCGATGCCCGGAGCCGAGCCGATCGAGAACAGCACGTTCCCCAGAACAATCAGAATCAAGCTGTGTATTTCGGTGGCGTACGCCATCAGCACGAGGCCGCAGGCTGCAAGCGTCAGGCCGGAGCCGAGAACGTAGGCTGGCCGCATCAGCCTGAGCACAGCCGACGTCATCAATGATCCCATGATGAAGCCGAGCCCGGCCGGGATGCTCCAAAGGCCCGCTTCCAGAGGTGTTAGTCCCAAAACCAGTTGGAGGTACTGGGCGACAAGAACGAGAATTCCGAAGCCGACAAAGAAGTCGAGGATGTTGATGCCGAGCGCTGCGGTCACGGCGGGCCGTTTGAACAGCCGCAAGTCGAGGAGCGGATCGGACAAGTCCATCTGCCTCCTCACGAATACCACTGCGAGCACCAGGCCCAACGCGATCGCCGATGTCGCCCACACGAGATTGCCGCCCTCGGCGACGAGCTTGATGCCAAAAACGATCGGCAACACAGCCGCCAGAGACAAGCCAGCGCTCAGGATATCTAGCCGCCCGGCGTTTGGGGCCTTGTGTTCGGGCAGCAACAAGGGTCCGACCATCAGCAGAAGCGCCGTAATCGGAATGGGCACCAGAAACACGGCTCCCCACCAGAAGTGCGACAGAAGCAGACCACCTATGACAGGGCCGATCGCGCCGCCAAACGAGAAACTCGCAACCCAGACGCTTACGGCAAAGGTCCGCTGGCGGTCGTCACGGAACATGTTGCTGATGAGGGACAGCGTCGAGGGCGCCATCGTCGCGCCGGCTATGCCGAGAAGCGCCCGAGCCAGGATGAGCGTTTCGGCACTGCGTGCAAAAGCGGCGACCAGTGACAGCAACCCGAAAGACGCCGATCCAATCAGCAACAGCTTGCGCCGGCCGATCCGATCGCCAAGAGCTCCCATGATGAGCAGCGACGCGGCCGCCAGAAAGCCGTAGATATCCACGATCCAGAGCAGTTGCGCGGCCGTGGGCTTGAGGTCGGCGCTTAGCGATGGCACGGCCAGGTTCAGCACGGTCAGATCCATCGCGTAGAGGATGCAAGGCAGCGCGATGATGGCGAGGCCGATCCATTCGCGATGCGTGGCTCGGTCCGCGCGCGGTCCGGAAGCTTCGGATACGTTCATTGCCATCTCCCGATCGTTGACGTCCGCTAACAGATCGCTTGGCTGCTCGCGCCGATATCATTCAAAGCGAAGGTACGCGCGGCTTTATAGCCGCCAGGGCCTCGCCAGCAGACCAAAGCGCCACCCCGAGAAGGGTCAGGTCCTTGACGATGAAGGCACCAAGTGCCGGGTCGAGCTGCGGTGTGGTGATCAGGAAGCTCAGCGTGACCACCAGCGAAACTGCGACGCCGTAACTGCCGATCGCCGCGATCCACGGCGTAACAGGACGCGAAGCCATCATCAGAGCCAAGGCGATCTCCACCACGCCGACGACGTCCGAAGACATTTGCTGATCAAACAATCTGGGAAGCCAGAACAAGAACGGGCTGTGAACAAGCAACGGGTAAATCGCCGTCGCTTCAGCCGGCGTGAACTTGGCCAGCCCGAACCCGACGAAAAAGAGGACAACGCTGTATCGAGCCACCATCTGCCCCGTCGCCTGGGTCCATCTCTGCAAAGCAATCATGACCTTTCTCCTTGATAAGTGCGTGTTGCACGCACATAATAAGTCACATAGTGGCTAGCGCCGTCAACCCCTCATGATAAAGATTGCCGCCATGACTCGTTTGAGAACCGCCAATATGCTTGCCGCCTTCGCTGGCGAAATCACCGAACGTGTGGAAGTGACCCTCAAAAGTCACCCCAACCAAACCGACTCCGCCTCGGCCGCGCTCAACATCATGGGCTTTTGGGAGGGCATCACCAACGCCCAGCTCGCGCGGGCGCTAAACCTGTCGCACACCGCGACGGTGCGCCTGGTCGACAAGCTCGAGGCCCAGGGTTTCGTCGAAGCTCGCAAAGGTGGGGACAAGCGGGTTACGCATCTCCATGTGACTCCGGCCGGCCGCAAAGCCGTATTGCCCGCTCTCGTCGCACGTTGCGCGGCGGTCAATAAGTATCTTGGGGTCCTCACCGCCGCGGAAGAAAAGCAACTGGCCGGCCTGCTCGGGAAGCTGATGAGCCCGCTGGCGACGGACGCTTATGGCGTAAGCCATTTTTGCCGCCTCTGCGAATTTACGGCTTGTCCCGGAGACCAGTGCCCGATGCACGCCAACATGGATTCGTGGCCGGAAATTTGACAGACCGCGTATGACGAGCCGGGTGACGCGCCGCACCGTGCTTCACCATCAATTTCCCTTACTTCCAAGCCTTTCCGATAAACGGCTCTGCCGCTCTTGGTTGGCAGTCCGGACCAAGGTCCGGCTGGCGTGGGACTTCAGTACCACGGGCGCCTCGTGGCACCGATTTATATGGAATATCAAATGATTACGGCGCTCCCGCCTACCAGGATCGCGCATCGCGACCGCATTTGTCTAAAGTTTACCCCGTACGATTAGCGGATTCTCATATTACGCTGATCTAGCGCGGTTGGGCGAAGGGTGGCGATTCCCGAGGAGACACCATGACGAACCGAAAAACTCTGTTCGCAGCGCTTGCCGCATTGGCGCTTCTGGCGTCGCCTGCGCTCGCCGGAGCCGGCGGCAACGGGCACGGTGGCGGCGGAAACGGGCATGGCAACGGCGGTGGTAACGGCAACGGCAATGGCGGCGGCAATGCTGTCGGCAATGGCAAGGGCAACAGCGGTGCCTCGCACGGCAAGTCCGCGTCGGCTCCGGGGCATGTTGGCAAGGTGGACACTGACACAACGACCGACACCACGGTCGACACGACCACCCAGGTCGCATCCGTGTCGAAGGAGAAAAACATCCATGCCAAGCTCGGCCGGCTGAACTCCCTGCAGCGCAACATCAACGCCTATATGAATTCCAAGAGCAAGAAGTTCGCTGGCCTCCAGGCCTTCGTGACACAGTCGGCGAAAGCCAAGGTCGCCCAGGCCGCGGCCGAGACGGCAGCCGCCACGGCCGCCGCCGCGCAGGCCCAACTGGATGCGCTGAATGCGCAGCTCACCGCGCTGCAGGCTGATCCGAACGCCACGGCTGCGCAGATCCAGGCTGTGAAAGATCAGATCACCGCCCAGCAGGCCGTTGTCGACGACGACAACGCAGCGGCCGACCAGGCAGAGGCGGCGGCTGCCACGGCGACCGTCGGCACCGACCAGGCATCGCTCGATGCAGCGCTGACGGACATGGCCAACAAGCCGGTCGATGACGAGGTCACGGCCTGGGCCCAGGGTGTCCTTGCCGACAAGATCGACCAGATGGCCACCAAGATCGAAGCGCAGACCACGCCTTAGGCGTCGACCAGAACGGCAATAACCAAGGCCGCCGAGCTCCCGCCCGGTGGCTTGGGAAATGGCGCTGCCAGAGCCGCCCCTCAGCCGGCGCGGTTCAGGAACGCCGGTCACGCCGAGGCCGGTGATGGCGAACAGGCTGCCGCGCAGGACACCGTCGCCGGGAAAGCGCAGCAGCGGCGGCTTGGCCATCGAGGTGACATAGAGCGTGTCGAGCTTCGGTCCGCCGAACATGACGCTGGTGATTTTCTTCACCGGCATGTCGATGATGCGATCGAGGGTGCCGTCCGGCGCGTAGCGCACCAGGCGGCCGCCATAGACCAGCGCATTCCACAGATATCCCTGGGCATCGACGGTCGAGCCATCGGCCGCGCGCCGCCCTTGCTTGTGTCGACGCTCACGAAGGTGCGGCGGTTGGTGGCAACGCCGGTAGCAACGTCGTAGGCCGCGTCAGAAGGCGACCTTGTCGCCGCCCTTCAGGGACAGGATCTCGCGCGCCTCGTCCGGCGTCGCCACCTCCATGCCAAGCCCCTCGATGATCTTGCGCGCCAGCACGACCTGTTCGGCGTTCGACCTGGCGAGCTTGCCCCTGCCGGCCCACAGGCTGTCCTCCAGCCCGACCCGGATGTTGCCGCCGAGTGCCGCCGATTGCGCGGCGATGCGCAACTGGCTGGCGCCGGCGCCGAGCACCGACCAGCGGAACTGATCGCCGAACAGCCGGTCGGCGGTTCGTTTCATATGGGCGACGTCTTCGGGATGGGTGCCGATGCCGCCGAGCAGACCGAACACCGACTGCACGAAGAAAGGCGGCTTCACCAGCCCACGATCGGCGAAATGGGCGAGGTTGTAGAGATGGGCGATGTCGTAGCACTCGAACTCGAAGCGCGTGCCATTGTCGTAGCAAGTCGCCAGAATGTATTCGATGTCCTTGAACGAGTTGCGGAAAACGAGGTCGCGCGTCGCCTCCAGATGCGGCTTTTCCCAGTCGAACTTGAAGGTCTCGTATTTGTCGGCGAGGTGATAGAGCCCGAAATTGATCGAGCCCATATTGAGCGAGGCGACCTCGGGCTTGAACTGGGCGGCCGGGCGCACGCGCTCCTCGACCTTCATGTAGGGGCTGCCGCCCGTGGTGATGTTGATGGCGGCATTGGTGCCTTGCTTGACGCGCGGCAGGAAGCGGGCGAAGGCCTCGGGCGTCTGGTCGGGCTTGCCGGTTTCCGGGTCTCGCGCATGCAGATGCAGGATCGCAGCACCTGCCTGCGCCGCCGCGATCGCCTCCGAGGCGATCTGATCCGGCGTGATCGGCAAATAAGGCGACATGGTCGGCGTGTGGATCGCACCCGTCACCGCGCAGGTGATGATGACCTTGCCCTTGGCCGCCGATGCACCTGATTTGCGGCTGGTTTCTTTCATTGTCCGAACTCCTGATCCGATTTCTTCTTGTGCGCCGCCAGCGCCATCAGCCGGCGATCCCGCCACACCTGCCGGTCACCCAGGCTTTCCCTCGGCAGGCGCTTGCTGCGCTCGGCTTCAACAGTTGCCATGACCTCGCCCGCCCAGTCGACACGACGCAGCATCTGCGGAAAAATGTTGGAATAGATGCCCTGGTAACGGTCGACATAGTCGCGCACGCCGCCGGGCGCGTTGAGGTCGATGGTCTCGAACGGTCCCATGAAGGACCAGCGCAGCGCCAAGCCGTCGCGGATGCCGATATCGACGTCCTCGACGCTGGCGTAGTCGTCCGCGACAAGCCGGAAAGCCTCCTCCAGCAAAGCGCCTTGCAGGCGGTTCATGATGAAGCCGTCAAGTTCGCGCTTCATCACCAGCGGCGCGTGGCCGGCATCGATGAGGAAGGCGCGCGTCTTCTCCAGCGTCTCGGCGGAGGTCCACGGCGCCGGCACCACCTCGGCCGCCGGAATGAGATAGGGCGGGTTGATCGGATGCACGACCAGGCAGCGGTGCCGCCCTTGCAGATGGTCGGTGAATTTCGACGGCAACAGCGCCGAGGTGGAACTGGCGATGACCGTTTGCGGCCCAGCAAGCCTGTCGATCAGCGAGAATACCTCCCGCTTCACATCGAGGTTTTCAGGCGTGTTTTCCTGGACATGGGCGGCATCGGCCAGCGCGTCCGCCAACTCGCCGACGATGGCGATGCGGCCAAGCACGGTGCCGACGGATTGCCCGCGCAGCAGGTCGTTCGCGGCGAGATCGCCGAGCACGCCTTCTATGTAGTCGCGCGCGCCTCCTGTCGCGGCAGGCGACTGGTCCCACATGCGCACATCATGGCCGGCGCGGGCAAAGCTGATCGCCCAGGCCCGCCCGATGAACCCGCTTCCGACAATCGCGACATTGGCCATGGATTGGTCCTCAAAGTGTTTCGACGTTGCCGTCGACACCGAGCGACTGGCCCGAAATGTTGATGCCCGCATCGGAAAGCAGGAACGCCACCATCGAAGCGACATCATACGGGCTGGTCATGCGGCGCAGCGAGATGTTCTGCAGATAGCGCCCGGTCATCTCCTCATGGCTGATGCCGACCTGTCTGGCACGTGCCGCGATGACGCCCTCGATGCGTGGCCCCTCGATGATGCCGGGCAGGATGGCATTGACCCTGACGCCGTGCGGCCCAAGCTCCTTGGCGAGGCTCTGGGTGAAACCGATGACGCCGAATTTGGCCGCCGAATAGGGCGTGCGGAACGCGTAGCCATGGCGGCCGGCGGCCGACGACATCGACACGATAGAGCCGCCGCCCGCCGCCTTGATCAGCGGCACGGCGCGCCGCGCGCAGAGGAACTGGCCGGTCAGGCAGATATCGATGCAGCGCCGCCAGTCGTCCGGTTCGATCTCGTCGACACCGCCGGTCGGCCCGGCAATGCCGGCATTGTTGATCAGCGCGTCGAGCCCGCCGAGCTCTTGCTTGACCGTCTCGAACAGCCTGTCGACATCCTCATCGCGCGAGACATCGGCCTTGACCGCCGCGACCAGATCGATCTTGGCCGGAGCCACGGCCAGCGCTTCGTCGGAGATGTCGCAGACGACGATGCGCGCGCCGAGCCGCGACAGCGTGTCGGCGATAGCGAAGCCGATGCCGCCGGCGCCCGCCGTCACCAGCACGCGCTGCCTTCTCAGCCCGGCCAGAAATTCGTCCGCCGTTCCAGGTGCCTTTGCGCTCATCGTCCTGTCCTTTCATTGCAGCCGCCGTTCGCGCAGCGCCATGACGGCACTGAGAACGACCAGCCCGTAAAGAATTGCCCTGGTGGCGTATGGCAGCGCGGTGCCGGCCAGCAGCATCTGCAGCACCGTCAAAAGCAGCACGCCGCCGAGCATGCCGAGATAGTGGCCGCGCCCGCCGGTGATCAGCGCGCCGCCGAATTCCTCCCGATACGAACGACCGAATGCCTCCGGAGGGCACAAACCGTAGCCCTCGTCATCCGATGCCGGGGACCGTATCACTATTTGATCAAAGATCCATGATGAAATATCTTACATCGAAGCCGCGATCGCCACCGCTTGACGGGGCAGCTGGAACCCTGCATTCCGGGAACGGATTGTGGCGCGGTCTTTGCGCCGAAAGGTTTGATGGGAATGGCCGGAGCGGCGTTCAGGAAGCCTGGTGTCGAGATCGTGCCCCTGTCCAGGGAGACCCTGCAGGACAGGGTCTATCGCCATGTCACCGAATTGATCCTCGACGGCAGCATCGTGCCCGGCGAGATGGTGACGATGCAAGGCCTCGCCGACGCCTTCGGGGTCAGTCCGATGCCGGTCAGGGAGGCCTTGCGGCGGCTGACCGCGGCCAATGCCTTGAAGGTCGTTTCAGGCCGCTCGATCGGCATTCCCGCACTCAGCCGCGCGCGGCTCGTCGATCTCAGGAATGTCCGCTTCGAGATCGAGGCGATCGCCGCCGCCTGGGCGGCCGAGCGCATCGACGATCAGGGTATCGCGCAACTCGGCCAGCATCTGGCAGCGCTTGAACAGGCCAATGCGGAGGGAGACGTCAAATCCTATCTGCGCGCCAACTACGCCTTTCACTTCTCCATCTACCGGGCCGCCGGCTCGCAAAACATCCTCGCCATCATCGAGAATCTTTGGCTGCAGATCAGCCCCTATTTCAACTTGCTGCATGATTCCGGAAACTATTCGACCGCCAACGAGCACCACCAGGAGATGTTCGCGGCACTGCGCAACCGCGACGCCGAAGCCGTCCGCCAGGCGATCCGCGCCGATATCGACGCCGCTTTCGACGTCCTGGTCGACCTGCTGAAATAGGACCGGTAAGCTGGCTAAGGTGTATTGAGATTCAGGTCGGGCCGTGCCGAAAATGGTTGATACCGAGAACCGGAGCGGAGCGTACTTTTCGTACGTGAGCATCGGAAGTGCAGGTATCAGCCGTTTGCAGGCGGGCATCACCTGAACATCAACTCACCCTAAAATAGGCGCGTGCCTCCGCTCACATTCTCCTCGAGCGCGGTTCGGAATTCCCGCTCGAACGCCTGCTGCAGCATGGACGAGACCTGAGCTCGTTTTCTGACCATGTAGATGTCGCAAAGGAGATCGGGACTGAAGGGACGTATCGTCAATTTGCCTTCCCACCGAGTCGCCGAGAACGGATCGACGATCGACACGCCCAGGCCCTGCGCGACCAGGGCGCATGCCGTATCGGCGAAGGGTGTTTCGAAACGGTGGTCGACGGCAACGCCGGCGTGATCTAGCGCGCGCTCGATATCCTGCCGCGTGCGGTCTTCGCGGCCAAGCGCGATAAACTCCTGCCCTTCGAGTTGGGCCGCGAAAATCACGCTGTCATTGGCGAATGCATGGTCAAGCGGCGCCACGCAGACGCATTCTGTCTGAAAAATCAGATCGCAGGCGATGGCCGGATCCACCACCGGCATCTGAATGAGGCCGAGATCGATCTCCTTGTTTACCGTCAATTCGGCGATCCGCAGCGAGGCCGCCGGAAATATGCCCATGCGCGCCTTCGGGTGATGCCCGGCAAATGACTTCAGGAAACGAGGCAAGACGATGCTGGCAAGCGCCGGATAGACACCGATCATCAGCCGCCCGGCTTCCAATTGCCCGATATCGCCAGCAAGGCGCCGTATCCTCGCCATCCCCTTGACGATCCGACCGACCTCTTCGTTGAGAAGCATGGCTTCCGCCGTCGGGACCAGACGTCCCGCCCGACGAATGAAGAGCGGGATTTTCAGCGCGTGTTCCAGGTTCGCGATGTGCGCGCTGACCGAAGGCTGGGCGATGTGCAGAGTCTCGCTCGCGCCGGTGACCGTTCCAGCCTCCATGACTGCCCGGAATGCTTCAAGCTGTTTGTAGTTCATCAGCCACCCCCGGGCGCTTCGAGTGAGCCAACTCCTATAGGAAAAATCTATATTAAGCGCAACATTTCATATTGGAATGCTTTGGACGATTCCTTTCTAATCAAGCGAAATAAGCCATTGCAGCAGGTTCCAGATAGGCATTTGTCGACTGCGGAAAATCGATACCCCTCGCCTGACCTGAGTGATGATATTGGTTTTTCCTATCATTGGCGATGAGGGCTGCGGGGCGTTTCATAACAAGAGAGGGAGCTTCACATGATCAGAAATGCCATGCTGGCGGCCGCGCTATCGCTGGTCGGCCTTTATCCCTGTAACGAGGTCCTGGCGCAGGACGCGCTCCACATCCGCATCGCAACCGAAGGCGCCTATGCGCCATGGAACTATACGCTCCCCGACGGCACGCTAGCCGGTTATGAAATCGATCTCACCAAAGAATTGTGCAAGCGCATGCAGGCACAATGCGAGATCGTCGCGCAGAACTGGGATGGGATGCTGCCGGCGCTGAACGCCGGAAAATTCGATGCGATCATCGCCTCCATGGGCGTAACACCCGAGAGGGAGAAAGTGGCCGCATTCTCGGATCCCTATTCCACCGCGCCCAACGCTTTCCTGGCACTGAAAGGCAGTGGTTTGGCACAGGCCCTGCCCTGGCACGACAAGTTCGATCTCCGCGACAAGGCCACCGGATCGAAGGACATTGTTGAAAAGCTCGACATGGCGCTCAAGGGCAAAGTCCTCGGCATCCAGGGATCGACGACGGCCGGCAAATTTGTCGACGAATATCTGAAGGACGCGGTCACGGTCAGATCCTACAAGACGCAGGATGAGGCCAATCTCGATCTTCTGGCGGGTCGCATCGATCTCACGATGGCCAACATCACGGTTCTCGCCGAGGCGCTGAAAAATCCTGACATGGCTGAGGCGGAACTCGTGGGACCGACCTTTCTGCTGGCCAGCGGGACTAGCGTGGCCTTTCGCAAGGGCGACACCGCGCTGAAGAACAAGTTCAACGCGGCGATCCACGCGGTCAATGCCGACGGTTTCAACAAGGCGCTGACGGAAAAATGGTTCGGCGTCGATATCTCCGTGAAGAACTGAACCGGACGAGCGCAGGCAGCGCGGGGTCTTTCCGCGGTTATTGCCCCTGAAGAGATAAGCGACCGGGCGCGCTGGGTCGCCCTGCACATCTCTTATGCGGCTTGTTTCAGCAATGTGAGCATCCGATGACCCCTGCCCCACACTGCCGCGCCCTGCGCGACGAGCCATCGCAATGACTGCATCCGATTTCGTTCTGGGATTTGGCGAAGCCGGCTGGGGAACCGCACTGCTTCAAGCCGCTATGATGACACTTGCAGTGGCATTGACCGGCTACGCCTTCGGCCTCCTGGTTGGCAGCTTCGGCGCATGGGCAAAGATCAAGGGCGGCATTCTTCCGCGGTTGGTTGCCGACGCCTACACCACCGTGCTTCGCGGAATACCCGACATTCTCGTCATCTATCTCTTCTATTTCGGGTCAAGCGCGGTCCTGACGCCGTTGGCCGGCCTGTTCGGCTTTTCGGGTTTCGTCAGCCTGCCGGGCTTCATGGCCGGTGCGCTGGCGATCGGGCTGGTGTCGGGCGCCTATCAGGCCGAGGTCATGCGCGGCGCCTATCGCGCGGTCTCGCCCGGAGAGATCGAAGCGGCGATCGCCGCCGGCATGTCCCGCACAACCATGTTTCGCCGCATCATCGCGCCGCTGGTGCTGCGGCATGCGCTGCCGGGTCTCGGCAATGTATGGCAGCTGGTGCTCAAGGAATCCGCATTGGTCTCGGTCACCGGGCTCGTGGAAATTCTGCGTCAGGCGCAGATCGGCGCGGGATCGACCGGCCAGCCCTTCACCTTCTTCTTCGCCGCCGCCGTCCTGTACCTGGCCATTTCGTCGTTCTCGACATGGTTTCTGCGGCGGACCGAGGCGCGGCTGACAATCGGCGCGAGGCGGGCCTGATGGACATTCCGTTCCTGTATCAGACACTTCTGAAGCTGCTGACGGGAGTGCCGTTGACATTGCAGCTCGCTATATCCTCCGTCGGGCTGGGCGCCATTCTGGCCGTCATGCTCACCCTGGCGCGGCTGTCAGCTTCGCGGCTCCTGGCCTGGCCCGCATCCTTCTACGTCTTCATCTTCCGCTCCACGCCGCTGCTGGTGCAGATTTTTCTGATCTATCACGGGCTTGGCCAGTTCCATGCGGTGCGGGCCAGTTTTCTCTGGCCTGTCCTGCGCGAACCCTACTGGTGTGCGCTCATCGCCTTGACCTTGAACAACGCCGCCTATTCCTGCGAGATCGTTCGCGGTGCATTGCTCTCGGTTCCATCGGGCCAGATCGAAGCTGCGCGGGCCTGCGGCATGTCGAACCTCACACTCCACCGCCGCGTCATCTTCCCGCTCGCCTTGCGCCATGCCTTGCCGGGCTACGGCAACGAATTCATCCTGATGATCAAATCGACGGCGCTGGCCTCCATCATCACCCTGATGGAGGTGACCGGCCTCGCGGCCCAGCTCATTTCCGAATCTTTCCGCGCCATCGAAATCTTGACCGTGGCGGCCGCGATCTATTTGTCCATGAATTTTATCGTCACGCGCCTCGTTCAATGGGCCGAATACGCGCTGGGCGCCGATCTGAGGCCGCCTCCGGCTGCGGCATCTGGCCAAGGAGGAACCTTATGACTGACCAGCTCAAGCCGGCTGTGCGCCTGATGGAGCTTCGCAAGAGTTTCGGCGCCTTCGAGGTGCTGAAAGGCATCTCGCTCGAGGCGATGGAAGGCGATGTCGTCTCCGTCCTCGGTTCCTCCGGATCCGGCAAGTCGACGATGCTGCGCTGCATCAACATGCTTGAGACGCCCGATAGCGGGCAAATCGAGGTCGGCGGCGAAACCATCCAGTTGAAGCAGGTGGGCGGCAGGACGCGGCCTGCCGACAGGCATCAGTTGCAGCGCATGCGCGCGAGCGTCAGCATGGTGTTTCAGAACTTTAATCTCTGGTCTCACAAGACGATCCTCGAGAATCTGATCGAGGCTCCGATCCATGTTCAGAAGCGCCCCCGCGCCGATTGTTTGGAGGAGGCGGAAGCGCTTTTGGAGAAGGTCGGCATTGCCGAGAAGCGCAATCACTATCCCGCCCATCTTTCCGGCGGTCAGCAGCAGCGAGCGGCCATCGCCCGGGCACTGGCCCAGCACCCTAAGGTCATGCTTTTCGACGAGCCGACCTCCGCGCTTGACCCGGAGCTTGTCGGCGAGGTGCTGCGTGTCATGCGCGCGCTGGCCGAAGAAGGCAGGACGATGCTGGTCGCTACCCACGAAATGGGCTTCGCCCGGGACGTCTCCAGCAAGATCGTGTTCCTGCACAAGGGCGCGGTCGAGGCGGAAGGCTCGCCCCACGACATGTTCGCCGCCGGCCGGTCCGACTGCTTCCGGCAATTTTTGTCGGGCGGCGGCGACGGCTTGAAGTAAGCCAACTTTTCCACACATGCGATCCACGCGAAAATAACCGAGAAGGAACCGACACTATGACCACACAGGCCACCGCGTCTGAAATCGTGATCGTCGGAGGCGGCATCTACGGTGCGAGCCTCGCCTACGAAGTGGCGCGGGCCGGCAGGACCGTGACGCTGCTCGAGGCCGACGACATTGCCGCCGGCGCATCGGGCGGCTCCGGTGAGCGGGGCGTGCGGGCAAATAGCCGCGACTTGCGCGAACTGCCGATGGTGACTGTCAGCTTTCCGCTCTGGGCGAAGTATCAGGAACAGTTCGAAGGCGGCGTCGGCTACCGCCGGACCGGTGGGCTTCATCTCTTCAACATCCCGCATGGCGCTCATGAGCATGAGGTGCGCGGCATGATGGAAGCCATGGCCATGACACAGAATGCACTTGGCGTTCCCTCCCAGCTTCTCAGCCGCGACGAAACGCTGGAACGTGAGCCGGAATTGTCGGGCGATCTGATCGGCTCGGTCTACTGCAGGGATGACGGCGTGTGCGATCACAGCTTCGCCACGCTGGCCTTCGCCAAACAGGCGCGCAAGGTCGGGGCGAGCCTGCGCACCGGCACGCGCGTCACCGAAATCCTCCACGACAAAGCCAGGGCAAAGGGAGTGAGGCTGGCGAGTGGTGAAGTCGTGCCGGTTGGCGACAAACTCGTTCTCCTGGCCAACAATGGCGTCCTGCCGCTGCTTAAGCCGGTTCTTCAGCCACACGAAATCATGCCCGTCATCACCCTGATCCCGCAGATGATGTTCGTCTCCAATCCACGCGGCAAAAAGATCAATCATCTTCTCGGTCACGCCCACCGCAAGCTGTCGGTGAAGCAGATCCAGGATGGCACGCTGATGCTTTCAGGCGGCCAGAGCGTTGCCTATACGCCCGGGGGGCGCTGGAAGGGATCGCTCAGTTCGACGGCGCTCGGCCTGATCGATGCCATCGCCACCTTGCCCTTCATCGACGAATCCTCGTTCCTGAAGGTGGATGCGTCCCGCGTCGAGAGTTGCGCGGTCGATGGCATCCCGATCGTCGACACGCCTGCCGCCTTGCACAACACCATCTATGGATTTGCCTGGACCGGCCATGGCTTTGCCATCGCGCCTGGCTTCGCCAAATACCTTGCTGACTGGATCGTCGGCGGTCGAAAGCCGCAAGCGCTCGAGGTCTTTTCGGGAAAACGGTTTCGGGCGCCGCCTTCCAGCTAGGGCGTCGCTTCCAATTGCCTCTACTGGCTGTCACCTCGTTCGAGAGTGTCGAAATACACCTCGAAGATCCATCTGGCGGACGCGCTGGAACAGCGGATCTCATCGATCACCTCGAAAGGCGAGCAGCGCCCGCTTCTCGGCCGGAGGCGATCCCGGCCGGCCGGCGAAAAGCAACGTTTTGCACATCAAGTAGTCGGCTCTGGAATTTCAACCGGAAAGCGAGCATGATGCGGCTTGGTATTTCGCAGGCCTGCTTCTCGCGCCGCGAAATATCCGGAGGAACGGGGCATGGCCGTAGCGCTTGTACTCGTTTTGATCGTTGTGGGCTCAGTGTTGTTTCACCTCCTGAGCCCATGGTGGTGGACGCCGATTGCCTCGAACTGGGCCTATATCGACAACACCATCATCATTACCTTCTGGATTACCGGCGTCGTCTTCGCCGCCGTCGTGCTTTTCATGGCCTATTGCGTGTTCCGCTTCCGTCACCGGGAGGGAAACCGCGCTGCCTACGAACCGGAGAACAAGCGACTCGAATCGTGGCTGACGATCGTCACCGCGGTTGGGGTCACGGCGTTGCTGGTTCCCGGCCTGTTCGTCTGGAGCCGATTTGTTACCGTTCCACGCGACGCAACCGAGGTCGAGGTCATTGGCCAGCAATGGCAGTGGAGTTTCCGCCTGCCCGGCAAGGACGGCAAGCTCGGCACATCAGACACGCGCGACGTTGGTGCCGACAATCCGCTGGGGATCATCCCCGGCGATCCCAATGGTCGGGACGACGTCGTGGTCGAAGCGGCCGATCTGCATCTGCCGGTCGGCAAACCGGTCAAGATGCTGCTCCGCTCGATCGATGTGCTGCATGATTTCTATGTGCCGGAATTCCGCGCCAAGATGGACATGATCCCGGGCTCGGTGACCTATTTCTGGTTCACCCCGACCAGGACCGGAACCTTCCAGGTCCTGTGCGCCGAACTTTGCGGCCAGGGACATCCGATGATGCATGGCGTCGTGAAGGTCGATACCCAGGAAGATTATGTGGCCTGGCTCGGCCAGCAGCAGACTTTTGCACAATCGACGGCCCCCAAGCAGACGGGGTCGGCAGACGAGACGACGGGACGGACGGCGGCAGCGGGTCCCGAAATTGCAGCAAAGCTCGAAACGGTCGGGTCTCGCTGAAAAAGGACACGGAGGTGTTCCTATGGTCGACATCACGCCTGCAGACGGCATCCCGCCGGCCGAAGTCGCGGAAGTGGAACTCTACCATCCGCACAGTTGGTGGACCAAATACGTCTTCTCGCAGGACGCCAAGGTCATCGCCGTCCAGTATTCGGCGACGGCAACGGCAATCGGCCTGGTCGCCCTGGTGCTGTCCTGGCTGATGCGACTGCAGCTTGGCTTTCCCGGCACGTTCGACTTCATCACCCCGGAAGCCTACTACCAGTTCATCACCATGCACGGCATGATCATGGTGATCTACCTGCTCACCGCCCTCTTCCTCGGCGGCTTTGGCAACTATCTGATCCCCCTGATGGTCGGCGCGCGCGACATGGTCTTCCCCTATGTCAACATGCTGAGCTACTGGATCTACCTGCTCGCCGTGCTGGTTCTCGTGTCGAGCTTTTTCGCGCCCGGCGGACCGACGGGGGCCGGCTGGACGCTCTACCCGCCGCAGGCCATCATGAGCGGGACGCCAGGCGGCCAGGACTGGGGCATCATCCTGATGCTCTCCTCGCTGATCCTGTTCATCATCGGCTTCACGATGGGCGGCCTCAACTATGTGGTGACGGTTCTGCAGGGCCGCACGCGCGGCATGACAATGATGCGCCTGCCGCTGACCGTCTGGGGCATCTTCACCGCCACCGTCATGGCGCTGCTCGCCTTTCCGGCGCTGTTCGTCGCCAGCGTGATGATGCTGCTTGACCGCGTCCTGGGCACCAGCTTCTTCATGCCGGCGATCTCTGAAATGGGCGAGCAACTGCCGCACAATGGCGGCAGCCCGATCCTGTTCCAGCACCTGTTCTGGTTCTTCGGCCATCCCGAGGTCTACATCGTGGCGTTGCCGGCCTTCGGCATCGTATCCGACCTGATCAGCACCCATGCGCGCAAGAACATCTTCGGCTACCGGATGATGGTCTGGGCCATCGTCGGCATTGGCGCGCTGAGCTTCGTGGTCTGGGCGCACCACATGTATGTCAGCGGCATGCACCCCTATTTCGGCTTCTTCTTCGCCACCACGACGCTGATCATCGCCATTCCGACCGCCATCAAGGTCTACAATTGGGTGCTGACCCTATGGCGCGGCGACATCCATCTCACCATACCAATGCTGTTCGCCCTGGCCTTCATCGTCACCTTCGTCAATGGCGGGCTGACCGGCCTGTTCCTCGGCAATGTCGTCGTCGATGTTCCGCTATCCGACACGATGTTCGTCGTCGCCCATTTCCATATGGTCATGGGTGTCGCCCCGATCCTCGTGGTCTTTGGCGCGATCTACCATTGGTACCCGAAGGTCACCGGCCGGATGCTCAACGAAACGCTGGGCCGGTTCCATTTCTGGGTCACCTTCCTCGGCGCCTACCTGATTTTCTTCCCCATGCACTACCTCGGCCTGATGGGCGTGCCGCGGCGTTATGCTGAACTGACCGACATGACGATCATGACGGAGTCGGCCCATCACCTGAACTCGTTCATCAGCGTCATGGCCTTCATCGTCGGCTTCGCCCAGATGGTGTTCCTGTTCAACCTGATCTGGAGCATCCGCCATGGCCGCGAGGCCGGCGGCAATCCGTGGCGGGCCACGACCCTCGAATGGCAGACGCCGCAAACGCCGCCGGCCCACGGCAATTTCGGCAAGGACCTGCCGATCGTCTATCGCTGGGCTTACGATTACAGCGTACCGGGCGCCAAGGAGGACTTCATCCCGCAGAACATGCCGGGCTCCTACGGCCCCTCGAGGGAGCCGGCATGAGCGTCATCATAGTCTTCCTGTTTGTCATCGCCGGCTTTGCCGGATGGTGGCTTTCGCACCAGGGGCTGATGTCGAAGCCATGGCTCGAGCAAGGTCTGGCCGGTGATCTTGTCGGCCTCGACCGGTCGGCCCTGCCAACCGCCAAGATCGGCCTCGGCGTTTTCCTCGCTGTCGTCGGCTGCCTGTTCGCGCTCTTCACCAGTGCCTATTTCATGCGGATGGCGGTGTCGGACTGGCAGCCGTTGCCGCTGCCGCGCCTGCTCTGGCTCAACACCGGCGTGCTGATCCTGAGCAGCATAGCCCTGCAATGCGCCGTCGTCGCCGCACGCAAGGATCAGATCGACATGGTCAGGCTCGGCCTTGCCACGGCCGGACTCACGGCGCTTGCCTTCCTGGTCGGCCAGTTCATGGCATGGCGGCAACTGACCGAAGACGGCTATCTGCTGAGTTCCAACCCGGCCAACAGCTTTTTCTACCTGATAACCGGCATGCATGGCTTGCACATACTGGGAGGACTGATGGGCCTCGGCAGAACGACCACTAACGCCTGGAATGGCACGCGGCCGGAACGCCTTCGCCTGGGCGTCGAGTTGTGCGCCATGTACTGGCATTTCCTGCTTTTCGTCTGGCTCGTCATCTTCGTCCTGCTGGCCGGGTGGGCCGCGACGTTCATCGACATTTGCCGACAGTTGCTGACCTGAGGGGATCAAGCGGATGGCAGAGACACTGACACATATCGGCCAGACGGAGCCACGGCCCACGGGTTGGCGAGGCATTGCCGCCGACTGGTCCTCGGATCAGCGCGCGTTCAAGAACGTGTCCTGGGGCAAGGCCATGATGTGGATCTTCCTGCTCAGCGACACCTTCATCTTCGGCTGCTTCCTGCTCGCCTACATGACCGCGCGCATTTCGACACGCGAGCCCTGGCCCAATCCGAGCGAGGTCTTCGCGCTCCGCATCGGCGGCTCGGAAATCCCGCTGATCCTCATTGCCATCATGACCTTCGTGCTGATCTCAAGCAGCGGAACAATGGCCATGGCGGTCAATTTCGGCTACCGCCGCGACCGCCGCAAGACGGCAATCCTCATGCTTCTGACCGCGGCACTCGGCGCGACCTTTGTCGGCATGCAAGCCTTCGAATGGACCAAGCTGATCACTGAAGGGGTACGGCCCTGGGGCAATCCCTGGGGGGCCGCACAATTCGGCTCGTCGTTCTTCATGATCACCGGTTTCCACGGCACCCATGTGACGATCGGAGTGATCTTCCTGATCATCGTGGCACGAAAGGTCTGGCGCGGAGATTTCGACACCGGACGGCGCGGCTTCTTCACCAGCCGCAGGGGCCGCTACGAGAACGTCGAGATCATGGGGCTGTATTGGCACTTCGTCGACCTGGTCTGGGTGTTCATCTTCGCTTTCTTCTATCTTTGGTGAGAGGCAGACATGGCTGAAGCAACCGCAAACGGCCTCGGACAACACGCACTTCATGCGGGTCTTGCACATGAAGCGCCGGCGGCCGCCGCCCGTGCCGACGTGCATCAGGAACACCCGATCAAGCTCTATCTGGTGGTCTGGGCATGGCTGTTCATCCTCAGTACTTGCTCCTACCTGGTCGATTATTTCGGCCTGCAAGGCTATCTCAGATGGTCGTTGATCCTGATCTTCATGATCCTCAAGGCAGGACTGATCGTCGCCGTCTTCATGCACATGGCCTGGGAACGGCTGGCGCTGGCCTATGCGATCATCCTGCCGCCGGTACTGGTGCTGGTGTTCGTGACGATGATGGTCTTCGAAGCCGACTACACGCTTCTCACCCGGCTGGCATTTTTCGGAGCCGGACCCTGACGCACAGACAGCATTCGGATCCTGCCGCCGCGCCTCGAACCATCAGGAGCTGGTCAATTTTAGCACCGGAAACGACATAAGGAGAATGATTGCCCTCATTCTCCACCCGTCGCGAACTCCGGCAAAGGGAGGCCAAGATGACGATCGCAACCAGACTGAAGGACTTATCGACGAGAAGGGAGTTTCATACGACACGGTCGCCCACCATCGCACATCCACCAGCAGACAGTCCGCCATTGCGGCGCATGTACCCGGCAGCATAGTGGCCAAATCGGTCGTTGTTCACCATGAACTCGGCTATGCGCTCGCCGTGGTTCCAAGCACGCACAGGATCGAGCTCGGCACATTGCAGAGCGTCATGGACAAGCGTCTCGGACTAGCCTCCGAAGACGAGGTGACTTCGCTCTTCGTCGATTGCGACACCGGCGCCATCCCCCCGATCGGCGCCCCCTACGATGTGCCGGTGATTGTCGATGAAAGCCTTGGCGATGCCGCCGACATTTACTTCGAAGGCGGCGACCACAGAACGCTGGTGCATGTCAGCGGCGAGGATTTCCGCAACTTGACCATGGGCGCATACCGCGCCCGCTTCAGTCACCGGGCTTACTGACGGCTTCGATCAAACTCGCGCCGGCACCCTGGCCGGTGGGTGAGGCAGAACGTCCTCAACCCGTCGGCCTGGCGGGCGACTCCACAACCTTGCGGTAGACATGCCAGGTGGCGTGACCGAGGATCGGCAACACGACGGCAAGCCCGGCGAACACTGGCAGTGAGCCGATGATCAGGCCGACGGCGACGATCAGCCCCCAGACAGCCATCACGATCGGGTTTGCCAGGACCACGCGCACCGAGGTGTGGATCGCTTCATAGGCGCCGACATCGCGGTCGAGCAACAATGGGAAGGCGACGACCGTCGTGCACAACACCACCACGGCGAAGACGAAGCCGATGGCATGCCCTAGTATGATCAGCGTCCAGCCGCGTCCGGTGGCAAATATCGCGTCGATGAAGCTGGATATCGATTCCGGCGGTGCTGGGCCGAAAAGATACTCGTAGAACAGCTTCGCCGTCAAAAGCCACGTGATGAAGATTGCAAACAGCATGATCCCCACCGCGGCAATGGCCGGCAGCGCCGGAGAGTTCCTGACCTCGAAAGCGTGCCTCCAGGAGGTGTCGAGTCCGGCTTCCCGCCTTCGACTGATCTCATAGAGGCCTATCGCCGCGAATGGGCCAACCAGCGCAAAACCAGAAACCAGCGGAAACAACAAGGGCAAAGCATTGGCGCCCGAAGTCCAGGCGGCGAGCACGACGCCCACGAGTGGATAGATCAGGCAGAGAAAGACGATATGCGACGGTTTGACCATGAAATCATCGACGCCCAGCTTGAGCGCGTCAAAAAGGTCGGAAACAGCGATTTTTCGAATTCTGGTATGTTCCAGCGTCTCGCTGGCGCCTGCTATCACATGAAAGTTTGCCATGACCGTTCCTCCAGACTGCTCCGGAAAGGTCGCGGTTTCGCGGTGCTGTCGTCTGCGGGACTGGCCACGCAAACCGCGACCTGCACCGCCACCAAATATACTCTCTTGTGAGAGACTTGTCGCCCGTTGTTGGCACGGATAGCGGGCCGAGCCGCACGGCTGGCTCTGGAGGCTCTTCTTCGATATGCTCATGCAGCGCCGCGTGTCCCTTTGGGCACGTAAAGACGCTGGATCACTTGGATTGGCGCATGATCCTTTGCGAACCGGAGAGCGGCCAAGCAGGGTCGATCCCGATCTTCAGGACCATGCACCGGGTCGAAGGCGAAGGTCATGGACGCAAGGACGCTTCTCATACTCGGCCTCGGCATAATCATTCTGCTGTTGCTGGGATTCTGTGCGCTGCCATCGTGACAGCACTGCAGCGTCGTCGGTACGGCGCTTGCCGACCGGCCAGGGCGGTTCGCCAACGGCGATCTCCGCTCAGGCTCCGGCTGACATCAGCGCGCGCATGGCAATGGTGTCGGCAAGCAGCGCAGCGAAGATCGCGAAAAGATAGAGGATCGAATAGGCAAACAGCGCCTTGGCGGGTTTCAGCTCCGTTTCGGAAGCTGCCAGAACCTTCCAGGAATGCCAGATGAAACCGACGCCCAATGCGGCCGAGGCGATTCCATAGTAGCCGCTGGTGTATCCGAAGAGCCAAGGCAGCACGCCGACCGGCGCCAGGAGCAAAGCATAGGCAAGGATCTGCCTTCGCGTCGAAGCAGGGCCCGCCACATTCGGCATCATCGGAATGCCGGCAGCGGCGTAGTCGCCAACCTTGAATAGCGCCAGCGCCCAGAAATGCGGCGGCGTCCACAGAAAGATGATCAGAAACAGGATGAGGCTTTCAACGCCGACGGCGCCGGTTGCGGCAGCCCAGCCAATGACAGGAGGAAGGGCACCAGCGGCGCCGCCGATAACGATGTTCTGCGGCGTCGAGCGCTTCAGCCACATCGTGTAGATGACGATGTAGAAGAAGATGGTGAAGGCCAGCAGCGATGCGGCAAGCCAGCCCACCAGTACGCCGAGTGTCATGACCGAAAGCGCGGAAAGCACAAGGCCGAAGCCGAGGGCTTCGCCCGGCGTGACGCGGCCCGACGGAACCGGCCGCTTTGACGTGCGCGACATCAGCGCGTCGATGTCCGCGTCATACCACATGTTGAGGGCCCCCGCCGCTCCTGCTCCGATCGCAATCGCGGCGATTGCAATCACGGCGATGACGGGATTCATCGCGCCAGGCGCCACCATCAGGCCGACGAAAGCGGTGAATACGGCAAGCGCCATGACCCGCGGCTTCAAAAGCGCGAAGAAATCGGCCGCCGTCGCTTCCGAAAGGCCGATGGAGGTATCCTTGAGGCGGCTTTCCCTAGTCGACATCCCAGACGACCACCGACGGAATCAGGCAAGCTGGGCGATGGTCCCGAACTGAACGCCCGCGTGAGCGAAGACTGGAACCCTGTTTTTGCTTACGCTGTCCTTTGATTTGGATAAGACCACGGTAAAACAAGACGTTAGACGGATGGCGGAGGAGCCAGGTCACTTGGAGAACGTTTTCAGATAGGCAATGACGTTGGCCACGTCTGCATCGTTCTTGAGTCCGGGAAACGTCATCTTGGTGCCTTTGACCATGGCCTTGGGATCGTGAAGGTAGGTCGTCAGCGTTGGCTCGTCCCATTTGACGCCGGATTTGCCTGCCGCAATCATGGCATCGGAATATTTAAAATCCGGGTGCGTACCGGCCGTGCGGCCGATGACGCCGTGCAGCGATGGGCCGATCTTGTTCTTGTCCTCGTTTGCGATGTGGCAGACCTGGCATTTGGTGAAGACCTTCTCACCAGCCGCGGCATCCTGTGCCCGCGACGGATGTGCGATGAAGATCGTAACGGACACCGCAGCAAAAAACGCTATAGCGCGCATGGCATTTCCTCCCTGATCGCCAATGATGCCTCGGACGACCGCGCCTGGGCAGAATATCTCCCCCAGCGGAATTGCGGCGCCAACGTACCATGGAATCCAGGCGGTGGGTAGAAAAAGCCAAGCATTGCGAAGGTTTAGGGCCTGGCCACGCTCAAGGCGGATTCGTCCGGCAGCTTCCGGCGATCTGCTCGACCGCCTCTTCAAGTCCTGCAAGGTCGAAATCCGCCTGGCCGCGGCCTGACAACAAGCCGAACCGCCAGGAAAGCGACAGCCGGCTTGCGGGAACAAGGCGCTTGATGCCGTCAGCGCCGTCGCGCACCAGCATTCGGCCGCGTGACCCGACCGACCAGCTCTCGTCGACCTTGCCGCCGCCGTCGACGGTGACCGACATGGTGATCTTGCGGCTGGCCGAAACCCCGTCATTCAACTGCAGCCATTCGGTCCAGCGCGGCTCGCCGTCTGCCCGGCAGGCAATGGTCAGCACCGGGCTGTAGCTCAAGGCGCCACCGCCGGTGATCAGCTTGTTGGTGCCATGAAGCGAAGCGGTGACAAGGCCATCATCGTCCATGCCGAAGCGCCACTCGCCGGCAAGCGCGTCGGCTTGGGCGAGATCGCAGGCAAAGGCCAGAACGAGCGCCAGGGCGACGACACGCCCCGTTTCGAAGTATAGGCTCAACGCCCCCTCCAGGAACCACACGGTTTGCAGCAGCAGCGCAGATAATGCTGAACGCCGGGTAACGCCAAGTGCCGCTTCCCGCAAAGCGAATCGGCTGTTGCAGTTTCGCAACGAAAAAGGCCGCCTCAAGGGCGGCCTTCGTCGATTCCATCAAGTGCGAACTTATTCGGCGTCCTTGGCTGCCTTTTTCTTCGGCGCGGCCTTCTTCTTCGGCTCTTCAGCCTCGTCCTCGTTCGCTTTGGCTTCAGCCTTCTTGGCCGCGGCCTTCTTCGCGGGCTTCGCCTTGGTCGTGGTCTCCGCGTCCTCGTCGTCGGCCATCAGCTCTTCCTTGCTGACCTTGACATCGGTGACCGAGATCTGGCCGAGCAGGTGATCGACCACCTTCTCCTCGAACATCGGTGCGCGCAGCGCATTCAGCGCCTCGGGGTTGCTGCGGTAGAACTCGAAAGCTTCCTGCTGCTGATTGGCCGGGAAGCGGCGAACCTGCTCGAACAGGCCGCGCTGCAATTCCTCGTCCGATACGGTGACACCGGCCTTCTCGCCGATCTCGGCCAGCACCAGGCCGAGGCGCACGCGGCGTTCGGCAAGGCGCAGATACTCGGCGCGGGCTTCCTCTTCGGTCGTCTCTTCGTCGGCGAAGGTGCGGCCGGCGGCTTCCAGGTCGCGGGTGACCTGGGCCCAGATGTTGTTGAACTCGGCGTCAATGAGCTTCGACGGAGCCTCGAACGAATAGGCGGCATCCAGCTGGTCAAGCAGCTGGCGCTTGACCTTCTGGCGCGTCATCGAGCCGAACTGGTTCTCGATCTGGCCGCGCACGATCTCACGCAGGCGCTCCAGCGATTCCAGGCCAAGGTTCTTGGCGGTCTCGTCGTTGATTTCCAGTTCGCCCGGCTTCGACACTTCCTTGACGGTGACGTCGAAGGTGGCTTCCTTGCCGGCCAGATGTGCCGCCTGGTAGTTTTCCGGGAAGGTCACGGTGACCTGCTTTTCGTCACCGGCCTTGGTGCCAATAAGCTGATCCTCGAAGCCCGGAATGAACTCCTTGGAGCCCAGAACCAGCAGCTGGTCGGTGCCGGCGCCGCCGGCAAAGGCCTCGCCGTCGATCTTGCCGACATAATCGATGCTGACGCGGTCGCCTTCGGCGGCCTTGCCGGTCTTCGGCTCATAGCTGCGTGCGGATTCGGCGACGCGCTTGACCTGGTCGTCGATCTCGGCGTCCGGCACGTCGAACACCTGACGCGTCACCTTGATGTCGGAGAAATCCTTGATCTCGATCGCCGGGATGACCTCATAATTGAGGCGGAACTCGAAGTCGGTGCCGCCGGCCAGGATCTTCTCGGCTTCCTTCTCGTCCTCGGTCATGATGACTTCGGGCTGCATGGCGGCCTTTTCGCCGCGGCCCGTGATGATCGAGCGGGTCGAATCGTTGAGGATCTCATTGACCACTTCGGCCATGAACGACTTGCCATAGACCTTGCGCAGGTGCTGCACCGGCACCTTGCCCGGCCGGAAGCCGTTGATGCGAACCTTGTTGCGGGCGTCCGACAGCCGCGCCATCAGCTTGGCTTCCATGTCACCGGCCGGCACGGTGATCTTGATCTCGCGCTTGAGACCGGAGTTGAGCGTTTCGGTGACCTGCATCGTAAAACCTTTGTTTTCACCAATGAGACTGCCACGGCCTCTGCCGTTTACAGCCTGCCGGTATAATCTTGCCGGGAATGGCTTTTGGTACGGAACCTGGCGATTTGACCGAAATTACGGCTCAAACTCTCCCAAACTGCGTTCCAAAATGTGAATAAGTTCTTGTTTTTCCTACTTCTTTTCACATTCTGTAGAAGCGGATCGTCGCGTCCCGTCACATTCGACACGCCTTTTGTCACAGGCGAGCCTAATTTTCAACCATCTTCGCGTTTAGGCGAATAACCAGCATTTCGGCCCTGACCAGACATCTCGTCTGCGACATTGACAGAATGATGGCTACATGGGATTGCCGGATGATGCGGATGTGGCGGAACTGGTAGACGCCCTGGATTTAGGTTCCAGTGCCGAAAGGCGTGGGGGTTCGAGTCCCTTCATCCGCACCAATCGACCGTAGCTGTTTTATTCTGCCTCTTCCTGATCTTGACATTATCTTTCCTCAGCGCGGCCATGGGCCTGCCGAGAATCCTATTGATTGATCGCTGAGAAACAGCCGGCAATGGGATCCAGTCATTTGCCGAGAAACGGCGGGATCATATGACGCTTGATTACTGGAACAAGGCGCACATCTGCGGGTTGCTCTCGGTTCGCTTCGGGCTCACGAGCTACCTTGAAATCAACACGAGCACCACTGGCTTCAGGTACGCGGAAGCACGGCAATTGGGTTTTCAGCCCTGCATGCGCCTGGTGTATCGGACGACAGAGCTGCCGCTCGATGGCCTCCCCGTCGATTTCTCCTCCGCTGATGACGATATCGCGGCATGTCTCAAGGACACACGGCTGAAGGGACGGACGTTCGACCTTGTGTTCGTTGATCCGCATCACACATACGAATGCTCGGCGCGAGACATCAGGGAAGCTTTCCGCATGGTCTCGCCCGGCGGTGCGGTGGTGGTACATGACTGCCTGCCCCCTCACCGGGCTGCAGCCAACCCCTCCTTTTTTGACGGCGAGTGGTGCGGCGTGACTTACAAAGCATACATCGATTTCGTGCTGGGCAATCCAGATCTCGACTATTTCACCGTCGATGCCGATTACGGCTGTGGCATAATTCTGAAACCCATCGGGATTGGCGCGAAGATAAAGAATTGGCTGCGCGCCCGGCGCGTTCGCGGGCTGAAGGGCGAGTGGCATGCGATCGGAGATGATTTTGATGCGGCGTTCGACAAGCTTGTGACCGACAAGACAAGACTTCTGCGCCTTGTCGACTTTAGCCTGCTTCGCAGAAAGCTTAGCTGAAAATTCTGTCACCCATTCGCACGGATGCCGCTGCGGCTCGGAGAGGCGACGACACCAAAGCCATCTGCCTGGCATCGGCCCCGCCTATGTCTCAAAGACCTGGCACGCTAGTTTCTGACGGCCTCGTCAATGACCGCTATGGCCTCTATGAGGTAGCCTGGGGACATTATCGGCACCCCGACCACCACATTGGCTGGCTTGTGATCGCCAAACAGCGAAATCTGCGCTTCTTCGATGATCGGTACGTGTTCGTCACGCTTATAGTCGACAATGTAGATTGTGATCTTGCAAACCTGTTCGGGCCGTGCGCCTGCCGCACGGAGCGCTCGGCCGAGATTGCCGAATGCCAGGCGCGCCTGCGCCGCGAAATCACCATGCCCAACGAGCTTGCCGTTTATGTCTTCGGGCTGCTGACCTGAGACGAATAGCAGCTTGGACCCCGTCGCGACGACAACCTGTGAGTACATCTCTGGAACTGGCAGATCATCGGGGTTGATAAGTTCGAGCGGCACTGAACAATCTCCTGCTTCGTTCAACTGAAATCGACATTGGTGATCACCGCGTCGCCGGCATATACGACAGCCGCTCCGAATGAAATCCAACTTTCAAGGAAGGCTCTTGAAATAGTCTGTTGACAGGTTCTTACTTGCAGCAGGCAGGTGGGGGATCTGTCGGGTTATGCGTGTAGTTTCTCTCGTTCTGACGGTAGGGTCAATTGTCGCGGCAGCAACATGTAAGGTTGAGGCCCTGGAATACACGCCTGTTTCGTCTCCAGGGCAGCAGCCGTTTCTTGTTGTATCAGGCGAGTTCAAAGACCATGAACCCCTGAACGCCTTTAGCAACGCGGTTGCGAGCAGCGGGGCCCGGATGATCGTATTCAACTCCCCCGGCGGCAATGTCGGCAGCGCGCTTCGGTTGGGGCGTATGATCCGCGCTGCAGGGTTGGATACGCTTCAGCTTCGCCAATTGCAGTGCGCTTCAGCCTGCTCACTGGCCTTCCTGGGTGGCGTCCACCGGGTTGCCGAACCAGGTTCTATCGGCGTTCATCGGGCTTGGTTGAAATCGGTTGACGGGATCTCCAGAGAAGAAGCAAAGGCTCGTGTCCAGCTCGGAACGGCCGCAATCACATCCTATGTAGTCGAGATGGGAGTGGACCCCGAGCTGATGGAATTGGCTTCGAGCTATGACAAGCATGACATAAGATACCTATCGGCCACCGAAATGGCAGAGTTGCGTGTGACCAATGTCGCAGCGAACCAATCGCCCGTAGATACATCGCAGGTGTCGACGAGGCCAGACCCTGCGCCCGCGCCCGACGCCAGGCAACAGGCGGAGAGCGCTGCGGTCGCCTTCGTCAAGGATCTGATCGAACATCATGGCGACAACGACGATTTCGCTCTTGCTCAAGTTCAGGCGTCCTATGCTCGCACGGTCGACTATTATGGCAAGTTGACGAACCTAAGTTCGATCATTCAGGACAAGAGGGACTATTACCGGCGATGGCCTGAACGCGTATATAACGTCCGCAATGACAGCATTGTGGTCACCTGTGCAAACGATCGCTGCATGGTTTCGGGTGTCTATGACTGGCTTGTCCGCAGCCCCTCGATACACAAGCAGGACAAAGGCGCATCAGACTTTAGCTACACAATATCGACTGGTCCCTATCCCAAAATCATCGCCGAGACGAGTAAGGTCCGGAGTTGATCCGCGGAGTTGTCCATCCCTGAGTCAATTAACTTTCTTGCGAAGAATCTGTTTGGCTATTCGTATAGTGGCACACGCCGCCCCGGTGGGGGTACCACAGCTGACACAAAAATGAGTCTATTCCGGTTCCGCGTTGCCGCAACGCTTGTACGGAAAGGCCTTACACCTGATTTTGGGGTCTGGTCTCTTGATTTGCACCGATGACCGGCATCCATCGTTATTAATATAGCGGCTCCTCGAACAGCGTCTTGTCGCCGTCGACCAGTGCCTTGATCTGCGCAGTGCCGTCGCTGGCGAGCGCAAGCCTTATCCCGAACGGGCGCACCCGCATGTCGCTCTGGATCTCCATGCCCTTGCCCTCCGGCAGGTAGAACCGCTCGATGCCGTAGTCCGGCGCGATGGTCATGCCCTCGCTGCGCAGATCCCAGCCCTCGGCGACATGGCCTGATATGTCGGCCTCGTCGGCCCCGGCCGGCGTCGGCACCTTGCCGAACCAGGCGGTGGTCGGTGTCCAATAACCGTCGTCGCCCTTTTTCAGCCGGACCACGATCGGCGTATCGTCGCTGGAGAATTTGCCGGCGGGAATGTTGGCGATCATTTTTACCGGAATGCGCGAAATCGCGTAGCCGAGGATGATGTAGTCGCCGCGCAGCAGGTCGCGCGGATCGACCGGTTCGATCTTCAGCAGCACTTCCTTGCCGTTGCGCAGGATCGCTGCCCGGCCGGCGATGATCCAGCTCAGGAACCCTATCTGGACGAGCGCCAGCACCAGTGCCGAGATAACAAGCCTCTTTCCGGTCATCATGCGGTGGCTTCCCCCGTTGCCGGACCCTTCATGCGTTTTTCGACGCGGATGATGATGATCGCCAGGATGCCGAGCAGCACCGCGGCGGCAAGGAAGAAGCCGGCCGTGTCGAGCATCGACTGCAAGGTCACGACATAGATCATGGCGAGTTCGAAGGCGAAGCCGAGATAGGCAAGCCAGCGCAGGCCGCGGCTCTCCCGTCCCGCCAGCACGATGGCGGCGACGATGCCGGCCAGCGCGACGACCGAGGCAATGGCGAAGCCACTGTTGTAGGTGCTTTCGTCGGCCAGTTCGAACTGGATGATGGCGAGCCCGGTTAGGAAGCCGAGCAGCGCGTGCAAGGGCAAGCGGCCGCCGAGCTGCACGATCCTGTCGACCGGTTCCGGTGCGAAGACAGAAGCCGCGAAGAGCACGGCGGAGACGATGACCAGAGGGATCGCCACCGGCAGCGTCGCGTGATTTCCGGCCAACAGCACGAGATAGAAGAGCAGCGACAGGATGATCAGGTGCCGCGCGGCCTGGCTGCGGGTCCAGAACGAGACGGCGAACAGCACGATGGCCATGGCGACGAAGGCATGCGGAAACTCGCTGCGGCTGTAATAATCGAAGCCCTTCAAGAACAGCCAGGCGTCGGCGATGCCGACCGAGGCGACGGTCAGCGGGTTCGACCGCAGCGTGACCGCCGCCAGCGCCGTACCGGCGCCCCAGGTGACCAGCGCGGAAGCCTCGTCGCCGGACAAATGATACATCTGGCCGATCAGCGCGATCGAACCGCCGAAAGCAGCGGCAGCCACGATCCATAAGGCCTCGCCGATCGCCGCGTGGTCGCGCGTCTTCAGCACCGCGCCGCCGACATAGCCTCCAAGGATGATGGAAAACAGCGCCGCGACCCGCGCCAGCCGCGGGATGGCATCCCAGTTGGCAGCGACGAAGATCAGGATGGCCGCGCCAAACAGTAGCGCCGCCATCATGGCCAGGATCGAACCGAAGCTCAGTGATTTGCGCGTATTGGCCTCAACGTCACGCGTCAGGGCATCGGCCGCCGCGGCGTCGATCAGGCCTGCCTGAAGCCACCGCGCAATGTCGGATTTGACCCGTGTCGAATAGCCCGCCATGTCCTGCATCCCCCGCTAGGTCGTTTTTTCAGCCGAACCAGCCAACCCGTTGACGTCACGGCACTTTCCGATTCTGGCTTCTTTGTGTCAGGTCCGTGAAGGCGCGTTAATGTTGCATTGCACAATTTGCATTGCTGCCATGCAGCCATAGCGCTTTTAAATCGATATGAGCCCGCCTACTTATGGTTCGTACACAAACGGAATGATCCGCAAGAAAGACGAAACGAGAACTACCATGAACCTGATCCGCAACTATCGCAACTGGCGCCGCTACCGGGACACCGTGTCCGAGCTGAGCCGCCTGAGCAACCGCGAACTGACCGACCTCGGCATCAGCCGCAGCGACATTCCTTACGTCGCTCGCAAGGCGGTCTAATCCTTCGGACCGCGAATGGTCCGAACAAGTTTCTGAAGAGAGAACGACAATGAACCTGATCCGCAACTATCGTAACTGGCGCGTATATCGCGAGACGGTTACCGAGCTGGGTCGCCTTTCGAACCGCCAGCTCCATGATCTCGGTATCGTCCGCGACGAAATCAAGATCGTCGCCCGCCGGGCGATCTAACGGAATTTCGCTGGGGTCGACCTCCTCCCCGACCTTCAGCGAACGGTCAGCCCTTATCCTCCTCCCGAGGGTTGACCACCAAAACGGCGCCCGCCGCACCTCCTCCCGCGGCGGGCGTTGTTCCCCCGAGCAAAACGAATTTGCTCCAAAGGGTTTCGCCCCTTTTCAAAACGCGAAAGAGATTTCGTCAAAGCCGACCTCCTCCCCGGCAATGACGAATAGGCACAACCTTCACCTCCTCCCGAGGGTTGGCCAACCAAACGGCGCCCGCCGCACCTCCTCCCGCGGCGGGCGTTGTTTCCCAGGGCAAAACGAGTTTTGCTCCAAAGGGTTTTGCCCCTTTTAAAAAATGGCAAAAGAGATTTCGTCAAAGCCGACCTCCTCCCCGGCGATGACGAATACGGTCGATCTTCACCTCCTCCCGAGGGTCGACCCCCAAAACGACACCCGCCGGACCTCCTCCCCCGGCGGGTGTTGTTGCATTCAGAGGCTGGTTTCGCCCCCCGCGCCGTGCCCGCGCAAAGCGCGGCAATTGCAATCGCCGCCCCAAGCGATTATTCCGGCGCTCATGAGCAAAAATCCCATACACATCATCGGCGGCGGTCTCGCCGGCTCCGAGGCCGCATGGCAGGCGGCGCAAGCCGGCGTTTCCGTCGTGCTGCATGAAATGCGCCCGGTTCGCGGCACGGACGCGCACAAGACCGATGGCCTGGCCGAGCTCGTCTGTTCCAATTCCTTCCGCTCAGACGACGCCGAGAACAATGCGGTTGGCCTGCTGCATGCCGAAATGCGGCTGGCCGGCTCCTTGATCATGAGCGCGGGCGACGCGAACCAGGTGCCGGCCGGTGGCGCACTGGCCGTCGACCGCGACGGCTTCTCCGAGGCCGTGACGAAAAAGCTCGAGGCGCACCCGCTGATCATCATCCAGCGCGAGGAAGTGCCCGGCCTGCCGCCGGCGGACTGGGACCAGGCGATCATCGCTACGGGGCCGCTGACCGCCCCATCGCTTGCCCAATCGATCGCCGAAGCGACCGGCGCCGATGCGCTGGCCTTCTTCGACGCCATCGCGCCGATCATCCATTTCGACACGATCGACATGGATACCTGCTGGTTCCAGTCGCGCTACGACAAGGTCGGCCCCGGCGGCACCGGCAAGGACTACATCAATTGTCCGATGGACAAGGAGCAGTATCTCGCCTTCGTCCAGGCGCTGATCGACGGCCAGAAGACCGAATTCAAGCAATGGGAGGGCACGCCCTATTTCGACGGCTGCCTGCCGATCGAGATCATGGCCGAACGCGGCGTCGAGACGCTGCGCTACGGGCCGATGAAGCCAATGGGCCTGACCAACGCGCACAACCCGACGGTGAAGGCCTATGCGGTCGTCCAACTGCGGCAGGACAATGCGCTGGGCACGCTCTACAACATGGTCGGTTTCCAGACCAAGCTCAGGCATGCCGAACAGGTCCGCGTCTTCCGCACCATTCCGGGCCTGGAAAATGCCGATTTTGCCCGCCTCGGCGGTCTGCACCGCAACACCTACATCAATTCGCCGACGCTGCTCCACGCCTCGCTGCAGCTGAAATCGCGCCCGGGCCTGCGCTTCGCCGGCCAGATCACCGGCTGCGAAGGTTATGTCGAAAGCGCCGCCATCGGCCTGCTCGCTGGCCGCTTCGCCGCTGCCGAAAGGCTCGGCCACGCGCCGTCGCTGCCGCCGCTCACAACGGCTTTCGGCGCGCTGCTCAACCACATCACCGGCGGCCACATCGTTTCCGACGACGAGCCGGGCAAGCGCTCCTTCCAGCCGATGAACATCAATTTCGGCCTGTTCCCGCCGGTAGAAGCGGTGAAGTCCGAAGGCAAGCGCCTGCGCGGCAAGGACAAGACAGTCGCCAAGCGCCACGCCATCACATCGCGCGCGCTGGGCGATTGTCGGCAATGGCTGGGTTTGCCGGCGCCAACAGAAACGGCCGAAGCGGCGGAGTAATTCCCCTATTCGGCCGGCTCGGCACCTACCCTCGGCAATCCCGGCTTGCCAGCCTCACCCGGATTTCGCCTGACATAGGCCGCCTTCAGGCTCTCCGACGTATCGCGTGAGCCGTCATGGCTCCAGCCCGGCGGCTTGATCAGGTAATTGATGCGGTCGCTGAGCGAAAGACCCGGCGCGAAGGCATCCCTGAACATGCCGATCCATTCGTGGAACGCCACCTTCAGCGGGTTGAAGGTGCCCAGATTCTTGACGATGCCGTAGCGCGGCCGGTCATCCTCGAGTTCCTCGACGAAAGTGCCAAACATCCGATCCCAGATGATCAGCGTGCCGGCATAGTTGGCATCGAGATAGCGCGGGTTGGTGGCGTGGTGGACGCGGTGGTGCGAGGGCGTGTTGAAGATGAACTCGAACCAGCCCCACATCTTGCCAATCGTCTCGGTGTGGATCCAGAACTGCCAGACCAAGTTAAAGCCGAAGGTGAAGGCGATCACCGCCGGATGGAAGCCGAGCAGCACCAAAGGCGCCTGCAGCACGAACATGAAGGTGAACAGGCCCGTCCAGCTTTGCCGAAGCGCCGTCGACAGATTGTAGTGCTGGCTGGAGTGATGGTTGACATGCTCGGCCCACACCCAGCGCACCCTGTGTGCGATGCGGTGATAGACATAGTAGCGCAGATCATCGAGCAGGAAGGCGGCCAGGAACACCCAGACCGACAGGCCGAGATTGAAGACGCGGAACTGCCATAGCCACAGCAGCGCCCAGTAGGAGACGACGCCAAGCAGCAGGCCGGCGACGACATTGCCGGTGCCCATCATCAGGCTGGTCAGCGTGTCGCGCGTCTCGAACGAGCCCTTGGCGCGGCCGGTGCGGACCAGCCAGAGCTCGATCAGGATCGCGGCGACAAAGAACGGAATGGCCAGCTGGGTGACCTGCGGAAAATCATAGCTGTCCATCACGCGGCCTCCCTGGCGGCATGGCGTGCTTCAAGAGCCTTCAGCAAGGCCTGCGCATCGCCGACATTAGTGAAACGGAAACGGCCGCCCTTCCAGGTAAAGTCCGTCAACCGCAATTGAATTGTGTTCGTCTCGTCGGACCTGGACACCGAGACGTCCGCAGCCGTGACGATACGCGTCAAAAAGCAGTCGCCCATGCTGTGAACGATGCCGGTGCGCCCTCGCCCAAGGTCCAGAAATGCCGTCTTGGCATCCGCCGTCAGGCGAACCGTCGCGACTATCTCGTCGGGAAAATCCTCGGCGAAACGGCGCAACGCCTGATCCGGATCGGCCAGCGTTGCCGCCTTGCTGCCACCGGTGAAATGCACCGCGGCAACCGATAGCGCTATGCCAAGGACGACGATCGCGACCAGAACGGGCAAGCTCATGGATTTCCTCCGGGCCGGCCTGTCATCTCTGGCGACAGTTCCCGGCACGGCCGAATCCTTAGCACGATTGACGTTTACGTCAAAATGCCGGCCAGCCCTTGCTCGCCCGCCGCAACAGCAGCCAATGCCGGCGCAAGGCGGACAGCCGCGCGACGCCGTCGAGCGGCGAATGGCGCGAGCCCTCCATCCTGTCGAGATAGGCGCGCGACAGTGCCAGCGGCAGGAATGCCGGGTGCAACGATGCCGGCAGGGCTGCGGCGCCCCGCTCGAAGGCGGAAAGGTGTTCGCGCGCCAGCGCGATCATCGCCGCCACGGCGCGCTGCGCGCCAGGCCCGCCGTCGCCGGCAACAAACTCTTCCGGTGACGATCCCGCCGCCGCCAGAATGTCGGCCGGGACAAAACATTGCCCGCGCTTGCGGTGCAGCGGCAGCAGAAGCAGGAGGCCGGTCATGGCCTGCGCGCAGCCCGCCCTGCCCGACAGTTCGGCGAAGCGGGGCGCCTCGACGGGATCGAGCACCATCGCCGCAAGCTGGATCAGTGCCGCTGCCGTCTCGCCGCAATAGCCTTCCAGGTCGGTGCGCGACGGCATCGGGTCGTCATAGAGATCGAAGATGCGCGCCTCGAGCATGTTGTCGAAGGCCGGTTTGGGCAGGCGATGGCCGGAAATTGTCGCTTTCAGCGCGTCAGCGACGGGATGGCCGATGGCTGCATCATCATTGTCGGCGGCGATGAGGTCACGCCACCATTGCAGCCGCACCTCGCCCGGTAACGCTTCATGGATGCGATCGCGGATGCCGGCGATTTCGGCATTGAAAGCGTAGAGCGAAAACAGCGCATCGCGCTTGTCGGCCGGCGCGTAGAGTGCCGTCAGATAGCGATCATGGTCGGCGGCGCGCACTGCGTCCATGACGATTTTGGCATTTTGCGACATATCAATCGACGGCAATGAGCGCGGCGGCCACGGCGCGGTCTTCCGCCAGGAGGACATTGTAGGTTCGCACCGCAGCCCCGGTCGACATCGGGTCGGACGCAATGCCGGCCTCTTTCAGCGCCGCCCGCAGCGCCGCCGGCAATGGCCTCAAATCCTTGCCCATGCCGACCAGCAGGATCTCGACCTTGTCGGCCTCGGCCAGAACTTTTTCGAAATCCGCCACCGTCAGTGCTGAAGCGTCCGCCGGCTCCCAGCCATGGATGCCGGATGGCAGGCACAGCAGCGAGCCGCGATGCGACATGTCGGCAAAGCGGAACCCGCCATTGCCGTAGGCCTCGATCGGCGCGCGCCCGGGAAAATGCGCCTCGCGGATGACGATGCCTTTGCCGGTCACCACTCTGTCACCCCTTCGGGGCCGCGCGTCAGGTCGCGACCGCCTTGCCGCCGTTGACCGGCTTCTCCTCATCGGCCGAAGCCTGCGGTCGCAGCTTGAACAGGATCAGCAGCGGTGCCGCGATGAAGATCGACGAATAGGTGCCGAAGATAACGCCAAACAGCATCGCCATGGTGAAGGAGCGGATGACTTCGCCGCCGAACAGCACCAGCGCCAGCAAGGCCAGGATCGTCGTCACCGAGGTGAGCGTCGTTCGCGAGAGCGTCTCGTTGATGGCGTTATTCAAGAGCTGTGGCAGCGGCATTCGCTTGTATTTTCGCAGATCCTCTCGGACGCGGTCATAGACCACGATCGTGTCGTTCAGCGAATAGCCGATGATGGTCAGGATCGCCGCCAGCGACGACTGGTTGAATTCAAGCCCGGTAATGACGAAGAAGCCGAGCGTCATGACCACGTCGTGGACGGTCGCAACGATAGCGCCGACCGCAAACTGCCACTCGAAACGGAACCAGACATAGACCAGGATGCCGACCAGCGCGACCAGCATGGCGATGGTGCCTTGTTTGGCGAGTTCACCGGAAACCGTCGGCCCCACGACTTCGACGCGGCGGAAATCATACTGGTCCTGCAGCTCGCCGCGCACCTTGTCGATGACCGTCTGCTCGGCATTCTCGCCGCCATCCTGCGTGCCGACGCGGATCAGCACGTCGTTCGGCGCGCCGAACTGCTGCACCTGCACTTCGCCGATGTTGAGCTCCATCAGCCTGGCGCGGATATCGCCGAGATTGGCGTCGCCGCTCTTGGACTTCACCTCGATCATCGAGCCGCCCTTGAAGTCGATGCCGTAGTTGATATCGACCGTCATGAACAGCACGACAGACAGCACCGACAGGAAGCTCGACAGCGCGAACGTCCAGCGGCGGATACCCATGAAGGGGATCTTGGTGCCCGGCGGAATGAAGGTCACCGGCGCCTTCGGCAACTCCTTCGGGCGGGCGCGGCGCAGCCAGATCGACACCAGCAGGCGCGTGAAGGTGAAGGCGGTGAAGACCGTAGTCAGGATGCCGATGGCGTAGGTGATGGCAAAGCCCTTCACCGGGCCGGTGCCGAGATAGAACAGCACCACGGTGGCGATCAGCGACGTGACGTTGGAATCAACGATGGTCGCCAGCGCCTTCGAGAAGCCGGTGTCGATCGCCTGGATCACCGAGCGACCAGCCCGTCGTTCTTCACGGATGCGTTCGTAGATCAGCACGTTGGAATCGACCGCCATGCCGATGGTCAGCACGATACCGGCAATACCGGGCAAGGTCAGCGTCGCCCCAAGCAGCGACAACAGGCCGACGATCATCGCCACGTGCACCGCCAGCGCGATGTTGGCGAGGAAACCGAGGAAGCCATAGGCGACGAACATGAAGGCGACGACGAGGATCGAACCGATGATGCCGGCCACCTTGCCGGCATGGATCGAATCCTGGCCGAGGCCCGGACCGACAGTGCGTTCCTCGATGACAGTCAATGTCGCCGGCAGCGCACCGGCTCGCAAAAGCACGGCGAGGTCGTTGGCGCTCTGGGCGGTGAAATTGCCTGAAATCTGGCCGGTGCCGCCGAGGATCGGTTCACGGATCTGCGGCGCCGAGATCACCTGGTTGTCGAGGATGATGGCGAACAGCTTGCCGACATTCTGCGAGGTCGCCTGGCCGAAGCGGGCGGCGCCCTTCGAATCGAAGCGGAATGAAACCACCGGCTCGTTGTTCTGCGAATTGTAGGTCGCCTGCGCGTCGACCAGGTTTTCGCCCGAAACGATGACGCGGTTTTCGATGAGATACGGAACCGGCGGATCGTCCTGCGAATACAGCACCGACGAGCCCGCTGGCGGGCGCCCCTTGAGCGCGTCCTGCACCGGCATCGACTGGTCGACCATCTGGAAGGTCAACTTCGCTGTCTGGCCGAGGATTTCCTTCAGCCGCTGCGGATCCTGCAGGCCAGGCACCTGGACAAGGATGCGGTCGTCGCCTTGCCGCTGCACAATAGGCTCGGTGGTGCCAAGTTCGTTAACGCGGCGCCCAACCACTTCGATCGATTGCGCCAATGCGGTCGATGTGCGGTATTTGATGCCGGCGTCGGTGACGGTGAACTTGAGCAGACCCGGCTCGGAATCGTCCAGCGACATTTCCTGGATGGAGCCGCCGGAGAACAGGCCAGCGGCGACCGGATCGGTCAAGGCCTTCAACGCCTTTTTCGCGGCGTCGAGCTGGGCCGGATCCGTGATGCGGACCTGCAAGGTCCGCCCGGTGCCGGCAAGGCCGGTATAGCCGATCTTGGCGTCACGCAGCAGCGTGCGGATTTCGTCGCGCGTCGTCTCCAGCCGATCCTTGATCAGATCGTTCTGGTTCATCTCCAGCAGGATGTGCGAACCGCCCTGCAGGTCGAGGCCGAGGGTCATCTGCCGCTTCGGCACCCAGCTCGGCAGCTGGGCCAGCGTGCTGGCGGGGAACAGATTGGGCGCGGCGAGGATCACTGTGATGGCGACGGCCACCCAGATCAGGATCATCTTGAAGCGCGAAAAATACAGCATATGGCGTCGTCCGTCAGAGCGTGTCCGCGGATCGCTCCGCCTTGAATTGGGTTATTTCTTGGCGTTCTGGTTGGCCACCGGTTCGCCCTTGACGCGCACATCGGCAATCGTCGAGCGCAGCGCCGTCACCTTGGTGCCACCGCCGAGGTCGATCTCGAGCTCGTTGTCGTCGATCACCTTCGTCACCTTGCCGACGAAACCGCCGCCGGTGACGACCGTGTCGCCGCGGCGGACCGCCGCCAGCATCTCGCCGCGCTTCTTCAGCTGCGTGCGCTGCGGGCGGATGATGAGAAAATACATGATCACGAAAATCAGGACAAACGGCAAAATGCTGATGAACATATCGGGAGAAGCGCCGCCAATGCCTTGGGCGTATGCCGGTGTCACGAACATCGAGGGACTCCTGAATTTTGAAAACAGCCGCCAACCGTCCTGCGGAGTTTGGCGGCCCCTTGAAATTTGGCCGGAATATAGTCGGTAAAGTTGTCAATGCAACTGCGCGACCGACCAAATCGGCTGCTTTTCCGGCCTGTTCGCCCGTGTTAGAGCATGATCGCGAAAAGCGAGAGCCGGTTCACCGAAAAGATCACGCTCGAACAAAAGGTTGGGACCGGTTTCGAACCCGACGGATTCGAACGTGTCCCACCTGCCCACCCCAGGAAACGAGCCAAAAGACCTGAAATGACCGACAGCACCATCGACGCCCTCAACAAGAAACTTGATCGCCTGATCGAGGCTGTCGGCCGCCTTGCCCCGCCACCGGTGCCTGAAACCGACCTCGGCGAGGCCGACTGTTTCGTCTGGCAGGCCGATCCTGGCTATCTGGAGCCCGTGCGCAAGGTCAACCGCGTCGACATCGGCCTGATCCGCGGCGTCGACCGTGTCCGCGACATCCTCGTCGACAACACCGAGCGCTTCGCCGCCGGCTTTGCCGCCAACAACGTGCTGTTGTGGGGCGCGCGCGGCATGGGCAAATCGTCGCTGGTCAAGGCCGCGCATGCCGAGATCAATGCCAGGGCTAAGTCGGAGCTGCCGCTCAAGCTGATCGAGATCCACCGTGAAGACATCGACACGTTGCCGAAGCTGATGGGTCTGTTGAAGGCCGCGCCCTTCCGCGTCATCCTGTTTTGCGACGACCTGTCCTTCGATCATGATGACACGTCCTACAAGTCTTTGAAGGCAGCACTTGAAGGCGGTGTCGAGGGGCGTCCGGCCAATGTCATCTTCTACGCCACCTCGAACCGCCGCCATTTGTTGCCGCGCGACATGATCGACAATGAGCGCTCGACCGCAATCAACCCGTCCGAAGCGGTCGAGGAGAAGGTCTCGTTGTCCGATCGGTTCGGCCTGTGGCTCGGCTTCCACAAATGTTCGCAGGACGAGTATCTCGAGATGATCAACGCCTATGCCAGCCACCATGGCCTCGACATCGACCCCGAGCAGCTGCGCTCGGAAGCGCTGGAATGGGCGACGACGCGCGGCAGCCGCTCGGGCCGCGTCGCCTGGCAGTTCACGCAGGATCTGGCCGGCCGGCTTGGCAAGCCCCTCACCGATTAAGGCGTGTCACTTGATCGGCCGCGCCCGTCGCACGTCGCGCGGCGTTTGGCCGATCTCGCGGCGCATCCAATGCGCCAGATGTGACTGGTGTGCGAAGCCCGTCAATTCCGCGACCTCGCTTGTGTTGAGGTCGCCTCGCTCCAGCAGAAGGCGCGCGCGTTCGACGCGGCGTCGCAACACGTAGCGATGCAGGGTGACGCCCATTGCCACCTTGAACCATGTCCGCAAATGCGAACTGCTCGCACCGGCAACCCGGGCTAGTCGATCGATCGAGAGCGGCTCGTGCAGAGCGCCCTCGATGTCATCCAGGACGCGCTTGAGCTGGATATCCGACAGGCGGTTCGCCTGTTCGATGTCTATATCGTCGACACCAAGCAGCCTGACTGCCAGCGCGGCGCCAATGCTGTCGGCAAACAGGGAGCCGCTCGGGGCACCCGCATTGAGATCGCTCTGGAGGGCGCGAGCGAGATGCTCGATGCGCTGGTCACGAAGCAGATGGCGCGTGTCGAGCCGCGATACCTGCGCCCTGCCGCCAAGTTCCGCCGCTACCCTTTCCATCAGGGCTGGCTGCAAGACGATCTCGATCGTGTCGAACGCGGTTTCAGCCTCGAAACCACCCTCCTCGCCAGCCGGCACCAGGTCGATATCGCCGGCGCGCCTGACGAAATAGCGCCCAACCTGATTGCAGTAGGAGCGTGTCGCCGCGCTTGCATGCACCATGACACGATGGTGTGTCGCCCGCTGCAGACGATGGACACCTGCTTCAATGTGCCTGGAGATCATTGCGACATCGGACGGGGATCGGGCCGGAGCGAATTGTGGATGCATGCTCTCTCGATTCATGGCGAAACCTGTCCAAGATTTGGCAATTCCCGCGCGATTTTCAATGCCGCGAACCTGTACGCACGCCTCTCCATCAAACTTGGAAGAGAGGTTGCCATGAGTTTCTATGTTGTTGTCGGCGCGGGTCCGGTTGGACGCGAGACCGCGCACCTTCTTGGTGAGGAAGGACATGATGTCGTTCTCACAAGCCGAAGCGTCGGCTCGAACACGTTGCCGAACGTGCGGGCCATGCAGGCCGATGCCACGGATGCAGCGGAACTGTCGCGTATCTGCCGAGGTGCCGATGCCATCTTCATGTGTGCCATGGCCGCATATCATCGGTGGCCGACCGACTTTTTCCCCATCATCGACGGCACCGTGCGCGCGGCCGAAGCTGTCGGCGCCAAGCTCATCGTGCTCGGAAACCTCTATGGCTATGGAAAAAACGCCGATAGCCCGCTTCGCTCCGACCTGCCCCTGGACCCGACTTCGAGGAAGGGAACCGCCAGGACGATCATGTGGCAGCGGGCGGTTCGTGCCGACGTACCGGCGATCGAAATACGCTCCAGCGACTATCTCGGACATGGCGCGATCAGCTACTTCTCACTGATCGCACTGCCCTCCATCATCGAGGGCAAGCCTACCGCCTTCATTGGAGACCTCGACGCACCCCATGCCTGGGCCTTCACCAGGGACGTCGCGAGGACACTTGTCGCGGCGGCCCGCTACAAGGGTGAGTGGGGACGCGCATTTCACGTTCCCTCGCAATACGCCTCACCCCGGGAGCTCATCCAGAAAACCGCGGCGATGCTCGGACGAGCGGTTTCAGAGACACGTTCCTATTCCGTCCCTGAGATCGAGGCCTTGGGCATGCATGAGGCCATCGAGATGAGCTACCTCTTCGAAAGCCCCTTCCTGGTCGATTCCTCCGACACCGAGGCGCTCCTGGGCGTGAAGGCCAGCAGCCTCGAGGAGATGATCGCCGACACGCTCCGCGATCACCTTTGAGCCTTGCGGGCAGACATTTGCGCAAACTGAAAAAGCCCGCTCCTTGCGGAACGGGCTGAGCCGGCGGGCCGGACTGGAGGTCAGACGGTCCGCAAAATCGCTTTCTTCTTCTATTCGAGATAGCCAGAGGGATCGACCGGCGCCGAGTTCTTGCGCACTTCGAAGTGCAGCTTCGGCGAGTCCGTCGTACCGCTCATGCCCGACAAGGCGATTTCCTGGCCGCGCTTGACCTTCTGGCCGCGCTGAACCTCGATCGAGCTGGCATGGCCATACACGGTGACCAGGCCGTTCTCGTGGCGCACCAGCACCGTATTGCCGAATTCCTTGAGCCCGTCGCCGGCGTAGATGACGACGCCGTTCTCGGCCGCCTTGATCGGCGTTCCCGAGGGCACGGCGATATCGACGCCGTCCTTGCCGGATCCGAAACCGGAGATCACCCGGCCGCGCACCGGCCAGCGCATCTTGCCGATACCCGTGGCATCGGGCGCCACCGCTTCGTCGTCCTCGGCCTGCTGGATGACCTTCGCGTCCTTCTTCGGCGGCGTGTAGGATGCCAGCGTTTCCGACGGAGTGGTCTTTGCCGGAGGCTGCGTGGTTGCCGTGGTCACCGGATCGACTTTTGCCGGCTTGGCGCTGGCGACCGTCGCGGTTCCACCGGCCGGTACCTTCAGGGTCTGGCCGATCTTGAGCAAGCCATCCTTCATGCCGTTGGCCTGCTTCAGCGCAACGACGCCGACGCCGGTCTTCCTGGCGATCGAGGACATCGTGTCACCCGACTGGACCGTATAGGTGCCGGCGGCGCCGGTTGCCTTGGCGACCTGCGCCGGCTTGGGCTCCTTGGGCTGGTTCGCCGCGGCCGAAGCATCGACCTGAGCGGCAGCCTTGCCTTCCTTGAGCTTGGGCTGCTGCGGCAGGACGGCGACCTTGTCCGGCGCGGTGGCCGGCAAATCGTGCTTGCCGTCTTTCGCCGGCCCGTCCTTCAACTGCTTGGCGTCGGCGACCTTCGGCTCGGCCTTGCTCGAATAGGCATAGGCCGGGATGACGATCTTCTGACCGGTCTTCAGCCCCTTGGTCGGGCTCAGGCCGTTCACCTTCATGATGACATCGGCCGGCACTTTGTAATGTGCGGCCAGGCCGGAAATGGTCTCGCCGTCCCTGACGACGATTTCCGTCGCGTGCGGCTTGCCCGCCTCGGCCACCTTCGGCGCGTCGGGCTGGGCATTCTTGAACGGCTTGGCGGCCGGCTCAACGGTGCCAGTCGTCGTCCTGTCGACATGGGGAGCAGACCGAACCGTGGCCGGCGCCGATGCGACACGCACCGGATTGGCGGCAGGCGCGAGCGCCGGCGCGGGCTGCGCCTGGGCGGAAACGGGCGGCGGCAACGGCCGGCTCGAAACCGGTTCGAGGCTGGAGCGGCTGACCGACTGCGTGTGGCTGCCGTCGAGCGGCGCGGCCGAGACATCACCCGGATAGGGCTGCACGGCATCCTGCTTGTTGATGATGGCGCGCTGATTATTCGTCGAGGAAGTGAAGACGTCGTCGACGCTGTTGAATCGCGAAGCCTGGGAACTGCACCCGGCCGCCGCGCCTGCAATCATGAGAACAGCGCAGCCCCGCGCCAGATTGCGACTGTTTGTCTTCAAAACACTGAGTTGCATCGCACTAACCCGCACAAACTCTGCACCAACTGGATCGGATTAAAGCGCGTTAATGTTACTGGTCGGTTAACCCATTAGAATCCGACGAAAATTTTCTTAAAACATTTGGGGATAGCTGGCGGTATGGATCATCAGGGCCGAACAGCTGTTCGACCGCCGACCAGTGCTCTGCCAAAAACTAGATAACCGCGGCGACGCTGCGCAGGATCGGCTGCAGCCGCACCAGGCCGATATCCTCACGCTCGAAGCGGCTGCCGACCTTGGTCAGCTTGGCCAGCACCTGTTCGCCCTCCTCCGGCCCGATCGGCGCGATGACGATTCCGCCGCTCGACAATTGGTCGAGCAGGAAGCGCGGTAGGCTGTCGAAGGCGGCCCAGGCGACAATGCGGTCGAACGGCCCTTCGGCAGGCAGGCCGCCGGAGCCGTCAGCCTGGCGCACGATGACATTGCCGATGCCAAGGGCCTCGAAGCGCTGCCTGGCCTGCTCGACCAGGGTCTTGTAGCGATCGATGGTGACGATCCGCGCCGCCAGCCGCGACATCACCGCCGCCGTATAGCCGGAGCCGGTGCCGATCTCGAGCACGCGGTTTCCCGCTTCGATGGCAAGGGCCGCGATCACCGCCGCCTGCATGTCGGCGCCTTCGATCGCCTCGCCGCATTCGATCGGCAGCATACGGTCGGACCAGGCGAGCTGGTGGAAGTGGGCCGCCAGGAAGCCGCGCCGTGGTGTCGCTTCGAAAGCCGCGATCAGCGCCTTCGGTACGGTTCCCCTGCCGCGCAGGCGCAACAGGAAAGCGGCAAATCCTTCGCGGTCATCGATTGGCAGGTTCATGCAAGCGCCTTGCTCAGCTGGTCACGGATCTCATGCGCGGTGAGGTCGAGCTGCAACGGCGTCACCGACACCAGACGGTTGCGCAGTGCATGGAGGTCGGTGCCTTGCTTGCCCTCGACCGGCTCGCGGCCGAAGCGCAGCCAATAGTAAGGCAGGCCGCGCCCGTCACGGCGCTCGTCGACCCACAGGCTGTGCACGAGCTTGCCTTGCATGGTGACCACCGTGCCGACGACCTCTTCGGGAAGGCAGTTGGGAAAATTGACGTTGAGCAGCACGCCGTCCGGCAGCGGCGTCGCGACGAGCTTCTTCAACAGTGCCGGCGCAAGCGCCTCGGTGGTCTCGTAGGGAACGACGCGGTCCTCGCCGACGTAGGAATAGCCTTGGCTGAGGGCGATAGAGCGGATGCCGAGCAGCGCGCCCTCCATGGCGCCGGCGACGGTTCCCGAATAGGTCACGTCGTCGGCGATGTTGGCGCCGGAATTGATACCGGACAGGATCAGATCGGGCGCGCCGGGCAGGATCTTCTTCACGCCCATGATGACGCAATCGGTCGGCGTCCCACGCACGGCAAAATGCTTCTCGCCGATCTTGCGCAGCCGCAATGGCTCAGAGATCGACAGCGAATGCGCATAGCCGGACTGGTCCTGCTCCGGCGCCACCACCCAGACATCGTCGGACAGTGTGCGCGCGACGCGTTCGAGCGACGCCAGGCCCTCGGCATGAATGCCGTCGTCATTGGTCAGAAGAATGCGCATTACTTCGCTTCGATCTTTGCCAGACCGCCCATGTAAGGCCGCAGCACTTCAGGAATGGTTACGCTGCCATCCTCGTTCTGGTAGTTTTCGATGACGGCAATCAGGGCGCGGCCGACAGCGGTGCCCGAACCGTTGAGCGTATGGACGAAGCGGTTGCCCTTGCCGTCCCTGTCCTTGTAGCGGGCGTCCATGCGGCGCGCCTGGAAATCGCCGCAGACCGAACAGGACGAGATTTCGCGATAGGCATTCTGGCCGGGCAGCCAGACCTCGATGTCATATGTCTTGCGCGCGCCAAAGCCCATGTCGCCGGTACACAGCACCATGGTGCGGAACGGCAGTTCCAGCCGCTTCAGCACTTCCTCGGCGCATTGTGTCATCCGTTCATGCTCGGCGAGTGAGGATTCCTGGTCGGTGATCGACACCAGCTCGACCTTGTAGAACTGATGCTGGCGCAGCATGCCGCGCGTGTCGCGCCCGGCCGAGCCCGCTTCCGAACGGAAGCACGGGGTCAGCGCGGTGAAACGCAGGGGCAGTCTTTCATGCGCGGTGATTTCCTCGCGCACCAGGTTGGTGAGCGGCACCTCGGCGGTTGGGATCAGGCCAAGCCTGCCCTCGCCGTGCGGCGTGAAGAACAGATCCTCCTCGAATTTCGGCAGCTGGTTGGTGCCGAAAAGCACCTCGTCGCGCACCATCAGCGGTGGGATCACTTCCTCATAGCCGTGCTCGGTCGTGTGCAGGTCGAGCATGAACTGGCCGAGTGCGCGTTCCATCCGCGCCAGGCCGCTCTTCAGCACGGTGAAGCGCGAGCCCGACAGCTTGGCCGCACGCTCGAAATCCATCATGCCGAGCGCTTCGCCGACCTCGAAATGCTCCTTCGCCCAGTTCGGCCGCGTCGGCACCTTGCCGACGATGTGTTTGACGACATTGTCTTGTTCGTCCTTGCCGACCGGCACGTCGTCGAGCGGCACGTTGGGCAGAACCGCCAGCGCATCGTTCAGCGCCTTATCGAGCTCGCGCTCGCGCGCCTCGCCATTCTGGATAAAGGCTTTTATATCGCCGACTTCGGCTTTCAGTTTTTCGGCAAGGGCGGCGTCGCCCGAACGCATGGCGTTGCCGATCTCCTTCGAGGCGGCGTTGCGGCGCTCCTGCTTGGTCTGCAGTTCGGTGACGTGTTCGCGCCGCGCCTCGTCCCTGGCGACCAAATCATCGACCGTGGACTGCGCCTCGCCGGCCGACCACGAGCGCTTCACCAGCGCCTCGACAAGGGCCTTCGGGTTGTCGCGAATCCATTTGATGTCAAGCATAGTTTGAACGCTCCTGAGCTAAGCTCCGAGGGCGTAAACCGCATCCTTGACCGATGCAAGATGAGGCTGGGCGGCGGTTGTCGTTTTCCGCCGCCGCTGATGTCTTACGAAGCAGCCGGTGCCGGAGGCTCGTCCGGTGTCTTGTCGGCCACGGTCTCCCCGGCTTCCTGCTTCTCGCGCGCCAGGCGCTCGCGCTCCTGGCTGCGCTCGATCAGCCGGGCCGACCAGATGGCGACCTCATAGAGCAGGATGGTCGGGATGGCCAAGCCGATCTGGCTCATCGGGTCGGGCGGCGTCAGCACCGCCGCGACGACGAAGGCAATGACGATCGCCCATTTGCGCTTCTCGGCCAGGGCCTTGGACGACAGCATGCCGACACGCGTCATCAGGCTGGTCACCACCGGCAGCTGGAACACCAGGCCGAAGGAGAAGATCAGCGTCATGATCAGGCTGAGATATTCCGACACTTTCGGCAGCAGCGAAATCTGCACCTGCTCGTCCGTGCCGGCCTGCTGCATGGCGAGGAAGAACCACATCACCATCGGCGTGAAGAAGAAATAGACCAGCGATGCGCCCATCAGGAACAGGACCGGCGAAGCGATCAGGAACGGCAGAAAAGCGTTGCGCTCATTCTTGTAGAGGCCGGGCGCGATGAATTTGTAAATCTGGGTGGCGATCAGCGGAAAGGCGATGACCATGCCGCCGAACATGGCGAGCTTGACCTGCGTGAAGAAGAATTCCTGCGGCGCGGTGTAGATCAGTTCGACCTTGTGCGGGTCGAGACCCGCCCACTTCGTCGCCCATTTGAAGGGAACGACCAGAAGGTTGAACAGCCTCTTGGCGAAGAAGAAGCACACCAGGAAGGCAACGAAGAAACCACCGAGTGACCAGATCAGCCGGCGGCGCAGCTCGATGAGATGCTCGATCAGCGGCGCCGACGATTTTTCGATCTCGTCCTTTTCCTTGTCCGAAACGCTCACTTGGCGGCTCCAGCCGTCTTCTTGGTCGCCGGCTTCTTCGCTGGCGCAGGTTTCGGTTCGGCTTTCGCCACCGTCTTTGCGGCAGTCGCCTTGGCGGCGGCAGGCTTTTTCGAAGCGGCGGCTGCAGGCTTTGCTCCCGGCTCGGCCTTTGCGGGCGCGTTGGACGCGGATGCCGAGGCCTTGGCCGGTGCTTTTGCCGCCGGCGCGGTCTTGCCGGCTTTCTTGGCCGCCTTCGGCGCCACGGCAGGTTCCGTGGATGCCGCCACCACCGATTCATCGGTCATGGCCGGGAAAATCGGCGTGGGCGCGGCAGCTTCCGCGGCGCTGACGCCAGGCATTTCCGTCGCGCCATTCTTCAGCGGCTCGGCCGCCTGTGGTGTCGAAGCGGCGGGCGTTGCCGGATCGGCGGCGGGCTTCGGCTTCATCGCGGCGTCGACGCCGGCGCGCACATCGGCCGCCGCCTGCTCGAACGGATTGAGCTGCTTGCGGATCTCGGCCACGGGGCTGAGGCCCCTGAGCTCGTCGACCGACTTCTTGACGTCGTCGAGCTCGGCTTCCTTCAGCGCTTCGTTGAACTGTTTCTGGAAGTCGGCGGCCATGGCGCGCAGCTTCGCCGTCGTGCGACCGAAGGTGCGCAGCATATTGGGCAAATCCTTCGGCCCGACGACCACGATCATGACGATCGCGATCACCAGCATTTCGGTCCAGCCGACTTCAAACATGGCACTCTGTTCCGACTAGAACTTTTTTGGCTCAGCTCTTGCTGGCTTTTTCCTTCACGGCCGAAACGGTCTCGTCGGCACGGTGTTCGACGGTGCGCTTATCGTCGGCGACGTCGTCGTCCGCCATGCCCTTCTTGAAGCTCTTGATGCCTTTGGCCATGTCGCCCATCAGCTCGGGAATCTTGCCGCGGCCGAAAACCAGCAGCACGATCACCAGCACGATCATCCAGTGCCAAATCGAAAATGAACCCATAGCAAATCTCTCTCGAATGTTTTCCCTGGCGATGATCTATGCGTTTTCGCGTTGGGATTCAAACACAACAGCGACAGAGTTTATGAAAGGGTGACGGATGTCACGTCTTTTCGGTTCGCTGGCCCGCTACCAATCGGCGCATCTACGACCTATCGGCGCGCTTGGACAGAGCGCCAGCGGTCAATCTTCCGTGACGCGCGGCGTCAGCAGGCCGAGTTCCTCGAGATCGATGTCGGTCAGCGGATCCTCGTCCTCGGTCAGCACGTCGGGGTCGGCCGGCGGCTGCGGAATGGAAAAGTTCGACGGCATGCGGCCCGAAAGCAGACCGGCCCCCTTCAGCTCTTCCATGCCGGGAAGATCGCGGATTTCCTCAAGCGCGAAATGGTCGAGGAAGGTCTCGGTGGTGCCGTAGGTGACGGGACGACCGGGCGTCTTGCGGCGGCCGCGCATGCGCACCCATTCCGTCTCGAGCAGCGTGTCCAGCGTACCCTTCGACGTCTCGACACCGCGGATATCCTCGATCTCGGCGCGGGTCACCGGCTGGTGATAGGCGATGATCGCCAGCACTTCGAGCGCCGCGCGCGACAGCTTGCGCTGCTGCACCGTGTCGCGGCTCATCAGGAAGGCGAGATCGCCCGCGGTGCGGAACGCCCAGGCGTCACCGACCCGCACCAGATTGACGCCGCGCCGGGCGTAGACCAGCTGCAGCTCGGCCATGGCAAGGGCGACATTGATGCCGTCGGGCAAGCGCGCGGCAAGCTGCTTTTCGCTGACTGGCTCGGCGCTGGCGAACACGATCGCCTCTGCCATGCGCATGGCCTCCGCAATATGCAGCCGCTCGGCCGGATTCTGCACCGGATTCTCGGCCGAAGTCTGGTCGAGATCGCCTTCCAGTTCATCGTCCACCTTAAAGGGGATAACCGAAGCGTTGGCGCGTTCGCTCATGATGCCACCTCGACTGCCTTGATTGCCGGTGCGCGGTGATCGCGCAAATAGATCGGCGCGAACACCTCGTCCTGCCGCAGATCCATCTTGCGCTCGCGGACCAGTTCCAGTGTCGCCGCGAAGGAACTGGCGATCGCTGTGCGCCGCTCTTCCGGGCTTGTCATGTATCGGATGAGGAAGCTGTCCAGCGCCGTCCAGTCCCGCAGCGAGCCGATCAGCCGGGTCAGGATGTCGCGCGCATCCTTGAGCGACCACACGCCCCGCCTAGCGATCGTCACATTGGTGATCGCCTGCTTCTGCCGCTGCTGGGCATAGGCGGTCAGGAGATCGTAGAGCGACGCCGAAAAGGCGTTGCGCTTCTCGATGATGACCATTTCGGGCATGCCGCGCGCGAACACGTCGCGGCCGAGCCGGTTGCGGTTGACCAACCGCGCCGCCGCATCACGCATCGCTTCCAGCCGCTTCAGCCGGAATTGCAGCACGGCCGCCAGTTCCTCGCCGCTCTCGCCCTCTTCGCCCGGCTGTTTGGGGATCAACAGCTTCGACTTGAGGAAGGCGAGCCATGCCGCCATCACCAGATAATCGGCCGCAAGTTCGAGCCGCAGCGCCCTCGCTGTCTCGACAAAGGCCAGATACTGCTCGACCAGTGCCAGGATAGAGATGCGCGCCAGATCGACCTTCTGGGTGCGTGCAAGGTGCAAGAGCAGATCGAGCGGGCCTTCGAAGCCGGCCACGTCGACGACCAGCGACGGATCGCCGGTGACGCGTGAATCGTCATTCTCTGCCCACAGGCGGTCCATCGGTGCGGCCTTCGCGGCCTTGCTTTCCAATGTTTCCGCCACTGCCTTTGTCACTTCCTTGGTTAGGCCACCGCATCGAAATAGGTGGCGAATTCAGCCCGTATCTCGGTTTCCTCGGCCGCGTCGCGTTTCCTTATATAGGTCAGTGCCCGCTTTGCCCGCTCCAGCGACTTGCCTTCAAGCCCCGTGGTGCGCGAGGCAATGCCTGCCATCTCCTCGAAAACGCCGTTGCAGTGAAGGACCAGATCGCAGCCCGCCGCAAGGATCGACGCCGCCTTTGTCGGGAAATCCCCAGAAAGTGCCTTCATCGAGGTGTCGTCGCTCATCAGGAGCCCGTCAAAGCCGATGTCGCGGCGGATGATCTCGTCGATCACCTTGCCGGATGTCGTTGCCGGGTTCTTGGGATCGATGGCGCTGTAGACGACATGCGCCGTCATCGCCATCGGCAGGTCGTTGAGCTCCCGGAACGGGGCAAAGTCATGCCGCTGCAGATCGCTGAGCGAGGCATCGACAACAGGCAGCTCGAAATGCGTGTCGGCGAAGGCCCTACCATGACCGGGGATGTGTTTCATGACAGGCAGCACGCCGCCCGACATCAGGCCTTCGGCGGCGGCACGGCCGAGTTCGATCACCGGTCGCGGCTCCTTGCCATAGGCGCGCGCGCCGATGACGTCGCTGGCGCCCTCGATCGGCACGTCGAGCACCGGCAGGCAATCCGCCGTGATGCCGTAGCGCAACAGGTCGAAGGCGTGCAGCCGGGCCATCAGCCAGGCCGCGCGGGCGCCGGCGTCATGATCGTCGCGCCATAGCGCGCCGAGCGCGCCGCCAGCCGGATAGTTCGGCGCCAGCGGCGGCCGCAGGCGTTGCACCCGGCCGCCCTCCTGGTCGATGAACACCAGCGCGTCCGGACGCCCGATGCAGTCGCGCATCTCGGCGACCAGATCGCGGATCTGCTCGGTCTCGCCGATATTGCGGGCAAACAGGATGAAAGCCCACGGGCATTCATTGCGATAGAAGTTGATTTCTTCGCGGGTGAGCGATTTCCCGGCACAGCCGAGGATCATGGATTTTGATTCGGTCATATCGGGAGTCTAGGGCTTCACGCGGCCAAAGGGAATCGTCTCGGGAAACATGCGGCAAACCACGAGATATGCTTCCACATGAAAAAGTCAGCCATATGAAAAAGCCGGCGTGACCTTGGGCCACGCCGGCTTTGACGGGTTGAACGCGTCTAGCGCGACACGAAGCAGTTGCCGCCGGCGGCCTTGTAGCTGGTGCACAGATTGATGGCATCGTTGCGCGACTGGGCCACAACGCGGACGCGGTAGAACGTACCCTTGCCGGCAATCTCGGCCTTGACGATGTTGGCGGTGCGCCCGGCAAGCACGCTGCCATAGCGGCGTTGCAGATCCTGGTAGGTCGACTGGGCGCTTTCCACCGTCGGCTGCGAAGCAACCTGCATCGACCACGAACCACTGCCGGTCGCCGTCGTTGCCGGGTCGATGGATGCGACCTGGTCGGGCTTCACCTCGCCGACGACATCGACGGGCTGGTCGGACGGACGCTGCGGCGCGATCGCAACCTTGGGCGGCGTGTTGGCCGACTGTGCCTTCGCCGGTTTGGCCGCCGGCTTGAGTGCCGGCTCGTCGCCCGACGGGGCCGCGGCGGGCGCCACGGTGCCGGTCTGGTCGGCCTGTGCCGACGGCGCGACATGCTGCGGCGCCGGATCGCTCGGCTCGGCGGCCGCAACCTGCGGCGCGGCCGGCGCAGGATCCTCGCGCGGTACCAGTGAGCCGTCCGATTTGACCACCATCGTCCTCACCTTGCGCGGTGCGACGGCGACGACATCGGTGTTGTTGCCCTTGTCGGTATCCTGCAGCACCTGCGCGATGCGATCCTCGGACTTGGGCGCGGGCGCCGCATTGTCGGCCGGAGCAAGATTGCCAGCCGGCGCCGCACTGGCGGTCGGCGCGGCATTGGCGGTCGGCGCGGCATTGCCGTCATCGGCTCCGCCGACGGCAGCGCTCTGGTCAGCGGAAAGATCGACCGCACGGGTCGGATCCTTAGCCCGCACATCCACGGGAACCTCGGTGTTGGTGACAAGCTTCTGCTGCACCGGCTCGGCGGGCTTGGCGCCCTTGACCACCGCGTCGTAGACCTTGTTGTCCTGGTTCGGCACCACGGTGCCGCCCGGATTTTCCGGCTTGATCTTGATTGGCGAATTGTCGGCCTTGACGATCACCGGCGCGTCACTGCCGCCCTTGCCGCCGAAAGACAGCGCAAAGGCGCCAAGACCGCCTGCAACCGCCACGGCACCGACGATTGCCGCGATGAACAGGCCACGGCGGCCCGACGACCTGGCCGCTTCCCGCTCTCCGAGACCCGGAACAGCCATTGCCTCGTCCAGTTCAGGATCATAATCGAGCTCATCGACGGTGAAATCGTCCGCCTGCGAGACCGGCTGGCTGCCGGGCAGACTGTCGAGATCGAAGCCGTCGGCGGCGTCGGCATAGGCTGTGTTCGCGGGAGCACGGGCGGGCGTTTCCGCCGGCCGCGCAGTATAGGTCCGCGCTTCCGGCTGATAGGCCGGTTTGACCCCGTCATAACCCGGTTTGACTCCGTCATAAGCCTGTTTGGGTTCTTCATAGGCCGGCGCCTGATAGGCCGATTTGTATCCGCCATCAAAGGATTCATCGGCATAGGCAGCGCTGCTTGCGGGCGCAGCCGGAGTAGGCGCGACTTCCACCGAATTCATTTCCGTCAGAAGGCTGGCGAACTCGGCGTCGAGGTCGTCATAGCCCGACGCGGCCGGTTCATCTTCCTCGAAATGCAGTTCCGGGATGTCGAGATCGTCGGCCAGCGCCACCACGCGCTCCGGCACATCGACCGTTTCGACATCGGGCATCTCTTGTTCGTAGCGCGACGACGGTCGCGGCTGCGGCGCGGATACGGGAGCTACATAGGGAGCGGCCGCAACCGGCTCGGGCGCACGGTAGGACGGCACAACGGCCACTGCTGGAGCCACTTCGGGCGCGGCGGGCCTGGCCGCCATCGAGGCGGCCGGCTGCGCGGCGAATGCCGGCTGCTGGGGAACCGGTGTCACGCGGCTCCACGAACGGGTCGGCTCGGTCGGCGCGGAGCGTTCGGCCAGCCAATCGAGAGAATCTGCCTGATCCTGTGGCGCAACTGCCTCGTCGCGCGGATCGAGATTCCTGGCCAAGGCCGCGTCGAGCGCGTCATCGTCGAAATCGATGTCGTCATGATCGGCAGCGTCCGCGCCCAGATCCTGGCCTTGAAGCTCATCGACCAGCAGATCGTCGAGATCGGCATCGGCGGCGTGGGCGGCGCTGGAGGCATGCGGATCCTCGGTCGCATGTTCGTCGAGATCCCAGTCGAGGTCGCCGACAACATCGGCAGGTTCTTCGGCAGCCTTTGCAGGTGCCGCAGTATATGGAACAGCATACGGCTGAACGGGAGCGGCAACCGGCTGAGCCACAACGGGCTCCTTGGCCGACGTGCGCGCTGTCATGGCGCCCAGCAGCGCGTTCAACTCGTCTTCGAGGCTCCGTTCGTCCGCCACGGCGGCCGGCGCGGGCTCGGCCATGATGGCTGCGGGAGTTGCCGGAGCTGTCGGCTGGACCGCGGCAGCCGCGACCTCGGCGATCGGCTCTTCGGCGGGCTCGGCGAACGCGTCGTCCAGGTTCAGATCGAAATCATCGTCCGAGACGGCTTCAGGGTCCGAGAACTCGCCTCTTGTGTCCACGGCATCGGCGAGCATGTCGCGCGCTTCCGCCGCATCGAAGGCCACGGGCTCATCCGCATGGGCGTCGAACTCCATATCGACATCCGCCATTGCGGCCTCGAAGCGACCGTCGAAATCCTCGTCCGAAATCGCCTCGGCCTCGTTCGCGGCGGCCAGCACCGGCTCCGGATAGTCGACCGCGGCCGCGGCCGCCTGGCGCTGATCCGCCGAATGGTCGTCAAACATCAGCTCGTCTTCGAGCGAAATCGCCACCGCCTCGTCGAATTGATGCTCGGCGGCCGGCTCGACAGCCACCGGCGCTTCGGCAACGGCATGCTGGGGCTCGACGGCTTCGTCCTCGATCTCGGCGGCATGATCCTCGACATGGAAATCCTGATCGAGCGACGCGGCAAGCTCGTCCTCCATCGGCAGATCGTCCTCGAAGGGCGAAACGTCCTCGAGCGAACTGGCGACGGCATTGTCGAAATCGGCGTCGAAGGCAGGGTCGACGGAGGGCGCGGCTTCGGCAGCGCCGGGGTTGGCAGGGCTGGCAACGGGCCCCTGCGCGTCGGCACCCGTGAAGTCCAGATGGAAATCGTCGTCGAGCGACAGCGCAAGATCGTCGTCTGCCGCGTGTGTGGCCGCCGTTTCAAATGCCGGCTCATGAGCCTCGACAGCTGGAGCAGCGACGCTGTCGCCAGCATCGAACTCACCCATCAATTCCTTTTCGAGGTCGATATCGAAATCGTCCTCTTGCACGGGCTGGCTGGCGGCAGCGGCCCGCGGTTCGACCCGCGCCTGCTGCTTGACCGGCTGGCGTGGGTCGAATCCCATGATCCTGGTCAGTTCCGCGAACGGATCATCGTCAGCGACGTCGTTGTTATCGGCTACTCTCAGCTGGGTTCTGTCTGCCATTATTGTTCCCGAACTCGCACTCATTCGGACGCCATGGACGTCGCGCAGGGTTGGCCCTTACCAGCGCAATGTGGGCAAAAGGTGACAGGTTTTTTAGTCAAACCTAACGCATTTCGGTGGGCGCAGCGGCTCCGATCAGCGTCAGGCCGGACGTCAGAACGTCCGAAACAGCCTGCACCAGCCCTAGTCTGGCATGCGTCAATTGTCGGTCGTTAACCTTAACAAAACGTAAGTCCGGATTATCCGTGCCCCGGTTCCAGTGTCCGTGAAAGCTGGAAGCCAGATCATAAAGGTAAAATGCCAGCCTATGCGGCTCCAGCGCAAGAGCGGCGGACTCGATCAGGCGCGGATATTCCGCGAGCTTGCGGATCAGGCCGATCTCGCCCTCGTCGGTCAGCGAAGCCGCGGCGGCAGCCAGGCCCTTGCGATCGAAATTCGCCTCGCCCAATTGCTCGCTTGCCTGCCGGAACACCGAATGACAGCGCGCCGAGGCGTACTGCACGTAAAATACCGGATTGTCCTTGGACTGTTCGGTGACCTTGGCAAAATCGAAATCGAGCGGCGCGTCATTCTTGCGGAACAGCATCATGAAGCGCACCGCATCGCGGCCCACCTCTTCAATGACTTCCCGCGCCGTGACGAAATTCCCAGCCCTTTTTCCCATTCGTACCGGCTCGCCGTCGCGAAACAGCTTGACCAGATTGCAAAGCAGAACCGTGAGCTTCACCTTGTCGCCAGTAATCGCCCGCGCCAGGGCCTCCAGCCGCTTGACATAACCGCCGTGGTCGGCGCCAAGCACATAGATCAGGTCGACGAAGCCGCGATCAACCTTGTCCTTCAGATACGCCACGTCGGCGGCGAAGTAGGTGAACGATCCGTCAGACTTGACCAGCGCCCGGTCCATGTCGTCGCCGACCGCCGTCGAGCGGAACAGCGTCTGCTCGCGATCTTCCCAGTCGTCCGGCTTCTCGCCCTTGGGCGGCGGCAGCTTGCCCTTGTAGATATGCCCCTTCAGCGTCAGGTCGTTGATCGCCGAGCGGATCTTCCTGGCATTGTCGGCATGCAATGTGCGCTCGGAAAAGAACACGTCGTGATGCACATTGAGCAGCGCCAGATCATCGCGGATCATCGCCATCATGGCGTCGATCGCGCGGTCCTTGACGATGGCCAGCGCCTCATCCTCCGGCATCTGGAGCAGGCTGCGTCCGAACTCCTTGGCCAGCACCTGGCCGAGAGGGACCAGATAGTCGCCGGGATAAAGGCCGGGCGGAATCTCGCCGATCTCGTCGCCGAGCGCCTCTCGGTACCGCAGTATGACCGAGCGGCCGAGCACGTCGATCTGTCCGCCGGCATCGTTGATGACATATTCCTTGGTCACGTCGTAACCGGCGAACGCCAGCAGATTGGCGAGCGCGTCGCCGACAACAGCGCCCCGGCAATGGCCGACATGCATCGGCCCCGTCGGGTTGGCCGAGACATATTCGACATTGGTTTTCCGGCCGGCGCCGATCGTCGAGCGGCCGTAATTGCGCCCCTCGCCCAGAAGCGCCGACAGATGCGCCTGCCAGAAGCCGTCCTTGAGCCGCAGATTGACGAAGCCCGGGCCGGCGACCTCGGCGGCTGCGACATCCTTGTCATCGCGCAGCGCCAACGCCAGATTCTCGGCCAGCGCGCGCGGGTTCTGGCCCGTAGGCTTGGCCAGCACCATCGCCGCATTGGTCGCCAGATCGCCATGGCTGGCGTCGCGCGGCGGTTCGACGGCAATGCGCGACAGGTCGGGCGAAACGCCGTCCTTGTCTTTCAGGTCAAGCGCTTGGACAGCCTTTGTGACTCGCGCGGTGAAATCGGCGAAGATGTTCATGGGTATTGCTCTGGCGGTTTTAGGCGAATCCGGCTCGTCGGCCGGCAAAATCGCGCTCGCCCTAGCTCAAATCCGGGGTGCGGTCAAACAAACGCCTGTGTTCCTTGAGCGCATAGGTGTCGGTCATCCCCGCCAGGAAATCGGCGACGCTGCGCGCCTTGATGCGATCCTCGGCCCGGTCCAGCCCCTCGCGCCAGCCGTCGGGCATGGCGCGCGGGTCGGCGAAATAGACGTCGAACAGGTCCCTGACGATCTGTTCGGCGCCGGCGCGCACCCGCATCACCTCCTCGTGCCGGTAGAGATGCTTGTAGAGAAAGGCCTTCAGTTCCTTCTCGGCCGCGGCCATCTCGGCGGAAAAGCTCACCATCGTCTCCCCCGCCGCCCTCACGGCGTCGGCGCTCTGAGGCCCGACACGTTCCAGATTCGCGGTTGCCGAAACGATGACATCCTCGACCATGGCGGTGATCTGCCGCCGCATCAGTTCGTGGCCGGTGCGCACGTCATCGAGCCTGGGATAGCGTTGGCGCACACCCGCCAGGATCTTCCCCGGCAGCGAGACTGTTTCCAGCATGTCGAGCGTCAGCAACCCTGCCCGCAGCCCGTCATCAATGTCATGCGTGTTGTAGGCGATATCGTCGGCGATCGCCGCGCACTGCGCCTCGATGCCGGCGAAGCGGTCGAGTTCAAGATTCTGCAGCTCCGAATAATCGCGGATCGCCTGCGGCACCGGCCCTTTCAGGCCCTTGCCGCTGCTGTCAGTCAGCGGGCCATTGTGCTTGACCAGGCCCTCCAGTGTCTCCCAGGTCAGGTTCAGTCCGTCGAATTCGGCGTAGCGCGCCTCCAGCCGTGTCACGATGCGCAGCGACTGCGCGTTATGATCGAAACCGTCCCAGGCCGCCATCTTGTCGTTCAGCGCGTCCTCGCCGGTGTGGCCGAAGGGCGTGTGGCCGAAATCATGCACCAGCGCCACCGCCTCGGCGAGATCCTCGTCGCCGCGCAGCGCCCGCGCCAGCGCACGCGCGATCTGCGCCACTTCGATCGAATGGGTCAGCCTTGTGCGGTAATGGTCGCCTTCATGGGCGATGAAGACTTGCGTCTTGTGCTTGAGCCGCCGGAACGCCGTCGAGTGGATGATGCGGTCGCGGTCGCGCTGGAAAGGCGTGCGGGTCGGGCTCTCGACCTCGTCGAACAGCCGCCCGCGCGAGCGCGCCGGATCGGTGGCATAGGCGGCGCGCGGCCGATAGCCGAACCCGATGTCGCCCAACTCATTGGTCATGGCTGATGCTGCCGCAGTTGACTTGGCCCCTTGCGCTTCATACCTATCATGTGAAACCGAAAGCAAGGTGACGCCCATGGGCGCTGATGCCAAGACCGCCATGAAAGTCGACATGACCGAGGCCGCCGCCAGGCGGATCGCCAAGATTGTCTCTGGCGAGGCCGGCAAGACGGCGTTGCGCGTTTCCGTCGAAGGCGGCGGCTGCTCCGGATTTTCCTACAAATTCGACCTGGTCGACACGCGTAATGATGACGACGTCGCCATCGAGAAGGACGGCGCCACGGTGCTGATCGACGATTTGTCGCTGGTCTATATGGGCGGCTCGGTGATCGACTTCGTCGACGATCTGATGGGCCAGTCTTTCCAGATCCGCAATCCGAACGCTGTCGCCTCCTGCGGCTGCGGCACGAGCTTCTCCATCTAACGGCATGCCTGCCATCGGCGCGGTCCGTCAGGTCGCGCTGTCGGCCGGACGCAATCTTGATTCGACGCTGGCCTTCTGGCGTGACGTGCTCGGTATGGGCGTTCATGCCCGCTACGATCCGCCGGGCATCGCCTTCATCATGGCCGGCGATGTGAGACTGCTGTTCACCGACGGCATACCGGCCGGCACCGTCTATCTCGACATTGCCGGCCTTGAAGCCTTCCACGCCGAGGCGAAAGCCGCGGGCGTCCCCTTCACAGCGCAACCGGCGCTCGTGCATTGCGATACCGAAGGCACGTTCGGCCCAGCGGGGGAAAGCGAGTGGATGGCCTTCCTTAAGGACCCGGCAGGCAATACGATCGGCCTCGTCGAACGCCACCCGCCGCAGAAAGAATAGACCGTCATGAAAATCGTCACCTGGAACATCAACGGCGTTCGCGCCCGCATCGGCAATCTCACCCATTGGCTGACCGAAAGCGCGCCCGACATCGTCTGCCTGCAGGAGATCAAGACGGTCGACGACCAGTTCCCGCGCGCTGAGATCGAGGCGTTGGGCTACAACGTGGAAACCCATGGCCAGAAAGGTTTCAACGGCGTGGCGCTGCTGTCGAAGCTGCGCTTTGACGAGGTCACCAGAGGCCTGCCGGGTGACGACGCCGACGAGCAGGCGCGCTTCATCGAAGGGGTGTTCTCGACCGACAAGGGCGCGCTGCGCGTCGCCTCGCTCTATCTGCCGAACGGCAATCCGATCGATGACGATAAAAAATTCCCCTACAAGCTCTCATGGATGGCGCGGCTGGAGCGCTGGGCCGAAGAGCGGCTGAGGCTGGAAGAGGCGCTGGTGCTGGCCGGCGACTACAACGTCATTCCCGAGCCGATCGATGCGCGTTTTCCGGAGAACTGGCTGGGCGACGCGCTGTTCCAGCCGCAGACGCGGCAGGCCTTCCGCCGGCTGCTCAATCTCGGTTTCACGGAAGCAGTGCGCGCGGTCACGGATTCGCCCGACACCTACACCTTCTGGGATTATCAGGCTGGCGCCTGGCAGAAGAACAACGGCATCCGCATCGACCATCTGCTGCTGTCGCCGGAAGCCGCCAATCGCTTCTCGTCGGCCTCGATCGAGAAGCATGTGCGCGCCTGGGAAAAGCCGTCCGATCACGTGCCGGTTGCGATCGATCTCGCCTTGCAGCCGGCCTGACCGGGGCCGTTCTGCCGGCGTATCGCCCCGACCTTGTGTCGCCACGACGACGTCCTATCGCCACAAATCGGGCGCATGATGGAAAATCATCATGGCGGCCGGGGTTCCCATGACCATTCGATTTGTTGTTTGTCCGATCGGCTTGGCGTTTGCCACGGCGGCCATGGTGCCGGCTTTCGCGGCGCCGGAATGTCTTGCCAATGGAAAGTCCTATCCGGTCGGTCAGGTCGCCTGCCTGACGGTTGCCGACCGGAGCCATCTGGCGCGCTGCGAGATGGTGCTCAACAATACATCCTGGACGAAAATCGGCGATAGCTGCCCCGGAAACACGATGGCGCCGAACCCGCAGGTCACGCCGATTTCGACGCCCGCGCCCAGCATGGTGCCGACGGAGCCGACCGAGAACTGATTTTTCTGACTGGCTGATCTCCCCTCTTGGAGGAGAGCGGCAGACGACCTTACTGATCTGCGTTGGTGGTGCCCTTGGTCAGGATGTCATCGGCCAGCGAAATGGCCGTGCGCCGGTCGGCCTCGCCGGCGGCGGCAAAAGCCTCTTCCTGCATGCCGCGGATCCAGGGCTGGTCGGCCGGCGCCGCACGTTCGAGCGCGGCGGTCATCATCGCCAGGCCACGAACGATCTTGCCGCTCTGGAACAAGAGATGGCCAAGCGTCGCCTGCGCGCCCGCATGGCCCTTCTCGGCGGCGAGCTGGAACCAGCGCCCGGCCTGCTTGACACTGGCCTTCACGCCGCCCTCGCCCTTCAGGAACATCTGCCCCATCTCGAACTGGGCGTTCGGATTGCGGTAGTTGGCGGCGGCGCGCATGTAATATTCCTGGGCCGCCACCTCGTTCTCGGTGACCGGACTGCCGGGAATGCCCTTGCGCAGATAATCGCCGAGCGCCACCAGCGCGTCGGAGACGTAGCTTTCCTCCGGCGAGCCGGGCTCGACGTCCTGGTCGACGATCTCGGAGAAGAACTTGAACGCCTCATAATCGTCCCGCGCCACGCCGTCGCCCTCGGCATACATGCGGGCAAGCTTCCAGGTGGCGCCGATCTGGCCGTTTTCGGCGGCGTATTTATAGGCTTCGGCGGCCTGTTCCTTGTGGCCTTTCTTGTAGGCGGAGAAGCCGAACTGGAACACCGCCCAGGGGCTGGACTGCGGCTTCACGCCGGTCTTGTCGTCGAACACCTTGTCGTCAAAGGCCAAAGCCTGGCCCACGGCGCCAAAGATCGCCGCAGCGACCAGTGCCGGAAGGACAGATGACCTCAACAACTCAGATATCCGCATAGCAGTGTGTTTCTTTCGCACCGCCCGGATGGGTGACCGCGCCATCCCTGGCAGACCCGACCGTCTGTGCGTATTTCCATATCGCGCCCGACTGGTAGTCGGTCGTGCGCGCCTTCCATGTCTTGGCCCGCGCCGCCAGTTCGGCCTCGGTCAGCGCCACGTCGATCGTGCCGTTCACGGCGTCGATCGAGATCACGTCGCCATCCCTGATGAGGCCGATCGGCCCCCCAACCGCCGCTTCCGGCCCGACATGGCCGATGCAGAAGCCGCGCGTCGCGCCCGAGAAGCGGCCGTCGGTGATCAGCGCCACCTTGCCGCCCATGCCCTGGCCGTAGAGCGCTGCCGTCGTCGACAGCATCTCGCGCATGCCAGGACCACCGCGCGGCCCTTCATAGCGAATGACGAGAACCTCGCCTTCCCGGTAGTTGCGATGCGTCACCGCCTCGAAACATTCCTCTTCCGAATCGAAACAGCGCGCCGGGCCGGAGAATTTCAACTCCGCCATGCCCGCGACCTTCACGATCGCGCCTTCGGGGGCAAGGTTTCCCTTCAAGCCCACGACACCGCCGGTTTGGGTAATTGGTCTGTTGGCCGGGCGGACCACATCCTGGTGTTCATTCCAGGCAACGTGCTCCATGTTTTCGGCCAAAGTGCGGCCAGTGACCGTCAGGCAATCGCCATGCAGATAGCCGTGGTCGAGCAGCGTCTTCATCAACAGCGGAATGCCCCCGGCCTCGAACATGTCCTTGGCGACATATTTGCCGCCAGGCTTGAGGTCGGCGATGTAAGGCGTCTTCTCGAAGATCTTCGCGACATCGAAGAGATCGAATTTGATTCCCGCCTCATGCGCGATCGCCGGCAGATGCAGGGCTGCATTGGTCGAGCCGCCGGTGGCGGAAACCACGGTCGCGGCGTTCTCCAGCGCCTTCAGCGTGACGATGTCGCGCGGCCGGATGTTTTTGGCGATCAGCTCCATGATCTTTTCGCCGGAGGCGAAATTGAAACGGTCGCGCATTTCGTAAGGCGCCGGCGCGCCGCAGGAATAGGGCAGCGCCAGACCGATCGCCTCGGCGACGGTTGCCATGGTGTTGGCGGTGAACTGGGCGCCGCAGGAGCCGGCCGACGGACAGGCCGCCTGCTCGATCTCGAGCAGCTCGGCATCGCCGATCGTGCCGACGGAGTGCTGGCCGACCGCCTCGAACACATCCTGCACGGTGATCTGGCGACCGCGATAACTGCCGGGCAGGATCGAACCGCCATAAATGAAGATCGACGGCACGTTGAGCCGCACCATGGCCATCATCATGCCGGGCAGCGACTTGTCGCAGCCGGCAAGGCCGACCAGCGCATCGTAGCAATGGCCGCGCATCGTGAGCTCGACCGAATCGGCGATGACCTCGCGCGACACCAGCGACGACTTCATACCCTGGTGGCCCATGGCGATGCCGTCGGTGACGGTGATGGTGCAGAATTCGCGCGGCGTGCCGTTGGCCGCAGCTACCCCCTTCTTGACCACCTGCGCCTGGCGCATCAGCGAGATGTTGCAGGGTGCGGCTTCGTTCCAGCAGGAGGCGACGCCGACCAGCGGCTGCGCGATCTCGGCGGCGGAAAGCCCCATGGCATAGAGATAGGACCGGTGCGGCGCACGCGCCGGACCGACAGTCACATAGCGGCTAGGAAGCTTAGCCTTTGAAATGACCTTGGCGTCCATTCTCATCCTTGCCGCGGGCGGTGCGGCCTGCCCCATCGCCGAGCCTTTTGGCGCGTGTCCCGAGACAAGTTCGAGGTGCGCCGGGTTTATGGCGGGAAATGGGCAATTTCCCCGACCTGACCTCTAGCGCAGGGGTTGTTCAGAAAGTGTTGCCAAAACGTCACAAACGCACGAGGCGATGCCAGTGCGGCTTATATGCAACGCAGCTTGGATACCGGAGGCACCGACGATGTCGGCCCAAACGAAAAAGGCCGGGCAATGCCCGGCCTTTTTTGTCAAATTCTCAATGGGTTAGAACTTGATCTTGACACCGCCGGAAATTGCCGTGACCAGATCGTTGCCGAAGTCGTAGCTGACCTCATTGCCGGCCACATAGCCGCGTTCGCCATTCACTATTCCCGAATGGCCGCTGGTCAGCACGCCGATCGCGCCGGCCAGACGAACCTCGATATTGGGCTGGGGCGTATAGGCAACGCCACCGCCCACGGTCCAGGTATCGGTCTGCGAGCCATAGCCATGTGACGTGCCGCGATCCCAGGAAAGCTGGCCGGCCGCACTCCACTGATCGTTGAACTTGTGGCCGATACCGCCCGTGACGGTCCAGCCGTCGCGATACATCAAATCCAGCGAGGTGATCTGGCCTGAATGCAGAGCATCACCCGTAACGCACGCCGCCGAAGGAGTGCCGACTACGCAAATCGGAACACTCTGCAACAGGCTCCAATTCACCCACTTGAGCGAGCCGAAGGCGAGCCAGCCGGGAGCGATGCCCGACTGCAACTTAAACTCGACCGTGTCCGGCATGTACTGTGTCGAGCCATAGATCGGCAGCACGACACTGCCAACATGCGTCAGATCCAGCGTGCCCGAGATATTGTCGAGCTTGACCCGTGAATTGTAGACGAGGCTGGCGCGCAGCGCGATGTCCGGGATTTCATAGGCAAGGCCGGCGCGCCAGCCCCAGCCGGTCCCCCTGAGATCAACCTGGCCGGTGCCCTGGAAACCCGGCACCAGCGGCGACACCAGGTCCTTCTTGAAACCGTAGACTTCCTGGTAATAGACGCCGCCGATGAAGCGAAGCTGGCCTTTGCCGGCATCCATCTTGTAGGAGCAAGTCGTGGCGTAATTGTTGCTCTTGATGTCGGTTTCCATGTTGGATTCGGCGCCGGCCCACAGACCCGGATTGGTGTGCGCGCCCCATGGCTGGGAATAGTCGAACATACAGTCGACACCTTGAACGATCTGCGCCTTGACGCCGATGCGCGGCACCCAGTAGCTCTCGCTGTCCTTTGCCGTGCTGCCGAGGAACGTCAAATTGCCGTCGAGCGGGTTGGTGTCCACCGCATTCTTGAGCTTGCGTTGCGGCATAACATAAGTCGACTCCGCTTCCGTCGCGAACGGCGCCGGATCGAACAGAAGATCGATATCGTAGCCGCCACGCTCAATGCCACCGGCATGCGCCGAGTTCATTGCGGTCCCGATTAAAGCCAGCGAAAAGCACCCCGCCCCCAGCAGTGCTTTCAGACGCAAAAAGTTCATAAATGTCCTCCCCGAATTCGAGTGCATCAAGCTAGAACCAATTCGGGTTAACGGCGCAACAACGAATTATCGGGGCGTACATGTACATGCTTGCCAAACGCATTTTCGACAAAATGGAGACAGGCGCCGCAAGGCCGAAAAACGGCCCGGCGCATGCTTATCCGGCCAGAAAATGAGGAGAATTCGCCGCAGAAGGCTCAAAAACAGCCATTTTCGCGAGCGTTCGGCCCCATTGTTACATTATGGCAACAATGGGGTTAAAACTTCCGTTTACGTCAACATTAACGCAACGGAATGCCTACTTTCGAGGCAAAAGATCGTCTTTTTAGATAAAGCTAAAGTCTGGCGAATCTATCCCTCAACCGGCGTCGCGGACCCTGGTCAAAGCCACTGATAGCTTGTCCTGCGCGTCGCGATATTCGGCGAGCTTTTCACGCTCGGCGTCGACGATCTCGGCCGGCGCGCTGGCGACGAAGCGTTCATTCGACAGCTTCTTGTGCAGGCGCGCGATTTCCTCGGTGACCTTGGCCAGTTCCTTCTGCAGCCGGGCAGCCTCGGCGGCGAGGTCGATCAGGCTGCCGAGCGGCAGGCAGATCGTTGCTTCGTTAAGCACGATCTGCGCCGAGCCCTTGGGCGCCGCGTCAGCCAACGAGATGTCGCCGACGCGTGCCAGCCGCTTGATCGCCGAGTCCTCGCGAACCAGCCGCTCGCGCGTCACATCATTGGCGCCGACCACGACCAGCGGCGCGATCGCCGCCGGCGGCACGTTCATCTCCGAGCGCACCGAGCGGATACCGGAGACGAGGTCGACCAGCCAGTTGATGTCGGCGGCCGCATCCGCGTCCTCGAAGTCCGGCGCCGGCCAGGCAGCGTGGCAAAGCAGCGACTCGCGCTCCTTGCCCTCGCCCGCCGTCTGCGCCCACAGCTCCTCCGTCATGAACGGCATCATCGGATGCAGGAGCTTGTAGATTTCGTCGAGCACGAACGCGACGCAGGCGCGGCTCTCGGCCTTGGCCGCCTCATCCGCGCCCATGAACACGGGCTTCAAGAGTTCCAGATACCAGTCGCAGAACAGGTTCCAGACGAAACGGTAGGCAGCACCGGCCGCCTCGTTGAAGCGGTAGGAGGTGATGCCGTCGGTGATCTGCCGCGCGGCACGCGTCAGCTCGGTCAGGATCCAGCGGTTGACCGCCAGCTTGGCGTCGTTCAGCCAGAAATCGTCATTGCGGGCGACTTCGTTCATCTCGGCGAAACGCGTCGCGTTCCACAGCTTGGTGCCGAAATTGCGATAGCCGGCGATGCGCGCCGGGTCGAGCTTCACGTCGCGGCCTTGCGCTGCCATCACCGTCAAGGTGAAGCGCAACGCATCGGCGCCATACTCGTCGATCAAATCGAGCGGGTCGATGACGTTGCCCTTCGACTTCGACATCTTGGCGCCGTTCTTGTCGCGCACCAGCGCGTGCACATAGACGGTGTGGAACGGTTCCTCGTCCATGAAATGCAGACCCATCATCATCATGCGGGCCACCCAGAAGAAGATGATGTCGAAGCCGGTCACCAGCACGTCGGTCTGGTAATAGGTCTTCAGCTCAGGCGTCTGGTCCGGCCAGCCCAAAGTCGAGAACGGCCACAATGCCGAGGAAAACCAGGTATCGAGGACGTCCTCGTCCCGGGTCAGGATCTCGCCCGGCTGGAAGTTTTCCAGTCTGTCCTCGACCCAGGCCTTCCACGGGCCTTCGAGCGCCAGATAATATTCGATCGCCGCGCTCAGCGCCTCTTCCTCGGTCTTCTCGACGAAGACGCGCCCATCCGGCCCATACCAGGCCGGGATCTGGTGGCCCCACCACAGCTGGCGCGAGATGCACCAGGGCTGGATGTTCTCCATCCAATCGAAATAGGTTTTTTCCCAGTTCTTGGGCACGAAGTTGGTGCGGCCCTCGCGCACCGAGGCGATCGCCGGCTTGGCGAGCTCGGCCGCGTTGGCATACCACTGCTCGGTCAGGAACGGCTCGATCGGCACGCCGCCGCGGTCGCCATGCGGCACGGCATGGCGATGCGGCTCGACTTTTTCCAGGAAGCCGCCTTCTTCCATCAGTTCGACGATCTTCTTGCGCGCGATGAAACGGTCGAGCCCGTCAAGCGCGTCCCAGACGGCCTGCCGCTCCGGCGTCGCATCGAGGCCGGCGAGGAAATCTTCATTGTCCTTCAACTTGATGGCGGCTTCGACAGTCAGGATGTTGATCGCCGGCAGCTTGTGGCGCTTGCCGACCTCGAAGTCGTTGAAATCATGCGCCGGCGTGATCTTGACCGCGCCCGAACCCTTTTCAGGATCGGAATACTCGTCCGCCACAACAGGTATCTTGCGACCGACGATCGGCAGCACGACGTTCTTGCCGACCAGATGCCGGTACCGCTCGTCGTCCGGATGCACCGCCACCGCCGTATCGCCCAGCATCGTTTCCGGGCGCGTGGTCGCGACCGTGATGAAGGTTTTCGGATTTTCCGGGTCGAAGGTCTCGCCCTCCAACGGATAGCGGAAGTGCCAGAGATTGCCGTTGACTTCATGCTGCTCGACCTCGAGGTCGGAGATCGCGGTCAAAAGTCTCGGATCCCAGTTCACAAGGCGCTTGTCCTTGTAGATCAGGCCTTCCTTGTAGAGGGTGACGAAGACTTCGAGCACGGCCTTGGACAGGCCTTCATCCATGGTGAAGCGCTCGCGCGACCAGTCGGCCGAGGCGCCGAGCCGCTTCAACTGATTGAAGATGGTGCCGCCGGATTCGGCCTTCCACTCCCACACTTTCTCGATGAACTGCTCGCGCGTCAGGTCGCGGCGATGGATCTGCTTCTCCATCAGCTGCCGCTCGACCACCATCTGCGTGGCGATGCCGGCATGATCCATGCCCGGCTGCCACAGCACGTTCTTGCCGCGCATGCGCTCGAAGCGCACCAGAATGTCCTGCAGCGTGTTGTTGAGCGCATGGCCCATATGCAGCGAGCCGGTGACGTTGGGCGGCGGAATGACGATGGTGAAGGCTTCGGCCCCTTCCTCCGCCCCGGCGCCGGCGCGGAAGGCGTCCGCCTCTTCCCACACTTTGGCGATCTTCGGCTCGACGGTCTTTGCGTCGTAGGTCTTTTCAAGCATGGGGAATGGTCCGCGCTGTCGGGATTTTTGCTGGTTCGGTGTAAATCGGAAGGTCTTGGCCAAGTCAACCGCAAGGGCAGCCTCGGTTCATGAGAAGCAAATAGGCGTGCCCGCGCTCATTTCAACGGAGGGTCGTGGCGCGAGGCACCCGCAGCTTGACCGTCGGGCGTCGTAGCCATATCGTGCGGACGCTGCAGTAGGGCGCATCGGCTTCCGGCCGGAGGGGCATTGCCCGCCTACGCCACCTCAACCCCGCAATGCGCCCATGCCGACCCTCGAACACCACAAGAAACAGGCCAAGCTCTATCTCAAATGGCACCGCGAGCGGTATTATCCCGTCGCCGCTGTGATTGGATGGCTCTTGCCGCGTTTTCACGATCTCAGCGACAGCCAGATCCTCGATCACGGCTTCAACCTTGCCGATGCCCAGGAACTCGTCGCCAGGAAGTCAGGTTTCGAGAGCTGGCAGGCACTGAAGGAAGGCCTTCAAACCGTGACCGATCATGCAGCAACAGACGCCGCAAAACCGCATCTCGCCTTTGCCGAGCCTCAGCTCTTTGTCTGCGACATTGTAGCAGCCTGCAATTTCTACCGGCAAAAGCTCGGCTTCGAGACGCGCTTCATCTATGGCGAGCCGCCCTTTTACGCCCAAATCATCCGCGATGGCGCACGGCTCAACCTGCGCCATGTCGACAAGCCTCCACTCGCCGCCAATTCGACCGATGACCTGCTGGCGGCGACGATCGTTGTCGACAACATCAAGGCTCTGTTTCTGGAGTATCAGGCGGCCATGGCCCCGTTCCACCAGACATTGCGGACCGAACCCTGGGGCGCCCGCACGTTCATCGTCAAGGATCCCGACGGCAACCTCATCTGCTTCGCCACCAGCGCAGGCTGACCTGATCGACGAAACCGCCGCCTCATGGGCGGCGTTTCGAGAGTGATCGTTGGAGGAGATTACTGCGCCCCGCGCGCCACGCGCTCGATTTCCTCCCGCACCAGGCGCTCGACCAGCGTCGGCAGATTGTTGTCGAGCCAGTCCTGCAGCATCGGCCGCAGCATCTCTTCGGCCATCTCGTCGAATGTCTTCTTGCTGCGGCTGGCAAAGGCATCGGACAGCTCGCCGAAGGCCGCGGCGACCTGCCGGCCCGTATGTTCGGAAAGAATTGCCGGGCGCGCCGCGGGCGCTTCGCTTGCCGCACGCGCCTGAGCGGCGCCTGCCGGAGCTTCGCTTGAAGAAGGCCGTTCGAAAGCAGCCTCCGCCACCGGTTCGCTCGTTGGCGCCTCCGGCTGGGCGACCGGCTTGCGGATGCTCCTGTCCGGTATCGCTTTCGCCTGCTCTCCGACCGCCGCGATCTCACGCCGCCAATCGGCGACGATGGCATCGCTTGTCGCGCCGGCCTGCGGGGCCTCAGTCTGCGAGACCCCAGCCTTCGAGACCCCAGCCTTCGAGACCCCAGCCTTCGAGACCATTGGCGCTCCGGCCGTGGCGGCTGGCGCCGGCTCGGCGGCGATCCTGGCGCTGACCTCGGCAAGCGTCATCGACGGCTTGACCGGCACGGGATCGGCACGCGTCTGCACCCCCATCCGCGCGATCATCGGCTCGGGCGAAGGCGCCTGGACTTCCGCGATCACGACCGGCTTGCTGACTTCGGGAGCGGCATGCAGTTCGGCGCGAAACGCATTGACATCGGCGGCCGGAGCCTCGTCCGGCGAAGGGTCCAGATCCTGCCGCAGCTCTTCGCCCTCACCCGGCTGCTTGCGGCCGTTGTCGCTGTCCTCGATGATCCTCCTGATGGAAGCCAGTATCTCTTCCATGGAAGGTTCGCGCTGTGCGCTGCTTGCCGTTGCCATCGTCACATCCGCCGCCCTTGTGACCTGTTAGTCTTCCGCTCCGGCAGAAGCCGGATTCGAATCATGGCGATAGCGTAACCGACGGAGCGCCGCACGAGAATCCCCAATCTGGGGACATGTGGGATTTCAACAGATTAGAGGCAATTCCGGGAAAAGTGTGAAATCGCCTTCCCGGGAAAAGCGCGTAGCGCGCCCTTCGCAATCGCGCCAATGCAAAAGCACAGGCACGAAACCGAAGCGGAACCGGTTTTCAAGCAAGGCTCGGACGGCTCGACGCGAGTCAAGCCACCGGCGCTTAGCGGCCGTCCGGCGTACGCAGGCCGAACCACTTGTCCTTGACGGCGTTGTAGTGCTCTTCGGGCTTGTACTTGGTGACCTGCAAGGCAAGCCGATCGACCGACAGGCGACCCATCGCCGACAGGATGGCATAGCTTGCCACCACCACATCGTGTTCGGAATTGGCCTGGTTGATCTTGGCGGTGATGACGGCGGCCTGCGCGTTGAGCACGTCAAGCGTGGTGCGCTGGCCGACATTGCGCTCTTCGATGACGCCATTCAGCGCCAGTTGCGCGGCGTCGATCACCTGCCTGTTGGCCGAGACGCTCTGCTGCGCGGCGGTGTATTGCGACCATGCGGTGGCAACGGCCTGGCGGACCTGGTCCCGGCTGACATCGACCTGGATACGGGCCTGGCCAAGCGATTCCTTGCCCTGGCGCACGAGCGCCGAGGTCCGGCCGCCCGAATAGATCGGAACGGTCAGCGTCGCGCCGATATTGGCCGAGGTCGAATTGCCGTTGGAGCCGGAGAGGTCGGGGATGGAGTTGCGGTAGTTTTCGGAAATACCCGCCGACGCCGTCAGCTGCGGCAACAGCGCGCCTTCCGCCGACTTCACCGAAAACGCGGCCGCATCAACGAGATGCTGGGTGGCGAGAATGGCCGGATGCTCATTCGCCCCGATCGCGATCGCCGCCTCCAGGCTCGACGGCAGCAGCCTGCCCAATGGAGCAGCCGGCTTGAGCTTGCCCGGCTCGTCGCCGACCACCTGGTGATAGGTCGCGGCGCTGGCCAGCGCCTGCGCGCGGGCGGCACTGAGCGAGGCCACCGCCGAGGCGCGCGACGCATCGGCCTGCGCGACGTCGGTGCGGGTACCTTCGCCGACTTCGAAACGCGACCTCGCCGCACGTGCCTGCTCGGTCAGGAACTGCAGGTTCTGCTCGGTCAGCACCGCGATCTGCCGATCCCGGATCACGTCCATGTAGGCAGTGGCCGCGCTGAAAAGGGTGTTCTCTTCGGTGTTGCGCAGGGTCTCCACCGACGCCTTCACCTGGGATTCCGCCGCCGCCACGTTGTTTTTCGTCTGAAAGCCGTCAAACAGCGACTGGTTGATCTGAATGCCGTAACCGCCACTCGTCAGCTTCGAGTTGCCACGGCTGTTGTCCAGGCGGGTGTTTGTATAATCGATGTTGGCCGATCCCGTGATCGTCGGGCGCCCGGTCGACTTGGCAATGGCCACGCCTTCGTCGGTGACGCGCACACCGGCGCGGGATGCATTCAGCGTGGAATTGTATTGATAGGCCTTGGCGAGCGCGCCGGTGATGGTTTCCGCCGAGGCGGTTAGTGGGGACAGCGCCGTCGCGGATACGAGGACGGCGGCAAAAAGGGTCTTGGATACAGACGGCACAGGTATATCCCTCATTCGTTTCCATGAGAACTGCGCCGCGCCGGCTTCTCGTTAGAGCAGCCGGAGTGGCGTGTTTCGTTCCCTGTCGCTCGGTCCCAAAGTGCCCCCAGTCTAGGATCAGCAACGATTGTTCAAATGTAAGCGACCATGACAAAGCCTCTGCTGCAAGGCAAAATCATTCAGAATTCAAAAGCATGCTCACGATCGAATCCCGGTAGTGGCTTAATTGCCGCATTAAATGCCCTTCTCCCGGTTACAACCCCCCCCGCCTTGAAAAAAAGTCGCGCCACGCCGGAATTGCCGCGCCCTTCGACCGCGACGAGTCGGCCGCCTTCGGCGAGTTGATCGAGCAACGGCGCCGGCACTTTCTCGACACTGCCGCCGATGAAGATGACGTCATAGGGTGCCTTGGCCGCATAGCCCTGCGCCAGCGCGCCCTGGACCACGGTCACATTGCCGCAGCCAAGGCCGGAAAGGGTCGATGTCGCGGTTTGCGCCAGCGCCGAATCGCTTTCGAGCGCCACGACCGACCTCGCCAGTCGCGATAGGATGGCCGAGGCGTAGCCGGTACCACTGCCGACATCGAGCGCCGAATCGGTCGCATTGATCTCGGCCAGCTGCATCAGCTTGGCCAGCGGCGATGCTTCCATGAGATAGCGGGCGCCATCGGCGCCGTCGGCAATGCGGATGTCCTCGTCGATATAGGCGAGATCACGCTGGCGGTCGCCGACGAAAACCTCGCGCGGCACTGTAAGCATGGCTTCCAGCAGCGGGGCGCTGGTCACGTCGGTGGTGCGAACCTGACCGTCGACCATTTTGACGCGAAGCTCGGAGAAATCAGCGCTCATGTTCCAACCAATCCGCTTGCCGCGCCAGAACCGCGGTTCATTTCGATGAGAACGTCAGGCTCCGGCGCTGAGCGCGCGGGAGCCCGGGTATTGGAGGCCTCGCCCGGAATCGAACCGGGGTGCAAGGATTTGCAGTCCTCTGCGTAACCACTCCGCCACGAGGCCTCATTGCTCCCGGCGTTCCACCCGGTTCCAATAGGTTGCGGCGAAAATGGCGTCAAGCGGCCACCACGCATTCCGCGCGGTTTCCTCTGCAAGAATCCGACCCTCCACATCGAGCGCCGTGGCCGCGGTGGGCCACCACGCATATTAGACGATCATTAAATATAGCAGGAGATCACGTGAAACTCCAAGCCCGCGCCAGCGTCGGGGAAAGAGGAGGACTGCGCCATGCGGCCGGCAAGCCCGAGCACCGAAACGAACGCCTGGGATGGCTTGTCGCGATCCGGATGCGAGGCGTTGCTGCGTTATGCCATCGACTGCCTTGCGATAGATGGCACCGCGAGGCTATCGCCGTGCGACCGTGCGCGCCTCGCCTCGGCTGCCGCCATTCCGAGGGAAATCCGCGAGGATTTGGACAGAAGTGCGGACCGAGAAGCCGATTCGCCAAAATCCCAAACCCGAACAAGGGCATAACGCCGCGGAAGGATGGCGCGATCAAAGGCCCGGCTTGGTGCCCGTCGTTCCATCCGGACGTCGCCGCCGCTCCCACCAGACGACGAAGCGGCGCCGGTGGCGCCGCACCATGGCGAATTCATAAGAGAGCACCAGCAATCCGATCGGAACCATCCAGAAGCCGAGAATCGGCAGAAAGCCGAGAATGCCGCCGATAGTCAAAAGAATGCCGATCGTGATTCTGAGGCCGCGTGACTGCGGCATGGTGAAGTCGCGCCCGAAAATCGAGATCTTTCGTGCCGGTATCCGGTTTTCGTCTGCTGCCGTCATCGCCAATGGCTGCCCGTCTGGTCGCTCGAAAAAGCCTGCTTACGAAAGCCGCGACCGCCGTTTCGGTTCCGCGCCCATCGCCAAGACGGCTAATATGAGGACGGCCGCCACCGATTGCGAGAAACCGCCGCGCGAAAAAGTCTCGGAAAAAAGCGAAATGCTTCTTTGCAAAGCCGAAAGGTGTTTGCTATAGGCTGCGCCACTTGCTCAAAGAGCCTCCGTTCCCCGGTAGCTCAGTGGTAGAGCAACCGGCTGTTAACCGGTTGGTCGCTGGTTCGAATCCGGCCCGGGGAGCCAACATTTTCAAAGGCTTAGTCGATCCCAACAAGCTCCTAGAAAACGGCTGATCTACAGCATATCTACAGAATCTGGTTTCGCTATGGACCTGTTTTGATGATTGCCGCGATCGGCGTGACGGAAGGCTTCGGACGAACTTCACCATCGCCCAACGCCCTTTCACGGCGGTAACAGGGTTCGATTCCCCTTGGGCGTACCAGACTTTTCAAGCACTTAGCGGCGATATATCCCCTCCCGTCGAATATCCGCTGAATAAACGCCCGCGAATTTGCCTGAACAGATTCGCCAGACAGGCCCCTCACCTGCCGTTGCTTTCGCTAGCGTTCCTGCGACTATCGACAGGTTCACGCGACATGGAGGGGCCCGTGGATCTCGACGAATTCATGTCGGAGACGCTTCGGCAAATCTTGTCTGGAATCACGGGAGGTTCAGGAAACAGACCTTGGCAAAAATGTGAATGCTGCCTTCCCCGGGGTTCTTGGGAGCAATTCGGCGATGCATCCCGAGTTTGGCGCATTTGGCAGGGTGGATTTCGACGTGGCGGTGACAGCGGCGATGATTTCATCGCCATCGCGTCATCGCAAGGTCAATTCCTGATCAGCTGGCAGGATGTCTCCGCGATTCAGGGTTCAAACGCCATAGAGGCTATGGAGGCGGCGACGCCGGGTGAGTTTGAGGAAATAGGAAGGGAGGGAGTATTGAGATGACGTTACTATCAGTCGGGCCGGCCGACATGGCCGACGATGAAAAGGTTATTGGAGCAGGCTACCAGCGTTGGCTCGCGCCCGTCCTGGTGGCAATTCCTCTGGTTGCGGCTTACTACCTAGACATCAAATGGGTCATGGCGATCAGTGCCGCCATTCTAATTTTTATGGCGCTTGAGAGCGGTGGACGACAGCACGATCTCTGCATCAGATTGCGGCGAACGAACTTGCTACTGGCTGAGAAAAACAGAGCCGAAAAGTAAGGCATTGCTGGCGGCTCGAAGTTCATCCCCGAGAATGCCGGCCGGCGCTGGTGTGAGGCTGCGGAAGGGAAGCGACAGTGGCGGAGCGTAGTGGTAAGACAGCATATCCGAAGATCGGCGTCTGGTATGACGGCGAAAACGAGATCCATCTCAGCATCGAGGGACAGGGTTTTTCGACCGTGAATGCCAGAGGATCGAGCGAAAGAGGTAATCCCCACCTGTTCAAAAAATTGGCAAGATATCTGCGCGATGCGGGCCTACCGGCGCCTGATTTGGGCAAGCTAAAAACGGAAAAAACTCTTCAGGAGGATGCGGCGCTGACGGTTGTCAAATGGGCGATGGAATTGACGAACGCGCTACAAGCCGCAAGGGAATTGGGCCTTCCTAATGGCCGTTGAGGTGGACGACATACCCATTGGTGACCGCATACTCACACAGGTGATGGCCAGGATGCTGATCGAGTAGAAACCCTCATCACTTGCGCTCGAAAATCGGCTTCCAGTCGCGATTCCGCTCCCGCTTCCGGCCTTCGTACTGAGGAATGCATGTCGAGAACACTGGGCGCTGATCGCGCGCCGTGCGAGCAGACGACAAAACCTGATGCATTGAATCGGGACAGGCAGTCTATGACCGCATATGCGTCGAGTTTAAAAGCACCTCCGAAGGTGCGAATCTGACTCAAACGAAACCCGCGAGTGGCTGTGAAACCACTCGATTTTAAACACTGGCGTATTAAACGCCTACTTCATGGGGCATCGTCATCGCAAACTCCGTAGTGACCTACCGTCCCCGAAATATGGGCGCCGGCGGCCCGTAAGTCAAGATGTCTCGCCCTCTGTCCGCTTCTGCTTCGCTGCCTTTCTAGGCTTTGACCGAACTCGCGCCCGAGGCCCCTCAGGCGGGGAAACGGTTTCGGTTTCCTCAGGCTGCTGTAGGACTTTGGCGGTTAGTTGGACTGGCTGGGACTTGAGAACCTCCTCCTGGGCAGCCACACGCTCCAGAGCGACGTTGAAATTGTAGACTCTCTTCCCAGGCTTCATGTCTTCTTGCAAAACTAGGTCTCGCGTCTCGCTGTGCCCGACGATCACCCGCCTCGGAGTGTTGTTGGTCCATAGCTCAACAATGAGATTGTCATTCATCAAGCGATTTTCAACCTTCAGGGCCAGCTTCTGAGTGTAACGAACCGGTGTATAGGTGTTCTCCTCATGCTTTTCCTGTATCCAGTAATTTATCGCGTACTCGATCTTGCAGAGGTTTTCCGCAGGAATGTTCGTAACGAATGACCGATTGATCGAATCACCGACAGAAAACCCAGCACCGTCCGGTTTATCATTGATACGAAGGAACGTAAAGCTGGCAGGTTTCTTCCCTGGAGGAGGAGTTGAAAATTTGTCATACTTTATAGACGACGCAAACGGCGCATCAACATCATCAACATAGCTTCTCACCTCCAGGATCGTTTCGGTTTCTAGGAAGAACATCTTTGCGGCATCGTCATACTCGGTTACTTTTACTACTTGCGTAATTGTCTCCGCATAGGGCTCTAACCAATCTCTCATTTTCTCTACGACATATTCGATGTGAGGGCCTTTTTGTTTTCGGAAAAGGATTCGAGCGCGAGTCTCAAACGGCTCTTCTTCAGGCCGAGCCAAAGAAACGATGCCTACAGCAGCACCACCGACGACAAATAGGGCAACCCCAGCCACCCAGCCTGCGAATACCGCTCCAAAATGGGTCGCCGGATCTACATTAAGGATTTTATACCAGACAGCCAAATATAGTCCGGCCGTTATGACCAATGTCAAAACCACTGCAAGCAGGATCGACAGTATGCGCCAGTCGATTAAGTGAACGTAGCGCCATACCTTTCGCCGAAACCAGCCAGCGGGCGCACTGCCTGTTACGCTCATAGAATGCCCCCAAAAGCGCCTTCCAAGAAACTTCGCGACCTCCGATGATATTTTAACGCCACGACAGAACAAGAGGGCACCTTCGCTCGCGGGCACGTTTCTTTTACTTCATCGGCGAGGGCGAGGGTTGCGCGAGGGGTTAGCCGTCCCTGCCTGTACATATAAGGACTTCTGCACACTTACCTGAATGCCGAAGCCTCGCAAAGCCAGCCCTTTCACGGCGGTAACAGGGGTTCGATTCCCCTTGGGCGTACCAACGATTTCAAACACTTAGCTTATCTTTGAAAAATCTCATCTATATTGGTCTGATATCAGCCTCTTGGCGATCGGTGGAGACGCATGGAACCGCCAAAAACCACCACAGACCCGCTATTCAGATACCAACTCTCCAGGCGAGGCTCCGCGGGACGCGCCCAGAATAGCAAGCCAGGGCTTTTTTCAGTGCCCATTTCAGGCTGGCTATGACGTAAAGCCTTCGCCACGCTCATGGTCGGCGCCCCCTCGCCATTGCGAGGCGACGCGCCGACACCCATCATTATTGCAATCTGTTCCCGAGGCCTAACCTGGGGAAGCCATGCCTACCCCGCGTCGAGCTGCGAATAGTGGATAGATCCGTTGCCGGCGGAAAGCATTGCTACAAGACGCATTGCGTACGTGCGGCGAGGTCACGATCAAAGCTGATACGCCTAATGATCTCGGTCACAGCGTCATGCTGGATCCGCGGTTTCATGGGAACGCGGCGACGGTGCCAAGCGTGCCATTGTCGAAGCGTTTTGCATTGCGCTCTATCTCGGCGCCGAGGCCGAGCGGCTTATTCTCGGAACATCCGATTTCGGTGACGGCGTTGATTGTGAGCGTGCTACCGCCTGCATGGCTTGGCGTGCGCGGCGCGTCGTTCGTTGGAGACGAGGTTTTCGATCGATACGAGGCTCACCTAAGAGCGAAGGCACGATTGGCTGTCATCCAACATCGGGCGGCTATCGAGCGGGTTGCGGCGGCTGATGGAGCATCGAAGCCTATTGAGTACTCAGGTCGACGATCTCATTCGCTGAAATCTGGCAGTGCGATGGCACTACCAGTCCCTCGATCATCTCGGGACAAACTTTTCAGCACGTAGTTTTCGCGTGCGACTTGGCCGTGACGCAATACTCGCTTGACTGAGGCCCTCATCGTAGCGTCGACCCCGACGAGTTCTCGGTTCCACCGTTCAAGATCAGAAGCGGTCAACAACAAGTCGACCCTTCCTTTCAGTGCTTCGCCGCCGACCACGCGGAACTCAAATTGGTGAGCGCTCGGCAAAACACCTGCAAGCTGGCCGCTTAAAGTTACCTCATCCTCTTCAATCGAGGTGCCGCTCGCCCTCTCAACTGCGCGTCCTACTGCATCCGCGCCGAATTGAAACTCGTTCTCTCCAGCGACCATACGCAAAGTCGCTCCATGCTGTCGCAACAGATCGAAGAAGACCCGTGCAGTCGCTATGATGCGTTGATCTGCCTCCGCAACGGTGGCTTGGAACTTCTCTTCGTCCGCCTCTCCGAAAACGTCGAGGAGCTTGGAGGCGTCCTCGACGGCTTCTTTGAGATTGGTCTCCATCAACTGAGCTTGGTCCCGAACTTCCTCCAAGAGGAAGCCGAACGATCCCCTGACGATGTTTGTGATGTGCATCGCTGCAGCGGACTTATTTGCTACTGGACCCTTCAGCCCTAGACCTGAGGTGTTTTTTGCCAAGACTTTGGCGACGAGGTCTTGGAAAGTCGCCAAAGCACCTGCGCCGAACTCAGCCTCAACACCCTTTGATCCAACAACGGGGCGACCGCCAAAAAACAATGCGGCGGAAGCATATGTTGCTGCCGGCTCTTCGCCTTCCGAAGCTATCTGTGCGTCCAGTTCCTCAAGTCGCGATTCGAGGCTAAGCCGCGTCAGCACATCGGCTTCTGTGATGCGATCAAGCAAGCCCACCACGGCTGCACGATCAGCCTTTGCGTGGTCTCTTTCGAGCTTTCTAATTGCGCTCATGGACTACGGTCCTCCGACAGCTGGGGCAGGCCCCAGGAACGCAACTGCATCTGTGTCGTCCGCCGCATTTTCCAACCTAACCTTTAACATGCCCTTCCATATGTCGTCGCCTCTGCGATGAGAAAACAGACCCAGATAGTATCGCGCCGCGTCAACAATGGTTTCAGGATGGCCGTTTAACTCAACGAATAAGGCATCCAGCCGGAAATTCAGCTTTACCTGTCCGCGATGAAAAAGGTGCAGATGACCGGCCACAAATGCATTCCAGTCCACCAACTGCAAGGCGTGCAAAGGGCGGTAGATGAACGAGACCGTGTCCAGATCATTAGGCTCTTTCGCTTCCAAGAAGCTACCGTCCAACCACTGAAAACCCTGAACGATTCCGGCGGCTCGAAGTTGCCCTCGGTGGGCCAGCCACTTCCGCAAGATGTCTCTCCGGTTATCAGTGGTTCCAAAAGTTATAGCCACCTCAACAGATGAAACCTCGTAGGGGCTTAGGTCTTCGGGGGCCCCGCCGGGTCCGTTTGGACCGACGTAAGGCGGCAACAGCCCGTCGATTGTAAATGAAGGTATCGGCACGCCCACTCCCCTCCCCGCCGACAGTCATAGCCGCCAGACCTGTCAAATGTCGATGGCTTCTCACAGCCCACTTCGATTAGGGACGTGGCGTCCAGCCTTTGCACTGCTCCGGCGTCATCGCATGGTTGGCGAACTGCAGGTTCCGGTCGTCCCGGCCGGCGGCACGGCATTCGCTGCAAATGATGATCTTGAGCAAATCCCAGTGCAAACAGCGCTGTTCCGGCCCGAACAGTTTGACCAGTTCAGCGGCATCCAGGACCGCTTTCCGCCTGCATGTGAGGCAGTCGACGGAGAGGCCTGTGCCCATCGCGAGCTTACTGCCAAGGGTGCCGTCAGAGAGTGGATATTCTTTGCCCACGGCGAACTCCAAAAGAGGTCGCCCCATCAACCGGTTCTTCACCGGACGTGGCGCCCAGCGGACGAGGTCAAATATCGAAAAAACCTGCGACAGCGGCCGATCCCAATCCTGCTATGCCACAGACCACGTTGTTCACGAAATCGGATTATGGGCGCCTCCGACCCCGCCAGGCGAAAAGCCCATGTGCGACACACTCCCTCATAGTGAGACCAACCCGCGCAGTCCGTCATCTATACTGAAACAGCTCCAGCGCTGTCCCAGGCCCAAACTTGTCCATGAGGAATTGGCAGACTACCGCTTGGTTGCCGACCTTCCTAAAAGACTCGAACCACTCGTTCTTGACCGCCTTGTAGCGGCGATATTCGCCCTCGTCGGCTGACATATCGTAGCCGATCGCGCCCAGCTTGAACCAGCCAGTTTCAATATTCGGGCACCACTCGGGCCCGGCTTCGCCGAGAGCATAGAGCTTCCGCCGTTCCTCTATCGTTTGAGCAAAACATTGAGACGCGACTAGCGATAGCGCGCACCCAAGCAGCAGCGATTTGAGCATCTCTTCATCCCCCTTGGGCGAAGAAAACACAAAGGCGGAAGGGTTGCAAATCGCCCAATAGGCTATGGTTTTGGGGGATCGACCTGACCGGCCGCGTCTTTGCTGATCGCGGCGTTATTCTGATCAACACACTTCTGCTCATCCGCGCTCGCCTTGCAGCTTTCGCGAATTTCTTCCTGAGAAGGGCCGCAGCCCGACAAGGACAAAGCAACCAAGGCGAGAATTGGATGGCGAGCTCTCATTACTTCACGATACACGACACCCTTACCGGAGCATAGATGCCGAACAGGCCGATCGCCGGCCGCAGGCCTAAAGAAGCCGGAAAAGTGCCAGAGCGACGATGTTGGCAAAAACGAGCGTGGGAAGATGGTACTTCAAAATCCTATTCAATTTCTCGTTCGCAGTATTGGTTGAGTGCAAAGCCATCGCGGCTAGTTCCCTGGCAGCGAACGCATCTCTTCTCGCACGGATCAGCAGCCCATCCAGCATGTCCTGCATAACCTCTTTTCGAGGAGGGTCATCGAAATGACCAAGTTCCCAAGCGACTTCGTTGTCCGCTCTCAAGAATATTAGGCTCGCGGTGTCAGTCGTGCCCGAGCTCGCAATCAACCGGTCAAGCGACGCGCGCTTTCGCTCCAACGAAGTTTCGTAGTTTGACATTCGTCCTCCCGGGAGACGAGCTAGTTATGGGGCTTCCTGCTCTAGCATCCCGGCGGCCTCACGGGTTAGCCACCTCATGCCTGAAGGTTTCGGAAACCGATCGTAAAGCGATCTCTGGTCGATCGGCGTACGCCCCGGATTTTCTTCATGCGCCGACCAGAGGCTCCAACCTTTGTATTTCGGACTATGGAGCCAAAGCTCTATCGCTGAAATCAACGAAGAAGGCGTTGCGGTCGCGAGAAGGCCCTCAAAGTCCTGGATATGCATAAACCCGATGGGGATGAGATCGTCGTCGACAATCTCCGCCCCTTTGACCTGCCGGATCTCGTGGGCCAACCGAAAGATCTCCGCTTGAAGTGTCGAGGACATATCCGGCCCGGGGAGCCAAACATTCCAAGCACTTACCGAACATGCAAAATCGCCGTTTTTGGCGATAGGTACGATTTAGGTACGCAACTCGACTTCGCTAGGCATTGATCTACACGCCGAGCGAGAATGACCATTGACTGCATTTTCGACGGTCTGATGCGGCTGCAGGGAGCCAAACCGAAAGGGAATTGGCGCGCCTTGGCCGCCTCTTGGACGATTCGCTTGGCTGGAGATCTGGCGACGGGAATTGCCGTCGGACTGGGAATCGTACTGGGATTGGCTCTTGCGGGCTGAGCCTTTACCTCGCCCTGTAGAGCGAGCACGCGGTGCCGGCCAAGGGGCTCGGACAGGTGTCGCCAACGCTATGGGAGATGCCCCGGCCGTTAGGAATTTCGGTGGCGAGTTGCTGAGCAGCTCGCCCACATAAACCAGGATTACGATCTGCGGTATCCGACCGGCTTTAACCTACCGATCTCCGGGCCCTCGCACTGCATCCCGGCCATTGACGCTTTGATCGCAGCGATTGCGCCAGGCGTGGAACACGCGGCCATCATGGCAGTTTGCGGCCGACACCCGGGACCTTCTCGGAAGCAAGGTTCGGTGGAGCGACTGAGGGACGGACCGCCACCGAAGCTGCGGGCTTCGCCGGGCACCCACGGCTAGGAATTCTTGTCGCCGTTTGGATTTGGTACCGGTGCCTCTCGCACGTCTCGCGGTGGCGGGTCGATATGTTTAGGCTCCGGCGAAGCTTCCTCGTCATGACGGGCAGCCGTCTTATTCGGGTCGGGCGCCGGCCGTGGCTCTTTGGCTTTATTTGGCATCAGTGTAGCCCTCCCGGCATGCGGACATTTACCTAAGGCCGACCGTTCCTTGATGCACCATGATAAGCCGTGCAACATCGTCTCGCTCATCGACGGCCGGGATGGCATAGGCCAGGCAATGGTTCTTCAATGCCTTGGCCAGCATGTCGAGTTCTTCAGAGCCTATATAGGTGGGGAAGGACATGGCGCTTCCTCCCTCGTCGGGGCGAAAGCATGATGTTCTCTTTCAAGCATCCGCGTGCCTCGGACCGGGAGCGGACGACAATGCATACTACGCCCTTCCACCATCCGGCGCTATTCACTTTGACGTACCGGCCCGTGGTGTTCCACTTCCTACACGGCGTTCATATGTGGGAACATTAGACCTCGCTAAAGGTTGCTGTAGCGGCAGGGGTTCCTACGCTCCAGCAAGTCCCGCGGTTCCTTGGGGCTCCTGTCGCTGCCGTGAATTGGCGGCGGGTCAACCAGGGAGAGATGCGGAATGCCCCTGTCCAATAAACTGCGCAACGTGGCCATAGAGTTTCAATGTCCGGCGTGTTCTCACTCGATGAAGAAAACGGGTTCGTGGGTGAGAACGATCGGCAGTTTCAAATGCGATGGCTGCAAGGCAAAGGTTCGGATTGGCTACGAACATAAGGTGGCGATGTTCGAACGCCACCTTCGAAAACTGTGATTTAATCGATATCGGGTTTCAGGCGTTGGAAATCTTGCTGGCAAACTATCCAGAAGACCTTGATCTCGCATTGTCGCTGCGGAAGCCATACGCCATCAAAGCAAGAAGGCGCCGGGGCGAGACACTGATTTATGGTGCGATAGCCATCCTTAGGACAGAGCAAGGAGCGCGCTACCCGCTCCCTGTGGCTGCAGTGGCGGAAGGTTTCCTTCGACGCGGTCAACCTGTTACCGCATGCACCATTTGCACGGCGGAACCCCAATGTTCGATCGCGACGCTAATGGCTAGGAGAATCCCAGCCATCTATGGCATTATATTCATGTGCGCTAATATGATGAGCGACGGACTTCATGAGACATTCCGAAACCGTCAGTTTTTGAAGCAGGAGCATGGCCGACACCAAACCGTCGACCCCAATTGTAGAAATCAGCCAATCCTTAGGCGAGTGGGTTGTTACGATCGTAACAACGGACGGCAACACCTATTCCAGAGCCTTCGAACGTGAGCCCGATGCCGTCGCTTTCGCTGTGAATCAGCGTTTGCATTTGGGATTGCAACTTCCGCCGCCCGACCAGTCGCCCTGAACTGGCACCTTGCCTAGGCCTTTGCCCTCCTGGACTGGCCCGGGGTCAGGAAGCCATCCTTTATCAGGTCCAACGCGTCGAGCGCGTCTTCATCCAACAAGTTTGTCAACGGCACTCCACCCACGCGCACAACCTTGTCGTTGTCTATGTCGTAGACCTCCCATCGTCCATCACTGACTCTTCGGATTGCGTGCCGTCGCTCCATAAGGTGTCTCTAATAAACGAGTCACCGAAGCGCTAGCAAGAAAACTCGATCCAAAGAGTTAACGGTGGAAAACCATGCTCGTTTTGGCAAGCTCCTGCGAATGACGCGCAAAGAGCCCGCGTCAAATCAGATCAAACTGGCAATCAGACTTTTCCACGAAGGCGAGTTCGCCGGCGCCATCACCTCAAATCGTCAAGCTCTTCCGAAAGGGAGCTGGCTTGCGTTGTGGTCGAGCATTGCTCGACCACAAGGGCAAAGAGAATGGCGAAACATGCCGCTCCCCTGGCTACCAGCCCAAGCGGACTATTCGGGAAAGCTCGGCAATGTCGCCATAGATCATCGAACCCTTGACGAGGAAACATTTGTTACCGAGAACTTTGGAGAGCGGGCTCGACGCGGTGCAAGCCGACCGGTCCTTGTCCTTGGCCTCGGCGTAGCCGATGCTGATGGCAAAGACAGCGATAGCAATCAGTATCGTCTTGCTCATATTGGGCCACCCAAGCCAGCGAGCCTCTGCAAAACACAGGGCGTAAGTGCGCGCATTTATATTAGCATCGACGCATATATGGCTTCATCCACCAATTAAATGAAGCCGGCGGAGACAAAAGAAGGAAGTCTTCGGCTGGTGGGTCGATTGAGCCATTCATCGCAATGTCGGGCGCTGCACCGCTTGCGCCCAGCTGTCCGCCGCGCGATAGATGCGTCCGTTCAGGGAGGACTCATGCGCAAAATCCTGGTTTCGTCGCTGATGGCCGCGGCTGCGCTTTACGCGAATTGCGCCCTTGCACTCGACAGCAGCACGCCTGTCGTCGTCACCCCGCTGGCATCGCGCACCACCACCGCTTCCGGCCAGCCAATCACGCTGCCGCAAAAGAACGTGCAGGTGCTGGTGTCGACCTTTGACATCGCGGTGGGCGCGACCTTGCCGGTGCACCGGCACCCCTTCCCGCGCTACGCCTATGTCGAGGCCGGAACGCTCAAGGTCACCAATGTCGAGACCGGCAACAGCAACACCTACAAGACCGGCGATTTCATCATCGAGATGATCGGCCAGTGGCATCAGGCCACCAATATCGGCGATGGCCCGGTCAAGCTCCTGGTCATCGACCAGGTCGAGGAAGGCGCCAAGAATACGGAATTGCGGCAGTAACGGCCAAGCGTCACGCTCATGCGCCGAAAGGCGAGAGGCAACGCGCCGCCCGCCTTCCCGCTCCGTAGCGGATAGCCATCCTGCCTCAAGCGCAGGACAGCGCTCAGCCCCAGCTGCCGACCATCTGTCGTGTCGTCGCGTTCAGCCGGTTGAAGGCGTTGATCAGGGCGATCTGGACGACCAGTGCCGCAAGCGCCTTTTCATCATAGTGGCGGGCGGCTTCGTCCCAGACATCGTCCGGCACGGCGTCGGGCCGGTCGGCGAGCCTCGTGCCGGCCTCGGCCAGCGCCAGGGCCGCCCTTTCGGCGTCGGTGAAGTAGGGCGTCTCGCGCCATGCCGCCAACGCAAAGATGCGCTCGTCCTTCTCGCCGGCCTTCTTCAGTTCGCGCGCGTGCATGTCGACGCAGAGGCTGCAGGCATTGATCTGGCTGGCGCGCAGATGAATGAGCTTGCGCGTCACATAGGGTATGTCGGCTGCCTCGGTCGACTTGTCCAACGCCAGCAGCGCCTGCAGGGCGCCTGGGATGAGCATCACGGGATTCTTGAGTCTGGCTTGCATGGTCTTCTCCTTTTGAAGCCTTTCGTCAGGACGTGTTTTGCCGAGCCCGGAAGCAGCGCATCCGGGATTTCAGCAGATGGAATTTCGGCTGTCGTCGCGCAGCTGCCGATCAATCAATAACCGGCCGGCTATGGGTTACTCATAACTGACCGGTTATAAGACTGTCAAGCCGGGAAATGTCGCCTGGTCCAAATGGCGGTGCGCCCTTCGCGCTTTCGCGCCAGCCGCCCGGGTGCTAGGGCTTTGCGCAACATCATGGACTGGATCGCCCCTTGACCACGGAAACCCGCCTCCCCCTCATCGAAATCTGCGTCGAAGGCATTGATGGCCTGCTCGCCGCGCAGGTTGCCGGCGCCGACCGGGTCGAACTGTGCGCCAGCCTGGTCGAGGGCGGTATCACGCCGAGCCTTGGCACGGTGCGCGCGGCTCTCGACCAGGCGACCGTGCCGTTTCACGTCATGGTGCGGCCGCGCGGCGGCGACTTTCTCTACAGCGAAACCGAATACCGCTCGATGCTCGCCGATGTCGCCGCGCTGCGCGATCTCGGCGTGCCTGGCGTGGTGTTCGGCTGCCTGAATGCCGACGGCACCATCGACGAGAAGCGCATGAGCGAACTGACGGAGGCCGCCGGCTCCCTCAACGTCACCTGCCATCGCGCCTTCGACATGACACGCGACCCGGCCGAAGCGCTGGAGGCGCTGATCCGCTGCAAGGTCGGCCGCGTGCTGACCAGCGGCCAGCGCGACACCGCGATCGAAGGCCTGTCCTTGCTGGCGGATCTGGTGCGGCAGGCTGGCGACCGCATCATCATCCTCGGTTGCGGCGGGCTCGATCTCGTCAACATCGCCGAGGTGCGCCAAAAGACCGGACTGGCCGAGATGCACTTCGCAGCGCTGAAGGACGTACCGAGCGCCATGAGCTACCGCAATCCCAAGGTCGGCATGGGCGGCTCCGACCTCGATCGCGAGTACCGCAACACAGTGACCGACACACCGCTGGTGGCGGCGACGATCGCGGCGGCCAGGGCATGACCTCGCCGATAGACCGCATAGCGCAACGCGACGAAGCGGACATATTGGCGCTCAACAACGAGCATGCCGCCGAACTGTCCTGGCTCGAAGCCGAGCGGCTGTCTTTCCTACTCGGCGAGGCGTTCTATGCACGGCGCATCGGCGATCTCGAAGCCTTCATCATGACCTTCGACCAGGAAGCCAATTACGACAGCCCGAATTTCCTCTGGTTTTGCGAACGCTACGAACGCTTCATCTATGTCGACCGCGTCGTCGTGGCGGCGCATGCAAGGGGTCGCGGCCATGCGCGCCGGCTCTATCAGGACCTGTTCGAGCATGCGGAGCGCGCCGGCCACACGCTGGTCACCTGCGAGGTCAACGCCGATCCGCCCAACCCCGCCTCGGATGCCTTCCACGCCGCGCTGGGCTTTGCCGAGGTCGGCGACGCGGTGATCCATGGCGGCAAGAAAGCGGTGCGTTATTACGTCAAGCAGATCGTCGCCTGATTGCTGGCCGAATAAAGAAGCTTCCCCTAATATACGCGTTCCACCAAATGGAGGAACCGCGATGCCAAGCAACGTCTTCCGCTTCGACGAAAGCTGGCACATTCCCGAGGGCACGCCGCAGCAAGTGTGGGACGTGCTCTCCGACGCCGAACTGCTGCCGCTCTGGTGGGGCGAGGTCTACAAGGAAGTGGTGCCCCTCGACGGCAAGGGCAAGGCGTCCGTCGGCTCGCGGGCAAGGGCACGGGCGCGGGGCGCACTGCCCTATGAACTGAACTTCATCATCGAGGCCGCCGAACTCGAGCCTGGCCGGCTGGTCGTCGTGAAAACCTTTGGCGACTTCGACGGGCTGTGGCGGGCCGAACTGTCGCCGTCGGGCAGCGGCACCCATGTCCAACTGACCTGGCAGGTCACGGTCGAGAGGCCGATCCTCAAATTCCTGGCGCCACTGCTGCGACCAGCCTTCGCCTGGAACCATCGCTGGACAACGCCACGCGGCGAAGCCGGCCTGCGGCGCTACCTCAGGCTCGCAACAACAGTGCCTCGGCGCGATGAGGCCTGAATCACCAATTGCGGTTCAACCATTCACGCGCCGGCCGCTCGACGAGGTAGTAGCTGCAAAGCGCGCAGGCAAAGGCCCCGGCCAGCATCGGCCATGGGCTGATGCCTTGCTCATAGACGAATTTGTAGAAGGGCTGCTGCCACAGATAGAGCGAGTATGACCACAAGCCCAACGTCGCCATGGGCCAGGACGAGAGCAAATTGGAAAAAATTGGTGTGCTGAAATCGAGCGCATTGACGGCCAGCGCCAGCAGCGGCACCGCCAGGAGATAGTGGATCGGCGTCGGCACCGGGTCCATGAACAGCAGAACCGCGCCCGCCGCCGCTGCCAGGGCGATATAAGGCCCTTTCAGCACCGCCGGCAGCCGGCCTTCGGCCTTGAGCAGGCAGATCGAAGCTGACAGCAGGATCGAGGCGATGTGCACATCGGTGCGCCAGTAAGTGGCCTCGTAATCCAGCCCGAACACCCAGTACGACACCGCGCCATTGGCCATTGCGAGCAAGGCCAGCGTCAGCAGCAAAGGAATGACGCGGTTGCGGCTGAAGACGAGCGCGCTGATCAGCGCCAGGATGATATAGGCGTGTTCCTCGACGCAAAGCGACCAGATGTGGTCCAACGCTCCGGCCCGTGTGACGAGAATTCCGGCGTAATTGTAAGTGAATGTCAGCGCCGTCAGCGCCGCCTTCCATTTGAAGGCGATGAACGTGCCGGAGAGCGCAATCATGGAAATGACGACGAAGACCAGAAGCGCCGGGTAGATGCGCGAGAAACGGCGTTTGAAGAACTTCTTCAGCGGGTAGCGTTCGATGAACAGGATCTCGGCCATCAGCCGGCCGCTCAGCACAAAGAAGAATTCGACGCCGAGCACACCGAGATTGATTCCGGGCACCGGGAAAAAATGCCCGATCAGCACCAGGGCGATCGACAGGCCGCGCCAGCCGTCGAGATAGGCCAATCTTGTTCGGGCCGATCGGTCGACGACGGATCGGGATGGAACGATCCGGGTGGCGGTAATTTCGGACATGCCGGTCCCTTCGCATTGGCATGCGAAAGGGCACGGCGGAACATATCCGAACCCGGCTCGCATTCCCGCCCCAGCCCATACTGCAGTGCAATATAAGTTTGTGCAAGTGCGAGATTGGCGACGATGCGGTTCCTTGGGCGGCAAGCTGCCGCAAGTGCTTCGAGCAAAGGAGTGGTCGCGTGGCGGCATTTCCTTCACAAGCCGCACGAATACACCACTGCATATGAAAAAGGGGCCAAGATGGCCCCTTTCATGTCGGTAACTGATACCTGTCAGGCGTTGGCTGCCGCCACCGCGCGCTTGGCCATGACCGCGATCAAATTGGCGCGGTAGTCGGCGGAAGCGTGTATGTCGCTCATCAGGTTTTTCGCCGGCACCTTTACGCCGGCGAGCGATGCGGCGTCGAAATTCTTCGCAAGGGCTGCCTCGATCTCCTTCGAGCGGAACACGCCGTCGTCGCCCGCGCCGGTGACGGCAACGCTGACGCCGTCCTTGCCCTTTGCCACGAACACGCCGACGATCGCGTAGCGAGAAGCCGGGTTGCGGAATTTCTCGTAAGCCGCCTTGGCCGGCGCGGTGAAGGAGACCGCCGTTATGATCTCGCCATCCTTCAAGGCCGTTTCGAACAGGCCTTTGAAGAACTTGTCGGCCGATATCTCGCGCTTGTTGGTGACGATCGTGGCGCCCAGCGCCAGAAGAGCTGCTGGATAGTCGGCCGCCGGATCGTTGTTGGCGATCGAACCGCCGATCGTGCCCTTGTGGCGCACCGCCGGGTCACCGATCAGCGACGCCAGACCGGCAAGCGCCGGGCAGGCCTTCTTCAGCTTCTCGTCGTTGGAGACGTCGAAATGCGTGGTGGCCGCGCCGATGGTGACCGTCTTTCCCGACACCTTGATGCCCTGCATCTCCTTGATGCGCGACAAATCGACGAGATCGGAAGGGGCCGCCAGCCGCGTCTTCATGGCGGGGATCAGCGTCATGCCGCCGGACAGCAGCTTGGCGTCGCCGTTCTTCACCAGCTTGGCGGCATCCGCGACCGAGGCGGCACGATGGTAGTTGACCGAATACATGATTGTTCCTCCTCAGTGCTTCGCGGCGCGGATCGCGGCCCACACGGTGAGTGGCGAGGCGGGCATGGCGATGTCGGCGATGCCGATGGCATCGGTGATGGCGTTGATCACCGCCGGCGGCGAGCCGATGGCGCCGGCCTCGCCGCAGCCCTTGATGCCGAGCGGATTGCCCGGGCATGGCGTGTTCGAGGTCGAGACCTTGAACGACGGCAGGTCGCCGGCGCGGGGCATCGTATAGTCCATGTAGCTCGCGGTCAGAAGCTGTCCGCTGGCATCATAGTGGGCGCCTTCCAGCAGCGCCTGGCCGATCCCTTGCGCGATGCCGCCATGCACCTGGCCCTCGACGATCATCGGATTGATGATGTTGCCGAAATCGTCGGCGGCCACGAACTGCACGATCTCGGTCGTCCCGGTCTCCGGCTCGATCTCGACCTCGCAGATATAGCAGCCCGCCGGAAAGGTGAAGTTCGACGGATCGTAGAAGGCTGTTTCCTTCAATCCAGGCTCCATCCCTGCCGGCAGATTGTGGGCGGTATAGGCGGCCAGCGCCACCTGGAACCAAGGCACGTTCTTGTCGGTACCGGCAACCTTCAGCGCACCGTTCTCGATGACGATGTCACCCTCGTCGGCTTCGAGCAGGTGGGCGGCGATCTTCTTGGCCTTGGCCTCGACCTTGTCGAGTGCCTTTGATATCGCCGACATGCCGACCGCGCCCGAGCGCGAACCGTAAGTGCCCATGCCCATCTGCACCTTGTCGGTGTCGCCATGGACGATCGAAACCGAATCGATCGGCACGCCAAAACGCTGGTTGACCAGTTGCGCGAAGGTCGTCTCGTGGCCCTGGCCATGGCTGTGCGAACCGGTCAGCACCTCGATCGTGCCCACGGCATTGACCCGCACTTCGGCCGATTCCCAGAGGCCAACGCCGGCGCCGAGCGAGCCGACCGCCGCCGACGGCGCGATGCCGCAGGCCTCGATGTAACAGCTCATGCCGATGCCGCGCAGCAAGCCTTTCTTGGCCGCCGCCGCCTTGCGCTTGGCAAAGCCGGCATAGTCCGAAGCGTTCATGGCCGCATCGAGCGAGGCGCCATAGTCACCGGCGTCATAGTTCATGATCACCGGTGTCTGGTGCGGGAAGGAGGTGATGAAGTTCTTGCGCCGCAATTCGGCAGGCGACACGCCAAGCTCACGCGCCGCCGCTTCCATCGTGCGTTCCAGGAGATAGGTGGCTTCCGGCCGCCCTGCCCCGCGATAGGCATCGACAGGAGCCGTGTTGGTGTAGACCGTGCGCACATTGGCGTGGATGGCCGCAATGTCGTACTGGCCCGACAACAGTGTCGCGTAGAGATAGGTCGGCACGCAGGACGAGAACAGCGACATGTAGGCGCCGAGATTGGCGATCGTGTCGACTTTCAGACCGGTTATCCGGTTTTGTTTGTCGAAAGCCATTTCCACCGTCGAGACATGATCGCGGCCATGCGCGTCGGAGAGAAAACTTTCGGTGCGGTCGGCGACCCATTTGACCGGCACGCCGGTTTTCTTGGAAGCCCACAGGCAGACGATCTCTTCGGGGTAGATGTAGATCTTGGAGCCGAAGCCGCCGCCGACATCCGGCGCGATGACGCGCAGCTTGTTTTCCGGCGCGACATTGTAGAAGGCGCTCATCACCAGCCGCGCGACATGCGGGTTCTGCGAGGTCGTCCAGCAGGTGTAATGGTCCTCGGCCTTGTCGTAGTGGCCGAGAGCCGCGCGCGGCTCCATGGCATTCGGCACCAGCCGGTTGTTGACGATCTTCATGCGGGTGACATGCGCCGCTGCCTTGATCGCCGCGTCGGTGGCCTTGGCATCGCCGATCTCCCAGTCGAAGATCAGGTTGTTCTCGGCTTCGGCGTGGATCTGCGGCGCGCCCTTTTCGAGCGCCTTGGTGGCTTCGACGACGGCCTTCAATTCCTTGTATGTGATCTCGACCGCCTCGGCCGCGTCGCGGGCCTGCCCCTTGGTCTCGGCCACGACGATGACGACGGCGTCACCGACATAGCGGACCTTGTCGACGGCCAGCGGCGACCAGGCGCCCATCTTCATCGGCGAACCGTCCTTGGAATGGATCATCCAGCCGCAGATGAGGTTGCCGATGCCGTCGGCCTTGAGCTCCTTGCCGGTCAGCACGCCGATGACGCCGGGCATGGCTTGCGCTCGTTTGACGTCGATCTTCTTGATCTGCGCGTGCGCGTGCGGGCTGCGCACGAAGGCGGCATGCTTCATGCCGGGAACCACCATGTCGTCGACATAGCGGCCGGCGCCGGTGATGAATCTTTTGTCTTCCTTGCGCGCGACCCGAGCGCCAACACCTTCAATGCCCATCCGAAATTCCTCCCGATTCTAAGGGAATAGGCAGTAGGAGTTAGGCAGTGGGGGAAGGGCTCGCGGTTCCGTATCGCCGTTTTGCCCTACTCACTACTCCCTACTCCCTACTGCCTACTGCCTACGCAGCTTGTTTCGCCTTGCCCTTGGCCCCTTTGGCCATCGTCTTCGATGCGGCGAGGATCGCCTTGACGATGTTGTGGTAGCCGGTGCAGCGGCAGATGTTGCCTTCCAGTTCGGTCCGCACCGTCGCTTCGTCGAGGCCTTCGGGATGGCGGTTGATCATGTCGGTTGCCGTCATGATCATGCCTGGCGTGCAGAAGCCGCATTGCAGGCCGTGATGTTCCTTGAAGGCGGCCTGCACGGGATGCAGGTCGGCGCCGTTGGCGAGACCTTCGATCGTCACAACGCTCGAGCCGGACGCCTGCACCGCGAGCATGGTACAGGACTTCACCGCCTTGCCGTCGACATGGACGACGCAGGCCCCGCATTGCGAGGTGTCGCAGCCGACATGCGTGCCGGTCAGGCCGAGATTCTCGCGCAGGAAATGAACCAGCAGCGTTCGGTCCTCGGCGGCCCCGCTGACCCGCCTGCCGTTCACCATCAACGAAACGTCCGACATGAATCCTCCCTGGGTATCAACCTTGGTCATCACGCTGCCGACGCGCCGCTGGCACTTCGGCCATGCGTTATTCGTACACCGCACAACGCACAAAAAACAGCGCGACGGAAAAGGTGGATCATTGTACTTTCGGTCATGGCCAAGGCTGAAGGTGCATTCCCCTCGCCCCATTGCCAAAACGCCGATTGGAAGCAACAATATCCTTCGACGCCTGCGCGCCAGAAGCCTGTAAAAACAGCCGCGTATAAGACAGCGTCGGAGGAAATGCGGGAGAACGCCGCTGACCAGTTCACGGACGCGCTACGCATGCGGCTTGTCGGCGCTGACCACGGACGAGCCCGACCCGGATGCTTTCGCTCGCGCGGTGGCCAGCGAGGCCGCGGCAATCGACGCCGGCTTTGCGCTGCTGTTTTTTTCCCAGAGCCTTGTCGACGCCGGCGCCCTGTCGCGGGCGCTCGCGGCGCACGCGCCGGGGCTCCACCATGCCGGCTGCTCCACCGCCGGCGAGATCACGCCGCAGGGGCTCGAGGAAGGCCACATGCTGGCGATGCTGCTTCCCTCGGCGTCGTTCACCGCGGTCTGCGCGATGGTCGACAATTTATCCTCGTCGGGCATGGACAGGATCACCGGCGAGGTCGAGGCCCTGCGGCGCGAGCTGCGCGTCAGGGTGGGCGGCGAGCGGACCAGAAACACCTTCGCGCTCTGCTTCATCGACGGGCTGTCCTATGCCGAGGAAGCGGTCAGTTCGGCCATCCACTGGGGCCTTGACGACATACCGCTGCTCGGCGGCTCGGCCGGCGACGATCTGAAATTCGAGACGACGCGGCTGATCTCGAATGGCAGGGTCACCTCGGACAGCGCCATCATCGTGCTGATCGCCACGGAAATTCCGTTCCACGTCTTCAAGACCGACAATTTCGTTCCGACTGACGAAAAGCTGGTGGTCACGGCGTCAGATGCAGATCACCGCATCGTGCGCGAGTTCAACGCCACCAATGCGGCGGAAGAATATGCCGCTTCCGTCGGCATCGTCCCGCAGACCCTGACGCCGCTCAGTTTCGCGTCGCATCCGGTGGTGGTGAAGGTGGGCGGCGAGTATTACTGTCGCTCGATCCAGAGGATGCACGCGGACGGCTCGCTGTCGTTCTTCTGCGCCATCGACGATGGCGTCGTGCTGTCGATCGCCCAGCCAAAAGACATGGTGGAATCGACACGCGCGGCCCTGCGCGAGGTCGAGGAGAGGCTGGGCGGCATCGACCTGATCCTCGGCTTCGACTGCGTGCTGCGTCGCCTCGATGCGCGCAACCGCCAGGTCTTTCGTGACATTTCTGAACTCTACCGGGTCAACAATGTCGTCGGCTTCGGCACCTATGGCGAGCAGTACCGGTCGATGCACCTCAACCAGACTTTCACCGGCATCGCCTTCGGCGAACGGCAAGCGGCGGAATAAGGCGGCGCCACACGATGCCGCTCAGGGACATAAACGATCTCGAAAAACTGAAGAAGATCAACGCCGCACTGGTCGACCGCGTCGAGCGCTCGATGGACCAGCAAGGCAATGCCTTCTCGCTGTTCCAGACCGCCATCTCGCTCGAGAACCGGGTGCGCACGCGCACCGAGGAGTTGCACTCCACCTTGCGGCGGCTGGAGCAGTCCAACATCGACCTCAGCGCCGCCAAGGAGAACGCCGAGTTCGCGAACCTGTCCAAGACGAGGTTCCTCGCCGCCGCCAGCCATGACGTGCTGCAGCCGCTAAACGCGGCACACCTGTCCGTCTCGGCGCTCGCAGAGGTGCAGACCAGCGACGAAGGCAGGAAGCTGGTGCGGCAGGTCGAGCGCTCGCTGGAAACAATGGAGGACCTGCTGCGCACCCTGCTCGACATTTCTAAGCTCGATGCCGGTGTGGTGCACCCCGACATCGGCGACGTCAGCCTGGAGGCGCTGTTCTCGTCGCTGCGATCGGATTTCCAGCCGGTCGCCGAAATGAAGCGGCTGTCGCTGAAATTCCGGCCCGTCAACGCCGTGGTCCGCTCCGACCGCACGCTGCTGCGCCGCATCCTGCAGAACATCCTCTCCAACGCGCTGGGCTATACCCGCTCGGGTGGCGTGCTCGTCGGCACCAGGCATCGCGGCGACACGATCCGCATCGATGTCGCCGACACCGGCTGCGGCATTCCCGAGGACCAGCGCGAGGCGGTGTTCGAGGAATTCCATCGCGGCACCTTGCCCGCCAATGCCGGGCTCGACGGCGGCGGCCTTGGGCTCGGGCTTGCCATCGTGCGCCGCATGGCCGGCGCCCTCGGCCACCCCGTGACCTTCTCCTCGAAGGTCGGGCGCGGCACGATCTTCCATATCGATGTCCCCGTCGGCATCGGCGCCCCCGCCGACGCCATCGCCAGCGCCACCAGCCTGGAGCGGTCGCGCGGCTACGGCCTGTTCGGCACCAAGGTGCTGCTGGTCGAGAACGACGCGGAGGTGCTGGAGGCCATGACCTTCCTGCTCGAGCGCTGGCAGTGCCTGGTGCGTGCCGCGACCTCGACCGACGACGCGCTTGACCTGCTCGGCGACACCGACTGGGTGCCCGACATCATCATTGCCGACCAGCATCTCGACGGCGGCGATCTCGGCACCGCCACCATATCGGAAGTCCGCGACTATCTCGGCCGCGCCGTCCCGGCGCTGATCGTCACCGCCGACAGTTCCGAAGCCGTCGCCAAGGCCGCGCGCGCCGGCGGCATCGAACTGATGCGCAAACCACTGAAGCCGGCACAACTACGGGCGCTGCTGGCGCATTTGCTGGCTTAGAATGGCTCATGCGTTGCTTGATTACCTGGGAAAGCCGGCGTCATCTCTTTTGACGTCACCGCCGTTTGAGTCCTGGAAGTTCAAGCGGACTGGTGATCCTGACCGGAAATCCGCATACATTACGTCTCCGCGCGCGACAAATTTTCCTTCATCTGCTACGATGACGAAACAATAGACACCATATTCATAGAGGCCGAAAATTTAGATCGAGATTTCTTGGACATTCCCTTTTCATTCAGGCGCAACGATGTGCTGAGTAGCTTTGGCGCACCCTCAAGAAACGGCGCCGCACGGCGAGATCCTTGGGTGAATTCGGCCCTTGGGACCGATTTGATGAGGCGCGTCATTCAATACATGTTGAGTATCAGCAGATCGGATAAGGCGGGTCACGCTAATGCGCGCGGATGCGGTGCCGTGAACCACGCAGTGCGTTCACCATGCTGGACTGAGAGATCCTGTAAATCCAATGATAGTTCAATTCCATGGCATCACCTTCGACGCGCCCGTTGGATGGGAAGACATAACTGACGACCTTCCTCGGGGGTCACCCCCTACGTTGGCAAAGGCATCAGATGCAGGCGGCGCACTCCAATTCTCTATTGCGAAATATCGTAGTGGGGAAAAGCCAAATGCGAATTTCGATGTTCTCAGGTCATTTGTGACAGAGTTTTGTCGAAACAATTTTATAGATGTCGAGCGGATTTTTGCGACAGAATTTGGCGACGTAATGTGCGTTGGCGTTTCGTCACGGACTGCAGATCAAACCTTGTCGGCATGGTATTTGTCCAATGGAAACGATTTTGCATTCGTGACCTACCTTGCCGAGGGCGACGAATACGACCTCATCGATGAAGAACTAGGCGAAACGAGAGAAATCATTTCGTCTATATCATTCGGATAGGTACAAGCAAATCAAATGCCATTGAGACATTGTTCTCACCGGATCGCAGCATGTTGCTGCTTCGTTTGCAGGAGTATCGGCGCCGGCAGCTCAAAACCCAGCCTGATCCCTGAACAACTCCGCATTGTCCAGCTTCGAAACCTCGATCACCGCTTGGGTGCGGCTGTAGACGTTGAGCTTGCGCAGGATCTCCGAGACATGCGCCTTCACCGTGGTCTCGCCGACCTGCAGCTCATAGGCGATCTGCTTGTTGAGCAGGCCCTGGCGCAGCATTTGCAGCACGCGCAGCTGCTGCGGCGTCAGCTTGGACAGGCGCTGGACCATGTCGGCGCGGTCGATGCTGTCGGCGTCGGCCGGCTGGCCTTCATAGGTTTCCGGCACATAGATCGCGCCGTCCATCACCGAGCGGATGGCGGCGGCGAGATCGCTCTTGCGCGCCGATTTCGGGATGAAGCCGGCGGCACCATAGGACAGCGCCTCGGAAATGATCCGCGGCTCCTCATATCCCGAAACGATCACCACCGGCAGCCGCGGATAGCGGGTCCGGAGCTGCAGCAGCCCGTCGAAGCCGTGCACGTCGGGCATTGAGAGATCTAACAGCGCAAGGTCGAAAGGCTTGGCGTCGGCCAGCAGATCGAGCGCCTCGGCGATCGAGCGCGCCTCGACCGTATCGACTTCGGGATAGGCCATCTGAACGGCGCTGTGCAGCGCCTCGCGAAATAGCGGATGGTCGTCGATGATCAGGAACCGGGCGCGATCGCTGGGTACTGTCATGTGGCTCGTTCCGGTTTATCGGCCACACCATAGCCCCGCGACCATGGCCGGATTATTAGCAAATAGTCTATCGCAGTCGACAGGCCGCTGCAAAAGTGATGGGAACCCTGAATTGCTCATACAGCCCCGGCAAAGCCCGTGTTTTATGAAAAGCGACGCCTTGCCCGGCCCCCGAAATCGGCCGAAGGTACCGCCATCATCCTGATACCCGACGCAGAGACTGCCATGACCGCCTTCGTCCTTCCCGCGCCGCCAACGCCTTCCGTCGCCATCAGCGGGTCGGTCGAGCGCTTTGCCGTGCGACGCATCTTCTGCGTCGGCCGCAACTATGCGGCGCATGCGCGCGAATTCGGCAATGACGAGCGCGATCCGCCCTTCTTCTTCACCAAGCCGGCCGACACGGTGGTCGATACCGGTACCGTGATCCCCTATCCGCCGCTGACGGCCAATCTGCACCATAAAATCGAACTGGTCGCCGCGATCGGCAAAGCCGGTTTCCGCATTCCCCGCGGCAAGGTGCTGGACCATGTCTGGGGTTACGCCGTCGGCATCGACCTCACCCGCCGCGATCTCCAGGACGAGGCCAAGAAGGCGGCGCGGCCCTGGGATTGGGCTAAGGCGTTCGATCGTTCCGCCCCATGCGGCCCCCTGGTACCCGCGCAGAAATCCGGGCACCCGACGAAGGGGCGCATCTGGCTCGCCGTCGACGGCAGGGCCCGGCAGGACGCCGATCTCGCCGAGCTGATCTGGCCGATAGCAGACATTGTCTCGATCTGCAGCGAGGGCGTAGAATTGCAGGCCGGCGACCTGATCTTCACCGGCACGCCGGCCGGTGTCGGCGCGGTCAAGCCGGGTGAGACGATGACCGGCGGCGTCGACGGCATCGGCACGATCGAAGTGACCATTGGCCAGCCAAAGTCATGAACGACATAGCCATGAGCGACATCGTCCTGCACAATTACTATCGTTCCTCCACCTCCTACCGGGTGCGGATCGCGCTGGAAATGAAGGGGCTGACCTATGACTATGTCCCGCATCATCTTCGCCATGGCGAGCATCTGGAACCGGCCTATCTCGCAGTCAATCCGCAGGGGCTGGTGCCGGCATTGGTGCTCGACGACGGCACGCTTTTGACGCAGTCGCTGGCGATCATCGAATATCTCGACGAGATCCAGCCCGCGCCGCCGCTGCTGCCGAAGGATGCGCTTGGCCGGGCGCGCGTGAGAATGCTGGCGCAGATGATCGCCTGCGACATCCACCCGGTGAACAATCTGCGCGTGTTAACCTCGCTGCGCACCTTGTTCGGCGCCGGCGACCAGGACATCACCAACTGGTTCCGCCACTGGGTGAACGAAGGCTTTCAGCCGCTTGAAAAGATTCTGGCTTCGTCGCCTGAGACTGGAACATTCTGCCATGGCGAGGCGCCGGGTCTCGCCGATATCTGCCTGGCGGCACAAATCACCAGCAACGCTCGTTTCGGCGTCGGTCTGACGCCCTACCCGACGATCACCCGCATCAACGCCGCCTGCATGGCGCTGCCGGCCTTCCAGAAGGCCGCGCCGCAAAACCAGATCGATGCCGAATAAGGCCGCCGACGCGTCAGCGTCAGCCGACCGGCCAATATGCGTAGCGGAATCGATTTCCGCTTGACCGGACAGGGAATCGGCTATCGTTTCCCCAGAGCAATTCCAGGAAAGTGTGATGCGGTTTTCCGTCCGGGATTGCGCCAAAACAATGAGATAGATCGGTTCTTTGTTTCCATAAAACAAAGAACCGATCTATCGCGCAGGGTGGAGTGACCGATGAAAGCCGTCGTCTTCGAGAAATTCGGCGAAGCGCCGACGATCCAGACCGTCCCCGATCCGAAGCCAGCCGCCGATGGCGTCGTCATAAAGGTCGAGGCGACAGGGCTGTGCCGCAGCGACTGGCATGGCTGGATGGGCCATGATGACGGCATCACGCTGCCGCACGTGCCTGGGCATGAACTGGCGGGCGTCGTCGTCGCCGCCGGCAAGCAGGTCAGCCGCTGGAAGGCCGGCGACCGCGTGACGGTGCCGTTTGCCGTCGGCTGCGGCCGCTGCTTCGAATGCAGCTCGGGCAACCATCAGGTCTGCGAGCACCAGACGCAGCCCGGCTTCACCGGCTGGGGCTCGTTCGCCGAATATGTCGGCATCGAACATGCCGACACCAATCTGGTGCGCCTGCCCGACGAGATGGAATACGCCACCGCCGCCAGCCTCGGCTGCCGTTTCGTCACCTCGTTCCGCGCGATCGTCGACCAGGGGCGGGTCAAGCCTGGCGAATGGGTGGCGGTGCATGGCTGCGGCGGCGTCGGCCTGTCGGCGATCATGATCGCCAGTTCGATGGGCGCCAACGTGATTGCCATCGACCTCACCGACGAGAAGCTGGAGTTCGCCAGAAAGATCGGCGCCGTCGCGACCATCAATGCGTCAACGACGCCGAATGTGGTCAAGGCGGTCAAGCAGATCACCAATGGCGGCGCCCATATGTCGATGGACGCGCTCGGCCACCCCACTACTTCGTTCAACTCGATCGCCAATCTGCGCCGGCGCGGCCGCCATGTGCAGGTCGGCCTGATGCTGGGCGAGCACGCCCGCCCGCAAGTGCCGATGGACAAGATCATTGCCTTCGAGCTCGAAATCCTCGGCAGCCACGGCATGCAGGCCTACCGCTACCAGGCGATGATGGACATGATCCGCCATGGCAAGCTCAAGCCCGAACTGCTGGTCGGCAAGAGGATCAGCCTCGACGAGGCGCCCGCGGCGTTGATGGCGATGGGTGGCTTCGAGGGGATTGGCATTGGGGTGGTGACGAAGTTCTAGGCACCCGGGGGGCGCCTTGCGAACTACCGCGCAAACTTCTTCGCGCCGAACACGCAGGCCACCACGCCCAACGTGACGACCACCATCAGCGGGCTGACCTGTTCGTGTAGCAGGCTCGCCGCGAGCGCCAGGCCGAAGAAGGGCTGCAGCAACTGCAGTTGCCCCACCGCGGCAATGCCGCCTTGCGCCAGGCCGCGATACCAGAAGACGAAGCCGATCAGCATGCTGAACAGCGAGACATAGGCGAGCCCGATCCAGGCGTGGGAGCCGATGCCGGCAAAGGATGGCGGCAGGGTCGCGAAGCTCAGCACCAGCATGACCGGCAGCGACAGGGTCAGCGCCCAGCAGATCACTTGCCAGCCGCCGAGCCTGCGCGACAGCGCGGCGCCCTCGGCATAGCCCAGGCCGCAGACGACGACGGCGGCGAGCATCAGGCCGTCGCCGACCGGCGACGCTGTTACGCCCTGCGTCAGCGCAAAACCGGCGACCAGTGCGCTGCCGATGCACGAGAACAGCCAGAACGCCGGCCTTGGGCGGTCGCCGCCGCGCAGCACGCCGAAGATCGCGGTCGCCAGCGGCAGCAGGCCGATGAAGATGATCGAATGGGCCGAGGTGATGTGCCTGAGCGCCAAAGCGGTCAGCAGGGGAAAGCCAACGACCACGCCCAGTGCCACGATCACTAGTGACACCAGATCGCCACGCTCCGGACGTTTCTCCCGGAACAGCAGCAGCATCGCCAGGCCAAGCAGCCCGGCAATCGCGGCCCGTGCCGACGTCACGAAGGTCGGGTCGAAATCCATCACCGCCACGCGCGTGGCCGGCAGCGAACCTGAGAAGATCAGCACACCGATAAATCCGTTCACCCAGCCGCTCGCGGTCTTGTCCATTCCAGGCTCCATTGCTTTCGCCCTCTATCGGGCAGATGCGATGGTGCAGCCAGAGACAATGCGGTACAATTATACGAAACTGTAATGGCATATTGAGCAGTACAGATGGCCGACCTCGCCTTGGAAACTGATGACGCGCGAACCCTGAGCGCCCCTACCCTGGTCGAAAGCGTCATGGCGACCATCCGCCAGCGGATCGTCGCGCGCAGCCTGACACCGGGAGCCCGGCTGCCGTCGATCCGCGCCTTCGCCCAATCCATGCAGGTGTCGAAATCCACCGTGGTCGAAGCCTATGAGCGGCTCGCCGCCGAAGGCACGATCCGCTCCCGGCCGGGCTCGGGTTTCTATGCCGCCGGCTCGCTGGCGCCGCTGTCCCTGGCCGAGATCGGTCCCCGGCTCGACCGCGCCGTCGATCCGCTCTGGGTTTCGCGCCAGTCGCTGGACGCCGGCGACGAGGTGCTGAAACCCGGCTGCGGCTGGCTGCCGGCCTCCTGGATGCCGCAGGCCGGGCTGCGTCGGGCACTGCGCACGGCAGCACGCGCCGACGATGTCGCGCTCGCCGATTACGGCACGCCGCTTGGCCTGCCGCCGCTGCGGCAACTCTTGGCGCGGCGCTTGGCCGGGCATGGCATCGAAGTTTCGCCTGAACAGATCATGTTGACGGAATCGGGCACGCAGGCCATCGACCTCCTATGCCGGTTCCTGATCGAACCCGGCGACACGGTGCTGGTCGACGATCCCTGCTATTTCAATTTCCACGCTTTGCTGCGCGCCCACCGCGCCAAGGTGGTCGGCGTTCCCTACACGCCCTCGGGGCCGGATATTGAACTGTTCGCGCAGGCGCTCGCCGAGCACCGGCCGCGCCTCTACATCACCAACTCCGCCATCCACAACCCGACCGGCGCGATCCTGTCGCCGGTGACCGCGCATCGTTTGCTCAAGCTCGCCGACCAGTCGGACCTGACCATCGTCGAGGACGACATCTTCGCCGATTTCGAACACGCCCCTGCCCCGAGGCTGGCTGCCTTCGATGGCCTGAGCCGCGTCGTCCAGATCGGCAGTTTCTCCAAGACGCTGTCGGCATCTGTGCGCTGCGGCTTCATCGCCGCGCCGCGCGACTGGATCGAGGGCTTGACCGACCTCAAGATCGCCACGACCTTCGGCGGCGGACGGCTGGCGGCCGAACTGGTGCTGACCCTGCTGAAGGATGGCAGCTACCGCAAGCACATGGATCTGCTGCGCACGAAGCTGGCGCGCGGCATGGCCGAGACCGGCGCCCGGCTGAAGGCGATCGGCATCACGCCCTGGATCGACCAGCCGGCCGGCCTGTTCCTGTGGTGCGGCCTGCCCGATGGCGTGGACGCGGCCGAAGTCGCCCGCCGGGCGCTGACCGACAACGTCGTGCTGGCGCCCGGCAACGCGTTCAGCCTGTCTCAGACGGCCAGTCGCTTCCTGCGCTTCAACGTCGCCCAGTGCGAAGACCAGCGGATTTTCAAGGTGCTCGAGGCGGCGATGGCGCGCTGATCTCAGCGACTTGTACAGATCTCCCGTACGCAGTCGCGCAACCAGCGTTGCGCCGGGTCGGCATCGAGGCGCGGATGCCAGAGCATCGAGATGGTGACCTCCACCGTCGTGACCGGCAGCGGAAAACTGTGCATGCCGGCGCGCGCGCCGGCCGTGTGCCGCTCGGGCACGCTGGCGATCAGCTCCGAGGCGCGCACCATGGCGAGCGCGGCCGAGAAACCCGACACCATGCACACGACCGTCCGTTGCAAGCCAAGCGCGCCCAAAGCCTCATCGATCGGCCCTTTCTCGCGGCCACGCCGCGAAACACTGATGTGCCGGCCCGCCGCGTAGCGCTCGGGCGTCACCGTGCCTTTGCTCAAGGGATGACCCGATCGGACAGCGCCGATGAAACGGTCGCGAAACAGCGCCTGGATGCGCACTTCGGGTCCGGTTTCACCGGCAACGCCGATTTCCAGGTCGATCGCCGCGTCGCGCAGCGACATCACATCCTTGTCGGACTTCGGCGCGAAACGCAGCCGCACTCCTGGCGCATCGGCCCCGACGCGGGCGACGAGGCGAGGCCCGAACTCCTCGACAAAGCCTTCATTGGTGCGCAGCGTGAACACCCTGTCCAGGCTTGAGGGATCAAGCAATTCGGCGGGGCGCAGCAGCGCCTCCGCGTCCTGGACGACAGGGGCGACCTGCAGCCGCAACTCCTCCGCGCGCGGCGTCGCCACCAGGCCGCGGCCGGCACGGACCAGCAAAGGATCGCCCGTTGCCTCGCGCAGCCGCGCCAGCGTCCGGCTCATCGCCGAGGGGCTGAGCCGCAGGCGGCGCGCGGCGCCGGCCACGCTGCCTTCCGCCAGCAGCGCGTCGAGTGCAAAGAGCAGATTGAGATCGGGTGTTGTCATCCGCGGATCGTAGCATGATGTGGCGTCTCATGCACTGACATGATGCAAATGCTGCGCCTTCCGCCATATCAACGGCAAGACTAGATCTCCATTGGCTCCGTTTTCGGAGCGAACGAAAAGGAGATCATCATGGCAGTCGCCGTGCAAAATCGGGACGGGATATCAGCCCCGCAACAGAAGCAATCGGTCGGCTGGGCGCTGGCAAGCCTGTCGCTCGCCACACTGCTGTCGTCGCTCGGAACAAGCATTGCAAGCGTCGGGCTACCTGCGCTGATGCAGACGTTCGGAGCATCGTTCCAGGCCGTGCAATGGGTGGTTCTGGCCTATCTGCTCGCCATCACCACGCTGATCGTCAGCGCCGGGCGGCTGGCCGACATGTTCGGTCGCCGGCCGCTGCTGCTTGGCGGTATCGCGCTGTTCACATCGGCATCGGTGCTCTGCGGCGTGGCGCCGACGCTCTGGCTGCTGATTGCGGCGCGAGCCGTGCAGGGGCTGGGCGCGGCACTGATGATGGCTCTGACGCTGGCCTTTGTTGCTGAGACGGTGGGCAAGGAACGGACCGGCAGCGCCATGGGCCTGCTCGGCGCCATGTCGGCGATCGGCACGACGCTCGGCCCCTCGCTCGGCGGCCTGCTGATCGCCGGCCTCGGTTGGCGCGCGATCTTCCTGGTCAATGTCCCGCTGGGCTTTCTGACCTTCGCCCTCGCCTGGCGCGCCTTGCCTGCCGGCAACAAGAACGCGCAGGCCGCTCAAGGCAAGTTCGACGCGACGGGTACTGTCCTGTTGGCCCTGACGCTGGCCGCCTATGCCTTGGCCATGACGCTTGGCCGGGGCAGTTTTGGTGCGCTCAACATCGGCCTGCTGGCCGCTACCGCTCTCGGCATCGGTCTGTTCGCAGTCGTCCAGAAGCGGGCAAAGAACCCACTGGTCCAGCTCGCCAGTTTCCGAGATCCGCGACTTAGTGCCAGCCTGGTCATGAGCCTCGTCGTCGCTACGGTGATGATGGCAACCCTGGTCGTCGCGCCGTTCTATCTGTCGCGAGGGTTGGGACTCGATGCCGCGATGGCCGGCGTGGTGCTTTCGACCGGGCCGCTTGTGTCGGCCCTGTCGGCGCTGCTGGCCGGGCGGCTCTCCGATCGCTTCGGAGCCCCCAGGATGATGGTCGCTGGCCTCACCAGCCTCGCCACGGGTACATTCCTGCTATCGCTCGCGATGACGAAACTCGGCATTGCCGGCTATGTCGTTCCGATCACCGTTACCTGCTTCGGCTACGCCCTGTTCCAGACTTCCAACAATGCGGCCGTCATGATCGGTGTCGGCGCCGGCGAACGCGGCGTCATATCAGGCCTGCTCAATTTGTCGCGCAATCTCGGCCTCGTTACCGGCGCGTCCCTGATGGGCGCGGTGTTTGCCATCGCTACGGGGCAAGGCGCTGCGGACACGACGATCCTGTCGCCGGCCGCGGCCGCGCAGGGAATGCAGACCACTTTCGAAGCGGCAACCTGTATGGTGCTGGCTGCGCTGATCCTAGCAGTTCTTTCGGCCCATTTTGCCGGCCGGATACCTGGCACGTCCGCCTTAAAATAATCTTGATGCGAGCCCTTCGGGGTGTGTCGAGATTCAGGTCAGGCCGAGTCGAAAATGGCGGGTTCCGAGAACCGGAGCGGAGCGTACTGAAGTACGTGAGCACCGGAAGCGCAGGAAGCCAGTGTTTGCAGGCCGGCCTCACCTGAATATCGACATACCCTCAGGCCCCTGCCCGTTTGCGGCGCTCATAAAGCATGACCAGCGTTTCCGCCGTCAGCGCCGGCTTTTCCTCGCCTTCGATCTCGACCGTGTTGGCTGCCTTCATCAGATACTGGCCAGGCCCCCTGTCTTCCATGGAAAGCAGGACGGTACGCAGCCTGATGCGGGCGCCGACCCTGACCGGCGCCAGGAAACGCACCTTGTCGAAGCCATAATTGAAGGCGGCCTGGGTGTTTTCCGGCACGATGCCCATGCCGAGCGCCAAGGCGCCGATGATCGACAACGTCAGATAGCCATGCGCGATCGTCGTGCGGAACGGGCTTTGCCGCCGCGCGCGTTCAGGGTCGACATGGATCCATTGGTGGTCGCCGGTGCATTCGGCGAACTGGTTGATACGGTCCTGATCGACCGTGGTCCATTCCGAGACGCCGAGTTCCTGCCCGGACATCCTTCTCAACTGCTCATAGGTCGGCGGCGTTTTAGGCCGTACTTCGTTCATTCCTGCTTTCCCGATCGCTTGCCGTGCCTCCGGACCACGAACGGATGGCCCCTGTCAATTCGCCTTGCACGAATCCGTTCCGCCGAATTCCGGCTGAATCGTGCCATGCCTTGCCATGCAATGGCAGGCCGAATTCGGATTTTCGGGCCTCCAGGGGTCGCCGGGCGCTTATAACGTGGCGCGGATGCAACTATGCGCAAGGTCGCGAAATTGCAAACCGACATGTGCCGCCGAAGACGAAACGACGGGCCGAGCAAGCCTATCTCTGCCCGTAGCCGGCGCGGATTTCCTCCATCGCCTCCTTGATGCGCGCACGCAGGATTTCGATCGATTCGGTGCCGGATTTACGAGCCAGTTCAGCCACTTCACCGGCATTCTTGAGCGCAGCCTCGAACGATTTCCTGGCGAATTCGGTCTGCTTGGCCATCAGTTCCTGCGGGTTGCCTGGCGCCCGGTAGCTCTGCGCCATATCGGCCATTTCGCGCAGCGTGTCCTGCAGCATTTCACGCTGCCTCGACAAAAGCGAGGTCGCGCCGTCGGCGCTGGCTCGCGCCGATTTCTCCAAGGCTTCGAGGTTCTTGCGGTGATGGGCAAGGATCGCCTCGACATCGACATTGGGCACCTTCAGGTCGCGGCCAAACCTGCCGAACATGTCCATGAAGGAATCGGATTCCGGTTGCTTGGCCATGCTGTCTCCCTCCCCTTTGCCGCAAATGCGGGCGCCCTCGGCGGGAGCATAGCACTCGGCTGCCGTGTGTCCATTTCGAACACAGGCCTGGCGACCCGATGCGCATCAATTGGCCGGGAGCAGTAGCTCGATCGTATAGAGCACGATACCCGCCAGCCCACCGATGATCATGCCGTTGAAGCGGATATATTGCAGATCCCGGCCGATGTTCATCTCGATCAGCCGCGTCAGTTGCGCCAGGTCCCAGCGCTTGACCTGGTCGGCGATGAATTTCGACACGCCGTTCTTCTGGCTCTCGACGAAGGAGGCCAGCGCCACGACGAACCCCTGGTTCATATCGGCCCGGATCTGTGGATCGCCGGCGAGATGGCGACCGACCTCGACGAACATGTTGGCGAGATGCGCGCGGATCACCGAATTCGGCGCCTTGGCGTCCTGCTCGATGAACAGGCTGAGGCTCTGCCACATGTCCCCGGCCAGCGCCCTGACTTCGGGGCGGGCGAGGAAATCATGCTTCATCTTCTCGGCACGCTTTGCGTATTGCTTGGATGTCCGTAGCCGCTCGACGAAGCCCTGCGCGAAACGGTCGAACTCAGCGCGCATCGGATGGTCGGGATCGGCGCGCACCTCGTCGAGCAAGGAGCCCGCCGAGGCGACGATCTTCTTCAGGAGATACGCGTCGGCGCGGAACAGGTTGAACAGCGACGGCAATTCCTCGCGGATCTTCTCGCGCATCGTCGCCAGCGCCTGTTCGTCGTTGAGGAAGCGGCCGACCACCTTGATGAACTCGTCGAACAGCTTTTGATGACGGCGGTCGTCGGTCAGCGCCGACAACAGTTCCGCTGCCAGCGGCGCCAGCGGCACTTTTTCGATCTGCTCGAGCATGCGGCTGGTGACGAAGCCGCGCAGGCCGGATTGCTCGACCGCTGCAAGCGTCTGCGGCACCAGCCGGACGACGAAACGCGACAGGCCGGCGGCCCGTTCGGCATCGGTCAGCCAGTCGGCGACGAGTGCCGCAAAATCGACCTCGGCGAGTTTTTCCCGCACCGGCTCCGGCGCCAGGAAATTGGCCTCGATGAAGCGGCCGAGATTGTCGGCGATGCGATTCTGGTTTTCCGGGATGATGGCGGTGTGCGGGATCGGCAGCCCGAGCGGCCGCCTGAACAGCGCCACCACCGCGTACCAGTCGGCAAGGCCGCCAATGGTCGCCGCCTCGGCGAAGGCGGCGACGAACCCCAGCCACGGATAGGTGATTTGGAACGACTTGGCCAAGGCAAACACCAGCACGCAAAGCGCCAGCGCGGCCGTGGCGATGAATTTGGTGCGGCGCAACGCCGAGAGCTTGACGGCCGCGTCGGCATCGAAACGGACAGGCGCCAGGGACGGAGCCGATTGTGACATGGATGAACTGCTCCTCGTCGATGTCTGGTCGACCTCATGCCGATCTCGGGGTCGATCTCGGCCCTATCTAGGGTTTCATCAGCCGGAATGCCCGTGGCGGCCAGTTTTCCCCGCGGCTTTCCGTGTCGCGCACATAAAGTTGACGAGAATATTCATCTATGATGCCCGGCTAGTCTGGAATTGTTCCAAGGTATAGGCCATATTCGGATCAAGGCCAGCGCGGCGAATCCGAAATTCCGGATCAGAGCGGCGCCGGCGAAGTTTGGGAATCTGGCGTGGTCACAGCCGCGCCGGTGCCTAGTGAGGACAAAATGCGGCTTACACGCCAGACCAATTATGCCATGCGGATCCTGATGTATTGCGCCGCTAACAATGACCGGCTGAGCCGCATTCCCGAAATCGCGACCGCCTATTCGGTGTCGGAACTGTTCCTGTTCAAGATCCTGCAGCCGCTGGTCGAGAACGGATTGGTCGAGACGGTGCGCGGCAGGAATGGCGGCGTCCGGCTTGGCCGCGCCGCCGAGGCGATCAGCCTTTTCGACGTCGTGCGGGTGACCGAGGAAAGCTTCGCCATGGCCGAATGCTTCGAGAACGATGCCGCTGAATGTCCGCTGGTCGACAGCTGCGCGCTGAATTCGGCGCTGCGCGAGGCCCTCAACGCCTTCTTCGCGGTGCTCGCCCGCTACACCATCGCCGATATGGTGGCGGCAAGGCCGAATGTGCGCAACCTGCTCGGCATCGACATGCTGGAGCGCCGCGCCCCGGCTGCCTGAGCAAGTCTCCCTGCATCTGGGTAGGTCTGTTGAGATTCAGGTCAGGCCGAGTCGAGAATGGCGGGTTCCGAGAACCGGAACGGAGCGTACTTTCGGGTACGTGAGTACCGGAAGCGCAGGAAACCGCCATTGGCAGGCCGGCCTCACCTGAATATTAACAGACCGTTGATTGCGGCAACACGAACGGCACATTGCCGGCCGGCAGCACGCCGACCCTGAGCCGGCAATCGAACACTTTTTCGATCAGATCATCGCTCAGCACATCCTGTGGCGAACCGGTGGCCGCGAGCCGACCACGATGCATGACGAAGATCCGATCGGCATACATGGCCGTCAGATTGAGGTCGTGCAGGATGGCGACCACCCCGCCGCCCCTTCTGGCGAAGTCACGGGCGATGTTCATGATGATCAGCTGGTGCTTGATGTCGAGGCTGGAAACCGGCTCGTCGAGAAACAGGTAGCGCGGCTTGCCGTCAAGCACCGGCGCCCAGACCTGACACAGCACGCGCGCGAGCTGGACGCGCTGCTGCTCGCCGCCCGAAAGCTCCTGATAGAAACGTCCGGCAAAACCGTCGAGGTCGACACGCGCCAGCGCCCGCTCCGGCAGCCGCGCATCCTCGCCCGGCAAGGCGCCCGAGCGCCCGCCGACAAGGCCAAGCTTGACCACCTCGCGCACCGTGAAGGGGAAGGACAGCGCCGTCGCCTGCGGCAGCACCGCGCGATGCACCGCCATCTCGGCCGGCTTCATCGACGAAAGATTTCGGCCGTTGAGCGCGACGCGCCCGGTATAGGCGAGCTCGCCCGACAAAGCCTTCAGGAAGGTCGTCTTGCCCGAACCGTTGGGACCCACGATGGCCGCCACTTCGCCAGGCCGCGCGTCGAAATCGACGCCGTCGACGATGCACTTGCCGGCGATATCGACGGAAACATCCCTTGCCTCGATCATCAAAGCCTCACAGGTCCCAACTCTTGCAGATCACGGGTCTTAGAGATCGACCACGCCGCGCTTGCGCAGCAGGATCCACAGGAAGAACGGCGCGCCCGCGATCGCGGTGACAATGCCGATCGGCAATTCGGCCGGCGCCACGGCGGTGCGCGCAACGGCATCGGCCAACAGCAGCAGCGACGCGCCGAGCAGCGCCGAGGCCGGCAGCAGATAGCGATTGTCCGGACCGATCAGCAGGCGCAGCAGATGCGGCACGACGATGCCGACGAAGCCGATGCCGCCACTGACCGCGACGGAGGCGCCGACCGCCGCCGAGACACCAACGATCGCCGTGTATTTCAGCCACTGCACCGGTATGCCGAGATGGCCGGCGGTCGCTTCGCCCAGCGCCAGCGCGTTGAGGCCGCGCGACAGGAAAGGCATCGCCGCCAGCGCCAGTATGATGATCGGCCCGGCGGTACCGATCTTTGCCCAGGTCGCGCCGCCCAGCGATCCGAGTGACCAGAATGTCAGGTCCCGCAGCTGGCGATCGTCGGCCATGAAGATGAGGATGCCTGTCAGCGCCATGGCAAGGGCTGCTAGCGCGATGCCGGCGAGCAGCATGGTGGCGACGGAGGTTTGGCCACGTCGCGTCGCGACCTGATAAAGCACCAAGGTAGAGGCAAGGCCACCGAAGAAGGCCGCCAGCGGCAGCGCAAGCGTGCCGAGCAAGGTCGTCACCGGCGCCAGCACCGTGGTGCCGAGCACGATGATGGCCACCGCGCCGAGGCTCGAGCCGGCGGAAACGCCGATCAGGCCGGGATCGGCCAGCGGATTGCGGAACAGCCCCTGCATGAGGGCGCCCGAGACCGCGAGCGCCGCGCCGACCAGCATGCCGAGGATGATGCGCGGCAAACGGATGTCGTAAATGATCAGACTGTCGCGGGCGCTCAGCGCCGCATCGCTCGGAATGCCCCCAAGCAGCCAGTCCCTGAGGATGTTGATGGCCGAAGCATCCGATGCCCCCGACGTGAGCGACAAAGATATGGCGGCCGCGAGCCCGAAGCACAGCAGCAGGATGACGATGCGGGCGCGGCCCGAGCGGTCACCTTCGGATGCATTCGCCATCACCTTCACCGGGCCGGCGATCGATTGATCGACCATGATCTACCCGCTCAGTCCGTGACCTGCGCGCCATAGAGCGAGACGGCGAGGTCGTGAATGGCATCGGCGGTGCGCGGTCCGAAGCCGAGCAGGTAGCCGCCATCGATGCGGATCAGCTTGCGCGTGGTTCCGGCCGGCGTCGAGGCGATCGACGGGGTGCCGAACACTTCGTCGTCCGGCACCGGCGGCCCGGCATTGCTCATCATCAGGATCACGTCAGGCCTGGCGGTGATGATCGCTTCGTCGGACATCTGCTTGTAGCCGGAGAAACCTTCGACGGCATTGAGCCCGCCGGCCAGCTTGACCATGCCATCGGCCGCGGTCTCGGCGCCGGCCGCCAGGATCTTGCCGCCCTGTATCGACAGCACGAACAGGACGCGCTTGCGCTGCTTGATCGAGGCCGTCTGTTTTTCGGCTGATGTCAGCTTGGCATCAAGTTCCTTGGCCAGCACCTCGGCCTTGGCATCGACGCCAAGCGCCTTGCCGACGATGCGGACCTTCTCCAAAATGCCTTCGTGGCTGTAATGCTCAGGCACCTCGATGAAGGGAATGCTGGTTTTCTTCAGCACGTCGACGGCCTCCTTGGGGCCGCTGCCGTGCAGCGCCAGGATGCCGGTCGGATTGACCGACAATACGCCTTCCGGCGACAGCGCGCGCATATAGCCGACATCGGGCAGATCGAGTGCCGCTCTCGGATAATTGCTGGTGGAATCGCGCGCCACCAGACGTTTCTCCTCGCCCAGCGCATACACGATTTCGGTGATCGAACCGCCTATGGCGCCGATCCTCGACGGATCGGAGAAGACCGAGACGCCCTCGGCAGCGCCGGCCGGCTGCAGCGCGGCAAGGGAAAGGCCGACGATCGGCGCAAGCATTGATAGGCGCATGGCCGGCAGGTTCGGGAAAAACCGCATCACACTGTTCCTCACGCTGCCGTCGGGCTCGGAATACGTGGCAGGTTCTCAGCCAGGAACCGCCAATCGTCGCGCTCGCTTTCGCCTTCATGGCGCTTGCCGAAGAATTGGATGATCATCTCGCCTTCGGCGCCAAAGACCTCGAGCGATGTGACATGGCCATCCTTGGTCGGTTTGCGCACCGCCCAGACTTCATCGATGTGGTCGGTGCGCAGGTGCAGGTGGAAGGTCTCGTCCAGAACATTGATCCACGGCCCCATCGGCTTGATCGACCCGACCGGGCCGGAATGGATCTGGATGCAGCCGCGGTTGCCGACAAAGCACATGATCGGCATCTCGCCTTCGGCGGCGTGGTGGAACATGGTGCGGACCGAGTCATTGTCGAGCAGCCAGGCATAGTCCGTTCCGACCATGCGCACCGCCTGGCGGCGGCTGAGCTTGAGCGTTTTCAGCATGCCGAAGAACTGGTGCACATCGGTCAGCCGGCTCCAGCGGTCGCGCAGATCGTCGGCGTTGGCGGTGGTTGCCCCGGCCTCGCTCCGATCGTCGGAGATTGACCCTGAAATATCGACCGTCGGTTCCTGGTTGGACGATTCCAGCGACGCGACCAGCTTCTGGTAGGCATAGAGGCTGGAGGCCGGACGCAGATGCACCTTGTGCACCGCCTCGCCCGCCGCGTCGAAGAACTGCAGGCTGCGGCGGATCTCGTCGCCGTCGCGCTTCTCCACCGCAAAGCCATGCGCCCAGATCTTCGGGAAGATGCGCAGGTCGATATTCTCGCCGAGCACCATGGCATTGTGGTTGCCGGTGACGACCTTGTCATAGACGCCGATCTTTTCGTGCACGGCGCTTTCGTTGCGGGTCAGCGCCATCACCTCGCCGACCGCCTCGAGACCGGTCAGGAGGTCGTTGACGCGCGGTTCGATGCGAACGACGCCGTCGCCGCAATGCGCGGCGACCAACTCGGCTTCCGAAATGCCAAGCTGGGCGGCCAGATCACGCTCGCGCGTTTTCGGATTTTCTGTCCGTGCCCGCCGGATTTGATGCGGGGCGGGCTTTACGCGCTGGTCCATGTCTTACCCCTGATGCCTTCTTACTTGTTGAGGATGAGCTTGCCCTGCCGGGTGATCTTCAGCCGGTAGAGCGCGCCATGATGCTCGATGCCGATCTCGTGCTCGCCTTGGAACAGCGTGTTGCTGGAGAGCGTTCGCACCGCCAGCGGGATCCGATCGAAGCGGCTGGAGGCATCGTCGGAACGGCGGATGCGATAGCGAAAATCGTTGGGATTGTGCGTGTTCATCTGGGTCGATCCCTTTCCTGTGCCGGGCATCTGGCTAGGCGTTGCGAAATTGCCGATTCATTTCTTGACTTGAATAATCATGTTTACTAGTCAGTGCAATACCGGAGTAAACGAGTCAACATTTAAGACGCCGGACACGATGAAAAATGCCAGCGAGCCCCGGGCCAGCCAGCACGAAACCTGGAATCTGGAGTTGGGGCATGGGGTTTTTGAACTGGGAATTGCGCGGCCGGTCGGCGGCGAACGGTATGGCGGCTTTGTTGGCGAGCGTGGCGGCGACCGCCCTGTCCGCACCATCGGCGCATGCCCAACAGGCAACGCAGCCGGCGGGCGAGCAGACGGATCAATCGAAGAAGGCTGACCACGAAAAAGCCGCCGCGGGCGCGACGCTGCTCGACAAGATTCTCGTCATCAGCCGCACCGGCGAAACGGCGATCGAATCGCTGGCCTCGGCCAGCCATGTCGACCAGGAGCAACTCGCCCGCCGCATGGCGACGACGCCGAACGAGATGCTGCTGGGTGTGCCCGGCGTCGCGACACAGGCCGACGCCAGGCGCGTCAGCACCAGCATCAACATACGCGGCCTGCAGGATTTCGGCCGCGTCGCGGTTATCGTCGATGGCGCACGCCAGGATTTCCAGCGTTCAGATCATGGCACCCAGTCGACCTTCTACGTCGACCCCGAGCTCGTCAAATCCGTCGATGTGATCCGCGGTCCTGTCGCCAACACCTACGGTTCGGGCGCCATCGGCGGCGTCGTCTTCTTCGACACCAAGGACGCCGCAGACTTCCTCAGGCCGGAGGAAACAAGGGGCGCTTCGGTAACCGGACGCTATGAGAGCAACGGCAAGGGCTGGACCACCAGCGCCACCGGCGCCTACCGTTTCAACCAGAACTGGGACGCGCTCGGCAACATCGTCTACCGCAACTACGGCAACTACAAGGATGGCGGCGGCAACACCGTCAACGGCACCGGCTTCGACGTGCTGAGCGGCCTGCTCAAGACCAGCATCCGTCCGTCCGAGAACAGCGAGTTGAAGCTGGGCTGGGTCGGGTCAAGCGACAGCTGGGACGAAACCAGTGGCACTGTGCCGGTCAACGATGTCGACCTGAAGTCGAACACCTTCACGGCCCGTTACAACATCACGGACGAAGACAAGAGCTGGCTCGATCTCCACATCAACACCTCCTACAACAAGACCAATCTCGACCTGACCAGCCTTGTTCCGCAAAAACGGTTTGATCCGGTCACAGGTCTTCCGGTGGTGCTGCCAGCAGGCTCGACGTCGACTTTCGATGTCGGCACCGCCGCAATCGACATCTGGAACACGTCGCGCTTCGAAACAGGCGGGATCGCCCACGAATTGACCTATGGCGGCGACTGGGTCGGCGACGATGTGAAGACGGGCGGCACGGCCGGCGGCGACAGTTTCTACACGCCTTCAGGCAAGCGCAACGTCTCCGGCGCCTATGTCCAGGACAAGCTCACCTGGGACTGGCTCGAGGTCATCGCCGGGCTGCGCTACGACAATTACAGCCTGAAGGACAGCACGCGCGAGACGTCGGGCGACCGGCTGTCGCCGCGCATCACCGTCGGCGTCTCGCCGTTCGAGAGCGCCGGCCTTGCAGGCCTGCAATTCTACGGCACCTACGCCGAAGGCTATCGGTCGCCGTCGCTGACGGAAACGCTGATCAGCGGCAACCACCCGGCCGGCGTCACCTTCCCGTTCTTGCCCAATCCCAATCTGCGGCCCGAGACCGGCAAGACGACGGAATTCGGCGTCAACTACAAGCAGAACGACATCTTCGAATCCGGCGACGCGCTTCGCGTCAAGGCGGCGTACTTCCACAACAATGTCGACGATTATATCGATGGCGTGACCCTGTCGCCGTTCGCTCCGGGCAGCGGCTGCCCGTTCGGGCCTGGCATTCCAATCTGCTTCCAGTATCAGAATTTCGCCCAGGCCAAGATCGACGGCTTTGAGCTGGAAGGCGTCTATGACGCCGGATGGGGCTATGCCGGGCTTTCGGCCTCGATCACCAATGGCCACACCACTTCCTACAAGGGTGTGGAAGCCGATCTCGCCACCATCCCCTCCTCGCAGGTCACCGCCCAGCTTGGGCTGCGCTTTCTCGAGGACAAGCTGACCGTCGGCGGCGAGGTTCAGTACAATGGCAAACCAAAGGGCAACGCGGTGGCCGAGGACTATACGCTGGTCAATGCCTTCGCCAGCTATCAGGCGACAGACAGTCTGAAGGTCGATTTCCGCGCCGACAATCTGTTCGACGTCAAATACGCCAACCCATTGAACGGCAGCACGACAGTCGCGGTCTATGAGCCGGGCATCACGCTGAAACTGGCGGCGACCATGCGGTTTGGAGGCTGATGGCATGACGGGCTTGACGACATCCCTTCGTCTGCTGACCTCGACGCTGGCGATGTCGCTTGCGATGGTTCCGCGCGGGCTGAAGGGTCCGCGCCGGCCCCCGCGCTGACCCTGGAGCTCAATGCCGCGCAGCCTTCCGACAAGGGCTGCCGGCTGACCTTCCTGGTCAACAACAATCTCGGCGCCGACCTCTCCAAGGCGGCGTTCGAGATCGCCCTGTTCAACGAGGCGGGTGTCGTCGACCGGCTGACCGTGCTCGACTTCAAGGACCTGCCGGCAGGCAAGACCAAGGTGACGCGCTTTGATCTCGCCGGCACCGATTGCACCAAAGTCAGCCGCGTGCTGATCAACAGCGCGACCGAGTGTGCAGGCGGCGGCGTCGAACCGGCCGCCTGCATGCGCAAGCTGAAGACGGACACCAAGACCGGCATCGTTTTCGGCGTCTGAGAACGGCTTTGGGACTGCACCCCCGCATTCACAGCAAATACCGTTGCCTGGCCGCTGGCCGGCCACGGATCGCTGATGCCTGGGGCAAACCATCTTGATTTGACTTTTGCCCGCTGGCCGCTGCAATTTCCCGCCCGCGACATGCAGGAAATCAGTCCCCTTCCCGACGCTGGCAGCGAGCTGGCGATAGTACCGGCCGAGCCGCTTGCAATCGCACGCCCGGCGGCCCGATGGCCCGTTGCCATTGTCGCCTCCGGCCTGCTTCACGCCACTGTCGCGGCATTCTTCCTGATCTCGCCTTCCGGCACATTCAATTCCAGGAATGCGGAGCAACCGGAAGGCAGCGATCACGCAGGCGACAAGGTGGCCGGCAGCGCGTTGGACAAGGACCCGGCGGCAATCAATGTCACGCTGGAGCCCAAACCGCAGCCGACCAAACCGGAGCCGGCGGTCAGACCAGTGCCGCCGACAAAAACTTCGCAGCCTGAACGGGAAGCTGCAAAGCAAGCTCCCCAACCCATCCCGGAAGCAGCCAAGCCGCCGCCCAAGCCTTTGCCGGAAGCTGTCAAACAGCCAGCGGCAACGCCGGACATACTGGTGGCGGCAACCCCACGCCCTGATAACCAGAGCGTGGCCGCCAGGACCGAAACACCGGCACAGCCAAGCGTCCAGGCCGAGAGCGCTGAGATGCCTGTCGCCGTTCCGGACCAACCGCCGATCCCCAGTGTCAGGCCAACTCCGGCGGCCGCTCCTGCGACAGCAAGCGAAGCATATGAGAACCGCGGCACAGCGGACGGCAAGGAAATCAAAGCGGCAATTGCGAGCAAAGGCCGAAAGCAAGCCGATACTGGGAACGCGACGGCGTCACGCTATAGCGGTGAAGTGGCCAGCAAGTTGGCCCGCGCCAATCGGCGCGTATCGAAAACCGCGCAAACGACAGCCCGCAACAATGCGTTGGTGGCATTTGTCGTGCTGGCTAATGGAAACATTGTCGATCTGCAGCTTGCCAAAAGCTCAGGCTCGGCCGAACTCGATCGATTCGCTCTGGACTTGGTGCAAAAACAGGCGCCGTTTCCTCCCATCCCTCCCGAAACCGGACTGATGAGTTGGCGGTTCAAAGCCCCAATCGGCCCCTTCGGGCCTTGATCGCTCGAGTAATCACCCTACGCCGACGCTCGCGAATAGCCGAAAGGAACCCCATGTACATCGCCATGAACCGCTTCAAGGTGCAGAACGGCTCGGAAGCCGATTTCGAGGCCGTGTGGAAGAACCGCGATTCCAGCCTTGCCGAGATGAAGGGTTTTCGGGAATTCCGTCTGCTGCGCGGCCCGGTCAACGAGACCGAAGGCTACACGCTGTTTGCCTCGCACACTGTGTGGGCAAGCCAGGAGGATTTCATCGCCTGGACCAGGTCGGAGAATTTCCGCGCCGCGCACAGGAATGTCGGCGCGACGAAAGTCCACTATCTCGGCCATCCGCAATTCGAGGGCTTTTCCGTCGTCGAGGGCGCCTAAGAATAGGCTGACCTAGGCGGCAGCAAGCAGGCTGGCGTTGCCGCCCGCGGCCGTCGTGTCGACGCAGACCGCGCGCTCATGCGCATAGGCGGCAGGGTTGAGCACCTCGCTGACCAGCGGCACGATCGGGCCGGTCCTGTCGGCGATGACCTTGCGCACGATACGTGCCGCCTCCGGCGTACCCGAAAAGGCGACGACATCGACGCGCAGCGCACGCGCCTCGACCGGATCAGGCCGGCCATCGATAGCGGCGAGCGGCAAGCCCTTGCCGGTCAGCGCCGACAATGCGGCCGGCGCGCCAGGCGCCACAGCCAGCACCGCATTGCCTGCGGCGAGCGCCTGGATGGTCTGGGCAAGCAGCGTGTCGGCGTCCGGCCCCAGGCACAGCACCCGCCCGCGCGGCGACAGCGACAGCGTGTTGGCTTCGCCCGTCGGTCCGGGCAGGTCGACCTGGCCGAAATCGATTGCAGCGGCGGCCCCGATGGCGGCCGCGCCCTTGCCGCGCAGATGCTTCCTCAGGATGGCGATCCGGTCCGGGCGCGTCGACCAGCCGCCGAGCGTGGGATCGGGCAGATTGTCGGCCAGTTCGGTCGCTGTCACCTTATGGCCCTCGCCAACTTCCGTGCCGGCTTCCGGCCCCTTGCGGAAGCGGCGCAGATAATGCGGGCCGCCGGCCTTAGGCCCGGTGCCGGAGAGCCCCTCGCCGCCGAACGGCTGCGAACCGACGACGGCGCCGATCTGGTTGCGGTTGACGTAGATATTGCCGGCATGGATGCCGTCGACGAAATGCTGGACGCGGCCCTCGATGCGGGTGTGCAGGCCGAAGGTCAGGCCATAGCCCTTGCGATTGATCGCCGCGATCACCGCGTCGATCTCGTCGGCGTCGAAGCTGGCGACATGCAGCACCGGCCCGAAGACTTCGCGGTCCATCTCCTCGATGCCCTTGACCCGGAAGACGTGCGGGGCGACGAAGCGCCCGTCCTTCGGCGCCTCGAGCTTGGCGATCAGCCGGCCCTCGAGCCCCTTCTTGGCGCAATAGTCACGGATCGAGGCCTGCGCCTCATCGTCGATGACCGGACCGACATCGGTCGAAATCTGCCAGGGATCACCGATGTGGAGCGCCTCCATGGCGCCCTTCAGCATCTCCAGCATCTTCTTCTCGACGTCCTTCTGCACGTAGAGCACGCGCAGCGCCGAACAGCGCTGGCCGGCACTCTGGAAGGCAGAGGCCAGGATATCGCGCACCGCCTGCTCGGGCAGCGCGGTGGAATCGACGATCATGGCGTTCAAACCGCCGGTCTCGGCGATCAGCATCGCGTCGGGTGCCGCGGTCTCGGCCAGCTGTTTCTCGATGAGCTTGGCGACCTCGGTCGAGCCGGTGAAGCAGACGCCGGCAATGCGCGGGTCGGCGGTCAGCGGCGCGCCCACCGACGGGCCATCGCCGGGCAGCAGCTGGATGATGTCTTCCGGGATGCCGGCCTCGCGCAGCAATTCGACGGCGCGGAAGGCGATCAGCGGCGTCTGCTCGGCCGGCTTGGCGATGACCGAATTGCCGGTGACAAGTGCCGCCGCGATCTGGCCGGTGAAGATGGCCAGCGGAAAATTCCACGGCGAAATACAGACGATCGCGCCGCGCGCCCGCGTGCCCGTCTCGGCGTTTGCCGCCTCGGCGGCGTAATAGCGCAGGAAGTCGACCGCCTCGCGCACCTCAGCAACGCCGTCGGCCAGCGACTTGCCGGCCTCGCGGGTGGCGAGCGCGAAGAACTCGACCGCGTTGGCCTCATAAAGGTCGGCGGCGCGGTTGAGGATGGCGGCGCGTTCGGCAACGGGGCGCTTTGCCCAGGCCGGCTGCGCTTCCACCGCGATGCGCACGGCAATCGCGACCTGTTTGGCAGCAGCCTCGTGAACTGTCCCGACCACTTCGTCGGGCTTGGCCGGATTGACGACCGGACGTGGCTTGCCATAGCCGGCGGCGCGCGTGATCGGCTTGGCATGCCAGAGGGCCGGCCCGGCGAACGCCGCCCTGGCCTTGTCGATGGCCGCCAACGTGACCGTGTCGGTGATGTCGAATCCCCTGGAATTGCGGCGGCCGGCGCCAAAAATCTGCGACGGCCTGGCAATCGCCGGATTGGCAGCGGGACCTTGGCTTTCCACCGTTTCCAGCGGATCGCGCGCGATGTCTTCCGGCTCGACATCCTCGTCGGTCAGTTGATGCACGAAGGAGGAGTTGGCGCCGTTCTCCAGCAGCCGGCGGACCAGATAGGCCAGCAGGTCGGAATGCGCGCCGACCGGCGCATAGATGCGGCAGCGGGTGCCTTCCGACTGGCGCACCGTCTCGTGCAGCGCCTCGCCCATGCCGTGGAGGCGCTGGAACTCGAAGGCGTCGCGATTGTCGGCCATCGACAGGATGGCGGCGACGGTGTGGGCGTTATGGGTGGCGAATTGTGGATAGATGCGGTCGGTCATGCCAAGCAGCTTCTTGGCGCAAGCCATGTAGGAGACGTCGGTATTGGCCTTGCGGGTGAAGACGGGATAGCCGGCAAGTCCGAGCGTTTGCGCCCGCTTGATCTCGGTGTCCCAATAGGCGCCCTTGACCAGCCGCACCATGATGGTGCGGTCGTATTTCTTCGCCAGCGTGTAGAGCCAGTCGATGGCGAAGGCCGCGCGTGGTCCATATGCTTGCACCACCACGCCAAAGCCGTTCCAGCCGGCAAGCTCCGGCTCGGCCAGCACGCGCTCGATGACGTCGAGCGACAGATCCAACCGGTCGGCCTCCTCGGCATCGATGTTGAGGCCCATGCGCGAATGTCTGGCCGCAAGCGCCAGCGACAACAGCCGCTCGGCCATGACCGGCAACATCTCTTCCTTCTGGGCCACCTCATAGCGCGGATGCAGCGCCGAAAGCTTGACCGAGATGCCGTGGTTTTGCCTGATGTCTGGACCGTTGGAGCCGGCATCGAGCGACGAAATCGCGTCGGCGTAGGCCTTATGGTAGCGCAGTGCGTCGGCCTCGGTGCGGGCTGCCTCGCCCAACATGTCGAAGGAATAGAGATAGCCCTTCTGCGTCATCGGCCGGCCGCGCTTGACGGCTTCCGCAATGGTGCGGCCGAGCACGAACTGTTCGCCCATCTCGCGCATGGCGGCGGCCACCGCCTTGCGGATGACAGGCTCGCCGAGCCGGCGCACCATCGAGCGCAGCGTGCCTTCGATGCCGCCCTCGCCCTCGTCGAGCACACGGCCGGTCAGCATCAGCGCCCAGGTCGAGGCATTGACGAAGATCGAGCTCGAGCCGCCGGAATGCGCGGACCAGTCATGCGGCGCGATCTTGTCGGCGATGAGATCGTCCATCGTCTCGGTGTCGGGCACGCGCAGAAGCGCCTCGGCCAGGCACATCAGCGCCACGCCTTCCTTGGTGGAAAGGCCGTAGGCGGAAAGGAAAACTTCCATCAGCCGGGGATCGGACGAGCCACGCACCGCCCGCACCAGATCGGCCGCTCGCGCCGAGATCGCGTCGCGATCCGCAGCCGAAAGCCCTGTCGCCTCGGCCAGCCGCTTCACGGCCTCGTCTTCGTCGGGCAGATAATTGGCGCGGATCTGCTGGCGGATGGTGTCGAGCGGCATGGCGGGTCCCGTGGAGCGAGCATCAGGGAGCGGGCCGGCGGTCACCGGACCGAATGGCGCAAGCTAGCACAGGCGCGGATTTCAGTCGGTCCAAAGAATTCGACAAGACAGATCGATCGATCTATCATGCTGTCAATTCTGCAGAACTTGGACCGTGATTTTGACAACAGAAGACCAATTGGACCGCATCGACCGGAACATCCTGACCGCACTGGCAGGCAATGGCCGGCTTTCCATGTCGGAACTCGCGGCCAAGGTCGGTCTTTCCAAGACACCGGTGCAGGCGCGGGTCAAGCGGCTGGAGAAGGACGGTTATATCAGGGGCTACCAGGCGATCATCGACCGCGAGCGCATGGGCGAAGGCCATGTCGCCTTCGTCCAGGTGAAATTGTCCGACACCCGTTCCGCCGCGCTCGACGCTTTCAACCGCTCTGTCCAGGCCGTGCCGGAGATCGAACAGTGCCACATGATGGCGTCGAGCTTCGACTATCTGCTGAAGGTTCGCACCCGGGATATCGCAGCCTACCGCCGCGTGCTTGGCGAGCGTATCTCGGCGCTCCCCCACGTCGCCCAGACCTCGACCTTCGTGGCGATGGAGACGGTGAAGGATCGCTGACCATGATCCCGAAAAATGGATGCCGATTTTCGGACAAGTCAAACAAGAGCCTACTCCGACAGCGTTTTCAAAAACGCCACCAGCGCGGCGCGTTCGCGGTCTGACAGTTGCAGCGGATGGATCTCGGTTATCCCCTCCACACTCGGCGCCGCCCTGGCGTAGTGCGCCACCACCTCATCGAGCGACGAAAACTGCCCTGCATGCATGTAGGGCGGCCGCGTGGCCGCGCCGCGCAATGACGGCGTTTTGTAAGCGCGGATCAGTTCCGGCGCATCCTTGACCATGAAGCGCAGCTCGCCGCATGCGGCGGCGTCGCCATCGCGATAGGCACCGAAGCAGTTGAAAGGATCGGCCTCGGCTTGCCGCACCGCATCAACGCGGCCGCGATCCGGCGGCAGGTCCACGACGGGCGGCACGCCGGTATTGTGAAAGCTGTTGTCCGTAAGGCGCGGGCCGTTGTGGCAGGTCACGCAGTTGGCCTTGCCGATGAACAGTTTCAGCCCGAGGATTTCCTCTCGCGTGAAGACGGCATCGCCCTTCGGCTCGGCTCCGGTGGCAAGGTCCAGGGCAAAGCGATCGAAGCGCGTCTGCGCTGGCTCGATCGAGCGTTCGAAAGCCTCGATCGCCTTGCCGATATTGGCGAAGACGCGGTTGATGGCGTCGCGCTGCGCATCGCTCATCGCGTTCCAGGCAGCCTTTTCGGCATCGTTTCCAAGCGGGCTGGCATTCAGCGGAACGCCGGCAAGATCGGGCAGCGGCCCGAAAATGCGCTCATAGCGCTCGCCGAAGCGTGCCTTGATGTAATGCGCGTAGGCAGCGCGGTTTCCCGCCTGCTCCAGCGGGTTTTCCAGCGGGGTCAGCGCTTGCGCCCATAGGCTGTCGCGGCGGCCGTCCCAGAAGAACCAGGGGTCGCGCGCCACGCCGGCCAGCGGCATGGTGCGCCGGTTGGTGCGCCCGACGCCGACGGCTTGCGGCAGGTCGTCCTGGAATTGGCGGTCGATCTTGTGGCAGGTCGAGCACGACACCGTGCCGTCGCGGCTCATGCCAAGATCGAAGAACAGCGTCGAGCCGAGCGCCGCGGCGGCCGGCACGTCGGCGAAGCGATTGGTGGTGTCTGGCTTCAGCGACGGCAGCGTGTTCAGCGCCAGCGAGGCGATGGTCTTCTTCTCGGCGTCGGAAAAATCCGGCTTGCCGCAGCCGACGAGGATGACGGCGACCATCAGCGCCAGAAAGCAGAAAAGGCGCTTCATCGATCGCTCACAGCACCACGTTGAACAGCACCGTGTCGGAGCCGCGCCGGACGAGATGGCGAACCGAAGTTGCCACCAGCCGCTCATGGTGAATTTCAGGCCCTCGATGCGGTAGCGGCCCTCGCCCAGGTAATCGGTCACCTGCGGGCTGGTCGGCAGTCCGTGATTGTGTTGCGGCATGCCGCCGGAGATGGCGATCGCGGCTCGCTCCACCGAGGCCCCTGTCTTTGTCTTCAGCGTCAGCAGCCAGGATTCCAGTTCGCCCTGCCGCACCACGCCCCGTTCCGGCTCGAAGCTCGCCATGTACAGCCCGTTGTCGGTTTTCTTCGTCCGCGAGACATCCGGGCCAGCAAGCTGCGCGCTTTGCGGCGCCGTAAGATAGACGATCGCAAGAATGCCGACCAGCAGAGCAGCCAGACCCAGACCCGCCAAGAGATAACGCCATATCGATGCCAAACCGGTTCCTCTTCCGCGGATAACGCTCGGCCGGGTGGATCGCGTCCCGCCAGCCTGTGGGAAAACGCTGTGGCGCAAAAAAGCCTGCTTGCCAAGCATGGCGCTGCCGCCGGCAAAAAGCTACAGCACCGAAATCACTGGAGGATTGCAGATGGCGGGAAACGGCGTCGCTTCGATCGGCGAATGCATGCTCGAACTGTCGGGCCAGACCGGCCCGAACTGGCGCATGGGTTTTGCCGGCGACACGTTCAACACGCTGTGGGCGCTGCATGCGCTGAGCGAGGACCGGCCGGCAACCTATGTCTCGGCCTTCGGTGACGACCCCTTCTCGCAGGGCCACATCGGCTTCTTCGCCGAAAACGGCATCGGCATCGGTTCCAGTCCGGTGATAGCTGGCGCGCGACCCGGCCTCTATGCGATCACCTTAACCGGCGCCGAGCGCTCCTTCACCTACTGGCGCAGCGACGCCGCCGCCCGGCAGCTTGCTTCGGATCCCGCCGCGCTGTCGAAAAACCTTGAAAATCAGGCGCTTGTCTACTTTTCCGGAATCACCTTGGCAATTCTGGACGATGCGGCTCGTAAAACACTGCTGGAAGCCGTGGCCAAGGCACGCGCCGCCGGCTCGCTGATCGCCTTCGATCCCAATTATCGGCCACGGCTTTGGCGCAACCGCGAAAGCGCGCAGGCAGCCATCGTCGAGGCGCTCGGCGTCACCGACATAGCACTGCCCACCTTTCCCGACGAACAGATGCTGTTTGGTGACGAGACACCGAGGGCGACCGCCAAGCGGCTTGGACAATGGGTCGGCGAGGTCGTCGTCAAGAACGGCGAGCAGCCGGCGCTGATTGCCGAAAACGGGACATTGCATGACGTGCCGGCGATCCATGTCGCGGCCGCCGTCGACACCACCGGCGCAGGAGATTCCTTCAATGGCGGCTATCTCGCGGCGCGTCTTGCAGGTCACAGGCCGCAGGAAGCAGCAAGCCGGGCGCATCGCGTCGCTGCCGCCGTGGTCCAGGTTCGCGGCGCTCTGGCGCCATTCGAGACGCTGCGGGCGGCGTTCGAAAACTAGCCGCCTGGAGACTATGGAAGACGGAAACGGTATTCCGTCACGTGGTGATAGATCGCACCCGGCCATAGCGTCGCCTGCGGGAAATACGGCCGGTTCGGCGCATCCGGCCATATTTGCGGCTCCAGGCAGAAGGCGGAAAAAGCCTTGTAGTCCCGCCCGTCCAGCCCCTTGCGCGGCGTCACATACTGACCGGTGTAGAGTTGGACGCCGGGCTCCGTGGTCCAGACCTCCATCTCGACGCCAGAACTCGCCCCTTGCGTCCATGCCGCTTGCCGCAGCGGCCCGCGCGCCGAGGCGAGGCAGAAATTCTGGTCGTAGGGCAGCTGCTCGCCCTCGGTTTCCATGCGCAGTGGCCGCGCCTGGCGGAAATCGAAGGGCGTGCCGTCAACCGGCTTGACCACGCCGGTCGGGATCATGTCGCTGTCGACCGGCAGATAGGCGGCCGCGTTCAGCATCATCCTGTGGTCGAGAATGTCGCCGGCGCCGCCATCGTCGAGGTTGAAATAGGAGTGCGGGGTGAGATTGCACAGTGTCGGCTCCTCGCAGGTCGCCGTCAGCTCGACGCTCAGCGTGCCGGGGATCTTCAGCCGGTAGGTGCAGGTGACGTCGAGCGCGCCGGGAAAGCCCATCGCGCCATCGGGATCGTGCAGCGTCAGCGTGACGAAGTCCCTGCCGTGCAGCGAAACCGCCCACGGCCGATGCGAATAGCCCTGCGAGCCGCCATGCAGCGTATGCCTGCCGAGGAAATTCGGCTCGGTCTGGTAGCGGTTGCCACCGATGGTGAAGCGGCCGTCGCGGATGCGGTTGGCATAGCGGCCGACCACGGCGCCGAAGAAGGCGTTGTCGGCCTCATAGGCTTCTAGAGTGTTGTAGCCGAGCACCAGCGGCGCATCGTGGCCGGTCAGGCGCAAATCCTGGATGATGGCGCCGAGCCCGATGATGTTGGCGGTGAGGCCGCCGCCTCTGATGGTGAAGCGGCGCACCGGCTCGCCTGCCTGCGTCGTGCCGAAAACCTCGCCGTCCTTCATCGCCATGCCCGCAAACGTCAGTTGATCCAAAGGATTTCGGCTGGTTTCTCAACCCGAGGCGGCGGGCCAGGCCCGCCGATCTCGGGGACAAGGTATCAGAGGCCGAGGCCGCCGATGCAGACATATTTGGTATCGAGGTAATCCTCGATGCCCTGATGTCCGCCTTCCTTGCCGAGGCCCGATTCCTTGACGCCGCCGAATGGCGCTTCCGGAGTGGTGATGAGGCCTTCATTGACACCGACCATGCCGTATTTCAGCCCTTCCATGACACGGAAGGCGCGGCCGAGATCGCCAGTGTAGAAATAGCAGGCAAGGCCGAATTCGGTGTCGTTGGCGAGCGCGATGGCTTCCGCTTCGGTCTCGAACTTGAACACCGGCGCGACCGGGCCAAAGATCTCTTCCTTCATGAAGCGCATCTTGGGCGTCGCATCGGCGATCACCGTCGGCTGGAAGAACGAGCCGCCCAGCGCATGACGCTTGCCGCCGGCGACGATCTTGCCGCCCTTCGAGGTGGCGTCTGCGATCAGTTCTTCCACCTTCTCGACCGCCTTCTCGTCGATCAGCGGTCCCTGTTGCACGCCTTCCTCGAGGCCGGAACCGACCTTCAGCCCATTGCTGGCGGACGCCAGCTTCTCGACGAACTTGTCATAGACGCCGGCCTGGACGAGGAAGCGGTTGGTACAGACGCAGGTCTGGCCGGAATTGCGGTACTTGGCGGTGATGGCACCGGCGACAGCACGGTCGATATCGGCGTCGTCGAAGACGATGAACGGCGCGTTGCCGCCGAGTTCCATCGACACCTTCTTCACGGTGACCGACGACTTCTGGATGAGCAGCTTGCCGACTTCCGTCGAGCCGGTGAAGGTGATCTTAGACACCAGCGGATTGGCGCAGATCTCGTCGCCGATTTCACTGGCCGAACCGGTCAGGATGTTGACGACGCCCTTGGGGAAGCCAACTTCCTCGGCGAGCGCGCCCCAGGCGAGGCCAGAGTAAGGTGTCTGCGAGGCGGGCTTCACCACGGCGGTGCAGCCGGCAGCGAGCGCGGGACCGAGCTTGCGGGCCAGCATCGAGGACGGGAAATTCCACGGCGTGATGGCGGCGATGACGCCGACCGGCTCCTTGGTCACCAGGATGCGGCGGTCACCCCAGGGCGATGGCACAATGTCGCCATAGGTGCGGCGGCCTTCCTCGGCAAACCACAATATGTAGGCCGCGGCCGAGCCGATCTCGCCCTTCGATTCGAACAGCGACTTGCCCTGTTCGATGGTGAGCAGTTCGGCCAGCACGTCCTGATTGTCCATCATCGCGTCATGCAGCTTGCGCAGCAGCTTCGAGCGCTCGAGCGCGGTCGTCTTGCGCCAGGTCTTGAAGGCGGCGTCGGCGGCCTCGATGGCGCGGCGCGTCTCGGCCTTGCCCGACTTCGGCACGGTGCCGATCTTGAGGCCGGTGGCGGGGTTGTTGACGTCGACCGTCTGGCCGCTGTCGGCCTGCACCCATTCGCCGTTGATGAGATTGGCCTGCCGCATGAAATGGCTGGTTTTCTGAAGCATGGTCTATCCTCCGTTCGGCGCACTGACGGGCCGGTCTGTGAAATCTTCGGTGAGCGTGCGCCATGATTTGAAGCCGGCACGCCGGAGCCACTGCTCTTTACCTAGGGCAAGGCCCGCAAGCAATCGCAAGATGGCATATAGGGGTTGGGCCAGCCGGGGACGAGAGCAAGCTTTGTCGCCTCGCCGCGATTTGCGCATGGCCTAGCCAAAGACATGCAGGACAACCGTCAGCCAGAAGGACGTGGTGACGGCGGCGCAGGCGGTGGCGATGGTCATCTGGTTCGACGCCAGCGCCTGGCCGGTGTTGAATTGCACGGCGATCAGGTAGGAGTTGATGCCGGACGGCAGTGCCGCCACCACCACCGCCACCTTGGCGGTCAGGGGCGGCAGGCCGAGCAGCCAGACGAAGGCGAGGACCAGCGCCGGCATCAGGAACAGTTTCAGCGCCGAAAGCGCCAGCGCCGGCCGGACATTGCCGGAGATGCCGAAGCGGCGCAGGCTGAGCCCCATGGCAAACAGCGCCACCGGCCCTGCCGTGTTGGCCAGCGCATCGACCAGCCGCATGACGAGGTTCGGCAGCGGCACGCCGCTCAGCCGCCACGCCAGGCCGAGCAGGATGCCGATGATCAGCGGATTAATGAACAGCCGCCGCACGAAGCTGCGCAGCACCCGCAGCGGATGCACATGTTCGCCACCGCCCCGGCCGAACATCTCGAACAGCACGATCGAGGCCATCATCATGATCGGCAGGTGCACGGAGACCAGCAGCGACAGCACTTCGAAGCCGCTCGGGCCGAATATGCCGAGAATGAAGGGAGCGCCGAGCAGCACGACATTGGAATAGGCAGACGACACGCCGCCGACGACACCGGCGCGGGCGTCGCGCCCGAATATCCGCGTGGTGACGACATGGCCGGCGGCCCAGGTGATTGCCGCCGCCGCGAAATAAGCTCCCCACAACGGCCACGGCGCGACGCCGTGGAAATCGGCCTTCACCATCGTCTGGAACAGAAGCAGCGGCATCGCCACCGAGACCGCGAAATCCGATATCCCCTCGCCGCTCGCCGGTCTGAGATAGCCGGTCAACCCGGCGAGATAGCCGAGCGCCACGAGGCTGAAGACGAAAAGCACGGTTTCTGTAAGCGGAGACATTTCTTCAGGGATAGGCGAGCCACGCGCGCGGCGCAATCGCGCCCGAATTTGATCATGGTAGGCTGGCAGCGTTATAGAGGGTTTGGAGTATCAGGGCGGGCACGAACGACAAATGACCTTTGTCGAAACCTCAGGACGCAATCTTCTTGCGCGTGTGTGGCTGACGGCTTTCGTCGCCGCGCTGTTTTGTCTTGCCGCGACGGCGTTTGCATTGGCCGGGACGAAAAGCCTCAAGGGCGTGGCGCTGATCATCGGCCAGTCGAATTACCAGCACATCGCCGCCCTGCCCAACCCGGCCAATGACGCCCGCGACATGGCCAAGATGCTGACCGATCTCGGCTTCGACGCCCGCAACGTCACCGATCGCGATGCCGCCAAGCTGAAGCGCGACCTCGAACGCTTCGTCGAGGATGCCGAGGGCGCCGATGTCGCCTTCATCTATTACTCCGGCCACGGCATCGAGGCCGGCGGCGAGAACTATCTGGTTCCGGTCGATGCCGACGTCTCATCGCTCAAGGATGCGGGCCAGGCACTGATGCCGATTTCCGCCGTCATGGACGAGCTGAAGAAGACGGTGCCGGTGACGATCATGCTGCTCGATGCCTGCCGCACCAATCCGTTTCCGGCGGACGCCGTGGTGCGCCGGGCGCCGACCGCTTCCGCCGAGCCCATCGGCGCCGGAGGGTTGGAACCGGTGCGGGGCGCCAAGGCGCTTGCCAATGCGCCAGCGCAAGATGCGAGCCTGGGCACCGTGGTCGGCTTCGCCGCCGAACCGGGTCGCCCGGCGCTGGACGGCGCGGCCGGCGAAAACAGCCCCTATGCCGCCGCCCTGCTGCGCCATCTCGCGGCGATGAAAGGCACGGAGTTCGGCTCCGTCATGCGCATGGTGACGGAGGAGGTCTATCTCGACACCAAGGCCAAGCAGCGCCCCTGGGTCAATGAAAGCCTGCGCCGGCTGCTCTATTTCGGCGTCGCACCGCCGGAGCCTACCGGCGATGATGGGCTGATCACCGGCGAAAGGCGGCAATTGCTCTTGACCATCTCCGACCTGCCCGATCCGAAGCGGGCGCAAGTGGAACTGGCCTCGCTGCAGGACGGTGTGCCGCTCGACGCGCTCTATGGCGTGCTGAGGGCGCTGGGCACGGACAAGATCCCCGAGGATCCGACCGACCTGCAGAAAGTGCTCGACGCCCAGGCCGAGCGCCTGAAGAAGATGATGTCGGAACGCGCGGCACTGCGCACTGACGATCCCGAGATCAAGCGCCTGGTCGCGTCCGCCGACAAGGCCATCGGCCAGGGCGCCATGGTGACGGCGCGCAAATTCCTCGATGACGCGGTCGGCAGGGTCGAGCAGAACAGGGGTGCCGTTGACGAGGCCGAGGAACTGGTCAGCCAGAAACGCATCGCCGATGCCGCCATCTATGCCAAACGCGCCGACGCCGCCGCGCTGGTCTTCGACTACAAATCCGCCGCCAACGACTACGCCAAGGCCTTCTCGCTGGTCGAGAAATGGGACGACAAGCTGCGCTGGAACTACAAGAACCAGGAAGCCGAGGCACTCAACGCCCACGGTTCCGCCACCGGCGATCTCGATGCGCTGCAGCACGCGATCGAGGCCTACCACGTCATCCTGAACTTCATTCCCAATGGCGAGCAGAACTGGGATTGGGCCATTACCCGCAACAACATGGCGGTGGTGCTGCAGACAATTGGCGAGCGCGAGACCGAGACCGCGCATTTGGAAGAAGCCGCGCAGATCTTCCGCGATTCGCTCGTCGTCTTCGAGCGCGACAAGGACGACCGCAACTGGGCGGCCGCGCAGAATAACCTCGCCAATGTCCTCTTGAAGATCGGCGAACGCGAAAGCGATCCGAAGCGCCTCAATGAGGCGGTGGCGGCGATGCGCGCCACATTGGAAAAGCGCCCGCGCGACAAGCTGCCGCTCGACTGGGCCGCTTCGCAGAACAATCTCGGCCTGGCGCTCTATGCGCTCTCCCAGCGGGAACCCGCCGGCGAGCATCTGAAGGACGCGGAAGCCGCCTACCGGCTGGCGCTTGAAGAGTACACGCGCGAGAATGCCCCCGTGGAATGGGCGATGGTCGAGAACAATCTCGGCAACACGCTGGTGACGCTCGGCATCCAACTCAACGACGAGGCCAAGATCAACGAGGCGGCCGATGCCTTCCGCGCCGCGCTGAAGGTGCGAACCCGCGAGACCTTCCCGGTCTCCTGGGCGACCAGCCGGCTCAACCTCGGCAACGCGCTGAGCGGTGTCGCCCGCTTCGACATGGGCACGGACACGCTCGAAGAGGCAGCCAGGGCCTATGACGATGCGTTGACGGTGTTTACCCGGCAGCGCTTCCCGATGGATTGGGCGTCGGCGCAGAACAATCTCGGCTCGATCTACCAGACGCTCGGCCAGCGGACCCGCGACGCGGCCAGGCTCGAACAGTCGGTGGCAGCGTTCCAGGCAGCCCGGCAGGTCTATGTCAGGCGAAAATTCCCGCAGGATTGGGCCATGAGCTACTATAATCTCGGCAACACGCTGCAGTTGCTCGGCGGCGTGACGGACAAGCCCGAGCACTACAGCGAAGCGGTCGACGCCTACCGCAATGCGTTGCGCGAGTACAAGCGCGAGACAAACCCGCGGCAATGGGCGCTGGCCCAGGCCGGACTCGGATCGACGCTGCACTGGCTGAGCATGAGCAATGCCGATCCCAAAACCCTGCGGGATTCGATCGCCGCACGGCGGGCGGCGCTCAAAGTGCTGACCATCGAGACGGCGCCGGTTGACTGGGCCAACGCCCAGAACGGCATCGGCATGAGCCTGCTTAATCTCGGCAATGTCGAACGGACCGGAAAATATCTCGACGAGGCCGAGGCGGCTTTCACGGCGACGCTGAAGGTCTTCACCAGGGAAAGCCAGCCCCTGCAATGGGCCTTCGAGCAGAACAATCTCGGCGACATCCACTGGAACCGCGCCAGCTATGGCGGCGGCAAGGCCGAGTATCTCAGGGCTATCGCGTTCTTCGAGAATGCCAAGCAGGGTTTTATCGAAGCCGGCTACACAATTCCCATCCCGCTTACCGACCAGAAGATCGATCTGGTGAAGAAGCAGATCGCCAAAAAGTGAGCCTGGGACATCTGCGACGCCCGCTTGTCTTTGTGCCGGCGTTCCGATCCCTATATGCGAATGACCGGAACTCGATGTCGGGCTCATGGAAGGACTACGATGATCCGATTTGCCCTGGCCCTGTTGCTGCTCGTCGTTCCGGTCGCGGCCCATGCCACGGATGCCGGCTGGGCTCTGCTGCGCGATGGCGGCCATGTCGTGCTGCTGCGCCATGCCATGGTCACCGGCACCTCCGACCCCGCCGGTTTCGACATCGACAGCTGCGCCACCCAGATGAATCTGTCGGCGCGCGGCAAGCAGCAGGCGAGCAAGATCGGCGCCTTATTTGCCGCCCGCGCTGCCCCGATCGAGCGCGTGCTGTCCAGCCGTTATTGCCGCTGCCTCGACACGGCGCGCATCGCCTTCGAGGCCGAACCGGAGCCGTTCGCGCCGCTCGATTTGCTGAAGGGCGATGACGCCCGGAAGGCAGCGCAGATCGCCGCCATCATGAAGGAAATCCGCGCCTATTCCGGCTCTGACAATCTGGTCATGGTCACCCATCTGGAAGACATCGTGGCACTCACCGGCATCTCGCCGCGCGAGGGCGAAGCCGTGGTCGTCGAGCCGCAGGGCAACGGTCTGCGCGTACTCGGCCGCGTCACCTTCTAACGAAGCTATCCGCGCCTCCTACGTTGGACGCGGTGTTGCCAAAATGCCACTCCCGAAAGACGCCACGAATTCGCCGCGACAATGCCGCTTGCGACAACCCGTCGCAGGCTCTATAGCCGCGCTCCCGGTCACGAGAACCGAAGTGAGCACAGCGGTTGGAGCTTTCGTCTCCGCCCGTGCAGGCGGCATTGCCGCCCTGTATACGGCGCCGCTTTGGGGATTGGGATCGCGGATGTAGCTCAGTCTGGGAGAGCGCCGGATTTGGATCCGGAGGTCGCAGGTTCGAATCCTGCTGTCTGCACCACGGATAGCTCAGTTTGGTCAGAGCATCAGATTGTTAATCTGACTGTCGAAGGTTCGATTCCTTCTCCAACGGCCTGATAAGCCGACACCTTTGGGTGGTGTTATCTGAAAACGGTCCGGGGACTGGAATGCTGAAGACCTGACGGACGGCACAAGCCTTCGGGCGCGGGCCGTATCGAAAGGTCCGACGCCATCGGCTCGGGGCCAGGCCCGCGGTGATGGTCAAGGCGCAGTGTCGCCGGCAGGGCAGGCCAAGGCTTGCCGAGCCCGCTTCGCTGCCCCGCGATCCGCTCCCGAAGGCCCGCCACGGATCGATGCCACCGGTCCCCGGATCATTCGTGCCCGGAAGACGATGTGAAACGAGAAACGAAGGGAAGATCGACGCATGAGTTGACGCCTCGCATGGGGCCATGCCCGACAGGAGTAAGACAATGACTGTTCTCGATAAGGTTCTTGGACGCGAGCGCGTCCTCGTAAGGGAAAATGAACGTGCCCTCACCCTCCACAAGGGTGAGATCAAGGCCGTCCTGATGCCGGGCGAGCACTGGCTCGCCAACCGGCGCGGAAGCCTTGAAGTGTCCCGGCACGATCTGAAGAACCCGGAATTCGTTTCGGCATACGAGAAGGCCTTGTTCGACAAGCTCCCGGATGTGGCCGCGCGTCATTTCACGGTCGTTCGCACCGGGCGCACGGACGTCGCCATCATCGAGCGTGACGGAAATCTGCATGCCGTTCTGGCGCCGGACCGCAAGCTGGTTCTGTGGACCGATGCCGGCCCGTGGACGGTGACATCGGTCGACACCTCGGCGGATCTCGCCATCGAGCCAGCAGTCATGCGCCGGCTCGGCCAGGCCCGGAAGGCGGAGTTGATGTCGGTCCATCCGGTCGTCGACGGCCAGGCCGGCCTGCTGTTCGTCGACGGCGTCCTGGTCCGGACATTGACGGCGGGCGTGCATGGCTTCTGGAACGTCGGACGCATGGTGCAGATGAAGGTCGTCGACCTCAAGCGCCAGTCGCTCGACGTCGCCGGGCAGGAAGTGCTGACCAAGGATCGCGTGACGATCCGCGTCAACATCGCAGCCGAATACCGGGTCGTCGACCCGGTCAAGGCGGTGAGCGCCGTGAAGGACTTCTCCGAAGCCCTTTATCGCGCCCTGCAATACGCCTTCCGCAAGACGCTGGGCGCGCTGACGCTCGACCAGATCCTTGAAAAGAAGGTGACGGTCGACGAGGAAGCCGCAAGCAAGGTCCGTGCCGACATGGCCGAGATCGGCGTCGAGGTCAGCGATATCGCTCTCAAGGATGTGATCCTGCCGGGCGAGATGCGCGAGATCCTCAACCAGGTGGTTTCGGCCGAAAAGCAGGCCGAGGCCAACGTCATCCGCCGCCGCGAGGAGACGAACGCCACGCGTTCCCTGCTCAACACGGCCAGGGTGATGGCGGAGAACCCGGTGATGCTGCGGCTGAAGGAGCTCGAGGCTCTGGAAACCATCGCCGGCAAGGTCGAGCGGCTGACCGTCCACAACGGAACGGGCGGACTGCTGAACGACCTGGTCAAGCTCCGTGACAGCTGATGCATGTCGCCCAAGCGGTTCCCGGTTTTGGGAAGACGACATGCATCGAAACAAAGACTAACCTGACGTAATGGGAAGGGCCGCCGGGTTGACCGGCGGCCCTTCTTGCGTTTCTTGGGCACGCTTCCCATCTGCGCCCGGACTATCAGGCCTTTTCCTGCCGGGAAAAACCGATTAGACAGCGCCCAAACAGGATGCGGACAGATTCCGCCCGCAAAGAAGGAAAAGCCCTTGTCCACCACGTTCGACAAAGTCGCCAAGATCATTGCCGACACCAGCGAGATCGATATCGACACCATCACGCCAGAGAGCCACACGATCGACGATCTCGGCATCGACAGCCTCGATTTCCTCGACATCGTCTTTGCCATCGACAAGGAATTCGGAATCAAGGTGCCCCTGGAAAAGTGGACCCAGGAAGTCAATGACGGCAAGGCTTCGACCGACGACTACTTCGTCATGAAGAACCTGTGCGCCAAGATCGACGCACTCGTCGCCGCCAAGATCGCCTGACGTCAGTTGAGCGCGCGACCTTGACGCGCTTTGCCGCCTGACCCACAAAGCCGCTCATGAGTAGCCCCCGCGACGTCGTCATCACTGGTATCGGCCTTGTCTCCTCGCTGGGAGAAGGCCCTGACGCCCACTGGCAAAAGCTCGCGCAACCGGGCCTGCAGCCGGTGCTCGAAGCCGCGCGCTTCGCGCCCTATACCGTTCATCCGCTGCCGGAGATCGACTGGAACCTGCAGATCGCCAAGCGCGGCGACCAGCGGCAGATGGAGACATGGCAACGGCTCGGCACCTATGCCGCCGGCCTTGCGCTGGACGATGCCGGCATCAAGGGCAATGACGAGCTTTGCACGACCATGGACATGGTGGTGGCCGCCGGCGGCGGCGAGCGCGACGAGGCGGTCGATGCCGCCATTCTCGCCGCCTCGGAAAGCCGCAACGACCGCGACGTGCTGCTCAACGAGAAGCTGACCACGGAACTGCGGCCGACCTTGTTCCTGGCGCAGCTTTCCAACCTGCTCGCCGGCAACATCTCCATCGTCCACAAGGTCACGGGCTCCTCGCGCACCTTCATGGGCGAGGAAGGGGCCGGTGTTTCCGCCGTCGAGACGGCCGCGGCGCGGATCCGCTCGGGCCAATCGACACATGTCCTGGTCGGTGGCGCCTTCCAGACCGAACATTCCGACATGCTGCTCGGCTACGAACTCGCCGGCTATCTGCATCGCGGCCCGTGGAAGCCTGTCTGGCAAAGGCAGGGTGCCGAGGGTGGCGGCGTGGTCTCCGGCTCCGGCGGCGCCTTCCTGGTGCTGGAACAACGTGAACACGCGGAAAGCCGTGGGCGCAAAATCTATGCCGAGCTAGGACCGGTCGTCTCCGGCCGGGCCAGGCGGTCGCGTGGAGAACTCGACGCCGAAATCGCCGGCTTGCTGAGCCAGGCGGCACTGCCGAACGGCAAGCTGCTGGCGCTTTCGGGCGCCTCGGGCGCGCATGCGGCAACATCAGCCGAGAAAACAGCGCTCGATGCCGTCGAGGCAATTGCCGCACGCGGCTTCTCGACGCTCACCGGGCACATGAAGGAAGCGCAGTTTCCGTTCGCCGTGGCGCTGGCCGCACTCGCCGTCGACCGCAAGGCCGCCTACCCCGTCTTTGACGCTGCAACCGAGAAGCCCTTCGAAGGCATTCCCGCAAGCGTCCTTGCAACGGCGATCGGCTATCACCAATTCGAGGGCATGGCGCTGGTCAAGTCGGCGTAAGGCGGCGCCCGCCATGTTGCAGAGATGAACCGCTCGAGGGCTTCCCGATGACCAATTTCAGAGATCACATGGGCAGGCCCATCGTCGCCGTCACCGGCATCGGCGTGGTGACTTCGCTTGGCGTCGGCAAGGCTGACAATTGGGCGGCGCTGACCTCGGGCAAGTCGGGCATCCACCCGATCACCCGCTTTCCGGTCGATCATCTCAACACCCGCATTTCCGGCATGGTCGACTTCCTGGACTCAAGCTCGAAGGGCGCCAGCCCCCTCACCTACGAGCTGGCCGAAACCGCCGCGCATGAAGCCGTGGCCGAATCCGGCCTCGATTCCAGCGATTTCGGTGGACCTCTCTTCCTCGCCTCGCCGCCTGTCGAACTCGACTGGCACGAACGCTTCTCGCTCTACAATTCGGACAAGCAGGATGCTGGCGCCGAACGGTTGCTTCGCGTGGCCCGCGCGCTGAAGGAACTCGACATTTTCGAGACCACCCAATTCGGCTCGATCGCGGACCGGCTCGCCGACCGGTTCGGCACGCGCGGCCTGCCGATCACGCTGTCGACCGCCTGCGCCTCCGGCGCCACCGCCATCCAGCTCGGCGTCGAGGCGATCCGCCGCGGCGAATGCGACCGGGCGCTGTCGATCGGCGCCGACGGCTCGGCCACCGCCGAGGCGCTGATCCGCTTCTCGCTGCTGTCGGCGCTGTCGACCCACAACGACATTCCCGAAAAGGCGTCAAAACCGTTTTCCAAGGACCGCGACGGTTTTGTCCTGGCCGAAGGTTCGGGCGCGCTGGTGCTGGAATCGCTGGAGGCAGCCCTGGCCCGTGGCGCCACCGTTCTTGGCATTCTGCGCGGCTGCGGCGAAAAGGCCGATGATTTCCACCGCACCCGCTCCAAGCCCGACGGTTCGCCGGCGATCGCGGCGGTTCGCGCCGCCCTTGCCGATGCGGGCCTGAGCAAGGACGAGATCGACTATGTCAATGCCCATGGCACCTCGACGCCGGAAAACGACAAAATGGAGCATCTGTCGCTGTCGACCGTGTTCGGCGAGCGCATCGGCTCGATGCCGGTCTCGTCGAACAAGTCGATGATCGGCCATACACTGTCTGCGGCGGGCGCCGTCGAGGCGGCGTTCTCGCTGATGACGATGCGCGAAAGCGTCATTCCGCCGACCATCAACTACGACAATCCCGACCCGGCGATCGTGCTCGACGTGGTGCCCAACAAGAAGCGCAGCGCCGAGGTCCGCAGCGTTCTGTCGAACTCCTTCGGCTTCGGCGGGCAGAACACTTGCCTTGTCATGGCGCGGGAACCGGTCTAAGCGAGCCCTTTCCGCCGATGCATGTCGAGCAAAAGTGACCTGGGTTTTGCAGCAACGACATGCATAAAACCAAGAACTAAAGCGCGACGCGCTTTAGAACAGAACCGACAGGCCCTATGCGCGCACTGCAACTTATCGAGGATCGCCGTCTTGAAACGGTGGACCTGCCGCCTCCCCCGCCACCCGCACTCGGCGAAGTCACGCTACGCATCAAGGCTGTGGCGCTGAACCACATCGACGTCTGGGGCTGGCGCGGCATGGCCTTCGCCAAGCGCAAGCTGCCGCTGGTCGTCGGCGCCGAAGCCTCCGGCGAGGTCGAGGCGGTCGGCCCCGGCGTGTCCAGCCTGCTGCCCGGACAATTGGTGTCGATCTACGGTGCGCGCACTTGCGGCCTTTGCCGTGCCTGCCGCGAAGGCCGCGACAATCTCTGCGAACATGTTTCCGGCGTTCACGGCTTCCATCTCGACGGCTTCGCGCAGGAGAAGATCAACCTGCCGGCGCGCCTGCTGGTCCCCGCCCCGCCCGGCGTGAGCGACATCGGCGCCGCGGTGGCTCCCGTCACCTTCGGCACGGTCGAGCACATGCTGTTCGACAATGCGAGACTGCAGCCCGGAGAAACCATCCTCGTCCATGCCGGCGGCTCCGGCATTGGTTCGGCAGCGATCCAGCTGGCCAAGCGGATGGGCTGCACCATCATCACCACGGTCGGCTCGAACGACAAGATCGACAAGGCCAAGGCGCTGGGCGCCGACCATGTCATCAACTACCGCGAAGACCGCTTCGAAGGCGTGGTGCGCAAGCTGACCAAGAAGAAGGGCGTCGATGTCGTCTTCGAACATGTCGGCGCCGACACTTTTGCCGGCTCGATGCTGTGCCTGAAGCGCGGCGGCCGCCTTGTGACCTGCGGCTCGACATCAGGCGTGTCGACGCAGATCAACCTGATGCAGCTGTTCCAGCAGCAATTGAAGCTGCTCGGCTCCTTCGGCTGTCGCATGGAGAACATGGCCAACGCCATGCAGAAAATGGCGGCAGGACAGGTCGCACCGGTCATCGACACTGAGGTCGGCTTCGACGACATCGACGCCGCGCTGAAGCGCATGGAAGGCCGCGACGTCTTCGGCAAGATCATCCTGCGCGTCGCCTGAGGCGTTGACTTCGGTGCTCAAGAAGTTTCGCCGCGATCTCAGGTTTCGCCATGGCAGGCAACTGCGGCAGCTGAACTACTGGCTGGTTGCGCGTGCGGCGATGATCATCATTTCGGTGCTGCGCCTGCTGCCGGTCGACAGCGCGCTGAATTTCGCCGACCGCGTCGCGCGCTTCATTGGCCCCAGGGTCGGACGCCACCAGGTCGCCATCGACAATCTGCGCAAGGCCTATCCGGAAAAGAGCGAGGACGAAATCCAGGCCATCGCCTCCGATATGTGGGGCAACATGGCCCGCCTTGCCGCCGAATACATCTTCCTCGACGCCCTGTTCGACTATGACCCGGCCGCCAGCAAGCCCGGCCGCGTCGAGGTCAAGGGCATTGAGCATTTCGTCGAGATCGCCGCCGAAAAACAGCCGCACATCGTCTTCACCGGCCATCTCGGCAATTTCGAGCTGCTTCCAGTGGCGGCGGCCACCTTCGGCATGAACATCACGGCGCTGTTTCGTCCGCCCAACAACCCCTACCTTGCCGACTACATCCTTTCGACGCGGCGCTCGACCATGGGGGCGCTGCTGCCATCCATGGCCGGCGCCTCCTTCGCATTGGCCGGAGTGCTGGAAAACGGCGGCAATATCGGCGTCCTTGTCGACCAGAAATTCTCCAACGGCCTGGACACGACCTTCTTTGGCCGCCCCTGCCAGAGCAACCGGGTGCTGGGCACGCTTGCCCGTCACTATGATTGCGACGTCTACCCGGCGCGTTGCATCAGATTGCCAGGCAACCGCTTCCGCCTCGAGATTGAGGACCGACTGGTCTTGCCGCGAACCGCTGATGGCAGCGTCGACGTCCACGCCACCACCCAGATGCTGAACGACGTGGTCGAGCGCTGGGTGCGCGAGGATCCCGGCCAGTGGATGTGGTTCCACAAAAGGTGGGAGATCAGCAACTCGCGGCGTAAAAGGCAGCCTCAGGCAAAGGCGCCGGCCGCGAACAGCTGACCACCTCTGAAGTGTCTGGCGCCAGCCACTTTCGGTACTGATGGGCCTGCGATCCAGACATTCGTAACGTTACTGGTCAGGGAATCTTAAACGACCAGGGCGCACATACCCCACGAGATGTTCATCGACTGAGGTGGAGCCCGTGGCATGACGAATATCGAAATGCCGCGCCTGGATCGGGATGGGCTCGAAGATCGTTCCTTCGGCCGTTTTGGCCGGGCATGGTCCCATATTCGTCAGAATGGCTTGCTCGAGCCGCTCAGGCTTGTCCATCAGCATGGGCTCGGCGCAAGCCTTGGCTTTGTCCAGCGTAACATCAGGCATATGTTCGCCGACCGTCTCGCCCGGACATGGGATCGCCGGCACGGCGTCGATACGGCCGGTTCGATCCAGCTCGGCGCCCTCAATGTCGTCGGCCCGCACCGCGCCATGGGCAATGAAGCCGTCTGCACGTCGCCCAGAACCTTCGACTTCATCATGAAGTCGCTGCCCCGTGATCTCCAGAATCATACGTTCATCGACATCGGCTCTGGAAAATCGCGAACCCTGCTGCTGGCCTCGCAATATCCGTTCGCCAAGATCATCGGCGTGGAGTTCGCACGCGAATTGGTGGACATCGCCCGGAGCAACATCGAGCGTTTCAGCGCCCCATCGCAGAAATGCCGGGCGCTCAGCGTCGTGGAGGCTGATGCGGCGACGTATGTTTTCCCCGAAGTGCCCCTGGTGGTCTATTTCTACAATCCCTTCTCGAAAGACGTCTTCGATATTGTCCTGAAGAATCTCGTGTCGTCGCTCGAACGCCAACCGCGGGATTGCTTCATCGTCTATGGCAGCTCGAGCCATCGCGCGATCGACTGGGCAAGGCCAGCCATCCGCGAAACCGGTATTTTCCGGGAATTGTCCGTGCCGGCCATGCCGAGCTTCCTCGATGCGGTCCGCACCATCGACTATGCGGTCTTCCAGGTTCAGGCAGCAGCGTAACGTCTGTCTCTGGTCTTCTGAACGAATCGCGTGACGGTGCGCGCGGCAAACGGCGTGCCGGCGGTGAACCGCATCAGCGGGCCAAAGCTGCCGACCGCGCTCGCGCCGACGAAATGCAGGCCGGGAATGCTGGATTCGAACCCGGCGGAGAGCAGGGGCAACCCTTCCCGGCGGGCGATCGCGGCAAGCATGTCGGGTGCGAACAGACCGAGCCTGGCGACATCGATCCGGTAACCCGTGCCGAGCAGGACGTGATCGAAGGTGGCGGCGCCCTTCTCGAACCGCAGTTCAATGCCATTGTCCTTGGCGGACGCACTGATGATCCTGCTGCCGGCCCTGATCTCTATCCCGTCGAAATCCGGCTTCAGCCAGCCCGTCGCACCAGCGCCGAGACTGCGTCTGTTGAGGCCGGCCCGGGCTGGCTCCGGAAACCGGTGCACGACGCCTGGAACTTCGACCAGCCAGGAAATCGGGAACGGACCGACCCTGGACGGCGATGCGAGCCGCTCCGACAGGAAGTCGCGCAAGCTCCAGCTCTGCTTTCCCGACAGCGCTCGATAGCCCAGCCAATGGATATCGCCATGGCAGACGAGTTCGACTTCGGCCCCGTTGCGTTTGAGCAGAACGGCGGATTCGCAGGCGCTTTGCCCACGCCCGATGACGGCGACGCGCTTGCCGCGGAAGGCCTCATAACCAGTATGTTCACTGGCATGGCTGACCAGTTCGCGGGGAATTCCATCGAACACGGCAGGGATCAGTTGCTGGTTCATCAGGCCGGTGGCAACGATGACACGGCGCGCTTTGACGGCGTTGCCATCGGCCAGCGCCAGACGAAATCCGCCATTCGCCCTCTCGACGCGGTCCACCTTGCGCGTGTCCAGATCCGGAACCGCCTGGCGTTGAATCCACAATCCATAGTCGACGAAGTTTTCGAGCAGCAGCGGTTCGCGGGGCGAGATTCCGAGGACCTTGGCATAGGAATCGAGCGAAAGCGGACCTTTGGTGTGGCCGATATAGGTCGCGTGCCAGGGCGAGCGCAGCCTCATGCCTCTCGGCATATGGTCGCGCCAGAAGGACATCGCGCCGCCAAGAGTGAGTGCATCGACGCCCGCTCCCTTGAGCGCTGAAGCGACGGCCAGCCCGAAAGGACCGGCGCCGATCACGGCCACCTCGCAGTCAGTCCTGGGCGTGAAAACGGTCATGTCAGCGGTCTCGCCTGTCTGTTTCTGCAGCCGTGGAACTCACTCCGTCACGCCGCCGTCCTAAACATTTCCCGGTTAAGATTGCGCAAAGAGCGGCTTCCCAGCCATTGCCCTGCTCACAAGAACCGAAATATCCGTCGCGTCAGCACTCTCCAGGCCGTCAACGGCACATCGATCAGACCCGGTATCGGATCCTTTGCCTGGAACGTCGCCCATGCCCGTACTTCTGTGAATGAGCTGAAATAGGCGCGTTTTGCCAACCGGCCGCTCGAGATCAGTCTGCCGGCCGCCACCATGTCGCGAACCAGATACATCCAGGACGTGTTAGGCCGCGCTGACGCTGTCTTTACCGTCTGGCCCGATTTGATCGCCCAAAGCGCGGCGCCGAGATCGAGGCCGGCGGCAGCGCCCAGCCCAAACCACGTCCAGGGCCGTGGATTGACGTCGAGAACCTTCATCGAGCCGTCGCGCGCATCGCGCTTGAATTCGACCTCGACCAGTCCGCGATGCGCGATCGATCCAAGCAGCCGGCGCGCGGCGTCGATCAATTGCGGTTCGTCGACCACCTCCACAAAGGTGCTGGTGTAGCCGAAATCGACCGGATATTGCCGCGTGCGGCGGGCCGTGAATTCCGCCACCGGCGCGCCCTCATCCCAGAGTGCCGCGTAGGAGAACTGGCTCTCGCCTCCCCCAGGTATCATTTCCTGAACCACGACATTGTCACTGCCGATCTCCTCGGCAGCCCAGGTAAAGGCTGTCAAAAACGCTGCCTTGTCATTGGCGAGAACGGCCTTGGCACGCGCGAAACGGCTGCGCCCGCCCATATTGGGCTTCAGGATCACGGGAAAGCGAAGTTCGGCTGTCTCTGCCTGCTCGAGCGAGCTGATCTCATAGGTCAGCGGGACGGCAAGCCCCAGTTCGCCCGCCCGGCGATAGAGCAGCGGCTTTTCACAGACCCATTTCAGTTGCTCCCAAGGTGGCAGCACCACGTCGTATGCGGCGGACAGTTGGTCGATCGATTGCGATACGAAGCGAACTTCGGGGTCGCCGCCGGCAATCAGCAGAAAACCGCCAAGCCCGTGAACCTCCGCCAGATCGAGCAGAAAGGCGACGGCACCGCCGTCATCAGGGCCGGGCCACGTCATCGTCCGCTGGGCATATCGCGAAAAGCTGGGCAACGGGGTGTCGTTGCTCACCAGCCAGACAGGCACTTTCTGAGCGCCGAAGCTCCTGGCCAGCGCCAGTGTCCCGTGCGCCCCGCCAAGAATGAGCACCCCGGCGAGCCGACTGGGAAGACGATCGTCCATCTGTGACTGGGGATGCATCTGTCAATTCCAGCAAGCGGCACGCAATGGCAGGTTTCCCGGCGAACGATTGATCAGCCGGCAATATTTAAGCTACCCCTAATGGTTCAAACTGCCCGATACTGCCGATTGTCCTCAGCCAGACATCGGCATGGAAAGCACACCCCTTACCTCTCGGCAATAGCCATCCATCTCGGAACAGGTAAAACCTTGGCCGATTGTTGTTGCCGTCAATAGAAAGTCTCGCGCCGGGCTCCGGCCCGGCAATGAGAATTCGCGCGTCCTGCTAGTTCGTTACGACAATGCGCGTGTTGCCGAAGCCCACTTCCCGCACCATCGCATAGAACGTCGCGGCATTGGCCGTGTGCAGCCGCACGCAGCCATGCGAGGCCGGACGGCCGAGTTGCCTGACGGCGCCCGTTCCATGAATGGCGTAGCCGCCATGGAAGAACACGGAATAAGGCATCGGCGACATGTCGTATTTGCGCGAATACCACATCCGCGCGGTCCGCTGCGGCCGATAGGTCCCACGCGGCGTGAAGTAACCCGGACGGGCAGTCGACACGACCCAGCGATAGATCTCCGATCCGTACCGCACCGTCATCGTCTGCGACGACACGTCGATATTTGCTTCCAACATCGCCGCGTAACTTGCGGACGGCGTACCAAACAGCGCGGTTGCCAACATCGCCGCTGCTACGAGAAAGAACTTCCTCATGCGATCAAACCCCTTTGATTGCCCCTTGCCTGCTCGCCATCACGTTGTTTTTCACCTTTTTAATGGCAGTGAAGAAGTAACACACACTCCTTGATCAATTCGCCAATCCAAAGCAGCGAATTTGAACGATTTCCCGCGATAGTTGCCGCAACGACACGCCGCACCGGCTTGATTGCCGGCGGGCTTGCAATCCAGCGTCGTTCGTTGCTCAACTCCCCTGATGAACGAGCGACTCCTTCAAGCAATCGATGACAGGCGCGACGATGTCGTCGCACTGACCGCCGACCTGATCCGTTTCCCGACCATCAATCCGCCTGGCGAGGCCTACCGGCCATGTGCGGAATTCGTCGGCGCGCGGCTGAGGAAGCGCGGCTTTGAAACCGAATTCATCCGCGCCGAAGGCACGCCCGGCGACACCGATCGCTACCCGCGCGTCAATGTCGTGGCCCGTTTCGACGGCCGGTCAGCCGGCGCCTGCGTCCACTTCAACTCGCATATCGACGTGGTCGAGGCCGGCGACGGCTGGACCGTCGATCCCTTTGCCGGCGTCGTCAGGGACGGCAGGGTCTATGGACGTGGCGCCTGCGACATGAAGGGCGGCCTGGCCGCGTCGATCATCGCCGCCGAAGCCTTCATGGACATCTATCCCGACTTTCCCGGCGCCATCGAGATATCCGGCACGGTCGACGAGGAGTCCGGCGGCTTTGGCGGTGTCGCCCATCTGGCCAGGCTCGGCTATTTCTCGCAACCCAGGGTCGACCACGTCATCATTCCCGAGCCGTTGAACAAGGACCGCATCTGCCTTGGCCATCGCGGCGTCTGGTGGGCCGAGATCGAGACCAAGGGCGAGATCGCGCATGGCTCGATGCCGTTTCTCGGCGACAATGCGGTGCGCCATATGGGCGCCGTGCTGCAAGCTTTCGAAGACGAACTGTTCCCGGCGCTCGACCGCAAGATGACACGCATGCCCGTCGTCCCCGAAGGCGCCAGGCGCTCGACCATGAACATCAATTCCATTCATGGCGGCCAGACCGAGGATTTCCGGCCAGGCCTGCCCTCGCCCAACGTGCCCGATTCCTGCCGGCTGACCATCGACCGCCGCTTCCTGCTCGAGGAAGACCTCGACACGGTCAAAGGCGAAGTGATTGGCATTCTGGAACGGCTGAAGCGCGAGCGCATAAAATTCGATTACCAAATCCGCGACCTGATGGAAGTGCTGCCGCTGATGACCGAGCGCGACGCGCCGGTGGTCAAGGCGGTGGCGCAAGGCATTCATGCGATCTTCGACCGCGAGCCGGACTACGTCATTTCGCCCGGCACCTACGACCAGAAGCACATTGCCCGCATCGGCCATATCTATGACTGCATCGCCTATGGGCCCGGCATTCTCGACCTCGCACACCGGCCGGACGAATGGGTCGGCATAGAGGACATGGTGGAATCGGCCAAGGTGATGGCAATCGGCCTCAACGTTCTGCTGCGCGGCACGACCGGATGACCGGCCCGCGGCGCAAAAACATTTCTCCTGGCGCGGCGCGACAGCACGAAACGCAATTTACTCCCGCGCAAAATCACGCTTCTATCCCCCGGCTTGAGCATTTGAGCACATGGGGAGTTCAGCGATGAAAATGTGGAAGACCCTTCTGGCCGCTGCCGTGCTGGCGGTCGCAACCGCCACTTCGGCGTTTGCCGCCCGGACCGATCTCGTCATCGGCATTCCGCTTGAACCCCCGCATCTCGATCCGACGGCGGGGGCGGCCGCGGCAATCAGAGAGGTCACCTACGCCAATGTGTTCGAGGGCTTGACCCGAATCGGCCCCAATGGCGAGGTGCTGCCGGATCTCGCCGAAAGCTGGACCATTTCCGATGACGGCAAGATCTACACTTTCAAGCTGCACACCGGCGTGAAATTCCACGACGGCACCGATTTCAGCGCTGACGACGTGAAGTTCTCGCTCGATCGTGCCCGCGCGGAAAAGTCGATCAACGCGCAAAAGCAGCTCTTTGCCGCCATCGACAAGGTCGATGTGGTCGACGCCGCCACCGTGAAGGTGGCGCTGACCCACCCGCAGGGCTCGTTCCTCTACAATATGGGCTGGGGCGACGCGGTGATCGTGTCGCCGAAATCCGCCGACACCAACAAGGAAAAGCCTGTTGGCACCGGCCCCTTCAAGTTCGACAGATGGGCCAAGGGCTCATCGATCACCCTGCTCAAATCGGATCACTACTGGGGCGCCCCTGTCTTCCTCGAAAAGGTCGAGTTCCGCGTCGTTCCCGATGCAGCGGCCGCAGTGCCGGCGCTGCTTTCGGGCGATATCCAAGCCTTCCCCTTCTTCGATCCCGACAGCGTCTCCCAGGTCAAGGATGATCCGCGCTTCAAGGTGGTGGTCGGCGCAACCGAAGGCGAGACCATTCTGTCGATCAACAACAAGAAGCCGCCCTTCGACAAATTGCAGGTAAGGCAGGCGATTTCCTATGCGCTCGACCGCAAGGCGATCATCGACGGCGCCTCGGCCGGGCTCGGCCTGCCGATCGGCTCGCATATGTCGCCGGCTAACAAATATTATGTCGACCTAACCGGCCGCTATCCTCACGACGTGGCCAAGGCCAAGGAGCTGCTGAAGGAGGCGGGGCTGGAGAACGGCTTCAAGGCCACGCTGAAGCTGCCGCCGCCGTCCTATGCGCGGCTCGGCGGCGAGATCATCGCCTCTCAGCTCCGCGATGTCGGCATCAATCTCGAGATCGTTCCCGTCGAGTGGGCGCAGTGGCTGGACCAGGTGTTCACCAAGAAGGACTACGACGTGACCATCGTCTCCCATACCGAGCCGAACGACATCGATATCTACGCGCGCAAGGACTACTATTTCAATTACGACAACCCGGCCTTCAAAAAGGTCATCGCCGATCTGGAACTGACGTCCGACGAGGCCAAGCGCAAGGAACTGTATGCCCAGGCGCAAAAAATCCTGGCCGACGATGCCGTGGTCGGCTTCCTTTACGAACTGCCCAAGGTCGGGGTTTGGGACGCCAAGCTGCAAGGCTTGTGGGAAAGCGCACCGATCCCTGCCAACGACCTGACCAAGGTGAAGTGGAGCGAGTGAGGCTGTTGGCCAACAGGCAACGCTTGTGCTCACCCCCCTCTGCCCTGCCGGGCATCTCCCCCTCAAGGGGGGAGATTGGCAGTTTCGGGGCCGCAACCGAGCATGCAACATTTGCGTTTGGCGAAAGCCGGGGTGAGAGAGCGATCTCCCCCCTTGAGGGGGAGATGTCCGGCAGGACAGAGGGGGGCGCCGTAGAACGCTACCGTCACCGGTTGTTCGCCTTAGACTACGCATCCGTCCCGCACCTCCTATGACCGCCTACCTCCTCAAGCGCCTCGCCATCTCGCTTGCCACACTGGTGCTGGCCTCCATCGTGGTGTTCGCCGTGCTGGAAATCCTGCCGGGCGACCCGGCGCGGCTGATGCTGGGCATGAACGCCAGCGCCGACCAGGTCGAACTCTTGCGTAACCAGATAGGCCTGAACGCTCCCCTTCTCTTGCGCTACTTGCACTGGGCCGGCGGCCTGCTCAGCCTCGATTTCGGCCGCTCCTATACTTATTCGGTGCCGGTCATCGATCTCGTGCGTGAACGGCTTGCCGTGTCGCTGCCGCTGGCGCTGATCGCGCTAGCACTCTCCACGATCATAGCCATTCCGATCGGCCTGTTTTCCGCCAGCCGGCGCGGCCGCGCCGGCGACACGATTTCCATGGGCGCGGCCCAGCTTGGCGTGGCCGTGCCCAATTTCTGGTTCGCGCTGATGCTGATCTATGTCTTCGCCGTCTGGTTGCGGCTGGTTCCGGCCGGCGGCTTTCCCGGCTGGGGCGCCGGCATTTGGCCGGCGCTGAAATCGCTGCTGCTTCCGGCGATTGCCCTTGCTTTGCCGCAGGCGGCGATCCTGGCGCGCGTCACCCGCTCCGCACTGATCGAGGTGCTGAACGAGGACTATATCCGCACCGCCCGCGCCAAGGGCCTGCCCTACCGCGCCGTGCTGTGGCGGCATGCGCTGCGCAACGCCATGATCCCGGTCCTGACTATTATTGGCCTGCAATTCGCCTTCCTGCTCGCCGGCACCATCATCATCGAGAATGTTTTTTATCTCCCCGGCCTCGGCCGGCTGGTGTTCCAGGCGATCACCCAACGCGATCTGATCGTCGTCGAAAGTGTCGTCATGCTGCTGGTCGGCGCGGTCATTGCAGTCAACCTCCTGGTCGACCTTTCGTACGCGGTCGTCGATCCCCGCCTGAGAAGCCGGCAATGACCCTGCACATCGACATCCCTGAAGAGACGCTCAGCGGCATCCTGGCCAAGGCATTCAGGAACACGGCTTTTGTCACCGGCTTCGTCATCACCGTGCTGATCCTGGCGATGGCTCTCGTGTCCTATGTCTGGACGCCCTTCGATGTGACGAAGCTGGTCATAGCCGACAAGACGCGAGGCCCCTCGCTGGCACACTGGTTCGGCACCGACCATTTCGGCCGCGACATCCTGTCGATGATCATGGTCGGTGCTCGCAATTCGATCGCCGTGGCGCTGGTCGCGGTCGGCATAGGCATGGGCATCGGCGTGCCGCTCGGCGCTTTTGCCGCCGCGCGCGGCGGCCTCGTCGACGAGGCGCTGATGCGTATCAACGATCTCGTGTTTGCTTTCCCGGCGCTGCTGTCGGCCATCATGATAACAGCCATATTCGGGCCAGGCGCGGTCAACGCCATCATCGCCATCGGCATCTTCAACATCCCGGTCTTTGCCCGCGTCGCCCGCGCCGGGGCGCTGGCGATCTGGCCGCGCGAATTCATCCTGGCCGCGCGCGCCGCGGGAAAAAGCAGCACCCAGATATCGATCGAGCATGTGCTGCCCAACATCGTCACGTTGCTGCTGGTGCAAGGCACGATCCAGTTCGCGCTGGGCATCCTGGCCGAGGCCGGACTTTCCTATCTCGGCCTCGGCGCGCAGCCGCCAATGCCGAGCTGGGGCCGCATGCTGTTCGACGCGCAGACTCGCATGGTGGCGGCGCCGTGGATGGCGATCTTTCCCGGCATGGCGATCGTCATCACCGTGCTCGGTTTGAACCTCCTGGGCGACGGCATCGCCGACATTCTCGACCCCAAATCGCGGCGGCAGCGATGAGCCTGCTGGAGATCGAGAACCTGTCGCTGACCATCGGCGACACGCAAATCCTGAAGGACATGGAACTCTCCGTGGCATCAGGCGAAGTCATGGGGCTGGTCGGCGAATCCGGCTCAGGCAAGTCGATGACCGCGCTGACCGTGATGCGGCTTTTGCCGCATGCCGCGCGCGCCAGCGGGCGCGTCTCGTTCGACGGCATCGACATCCTCGGCGCAACCGAAGACCAGATGTGCGCGCTGCGCGGTGATGACATCGGCATGGTGTTCCAGGAGCCAATGACGGCACTTAACCCCGTGAAGACCATCGGCGAACAGGTCGCTGAAGGCATACGCTGGCACACCAAGGCCACACGCGCTGCCGCTGAAGAGCGGGCGCGAAAAATGCTCGACCGCGTTGGCCTGCCCTCGGCAAAATTCCCGCTGTCGCGCTATCCGCACGAACTGTCGGGCGGCCAGCGCCAGCGCGTCGTCATCGCCATCGCCTGCGCGCTGAAGCCGAAGCTGTTGATCGCCGATGAGCCTACCACGGCGCTCGACGTGGTGCTGCAGGCGCAGATCCTCGACCTCCTGCGCGACCTCGTCGCCGAGAGCCGCATGGGCCTGCTCCTGATCTCGCACGACCTCGCCGTGGTGACCGAGATGGCCGACCGCATCACCATCCTGCGACGCGGCGAGGTGATGGAGGCCGGCGACACCGCCCGCACGCTGGCCGAACAGCTCCACCCCTACACGCGCCAGCTGGCGCAGGCCTCGATGCATGTGCCGGCGCGCCCCAGGCCGCACGATACGAGTCAGGGCAAGCCCCTGATCCAGGTTGAAGGCGTGACTCGCGATTATCCCGGCCGCCGCACCTCCCTGTTCAAACGGGCAGCGCCCATCCGCGCCGTCGACGATGTCTCGCTGTCGATGCAGCCGGGCCAGTCGGTGGCGTTGGTCGGCCGCTCCGGCTGTGGCAAGTCAACACTCGCGCGCATGATCCTGGCGCTCGACAAGCCGAGTTCGGGCACGATCCGGTTTCGCGGCGAGACCATCACCGGCAAGAGCGAGGCTGAGTTGAAACCCGCCAGGCGCGACATGCAGGTTGTCTTCCAGGATCCTTACGGCTCCTTCGATCCGCGCCAGAAGGTCGAAAAACTGGTCGCCGAGCCGCTGCACGTGCTGGAGAAAAAACCGACGCGCGGCGAGCGCCGCGAAATGGTGGCGCATGCGCTGCACGAGGTCGGCCTCGATCAGCGCGACATGGACAAATACCCGCACGAATTTTCGGGCGGCCAGCGCCAGCGCCTGTCGATCGCCCGCGCCATCATCACCCGCCCGAAACTTGTTGTCGCCGACGAGCCGGTTTCGGCGCTCGATGTCTCGATCCGCGCGCAAATCCTCGATCTGTTCGCCGAGCTCAACCAAAAACTCGGCATCGCCTATCTCTTCATCACCCACGACCTGACCGTTGCGCGGGCCATCACGGACGAGGTGTTGGTCATGCACGATGGCAGGATCGTCGAGCGCGGCAAGACGAACGAGGTGCTCGATCATCCGCATTCCGAGGCCGCCAGGGCGCTGGTCTCCGCGGCCCCGGATCTGCACCGGGCAATTGCTCGGCGGATGCAAAAGCAAGGATGAGTGGGGAAAGAACCTATTCTTCCGGCTTCACCACGTCGACCGGGCTGATATCGAGCAGGTCCAGAGTGCGGCGCAGCAGGCGCACCTCGCTCTCGGCCAGTTGCGAATCGGCCTTGGCGATCTCGGCCATGTGCTGGGCCAGTTGCTTGCGGCGTTCGACGTCGAGATCGCGAAACAGCGCGATCGCTTGCGAGCCATTGGTCTCGTAGCCGAACTCGTTGAGATATTCGATGACGGCGTCGATGCTGGTTTCCTGGATGCCGAAGGCGTCCTTGCAGATGCGCCGGAAGGCAACCATCTCGCTCTCGCTGACCGTCCCGTCGGCCAGGATCATGCGGAAAAGCATGAGCAGTTCCGCCGACAGGACAGGATCGTCGGCGACCTTGCGCACGCCCGGGTCGCCGTCGAAGATGGAGCGTATCTGGTCCAGCAATGCGAATGCCATCGGGGTCTCTTTCCGGGTTAACCAAATCCAAGCGCATTGCGCTTGGATAGAGGTAGCGCGGAATCGGCCTTGCGCAAACAGGGCTGTCGTGGTCGAACGCCGTTATCCCGCCGACCGGACGTCTCCGCACATCAGATGATCGATCTCACCACCCAGACTATCGTCATGCTCGCCTTCGCCGCCTTTGCGGCGGGCTTTGTCGATTCGATTGCCGGCGGCGGTGGACTGATCACCATTCCGGCGCTTTTGCTTGCCGGTTTCTCGCCGGTCGAGGCGCTTGGCACCAACAAGCTGCAAGGCATGTTCGGCTCCGGCTCGGCGACCATGCACTATGCTTCCAAGGGCCATGTCGACCTGCGCCGTCAATTGCCGTCGGCGCTGCTGGCGGCGGCAGGCGGTGTCGTTGGCGCCTTGCTGGCCACCCTCGTTCCAGGCAATCTCCTGCGCGCCCTGCTGCCGCTGGTGCTGATCGCCATCGCGCTTTATTTCGCGCTCAAGCCCAACATGAACGATGTCGACCGGGCCGAGCGCCTGTCACCCTCCCTGTTCGGGCTGACCCTGGTGCCCGCGATAGGCTTCTATGACGGCCTGTTCGGCCCCGGCGCCGGCTCCTTCTATATGCTGGCCTTCGTCGCCCTTGCCGGCTACGGCGTGCTCAAGGCGACGGCGCACACCAAGCTGCTCAACTTCGCCTCCAACATCGGCGGCTTCATCGTCTTTGCCGCAGTCGGCGTCATCTCCTGGAAGATCGGCCTGATGATGGGCGTTGCCCAGTTCCTCGGCGCCCGCGTCGGCGCGAGCCTCGCCATGCGCATAGGCGCCAGGCTGATCAAGCCGCTGCTGGTGATCGTCTGCGTCGCGCTGGCGGTGAAGCTGTTGGCCGACCCGGCCAACCCGCTGCGTGTCCTGATTGGTGTGTGATCACGCGCCTGTTACTATGGCGCTGTTCGAATCATGTTGGAGGAGCCACACATGAATCTCAGCGCGCCTACCCAGATCGTTTTCATCATTTCCCTGGTCATCGCCATCATCGGCATTCTCGCCGCGCTTGGCGTTCTCGCGTTTATCCCGCTTGCATCGGTATGGATCGTTCTCATTGCCTACATCGTGCTCGCCGCCGGCTGCCTGATGCGCGGCGCCTGACGAGTTTCCCTTGAAGTGGGGACAGAGAGCGCCCGGCCAAAAGCCGGGCGCTTTCGATTCCGGCCTACGGCTGATAGATTTGTCCCGGCGGAAGGATGGCCGATGCCGATCGAGATGCAGCGCCGGAAGGAACAGGACCGCTCCATCGCGGGACGCTTCGAGATGCGCCGGCGCCTTGCCGATCCTGCGCTCGAAGGCATCGTCACCGACCTTTGCGGCTATCGCGAAACAGCGGCAGGCCACTTCTGCAATGTCGAATATGCTTCGCTGACCGTGCCGCTGGTGATCAGTTTCGCCGAGCCCTTCGCCATCGGCCTGGGCAAGGCGCCCGGCGACAATGACCGTTTCGCCAGTTTCGCCGCGGGGCTTTTTGCCGGGCCTGTGATGATCGAATCCTTCGGCGGCGCCTGCTGCGTCCAGGTCAATTTCACACCGCTTGGAGCGCGTCGTTTCTTCCGCTTGCCGATGAGCGAACTGGCCGACAGCATGGTCGCCCTCGACGACGTGCTGGGCGCCGAGGGGATGGCGCTGCGCGAACAGCTTGGCAATGCGCCGGACTGGGCATCGCGTTTCGACCTGGCAGAAGCCTTCGTCACCGCCCGGCTTGAGCGCGCCGCCGAAACGCCACTGCAAATCGCCTGGGCTTATGACCGCATCGTCGCCTCCGGCGGACGGACCCGCATTGCATCGATCGCCGAAAAACTGGGCTGTAGCCGAAAGCATCTCGCCGGCAGTTTTTCCGATGCGATCGGTATCGGCCCGAAGACATTGTCGCGCATCGTCCGCTTCAACCGGGCGCTCGGCCTGTCACGGCAGCATACCGCCGATTGGGCTGGCATCGCCGCCGATTGCGGCTATGCCGACCAGGCGCACATGGTGCGCGAGTTCCGCGACCTTGCCGGTGAGACGCCGACAGCGCTCTCGGTCAGGTAACATTTCTTCAAGACGCTAGACCGGCCATCGAACAGAGTGGGTTATCGACCAACCCAGATCAGGAGGTTCCCATGCCCACCGCCACCGAAGCCCCGCGTCTCTACCCTGCAGTGCGTTACAAAAACGCGGCGAAAATGATCGACTGGCTCTGTGAAGCCTTGGGCTTCAGCGTCCGTGCCCGCTATGGCGAAGGCGATGTCGTGCACCATGCCGAATTGGTCTTCGGCGCCTCGATGATCATGCTGGGCAGCGCACGCGACGACGATTACGGCAAGATGGTCGGCGAACCCGGTACCGGCGGCGGCAAGTCGATCTATGTCGCCGTCGACGACGCCGATGCCGCCTATGCCAGGGCCGAGAAAGCCGGCGCGACGATCATCCAGGAACTGACAGACCGCGACTATGGCAGCCGCGAATTCATCTGCCACGATCCGGAAGGCGGCGTCTGGTCGTTCGGCACTTACTGGCCGAAGGCAAGCGAGAAAGCGTAGGCCGGTCTACCTGGCCAACCCGAAAATCGCGTCACAGTCGAGGTGGCTCTCCAACTCGGTCGCGACGTCGTCCAGTGCCCGCTCGACTTCGGCGCGGTAGTCGATGCCGCCGCCCTTGATGCCAAGGCTCTCGAGGAATTTTCCGCGAAAGGCGTCGGCGCCGAACAGGCCGTGCATATAGGTGCCGATGACTTTCCCGTCGGCCGAGATCGCACCGTCCGCAACGCCATTGATGATCACCGACGGTCGCATCGTGTCAGGGCCGGTGGTGCGGCCGAGATGGATTTCGTAGCCTTCGAGCGGCAGGTCGAATTGCACCGAGCGGGCGCTGACATTGCGCACCGTCTTCTTCGGCTCCATCACCGTTTCGATATCGAGCAGGCCAAGCCCTTCGGCCTCGGTGACGCTACCTTCGATCCCCTCGGGATCGCGCACCCTGCGGCCAAGCATCTGAAAGCCGCCGCAAACGCCGACGACATGGCCGCCGCGCTTGCGATGTGCGGCAAGATCGCGGTCCCAGCCATTCTCGCGGAATCTTATGAGATCGCCGATCGTCGATTTGGAGCCGGGAATGACCACCAGCCCGGCATCGGCGGGCAGCGGTTTCCCGGGCGGCACGAACACCACCTCGACCTGCGGTTCGGCCTTGAGCGGATCGAGATCGTCGAAATTGGCGATGCGGCCAAGCATCGGCACCGCTATTTTAAGCGCCCTCGCCTCGCCGGATGCCAGTCGCTCCAGCACGACCGAATCCTCTGAAGGCAGCCGTGCCGCCGCCTTGAGCCACGGCACGACGCCAAAGCAGCGCCAGCCGGTGAACTTCTTGATCGCCTTGATGCCGTCATCGAACAGCGAAACATCGCCGCGGAACTTGTTGATGAGGTAGCCGACGATCATGCGCCGGTCCTCTTCCGGCAGGATCAGATGCGTGCCGGCGACCGAGGCGATGACACCACCGCGATCGATGTCGCCGACCAGCACCACCGGCACATCGGCACGGGTGGCAAAACCCATATTGGCGATATCGCGGCTTCTGAGGTTGATTTCGGCCGGCGAACCGGCACCCTCGACGATGACCAGATCGGCGCCCTCGCCGACCTTGCCCCAGGAGTCGAGCACGGCATCCATCAACTGACCCTTGAGCGCCTGATAGTCGCGCGCGCGCGCCTCGCCGAACACCTTGCCCTGCACGATGACCTGCGCGCCGACATCGGTCTGCGGCTTGAGCAGCACCGGGTTCATGTGAACCGACGGCGCAACGCCGCAAGCGATCGCCTGCAGCCATTGCGCACGGCCGATCTCGCCGCCGCTGTTGCTGTTGTCACCGGGAATGTCGGCGACCGCGGCGTTGTTCGACATGTTTTGCGGCTTGAACGGCCGCACCTTGAGCCCGCGCTTCTTCGCGGCGCGGCAGAGGCCGGCGACCAGCACTGTCTTGCCGACATCCGAACCCGTGCCTTGCAGCATGATCGCCCTGGCCATCAGCTTCGGCCCTGCATCGCGGTTCCGGTGATCTTTGATTTCTGCGCCAGCGGCCCGCCGCGCCAGATGTAGAGCGCCAAAAGCGGTTCGTTGCCGGTTCGCATGGCGTGGTTGACATTCGAGGCGTGGTGGACGACGTCGCCCGCCTCCCGCACGCGAAAACCGCCCTCGCCCATGCGCCATTCCGTGTCGCCGGTCAGCGGAATGTAGATCTCCTCGGCGACGTGATGATGGTCGGGATAGACAATGTCTGGCCCGAGGATCAGCAGACCGGCGGCAACCTCGTTATTAGCGAAATGACCGCGCGTGCCGAACACTTCCAGCCAGCCGTAATTGTCGATGAAGGCCTTGCCGAAATCCGCTTCCGCGTAGGTCTGCCCCCAGCGCAATCCGTTGCGATGCTCCGCCAGCCATTGCACCAACGGTTTCGCTGCAGGTGGCGCCAGTTCAGAGGCGCGGTCGAGATGGCGCACGCAGCTGATCCCATGCGGCTCCAGCGCGCGTGCCGGCATGTCCCAGCCGATGCGGGCCACGGCGTCGCGCACCAGGGCGTCGTCCACGCAAGCGAGATAGGTGTGGAATTGCCGAAGCAGTTCATCGAATTTTGTCGTCACATCTCGCTCCGGACATGCATTGGTGCACAGCCGCTCCGCAGCGGGTCGGGTTGCGCGGCGGCATCATTGGTCTAGATTGATGCGCGCGCAAAGCCAAAAACGACAGGCCAGCGGGCTAGCTGGCATATAGGGAGAGAACGCCATGGACGCCGCGGTCGATGCGAGCACCAGCCAGTTCGAACTCAACGAGGAACAGCGCGCCATCCAGGAGATGGCGCAGGCCTTCGCCGCCGACCGTGTCGCGCCGAATGCGCTCGACTGGGATCGCAGGAAGCATTTCCCGGCCGATGTGATCCGCGAGACCGGGCCGCTCGGCCTCGGCGGCATCTATGTCAGGGACGATGTCGGCGGCTCCGCCCTCGGCCGCCTCGACGCCGTGCTGATCTTCGAAGCGCTGTCGCATGCTGATCCGGGCTTTTCGTCCTTCATCTCGATCCACAACATGGTGGCGTCGATGATCGACCGCTTCGGCAACGACGAGCAGCGCCAGCGCTTCCTGCCGAAGCTGACCTCGATGGAATGGCTGGCCAGCTATTGCCTGACCGAGCCGGGCTCGGGGTCGGATGCCGCGGCGCTCAAGACGCGCGCGGTGAAGAGCGGCGGCGATTATGTCCTCAACGGCGCCAAGCAATTCATCTCGGGCGCCGGCGACAGCGACGTCTATGCCGTCATGGTGCGCACTGGCGCCGACGGGCCTAAAGGCATTTCCACCATTGTGGTACCGAAAGATGCGCCCGGCCTCTCCTTCGGCGCCAACGAGCACAAGATGGGCTGGCACATGCAGTCGACCCGTCAGGTCATCTTCGAGGACTGCAAGGTGCCGGCGGAAAACCTCTTGTCGGGTGAAGGCGCCGGCTTCGGCATCGCCATGGCCGGGCTCGATGGCGGCCGGCTGAACATCGCCGCCTGTTCGCTGGGCGGCGCCCAGTCGGCGCTCGACAAGGCGCTGTCCTACACGGCCGAACGCAAGGCCTTCGGCTCGAAGATCAACCAGTTCCAGGCGCTGCAGTTCAGGCTGGCGGACATGGAGACCGAGTTGCAGGCAGCCCGCATCTTCCTCTATGCCGCCGCCTCCAAGCTCGACCGCAAGGCGCCGGACGCCGGCAAATGGTCGGCCATGGCCAAGCGCTTCGTCACCGACACCGGCTTCAACGTCGCCAACAATGCGCTGCAACTGCTCGGCGGCTACGGCTATCTGCACGATTACGGCATCGAGAAACTGGTGCGCGACCTCAGGGTGCACCAGATCCTCGAAGGCACCAACGAGATCATGCGCGTCATCATCGCGCGTGCCTTGATCGGACGATAGGCAGTAGGCAGTAGGCAGTAGGCAGTAGGCAGTAGGCAGTAGGCAGTAGGCAAAGAGATGATCGGCAAGATCAATTCGTACAAGGATCTTATCGTGTGGCAGCAGGCGATGGATCTGGCCGTCACCACCTACTCCTTGACCAAGACATGGCCGAAAGAGGAATTGTACGGTCTGACCAGCCAGATCCGCCGCTCGGCAACCTCTATCCCTGCAAATATCGCGGAAGGTTATGGCCGGGACAACAGAGGCTCCTATAAGCAATTTCTCCGGATTGCTCAGGGTTCGCTGAAGGAGTTCGAGACACATCTCCAGATCGCTGAACGCATTGGCCTCGCCACGCATGATCAAGCTCATCAGATACTGCTTGCGACCGAGGGGCTGGGAAAAATGCTTCGCCAACTCATTATTAAACTTACCCCCGAGTAGAGTGCCTACTGCCTACTGCCTACTGCCTACTGCCTACTGCCTACTGCCTACTGCCTACTGCCTACTGCCTACTGCCTACTGCCTACTGCCCTACCCCAATCACGGAGCGTCGCTATGACCACAATCGCTTTCATCGGCCTCGGCAATATGGGCAACCCGATGGCCGCCAATCTGGTCAAGGCTGGGCATGTGGTGAACGGTTTCGACCTGGTGCCGGAAAACCTGACAGTGGCAAAAGAACATGGCGTGACGATCATGGCGAATGCCTTGGACGCGGTGAAAGACGCCGATGTGGTGATCACCATGCTCCCTGCCGGCAAGCACGTGCTGTTGGTTTATGAGGACATCGCGCCCGGGGCGAAAAAAGGCGCGCTGTTCATCGATTCCTCGACGATCGACGTCGAATCGGCGCGCAAGGCGCATGCGATAGCCGCCAAACACGGCCTGCTCTCCATCGACGCGCCCGTCTCGGGCGGCACCGGCGGTGCGGCGGCCGGCACGCTGACCTTCATGGCCGGCGGCTCCAACGATGCCTTCGCTGCAGCCGAGCCGGTCCTGAAGCCGATGGCCGGGCGCGTCGTCCATTGCGGCGGCGACGGTGCCGGCCAGGCGGCCAAGATCTGCAACAACATGATCCTCGGCATTTCGATGATCGGCGTCGCCGAGGCCTTCGTGCTGGCCGAAAAGCTCGGCCTGTCGCATCAGGCGCTGTTCGACGTCGCCTCGACCTCTTCGGGCCAATGCTGGTCCTTGACCACCTACTGCCCGGTGCCCGGCCCGGTGCCCACTTCGCCCGCCAACAGGGACTACAGACCGGGCTTCGCCGCTGCCCTTATGCTGAAAGACCTGAAATTGTCCCAGGAAGCCGCACAGAGCGCGGGCGCGGTGACCCCGCTTGGCGCGGAGGCGGCACAGCTCTACGCCCTGTTCAACGCCCAGGGGCATGGCGGTGCCGATTTCTCCGGCATAATTAATTTTCTCAGGGGTAACCCAGCGTAACCAACGGATTTGATGGATTTTTTTCCGGATCAGACCGGCAGAAGAACCGCAAATTTAGATTTGCTTAAGCTCTCGATAACTCTGCGGTAACGATGTCCCTATAAAACGGACTGCGAGGCGGACATATCGCATCCGCCCGGCGCTCCGGATCAGGTCTCGCGTACCGGAGCCCGTAAGTTTCGCCAAGTGTTTGCGTAGCGAAACGCCATGCGTATCTGGCAAAGCCGCGTTCCCGATGGAGCGCGGTTTTTGCATTTCTGCCGCGCTCACCCCAGGCTCATGTCTATATTCCGATCGCCGCGTTCGGGATTGGCACATGATCTTCGTTGGTCAGCACGATCGGTGCGTCCACTCCATCAACTCTGACCACGAGCAGGCGGATGCTCCACGTCCCGGCATTGCGGACCAGATGGGAAAACACGGTGGCTTTGCCCTTGGCGCCGTGGACGGGAATGCTGAACTGGGCGTCGCCCGTGCCATTCGCGCTGACGTTGAGATGGCCGCCGACCCAGAAATTGTCGATCACGTCGTCGCCGATGGCAGCCTTGACGCGGGCATCGGAACGCACGGCGTCCATGGTCATGTGGTAGGCGTCACTGCCTTTGAACATGAAGGGGATGCTGCCGACCGCCGTCGCACAGCCCCCGATGCTGAGCACCCAGACAGCAAGGCCGGCGATTGCCCAGTTGCGCTGCGTCTTGCGGAACTGCTCGGCGTCGCGCCAGGCCCGGTTCTGCCAAGCCCAGCGGCTGCCGCGTGCGCCGAGCACGAAGATCATGATGAGGTTGACGACCGGGATCAGTGCCAGCAGCGCGATGAAAGTGCTGTTGCCGATGCCCCAGATCCAGTTGAGGAAGAAGGCGCCCCAGTTCCAGCGGTCGAGCTCGGCCGGGATCTCAGCCGGCTGGTTAAGCGGTTGTCCGGCCATGATGTCTCCCCATCGGTGCGCATACCGATTGGTTCTAGCCCATGATCTCGACAATGGGCAAAATCAAAGTTCGGCAGGGTCTATTTCAAGCCTTTGACGACAGCCGGCGAAAATTCGCCTTCACAGCGCGGCTGGCCGGCTTCAGCCCGGCGCTGATCGACCGTTCCGCCGCGACACCGTTGAACAGCGACGGCGTGCGACCGGAAAGGAGTTCCGGCCAGAAGCGTGACGCCGATTGCAGGAAGGACATTTGCGCCGCGAACGCGCCCTCGGCGATTGCCGCGGTCTTCTCGTTCACCGCACGCACGGTTTCGGTGCCCCAGGGCAGGCTGCTGCCGGCGTCCATAGCCATCAGCGGCAAGCGCATCATCGCCACCATCGGCGCCAGCATCAGGTCAGCGCCGATGCTGGCCGCTTCTTGCGCGCGTCGGCTCTTGCCGGTTTTTCTCATGGAAATGAACCCCTTGTCGCGGCCGGATAGCCGCTGTCCGACACACTACGCGCGGAGGATGAAGTTTGTTCCCCATCGAGGCAGGATGTTTCTCGAGACCGGGCGTTCCCTTGAAGAAGCGCCCGGTCGAGGATCGCCCTACCGCTTGCGCAGGTCGGCCTGTGCCAGATCCAGCGCCTTGCTGATCCGCTCGCAGGCCATGTCGATCGTGTCGCGGGTCCAGATCAGCGGCGGCGACAGGATCATCGTGTCGCCGGTTGCGCGCAGCATCATGCCGTTGGCGATCGCATGGTCGCGCACCGTCACCGCGGCACTTCCTGACGGCAGGAACCGCTCCTTGGTCGCCTTGTCCTTGACGATCTCGATCGCGCCCATCAGCCCGATCGAACGCACCTCGCCGACCAGGTCATGCCCGGCGATGCGCTCCTGCAGGGCCTTGGCGAAATAAGGCCCGGTGTCGTTCCTGACGCGGTCGACCAGGCCTTCCTGCTCGATGATCTCGAGGTTCTTCAAGGCCACGGCGCAGGCCACGGGGTGGCCGGAATAGGTGTAGCCGTGGTTGAACTCGCCGCCCTTCTCGACCAGCGTCGAGGTGATGCGGTCGCCGACCAGCAGCGCCGACAGCGGCTGGTAGCCCGAGGTCAGTGCCTTGGCCGTGGTGATGGTGTCTGGTTCGATACCGAAGGTCTGGGCCGCGAACCATTCGCCGGTGCGGCCATAGCCGGTGATGACCTCGTCCAGCATCAAAAGCACATCGTATTTGCGGCAGATGCGCTGCACTTCCGGCCAGTAGCTCGCCGGCGGGATCTTGACGCCGCCCGCGCCCATCACCGGCTCGCCGATGAAGGCCGCGACCTTGTCGGCACCGGCTTCGAGGATGGCATCCTCGACCGATTTGGCCGCGCGCAGGCCGAAGTCATGGTCGCTTTCGCCCGGCAGCGCCAGTTCATAGGCATAGGGCATCATCACATGCACGATGTTGGGCACGGCCCCGTTGAGCTGCTTGTGCATGGCGTCCATGCCGCCGAGCGAGGTGCCGGCGATGGTCGAGCCGTGATAGGCCATCTTGCGCGAGATGACGCGGTTCTTCTCGGGCTTGCCCTCGATAACCCAGTAGTGGCGGACAAGACGCAATGCGGTGTCGTTGGCTTCCGAGCCGGAGGAGCCGTAGAATACCTGGTTGACGTTCTTCGGCGCGATCTCGGCCAGCTTCTTGGACAACAGCACCGGCGTCGGCGTCGAGCATTTGAAGAAGGAATTGTAGTAAGGCAGTTCCTTCATCTGCGCATAGGCGGCCTCGGCCAGTTCGTCGCGGCCATAGCCGATGTTCACGCACCACAGGCCGGCCATACCGTCCAGCAGCTCGGCCCCTTCGGAATCGTAGATGAACGGGCCATTGGCGTGGGTGATGATGCGCGAACCGGCCTCACGCAATTCCTTGTGGTCGGTGAAGGGATGGAGATGATGCGCGGCGTCGATCTGCTGAAGCTGCTTCAGCGAATAATTCTGATAGGTCATGTCTCGATCTTTCCTCTGGATTCAGTCCGGCAGGCGCCGGGGCGAATGCATCAGAGGCTGGCGGGCGGTGAATAACCGATGCGGGCGCACAGCCGCAAAAGCTCCGCGCGCAGCGTGCGCGGTGACGGTGTCACCGCGACCCCGAACGTGCAGACAAAGGTCATAGCAGGAGCCATGGCGGGCACCTTAGAGCAAAGGCTGGCCGAGGTGAACCACCCTTTGCCTGGCCCATGACGGATTCTAAGCCTTGGCGCTCAGCGCCCGCTGCAGGAAGACATATTTCATCGCCGTCTGCGCCGCCTGCGGCCGGCGGTCGCCACGTCCGCCATGCCCGCCTTCGGTTTCCTCGAAGAACAGCGTCCCGGCGTGGCCGGCCTCCTGCAGGCGGGCCGCCATCTTGCGCGCATGGCCGGGATGGACGCGGTCATCGGCGGTCGAGGTGGTCAGAAGGACCGGCGGATAGGCGGCAGCCGCCTTGACGTGCTGGTAGGGCGAATAGGCGGACAGCCATTTTGCATCTTCCGGCTTCGACGGATCGCCATATTCGGCCATCCAAGAGGCGCCAGGCGGCAATTCGGTGTAGCGCAGCATGTCGAGCAGCGGCACCTCGATGATGACTGCGCCGAACAAATCCGGGCGCTGCGTGAGCGAAACGCCGGTCAGCAGGCCGCCATTCGAGCCGCCCTGGATGCCGAGCGAGCTTGCCGTCGCGATGCCGCGCCTGACGACGTCCTCAGCCACTGCGGCGAAATCGTCAAAACCATTCTGGCGATTGCCTTTCAGCGCCGCCTGATGCCAGGCCGGACCGAACTCGCCGCCGCCACGGATGCAGGCCTGCACATAGGCATTGCCCTGCTCCAGCCACAGCCTGCCGCGCACGCCGGCATAGCCGGGCAAGAGCGGCACTTCGAAGCCGCCATAGCCGTAGAGCAGCGTCGGCACCGGCCCCTTCTGGTCGCGCCGCCTAACGACGAAATACGGGATCATCGTGCCATCCTTCGAGCGCGCCTCGAACTGCTCCGAGATCAGCGGCGCGGCATCGAAGCGCGCCGGCTGCGACTTGACCGTCTCCAGCGTCTCGCCATCATCATCCGACCAGATGATCGAGCTCGGCGTCAGGAAATCCGTGAAGGAGAAGGACACGCTCGATCCGAAATGCTCGGCATGGCTGATGCCGACAGTGCCGTTCTCGGGCAGTGCAACCGGCTTCATCGACCAGGCGCCATCCCTGCGCTCGCAGACGAGAACCTTGCCGCGCACATTGTCCATCAGGCTGATGAACAGCCGGTCCTGCGTTCTGGCGAGCCCGGCGATGGACACGCGATGCGCCGGCGCCAGCAAGGTTTCGATGGCGCCGAAACTGCCGGTTTCGATCCAGTGGGCGAAATCGAGCGAATAGAGCCCGTCCGGTTGGCACACCGTGCCGTCCGGCGCCGTCCACGGCGTGCGCACCCCGAACACCAGCTGGTCCTTGAAAAGCGATGTGTCGGTGGCGTCGTCGGGCAGCGGAATGTGCCTGTTTTCGCCGGACGGGAGATGCAGGAAACTGTGCGACGCGAAGAAATTGATAGCCCGTGCCAGGAACACGTGACGCTTCTCGCCGTCGAACTCGACACCGGCGCCGGCGGCGAGATCGTCTTTCTGCGCTTCGAAGATCGGCGTCGCCTCTTCCAGCGCCGTGCCGCGCTTCCAGAGCTTGATCACGCGCGGGTAGCCGGACTCGGTCTTGTCAGCTTCCTCGAACGCCGCCGAGACGATGACCGTGTCCTTGTCCAGCCAGCCGAAACCCGACTTGGAAGCCGGCGCACGGAATCCGCCCTCGATGAACGATCTGGTTTCGATGTCGAATTCGCGCATCTCGCTGGCGTCACCGCCATCCGGCGACATCGACAGCAGGCAGCGGCTGAAGTCCGGATAGAGCCGGCTGGCGCCGCTGAACACCCATTTTATCCCCTCCTTCGCCGCAAGCTGGTCGAAGTCGATGATGGTTTCCCAGACCGGCTTCTCGGTCTTGTAGGAAGCGACCGTCGTGCGGCGCCACAGGCCGAGCGCATTGGTCTTGTCCTGCCAGAAATTGTAGACATGGCCGGCGATTGCCGCGCCGACGGCGATATTGTCCTCGGCCGTCATCAGGTCGAGCGCCGTCTGGAACGACGCCTGATAGGACGGATCGCCCTGCAATTGGCCTGTCGTGATTTCGTTCTGGCTATGCACCCAGTCGAGCGACTGTTTGCTGGTTCTGTCCTCCAGCCAGAGGAAGGGATCGGCGGTACCGGCTTCTGGCTTGGCGATGGGCTTGGTCATGGAATCTCCAATAGGCATTCTTCGGCATGCAACATCGACATGCCGCGTCCGATATTCAATAGCCGCGGTATCCCGGCAGAGGATTCAGGCCTTCCCGCGACCGGCGACGCTCGCGACCGCCAGGACCAGGCTCATGAGGCCAAGCGTGATCGGCAGGCCTCTTGCGCCAAGCAAGTCCATGGCGGTGCCGGCCAGCGGCGGCACGGCTATGCCGCCGACGCCCCACATCAGGGAAAAGGCGGCGTTGCCGGCGACCAGCGTCGAGCCAGTGAAGCGCTCGCCGAGCTCGATGATCGACATCGTATAGATGCCGTAAGAGACCGCGCCCCAGACGAAGATCATCGGCCAAATCAACGGCGTTTCGATGAGAAGCGGCAGCAACATGCATCCGAGCACCGTCAAGGACACACAGGCAAGCCGAACCAGCGAGGCGGTCAGCCTCTCCGCCAGCAGGCCGAGCGGCACCTGCATGGCGATGTTGCCGGCGATCATGATCGACAGCAGCGCCGACATGCGGACTTCCGCGATGCCGTGATGGATGCCATAGACCGGCAGCAAGGCCAGTGCCCCCTGTTCGAAACCCGCGGCCACGATGACCGCGAACAGAAGCAGCCACGCCATCGGCACGAAGCCCAGGACGGAAACCCGATGCCCGGCCTCGTCCACCTTGGGCAGGCGCGGCAGCACCGACGCCAGGCAGATGCCGCACAGCACGAAGGCGCCGATGCCGACGAGGAAGGGCGGCCATCCCTGCGTACCGACGGCAAGCAAGCAGAGTGGCCCGGCCGCGAAGCCGGCCGAAATGATCGTCGAATAGACGCCCATAATGCGCCCACGCCTGGCCGGCGGCGCCAGGGCAATCACCCAGATTTCGCTCAAGACATAGAGCGGGTTGGTCACCACGCCGATCAGGAAGCGCAGCGGAAACCACAGATAGACATTCTGCGTCCAGCCGATCAGCGCCAGCACCATAGCCGAGAGCGCGGCGCAAGTGAGCGCCGTGCGCCCTGCCCCGAACCGCCGCGCCAGCCCAGGGATCAGCGGCGACGAGACGATGAAACCGATCGGCGTCATCGCCGCCGACAGGCCGATCATCGCCGGCGAGACGCCCTGGCGCTGCAGGATGAAGCTCAGCAGCGGATAGGACAGCCCCTGCGCGATGGCGAACACCGAGACGGTCGCGATCACGCCGGTGATCGCCGCCCATTGCGTTCCTTCGCCAGTTTTCGAATCCGCCGCGGCCATGGTCCTACCGTTGGTGCGGCAGGATTAACGGTTCGGCCAGACAGCGGTAAGCCCCGCCGGCGGAAAGCGTTTGCTCCAGCCAGATCCATGTCAGGAGGCTCGGCATTGCGAGGAGCGGTACAAGACCACCAGGACCGCATCGAGACCGAAGATCACCACGGGCAGACCCAGCGGACCGATCCCTTGCATCAAGAGGCCGGCGCCCGGCGGGCCGACGATACCTTGCTTCTGCATCAAGAAGCGTGAACAGCGGCGAGCTCAGCCCTTGCGCGGCGCCGAACATGGCGAGTGCCGCGGTGACGCCGGCGAGCGCAGCCCACTGCGTCCCGCTTCGCCTTCGCTGGAGCTGAATGGCGGTTGCCGCCCGGGCCGGCAGTGCTACGGAAAATAATGGGCAAGCGCGCCCTTCTTGCCGTTTGCGTAGGGCACCAGCCAGTGGTCGTCTGTGTCGATCCCGTAGTCCTTGGATGGCTTGCCGATCTTGCGGCGCCACGCGCGGAATTTGTAGTGATCGAAGATATCGAGGACATGCACGGCATAGGCTGCGGTGAACGTCTTGTCGCCTTCGACGATCACCATGTTCTCGTCATTCTCGTAGGACGCCTTGTAGCCAAGATTGTGGCTGCCCGTGATGACGGTTGGGTGGTCGCCCATAGGGTCGATAACCACAATCTTGTCGTGCACGATAGCAAAACCCGCCCTTAACGCCTCGGCTTCGAAATCGCCGGCGATTGTGCCCTTGGTCAGATTGGCCGCCCGGACAATCGACATGTTCGGCGCATCGGCGACATTGTCCGGATAGACAAAAGGGGATTGGCCGTCTTTGTTCGATTTCTTCGTAACCGGATCCCTGGTCGAGGCAACGTAGTTCGGCATGGCCGCCGCTTCGCTGATCACGCCTTGCACGATCAGCGCCTTGTTCGCCAAGCCTGCCAACTTGGCTTCGTTCACGATCGAATTCTCGCCCTTTTGCGCCGGATTGAAGACGAGGAAAAATATCGCTTGTTTGGCAGCCTGCATACGTGTGAACACATCCGTCAGGTCGACGGGACGAACGGCGAGTGTCTTCTTGTTGTGCTGCGGGTCATTCGGCGAAAACCACACTGTAACACCATCGATCGGCACGGTGGCGCCGTTCAATGGGTTTGGCACGTGGTTTTCCGTGCGGAACGGCACGCCCTGCGTCTGCACCGCGTGCCCAGGGGCGTCCGTGCTCGGCAGCGGCGGGAGCACATCGGCCTTCATGCGTTCCCAATAGGCGTTATACACTGCGGCCATGTCGGAATCTTCGCGGATGAAGGCATTGTTCGACTGGCTGCAGATGCCTGTCGTGGTCCAGTTGGTGCTGCCGGTCAACACTGCCTCGGGCACACCCTGCGGATCACGATAGACAGCGAATTTGTTGTGGCCGATATGGTTGTTGTTGAACATCCGATCGGTCACCACGACGCCCTCATCGTGCAGACGATCGCGAAGGGGCTTGTTGCCTCCATCCCAGCGCTTGGTGTCAGCATCCTTCGCCGAGTTCGACAAAATGACCTCGATGCAGTTCTTGGCGTCGATGAGCGCGTCGCACAATTCGTCATCGCCGAGCTCATAAAGCGCGAGACGGACCGTGCCGCCCTCAGTCCTCGCCCGTGTCAGCAGGCTGGTCAGCACGTCAGGTACATCGCCATGCAGATACGCGCGGATTTTGCTGTCGCGGCGTTTCAGTTCTTTCTGAATTCCTGGAATGTCGCCGACCTTGATCCCGGCTTCTTGCAGCGCGTGCGACATCCATTGCGTCGACAGCACACCATTGGTGAAGGCAACGCGCGCCTTGCCGAACATCTGACCCAGATAGATCGGCGGACTGACCGCGCCCTTGCCGAGATAACCGAGCGGGCGCGCCGGGCCGGTGTAGGCGGGTTTGCCGTCGACGACCTGATCAGGGCGCACCGGCACTGCATCGAGGCCTGGCTTCATGTCGCCGACCGGGCGCACCCGGTAGGCGATCATTTCACCGTCAGGCCTGACGTCGATGCTGTCGCGCCGGCGCCGCACGGTAAGATCGCGCCAGAATGTCTTCTGCACCGGCCAGACCCCGGTGTCCTGCGGAATCCATCTCGGATTGCGTTGCCCTTTGAACGGCACCCAGGATGCCAGGCAGCGCTCCTCGCCGGTGTCGGGATAGAGGCGAACGATCTCGAAACCGAGGCAACCCGGGATCATTCCCTCAAGATCCCAGGAAAGGAACGCGACCTCGTTGTTTGTCGCGGCACGCACTTTGACGACGTCAGGCATGGCTGTCCCTCCAAAAATTGTTCAACGCACAAGTATGTCAGGAGTAAAAGACAGTATTGTAACGCACCGACATCCTTCCCATCGGCTGCGTTCAGGCGCCTGCCGGTGTCCCGATCTGGCCAAGGCGGGTCACAGCCACGCGGCTGCCGTCCAGGCATGTCGCTTCCCTCGCCCTAGTGGTCGCCGCCTCCGCAATGGCCGGCGGGCCGCCGGTCCATTATGCCGCCCGCTATTCGCATCCTACGAGGACCATCATGACCGCCGCCCTAAACCCCCTAGAACCGGCTCTGGCGCCCGACCGTGCCCGCCGTGGCGGCCGCGCCGGAAAGCGCGCCGGAGGCTCGGCCGCCTTCGAGCAGCCGGCTTTCCGTCAGTTGAAAAACCCGCTGGCGCCGACCAGGCTGGTGTCGGACGACGAGCTGGAATCGATCCACCTCGCCTCCTTGCGCGTGCTCAGGGAGATCGGCGTCGACGTTCTGCACGACGAAGCCCGCCGCATCATGAAGGCGCATGGCGCCGATGTGCGCGAAGGCTCGGAGCGCGTGCGCTTCGACAGCGACATGATCCTCGAACTCATCTCGCACTGCCCGTCGGAATTCACCATCCATGCCCGCAATCCCGCGCATAACGTCCGCTTCGGCGGCAACAATCTGATCATCTCGATGATGGCCTCGGCGCCCAACTGCTCCGACATCGACGGCGGCCGCCGGCCGGGCAACCAGGCCGACTACCGCAATTTCCTGCGCCTGGCGCAGATGCACAACATCCTGAACTGCACCGGCGGCTATCCGGTCGAGCCGACCGATATCCATCCGTCGGTCCGCCACCTCGAATGCATTCGCGACCTCGCCACGCTGACCGACAAGGTGTTCCACATCTATTCGCTCGGCAAGGAGCGCAATGTCGACGGCATCGAGATCGCCAGGATCGCGCGCGGCATCAGCCATGAGCAATTGCTGGAAGAGCCGTCCGTCTTCACCATCATCAATACCAATTCGCCGCTCAAGCTCGACGTGCCGATGATGGAAGGCATCATCCAGATGTCGAGCAAGGGCCAGGTCGTCGTCGTCACGCCCTTCACGCTGTCGGGCGCCATGGCGCCGGTCACCATCGCCGGCGCGCTGGTGCAGCAGAATGCCGAGGCGCTGTCGGGCATCGCCTTTGCCCAGATGGTGCGCAAGGGCGCACCGGTCGCCTATGGCGGCTTCACCTCCAATGTCGACATGAAGTCCGGCTCACCGGCCTTCGGCACGCCCGAATACATGAAGGCGCAGCTTGTCGGCGGCCAGCTTGCCCGCCGCTACAACATACCCTACCGCACCTCCAACACCTGCGCCGCCAACACGGTCGACGCGCAGGCGGCCTATGAGAGCGTGTTCTCGCTGTGGGGCGCCATCCAGGGCGGCGGCAATCTGATGATGCACGCCGCCGGCTGGCTCGAGGGCGGCCTGCGCTGTTCCTACGAAAAGACCATTCTGGACATCGACCTGTTGCAGATGGTGGCCGAATTCGTCACACCGCTCGACCTGTCCGAAGAGGCGCTCGGCTTCGACGCCATCCAGTCGGTCGGCCCCGGCGGCCATTTCTTCGGCACCCAGCATACGCAGGACCGCTACAAGACCGCCTTCTACTCGCCGATCATTTCCGACTGGCGCAATTTCGAGACCTGGGCGGAAGCCGGCTCGCCGACGGCGATGGAGAAGGCCAACAAGGTCTGGAAGGAGCGGCTGGCATCCTATGAAGAGCCCTACATGGATCCGGCGATCCGCGAGGAACTCAACGACTTCGTCCAGAAGCGCACGGCCGAAGGCGGCGCGCCGACCGATTTTTGATTGTGCTCGGCGGGCGTCGCCTGCAACCGTAACCTCTGATTCAATTTACGCAAAAACGGACCTATCTTCATGAAATCCCATGTAAAAGCGGTTGTCATCGGCGGCGGCGTCGTCGGCTGCTCGGTGCTCTATCACCTGGCCAAGGCCGGCTGGACCGACATCATGCTGATCGAGCGCTCGGAACTGACCTCCGGCTCGTCCTGGCACGCGGCCGGCGGTTTCCACACGCTGAATGGTGACCCCAACGTCGCCAAGCTGCAGGCCTACACCGTGCAGCTCTATAAGGAGATTGAGGAAATCTCGGGCCAGTCCTGTTCGTTGCATCTGACCGGCGGCGTGATGATGGCCGATACGCCCGAGCGCATGGACTTCCTGCGCCTTGCCCACGCCAAGGGCCGCTATCTCGGCATGGACACCGAACTGATCACGCCGTCCGAAGCCAAGGCAATGTTTCCGCTGATGGACGAGAAGAACTTCGTCGGCGCCATGTGGGATCCGGTCGAAGGCCATCTCGATCCGTCCGGCACCACCATCGCCTACTCCAAGGCGGCCAAGAAGCTCGGCGCCGAGATCGTGCTGCGCAATCGCGTCGTTGATCTCACGCAGCAGCCGGACGGCACCTGGAACGTCGTCACCGAACAGGGCACGGTCCACGCCGAGCATGTCGTCAATTGCGGCGGCCTGTGGGCGCGTGAGATCGGCCGCATGGTCGGCGTCGAGCTGCCCGTGCTGGCCATGGAGCACATGTACCTCCTCACCGAGCCGATGCCGGAGGTCGAGGAGTTCAACAAGTCGACCGGCCGGGAGATGATCGGCGTGCTCGACTTCAAGGGCGAGATCTACACCCGCCAGGAGCGCAACGGCATCCTGCTCGGCACCTATGAAAAGGCCTGCAAGCCATGGTCGCCGGTCAACACGCCGTGGGATTTCGGCCATGAACTGCTGCCGCCCGATCTCGACCGCATCGCGCCGTCGCTGGAGATCGGCTTCAAGCATTTCCCCGGCATCGAGAAGGCCGGCATCAAGCAGATCATCAACGGCCCCTTCACCTTCGCGCTCGACGGCAACCCGCTGGTCGGCCCGGTGCAGGGCCTGACCAATTTCTGGTGCGCCTGCGCGGTCATGGCCGGCTTCAGCCAGGGCGGCGGCGTCGGCCTCGCTCTGTCCAACTGGATGGTGCATGGCGATCCGGGCTTCGACGTCTGGGGCATGGATGTCGCCCGGTTCGGCGAATGGGCCGGCCTGCGCTACACCAACGCCAAGGTGCGCGAAAACTACTCGCGCCGCTTCTCCATCCGCTTCCCCAATGAGGAACTGCCGGCCGCACGCCCGGCGCAGACGACCCCACTCTACGACACCATGCTCGCCAACAACGCCGTCATGGGCGACTCCTGGGGTCTGGAAACCCCGCTCTGGTTCGCTCCGAAGGGCAAGGAGCCGAAAGACATCGTCTCCTTCCATCGCTCCAACGATTTCGGCCCGATCGGCGAGGAAGTGCGCGCCACGCGCGAGCGCGTCGGCGTCACCGAAATCGCCAACTTCGCCAAATACGAAGTGTCGGGACCGGGCGCCGAAGAGTTCCTCAACCGGCTGATGACCAATCGCATGCCGAAGACCGGCCGCATCGTGCTCACTCCGATGATCAACGAATTCGGCAAGCTGATCGGCGACTTCACCATCGCCAAGGCCGGCGAAGACCGCTTCATGATCTGGGGGTCCTCCGCCGCGCAGAAATACCACATGCGCTGGTTCGAGAAGCACTTGCCGAAGGATGGTTCGGTGCGCATTCACCGCTTCGACCAGACGCTGGTCGGGCTGTCGATCGCCGGACCAAAGTCGCGAGACCTCTTGCAGAAGCTGGTCGATGTCGACATCTCGACCAAGGCCTTCCGCTTCATGGATTTCCGCGAAATGGCGGTCGGCGGCGCACCCTGCCTGGTCAACCGCATCACCTATACCGGCGATCTCGGCTACGAGATCTGGATGGCGCCGGCCTACCAGCGCCTGGTCTATAAGGCGATCAAGGATGCCGGCGAGGAGTTCGGCCTGGTCGACTTCGGCATGCGCGCCCTGCTGTCGATGCGCCTGGAAAAGAACTTCCCGACCTGGTTCCGCGAGCTGCGGCCGATCTACGGACCGTTCGAAGGTTCGATGGACCGCTTCATCAAGCTCGAGAAGAACGACTTCATCGGCCGTGAGGCCGCTGCCAAGGAACAGGCGGGAGGCCCGAAACTGCGCCGCGTCTCCTTCATCGTCGACGCCGCCGATGCCGACGTCATGGGCGACGAGCCGATCTGGGCCAAGGTCAGCAAGGATTACGGCACGGTGGAAAAGCCGCATGGCTACGGCGCGCCGCGCTTCGACGACAAGGGTAAGGAAGTGCGAGGCTCCAAGGCCGCCGAAGGCGCGTCCGCCGTGCGCGGCGTCGTCGATGGCGACTGGCGCGTGGTCGGCTGGGTGACGTCGGGCGGCTATGCCCACTACGTCCAGAAGTCGATGGCGCAGGGCTACGTTCCTGCAGCCCTTGCCGAGGACGAAAGTGCCGGCCTGTTCGAGATCGAGATCCTCGGACACCGTCGCCCGGCGCGCATCAATGTCGAGGCGCCTTTCGACCCGAGCGGCGAGAAGATGCGGACCTGAGGTTCAGCCATGGACAGCGCGGCGCCAAAGGGCAGCTTCGGTCGCCATCGCAAGATCATGCCGTTCGAGCCCGGCTCGATCGAGGCGCTGCGCGAAGGCTCCCGCCAGAAAGCGGCTTCGCTCAACCAGCATGTGCTGGGCCATGGCGCGCGGGCTGAAGTGGAATGGGCGGCGGCGGGCATTGCCGCCCCCGATCTTCGGGCGATGCGCGAATACCGGCTGGAGCGCATCCGTGCCGAGCTGAAGCGGCGCGGCTATGCCGGCGCCCTGCTCTACGACCCCGTCAACATCCGCTACGCCACCGACTCGACCAACATGCAGCTGTGGGTGGCGCACAACCCGACGCGGCATTGTTTCGTCGCCACCGAAGGCCCTGTGGTGCTGTTCGATTATTTCTCCTGCGAGCATCTGTCCGACCATTCCGGCGTCGTCGACGACGTGCGGCCGGCGGTCTCGTGGATGTATCTCTATGGCGGCGAACTCACGGAGCAAAAGGTCCGCCGCTGGGCCGCCGGCATTGCCGAGCTGGTCAGGGAAAATGGCGGCGGCAACAGCCGCATCGCAGTCGATCACATCAACCCGGAAGGTGTCGAGGAACTCGCCCGTCTCGGCATCTCCATCGGCAATGGCGAAGCGGTGATGGAGAATGCCCGGCTGATCAAATCACCGGACGAAATCCTCGCCATGCGCCGCGCCATCGTCGCCTGCGAGGCTGCGATGGGCGAGATGGAACGGGCATTGAAACCCGGCATCTCCGAGAACGAATTGTGGGCCGAACTGCACCGCGGCAACATTGCGCGCGGTGGCGAATGGATCGAGACGCGGCTGCTGACTTCAGGCCCGCGCACCAATCCGTGGTTCCAGGAGTGCTCGTCGCGCATCATCGAAGCCGGCGACCTCGTCGCCTTCGACACCGACCTGATCGGCCCCTACGGCTTCTGTGCCGACCTGTCGCGCACCTGGCTTTGCGGCGACGCCAAGCCGACCAATGAGCAGCGCGACCTATTCCGCATCGCCGCCGACCAGATTAAACACAACACGCAATTGATGCAGCCGGGCATCTCGTTCCGCGACCTTGTCGAGCGCTCGGCCGTACCGCCGGGAGACTGCTTCCCGACCCGCTATGGCGTGCTCTATCACGGTGTCGGCCTGGCCGACGAATACCCGACCTTGCCGCATGCCACCGACTGGACGCCGGATACGCCGGACGGCGTGCTCGAAGCAGGGATGGTGCTGTGCGTGGAAAGCTATATCGGCAGGCTTGGCGGGCGCGAGGGCGTCAAGATCGAGGAGCAGATCCTGATCACCGAGACCGGCAACGAGCAGCTTTCAACCTACCCGCTGGATGCGAGGCTGCTCGGCTAGGCTGGCAAGGGCTTCACGCATTGCCCGGACTGTCTTTTCCGGTGTCGTCCTGGCGGTGATGAATGGCAGGCCCTTGCGCCGTGCCGTCCAGCCGACGATCACGACCTTGCGTGCCGCCGGTTCGAAACGCTGCGCCAGCGCCCAGCTTTCGCAGTCGATCGCGGCGATATCCGCCCTGCCCTCGGCAACGGTGACGATCGAAGCGCGATGACCTCCGCTTTCGCTGCGCGAGGAAAAGATATCAAGGCTTTCGCCAGCCGCCTGCAGATCGCGCGTTAGCCCGATCATGCCCGACATCGAATCCAGGCTGTTGAAGGTGAAGCGTTTACCGCGGAGCAGGTCGACCGGCAGCAAAGCTTTACCGTCCGCGGGCGAGCGGACTTCCGATCCCTCGCCTGTCCGCATCACCAGCGCGCTCGAATAGAGCTCGCCCTGCCCGCCTTCATAGGCGTCATAGCTCGGCTGGCCGATCACTTGCACATGGCTGGACAGGCCAAGTTCCATCGGCCCCCAGCAGGTCTGTGCGAACAGCAGCGCCGGATGCAGCCAGAGCTTGTGATAGTCGAGTTCATCCGGCGGCAATGTCGCAGGATCCGGCGCGATCAAGGCCCCCCGGGCATCGAATATGCCGCCCGGCACCGGGGGCAGATCGCCATTGCGGCGCACGATGGTTAGCGGCGCGTCGATGCCCTTTTGCCGGAAGGCATCGCGCAATTGCACCCATTGCGCATCGACCTCCCCGCGCATTTCGGGCCAGTCATACATGGGCAATGCCGCAATCGATTCACTCATGCCGATATCAAATCATCACGTCTGGAAAAAGGATCGCAAAAACGCGGCGTCCGATCAGAATTGGCCGACACGGAACCCGAGGGATGCCGCGAATTATTCCTTGGGCGGCTCGGCGGGCACCGGCGCAGTGCCGAGCCCATTGATGTTGCGCGCGCGGATGCGCGGCTTGAACGCCCGGCCGTGCTCGGGCGCGCGCCGCAGCGCTGGGTGCACGATCGGCTCCTTCGCCTTGAAGGCATAGGCTTTGATCAGCGCGAAATAATTCGGATAGGCATAGCCATTGTTCATCCGCAGCCATTCGTCGCGGCGCTCGCGAAACAGTTTCGGCAGCTTGTACCAGGCCACCGTGGGCGTCTTGTGATGGACGAAGTGCAGATTGTTGTTGAGGAACAGGAACGACAGCGGCGAACGCTCGATGATCACCGTGCGGCCTTCCGGATGTTCGGACCACTGATGCTCGGCAAAGGTGCGGATCGCGATCAGCGACTGGCCGAGCCAGACCGGCGCCAGAATGTAGAGCCACAGCGGAATGCCGAAACCGAACTGCACGACCGGCGCCACGATGGCGAGGCCGACCGCATGCAGCAGCCAGGCCTTGCGGATCGGCTTGTCACCGGCCATCATCTGCTTGAAATCGTCGATGAAGAAGCCGACGCAGGACAGCCAGGGGCCGAGGAAGAAACGGCCGGCCATGGTGTTATTGATCTTGAGCAGGAACTTCATCGTCGGCGGCAAATCGTCATGCTGCCACAGCGCCTGGTAGTAGCTTTCGGGATCGTCGAGCGGATCGGTCAGCCGCTCGTCGGCGTGGTGGCGCAGGTGAAGCGTCTTGAAGCGGCGGAATGGCCAGACCAGACCGATCGGCAGGAAGACGAAGGCCTCGTTGATCAGCGCGCTGCGCGTCGGATGGCCATGCAGCACTTCGTGCATGATCGACGACTGCAAGGCCAGGATAAAGCCGAGGAGAGCGAGCGCCAGGATGGGATAGGATGGCCAGAGCAGGAAACCGGTGGCGAGCCATGTTCCGTAACAGAAGATAGCGAGAACCACGGTAGGCCATTCAATGGCCGGTGCGTTGCGTCGCCTGATGCTCTTGCCTGTCATGCTATCGACCACTGTCCCTCAGTCGCCGGAACCCCAAACTGGTTCCTGACAGCATAGTGTCAGGAGAAACGATTCTACTCAACGCGACAAAGTATACAAAATGTTGCGATTGCGCATTTTTGACCGCACATGTTACACATTGTAAACAACCTTAGGGATTCATTTACGCCTGGGACACCTCGTCGGGCTGCTTCGGCGCAAATTTTTCCTCAAGATTCGGAGAAGCGGACGATGGACAAACGCGACCTGTCGGCAATTTTCCGGGAACGTCTGAAGCTGCTCCTGACACGCTCCGACCTCAACCAGTCGGCCTTCGCGTCAGCAGTCGGCATCGACCGCTCGGCGCTGTCGCAGCTGATGTCGGGCGCCTCGACGCGTCTGCCGCGCGCCGAAACGCTGCTCAATATCGCCGCCGAATTCAAAGTGTCGCTGGACTGGCTGCTCGGCCTCAGCCAGGACGAAGGCGTCACCGGCGAAATCCGCGAAAGCCTGGAGATCGAGGAAGCGCCCGATGGTTTCGACCGCACGCTGCTCGCCAAATGGTTCGCCGAGGCAGCGGGCACCAAGATCCGCTACGTGCCCGCCGGCATTCCCGATCTGCTGCGGACCCGCGCGCTGGTCGACTATGAGGCCAACATCACCAACAGAAGCCGGCTGGCGCAGGCCAGCGAGACGCAATACCGCATCGAATACAACCGGCGCCCTGAAACCGACATGGAAGTCTGCATGCCGCGCCACACGCTGGAGATCTTTGCACGCGGGCTCGGCGTGTGGGACCGTTTTCCCGAGGCCGACCGCCGGCAGCAGCTCGCCCATATGGCGACATTGCTCGACGACCTTTATCCGACTTTCCGGCTGTTTCTCTATGACGGCCGCATGCGTTATTCGATCCCGCTCACCATCTTCGGCCCCTACCGCGCCGCCATCTATGTCGGCGACATGTATGTCGTGCTGAACGCCACCCAGCCGGTCCAGGCGCTGACCCAGCATTTCGACAATCTGATCCGCGCCGCCGACGTCAACCCGCACGAGGCCGCCGCCTACGCCCGAAATCTGGCCGGCATGTCGTTCCCGTCAGGCTCTGTCTGATCGGCATTCTTTCGTGGTCATTGGCGAGCAAGGCCACGGACCAGGACCGCGATGCCGGCATCGCTATTTCATTGACTAGACATAAAGACTTCTTTATATCCTTATTCGAATTTGAAACACGAAGGCCAATCCGATGACCACCACCAATCCGATCGATGCCCTGCTGGCCGAAAAGGGCGTGCTGCTGGCCGATGGCGCCACCGGCACCAATCTGTTCGCGATGGGCCTGGAGGCCGGCGAGGCGCCGGAGCTGCTGAACGAGACGGCGCCCGATACCATCACCAGCCTGCACCAGAATTTCGTCGATGCCGGCGCCGACATCATCCTGACCAACTCCTTCGGCGGCACCCGCCACCGGCTGAAACTCCACCATGCGCAGGATCGCGTCCATGCGCTCAACAAGCGCGCCGCCGAGATTGCCCGCGCCGTCGCCGACAAGGCTGGCCGCAAGGTGATCGTCGCCGGCTCAGTCGGCCCGACGGGTGAATTGCTGGTGCCGCTTGGAGCCATGACCTATGACGAGGCGGTCGACGCCTTTGCCGAGCAGATCGAAGGCCTCAAGGAGGGCGGCGCAGAAGTCGCCTGGATCGAGACCATGTCGGCCCCCGACGAGATCCGCGCCGCCGCCGAAGCCGCGATCCGCGTTGGTCTCCCCTACACCTATACCGGCTCCTTCGACACCGCCGGCCGCACCATGATGGGCCTGCTGCCGAAGGACATCCATGGCGTCGTCGACGGGCTGTCCGAATCGCCGCTCGGCGTTGGCGCCAATTGCGGCGTCGGCGCTTCCGATATCCTGGCGTCGCTGCTCGACATGACCGAAGCGAAGCCGCAGGCGACCGTGATCGTCAAGGGCAATTGCGGCATTCCCGAATTCCGCGGCACCGAGATCCATTATTCCGGCACGCCGGAACTGATGGCCGACTATGTGCGCCTCGCTGTCGATGCCGGCGCCAAGATTGTCGGCGGCTGCTGCGGCACTTCGTTCCAGCACCTCGCCGCCATGCGCAAGGCGCTCGACGCCCACACCAAGGCCAGCCGTCCGACGGTCGAGACGATCATCGAGCGCATCGGCCCGATGCGCAACAAGGTGGCGACGGAAAACACCGCCGAGACCAGCGAAGCCCGCCGCGAGCGTCGTCGCGGCCGGGCCTGAAGCAATTCCAGGAAAAGTGTGGAACGGTTTTCCCGGGAAAAGCGCGTAGCGCTTTCCCTTGGGAGTTGCGTCAAGACAGAGAGATGAAGCGATACATTTCGATTATTCGCTGTTGTCGGCATAGCTCGACTGCGCCGACTTGAAATCGACCACATTGTCGCCCCGCATCATCATCAACGCGCCGGAAGAAGCCGGATCGGTGATCTGTTCCAACATGGCGCGGAAGCGGTCGTTGGTGAGCGCCGACATGGCGGTGTGACGCGCCTGCGCGACATCGTCGCTGATGCGTCTGGATTCGGCTGATGGGGCTGACGAAACCGGCGAAGTGTCCCGAGCCGGCGGCGGCGAGTTGGCGATAGTCCTGATCTGCAATTCCCGCTCCCTCAAGCCCTGTAAACATGGCCGGTGTAGCAACAGGGAGTTGCGATCAGGTACCGGAAATACCGCGCAATTTAACGATCCGAGGATTCCGAAAAAAGGCCGGCAAGGGAAAGATCCCTCGCCGGCCTGCCTCACCCGCCCGTGGGCCGGTTTCCCTGTCAGAACGATCCCATCTGAAGGAAACCGGCCGTCATCGCCACTACCGGTTACCGCCCAGCGCCGAGGCAAGGCGCACAAGCGAGAGGAACTCGGACCTGTACCCAAACGGGTCGGCTCCTCGGGCGGCGGTGGCAATCTCCATGATCTTGTCGTAGCCGAACTTCGCGGTCGCATCCTCGTCGCGCAGCTTCTGGCCGAAGGCGGCGACCGAGACGGAGAAACGCTGGTCGGTGCTGGCCTGGTCGAAGGACGCCACCTCGTTGGCCGAGGTCACCGGCGTGGTGATCAGCTTCGAAACATCCTCGTTCGGCAGCTTGTAGCGGATCTTGACGAAGGCATATTCGTCCGCATTGGCGACGCCGCCATTGTTGACCGTGGCCTGGCCATAGCGCAGCGGGTCGATCTGTTCGCCACCACTGCCCTTCGGCGTGATCTCGTAGATCGCGGTGACCGAATGGCCCGAGCCGATATCGCCGGCATCGACGCGGTCATTGTTGAAGTCCTCGCGGTTGAGCGCCCGGGTCTCGTAGCCGATCAGGCGGTATTCCGAGACCTTGTTGGGGTTGAACTCGACCTGGATCTTTACGTCCTTGGCGATCGGGAACAGCGTCGAGGAGGCATCCTCGACCAGCACCTTTTCAGCCTCGGCCAGCGTGTCGATATAGGCGGCGGTGCCGTTGCCGTTCTGGGCGATGGTCTGCATCATCTGGTCGTTCAGATTGTCGTGGCCGAAGCCGAACACCGACAGGAAGACGCCGCTCTTGCGCTCCTGCTCGATCAGGCGCTTGAGATCATCATCGTCGCTCTGGCCGACATTGAAGTCGCCATCGGTGGCCAGCATCACCCGGTTGACGCCGTCCTTGACGAAGGATTGCTGGGCAAGCTTGTAGGCTTCCTTGATGCCGGCCTCGCCGGCGGTCGAACCGCCCGGCTGCAGATTGTCGATGGCATTGAGGATCTTGTCCTTCTCGGCAGCCCTGGTCGGCATCAGCACGGTGCCGGCCTCACCGGCATAGGTGACGATCGAGATCGTGTCGTCCGCCCTGAGCTTGCTGACCAGCAGCCGGAACGCCGACTTGAGCAGCGGCAGCTTGTCCGGCTCGTCCATCGAGCCCGAAACATCGATCAGGAAAACCAGATTGGCCTTGGGCTGTTCGGTCGGCTTGATGTCGAAGCCCTTGATGGCGACATGCATTAGCTTGGTGTGCGTGTTCCACGGCGTCGGCATGACGCTGACGGTCGAGTTGAACGGCGTCGACGCCGAGTCCGGTCCCTTCCAGTCATAAGGGAAGTAGTTGATCATCTCCTCGACACGGACCGTGTCGGCCTGCGGCACGGCCCCTTCCTTCAGCGAACGGCGCACAAAGGAATAGGAGGCGGTGTCGACATCGATCGAGAAGGTCGAGACCGGATCTTCCAGCGCGGCATGCACCGGATTGGTCTTGAAATCCTGGACGCGATTGCGGTTTTCTTCCTGCGGCGCGATCTGATCCGCCGGCGCCATGGTCGGCTGCGGCGCCATCAGCTTGGATTCGGCAGCTGGCACGCGGGTGAGCCGCGACGTGCTCGGCGCATTGGTGCTATCCAGCGTGAATTCACCTGTCGGCGCCGGCGGTGCCGGCTCGGTCACTACCGCGCGTTCATTGGCAGTCTGCTGAGCAGTACCGCCGGCCTGGGCCGATTCGGATTTCGGCGGCGAAGCCGGCGCTACAAGCACGCCGGTCGCGTCGCGGCTCTCGACATCCGCGTCGGCCTTCTTGTCCTTCGCCAATTCGGTCGGAGCTTGCTTCGGCTCGGCCGGCTTCAACGTCGCCGGCTTGTCGGCCAGTGTTTCGGTGATCTTTTCGTCGCCGCCGAATTTGGCCGGCTGTTCCCTCAGCAGTTGGAAAGTGGCGTATCCGGCGATCGGCAGGGCGACGAGCCCTGCAAGGGCCGGCGTGGCAATGAGTTTCTTTTGCATGATCTCGCTCCAGAGCTTTTGTGCTCGCTCTGTGAGACGAAGGCCGCCGACCGATCCTTGGGTGACGGCAGAAATATTTCCTTGGTCATAGGCGTGCAGGGCGGCTTCGAAGGCGCGCGCCTTCGCGTTCTCGGCCGGCGCCGGTGCCGCAATATCGCGCAGTCTGTTGAGTTCGTTGTCGTCGACCATGGTCACACTTCCCCGGCTGAGCGCATCAGCGTCTTCAGCCGTTTCTTCGCTTCATGGATGTGCCAGGAAACCGTCGTCTCCGAGATCGCCATTGCCTCGGCGGCGGCGGCATGGCTCAAGCCCTCGCCGTAGACCAGCAGCACGGCGTCGCGCTGCTTGTCCGGAAGCTGCCGCACGGCGGCCCACAGCGCCTCGGCCGGATCATCGCTCTCGGCCGGGGCCTCGCCCGAAATCAGCGCATGGACGCCATAGGCCTCGGTCTTGACGGTCTCGCGCGCGGACTTGCGCATCATGTCTCGCGCGGCATTCATCGTCACGGAATAGAGCCATGTCGTGAAGGCGCCGCCGCCGCGATAGTCGCGGATTGCCTTGCCGAGCCGGACGCAGACTTCCTGGGCGATGTCTTCGGCATCGGCCTTCTTGCCGCACCAGCGATAGGCGGCGCGATAGACGAAGTCGTAGTGGCGTTCCAGCAATTTGCTGAAGGCCCCCCTGTCTCCGCCCTTCGCCCGCCCAATCAATTCGGCGTCGGAGGCTTCGCTCTCATCCAGCATCATCGCCATCATTTGCCTGTTGGACGAAGGCTAATGGCTAATCCTTGGGATGATGGAAAGATTTTTTTGGCAAGCGGCCTCCCCATCTACGGAAGCCCTACCCCAGCGTCTCCGCAAACAGCATGATCAGCCTTTGCCAATGCCGTTCGGCGCCGGCTTGGTTGTAGACGCTGTGGTCTGGCACGCACCAGCCATGCGCCATGCCGACATAGTTCTCGATGGCGTGGTCGACTTCGGCATTGCGCAATGCTTCCGCCAGCCGCGTCGACTGCTCCGGCGGGAAACTCCGGTCGACGCCGGCCATACCGACATAGACACGCGCCCTGATGGCGGCTGCCTTGCGGTGTGGGCTGTCGGCGGCATCGCTTGCGAGATTGCCGCCATGGAAACTGGCGGCGGCCTTGATCCTGTCGGGATAGGCCGCGGCGGCGTTGAGCGCCCGCGCTCCGCCCATGCAATAGCCGACAGTGCCGATCGGTCCGGTAATGCCTTCGCCGACGAGCGCATCGAGAAAGGCTGCGCTGTCGCTGATGGTCATCTGCTGTGTCGTGCCGGTGACCAGTGCCATCAGCGCTGCCTTGGTGTTTTCCTCGGTGAAGGCGGTCCTGGCATCGAACGGACCATAGGGCGCGTTGCGATGGAAGAGATCAGGCACCAGCACCGCATAACCCTCGCCCGCCAGCCGCTCGGCCATGCCATCGAGCGCCGGACGCGGACCGAAGGCATCCTGGTAGAGAATGACGCCGGACTTGGCTGGGGAGGTCTTGGCCGAGCGATACAGGCCCGCCTTCGCCACGCCGTCACGGGTCTTGATCCTGAGGTCCTGCTTCGCCATTGCCTGCTCCGTTTGCCAGATGCGCGATACATATCCACGCGGCCCGCCACGGCAAGGCATTCCCTGGGGGTACTCGTCAACATTTCGTGCGGGATCGCGTGACGATCACAGGCCGGCGAATGCCGCCATGTGAAAGGCCTGAACATCCGGCGGATAGCGATATTCCGTGCCATTGGGACAAGCGTTGCGATCGAGGCAGCCGGCGCTCCGGCACGGTTCGCCATTTCCTCCCCGTACATGCGCCAGGCAGGCCTGATAGGCGAAGCCTTCCGTGGAATAGGCATCGACCGGACAGGATTTCAGGCAGGGTTTCTCGACACAGGCGTCGCAGAGATGAATTGCCTCGCCGTGCTCCGGAAGCGCGATCTCGTCCTCGAACAGCAAAGCACCGCGATAGGCATGCCAAAGCCCGTATCGCGGATGCATGAGAATGCCGAGCGGCGACGGTTTTAGCCCCTCTGCCCGAACAGCCCATTGCTGGAACGGCAGATAGGGCTTGTCGGAGGGCGAAACGGCGCGCGCGCCAAATGCGTGCGCCACATCGCCGATGACCTGCCGCGACCAGCTGTCGAGCGGATTGACGATTTGCTGTGGCTGCTGCTCCCGCCAGCGCAGGAAATGCGGCCAGGGCGCCGCCCCCGCCTGCCCGACCAGCAGCACGGATTTCACCAAAGCGCCCGAGGCGCCATAAGGAGCATCCTCGCCGTCAGAGAAAACAAAGCCTCCGCGCAGGACGAGGCCGTTGGCCGAAAGCGCGGCCGTGATCTCTTCGATCATGCCGCGCGCGATCATCCCTTCTGGTCCGGATCGGAGAAGGCGCTCCGCCAGACTTCCTTGTGGATGATGTTGGCGACTTTAGCCCCGCCTGACTCGGGCTCCTTTCAAGTGAAGGCGTCGGGCATAGACCCCTTCTTCCTGGCGATGAACTCCTTCAGGGCCTCATCGATGCTCGGATCGAGATGCGGCGCCTCGTAGCTTTCCAGCCAGCGGCGAGCGAGCTCATTGGCACGCTGCGGCGCGGTCTTCTCGCCTTCGGCCAGCCACTGTTCGTAGGAATTGTTGTCGGCGATGCTGGAGCGGTAGAACGCTGTCTGGAAATTGGCCTGCGTGTGGTCGCAGCCGAGATAGTGGCTGCCCGGCCCGACCTGACGGATGGCGTCCATCGCCTGGCCGTTCTCCGACAGGTCGACGCCTTCGGAGAATTTCTGCTGCATGCCGAGCTGGTCGATGTCCATCATGAATTTTTCATAGCAGGACGCCAGCCCGCCCTCGAGCCAGCCGGCCGAGTGGAGGACGAAGTTGGTGCCGGCAAGGATCGTCGAGTTCAGCGTGTTGGCGCTTTCATAGGCGGCTTGCGCATCTGGAACCTTGGACGCGCACAGCGAACCGCCGGTGCGGAATGGCAGGCCGAGGCGGCGCGCCAGCTGGGCCGCGCCATAAGAGACCAGCGACGGCTCAGGCGTGCCGAAGGTCGGCGCGCCCGACTGCATCGAGATCGACGAGGCGAAGGTGCCGAACAGCACCGGCGCGCCCGGACGGATGAGCTGCGTGAACGATGCGCCGGCCAGCACTTCGGCCAGAACCTGCGTCAACGTGCCGGCGACCGTCACCGGGCTCATCGCCCCGGCAAGGATGAACGGCGTGACGATGCAGGCCTGGTTGTGGCGCGAATAGACTTTCAGGGCGCCGAGCATGGTCTCGTCGAACACCATCGGCGAGTTGGCGTTGATCAGGCTGGTCAGCACGGTGTTGTTCTCGACGAAATCGTCGCCGAAGACGAGCTTGGCCATGGCGACAGTGTCCTCGGCGCGTTCCGGCGCGGTCACCGAGCCCATGAACGGCTTGTCCGAGTATTTTATGTGCGAATAGATCATGTCGAGGTGGCGCTTGTTGACCGGCACGTCGACCGGCTCGCACACCGTGCCGCCCGAATGGTGGATCGACGGCGCCATATAGGCGAGCTTCACGAAATTCTGGAAATCCTCGATCGTCGCGTAGCGCCTGACACCGTCAAGGTCGCGCACAAAGGGCGGGCCATAGACCGGCGCAAAGACAGTAGCATTGCCGCCGATCTGCACCGAGCGCTCGGAATTGCGGGCATGCTGGGTATAGACGGACGGCGCGGTCTTCAGCAGCGAACGGCAAAGACCCTTCGGGAAATGCACGCGCTCGCCCTTGACGTCGGCGCCGGCCTCTTTCCAAAGCTGCAGCGCTTCGGCGTCGTCACGGAAGATGATGCCGATCTCCTCGAGCACCGTATCTGTGTTCTTCTCGATCAGCGCGAGGCCTTCCTCGTCGAGCACCTCGTAGATGTTGATCTTGCGCTTGATGTAGGTGAGCTGCGTACCGGGTCCGCCGCCGGAACGCGCGGCACGCCTGGCCGCCGCTCCGCCGCTAGCGCCGCGCCCACGCCGTGCGTTTGACGCTTCCTGGTCGACTGCCGCGTGTTCGCTCATGATCGCTCTTCCCTGAATATGGCCTGGCCTGACGATGGCTGGTCCGTAGCCTTTGCGGCCGCATGGCGCGGCTTTCGCCGGATCGTAGCCATGCACCCTATTCGAAACGGCCCGTCCGCGCCAACGCCTGTCGCAAAATCGACAAGAAAACCAGTAGATTTTCCAGTCGCTTTCCTTTTGCGGGAAGTCGCAAATCAGCTATGGATAGCCGCCCGTTGCGGGTTAGGTATGAACGCTAATATTTTGTGCCTTGCGACACTGTCGCGATGCCGTGAGGAGCTGGATAAAAATGTCCGACGACGAGATCATCCTTTCTGAACTTTCCGACGACGAGTTGGTGCAGCAGATGCACGACGACCTTTATGACGGGTTGAAGGAAGAGATCGAGGAAGGCACGCGCATCCTGCTCGAGCGCGGCTGGGCGCCCTACAAGGTGCTGACCGAGGCGCTGGTCGAAGGCATGCGCATCGTCGGCGAGGATTTCCGCGATGGCATCCTGTTCGTTCCCGAAGTGCTGCTGTCCGCCAACGCCATGAAGGCCGGCATGTTCATCCTGCGTCCACTGCTCGCCGCCACCGGCGCGCCGAAGCAGGGCAAGATGGTGATCGGCACCGTCAAGGGCGACATCCACGACATCGGCAAGAACCTCGTCGGCATGATGATGGAAGGCGCCGGCTTCGACGTCATCGATCTCGGCATCAACAATGCGGTCGAGAAATATCTCGACGCCATCGAGCAGCATCAGCCCGATATTATTGGCATGTCGGCGCTTTTGACCACGACCATGCCCTACATGAAGGTCGTCATCGACACGATGAAGGAAAAGGGCATTCGCGACGACTATGTCGTGCTGGTCGGCGGCGCGCCGCTCAACGAGGAATTCGGCAAGGCCGTCGGCGCCGACGCCTATTGCCGCGATGCCGCGGTGGCGGTTGAAACCGCCAAGGATTTCATGAAGCGCAAGCACAACGTCCGCGCTTCCGCCTGACCCAGGGCATCAGGATGGACCGACAAGAAAAGCCGCGCCTTGCAGCGCGGCTTTTTTGTTCCCAGATGATGGACGAGGCTGCCGATCAGTTGGCAACAGTGTCTTTGACCGCCCTTGCCGTCGATTTGACATCCTTGCCGACACCGCGAATGGTGTTGGCGCAGGCGGTGAGTGCAAGTGCGCAGGCAAGGATGGCTATCGGCGCGATGCGTAGCAGTTTCATGGATGGTGTCTCCCTCGACAGATAAATTAGCCCCGCAGCGAAAGCCGGCTCGACTTGGTCAAGACGCAAAAAACGAAACCGAATCAAACAGACAGGCTGCTAGTCATCGCCTGCGGGATGATTGCGCGCGAGGTATTGGCCGTCAAGGAACAGCTCGGGCTCACTCACCTTGAACTGACCTGCCTGCCTGCCGAGTTTCATTTTTATCCCGACCGCATCGCGCCCGCCATGGACCGAGCGATCGAGAAGGCCAAGGCGGAGGGTTATATCAACATCTTCGTCGGCTATGCCGATTGCGGCACCGGTGGGCTGCTCGACCGCGTCATCGAGAAGCATGGCGTCGAGCGTATGGCCGGCCCGCATTGCTTCGCCTTCTATCAAGGCATGGAGGCCTATGCGAAGGTCGCTGACGACGACATGATGTCCTTCTATATGACGGACTTCCTGTGCCGCCAGTTCGACGCCTTCTTCATGAAGCCGCTCGGCCTCGACAAGCATCCCGAGCTGATCAAGGACTATTTCGGCAATTACGAGAAGCTGGTCTATCTCGCCCAGACCGACGACCCGGAACTCGACAAGGTCGCGGAAAAGGCCGCCGCCCTGCTCGGCCTTGCCTATGAGCGGCGCGCGACCGGTTATGGCGACCTGACGGCGGGAATGGCGCAGGCGGCAAAGGTCGCCTGATCGCAAGGCGCTAGGCGGCCTCCTCCTCCTCCGCCCTTAGCGCCGCCAGCACATCGGCAAAGCTCGCCTTGCAGACAAAGCCCAGCCGGTCTCTTGCCCGCGAGGCATCATACACCCGGTCGATGGAGGAAAACATCGTCCAACCCTTTCGCGCATAGAGCGCCGGAAAGGCGGGGAAATAGCGCGCGACCACCGACGGCGCATCGGCGATCAGCTCGGCACAATCATCAGGCCGAAACGGCGTCGGTGCACAGACGATAAAAATGTCGAAGCCAAGCTGTGATGCCTTCTCCAGCGCGGCGACATGGGCTTGCGCCGCATCTTCCACTGTCAGCCGCCGGAACAGCAATTCATTCGCCTTGGTGTTGGCATCAGACTGTTCGATCGCATGCGCCATATCGTCGGCTTCGGGAAAGAAGCGGGCGGTGCGCAGCACGACCACCGGCAGGCCATGCTGCAGATGGTAGAGGCGGCAAAGATCTTCGGCCGAGAGCTTGGTGACACCATAGATGTTGCGCGGCTCGGGCGACATCTCTTCCGTCAGCCAGACGGCCTTGCGAGCACCGCCCTTGAAGCCGTCGCGTATCGCCTGCGAGATCATCAGGGAAGTGGTCGAGGTGAAGACGAAGCGCTTTACGCTGCTCGCCACCGCGGCGTCGAGCAGGTTCAGCGTGCCTTGCACGTTGGTGGCGACGAAATCGCTGTTGGCGCGGCTCCCTATATTGGGCTTGTGCAACGCGCCGCTGTGAATGATGGCTTCGATTCGGTTGTCTCCGACCGCCCGCATGACCAGATCGCGATCGGCGATCGAGCCGATCATCTGCGTTTCCACAGAAGGGACAGGGTCGAGGCCGATCACCTCATGGCCAAGCGCGCGCAAGCGCGGCGCCAGCACGCTGCCCAGCCCACCCGACGATCCCGTGAGCAAGATTCGCATGCGTCACACCATGATTTCTGACAGCGACGCTGTTAAGCACAGATGACAGGCGCGAGCGACCGGATAAAATCAGACATCGGCCGGCGACGGCGCCGCTCCAGACATCAACTGCCATTTTTATTGACTGCCATTTTACAGGTTCAGGGAGTTTCCAGATGATCCTTCGTCCCCTTTTCACCGCCATCGGCCTGCTCTGCTGCACCCTGCCCGCCCTTGCCGACGGCCAGGTGCAGAAGCTGATCACGCCTGCCGACAAGGTCCGCCTCGACAAATATGACGAGACGCGCAAGGCGGCGCTTGCCGAGGCGAAAGCGGGCAGCCCGGCCGAGGTCAAACAGCTCGATGCCTTGCTGGCGAAGCCATTGGTGTCGTTCTCCGACAAGGACCTGACCGGCAACTGGAAGTGCCGCACCATCAAGGCAGGCGGCTTGAGCCCGCTCGTCATCTATGGCTGGTTCAAATGCAAGGTGACTGACGATGGTTCCGGCTGGCGGCTTGAAAAGATCAGCGGCTCGCAGCGAACCCAGGGCCGCCTTTTCGACGATGGCGAGAAGCGCGCCATCTATCTCGGCTCCGGCTCCGTCAACAACGATCGGGCAAAACCCTATGGCAGCGGTCCGCAGATCGACCAGGTCGGTTATGCCTTCCGCACCAGTGCCAGCGAATGGCGCATCGAACTTCCCGCGCCCTACTACGAATCGAAGCTCGACATCATCGAGTTCAAGCGCTGAGCGTGGTCATCAAGATTTAACCCCATTCCGGCACAAATCCGGCCAGCATGCGGCAGCCGGCCGCGTGCAAGGCAGGAAAGCGGGCCATGTCTTCACCGGTTGGAACCAGCGCGCCGATCGTCGTCGTGACCGGCGGCGGCCAGCATGTCTGGGCCATGATCAACGCCATCACCGATCGCGTTGGTCCTGTCAGCGTCATCCTCGAAACCCCTGAATCCAAAAAGCAATTGCTGCGTGGCCGGGCTCGACGCCAGGGTTGGGTCTCGGCCATGGGCCAGCTTGGCACGATGGTGCTGAGCAGGTTGGGCAAGCGGCTTCTGGCCAGCCATGGCGCGCGATTGATCGCGGAGGAGAAGCTTGAGGTTGAGCCGCGACCGGGTCAGGAGATCATCCAGGTGGCTTCGGCCAATGGGCCTGACTGCCTGCACGCGATCCAGAAGATCCAGCCAGGCGTCGTGCTGCTCAACGGTTGCCGGCTGATCTCGGCTGGGATGCTGAGCAAAATGCCCTGCCCCGTGCTCAACTACCATGCAGGCATCACGCCGAAATATCGCGGCATGAATGGCGGCTATTGGGCTCTGGTGTCAGGCGATGCGCAGAATTTCGGCACGACCGTCCATCTCGTCGACGCTGGCGTCGACACTGGCGGCGTGCTGAAGCAGGCGCGCGGCAGATCGAAAAAAGGCGACACCATCTCCAGTCACGCGCTCCGCCAGGCGGCGTTCTCGCGCGACATCTGCGTCGAGGCCGTCAGCGATGCACTGGCCGGAAAACTCACGACCTTCGATCCCGGCCTGCCTTCCAAACAATGGTATCACCCGACGATCTGGTTCTACGTCTGGACGGGCCTCAGAACCGGAATCTGGTAGGGTCTCATCAGCCCGCAGCCGCACAGGGCCAGACGGCTTTTCGGGCACGCCGACCCTGCCGCCGACGCGCGCCGCGAACGAATAAACACGCCTTTCATTTTACGACATTGAAATGCGTCGCTTTTGAATGCGCGCGCGTCGTCCCATAACAAGCGGGTCCATTGCGCATCCGGCAATGCTCTGAGAACGAGGAGCGAGAATTCATGGCCGATCTTATCGTCGTCTACTGGCGCGACATCCCTGCCCAGGTCATCGTCAAGAAGGGCCGGCAGAATGCCAAGCGCGAGCTGCCACTGCGCTTCACCGAGGCCATCGACATGTGCGCCATGCGCACCGGCGCCGGCGGCACCGACGACTATCTGGCCGAATGGCGCAAGGCCGATCCCGTTCCGGTCGGCGACGATCTCGAAGCCGAGGTCGAAAGGGCTTTCCAGGACCTCGACGCGAAATATGACCGCGAGCGGCTGGTCGCTCTGGTCAAGGCGGGCGGCAAAGAAAATGTCTGAGAACCAACCGACTGTTACCCAGGCCACCTTGGTCAAGAAGGCAGCGCCGAAATCCGACTACAAGCCGGCCGACGTGTCGCCGCAGCGGCGCGTGCAGCGCTCCTTCGCGGTGAGATTGTGGTCGATCCGGCATTCGCGCCTGCTCGAATGGTTCTATTCCCGTTTCGCCGACATGTTCCTGCTCCTCCATCCTCTGTGGAAGGGCATCGGCTACGGCCGCGTCGAGGCTCCGATCAAATTCGTCGAGAAGCGCGTCAAGGGTTTCATGTTCGACTGCCGCATGTGCGGCCAGTGCATCCTGTCCTCGACCGGCATGTCATGCCCGATGAATTGCCCCAAGCAGCTGCGCAACGGCCCCTGCGGCGGCGTGCGCGCCAATGGCAATTGCGAGGTCGAGCCCGATATGCCCTGCGTCTGGGTCAAGGCCTGGGAAGGCTCGCAGAACATGGTCAACTCCGACAAGATCCTGGCCGTGCAGAAGCCGGTCGACCAGTCGCTGCGCGAAACCTCCGCCTGGCTGCGGGTCACCGCGCAGGCGGCCGCCGCCCGTGAGACCGCGGCCGCGCCAAAGACCGGAGCCGCCGCATGAGTGCCCGTCAGCGCGACGAGAACCCGGCGGGCATTCACCTGCCGCTCGATCCCCTGCCCGGCCATTCGTCCCGCGGCCGGCTGGAGCGCGTGCTGCGGCGCGGCGAATTCGCCGTGACGACCGAGCTCAACCCTCCCGACAGCGCCGATCCGGAGGACGTTTACAACCGGGCCAAGATCTTCGACGGCTGGGTCGACGCCATCAACGCCGTCGATGCCTCGGGCGCCAATTGCCACATGTCCTCGGTGGGCATCTGCGCGTTGCTGACCCGCATGGGCTATGCCCCGATCATGCAGATCGCCTGCCGCGACAAGAACCGCATCGCCATCCAGGGCGACGTGCTGGGCGGTGCCGCCATGGGTGTCGCCAACATGCTGTGCCTGACCGGCGACGGCGTGCAGGCCGGCGACCAGCCCGGCGCCAAGCCGGTGTTCGACCTCGATTCCATGTCGCTGCTCGAAACCGTCCGCATCATGCGCGACAACGGCAAGTTCCTGTCCGGCCGCAAGCTGACGACGCCGCCTCAGGTCTTCCTCGGCGCTGCCGTCAATCCGTTCGCGCCGCCCTTCGACTTCCGCCCGATCCATCTCGGCAAGAAGATCGCCGCCGGCGCGCAGTTCGTGCAGACGCAGTATTGCTTCGACGTGGCGATGTTCAGGACCTTCATGCAGCGCGCGCGGGACTTGGGGCACACCGAAAAAGTGTTCGTCCTGTGCGGCGTCGGCCCGCTCGCCTCGGCCAAGACCGCCAAGTGGATCCGCTCCAACGTGCCCGGCATCCACATCCCGGATGCTGTCATCAAGCGGCTGGAAGGGGCGCAGGATCAGAAGAAGGAAGGCAAGCAACTCTGCATCGACATCATCAACGAGGTGAAGGAAATCCCCGGCATCTCGGGCATCCATGTGATGGCCTACCGCCAGGAGGAATATGTTGCCGAGATCGTCGATGAATCGGGCGTGCTGAAGGGCCGCCAGCCCTGGAAGCGCGAAATCCGCCGCGACGACCAGATGGTTGCCGACCGCCTCGACCACATCCTGCACGACGAGATTACCGAAACCCAGGTGGATATGGTCAAGACCGCGCATTGATCCGCGCGGAGGACCACCATTCGCTTGATCGAAAAGAGATAACGATATAAAGAACTCTTTATATCACGACGGAGAGATTTCATGACCCGGACCATCGTTGCCTCGGCGACACGAGAAATCATCATCGGCTTCGACCAGCCCTTCTGCGTGATTGGCGAGCGCATCAACCCGACCGGCCGCAAAAAGCTCGCCGCCGAGATGGTGGCCGGCAATTTCGAGACCGTCATCAAGGACGCGCTGGAACAGGCCGCCTGCGGCGCCACCATGCTCGACGTCAACGCCGGCGTCACCGCGGTCGACCCCAACGCCACCGAGCCGGCGCTGCTGGTGCAGACGCTGGAGATCGTCCAGGGCCTCGTCGACCTGCCGCTGTCGATCGACAGCTCGGTCACCGCCGCGATCGAGGCGGCGCTCAAGGTCGCCAAGGGCCGCCCGCTGGTCAACTCCGTCACCGGCGAGGAAGAAAAACTCGAAGCCATTCTGCCGCTGATCAAGAAATACAACGTCCCGGTCGTCGCCATCTCCAATGACGAGACCGGCATTTCGATGGATCCGGACGTGCGCTTCGCCGTCGCCAAGAAGATCGTCCAGCGCTGCGCCGATTTCGGCATTCCCGCGCACGACGTCGTCGTCGACCCGCTGGTCATGCCGATCGGCGCACTGGGGGACGCCGGCCGCCAGGTGTTCGCACTGCTGCGTCGCCTGCGCGAAGAGCTCAAGGTCAACACCACCTGCGGCCTGTCCAACATCTCGTTCGGCCTGCCGCATCGCCATGGCATCAACGCCGCCTTCATCCCGATGGTGATCGGCGCCGGCATGACATCAGCCATCATGAATCCGGTGCGTCCGCAGGAAATGGAAGCCGTGCGCGGCGCCAACGTGCTCAACGGCACCGACGAGAACTGCACCAACTGGATCAGGACCTACAAGGACTACAAGCCGGCCGAAGGCGGCCATGCGGTCGCGGCGCCGACGGCGGTCAATGCGCCAGGCGATGGCGGCGGCAATGGCGGTCGCCGCCGTGGCGGCCGTGAAGCCCGCATGGGTCGGGGGTAAGCGCGCAATCGTGAACCGGACTGCAAACCAGGCTGGACCGATCGCATCATCGATGCGGTCGGACGCGTCTGCTTTATGGTCAGGCGACGCCCAATATGGCGTCGAACAACGCCATTCCCGCCCACGATCCGGATATGCCTGTCACGCCGCCTATGACGAAGTCATCGTCATAGGCGGGCCACAGTCCGTTGAGCAGCAGCACCGCGACAATCGCGCCGAGAATTCCGGTGGCCAGATATTGCGGATTGCGCAGCCACGGCCCCTTCAGCAGCCGCACCATGGTAAAAGCGGTGAATATGCTGGACAGCAGGAGATCGGACATGATTGGCCTCTGGACCATCAGACACTCCGCCCAATAATGAAACGATCCGTTAAACGGTATCGACAATCCCTTCCGAGACACGTGTACGCATGAACTCGCCTGCCAACATCACCGATCCACTCGTGCTGTTCATGCCGTCGGGCAAGCGCGGGCGGTTTCCTGTCGGCACGCCGGTGCTCGATGCCGCGCGCCAGCTCGGCGTCTATGTCGAGAGCGTGTGCGGCGGCCGCGCCACGTGCGGGCGCTGCCAGATCGAGGTGCAGGAAGGCAATTTCGCCAAGCACAAGATCGTTTCCTCCAACGATCACATTTCGCCCAAGGGACCCAAGGAAGAGCGCTACGAGCGGGTGCGCGGCCTGCCTGAGCGGCGTCGCCTCTCCTGCTCGGCGCAGATCCTCGGCGACCTCGTCATCGACGTGCCGCAGGACACGGTCATCAACGCGCAGACCATCCGCAAGGATGCCGACACCAGGGTGATCGCCCGCGATACGGCGATCCGCATGTGCTATGTCGAGATCGAAGAGCCCGATATGCACAAGCCGCTTGGCGATCTCGACCGGCTGAAGATCGCGCTGATGAAGGATTGGGGCTTCAAAAACCTCGAATTCGATTTCTACCTGCTGCCGCAGGTGCAAGGCATATTGCGCAAGGGCAACTGGACCGCCACCGCCGCCATCCACAAGGACGCCGACAGCGATATCGCGCGCGTCATCGCGCTATGGCCGGGCCTCAAGAACGAGGCCTACGGGCTGGCCTGCGACATCGGCTCGACCACCATTGCCATGCACCTGGTGTCGCTGCTGTCGGGCCGCGTCGCAGCTTCGTCCGGCACCTCGAACCCGCAGATCCGCTTCGGCGAGGATCTGATGAGCCGCGTCTCCTATGTGATGATGAACCCGGACGGCCGCGAAGGCATGACGGTGGCCGTGCGCGAGGCGATCTCCAGCCTTGTCGACAAGGTCTGCGCGGAGGGCAATGTCCAGCGCAACGACATTCTGGATTCCGTCTTCGTCGGCAATCCGATCATGCACCATCTGTTCCTCGGCATCGACCCGACCGAACTCGGCGGCGCCCCTTTCGCGCTCGCCGTCTCGGGCGCGGTGCGTATCAAGGCCTCCGACATCGGCCTCAAGCTCAACCAGGGTGCGCGCCTCTACATGCTGCCCTGCATCGCCGGCCATGTCGGCGCCGACGCGGCGGCGGTGACGCTGTCGGAAGGCCCGCATCGCCAGGACGAGATGATGCTGATCGTCGACGTTGGCACCAATGCCGAGATCGTGCTCGGCAACCGTGCACGGGTCGTCGCTGCTTCATCCCCCACAGGCCCCGCCTTCGAGGGCGCCGAAATCTCCGGCGGCCAGCGTGCCGCGCCCGGCGCCATCGAGCGCGTGCGCATCGATCCCGATACGCTGGAGCCCAAATACCGCGTCATCGGCTCGGAACTGTGGTCGGACGAGCCGGGCTTCATCGACAGCGTGCAGGCGACGGGCGTTACCGGCATTTGCGGCTCCGGTATCATCGAGATCGTGGCGGAGATGTATCTCGCCGGCATCATCTCGGAGGATGGAGTCGTCGACGGATCGCTTGCCGCGCGCTCTCCGCGCGTCACCGCCAATGGCCGCACCTTCTCCTATGTGCTGAAGGAAGGCGAACCGAAGATCACCATCACCCAGACCGATGTGCGCGCCATCCAGCTCGCCAAGGCAGCCCTCTATGCCGGCACCAAGCTTTTGATGGAAAAGCAGAACACCGAGCATGTCGACCGCATCCATTTCGCCGGAGCCTTCGGCTCCTTCATCGATCCGAAATACGCCATGGTGCTGGGCCTGATCCCCGATTGCGACCTCGACAAGGTTTCCGCCGTCGGCAACGCCGCGGGTGCTGGTGCGCGCATGGCCCTCTTGAACCGCGGCTATCGCCGCGAGATCGAGGAGACGGTGAGCCAGATCGAGAAGATCGAGACCGCGCTGGAACCGAAATTCCAGGAGCATTTCGTCTACGCCATGGCGCTGCCCAACAAGGTCGACCCCTTCCCGAAACTGTCGGCGGCGGTGAAACTGCCGCCGCGCAAAACGGTGAGCGAGGACGGCATCGCCGGCGACGCCACCCCGCGCCGGCGCTCGCGCGAAGGCCACGCGGCACGACGCGGTCGCGAATAGACGCTCCCTTCACAGGTCGCTTCAAACCTCAGACTCATTTGCATGCAAATGTTTCCGGATCGCCCGATCCGGAAACCGAAGCGCTGTTTTGACGAAATCCAGCCGATACATGACTGACGCATTTAGCGGACATCGAACGGCGGCCAGGGACGACCCTCGGCCGCTGCCGTTCTTCTAGGGAGATGAAAATGTCGATGTTCGAGAATCTCGGCCGCTTCGGTGTGACCATCCGGCAGAACCATGCCAGGAACAAGGCGATCCGCGCGCTGAACAGCCTGCCGGCGCATGTCCAGAAGGATATTGGTTGGCCGGCATCGCCGCCCAGCGACCCACAGGCCGCGCTCACGTCGCTGCTTCTGGGCACGGCGCGCTGATGACCTTCGGCGACAAATGCAAATTGCTCGGTAGGCGCCGGGGATTCCGGACATCTCCGGCGGCAACCAGCAACCGGCTGCGCGCGGCACTTTTGCCGCGCCGCTGACCGCGGCGGCCTGGATCACGCCACCGTGTGGACCACTGCGTAAATCTTGACATTTTCGGCCAAGGTACGATCTTCGGAGACAAGGGGAATTCTCTTAGTCGGCTGCAGCCGAAGTTCGTGTATTCTTCATGCCAAGTTTGAAAAGCCACTTCGTGTCGTTCGTGCTCAGGTACAGCCGCAAAAAGGCCTTTTCCAGCCCGGAAAACCTGCAGCGCTGGATCGCGGCCGCGCGCAAGACCGAGGATCACCATCCGCCGGCCTCGCTGCGCCAGCGGCTCGACATCCAGACACGCACGGTCGATGGCTTTCCGGTTTACGAAATCGCCCCAAGAACCGGCGAGCGGAAGCGGATTCTCTATCTGCACGGCGGCGCCTATGTCTTTGAAATCACGCCCTATCACTGGCACTTGATTGCCGATATGGCCGACCGGCTGGGCTATGGCATCACCGTGCCGATCTATCCCATCGCCCCGGAACACGATTTCCACGCCATGTTCGGCATGGTCGGTGACGTCTTTCGCCAGATGCTCGACGAGACGGAGGCGGAAGACATCGTCTTCATGGGTGATTCCGCCGGCGGCAACATGGCCGTAGTGCTGACCATGATGGCCGCGGAAGAAGGCTTGCCCCTGCCCGCGCGCCACGTGCTTATTTCGCCCGGCCTCGACATGTCACTTTCCAACCCGAAGCTGTTCGAGGCAGAGCGCAACGACCCCTGGCTCGGCATCCCGGGCGGTCTCGAAGCGATCCGCATGTACAGCGCCGGCATCGATCGCAGCGACTGGCACATCAGCCCGATCTATGGCGACCTGTCGGTGCTGCCGAAGACGCTGCTTTTGACCGGCTCGCACGATCTCTTGACGCCCGACAATCTGATCTTCGCGCAAAAAGCGCGCACCGCCGGCGTCGAAATCGATGTCGTCCATGAGGAAGGCATGTTCCACGCCTGGCCGCTGATCGACATGCCGGAATCCCGCCGTGCGCGCCAGCACATCGCGGCGTTCCTCAATGAGAACCGCTCACCGGACAGGCAAGACAGGAAAACCAGGTTTCAAGCGCCCTCCGCCGAGGCGGCGGAGTAGCGCATTCAAGCCGGCCACGGATCAGAACTTGCCGGTTTCCCGGAACACTTCGAAGGTCGCGCGGATGTGGTCGGCGACGGCCTTGACCGGCGCGCTGGCGTCCGGCGCCACAACCATGGCCAGATTGTAGGTGCCGATATCGGGCATGCCGTCCTTCGGGCAGAGCTCGACCATGTCGTTGCCGAGGAATGATCGCGGCAGCGGCGCAACCGCGAGGTCGGCCATGATCGCGGCACGTTGGCCGGCCGTGTGCGCGCTCATATAGGCAACGCGGTAGCTGCGGCCCTCGCGCCCCAGCGCTTCGAGCGCGCCGGCACGCCAGGCGCAGCCCTCTTCCCACAATGACACCGGCAGCGGTTCGCGCAGATGCGCGCAGCCACCCTTGGCGCCGGCCCACACGATCGGCTCGGTCAACAGCACCTCGGCTCCGAGCGCGCTGGTCTTGTAGGAGTTGGTCAAAAGCGTGATGTCGAGCGCCCGGTCGTCCATGCGCCGGCGCAGATTGCTGCTCTGGTCGATGGTGACGTCGACCGCGATCGAGGGATGCGACTGCGCGAAACGCTTCAGCACATGCGGCAGCACGCGCTCGCCATAATCATCCGGCGAACCGAGCCGCACCACCCCGACAATCTCGGGAATGATGAACTTCGACACCACCTCGCGATTGATCGACAGCAGCCGGCGGGCATAGCCGAGCAGCATCTCGCCATCCGTGGTCAGCGAGACGGAGCGGGCGTCGCGCGCGAACACCGAGCGGCCAAGAATGTCCTCCAGCTTCTTGATCTGCATGGAGACCGCGGACGGTGTGCGGAAGACGGCATTGGCGGCGGTGGTGAAGCTGCCGGTCTCGGCAATCGCCACGAAAGTGCGCAAAACGTCGAGATCGAGCAGCGGCAGTGGATGATTGAGCGGGGCGTTCATGGGAAGCGACCTTCAATTTTTCTGATACAAAGCATCATTCCATTTCGTTTGATTGAACACCGGATCAGGAGGATAGTCAACTCCATCGATTGAAGTTGCTGCCACAAACAGCCACGAAACGACCAAGTCACAGACCTGCAATCGACATGAAATGGGGTTGAAACACGCCGCGTGTAAGACCCCCAAAATCAAAGGCCGGAATGTCTCCGGCCCGCCACCAAAGGAGAATGAAATGTCTATCCTGTCATCCCTCGGTCGCATCGCGACTGAATTCAGCGCGGCACGCGCCCGCTACCAGACCGAACGCGCAATCCGCTCCCTGCCGATCGAATTGCAGAAGGATATCGGCTGGCCTGAGGCTTCCGACACCAAGACCGGCACTCGCAATGGCATCGGATCCTGGGCTGGAGCAAAGTAGATCGTGTGTACCAAATGCTGAAGGCCTGCCGCGCGGACCCAGCCCGGCAGGCCTTCTCTATTTTATTTGTATTCAAATGAGTTTTGAAGCTATGCCGCCAACGCATGGCGCATATGAGCAAGCCGCATAGCAGCTCTGGTTTCGAATTAATGCCTTGTAAACAATCACAAATTTCGAGCAAACTGCCCAAATTTGTCGCATCCGGTGTCGCATTTCATATCAAGCGCTTCGTTTTTGCGATTTAGTTTTACGCGGCACAAGCCTATATCAGCGCCAGCAAACGAGCTGCCCCACTCCATCAAGCGAAGGCGACCCGTCTGAGCAACCGAATGGAGATGATGATGAAGCTTTTTGCCCGCCTTTTTACCCGCCGCGAAATGAACCTGACCACCGCTCTCGAGCGTCAGCGTCTTGCCAACACCATGCCCGGCCAGACCGGCGCGATGGCTGCGGCGCGCCTCGGCTTCGTGGTCTGACCACTATTCCAGCAGCGTCTCCCTGCCGCTGTTTCAAGACTGTAACGCCGCCTGGCTCCGGCCACGGCGGCGTTTTTGTTTTGCCTTTGTACATTTTGCCTGTCGCGTGAACAGTTGATGCCGCTCTCCGGAGCATCACCGCACACCGATTGCCCATTTGCGACCCATGTCGCAAATATTGTCTCACTAAGGCAGCGTAGCCGATTGACAGCCAAGGTTTTTCCTGATGTCGCTATGCTATTCGCGACATCCTGTTCGCGCCATGGCCAGGTGAGGTTCCCGTGAACGCCATCAAGCATCCGATCAAGCGATCGTTTGTGTTCTTTCTTATCCCCGATTTCACTATGATCGCTTTTGCAACCGCACTCGACCCGTTGCGCTCCGCCAACCGCATGCTCGGCTACGAGGCCTATCGCTGGCGCCTCGCCAGCATCGACGGCAAGCCGGTGCGCGCCTCGAATGGCGTCGAATGCGCGGTCAACACCTCGCTGGAGGAAGAACGCAAGAAGATGGCGGGCCCCGACCGGCCGAACATGGCCATCGTCTGCAGCGGCGTCAACGTCGAGCGCTACCAGAACAAATCGGCCTTCGCCTGGCTGCGCGAGGAGTATAATCGTGGCGTCGCCGTCGGCGGCCTATGCACCGGCGCGCACATCCTTGCCGCCGCCGGCCTCTTGTCCAACAAGCGCTGCGCCATCCATTGGGAAAACCTGCCGGGCTTTTCCGAGGCGTTCCCGAAGGCCAATGTCTTTGCCGACCTCTTCGAGGTCGACCAGAACATCTATACTTGCGCCGGCGGCACCGCCGCGCTCGACATGATGCTGAAGCTGATCGGCGACGATTTCGACGAAAGCCTCGTCAACCGGGTTTGCGAACAGGTGCTGACCGATCGCGTGCGCAGCCCGACCGACCGCCAGCGCCTGCCGCTGCGCGCTCGCCTCGGCGTGCAGAACTCGAAAGTGCTGACCATCATCGAACTGATGGAGGCGAACCTGTCCGAGCCGTTGTCGCTGATCGAGATCGCCGACCATGTCGACCTGTCGCGTCGCCAGATCGAACGCCTGTTCCGCACCGAGATGGGCCGTTCCCCTGCCCGCTACTATCTGGAGATCCGGCTCGACCGCGCCCGGCATCTGCTGATCCAGTCGTCGATGCCGGTGGTCGAGGTGGCGGTCGCCTGCGGCTTCGTCTCGGCCTCGCATTTCTCCAAATGCTACCGCGAGCTCTATGCCCGCTCGCCGCAGCAGGAGCGCGTCGACCGCAAGCAATTGCTGGCGGCCTGATCCTGGGTTAGGCCTTGGCCGGCTGTGCCTGAGCCGTGCTTATCGCCTCGACGCGGATGTCCTCGGTCAGCCGCGCTTTCAGCGCCGAGAATTCCGGGCTGGTCTTGAGCGTGTAGTGGCGCGGATGCGGCAGGTCGATGGCGACATCCGACTTGATTCTGCCTGGCCGCGCCGTCATGACGACGACGCGCGAGGCCATGAAGATCGCCTCCTCGATGTCGTGGGTGACGAATAACACCGTCTTCTTGCGCCGCTCCCAGATGCCGAGCAACAGCTCCTGCATCAGCCCACGTGTCTGGTTGTCGAGCGCGCCAAACGGCTCGTCCAGCAACAGGATCTCGGGGTCGTTGGCCAGCGCCCGGGCGATCGCCGTGCGCTGCTGCATGCCGCCAGAAAGCTGCTTCGGCCAATGGTTTTCAAAACCCCTCAGCCCGACCAGATCGACATAGGAGGCGACGATGTCGTCCCGCTCCTTTGGCGCCATGCCGCGTTCGCGCAGGCCGAAGGCGATGTTCTCGGCCACCGTCAGCCACGGGAACAGCGTGTAGGATTGGAAGACCATGCCGCGATCCGGTCCCGGCCGGGTCACCGCCTTGTCGTCGAGCAGTACACGGCCTTCGCTCGGCGCCTCGAGACCGGCAACGATCCTGAGCAGCGTCGACTTTCCGCAGCCGGACGGCCCCAGAATGGTGATGAAGTCGTTGGCGGCGACCGCCAGGTCGATCGGCATCAGCGCCTTGACCGGCAGTCCGCCACGCACACCGGCAAAGGTGCGCGAGACGCCCTCGATGAGAAGCTTGCTCACGCCAGGCTCCATGGAAAGAGCCAGCGGTTGAACGCCTTGAAGGCGAAATCAGACAACAGCCCGATCAGCCCGATGACGATGATGCCGAAAATGATCTGTCCGGTCGCCAGCCGCGACTGGCTGTTGATGATCATGTAGCCGATGCCGGAGGACGAGCCGATCAGCTCGGCGACGATGACATAAGTCCAGGCCCAGCCGAGCACAAGGCGCAGCGTCTCGGCGATTTCGGGCGCATTGGCCGGCATGATCACCCGCTTGACGATGCCGTTGCTGGTCGAGCCCAGCGTATAGGCGGCTTCGACCAGATCGCGCCGCGTCGAGCCGACCTTGACGGCAACGATCAGGATGATCTGGAACACCGAGCCGACGAAGATGACCAGCAGCTTTTCCAGTTCGCCAATGCCGGCCCACAGGATGAGCAGCGGAATGAAGGCCGAGGCCGGCAGATAGCGGGCGAAGGAGACGAAGGGTTCCAGGAACGCTTCCACCGGCTTCCACGCGCCCATGGCGATGCCGATCGGCACGGCGACGACCGAGGCCAGCACGAAGCCGCCGAAGACGCGCCAGATGGTGATCAATATGTCGAGCCAGAACCGGTCCTCGACCAGCAGCCGCCACCCATCCCTGAGCATCGACAGCGGATCGGCGAGGAAGATGCGGTTGACGTGGCCGCCAAGCGTGATCCAGGCCCAGAAGGCAATAAACAGCGCGAAAAAGGAAATGCCGAGCGCGGTTCTCAGGCCCGACGAGACTGGATGCAAGGGGCGCATCTTCACATCGTCCCCATCAAATGGTCACGTGTCCAGGAGAGAGCGGCGGCGCCAAGCGTCGCCGCTCTTTGGGCAAAGGTCGGACGGTCAGTTCGCCACCGCGCTGGTGTCGGCCAGCGTCGCGACATTGGGCGCTTCCTTGATCAGCCCCATCTGCAACAGCAACTCGCCAGCGGTCCTGGAAAAATCCTGGAATTCCTTGGTGAAGAACTGCTGGTTATCGGCCTTGTCGGCCCATTTCAGATACTTCGCCGAATCCTCGAATTCCTTGGCCGACTGCTTCACGTCGGCGCCCATGATCTCGTAGGATTTCTGCGGGTCCTTCTTGATCAGGTCGAGCGCCTCGAAATAGCTGTCGGCGAGCGCCTTGGCGGCGTCTGGATTGGCCTTGAGGAATTCGGGCGTGCAGCCGACCGTGTCGAGCACCATCGGATAGTCGAGCGTGGTCGCCAGTATGTGGCCCTGGTCGGCCTTGTCGCGCACGGCCGAGATGAACGGCTCATAGGTCACGGCGGCATCGTTCTGGCCGGCAAGGAAGGCCTGTGCGGCCGCATCCGGCTCCAGATTGACGACCGTCACGTCCTTGGTCGACATGCCATTCTTGTTCAGCACCCAGGCAAGCAGGAAATAGGGCGACGTGCCCGGCGCCGAGGAGGCGACGTTCTTGCCCTTGAGGTCGGCGACCGTCTTGATGTCGTTGCGCACGACAATGCCGTCGGCGCCATAGGATTTGTCGAGCTGGAAGATTTGCTTGGTGGTCACCCCGCTGGCGTTCCACACCAGCCAGGTCTCGACCGTCGTGGCGGCGCATTGCAGGTCACCGCTGGCGATGGCGAGCGGACGGCTGGCCTGCGGCACCTTCTTCAAGGTCACGTCGAGGCCGTGCTTCTCGAAGAGGCCTGCCTGCTTGGCAAGCGTCAGCGGCGCGAAGCCGGTCCAGCCGCTGATGCCGATGGTGACCGATGTGGCGGCCATCACCGGCGCGGACAATCCGGCGGCAAGCGTCAAAGTCGCGGCGAAAACGGCGATCCTGTTCATGTCGGTTCCCCTTGTTTCTCTGGGCGAAATTGTTCACAGACGCCTACCTGCTTGTCAATCAACAGGAACGTGTTCGGCTGCCGCCAGCGGGCTCGCCTCACCACCACGCTGGGCGGGATTGAAGCCCTGCCCATCGACGGTCGCCGCAACGGCGCTCGGTCGATGAGGTACAATCGTACCGGTCGTCATCGCCGGTTGGCTCGGTCGGCTCAGCGGCCGTCCAACATCCAGTTGCGGTTGCGCCACATTTTCTCGCCGATCTGGCAGTCGGCGGCGGGCTTGTCCTGCGCCAGCACCACCGGCGGATGATCCGCCTCCGCCGCCGCCCATTGCGGCGACGCCGGACCGGCGAGCTCCAGCACCAGCTTGCGGCGGATGGCTTCGGGAAATTGCGTCCAGTCATTGACCGGGATCATGAAGGCGCCGGGGCCGCCGATGACGCAGTCGCTGTAGTAGCGGTCGAGATTGTTGACGTCGTAGGCGCCGGAAAGGCCACCGCGGGTCATCAGCGGCAAGCCGTTGATGACGATGCCTTGCCTGACCACGCCGTCGCGGGTGAGATTGACAGGCGCGCCCTGGTTGTTGGGCCCGTCGCCGGAAATGTCGATGACCCGCTTGGTCCCCTGGTAACCGCTTTCGGCGAACAGATCGCTGCCGAACTCCAGCGCGCCGGAGATCGAGGTGCGCCGCGCGCTGTTGGGCGGCTGCGCGGACAATTGCGCGACCACCCGCTCCGCGTCGGCACGGTTGGCGATGACAGTCCATGGCACGATGACGCGCTGCCATGTGGTGCCAGCCCATTCGATATAGGTGACGGCGATCTTGCCATGGGCGCCATCGGCGATCGCCTGCAGCACATTGTCATGCGTCAGCGCCGCCGCGTAGCCATGACGCTGGATCTCAAGTTCGTCCGCAGACATCGACAGCGAAACGTCGACCGCCAGCACCAATTCGACATCGACCGGCTCGTCCGCGCGAGACCCGGGCGTCAGCCAGAGCATGAGCGCCAGAGCGGCGCAGCCGGAAAGGAGATGTCTTGCGCGCGAGAAAGCAGACATGCCGCAAGGGTAAGCGAAAACCCCCCGCTTAAAAAGACAAAAGCCCGGCTCGAAGCCAGGCTTCTGCGATCAGTCCGTTGCTCCGGCCGAAGGTCAGCTGCGCGGCTTGAGGTTTTCCGGATCGTAGAGTGGCTTATAGCCGACGCCGGCGACTTCGACAGGGTAGGTCTCGCCGAAATATTCCACCTCAAGCTTGCGGCCTTCCTGCGCATACGCCCGCGGCAGGTAGGCGAGCGCGATGTTCTTGCCGATGGTCGGGCCATAGGCAACCGAGGTGGTGAAGGAGCGGCGGCCGAGCTCGTCGACCAACGTTTCCCCGGTGGCCGGATCCAGCACCGGCATGGTGCCAACGGGATAACGCGCCACGCCCTTGGAATCGGTGTTTTCGGTCATTACCAGCGTGCACAAAGTCGCCGGCTGGTGCTCGCGGGCGCGGTATTCCACATGCTTGGCCTTGCCGCAGAAATCGTTCTCCTTGACCTTCGGCCGCGCGAGATCGGCTTCCAGCAGATTGTATTCGGTCAGAAGATCGGCATTCTGCAGGCGCAGGCTCTTTTCCATGCGGCGCGTATTGGCATAGGTCTCGACGCCGAACGGCATCACGCCGGTCGAACGCAGCGCATCCCAGACGGCGAGGCCATCCTCGTAGCGCATATGCAATTCCCAGCCCTGCTCGCCGACATAGGAGATGCGGAACGCTGTGACATCCTTGCCGCCGATCCTGACCGGCTTGATCGCCGCGAAGGGGAAATTCTCCGGCGAAAGCCCTTCGGGATTCTCGACCACCTTCTGCAAGGTGGTACGGGCATTCGGACCCCAGATGCCGATGGTGACGTATTTCTCCGTCACATCGGTGACGGTGACGTCAAAGCCTTTGTCCTGCGCAGTGCGCTGCATATAGCGGAAATCACGCGGGCCGGCATCGGCGCCGTCGATCACCCGGCAGCGATCAGCCATGCGGATCACGGTGAAGTCGGCGCGCACCATGCCTTCCTCGTCGAGGAAGTGGGTGTAGATGCCCTTGCCGATGTTGTTGTCGCCGCCGATCTTGGCCGCGCAAAGCCATTCCAGCAGCGCAACATGGTCGGGTCCTTCGACGTCATACATCGAGAAATGCGACAGGTTGACGATGCCGCAATCCTCGCTCATCGCCAGATGCTCGGCGTTGGAGACGCGCCAGAAATGGCGGTTGTCCCACTCGTTCTCGCGTACGGGAACGCGGTTGCCGTACTTCTCGAGCAAATGCTCGTTGGCGGCGTAACCATGGGCGCGCTCCCAGCCGCCCAGTTCCATGAAATAGCCGCCGAGCTCCTTCTCGCGCTCCCAGAACGGCGAGCGCCTGATGTTGCGGCCCTTGGAGAACGGCTCGCGCGGATGCACCGCGGGATTATAGACCTTCATCGCGGTCTCGGTGCAGCGATCCCAGATGAACTGTTCCTTCGTCTGGTGCGGATAGAAGCGCGCATAGTCGATGGCGTGGTGGTCGATCGCGGTGCGGCCGTCCGTCATCCAGTCGGCGATCAGCTTGCCCATGCCCGGGCCGTCCTTGACCCAGATGGCGACGGCGTACCACAGGCCCCTCACCTTCTGGCTTTCGCCCATGGACGGGCCGCCGTCGGCGGTCACCTGCAGCAGGCCATTGAAGGAATGGCTTTCATTGTAGCCGAGTTCGCCCAGGATCGGCGTCAGCTCCATGGCCCGTTCGAGCGGCGCCAGGATCTGCTCCATGTCGAGATCGCGCTGCGACGGCGACAGCCGCGCCTCATGCTTTTCGAGGAGGTCGCGCGGATGGCAAAGGCGCGGGTTGTTTTCTTCGTAATAGCCCCATTCGATCTGGCCGCCCTCGGCGGTCTTGGGGTCGCCGGTGTCGCGCATATAGGCCGAGTTGCCCTGGTCGCGCAGCAGCGGCCAGCCGATCTCCTTGCCGGTACCGGCGAACTCGTTGTAGGGGCCGAAGAATGTGAGCGGATGGTCGATCGGCATGACCGGCAGATCCTCGCCGACCATTTCCGCGATCAGCCGGCCCCAGATGCCGGCGCAGACGATGACATAATCGGCCTCGATCGTGCCACGATCGGTCACCACGGCGCTGATGCGGCCGTCCTTGACCACGAGCGACTTGGCCGGCGTGTTGGCGAAGGATTTCAGCTTGCCTGACGCTTCAGCCTGGTCGACCAGCTTGCCGGCGACGGTCTGCGAGCGCGGGATGACCAGACCGGCATCCGGATCCCAAAGGCCGCCCTGCACCATCCCCTCTTCGATAAGCGGGAATTTCTCCTTGATCTCGGCCGGTTCGATCAGGCGCGCGCGTGTGCCAAAGGCCTTCGCCGAGGCGATCTTGCGCTTGATCTCGTCCATGCGGCTGTCGTCGCCGACGCGAGCCACTTCGAGGCCGCCGATGCGGGCGTAGTGGCCCATCTTCTCGTAGAAATCGATGGAATAGAGCGTCGTCCAGCAGGAGAGGAAATCGTGACTGGTGGTGTAGCAGAAGTCGGAAGCGTGCGCGGTCGAACCGATATCGGTCGGGATGCCCGACTTGTCGATGCCGACAATGTCGCCCCATCCACGCTCAATCAGGTGATGGGCGATCGATGCGCCGACAATACCGCCGAGGCCAATGATGACAACCTTCGCCTTTTTCGGAAACTCTGCCATTGCCCGCGACTCCAGATGCTATTGCGGGCAGCTTCGGCGCCCGTTTGATCGGCGCACAATATGCAGACGACAGGCACGGCGCTACCGCCTGTTTGCGACACGCTGCGGGTGCGGCGCGACCCGATCCGGATCGGAGAAAACGCCAGCCGTCAGGCGAAGGCCCAGACGTCCTCGGCTTGGAAACCGACCTGGTAGCCCGCTGTCTTCAGCTTGACCACGACCTGGCCGATCTCGGTGGCCGGCAACGCGCCGACCTCGACCTTGATCATGCCGGGGCGGTAGCGTTTCAGATCAAGCTGTTCGAAGACGATCCAGTCAGCGCCTTCACAATCGACGAGGAAGGCATCGATATGGCTGACGCCGTTTCGGTCGAGCAGCGTCTGCAGCGTTTCCGACGGCACCTCGATATCCCTGAGGTGCGGCGCGAAATTGTTGAAATTGGCGTCAGCCTCGCCCCAGGCATTCCTGCCCGACATCAGATTGGTGTCGGTGACCGAGGAGCAGCCGATGAACTCGATCGGTAATGTACCGGCCTCGAGGGCCGCGGTATCGAAAGTGTGGACGGTGATCGTGCCCTTGGTCCTGGTCACGGCCACCGGCTCGATGATGAAGCGGCCCGTATCGGGATAGTTGGCGCGCAGCCGCTTCTGATTGTACGGGATCGGCTCGACCAGCATGGCGCGGGCGCCGGCAATCCTGTGCAGCCACGGCGTCACATCGTCGAACAGCGCGCCGTCGCAGGCGCCGACATTGACCATCTGGAACGGCTGCCCTGACCCGTCGAAGCGCGCTTTCAGCGCTGCCTTGGCCAGGAATTTCGTGCCGCGCAGCGACGGCCCGCGATCGAGCAGGCCCGAGGGAAGGCCGAGCGACAAGGCGATGCGCGCCAGGCTGGAGAGCGAACTCATGGCTTGTCTCCGGGAATGATTTGCAAGGCCGCGCGATGCTGGCCGCGGATCGCGGCTGCCCACAGCGCCATGAACGGCGTTGCCAGCAGCAGGAAGGGCGGGATCAGATGCGGGAAATAGATACGCGTGTCGTGGATCGGAAAGACCGTGAACTTCGCCAGCGCACCCAGCACCAGCGCCGCGAACAAAATGCCGGCACGGCGCTCCAGGCGGAAGCCGGCACGGCCGGCTGCGAACCAGCCGGACAGTGCCAGCACGGAAACGCCGATCCAACTGTTCAGATTGACGGCGCGCAGCAGCGATGTCGCAAACGCCCTGAGGTAGGCGGTGACCGAGAACGCCGGCTCGAACCCGTTCAAATTGTAGTGCTGCTCGATGCTGGAGAACCACAGATGCGGCCACCAGCCGGGATGCTGGGCCCAGTGCGAAATGGCGAAATAGGCGACGAAGGACGCGGCGGAGCCGGCCATTGCGCCCCACGCCTTTTGCCGGAAGGCGACCAGCAGCACCGCGAAAACGGCAAGGAAAACAATATTGTCTGGCCGCACCATGAAGGCGAGGAAGAGCAGGATCGCCGTCGCCGCCTCGCGGCCTCTGACATAAGCGTAGAGCCCGCCGAGCAACAGCGCCGAGGTCAGCAGGTCCGGTGTCGAAGCCCGCGCCGCATCGCCGAAATCGGCCATGATCAGCACCGCTCCGACCACCGGCGCCAAGGCCAGGGCCTTTTCCCGGTGCAGCCAGAGCAGCGTGATCGCGCCGAACAAGAGCACCGAAAACACTTGCACCAGCCGCATCGCCTCGACCGGCGACATCACCGCGCTCAGTGTCGACAGGATCTCGGCATAGAGGAATTTTATCCGGTACATGCCGAGCAGCGAATGGAAGTCGGCGGCATTCTGCGTCATATGGCTGCGGAAGCCGCCGCCATCATCGGCCAGCGCCTTGTAGTCGCCGGCCGACACACCCGCCTTGACGGTGCTGTAGGCATAGTCGTGTAGCGTCTGCGCATCGGGATAGGTGCCCTCTTCGGCGATTGCAAGATAAGGCAACATGTCCCAATTGGCGTCAGGCATCACCCACGCCGTGAAAGCCGTCAGAAGGATGTAGAGCGCGAAAGCCGCCGCACCGATCGGCGCTGCCGACCGGGCATAGCTGCCCTCGCCCCAGGCCAGACCGGTCTCGGTGAGCCGGTCGAGCGGGTTTTTAGTGGCGGGAGACCTGGTCAGCATCTTTTGTGCTCAACGGACTTTCTTTTAACGGACCTGGCTTTTGACGAAGTCCTTCACGATCGACACGATGCCGCGCGACAGCAGGCCGTCGAAGGCATCGACGAAGCGGTCGACATGCTCGCGCTGGCAGATCAGCGGCGGCTCGAGCCGGATGACGTTACGGTTGTATTCGGTGAAGGCGACCAGCACGTCGTAATCGCGCAGCAGCAGCGCGCCGACAAAGCCGGACAGCGAACCCTTCAGCTTGTCGTCGAGCACGCTGACCACCGGACGCAGCACCATCGGCAAGGTCTGCGAGAAGTCGTGGAACTCCAGCCCGACCATAAGGCCCTTGCCGCGCACGTCCTTGACGATCTTCGGGTATTTGTCCTTCAGCGCCTGCAGCCGCTGCAGCAGGTAGTCGCCGGTGGCGGCGGCGTTGTCGATCAGCCCCTCGTCATAGAGCACGTTGAGCGCCTCGATCGAGGTGACGCAGGCCTCGCCCATGCCGCCAAAGGTCGCCATGGCATGGATCATCGCCGTTTTGGGCGTGCCATAGGCCTTCATATAGATTTCACGCCTGGCGATCATGGCACCGACAGCCGCCTTGCCGCCGCCGAGCGACTTGGCCAGTGCCGTCACGTCGGGAACGACGCCGTAATGCTCGAAGGCGTAGAAGCGGCCCGAGCGGCCATAACCGCACTGCACTTCGTCGGCCACCCACAGCACACCATACTGGTCGCACAGCGCGCGCAGCTTCTGCCAATATTCGGCTGGGGCCTGGATGATGCCGCCGCCGCCTTGGATGGTTTCGAGCACGATGACGCCGACCTCCGGGTCGCCGCGGAACAGGCGCTCGACCGCCGCGATGTCGCCGAAGGGAATGCGCACCGTATTGTCGGCCATCTTGAAGTCGGCGCGGTAGAGCTGGCCGTCGGTGATGCCGAGCACACCCTTGGTCTTGCCGTGGAAGGAATTCTCGGCATAGACGATTTTCGGCCGCTTCGGGCCGGCGGCGCGTTCGGCGAGCTTCACCGCCGCCTCCATCGCCTCGGAGCCGGACGAGCCGAGAAACACCATGTCGAGATCGCCGGGCGAGCATTTGGCGAGGTTGTGCGCGAGCGCTGCCGCATATTGCGACATGAAGGCGATGGCGATTTCCTGACGCTTCTCCTCCTGGAACTTCTTGCGCGCGTCCAGGATGCGCGGATGGTTGTGGCCGAAGGCCAGCGAACCGAAGCCGCCGAAGAAGTCGAGGATCTTGCGGCCGTTCTGGTCGATGTAGAACATGCCTTCGGCACGTTCGATCTTGATCTTGTGGAAGCCGAGCAGCTTCATGAAATGCAGCTGGCCGGGATTGAGATGCGCCTTGAACAGGTCGGTCATTCCAGCCACGTCCATCGCCTTGGCCTGCTCGACACTGATCAGATCGGGCTTGGCGACGGTGGCGGGCGACAGTGCGGGCGCACTCACCAGGGTGCGCGCATTCTTCTGTTCGGGCTTGGCCATGACGGTCATCTCAATCTCCTGTCCGCGCTGACGACCTGCGTCGTGCGCCATAAAACTGTTTGGCGGGCCCGCTACTCGGCGGGCACATGTTTGGTGGCGACAGCGGGCCCGGCCTTCTTGGCGCGGTACTCGCTGTAGGCGGCGATCAGCATGTCCTCGTCGCGGTATTGCGGCACCCAGCCGAGCTGGCGCTCGGCCTTGGAGACGTCGAGCACGCATTCCTCGTCGGCGATCAGATATTGCTCCGGATCCATGATCGGCATGTTCATGAAATCGAGCAGATCGAGCGTGCGCTTGACCGCCCAGCCCGGTGTCGGCAGCAGGATCGATTTCGAGCCGGCATGGCGGATCAGGTCGCCGAGCAATTTCTTCACCGGCGGCGGGTTGAGCGACCCGAGATTATAGGCCTCGTTGGGCACGCCGGCCTTCCAGGCCGCGCGGGCAGCTTCCGCGCAATCGAAAACGGAAATGAACTGATAGGGGTTCTTGCCCGAGCCGATCATCGGCACCGGAAGGCTCCAGTCGATCAGCTTGAAGAGTTTTTCGAGAATGCCGAGCCGACCGGGACCGATGATCAGGCGCGGCCGGAACGATGAGATCGACATGCCGCGCTTGCGCCATTCGGCGGCGAGTTCTTCGGTCTTCTGCTTCGACCAGCCATATTCGCCGAGCGGCGCGACCGGGTGCTCCTCGGTCATCGGCTGGGTGACCGTATGACCGTAGATCATGTCGGTCGTGTAATGGACGAGTTTTCGCGCACCGGACTTGTCCATGGCCTGCATGATGTGCTCGGTGCCATGGAAATTGACCGGAAAGAAGAAGTCGTGCCGCTTGGCGCGCACCTGGATCGGCGACAGCATCTTGGCCGACAGATTGTAGACCATGTCGTCGCCCTTGAGCCCAACGGCAGCGATCGACGCCGGATCGGTGACGTCGCACTGGACGAACCGGACGTTGCGGTAGTGCGCAAGGTCGCTTTTGGCGATGTCGGCGACGATGACCTCTTCGCCATCCGCCACGAGCTTGGGCGCAAGGTGGCGGCCGACAAAGCCGTCACCGCCGAAAATCACATGTCTCATCGAACGGTCTCGTTTGCAGGGATCTTGTCGGGCGTGATGGAAGCGGTCTGATCCTCATGCCCTCGCCCGCTTTGCGCGATCAGCACGGTGCCGACGCAGATGAAGGCGATACCGGCGATGCGCCAACCATTGAGATCCTCGCGAAAGACGAAATAGGCGAAGATGGCGACGGCGACATAGGCGAGGCTGAGGAAGGGATAGGCAAAGGAAAGCTCGACCTTGGACAGCACATAGAGGTGCGAGGCCATGGAAATCACGAAGGTGCAAAGCCCGAGGAACACCCAGGGGCTGAAGACGATCTGCAGCAGCTTGACGAGCGGATTGACGCCTTCGAACGAGATCGGCCCAAGCGACATCATGCCTTGCTTCAGCATAAGCTGCGCAGCGGCATTGGTCATGACCGTAAAGAGAATGAAGACGATATATTTCATGCCCGCGCGCCCACCCCGTGATTTCCAGTAATACAAACCCGAAAAGATTTCGTGAACCAACGATACAGTTTTGAGTAAACCTTGCGATTAATCATTCGTTAGCCACGATTCATTCCAATTTTATCTATTCAGCCGCCTCGGCGCCGCGCCGACGCAGGTCGATGCTGCCGGCCGTGCGCGCCCAGAAATCGGACATGAAGGCAGGGTCGCGCAGCGCTTCCAGCCTCGGCCAGTCCGCGAAGGAAGCAGCAAAGATTGCCGCGCCCATCCGCGCATCCTTGTAAGGATTGACCGCTCCGCCAGCCGCGACCGTGATGCGATCGAGGTCGCCAAGCAGGGCAAGCGTCGCCGCTCCCTTGTTGGGGAAATCCAGCGTCAGCGTGTAACCCGGCCTAGGGAACGACAGCAGCGCCGGCGAGCGGATCGAACCGAAGCGCTTCAGCACGGTGAGGAAGGACCCCTGCCCGGCATGCCGGGCCGCCGCGAGCAATTCCGGCACGACGATACGCGCGGCCTCTTCCGGCACCACGCTCTGGTGCTGGAACAACCCATTGGGACCATAAAGCCGGTTCCAGTTGCGCACGCCGTCGAGCGGGAAGAAAAAACCGTGGTAGCCGGTCTGACGCGGCGCGGCCGCGCGGCCTTTCTTCCACCGGTAGGCGGCGTTGAAAGCGGTCAGGAACGGCCGGTTGAGCATATTGAAGGGCGGCTGGAACGGCACCGCCAGATTGCCGCCGGCGCGCGAGGCCGCATGCGAGCCGTGCTCGGCGTGGTTGCCGGTCAACAACAGCCCGCGCCCGCTGTTGCGGCCGCCGGCGAGTTGATCGATCCAGGCGACCACATATTCATTGGCCTGGTCGGCCGCCTCGGCCAGATCGAAGAATTCGCCGAGATCACGAAACGGCGTCGTCTTCCCGACGATGTCGAGCGAAGGCACCCGCATCAGGCGGATCGAGGCCGACAGGATCAGGCCAGTCAGGCCCATGCCGCCAATGGTCGCCCGGAACAAGCGCGGATTGTCAGTCGCCGAGCAGCGATAGGTCCTTCCATCGGACCGCAGCACCGTGAAGCTCTCGACATGGCAGCCGAATGTGCCGCGCCGATGATGATTCTTGCCGTGCACGTCATTGGCGATGGCACCGCCGAGGGTGACGAATTGCGTGCCCGGAACCACCGCCGGAAAGAAGCCGTAGGATGCAGCGTGCGCGATGATGTCGGACAGCAACACACCGGCATCGGCTTCGAGCACGCCGGTCTCGGCGTTGAAGGCGCGGATATGGTTCAGCGTTCGCATGTTGACGACCGCGCCGGCCTGGTTCTGGCAGGAATCGCCATAGGAACGCCCATTGCCATAGGCGAGCAGCGAGGCTTCCTTCGCCTGGCCGCCCTTCAGCAGCGCAATGGCATCGTCGGCATTGATCGCGCGGGGCGCAGGCGGCGTGGCGAGGCCAAAGCTCAAAAAACGTTCGGCCATGCCTACCAGCCTCCGATGACCAGCAGCACGGCGCCGATCAGAACCACGATCTGGCTGCGCCAGTCGCGGATGATGAAGACGACCGGGTCGTCATTCATCTCGTCGCGGCGCGCCAGGATCCAGACGCGCATGGTGAGGTAAAGCACGATCGGCGGCAGCGGCCAGATCAGCCATGGATGCGGGTAAAGCTCGCGCACCGCGACGCTGTCCATATAGAGCGCCAGCACCAGCGCCGAGGAAAAGGCGGAGGCCATGCCAGCCTGGGCCACGATCTCCTGGTCTTCCGTGCGATAACCGCGCCCGGCAATGCGTTCGCCGGGCGGAATGGCGGTGGTGCGCAACTCGACGAAGCGCTTCACCAGCGCCAGCGACAGGAAGAAGAAGATCGAGAAGGCGAGCAGCCAGAACGAGACGTCGACACCGGTGGCGGCAGCACCCGCGATCACGCGGATCGAGTAGAGGCCGGCCAGCGTCAGCACGTCGACCAGCAGCATGCGCTTGAACGACAGTGAATAGGCCGTGGTGACGACCATATAGCCGCCAAGCACGGCCAGGAATTCAGGCGACAGGAACAACCCGGTGCCGACACCGATCGCCAGCAGCACCGCGATCGCGCCCAGGCCGAACGGGATCGACAGCGCGCCGCTGGCGAACGGCCTGTTGCGTTTGGTGACATGCTTGCGGTCGAGCGCGAGATCGAAGAAATCGTTGAGGATGTAGATCGCCGAGGCCACCGCGCTGAACGCGATGAACGCCAGCAGGCACTGCCAGATCATGTTGGTGTTGAAATATTCGTGCGACAGCACCATCGGCACGGCGATCAGCGAGTTCTTCAGCCACTGATGCACGCGCAGCATCTTGACGACGGTCCGCAAGGTCGGCTTCGGCGCCGGCATGGTTTCGGCGCCATGCGCCGCCTGCCAGCGCGCGGCATGGCGGTCGGGCGCGACGACGATTGCATTGCGCGCGGCGTCGAAGACCTGGAGATCATGGCGGCTGTTGCCGGCATAGTCGAAGCCGCCATCGCCATAGGCTGAAATCAGCGAGGCGCGCTTCTTGCCCGATGTGAGATTGTCGAGGCCATCGGTCGCCAGAACACGGTCGAAAATGCCGAGATGGGCTGATATGGCGTCTGCGAATTTGCGCGGCGTGCCGCTCGCCAGCACGATCTTGCGACCCTCGCCATGCTCGGCGCGCAGCCGGTCCAGCAGCGGCGCGCGATAGGGCAGTGTTGCAGGATCGATATCGATGCGCTGTGCGATCGCCTGCTTCAGCCGCGCCGGCCCGCCGACAGCCCAGAACGGTACGAGGAAGATATAGAGCGGGTTCTTCTTGAGGAGGAGGAACAGGCCTTCCCACAGCAAGTCGGTCGCGATCAGCGTGCCGTCGAGATCGACCGCAAGCGGTATTGCGTTCCTGTCCGACCGCGCATCCATGCCCGTCCTGCCCTGCCAGCGTATGATCCGGAAAGCCGGAATCCCGTTGCGCGCCGCTTTTCGGCGTCTTGACGCTGGTATAGCGGGGGATGGCGTAGCGAACGTTAAAACGCCTGGTTGCAGGCGGCTGCCGAGGCGGTATTTCCGGCGTCATTGTTAAACAACCGCTACCGGAAACGATAAAAGGCCGAGCAAATGCCCGGCCTTTCCAATCATGCCTCCTGGGTTACTTGATGCGGGCGACGCCGCCGGAAATTTCGACCGTTTCCGAACCGGTCAGGGCCTCGAGGTCACCGTTCGGCAAGGTGACGAAGCAGCCGTTCTGGCAGAATTCGACGGTTTCACCTCCGGCCAGTGCAAGGTCGGTCTTGCTGCCGCCCTCCGTCACGACCAGCGTGCGGGTCTCGGCGTCCTTGTTGACCGCGCTGGCGGCATGAGCCGAGCCGCTCACGGCGAGCAAGGCCACGGCAGCGACGAGAGACTTCCACATGTTGCAATATCGGTGTTCCCACCGCCTCTGTTGCATTTCGCAAGGCATTTTCGCCCTTTGCATGGGAGCTTATATGAGATGGAAGCTGAACCGCAACTGAATGCCGCATTCATGCCGCAATTGGTTTTGGCGTGTCCGCAAGCATACGTCAGGCCCTGTTAATTTCGCCGGCCGGCACGATATGATGCCGAGGCGGAAACGCGAAAAAGAGACCATGCACGACAACTGGCTGGAAACGATCGGCGTTGGGGTTGAGTCGCGAAGGATTGCCGCGGGGCTGACCCATTATGTACCCGCATCCATCAACCATCGGCTTGGGATCCACATCGGAGCGCCGGTCAACGCCTCGTGCCATTGCGATGGAAAACATCACCGCCGGGTCCAGTCGGACGGCGACATCGATATTGTCCCCGCCGGGCTCGATGGCCACTGGAAGGATGACGCGGACTGCACCATCCTGCGGCTGTGGGTCAGTCCGGCGCTGGTTCGGCGCGCTGCCGAGGACCTTGATATCGATCCGGACAGGGTCGTCGTCAATCCGCAGTTCCAGCGCCGCGATGCCAGGATCGAACACATCGCCCATGCGCTGGCGACCGGTCTGAACCCGGACGTGCCATCCGACCGGCTCTATTTTGAAAGCCTGGCCAGGGCGCTGGCGATCCAGATCATCCAGGGCGCTGCTTCAAAATCGGAAGCTCCAGCCAGGCAAATGCTTTCTTTCGGCCAGAAGCGCAGGCTGATCGATTTCATCGAAGCCAATCTCGACCAGGATCTTTCGCTGGATGAGATGGCGCAAGTGGCAGCGATCAGTGTCTCGCATCTGAAAGTGCTGTTTCGCCGCACTTTCGGCATGCCTCCCCACCAATATGTCATCCATCGCCGGGTCGAACGGGCCAGGACCCTGCTGCATCAGGGAAAAATGCCGCTCAGCCAGATCGCGCTGGAAGCGGGCTTCGCGCATCAGAGCCACATGGCGCAAAGCATGAAGCGCATCCTCGGCGTCACCCCGGCCGCACTGATCCGCATGCAGCGGTAAGGTCCGGCGCCGCGTTCTGGCTTTCGAAGCCAATCGTCCGTTCTTGCGCTCCGCCATCCAAATCTGAGCGACCCAGGCCCGCCCGTTCGGCATTCCTGAGGTTCCACTGGTCAGGATGAAGGATACGGGCATGTTTGTTGTGTTGGGCGCGGCAGGAAAGATCGGACGGGCCACGATTGGTGCGCTTCGCAGGCACCACGTTCCGGTCCGAGCCGTGGTGCGGAGCCCGTCGCACGCAGAGGAGTTCCGTGCGGTCGGTTGCGAGGCGGAAATTGCCGATCTGTGCGATACGCCGGCGTTGGCGCGGGCAACAAAGGGTGCCACCGCCGTTCAGGTCATCTGCCCGACCAGCGTCGGCGCCGATGATGCGCCGGCGGAGATGGAAGCCACTATCCGGTCCATCGTCGACGCACTCAATCAAGTCAGACCGGAAAGTATCCTGGCAATCTCGGACTATGGCGCCCAGCTTGCCGCCGGCACCGGCATAACCCTCACCTTTCACCATCTGGAAGCGCAGCTGGCGTCGGTACCGGCGGCGCTGACGGTGCTGCGTTCCGCCGAGCACATGCAGAATTGGAACCGCCTGGTCGGCCGGGCAATCGAGACCGGCGTGCTGCCGAGCCTGCACCATCCTGTGACCAAATCCTTCCCGACGGTGTCGGCCGGCGATGTCGGGCTGATGGCAGCGGATCTCCTCCTTTCAGGCAGCGGCGATGCGCTGCGCGTGGTCCACGCCGAAGGGCCAAACCGCTACAGCACGGCCGATGTGGCGCGAACGCTGGGTGACATCGCCGGCCGCGCGATCGTCGCCCGAGAACTGGCGAGGCAGGACTGGGTTCCTGCCCTCGTCGGCGGCGGCATCGGCACGAGCTACGCCGAACTGGTCGCCGCGATGTTCGACGCCCACAATGCCGGCCGCATCGATGTCGAGCACGGCGTCGGCGAAGTCAGGCGCGGCAAGACCGATCTGCGCGCGGCGCTGACGGCGTTGGTCGCGAGAAGCTGATGGGAACCGGCCCTAGTCCGGATCCGGCTTGCGCACCTTGCGTCCCGATTTGGCGAGCTTTTTCGCTTCGGCCGCGGCTTCCACCTTCGCCTGTTCCTGTTCGACGAAGTCGGCCTCGATCTTGTCGTCGTCTGTCGGCCAGGCCTTGGGCTTGTGCACCTCGACGACGGCACGCGGTGTCGACGGGATCTCGATATGCTGGTCGCTGAATTTCTCGAGCACGGCGAAGCGGACGTCGTTCTGCACGATGTTGCCATTCATCACATCGGCCAGGAACACACGGATCTCGAACTCAAGCGCCGCTGGTCCAAAATTGGAAAACAGCACGAAGGGTTCCGGGTTCTTCAACACCATAGGGTGGCTGCGGGCGATCTCGAGCAGGATGGCGTGAACCTGCTTGACGTCGCTGCCATAGGCGACGCCGACCTTGATATCGATGCGGCCGAGCTTGTTGCGATGCGTCCAGTTGCCGACGGCGTTGTTGATCAGGTTTGAATTGGGCAGGATCACCGATTGCCGCTGGAAGGTTTCGATCTCGGTGGCGCGCACGCTGATCTTCTTGACCGTACCGCTGACGTCGCCGGCCACGATCCAGTCGCCGACTTTGAACGGCCGCTCGGCCAGAAGGATCAGGCCGGAGACGAAATTCGACACAACATTCTGCAGGCCAAAGCCGATACCGAGGGAAAGCGCACCGGCGACCAGAGCCAGGCTGGAGAGGTCGATGCCGGCGGCCGAGATACCGACCAGCCCCGCCAGCGCCACGCCGGCATAGCCGACCGCCAGCCGGATCGAATTGCGCACGCCGGTATCAACCTTGCCGCGCGCCATCACCGAGCCGTCGAGCCAACCCTGGAACCAGCGGGTCAGGAAATAGCCGATGATGAAGACGACGATGCCCGAGAGGATGCCGGTGACCGAAATCGTCACCGAGCCGATGGTGATTCCGGTCGCCAGCTTGTAGGCCCAGGCCTGGATATCGCCGGGCTGGAACCCCCACATCAACAGGATCAGCGGCAAGAAAACCAGCACGATCAACAGGTTGATGGCAACACTGACGACAAGGCCGAGCTGATCGAGTGCCGTGTCCTCGTAGCTGGAATTGGTCGACAGCCAGCGCCCGACAGTGGTGTTGGCGAACGCCCCCTCCTCGCCGATCGCCTGCGCCGACAGGAAGCCGATATAGGCGGTGATCAGTGCAGTGCCGGTGACCACGACCTGCAGGGAAACGAACAGGGCAAGGCCGATATAACCAAGCAGGGCGGCGATGATGGTGAACAGGCCAAGCGCCAGCGCCAGATAGCGCAGCCATGCCGGCCATGGCCGCCAACTTCCGTCGCGTGCCCTGAACGGTCGCAGCATCGCCATCAGAATCAGGATGATGCCGACGACAATGGTTGCGACGAAACTGCGCGCAATGGTCAGCGACAGCGGCGAGCCCATCTTGTCGTTGACGACCGACAGGAAGGTGTTGACGCTGATGACGACCGCCATGGCGGTCGACAGGCGCACCAGCCAGCGCGCCGCCCCGGTTTCGACCGGGATGAGGCGCCAGTTCGGCAGCCGCGGCTCAAGCGCCGCATTGGTCAGCCGGTTGACGCAGAACACCACCCCGATGGCGGTTGCCAGCGCATTCAGAAAGACTCCTATGTCGCCGCGCAACACATTGTAATAATTGAACAAGAACACCGTGGAGGCGAGGAATACGCCGACCGCCAGGGTCGGCAGCAAGGTGGACCAGAAGGCCACCGACAAGCGGCTAAGATAGGACGGCTCTTCGTTCGCGGGATCGGCTTCGAACACCCGCCCGAACAGCCGCCGGCCGCCGACCAGCAGCACCAGCGCCAGGCCGAGCGCCACGAAGGTTGCCGCCAGGATGGGCTGGAACTTGAACTTGAACGCGAAGCTCAGCCAGGACGACACCGCCTTGTAAAAATTGGCGTATTCCTCATGGGCGTCGGAAAACACCTGCGGGCTCAGCGCATCCGACAGCACGTAGCGCTTGGTCAAAAGGTTGCGGAAGAGCGCGCTGCGCATATTGCCGATCTTGTCGACCAGCCCGCTGATGCGGATCGACAGGTTCTGCGCGCTGGCGACGACCGCGTTTATCTCGGCCTTTTCCGACGCCAGCGCCTGGCGCTCGCCGGTCACGATGTCGGGCTCCTGCGGCTGGCCTGCCGCCGGCGGCGGACCCAGCACCTCGATGCGATTGTTGATCTCGGTAAGTCGCGGACGGAACACCAGCGCACTGGTCAGTGCCGCCCGCGACAGATCCTCCAGTTGCAGACGGATATCCACCAGCGATGCATCGTCCTCGCCGTCCTGCTGTATTTTCTTCTCGAGATCGTCGGTCTTCGCCGTCAGGCCCTGGATGACTTTCTGCTGATCGGTGATCAGTCCGATGGAGCCCTGGCCAAGCGCCTGCGCCATCACCTCGAGCGAAGGCAACGCCGAAATGACCAGCGTGAAAACCAAAGCGAGGCGAAGCAATCTCAAAAGCATGACTATTGGACTCACCGGGGGCAAAGGCATTTAAAAACCTCTCCTTGATAAAGAGGGCCATATCGTGGGGCAAGCCGTCGCATCGCGGCGTCGGCCAGTCGAAAGGCCATGGCGCAATATTGGCTTTGCGGATGCGGCCTGCTCTATAGTCTGCCGCATCGCCCGAACCGGATGACAATGATGGCAGAGTACTCGGCCTTTTCGCTGCTTGCGAACGCGCTCAAGGGAAACAACGACTGGAAGCCGGCCTGGCGCAAGCCGGACCCGAAGGCTTCCTATGACGTCATCATCATTGGTGGGGGCGGCCACGGGCTGGCGACCGCCTATTATCTGGCCAAGGAGCACGGCATCACCAATGTCGCCGTGCTGGAAAAGGGCTGGCTCGGCTCCGGCAATGTCGGTCGCAACACCACGGCGGTGCGCTCGAACTATCTGCTGCCCGCCAACACCCGCTTCTACGAACATTCGATGAAGATGTGGGAAGGCCTGTCGCACGAGCTGAATTACAATGTCATGTTCTCCCAGCGCGGCTGCCTGAACCTGGCGCACACACCGGCGCAGTTCGACGACTATGCCAGGCGCGGCAACGCCATGCGCCATCTCGGCGTCGATGCCGAACTGATGACGCCGGCGCAGATCAAGCGCCTGATCCCGGCGCTCGACATCTCCGGGGATGCCCGCTTTCCCGTCGTCGGCGGCCTGATGCAGCGGCGCGCCGGCACCGCCCGCCACGATGCGGTGGCGTGGGGCTATGCGCGCGGCGCCGACCGGCGGGGCGTCGACATCATCGAGAATTGCGAGGTCACCGGCTTCCTGCGCGATGGCGACCGCGTCACCGGCGTCACCACGTCGCGCGGGGACATCAGGGCCAAAAAGGTGGCGGTCGCCGTGGCCGGCAGCACCGGACGCGTCATGCAGTTGGCCGGCGTCGAGACGATGCCGATCGAGAGCCATGTGCTGCAGGCCTTCGTGACGGAATCGCTAAAGCCCTTCATCGACACGGTGGTGACCTTCGGCATGGGCCATTTCTACATGTCGCAGTCCGACAAGGGCGGCCTCGTCTATGGCGGCGATATCGACGGCTACAACAGCTACGCCCAGCGCGGCAATTTGCCCATCGTCGACGAGGTGATGAGCGAGATGCTGGCGCTGTTTCCGGGCCTTGCCCGCGTGCGCATGCTGCGCTCCTGGGGCGGTGTCTGCGACATGTCGATGGATGGCTCGCCGATCATCACCACCGGCCCCCTGCCCGGTATGTATCTCAACTGCGGCTGGTGCTATGGCGGCTTCAAGGCGACGCCGGCCTCCGGCTGGTGCTTCGCCTGGACCATCGCCAAGGATGAGCCGCACGACTTCAACGCGCCGTTCACCCTCGACCGCTTCCACCGCGGCCTCGTCATCGACGACAAGGGCCAGGGCGCGAACCCGCGGCTCCATTAGGAACATCCTGTGCTGATCACCTGCCCCTATTGCGGCCCGCGCGACGTCATCGAGTTCACCTACCAGGGTGACGGCAACCGCGAGCGTCCAGATCCCGCCTCGCAGAATTTCGAGGCGTGGAACGCCTACGTCTATGACCGGCTGAACCCGGCCGGCGACCACAACGAGATCTGGCAGCATTCCGGCGGTTGCCGCGCCCATCTGCGTGTCGTGCGCAACACTCTGACGCATGAGATTTCGAGCGTCGCCTTCGTGCGCGGCGATCATACTTCGGCCGCGCGCCGCAAGGCGGAGGACAAGGCATGAGCCCGCGCCGCACCGACACCGGCGGCCGCATCGACCGGCTGAAGACAATCCGCTTCACCTTCGACGGCGTTGCCTACACTGGCCATGCCGGCGACACACTGGCCTCCGCGCTGCTGGCCAAGGGCGTCACGCTTTTCGGCCGCTCGTTCAAATACCACCGCCCGCGCGGCCTGCTGACCGCGGGCGTGGAGGAGCCCAATGCGCTGGTGACGGTGCTGAAGGGCGAGGTGCGCGAGCCCAACATCCCCGCGACCATGGTCGAGATCCATGACGGGCTGGTCGCGGTCAGCCAGAACCGCTTCCCTTCGCTGGCCTGGGACATCCATGCCGTCAACCAGCTCGGCGGCAAGATCCTGTCGGCCGGCTTCTACTACAAGACCTTCATGGGGCCGGTGATCGGTCCGCTGAAGGGCACGCGTTTCTGGATGTTCTGCGAGCATTTCATCCGCCGCGCCGCTGGTCTGGGCAGCGCCGGATCGGCGAAGGACCCCGCCCGCTATGAGCGCATGAATGCTTTTTGCGACGTGCTGGTGGTCGGTTCCGGCCCGGCCGGCCTGATGGCCGCCAAGGCCGCCGCCGATCAGGGCGCTCGCGTCATGCTGGCCGACCTCGAACCGCGTTTCGGCGGCTCGACCAACTGGTCGGCCGAAACCATCGACGGCGCGCCGGCCGCCGATTGGGCGCGCCGCACCGTCACCCAGCTCGAAGGCCGCGACAATGTCCGGCTTTTGCCGCGCACCACGGTGTGGGGCTATTACGACAACAACACGCTTGCCGCGCTCGAACGGGTCAGCGACCACAAGGAACAGCCCGCCAAGGGTGAGCCGCGCCATCGCTATTGGGCGATCCGTGCCAGATCGGTGGTGCTGGCCACCGGCGCCTTCGAACGGCCGCTGGTCTTCCCCGGCAATGACAGGCCGGGCGTGATGTTGGCGCATGCGGCGGAACGCTATGCCAACGAGTTCGGCGTGCTGCCGGGCGAGCGGATCGCGCTGTTCACCAACAATGACAGCGCCTATCGCGCGGCCGTCGGCTTGAAGAAGGCCGGTGCGGCGATCGTCGCGATCGCCGACGTCAGGTCCGAGATTTCGCCAGAGATGCGCAAGCTGGCCACGGAGGCCGAGGCCGAGATCTTTGCCGGCCATGCCGTCGTCGCCACCGAGGGCGGCAAGGCACTGTCCGGCATCAAGGTGCAGCGTTTCGACATGGTCACCGGGGCGCTCACCGGCGATGAACGAAGCATCCATGCCGACTGCCTGCTGATGTCGGGCGGCTGGTCGCCGACCATTCATCTGGCCAGCCAGGCCGGCGCCAAGGCGCAATGGAATGCCGCACGCCAGGCTTTCCTGCCGCCGAAGCCGACGCAGCATTGGCCAACACGGCAGTGGATTGGAGCCGGCGCTTTTACCGGCAGTTTTTCCACGGCCGAGGCCATCGCCGAAGGCCGCGCCGCCGGCCTTGCAGCGGCCGGTGGAACGAGCACGCCGGCGGCGTTGCCCACGGTCGAGGCCGTGCCCGGCGACCCCGATCCGGCGCCCGTCTTCGAGATCAGGGCCACAGGCAAAAGTTTTGTCGACTTCCAGCACGATGTGACGGCTGAAGACGTGCGCCTAGCGCATCGCGAGGGCTTCGTCTCGGTCGAGCATCTCAAGCGCTACACCACGCTCGGCATGGCGACCGACCAGGGCAAGAGCTCCAACGTTCCCGGCCTCGCCATCATGGCCGAGGCGCTGGGCAAGCCGATCCCGGAAGTCGGCACGACGCGTTTCCGGCCGCCCTTCGCGCCGGTGTCGATCGGCTCGCTGGCGGCCGAACGCTTTGGCGACCTCAAGCCCGAGCGGCTGACGCCGATGCATGACTGGCATGTCGCCAACGGTGCGACCATGTATTCCGCGGGCCTCTGGTACCGGCCGATGATCTACGGGCTTTCAGGCGAAACGATCGAGCAGGCCTATGTGCGCGAGGCCAAGGCGACGCGCGAAAGCGCTGGCATCGTCGATGTCTCGACATTGGGCAAGATCGCCGTGCAAGGCCCCGATGCCGCGGCCTTCCTCGACCGCGTCTACACCAACATGTTTTCGACGCTCGCCGTCGGCAAGGCGCGCTACGGGCTGATGCTGCGCGAGGACGGCTTCGCCTTCGACGACGGCACCACCTGGCGGCTCGGCGAACAGGATTTCCTCATGACCACCACCACGGCCAATGCCGGCAAGGTGATGCAGCATCTGGAGTATTTTCTCGACGTGATCTGGCCGGAGCTGAAAGTCCACGTCACCTCGGTGACCGACGAATGGGCGGGCGCCGCGATCGGCGGCCCGAAGGCCCGGCAGATCCTGGCCGCCTGCGTCACCGGCACCGCGGTCGACAATGCGACACTGCCTTTCATGGGCATCGTCCATGGCCAGATAGCGGGCGTGCCAGTGATGATTTGCCGGCTTTCCTTCTCCGGCGAGATGGCCTTCGAGGTCTATTCCGGCGCCGGCCACGGCACCCTTGTCTGGGAAGCGCTGATCGAGGCTGGCAAGCCGTTCGGCCTGGTCACCTATGGGCTCGAGGCGCTGGGCACGATGCGCATCGAGAAGGGCCACGTCACCGGCGCCGAGATCGACGGCCGCACCACGGCACGCGACTTGCATCTCGACTGGATGCTGTCGAAGAAGAAGCCGTTCATCGGCTCGGCCATGATGGACCGCGAAGGCCTGATCGCGTCCGACCGTCTGGAACTGGTCGGCCTGATTGCGCTCGACAACCGGCCGCTCAATGGCGGCGCGCACATTGTCGAGGCGTTGGATGAAGCCAATCCGCATGGCTCGATCGGCCACATCACCGCCTGCTGCTATTCGCCGGCACTCGGCAAGCACATCGCGCTGGCGCTGGTCGAGGGCGGCAAGGCACGACACGGCACGCGAGCCCATGTCTCCGATCCCTTGCGCAACAGGTTCGGACCGGTCGAGATCGTCTCCAACCATTTCTACGATCCTGAAGGGACCCGCATGCATGGTTGAGCGCCAATCCCCCCTCGAGCCGGAGTTTCATGTCGGTTCGCATGGCAATTTCGAGCATGGCGTCGAGATCATCCTGACCGAAACGAGGCCGGGCTCGATCGTGCAGCTCGCCGCCTGGCCGGGCGAAGAGAAGAAACTGATCGCGGCCATCCGCACCGTCACCGGGCTGGCGCTGCCCGACGGCGCCGGCGGCGGCTCGAGCGACGGCGTGAAATCGGTGTTCGGTTTCGCGCCGGGAAAATTCACCGTGACCGACGAGGCCGAAGGGCTGGCCGCGGCTTTTGCCAAGGCGGTGACGCCCTCCATCGGCACGGTAACGGACCTGTCGCATGGCCGCACCGCCATCCGCATCGCTGGACCGAAGGCCGAGTGGGTGCTGGCGAAATTCTTCGCCATCGACTTCGCGCTGCCGGCCTTCCCGGTCGGCGCCGGCCGCTCGACCACGCATCACGACGTCTTCGCGCAAATTCAGCGCACGGGCGCCGACCAGTTCGACATCTACGTCTTCCGCTCCTTCGCACGTTCGTTCTGGAAGGCGCTCTGCCATGCCAGCGAGGAAGTCGGCTACGAAGTGCAGTAGAGCAACTCCAGGAAAAGTGTGAAACGGTTTTCCGTCCGGAGTTGCGTCAAAACAAGGAAGCGGGGGCGGCTTATAGCCGTTTCGCCCCCCGCTTCTGGCCTCAATGCCGGCTGGTTCTGCCGCTAGAGAATCGCGCCGCCGGCGGCCATGGTGGAACAACGTGGCCGCCAGATCGGCCCAAGGGATAAAAATCCCGTCTCAGGCTCGGCACATTCGTTTGGTTCGAACATCCCCATGACCGCAGAACTATCCGCCGGCGCCACGGATCGCGCCGATGTGTCGGCCAGAGCCTTGCTCCTGCTGCCGCTGACGGTCGCCTGCGGCGTGTTCATGACCAGCCTCGACCAGAATGTCGTGGTGACGGCGCTGCCCGGCATCGGCGAAAGCCTTGCCCGCCCGCCGAGCCAGCTCGGTCTGCTGATCACCGTTTATGTCGCCAGCCTGATCATCTCGATGCCGCTCGGCGGCTGGGCCGCCGACCGCTTCGGCCTGCGCAATGTCTACTGCTTTGCCTTGCTGGTGTTTGCCACCTCGTCGGCGCTCTGCGGCCTGTCGAACGATATCTGGACATTGGTCGGCGCCCGCGCGCTGCAGGGATTTGGCGGGGCGCTGATGGGCACGCTCGGCCAAGTCGTCATCCTGTCGAGCTTTCCGCGCAACCGCACGCTGAAGATCAACATGTATATCTCGGTGGCGAGCCAGACCGGACCGCTGGTAGGACCGCTCGTCGGCGGCGCGCTGACCACCTACATTTCCTGGCGCTGGATCTTCTTCATCAACGTCCCGTTCGCGCTGGCGGCGGCAGTCCTTGCCGCCTCGCTGTTTCCGACGGTGACCAAGCCCGTTCGCACGCGGTTCGATTTTCCGGGCTTCCTGCTGGTCGGCAGCGGCATGATCCTGCTGGTGTTCGGCATGGACTCGCTGGCCGCCAAGGACGCCGGCGGCGGCATGATTGCCGGCGAACTGGCGCTGGCGGTCATCATCCTGTCGATTGCCTCGCTCTATTGCCTGCGCGTGCCCAGTCCCCTGCTCGATCTAAAGCTCCTGCGCATCCGCACCTTCCGCATCTCCTTCCTCACCGGCGGCGGGCTGGACACGATCGGGCTGAGCTCAGTCGCCTTCCTGCTGCCGCTGATGTTCCAGCTCGGCTTCGGCATGAGTGCGGTGCAGGCGGGATCGCTGACTTTCGTTGCCGCGCTCGGCTCGGTGATCATGCGCTTCTTCATGCCGCGCGTCCTCAACCGGTTCGGCTTCCGCCGCGTCCTGGTCTTCAACACGCCTGTCGTTGCCGCCATGGTCGCCGGCTTCGCCTTGATGCAGGCGACGACGCCGGTGTGGATCGTGCTTGGCTATATCTTTGCTTTCGGCGTCTTTCGGTCCGTCCAATGGGCCTCGACCGGCAACCTCGCCTATTCCGACATCGCGCCCGACCAGCTCGCCCGCTTCAGCGCGCTCTACTACATCCTCTGGCAGCTCGGGGTGGCGGTCAGTGTCGGCCTGGCGGCGGCCATGCTGTCGTTCCTGGCCGGCGGCGGGCCTGCCGTGACCAATGATTTCCGGATCCTGTTCGCGATCGAGGGCGTCATCACGCTCTGCGCGCTGCTTGCCTATCTCAAGCTGACGCCGCAGGACGGCGCCCATGTCAGCGGCCATGGCATGCAGATGAATACGGAATAGCCGGCAAGCGCCGCCAGGTCGGGCAGCCGCTCTATTCGCTGAACGTCACCCACTCTTCCAGCGGCACGCGGTCGGTGCGGAAGGCGTTTTCCGGTTTGGAGGTGTCCTCATAGCCGAGCGCCATGCCGCAAACGACGATCTCCTCGTCGGGAATGTTGAGCACCGGCCGGATCTGCCGGTGATAGGGCGCGAAGGCCGCTTGCGGGCACGTATGCAGGCCCCTGCCCCGCGCAGCGACCATGATGTTCTGCAGGAACATGCCGTAGTCGATCCACGAACCCTGGTTGAGGCGGCGGTCGATGGTGAAGATCATGCCGACCGGCGCGTCGAAGAAGACGAAATTGCGGTCGTGCTGCGCACGCATCTTGTCGACCTCGCGGCGGCCGATGCCGAGCGCGCCATAAAGGCCGAAGCCATTGGCGCGCCGCCGCGTCAGATAAGGTTCGAAGAACTGCGTTGGATAGTAGCGGTATTCGTCCCAGTCGGCCTTTTCGGCGCGGATACCGGAATTCAGGATGGCATCAGAGATCTGTTGCTTGGTCTCGCCCTTGGTGACGTAGACCCGCCATGGCTGCATGTTGGTGCCGGACGGCGCGCGCGCCGCAACTGCCAGAATGTCGCGGATGGTGTCGTCGTCGATCATGTCGGGCAGAAATGCGCGCACCGAACGGCGCGACACGATCGCCTCGTCGACGATCTCGGCCTCATCCGCGATTCGAGCCTTCTTTTCCAACATGGGCCGTCCCTTAGCCATTGCGTCGATCGGACGTCCCCACTCGCCGCTCGCGGCGGAGCCTTTGCATGAACCGTCAAAATCCTGCAAGCAAATCTTGAGCATTGGTGAAAATCTACTTGATTTTTTCATGAGTCTGATTTCTCATGAAATTCGAATTGAAATTTTCATGAAGTGAGCGTTTTGGCGTCTCCTACCGCACGAACATTGCAGGAACCTGACGAACGCGTGCTGGCCGGCGATATCCGCGCGCTACGCCGGGCGCGCGGGCTGACGCTCGTCGACATCGCGCTGAAACTCGGCCGTTCGGTCGGCTGGGTCAGCCAGGTCGAACGCGGCCTGTCGACGCCGTCGCTCAGCGATCTCAGGGCGTTTGCCGAATTGTTCGGCGTGCCGATCAGCCTGTTCTTCAGCCATGACGTGCCGGTCGAGAGCGAGCGCGGCGTGGTGGTGCGCGCCGGCAGGCGCCGCACGCTTGGCACCAGCGAATCCGGCCTCGTGGAAGAACTCCTGTCGCCCGATCTCGGTGGTAGTTTCGAGATGGTGCGCTCGATCTTCGCGCCGGGCGCGGAAATGAAGACCGAGCAATTGCGGCCGACCGAGGAAGCCGGCTATCTCGCCTCGGGTATTTTCGAGATCGAGATAGCTGGTATCTGGCACCGGCTCGGCGAAGGCGATTCCTTCCGCTTCGAAGGCAAGCCCTATCGCTGGCGCAATCCAGGCACCGAGCCGGCGGTTGTCATCTGGGTGGTTTCGCCACCGGTTTATTGAGTCAATTTCTGGGAGACGAAGATGGCGGGTTTGCCGAGCACGGCGCGCGTGGTGATCATCGGAGGTGGCGTCGTCGGCGCCTCCTCGCTCTATCATCTCGCCAAAGCGGGCTGGACCGACTGCGTGCTCCTGGAAAAGAACGAGCTGACATCGGGCTCGACCTGGCATGCCGCCGGCAATGTGCCGACTTTCTCCTCGTCCTGGTCGCTGATGAACATGCAGCGCTATTCGACCGAGCTATACCGAGGCTTGGCGGACGCGGTCGACTATCCCATGAATTACCACGTCACCGGTTCGCTGCGCCTTGCCCATACGAAAGAGCGCATGCAGGAATTCCAGCGTGCCAAGGGCATGGGCCGCTATCAGGGCATGGATATCGACGTGGTCGGCGTCGACGAGATCAAGCGCCGCTACCCCTTCATCGAGACGCACGACCTGAAAGGCGCGCTCTATGACCCGAGCGACGGCGACATCGACCCGGCGCAATTGACCCAGGCACTGGCCAAGGGTGCACGTGACCTGGGTGCGAAAATCATCCGCTTCTGTCCCGTCACCGGCGTGCGCCGCGAGAAGGACGAATGGGTGGTCACCACGCCGCAAGGCGAGATTCGCTGCGAAATCGTCGTCAATGCCGCCGGTTACCGTGCCGCCGAGGTCGGCCGGATGTTCGGCCGCGAAGTGCCGATGATGGTGATGAGCCACCAATACATCCTGTTCGAGGAAATTCCTGAACTCGCCGCATGGTCGAAGGAACAGGGCAAGAAACTGCCGCTGCTGCGCGATGTCGATACGTCCTATTACCTTCGCCAGGAAAAGGCCGGCATGAATCTCGGCCCTTATGAGCGCAATTGCCGCGCGCATTGGGCCACTCACAACGATCCGATGCCGGAGGATTTTTCCTTCCAGCTTTTCCCTGATGATCTCGACCGGCTGGAACATTACCTCGCCGACGCCGTCGCCCGCGTGCCGATCCTGGGCACCGCCGGCCTGTCCAAGGTTATCAACGGACCGATCCCCTATGCGCCGGATGGCAACCCGCTGATCGGCCCAATGCCCGGTGTTCCCAACGCCTTCGAGGCCTGCGTCTTCACTTTCGGCATCGCCCAGGGCGGCGGCGCCGGCAAGGTGCTGGCCGAATGGATCACCCAGGGCCAGACGGAATGGGATATGTGGTCCTGCGATCCGCGCCGTTTCACGTCCTTTGCCTCGGCGCCGGACTATTGCGTCGCCAAGGGCATGGAAATCTACGGCAATGAATACGCCATCCAGTTCCCGCGCCATGCCTGGCCGGAAGGGCGCGACCGCAAGCTTTCGCCGATCCATGACCGCATCAAGGCGCTGGGCGGACGTTTCGACGCCTACAATGGCTGGGAGCGCGCCACCTGGTACGCGAAGGACGGCGACGACATTTCCGAGGAAGCCACGCTGACCTTCCGCCGCGACGGGCCCTGGCAGCAACGTGTGCGCGAAGAGTGCCTGGCGGTGCGCGACGCCGCCGGCATCCTCGACCTGCCCGGCTTCTCGCGCTTCAACCTCGAAGGCCACGGCGCCGCCGAATGGCTAAGCTTGCAGGTCACCGGACTGGTGCCGAAGCCCGGCCGCATCGGCCTCGTCTATTTCGCCGACGACAAGGGCCGCATCGTCACCGAAATGTCCGTCGTGCGCCACGACGAAAATGTGATGACGCTGATCACCGCCGCCGTCGCGCAATGGCATGATTTCGAATGGCTGAAATCGCGCATGCCCAAGGACGCGCCATTCAAGCTGATCGACCGGACCGAGGAATTCTCCACCCAGATCCTGGCCGGCCCCAATTCGCGAATGATCCTCGCCGCTGTCTGCGACGCCGACCTCTCCTTGCCGTGGCTGACGCATCAGGAAACCAAGATCGCCGGCCGCTGGGCCAAGCTCGTGCGCGTGTCCTTTGCCGGGGAACTTGGCTGGGAAATCCACTCGAGGGTCGACGACACGGCCTCCATCTTCGACGCCGTCTGCGCGGCGGGACAACAGCATGGCCTGAAACCGTTCGGCATGTACGCGCTGGATTCGCTCAGGCTCGAAAAAGGCTACCGCACCTGGAAGGGCGACCTGTCGACCGACTATTCCATCCTGCAGGGTGGGCTCGAGCGTTTCGTCAAATGGGAAAAGCCCGATTTCCGTGGCAAGGCAGCGCTTCAGAACGAGAAGCAGCAAGGCATGAAGAAGCGCTTCGTCACGCTGGTCTTGGAAAACCCCGGCGATTGCGACGCGCCCTACATGTCGACGCTGTGGCATGGCGGCCAGATCGTCGGCGAGACCACGTCAGGCGGCTGGGGCCATCGCATCGACAAGTCCATCGCGCTCGGCATGCTGCGGATGGATTTGACCGAGCCCGGCACCTCCGTCGAGGTCGAAATCTTCGGCGACCGTTTCCAGGCGGTCGTACAGAAGGACGAGCCGCTCTGGGATCCCAGGAACGAGAGGCTGCGCGCATGAGGAAAATCATCCTCACCGATGGTGGCATGGGCCAGGAACTGGTCCGGCGCAGCAAATCTGAGCCGACGCCGCTGTGGTCGGCCAGGGTCCTGATCGACGAACCCGATCTGGTGCGCGGCCTGCATGCCGAATTCATCCGCGCCGGCGCGGGTGTGATCACCATCAACACCTATTCGGCGACACCTGAGCGCCTGGCGCGCGAGGGTGCCGAGGACCTGTTCAAGCCGCTGCAGAAGCGCGGAATCGAATTGGCCAGGCAAGCGTGTGAGGAAGCCGGCGAGGCAGCGATCGCCGGCTGCCTGTCGCCGCTTTTCGGCAGCTACGCCCCGGCGCTGACCATTTCCTATCAAGAGACGCTCGACATCTACCGCCGTATCGTTGCCGAGCAGGCGGATGGCGTCGATCTCTTCCTTTGCGAAACCATGGCCTCGGCCGATGAGGCGCGCGCGGCCGTCACCGCGGCATCGGAGAGCGGCAAGCCGGTCTGGGTGTCGTGGACGCTCGCCGATCACGGCGCGCCGCGGCTGCGCAGCGGCGAAACGATAGCCGCCGCGGCAAGCGCGCTCGAAGGTCTGCCGATAGCGGCGCGGCTGCTCAACTGCTGCCGGCCGGAAGCGATCGCCGCCGCCTTGCCTGAACTGATCGACCTTGGCGGCTCGGTCGGCGCCTATGCCAATGGCTTCACCTCCACGGAGGCCCTCAAACACGGCGGTACCGTGGATGTGCTGCACGCCCGCCACGACCTCGGGCCGGACGCCTATGCCGAGCAAGCGATCGGCTGGGTGGAAGCGGGTGCTGACATCGTCGGCGGCTGCTGCGAAGTCGGACCGCCGCACATTGCCGCGCTGCGCGATCGACTGCAGCAGGACGGTTACGAAATTTCGGGGATTTTGCATGCCTAGACCATCGTCGCGCATCTCCGGCATCGTGCCTTCGGGCAAGGATGGCTGGGAGGTTCATTTCGCCGCCTGGACCCGCAAGGAAGCCGGCGAGGACATCATCATGCTGTCGGTCGGCGATCACGACTTCGACACGCCCTCGCAAACGATCGAGGCCTGCGTGACCGCGGTTCGCGGCAGCAATCACCATTACACGCCGCTTCCCGGCCTGCCGCGCCTGCGCCAGGCAATGGCGGCCGCCTCCAGCGCCTGCACCGGCGTAGAGACGACGCCCGATCAAGTCATCGCCACGCCGGGCGGCCAGGCCGCGCTTTATGCGGCCGTGCAGGCCGTTCTCGACCAGGGCGACCACGCCATCGTCGTGGCGCCGTACTATGCCACCTATCCCAACACATTCAGCGCCGCCGGCGCCAGTTTCACCGTCGTCGAGACGCCGGCCGATGATGGGTTTCAGCCCCGCGCCGACATGATCCGCGCGGCACTCAAGCCCAACACGCGCGCCATCCTGATCAACACGCCGAACAATCCGACGGGTGCGGTCTATTCACGCGAGCGGCTGGAACAGCTGGCCGAAATCTGCCGCGAGCATGATCTCTGGCTTTTGTCGGATGAGGTCTACTGGACACTGGGGGGCGGCGAGCATGTCTCGCCACGCTCGCTGCCCGGCATGGCCGAGCGCACGCTGGTCATCAATTCCATGTCCAAGAGCCATGGCATGACCGGCTGGCGCATGGGCTGGCTGACCGGTCCGCAGGATATGATCACGCTGCTCATCAACCTCAATCTGGTGACGACTTACGGCCTGCCGGCCTTCATCTCGATCGCCTGCGCCGAGGCGCTGGAGAAGCACTACGGCGTCAAGGACATCGCCGAGCGCTATGCGGCGCGCCGGACCGTGCTGCTGGATGCAGTGCGCGGCATGAACAATGTCAGCGTGCGCGGTTCCGAAGGCGGCATGTATGTCATGCTCGACATATCCGATGTCGAACCCGACGACGAAAAATTCGCCTGGGCACTCCTCGACAAGGAGAAGGTCGGCGTGATGCCCGGCTCCAGCTTCGGCGAAGCCGCCGCCGGCCACATCCGCATCAGCCTCTGCCAGCCGGAACCCGTGCTGCAGGAAGCGGCCGCCCGGCTGCGCCGTTTTGCTTCCACCTATCGCCGCGAGGCCGCATGACCAAGGCCATTCCCACCAAAGCCATTCCTACCAAAGCGAGGGCGGTGATCATCGGCGGCGGCGTTTCCGGCTGTTCGGTCGCCTACCATCTGGCCAAGCTCGGCTGGACCGACATCGTGCTCTTGGAACGCAAGCAGCTGACCTCGGGCACGACCTGGCATGCCGCCGGCCTGATCGGCCAGTTGCGCGGCTCGCAGAACATGACGCGGCTGGCGAAATATTCGGCCGACCTCTACGTCAAGCTGGAAGCCGAGACCGAGGTCGGCACCGGCATGCGCCAGGTTGGCTCGATCACGGTCGCGCTGACCGAGGAGCGCAAGCACGAGATCTACCGGCAGGCGTCGCTCGCCCGCGCCTTCGATGTCGACGTTCGCGAGATTTCTCCCAACGAAGTCAAGGAGATGTATCCGCATCTCAACGTATCGGACGTGGTCGGCGCCGTGCATTTGCCGCTCGACGGCCAGTGCGACCCAGCCAACATCGCCATGGCGCTGGCCAAGGGTGCCCGCCAGCGGGGTGCTGCCATCGTCGAGAACGTGAAGGTCACCAAAGTCCATACCAGGGCGGGCCGCGTCACCGGCGTGTCGTGGGCGCGGGGTGACGAAAAGGGCATGATCGAGGCCGACATCGTCGTCAACTGCGCCGGCATGTGGGCGCGCGAACTGGGCGCCCAGAATGGCGTCACCATTCCGCTGCACGCCTGCGAGCATTTCTATCTCGTCACCGAGCCGATCCCCGGCCTCTCCCGCCTGCCGGTGCTGCGCGTGCCGGACGAGTGCGCCTATTACAAGGAAGACGCCGGCAAGATGATGCTCGGCGCCTTCGAGCCGGTGGCAAAACCCTGGGGCATGGACGGCATCCGCGAGGATTTCTGCTTCGACCAGTTGCCCGAGGACATGGATCATTTCGAGCCGATCCTCGAAATGGGCGTCAACCGCATGCCGATGCTGGCGACCGCCGGCATCCACACCTTCTTCAACGGCCCCGAAAGTTTCACGCCGGACGACCGCTATTATCTTGGCGAGGCGCCGGAACTGCGGGGCTACTGGATGGCGACCGGCTACAATTCGATCGGCATCGTCTCCTCCGGCGGCGCCGGCATGGCGCTGGCGCAGTGGATCAATGATGGCGAAGCCCCTTTCGACCTCTGGGAAGTTGACATCCGCCGCGCCCAGCCGTTCCAGAAGAACCGCCGCTATCTCAAGGAGCGTGTCTCCGAAACGCTCGGCCTGCTTTACGCCGACCATTTCCCCTATCGGCAGATGGCGACATCACGCGGTGTGCGCCGCTCGCCGCTGCATGAACACCTGAAGGCGCGCGGCGCCGTGTTCGGCGAGGTCGCCGGCTGGGAGCGCGCCAACTGGTTCGCACGGGAGGGCCAGGAGCGCGAATACCGCTATTCCTGGAAGCGGCAAAACTGGTTCAACAACCAGCGCGACGAACATCTTGCGGTTCGCAACAAGGTCGGCCTGTTCGACATGACCTCGTTCGGCAAGATCCGTGTCGAGGGCCGCGATGCCTGTGCTTTCCTGCAAAGACTGTGCGCCAACGACATGGACGTGGCCCCGGGCAAGATCGTCTATACGCAAATGCTCAACCAGCGCGGCGGTATCGAGAGTGATCTCACCGTGTCCAGGCTCTCGGATACGGCCTACTTCCTCGTCGTTCCGGGTGCCACGCTGCAGCGCGATCTGGCCTGGCTGCGCCGGCATGTCGGCGAGGAGTTCGTCGTCATTACCGATGTCACGGCGGCTGAAAGCGTGCTCTGCCTGATGGGTCCAGATGCGCGAAAGCTGATCCAGAAAGTAAGCCCCAACGATTTCTCCAACGAGAACAACCCGTTCGGCACGTTCCAGGAGATCGAGATCGGCATGGGGCTGGCCCGCGCGCACCGCGTCACCTATGTCGGCGAACTCGGCTGGGAACTCTATGTCACGACCGACCAGGCCGCCCATGTCTTCGAGGCGATCGACGAGGCCGGCGCCGATGTCGGCCTGAAACTCTCTGGCCTGCACACGCTGGATTCTTGCCGCATCGAAAAGGCCTTTCGGCATTTCGGCCACGACATCACCGATGAGGACAATGTGCTGGAAGCCGGCCTCGGCTTCGCGGTGAAGACCGCCAAGGGCGAGTTCATCGGCCGCGATGCCGTGCTGAAGAAGAAGGACGCCGGGTTGAACCGCCGGCTGGTGCAGTTCCGGCTGAAGGACCCGCAGCCCCTGCTCTTCCACAATGAAGCCATCCTGCGCGACGGCAAGATCGTCGGCCCGATCACCTCAGGCAATTACGGCCACCATCTCGGCGGCGCCATCGGGTTGGGCTATGTGCCCTGCCACGGCGAGAGCGAGGCCGATGTGCTGGCCTCGTCCTACGAGATCGAGATCGCTGGCGAGCGGTTTGCGGCGGAAGCCTCGCTGAAGCCGATGTACGATCCGAAGGCAGAACGGACGAAGATGTAGCATCCTTTTCCTTCTCCCGTTTGCGGGGAGAAGGACGCTAATCCCTCAAAACCTTGCCAGCTTCGTCCGAACCTTCGCCAGAAACGCCGCCCGCGTCTTTGGCGTCGATGCGTCCATCAGATAATGCGCGAGGAAGAACGTCTTGCAGCGTCTCGCGCACAGTGCCCGCATACCGCGCAGCAGGGTCTTGCGTCCGGGCTGGCCGACGACGACGCTCCACCAGGTCGGCGCGCCGCAGGTGGTGATCACGCCGACCTTGGTGACATGCGTCATCAGCGATTTGATCCGCCCCTTGCCCGCCGGCAGTTTGAAGGCGACGTCCGTCGCCCATACTCGGTCGAGCCAGCCCTTCAGCATCGCCGGCAGCCCGTACCACCAGGTCGGATAGACGAACAGGATTGCTTCGGCCCAGGTGAGCAGCTCGAAATGCGGCTTCAGCGCCGGGTCCTGCGGCGCCTGGTCATTGTAGAAGCGCCGCTCGTCGCAGCCCATCACCGGGTCGAATTTCTCGGCATAGAGGTCGAGCAGCCGCACCTCCCAACCCTTGGCCTTGAGCACATCCAGAGCGGTATCGCGGATTGCGGCGCAAAAGCTTTCCGGCACCGGATGGCAATAGACCACGAGGACACGCATCAGAATGCATCCATGCTCGCCGCGACCTTCGTCATGAAAGATTTTCGCGTTTGGTCGGTCGACAGATTCATCGCGTAGTGCGCGAGGTAAGTCACCGGGGCGCCGGGCTTTACGGTGGCGCGCAGCATGCGCTTGATCAGCCTGCGTGGCGGATCGCCCATCACAATGGCGCGGAATCGGCTGCCGCCATAGGTGGTGACGGCCGCGACCTTCCTGATGTTGTGCAGCGACGGCTGCACCTTGCCGTCGACGAGCCTGAACGACACACCGGGCAGGAAGACGCGGTCGAAAAAGCCCTTGAGGATAGCTGGGAAGCCGTAGTTCCAGACCGGATAGGAAAGCACCAGCGCCTCGGCCCGCAGCAGCCGCTCGACATAGGCCGCCGCCGGGTCCGCGGCGCCGCGCCGGTTGTGATAATCCAGCCTCTCCTGGCGCATCAGCCGCGGGTCGAAATCCTCGGCATAGAGGTCGCAGTCATCGACATCATGGCCCGCCGCCATCAGCCGCTCGACGATCAACCGGTGCAGGCCGGCATTGAAGCTGGTCTCGACCGGATGGGCGTAGAGGACGAGGATGTTCAAGAGAGGACATCCCGCAGGTCAGCGCGAAGCACCCCCCGGCGAAGCGAACAATCTCCCCCCTTGAGGGGGAGATGGCCGGCAGGCCAGAGGGGGGTGCAGCGCCACGCGTTCGTCATTGCATCACCCCACCTTCTGCAGCCCCTTGAACAAAAAAGTCCGCCCCGAACGATAGTCGTAGTCCGGATTTTCCCAGGCGATCATCTTGCCGGGGTTGAGCAGGCCTTGCGGGTCCGTCTCGCGCTTGAAGGCGAGCTGCACGGCATCCGTCTGCTTCATGCCGCCCTCTTCCAGCGTGTAGCGATGCGGGTTGAAGATCGGGCAGCCATTTTCCTCATGCAGCCGCACGATCTCGTTGAGCCGCGCCTCGGTGGTGAATTTTACCAGCGGCAGGCCGAAACAGGTGATGTTGCCGTCCAGCCGCACGAATTCGAGATGCGAGAACACTTCGCCGGGAAACATCGCGTCCATCTTCTCGACCAGCGCCAACTGGTTGGGGAAGGGATAGAGCGACTGCAGGTAGGTAATGTCGGGATCAACGCGCAGTGCCCTCAGCGTGGTGTGGTTCCAGGCCAGTTCATAGGCCGGCGGCAGGCCTTTTTTCTCCTGCGGCGTCGCGGTGATGGCGTTGAAGATCACCTCGCCGCCGGCGCGGCGGGTGAAGGCGAGGAACGCATCCAGCCCATGGTGCGCCACCATGACGACGCAGATGCTTTGCCCGTCCCTGAAAAACTTCTGGTGGCGCTTGAAATAGAGCTGCGGCACGGGTGCGGCGATCGGCGTGATCAGCTTGGTCAGGATGCCGTCCTGGCAGGCCAGCGCATTGCCGTAGCGTGCCGCATCCATGAAGGCATCGAAGCCGACGATGACGTCGACCCACTCATAGGCCGCCGTCAGCGGCATCTCGACTTCCGTGATGATGCCGTTGGTGCCGTAAGCGTGGGTCACCTTGTGCAAATCCTCGCCTGTGAGTTCGAGCGCCTTCGGCTCGGCCTCCATCGTCACCACGCGCAGGCGCAGCACATTGCCGAAATCGCGCAACCCGCCGAAATTGATCGAACCGACGCCGCCCGAGCCGCCGGCGATAAAGCCGCCGATCGAGGCGGTGTTGTAGGTCGACGGCGAGAGCCGTAGCTCCTGCCCGGAATGGGCACGTGTTGCCTTGTCGATATCGGCCAGAATAGCACCGGGCCCCGTCACCACGCGCCCCGGCGCGATCGACTTGATCTCGTTCATCTCGGCAAGGTTGAGCACCACGCCGCCCGACAAGGGCATCGCCTGGCCGTAATTGCCGGTGCCGCTGCCGCGTGGCGTCACGGGCACGCCATGACGGTGACAGGCGGCGAGCACGCGGATCAGCTCGGCCTCGGTCTTCGGCGTCACGATCAGGTCGCCGGTGACACGATCGAGCTGCTGCTTCAGCACCGGGCTGTACCAGTAGAAGTCGCGGCTCTTCTGCTGGACGATGGCCGGATTGTCGTCGAGCTTTATCCCGTCGAGATCGCGTTTGAGCGCCGAAACATCCATCATTCCACCATCAGTCCGTCGAGTTCGGCATAGTCGGGCAATTGCCGCTCGATCGCGCGGCCGCCGCGCACGACGATGCGATCCGATTCGGGCCGCGACAGCAATTCCGTCCAGCTTCGACCTTTGAACAGGATGAAATCGGCATCGCCGCCGGCGGCAAGCGTGCCGAGCCCATCGAGCCGCATCACCTTGGCCGGCGTCGCGGCGACCGCTTGCGGCCAGTCGGCGACCGGATGATCGAAATGCAGGATGCGCGTCGCCATGCGGTAGACCTCCAGCATGTCGAGATCGCCATAGGCATAGAAGGGATCGCGTGTGTTGTCTGAAGCGACGGCGACCGGAATGCCCCTCGCCTTCATCTCGTGCAGCAGCGTCACGCCACGCCAGCGCGGCGTGGTCTGGTTCCCGCGCCGGTCCTGCAGATAGAGATTGCACATCGGCAGCGACACCACTGCCAGCCCGGCCTTCGCCACCTTGTCCAGCGTGTCCAGCACATCGAGATCGGGCTGCCGCGCCAGCGAGCAGCAATGGCCGACGAGGATCTTGCCCTCGAAACCGTTCCATAGTGCTGCCTCGGCGATCTTCTTCAGCGAGATCGCCGCAATGTCATCGGTCTCGTCGGCATGGAAATCGAGATCGAGCCCATGCTTGATCGCTTGCGCGAAGACATGGTCGAGCAGTTCTTCCAGGTCCGGCACCATATAGGTGACGACACCGAGCACGCCCTTGGCGGCGGCCACCCGCTTCACCAGCCTGTCGAACCATTTCTTGTCGCGCACGCCCTCGATGCCGAGCAGGCAGGCGCCCTGCAATTCGATGCGGTCGCGCCATGTCTCGCGCATCGTCTCGAACACCGGCCAGGAGATTTCCTCTTGCGGCGCGACGCTGTCGAGATGGGTGCGCAGCGCTTTGGTGCCATGCGCGTAGGCCGAGCGCAGCGAGAAATCCATGCGCTTGGCCAGGTCCTCGGCGCTCCAGCGCGCGACGCGGTCGGCGCCCGCGGCATTGAGCGCGCCCATGAAGGTGCCGTCCGGATTGGGCGTTCGCGGCCAGATATGGCCCTTGTCGATATGGGTATGGCAGTCGACGAAGCACGGCAGCACGATACGACCGGCAAGATCGACAGCCTCCGTCGGCCCCTTCGATTTGCCATGCGCCGCAATGCTGGAGATATTGCCGTCGGCAATCGCAATGTCGGCCAGCGTGAACCCGTCATTGTCGTAAGTCGCGGCAAGACCCGACGTCAGTGACCGGTGAACGCGGGCATTGGCAAGCCGATATGAAGCTGAGTCCGGAATCAAGGCACTACCGCTCCTGCTTCAGCGCGCTTTCGTGCCAGCGCCTGAGAATAAGATGCGAAATCAGCGATAGCACGAGGAAGATTAGAATGCCGGTCAGCGAGATCAGGAACAGCGCCGCGAACAACCTTGGCGCGTTGAGGCGGTAACCGGCCTCGATGATGCGCGAGGCGAGGCCCGACGACTGGCCGGTGGCCCCGGCGACGAACTCGGCCACCACGGCGCCGATCAGCGACAGGCCGCCGGCGATCTTCAGCCCGCCGAGGAAATACGGCATCGCCGCCGGCAGCCTGAGATAGCGCAGCTGCTGCCAGCGCGTCGCGCCATTGAGCTTGAACAGGTCGCGCAAATTGCGATCGACAGAATTCAGGCCGAGCGTGGTGTTGGACAGGATCGGGAAGAAGGCGACGATCCAGGCGCACAGCAGAAGCTTAGTTGTCTGGTTGCTCACATAGATGTTGATCAGCGGAAAGATCGCCACGATCGGCGTCACCTGCAGCACGATGGCAAACGGGAAGAACGACATCTCCACCCATTTCGATTGCGCGAACAGCACCGACAGGCCGACGCCGCCAATGACGGCCAGGGCCAGGCTGAGGAAGGTGATCCGCAAGGTGACCAGCAGCGAGGAGAACAGCAGGCCGGCATCGTTGTAGAGCGTCTGCAGCACCACACCGGGGCGTGGCAGAATATATTGCGGGATCTCGTTCCACACGCAGATACGGTCCCACAGCCAGATCGCCAGGATCATGATCGCCAGCGGCAGCACCCAGCGGCCGACCCGCTCGAGCCGCTCCTGGCGCACACGGCGCGCTTCCTCGGGGTCAAGTTTCAACGTGCCGTCAATGACCGTCATGATGCGGGCCCGCTGTTGAATTGATGGCATTGACCAGCACGTCGGAAGCCTGGCGGCAAAGGGCTGCATAGTCGGGCGAGGTGCGAAACGCTTCGTCGCGCGGATAGGAGGCTTCTATCGCAAGTTCGTCGAACACCCTGCCCGGCCGCGCCGCCATGACGACGACCCGGTTGGATAAAAACACGCTTTCAAAAACGCTGTGGGTGACGAAGACGACGGTGAAGCGTTCGTCCTGCCACAGTTCCAGCAGATCGTTGTTGAGCTTGAAGCGGGTGATCTCGTCCAGTGCTGCGAACGGTTCGTCCATCAACAGCACGCGCGGCTTGGTCACCATGGCGCGCGCGATCGAGACGCGCATCTTCATGCCGCCCGATAGTTCGCGCGGCACGGCGTCCTCGAAGCCGGTCAGGTGCACCCGCGCCAGCATTTGCGTGATCGCAGGCGCCGCCTTGGCGCGGGAAATGCCTTTCAGCCTGAGCGGCAGCCAGACATTGTCGAAGACGCTGGCCCAGGGCAGCAGCGTCGGCTCCTGGAAGACGAAGCCGATATTGGCGCGGTCGAGCGAGCCGCCGCCGCGCCAATCGAGCACGCCGGAGGTCGGCGTCGACAGGCCGGCGATCAGCCGCAGCGCCGTCGACTTGCCGCAACCGGACGGCCCGAGCAGGCTGAGGAAATCGCCTTCCCGGATCGTCAGGTCGACATCGCTCAGCGCCGTCACGCCGTTGGAAAACACCTTGCCGACGCCGCGCAGCGCCAGCAACGTCGGAGCGACGTCCGATGCCGGCGCTCGCGCCACCTTTTCCCCTATCATGCTCAGGCTGGCCTATTTCTTCAGGTCGAGCCCCACGCCCTTGTTGACGAAGGCCAGCGTGTAGGCCTTCGAAAGGTCGATGCCTTCCGGCGTAACCTTGGCCTTGACCATCTTGTCATAGAAACTCTTGATGCGCGCGTCAGTCATGGCGCCGATGCCGAGCTTCTCGGTATCGCCGGAATCGGCAAGGCCGAACTTCTTCATCTGCTCGATCGAGAAGGCGATCTGCTCGTCGCTCATGTCAGGATTGTCTTTCTTGATCATGTCGTTGGCGGCCTTGTTGTCGCCGTAGAGGTACTTGTACCAGCCCTTGGCCGAGCCATCCACGAAGCACTGGACCACCTCCGGCTTCTTGTCGATCGTGTCCTGCATCACCTCGATCGTCGTCGAGTAGGTATCCCAGCCATAGTCGGCGAGCAGGAACTGGTTCGGCACGAAGCCGCCTTCCTTCTTGACCGCGAACGGCTCCGAGGTGACGTAGCCCTGCTGGATCGACTTCTTGTTGGCGAGGAACGGAGCGGTGTTGTAGGTGTAGGGCGCGCGCTTGGCCGCGTCGAAGCCGAGTGCGGTGACCATCCACTGGAAGAAGGTCTGCACGCCTTCGTCGCCAAGGATGTACTGGTCGGCGTTCTTCAAATCTTCCCATTTATCCAGCCCCTCGCCGGGATGGGACATGAGGACCTGCGGATCCTTCTGGAAGTCCGCCGCCACCACGCGCATCGGAATGCCTTGCTGGACCGCATCGAAGGCCGACAGCAGGTTGCCGCCCATATAGAAATCGATCTTGCCTGCCAAAAGCATCGGCCGGCCGCTGACCTGTGGGCCGCCCTGCATGATGGTGACGTCGAGGCCGCAGGCGGCATAGGTGCCGTCCGCCACGGCCTGATAGTAACCGCCATGTTCCGGCTCGGCCAGCCAATTGGTGCCGAAGGTGACTTTTTCATTCGCCGCGGCACCCAGCGTGCCGGCCGCCAGCAGGGCCACCGCCGCTACCGAGATCTTCTGTTTTGCATACATCGACAACCACCCTCTGTTTGCTCCGGCGCCACGCGCCAGGCTCGACACCAAAGATTCAAGAAGCAAGACACATGCCACCGGCGTCTCGCGCCGGAACCCGCCAGCCTGCACCACAGCCATCTGCGAAAGCCGGAAAGGTCGTGCTGCACCGAAGGCATCGTGCCTATTTTTTGAACGCCTGTCCACAATCGCACCGGCAACATGCACCGCCATCTTGAAGCTGTGACGCGTCCCGCCTTAGGCTGACGGCATCCAGGAGATTGCCATGTTCAGATTCCTCACCCCGAAATCGATCAAGCCACCCTTTGCCCGCTACAGCCACGGCGTCGAAGTGCCGGCAGGCAAGCGGCTGGTGCTGTGCTCGGGCCAGGTGGCGATCACGGCGGACGACAAGATTCCCGAGGACGCCGGCGCCCAGGCCGAACTCTGTTTCCGCAACATCGAGGCGATCCTCGGCGAGGCCGGGCTGGGGCTCGGGGACATCGTGCGCATCAACGCCTATGTCACCGACCGCGCCCATTTGCGGCCCTATATGGATGTCCGTGACCGGCTGTTTTCGAGCCCGGCGCCGGCCTCGACGCTGATGATCGTTTCCGGCTTTGCCCGCCCCGAATTCAAGGTCGAGGTAGAGGTCATCGCGGCCGGGTGATCGACAGCAGGCCTGTCCCGCGCTAGGTCTCACCGTTCATCGAAGAGGCATGACATGACCGCTGCAAGAAGACGCGTCTGGTGGGGCGACTACCGGACAACCGAATACGCCTCGATCGATCCGGAGGCGACGATCGCCATTCTGCCAGTGGCCGCGATCGAGCAGCATGGGCCGCATCTGCCTGTCTCGACCGACACCTCGATCATGAACGGCATGCTCGACACGGTCATTTCGCGCCTGCCCGACGATCTCGACATCCGCATCCTGCCGGTCCAGGCAGTGGGCAAGTCGAACGAACACCTGCATGCGCCGGGCACGCTCACCCTGCCGGCAACAACGCTGGTCGAAGCCTGGACCGAGCTTGGCGTGTCGATTGCCCGCGCCGGCGTGCGCAAGCTCATCGTCGTCAATTCGCATGGCGGCAATGAAGAGATCATGGGCATTATCACGCGTGAATTGCGGGTGCGCGAAAAGATGCTGGCGGTGAAGACGAGCTGGCAGCGTTTTGGCCGCCCGGCCGGCATGTACACCGAACTCGAGGACCGTCACGGCATCCATGGCGGCGATGTCGAAACCTCACTGATGCTGCATTTCCGGCCGGACCTCGTCGACATGGCCAAAGCTGATAATTTCGTTTCCAATGTCGCCAGGGCCGAAAAGGAATTTTCGCTGCTGCGCCATACCGGCACCCATGCCTTCGCCTGGATTGCTGGCGATCTCAACCCGAACGGCGTGGTCGGCGACGCCAGCATCGCGACATCGGAAAAAGGCAGGCTAACCGCAGAGTATCAGGCCGACGGCTTCATCAGCCTGCTCAGGGATGTGCGCAAGGCGAAGCTCGCCGACTGGCTGAAATAGCGGCGCAGTCGCTCGACACAGGCGTACTGGCACATCCTGCCCCGAGACTGGCCGAAGCCCTACTCTTCGTCATCCTGGGGCGAAGCAAGGAGGGAAGCGGCGCGGCGCAGACCCCGGGATCCATGCCGGGACTCGGAAGCGCTGCTGCGATGCATGATTCTGCTCCGCTGCACCCCTTCGACAAAGGTCACGGAATGGATCCTCGGGTCTCCGCGACGCCGCTACGCGGCTGCTGCGCCCGTGGATGACGACGGCGCAGAGGCTTCGGCCAATCTCCGAGATTGCGACGGTCCGCTAACTATCGATCTTCAGCTCGAACGGCGTGCCTTCGAAGGCGTCGGCGCCGCGCCCGATCGACTGGATCGCATCGATCATCCGGCCGTTGCGCTCCAGCAGCGCGTCGGCCACGGCAATGAGCCGCGGATTGGGTGTCGCCGAGGGCGACAGCGCCCGCAACGTCTGGGCGAGTTCCGCTTCGTCGCGTTTCGGCGCCAGTGCGGCGGCGATGATGTAGGCCGAAGCGGTCGAGCGGCTGATGCCGGCATAGCAATGCACGACCATGGGCTTCGCCCGGTCCCAGCGGCGGGCGAAATCGAGCACGTCGCGGACATGCTCCTCCCCCGGGATGGTCATGCCGTCCTGCGCCACCGCTATGTCGTGCATGACCAGATGCAGGTGGTTTTCCCTCGCTATCGAGGCCGGACGCGTCACCTCGGTCCCGAGGGAGAGCAGCGACAGCATGCGGTCGGCACCGGTCCTGGCCACCGTTTCCTCGATCTTCGCCAACGAGCAGACATGGATCATTGTTTTGAACCTTTTTGTCGATCCTCGCGCCGCTTCGCCCATTCGGCAAGGGCCGATTCGAGCCGCCGCCATTCCAGCTCACTGACCGGCAGGCCGGCGCGCAACACAAACGGCCGGTCGCAGAAATGCCGAAGCAGGACGCCGCGTTCGCCAAGCGCGGAAAACAGGCCGGCGGCATCCGGCAGGCTGAGATAGCGGAACAACGTGGTGCCGCCCGCGACCGGCGCGCCGAAACGGCCGAACACTGCGTCCAGCCGCGCCGCTGCCTCGACGAGCGATGCCCGCATCCCGTCCTGCCAGCCAGTATCGGCAAGCGCGCGAATGCCGTATTCCAGCGCCGGGCCGGCCACCGCCCACGGCCCGAATTGCGTTTCCAGCGTTTCAACTGTCGGTGCATCGGAAAGCGCGAAGCCAAGCCGCAGGCCGGCCAGCCCAAAGAACTTGCCGAACGAGCGCAGCACGACGAGGCCGCCTTGATTGGCATCACCGGCGAGGCTGTGTTCGCGCGGGCCGACATCCATGAAGGCCTCGTCGACGACCAGCAGCCCGCCTTTGGCGCGCAGCCCGGCGGCCAGTGCCAGCAGCCGGTCACGCTCGATGACGCGACCGTCGGGATTGTTCGGATTGACGATGATGGCGAGGTCGGCGTCCGCCAACGCCGCAAAGTCGCTGACTTCGCTCACCTCGTGCCCGGCGATCGCCGCGGCCCGCGCATGTTCGGCATAGGTCGGCCCCAGCACCAATGCCTTGCCGGGCCTGACCAGCGACGCCACGCGCGGCAGCAGGATCTGCGTGCCGGGCGCCGCGACGACATTGGCCGGCGACGGCGCGCCATAGGTGCTGGCCGCGATCTCCGTCAGCTCACGCGCCTGTGCCGCTTCCGGCAATCGCCACAGCGAGGTGGCGGGCAGGTCGAAAAGCGGGTAGGAGTGCGGGTTGATACCGGTCGAAAGGTCGGCGAAAGGCTGAGGAGCGTTGGGGAAAAGCGCCCTCGCCCGGCCAAGACTCCCACCATGGTCCACCGCTCCATCAAGAAGCTTCATGTCAGTCCTGATCGCTTTCCTGTCACTGGCCGTCGAATCTGTCCTGGGTTACCCAGACTGGCTCTTCCGCGCCATCGGCCATCCGGTGACGTGGTTCGGCAGGCTGATATCCTTTCTCGACTCAAGGCTCAACCGCGCCACTGATCCCGACGCGTTGCGTCGCCAACGTGGTGTCCAGGCGCTGCTGGTCATCGTGCTGGTGCCGGCAGTGATCGGTCTCTGCGTGCAGCTTGTCCTGCTCTGGTTCGTGCCCCTGGGGTTTTTCATCGCCGCGCTTCTGGCGACATCGCTGCTGTCGCAGAAGAGCCTTTACGAACATGTCGAGGCCGTGGCTGACTCGCTCGATTCGGGCGGCCTCGCCATGGGCCGTGTCGCCGTCTCGCGCATCGTCGGCCGCGATCCCGAAGCGCTCGACCGCGCCGCCGTCTGCCGCGCGGCGATCGAGAGCCTGGCCGAGAATTTTTCCGACGGCATCGTCGCTCCCGCTTTCTGGACCGGTGTTGGCGGACTGGCCGGCGGCGCTGCCTACAAGGCCGCCAACACCGCCGATTCGATGATCGGTCATCGCACCCCGCGCCACGAGGCTTTCGGCTGGGCGGCGGCGCGCTTCGATGATTGGATCAACCTGCCGGCCTCGCGGCTGACGGCGCTGCTGATCGTTCTGGCGGCCTTCCTGGTCAAGGGCGCCGATCCCGGCAGCGCCTGGCAGGCGGTGTGGCGCGATGCCAAAAAGCACCGCTCGCCCAATGCTGGCTGGCCGGAAGCGGCCATGGCCGGTGCGCTTGGCCTGGCGCTTGCCGGGCCACGCAGCTATGGCGGCATCGTGGTCGACGACGTCTTCATGGGCGAAGGCGGCAGCCGCGACGTCGACAGCGCCGACATCAGGCGGGCGCTGACGCTCTACCGCGTCGCTGATTATCTTCTGATCGCGCTATTTGGGGTGGTTTCGGCGGTCATCATTCTGGTGTGACCTCACCCTCCCCCTTGTGGGAAGGGTCGGTGCGCAGCGCCGGGGTGGGGGTGCGGCGCCGAGGCCCCACCGCGCTCCGCTTCGCGGATCGACCCTCCCCACAAGGGGGAGGGTAAGAAACGCTCAAAATTCTATCCCCTGCTGCGCCTTCACGCCTGCCGAAAAGTGGTGCTTGGTCACGCCCATCTCGGTGACCAGATCGGCCGCCTCGACCAACGCCGGCTTGGCGTTGCGGCCGGTGACGACGACATGCAGGCCCTCTCGCCGCGCCTTCAGCGCCGCAACCACCCTGTCGAGATCGAGATAATCATAGCGCAGGGCGATGTTGAGTTCGTCGAGCACGACGAGGCTGATCGAGGGATCGGCGATCAACTCCAGTGCCTTGGCCCAGGCGGCTTGCGCCGCGGCGATGTCGCGCTTCAGATCCTGCGTCTCCCAGGTGAAGCCCTCGCCCATCGCATGCCAGACGACGCGGTCGCCGAAAGCGGCAAACGCATCCTTCTCGCCCGTGTGCCACTTGCCCTTGATGAACTGCACGACGCCGACGCGCTTGCCATAGCCGAGCATCCGCAGCGCCAGGCCGAAGGCGGCCGTGGTCTTGCCCTTGCCCGGACCGGTGTTGACGATCAGCAGTCCCTTTTCGACCGTCTTGCTCGCCACCTCGGCATCCTGCACCGCCTTGCGCTTGGCCATCTTGGCGCGATGGCGCTCTTCGTCCCGGTCTTCGATGGGCTTGTTGTCGATGTCGGTCATGTCACTTCACCTTGAGCGGCAGCCCCGCCACGATTAGCAGCATGGTATCAGCGATCGCCGCGACCTGCTGGTTGAGCCGGCCGGCATCATCGCGAAAACGGCGCGCCAGGGCGTTGTCAGGCACGATGCCTTGCCCGACTTCGTTGGAGACGACGAACCATGGGCCGCGCGGCCGCGACAGCACATCCGCCAGCCGCCGGCTCTCGGCGCCGACATCGTGATCGGCCAGCATGTGATTGGTCAGCCATAGCGTCAGGCAGTCGACCAGCACCGGCCGGTCGTCAGGCAAGGCCTCGAGCGCACCGGCAAGGTCGAGCGGCGCGTCAATGGTCGTCCAGCCTTCGCCGCGCCGCGAGCGGTGCAGCGCAATGCGCTCGCGCATTTCGTCGTCATAGGCCTGCGCGGTGGCAATGTAGGTCCATGGTGACGGCAACGCCGTCACCAGGATTTCGGCATGCGCGCTCTTGCCGGAGCGCGCACCGCCGATGATGAAGGTCAGCTTGTTGCGATCAGGCAAAGCTGTCGCGCAGGCTGGTCGCGGTGCCGGTGAAGCGTCCGCGCACCACGCCGACGACCGCGCCGAGCACCAGCCAGAACACCAGATTGGTCAGCGTCACCGCCACCACGAACTGGTGGTGCAGGCCTTCCGGGATCGGCGTCTCGAAGCTGTCGGGCTGCGGCGCGCCGACGACGTGCGGAGCGACGATCAGCGCCACTGCAAGGATGGCCAGCGGCAGCGACTTGCGGAACGCGATCAGCCCGAGCCCGATGGCGGTCGCGATCACGGTCGCCACCCACCAGATCTGGCGCTGCGTGAGGTCGGCCGCAGGCATGGCCGGCAGTTCCGGCGGCAGGCCGAGACCGGGCGCCAGTGTGAAGATGGCAAAGCCGGCAAGACCCCAGAACACGCCCTGGCGCCAATTGCCGATGCCGCCGGCGAATTCCGAAACCGCGACCAGGATCAGCGCGAAGCCGATGCCGGTCACGACATTGGACACGACGTTGAAAGCAAAGCGCTCGAAGCCGTCGGCCGGCGCCCAACCTTCGTCTTCGGCCGGAGCGGCGGGTGCTGGCGTGGCGGCGCTCATGGCGTTCGATGCCGCCGGTGCGGCGGAGCTCATTGCGTTGCCGCTAGCGGCCCCAGTTGGTGCCGCGGGTGCGGCGGCATGGTCATGGCTATGGCCGCCTTCGGCCTGTTCGTAGACTTCCGCCTTGAGGATCAGCGGTACTGTTGCATAGGCCTGCATGCAGGCGAGCACGACGCCGGCCACGAGCCCCGCTATCGCCGCGATGAACACGACGTTGCGAAACAGATTCATGATGTCAGATCCTCGTCAGTGGCAGGGAAACGCCATCGAATGCCGGTTGTCATGACCGGCATTGTGGACGGCATCGATATGCGAGAAGCCGACAAAGCCAATGATGAACGTGCCGAGCAGCGCGGCGAGCGCCAGCTGCATGAAGCGCGACTGCGAGGAGACGGAGGCGCCGAGGGAGACGGAAGCGGTATTCATATCTTGTCCTTTCACCCTCCACCCGAGGGCCCGTCAGTTTTTGCCGTCGTCGGCAGGTCTCCTGGCTCACGGATCAGCGCCCTTCCCCACCTTCCCGAAGACGAATCTTCAGTGGCATATGGAGAGGACTACCGCACACAGTTGCGGGGGCAGCCACGGCATTGGGCAAGAATTTCGCCCGCACCGCATTCCCTCTTGGCTCCAAAACGGAACCGACGACTGTATGACTATAGGGAAAATCGCGACACGCGGCAAACCAAATTCCGCCGGCAAACAGCGCGATTGCGCCATGCCGTCTCCAGGCACGACAATTGACAATTCTCATGGCCGGGTGTCGGCTGGCATCTTCACAGGAAGCCAGCCATGCAGCCCACTGCCAGCGAGCGCGCCCCTTACAATGGCCTGACCCAGGCCGAACCGACCCTGCCCTCATCGGCCTATTGGGACAATGAGAGCTACCAGCGCGACCTCGATGCCATCTGGTACAAAAACTGGCTGCTCGTCTGCCGCGAGACCGACCTGGCAGAGCCGCTGGCTTTCCGCCGATTCCGCATCGGCACGCAGGACATCATCGTGCTGCGCGACGACACTGGCGTCTTGCGTGCTTTCCATAACACCTGCCGGCATCGCGGCTCGCAGCTTTGCCAGGAAATTGAAGGGCGACTGAAGGCGCGATTGATCACGTGCCCCTATCACGCCTGGTCCTACTCACTTCGCGGCGACCTCGTGCGCGTGCCGTCGAAATCGCTGCCCGATGCCTTCGACAAGGCCGACCATCCGCTCTACCGCGTCGCCCTCTCGGTATGGCGCGGCTTCGTCTTCATCCATCTGCAGCAGGACGCGGCGGGCTCGGCGCAGGCCTCCTTCGACCCTGCCTCCGGTAATCTCGGCAACTGGCCGCTGGAAACGCTGGTATCAGGCCATGTGCTGCGCAAGGTGATGCACTGCAACTGGAAGATTTTTTGGGAAAACTTCAACGAGTGCCTGCACTGCCCGGGCGTTCACAAGGACCTGTCGCGACTGGTGCCGATCTATGGCCGCGGCCTGATGAGCCGGCACGACGACCCCGAATGGACGCGCCACGCCGACAATGACGCACCGGAATTTTCCGGCGGCCTGCGCGCCGGCGCCGAGACCTGGTCGCGCGACGGCAAGACGCATGGGCCGATCTTCTCCGGGCTGACGCCGGCCGAACGCACCGCGGGTCAGACCTACGCCACCAGCCTGCCCTCGATGTTCATCGTCGGTCATATCGACTATGTCAGGACGGTACGCCTGGTGCCGCTCGGCCCGGAAGAGTCCGAACTTGTCGCCGAGTGGCTGTTCGCGCCCGAAGCGCTGGCCGCGACCGATATCGACAACATCGTCGCTTTCGGCACGCAGGTGCTGGAAGAGGACGCCGCCATCTGTGAGGTCAACCAGAGAGGCCTGCGCTCGATGCGCCACCAGGCTGGCGTGCTGATGCCGGAGGAGTACGACCTGCACCGTTTCCACAACTGGGTGCGCGAGCGCCACGCAGCACTTTCACCGTGATCCTCACAGTGACTTCGGCAGGTATCGCCACGTGACAAAACCGCAAACCGCCGCCAGCAGACCGAGCGTGACGAACACCGAGCCCAGTCCGAAGAAGGCCAGCACGATGGAATAGACCAGCGGCGGCGTCAATTCGGAAAAATCGAGATAGGTGCGGTAGACCGCTGCCATCTGCGCCCGCTCATAGGAGCGCACCGAACGCATGAAGGCGGTCGACCCCAGCGCGTCGAGCGCAATGGTGAAGAAGGCGCCGCACAGCAGGAAGGCGCCGGTCAACAGCGGCACGGTTTCGCCGACCGTGCCCGCCGCCAAAAGCATCGCCGACATGGCGATATAGGCAAATGTCATGGTGCGCCGGCCGCCAAAACGTTTTCCGGCCTTGCCCCAGAAGATCGCCATGAACAAAAGCGCGTTGCCAGCCGAAACCAGCAGGCCGCCGGCCAGCTTGCCCTCGCCGGTGATCACCATGAACAGCGGCCCATAGACGAAGAAGGTCGTCCAGAAGCAGGAGCGGCCGAAGGCGATCAGCCAGGCAAGCCTCAATCTGGGCTGCGCGACGAAGCGGCCGATATTGGCGAGCGGATTGGCCGGCCGTGTCTTGCCGGGCCGGATCGACGGGTTGTCGCCCAGCCGATAGGTCCAGAACAGCGCCAAGAGCGCCAGCGCGAACACCGCAACCGCACCGTGCGCGGCATAGATGCCGAAGCGCGTGTAGAGGAAGATGCCGAGTGTCGGCCCGCCGGTCCAGGCAAGCATCGACCACGCCATGCGCAGCGATTCTGCCTGCATGAAGTCGGTCTTGCGGATGTGGTCCATGATGTAGAGGTTGAGCGTGATCGACAGCGCGCTGGCGCCCATTACGCGACACAGCATGCCTGCCAATTGCCCGGCCAGCGTGTGGGTGACGAAGAACAGCGAGCCGATGGCAAGCAAGCAGGCGCCTGCGGTGTAAACCCAGCGCCGGGCAAAGCGGCGGATCAGGATCGGCATGAACAAGGTCACCGACAGGCCGAGCAGCGCCACGATGGTGTAGAGGATCGAGACGATCTGCTCGTTGTGCAGGATCTCGTAGGCCTGGATCGGGATGACGCTCGACACCGTGGCGCGGGCGAAGGATTCGACCGCATAGAGCGAGGCGAAGGTACGCGCATCCGCGGCCCTGAGGGCTGGTAGCCAGATCGGATGGCGCACATGGGTGGACATTGCTTCCCCAAAGCAGAATCACTGGCCAAATCTGCCTTGGTCGTTCCCGGACGATTAAGAGGAAATCGACGTGTAACCGGCGAAAAGCGAAACCGGTCAAAGACTTCCCGGCGTTGGCCCAAAGCGTCGCCGCATCTGGTGCCTGCATCGGCGTGCTCCGGCCTTCTTCTGTCCCGTCCAACCGTGATAGTCCTCAGGCGGAGCTGAATCAGATCGCGAGACCATGACCATCCATACGCCGACCGCACCCGTTCCGGAGTCATCGAAGCGCATAGTCGCCATCGACATCGTGCGCGGCATCGCGCTCTTGGCCATGGCGAGCTACCATTTCACCTGGGACCTGGAGTTCTTCGGCTATACCGATCCAGGCCTCACCGCCTTCGGCTGGTGGAAGATCTACGCGCGCTGCATCGCCTCGACCTTCCTGTTCCTGGTCGGCGTCAGCCTCTACCTCGCGCACGGCCAGCAAATCCGCTGGAACGGTTTCTGGAAGCGTTTCGCCATGGTCGCCGGTGCGGCGATTGCCATTTCGGTGGTCACCCGCATCGCGACGCCGGACGGATTCATCTTCTTCGGCATCCTGCACCAGATCGCGCTCGCCAGCCTCCTCGGCCTCGCCTTCCTGCGGCTGCCCGCCCTGCTGACGCTTGTCGTTGCCGCGTTGGTCATCGGCGCGCCGGTCTATCTGCGCTTCGAGGCCCTGGACCATCCCTGGCTATGGTGGGTCGGCCTGTCGGCGATCAATCCGCGCTCCAACGACTATGTGCCGTTGTTTCCATGGTTCGGCGCGGTGCTTGTCGGCATCGGCGTGGCGAAACTCGCCTCAGCCTCCGGCCTGCGAGCCCGCCTGACGAGCCTCATGCCCGGCCGCTGGGCCAATCCGCTGGTCTTCATCGGCCGTCACAGCCTCGCCTTCTACCTGATCCACCAGCCGCTGCTGATCGGCTGCGTCTGGCTGTTCTCGCAAGTCATGCCGGCGCAGGTCGAAACCGTGCAGGTCAATTTCCTCAAAACCTGCCAGCGCTCATGCGAGCAGACGCGCAACGCCACCTTCTGTTCGAGCTATTGCAGTTGCATGCTGACGACGCTCGAGGGCGAGGCCGCGCTTGATCGCCTCGAGAACAACGACCAGACTGCGGAATTCCGAGCGCATCTGGGCGATCTGGCCGCCAGTTGCACGGGCCAGACCGAGGACAAGATGGACGAGGGAGGAACGCAATGACCGAAACCCAGCCGAAGCCCGGGGTCATACCGTGGCCGCCGGTGATCTATGTCGCGGCAATCGCCATCAGCATCATCCTCGGCCTGCTCTATCCGCTGCCCTGGATCGGCGACCTCCTGGGCGACCTGCTGTTTGCGGCCGGCTGGGTGGCGCTGTTCGGCGTCGCGGCACTGTGGTTCACCGCGATCCGCACCATGGTCCGGGCCAGGACGACGCTCAACCCCAATGCGGTGCCCGATCACCTCGTCACCACAGGTCCTTTCGGCGTCACCCGCAACCCGATGTATCTCGCCAACACGCTGCTTTTGATCGGCGTCGCCTTTGTCACGGGAATCGTCTGGTTCCTGCCGCTGGCGTTCATCGCCGCCTTCGCCACGCAGAAGGTCGCCATCGAGCGTGAGGAAAAGATGCTGGCTGCGAAGTTCGGGAAGAAATACCGCGACTACGCCAAAAGGGTGCGGCGCTGGATCTGAGCGGCGTTACGTATTGACGCCGAGCTCCACCAGCCGCTCGACGCAGGATTCCTCGGCCTGGTCGAGTTCGGCCAGTGTCTCCTCGAGATCGCGGCGCTTTTGCCTGAGATCCTCGCGCTTTTCCTCGATGCGCTTGATCATCAGCTTGAGCTGCCCGACCTCGCCCGGCGGCTCCTTGTACATCTGGATGATTTCGCGGATCTCGTTGATCGAGAAGCCGAGCCGCTTTCCGCGCATGATCTGCCGGATGAGATGGCGGTCGGACGGGCGAAACAGTCGCGTGCGACCGCGCCGCACCGGTTGCACCAGCCCCTCATCCTCGTAGAAACGCAGCGTCCGCGTCGACACGTCGAATTCGCGGGTCAGTTCGGTGATCGAGTAATATTCCCGCATTGTCGCTCCATGCCCGAACCCCGGGCAACGCCACGCGGCGCTGCCTCCCGTCCCGAACCAACCCTTGCCCGCCGGAATCGACATGGCCCCCGCGCGAGCCTCGCACGGCATTTACGTAAAAGTCAATTGAAGCCGCTACCTCACCCCGAACCACCAGCTTGCAAGGCCGAGGAAGGCAAAAAAGCCGACGCAGTCGGTGACGGTGGTGACGAAAACCGCCGACGCCACAGCCGGATCGATCTTGAACCGGTCGAGCATGAGCGGGATCAGGATGCCGGCAAGGGCGGCCGCGAACATGTTGATGATCATCGCCGCGCCGATAATCCCGCCCAGATTGGCATCGCGAAACCACAGAGCGGCGACGATGCCGATCAAAACGGCAAAGACAATGCCGTTGATGAAGCCCACACCCATTTCGCGGCGGATGATGCGGGCGGCGTTGTAGATGTCGAGATCCTTCGTCGCCAGCGCCCGCACGGTGACGGTCATGGTCTGCGAGCCGGCATTGCCGCCCATGCCGGCCACGATCGGCATCAGCACGGCGAGCGCCACGATCCGCTCGATCGTGTGGTCGAACAGCCCGATCACCGATGCCGCCAGGAATGCCGTGACAAGGTTGACCAGCAGCCAGGGAATGCGCGAGCGCGAGGTTGCAAACACCGTGTCGGAGAGTTCCTCGGCGCCGACGCCGCCCATGCGCAGCAAATCTTCCTCGGCTTCCTGCTGGATGACGTCGACGACATCGTCGATGGTCAGCACGCCGACCAGCCGCTCGTTCTCGTCGACGACGGCAGCCGACAAAAGATCGTACTGCTCGAATTCCCGCGCCGCCTCTTCCTGATCCATGGTCGCCGGGATGGCATGCCGCGTCTCGTGCATGACATCCTCGACCTTGACCGCGCGCTTGGTGCGTAGGATCTGGTCGAGATCAATGGCGCCGACGAGTTTGAAGGTCGGGTCGATGACGAATATCTGGCTGAAGCGGTCGGGAAGGTTCTTGTCCTCGCGCATGTAGTCGATGGTTTGGCCGATGGTCCAGAACGGCGGCACCGCGACGAACTCCGTCTGCATGCGCCGCCCGGCGGTCTCTTCCGGATAATCCAGCGAGCGGCGCAGCCTGATCCGTTCGGTGAACGGCAGCTGCGACAGGATCTCGTCCTGGTCTTCCTTTTCAAGGTCTTCGAGAATGTAGACCGCATCGTCGGAATCGAGTTCCTGCACCGCCTGCGCGATCCGCGCATTGGGCAGGTGATCGACGATCTCCATGCGGATCGCTTCATCGACCTCGGTCAGCGCGGAGAAGTCGAAATCGGCGCCCAGCAGTTCGACCAGGGCTCGCCGCTGTTCGGGATGCAACGCCTCGATCAGGTCGCCGAGTTCCGACTGGTGCAGATGGTCGACTTCATGCTTGAGGGTCGGCGTATCGCGGTCGGCGATCGCGGCCCCGATCTGGGCAAGGAAAGACGAAAGGACCGCACCGTCCTCGCCATAGATGTCGGCGTGGGCGTCGTCAGCCGCCTTGGCGGAGATCGTCTGCTTGTCCTCCACCAGCGCCTCCCGCCATCCCGGAAAAATTGTGTCTCAGGTCTAGAGCATCGGAGCGTAAAGCGGAAACCGGCTTCGCGGAAATCCGGTGCATCTCGCCTTCCGACGCGATTCGATTTGAGAACTTATCGCTCTAAGGCACGGAATATCAAACGAAACGCTGGTTCCACCCCACCCGGTGAGCGTATCGCCGATGCCTGACCTGGCAATGCCTGTCCCACCAGGAACCAGCCAACCCCGGCTTCAGACGGCGCGACAGCCGATGTCGCTGGGGAAAGAGCACCCCGGCGCGATTGGGGCAGAATTGTCGTGATACGGGTCCAGGCCTGAAGCCTGGCCTTTGAGTTGCGGCACGATCACCCCAGGACAAAAACGGCCCTTGAACAGCAAGCCCGGGAAAACGAGCAAGGCAATTGGCGACCGGCGCATGCGCATTGTCGTCGCCGAGCGCAATCCATTCGTTATATCGGCACTGCGCGAAATGCTCGAATGCGACGGACGTTTCGAATTGTTGGGCAGCGTGCAGAGCGGCAAGCAATTCCTGGATCTGGCTGTCAAGGGCGGGTTCGACGTCGCAATCATCGGCTGGAAGCTCGCCGACATGGACGGCGCGGATGTGCTGGCCGAGGTCCAGAGCCGCAAGCTCGATGTGCGCATCACCGTCTTTTCCAACGACCATGACATTGGCATCCTGAAGCAATGCGTACGGCTGGGAGCGCAGGGCTATTGTTTCCAGTTCGACGATCCGGCCATCATCTTCGACACGATCCTGGCGGTCGCACATGGCCGCATCTGCATCCCCTATATCGACATCAACAAGGTCAACGACACGCCGCTCGCACAGCTCACGGTGCGTGAGCGCGAGCTGCTGGCGGTGCTTTCCGACGGCTGGACCAATCTGCAAATCGCCACGCGGACCGGCATTTCCGAGAACACGGTGAAGTACCACCTGAAGAATCTCTACGACAAGCTCGACGTCCGCAACCGGGCGATGGCCGTCGCGCTCTATGCGCGCGAGAGGCGTACCCAGAAGCAGCCTTTCGGGTAGGCCAACCGGGTAGGCCAGCCCCACCCGCGCGCGGCGAGATCTTACCCGCCAAGGTGTTGTTGGCTTTAGCCGTCGAAACGAAACTCCCCCCACCGCTTTGCTGGATCAGGAGGAGTTCGCACCATGGCCGGTTTCACCCATCTTTTCATTCCCGGACCGACCAACATCCCCGAACAGGTCCGGCAGGCGATGAACCTGCCGATGGAGGACATGCGCGCCGCGTCCTTCCCCGATCTCACTTTGCCGTTGTTCGAGGACATCAAAAAGGTCTTCCAGAACGAGACCGGCCGCGTCTTCATCTACCCTTCCTCGGGCACCGGCGCCTGGGAAGCGGCGATGACCAATGTGCTCAGCCCCGGTGACCGCGTGCTGATGTCGCGCTTCGGCCAGTTCTCGCATCTGTGGGTCGACATGGCCGAGCGCCTCGGCCTCGAGGTCGATGTCATCGACTGCGAATGGGGCACCGGCGTGCCGCTCGAGATCTATGCCGAACGGCTAAAGGCGGACAAGGCGCATCGCATCAAGGCCGTCTTCTGCACGCAGAACGAGACGGCGACCGGCGTGACCAGCGATGTCGCCGGCTGCCGCGCCGCGCTCGACGACGCCAACCACCCTGCCCTGCTCTTCGTTGACGGCGTCTCGTCGATCGGCTCGATCGATTTCCGCCAGGAAGAATGGGGCGTCGACTGCGCCGTCAGCGGCTCGCAGAAAGGTTTCATGCTGCCCGCCGGCCTCGGTTTCCTCTCGGTCAGCAAGAAGGCGCTTGTCGCTTCGCGGACCGCCACCCACAGGCGCTGCTTCTTCTCCTTCGAGGACATGATCCGCGCCAATGATGCCGGCTACTTCCCCTACACGCCGGCGACGCAGCTCTTACGCGGCCTGCGTGCGTCGCTCGACCTGATTGCCGAGGAAGGGCTGGACAACATCTTCGCCCGCCATCATCGCCTGGCCGAAGGCGTGCGCAAGGCGGTTGACGCCTGGAGCCTGAAACTCTGCGCCAAGGCGCCGAAATGGCACTCCGATACGGTTAGCGCCATCCTGGTGCCGGAAGGCATCGACAGCGCCGACATCGTCAAGCGCGCCTACCGCACCTACCAGACATCGCTCGGCGGCGGCCTCAACAAGGTGATGGGCAAGGTTTTCCGTATCGGCCACCTCGGCTGGCTGAACGAGGTGATGGTGCTCGCCTCGCTGTCGGCGGCCGAAATGGCGCTGCTCGATTGCGGCGTCAGGCTGGCGCCGGGCTCCGGCGTCGGCGCCGCCATCCAGCATTTCCGCGCCTCGGCCGCCGTGCCGGTCGCCGAAGCCGCCTGAGGGAGCCGACGATGAGCCACACCATCAACCATTTGAAGAAATTGCGGCTGCAGCGCAGCGAGCTGGCGGTTCCCGGCTCCAGCCCGGAGATGATCGACAAGGCGGCCAACAGCGCCGCCGACTTCGTCTTCCTCGACATCGAGGACGCGGTCGCCCCGCCCGACAAGGAACGCGCCAGGAAAAACATCATTCAGGCGCTGAACGACATCGACTGGCGCGCCAAGGGCAAGACCGTCTCGGTGCGCATCAATGGGCTCGACACCCATTACATGTACCGCGACGTGGTCGACGTCATGGAACAGGCCGGCGACCGGCTGGACACGATCCTGGTGCCGAAGGTCGGCGTGCCGGCGGACCTCTACATGGTCGAGGCCATGGTCAACCAGATCGAGATGGCAAAGGGTTTCAAGACCCGCGTCGGCCTCGAAGCGCTGATCGAGACGGCGCTCGGCATGGCCAATGTCGAGGCGATTGCCGCCACGCCGGGCCGCTTGGAAGCCATGCATTTCGGCGTCGCCGACTATGCGGCAAGCTGCAAGGCGCGCACCGTCAACATTGGCGGCCTCAACCCCGACTATCCCGGCGACCAGTGGCATTTCGCCCTGTCGCGAATGACTGTTGCCTGCCGCGCGTACGGCCTGCGCGCCATTGACGGACCATTCGGCGATTTCTCCGATCCCGAGGGTTACATCGCCGGTGCCAGACGCGCCGCGGCGCTGGGCATCGAAGGCAAATGGGCGATCCACCCCTCGCAGATCGCGCTTGCCAACGACGTCTTCTCGCCGCCGGAAAAAGAGGTCACGCGCGCCAGGCGCATCCTTGAGGTGCTGAAGGAAGCGGAGGCTCATGGCAAGGGAGCCGCAGCCCTCGACGGCAAGATGATCGACGCCGCCTCGGAACGCATGGCGCGGAACGTTCTAGTGGTCAACGAAGCCATCGAACGCGCCGGCCAAACCGCAACGCATTGACTGTTCAGGGAGGACAACAATGGACATCCACGAATATCAGGCCAAGGAACTGCTCGCCCGCCACGGCGTGCATGTGCCGCGCGGCGGGCTGGCCTACAGCCCCGAACAGGCAACCTATCGGGCGCGCGAGATCGGCGGCGGCAAATGGGTCTTGAAGGCGCAGGTTCATTCCGGAGCGCGGGGCAAGGCCGGCGGCATAAAACTGTGCGCCAATGACGAGGAGATCTCGAGCGCCGCAGAAGCCATGCTCGGGCGCAAGCTGGTGACCCAGCAGACCGGACCGCGCGGCAAGCTGATCTCCAGGCTCTATCTCGAGGAGGCCGTCGACATCGCCCAGGAGCTCTATGTCGGCTTCGTGCTCGACCGCAAGGAAGAGCGCGTCATGATCGTGGCATCGGCCGCCGGCGGCATGGAGATCGAGGATATTGTCGAGAAAGAACCCAACTCCATCCTGCGCACCTCGGTCGATCCCGGCGTCGGCATGCAGCGCTTTCAGGCGCGCGAGATCGCCTTCGGGCTCGGCCTCGACCACAATCTGATCGGCAAGGCGACCGAAACCATCTTCAGCTGCTACCAGGTGTTCCGCGATTACGACGCCTCGATGCTGGAGATCAACCCGCTGGTGGTGACCCGTGACGGCAATCTGATCGCGCTCGACGCCAAGATGTCGTTCGACGAGAACGCGCTGTTCCGCCGGCCTGAAATCTCTGAACTGCGCGACAAGAGCCAGGAAGACCCGCGCGAGACCTTCGCCAGCGACCGTGGCCTCTCCTATGTCGGCCTCGACGGCAATATAGGCTGCATCATCAATGGCGCCGGTCTCGCCATGGCGACCATGGACATGATCAAGATCGCCGGCGGCGAGCCGGCCAACTTCCTCGACATTGGCGGCGGCGCCTCGCCCGAGCGGGTGGCGAAATCCTTCCGCGCCGTGCTCGGCGACAAGAATGTCGAGACCATCCTGGTCAACATCTTCGCCGGCATCAACCGCTGCGACTGGGTCGCCGAGGGCGTCGTCAAGGCGATCCGCGAGGTCGGTGTCACCGTGCCGCTTGTGGTGCGGCTCTCCGGCACCAAGGCCGAGGAAGGGCGCCGCATCCTGGCCGATTCCGGCGAGGCGGTGATCGTCGCCGACACGCTGGCCGAAGCCGCCGAGAAAGCCGTCGCCGCCTGGCGCGCGGCCGCCAAGAAAAAAGCAGCCTAGAGCCGGATAATTTCAGGTCGAATCGACCTGAAATCTGAATCCGTCTCTAAAATCAAACAGATAGAGCATGATGTCGTCCGAAAACCGCTTCACACTTTTCGGCATCATGCTCTAGGGAGGTCGAGAAAATGGCAATCCTGCTCAACCGCAGCACCCGCGTCATCGTGCAAGGGTTCACTGGCAAGATCGGCAGCTTCCACGCCGAGGACATGAAACGCTACGGCACCAAGCTGGTCGGCGGCGTCACCCCCGGCAAGGGCGGCCAGACACATCTCGGCCTGCCCGTCTTCAACACGGTCAAGGGCGCCGTGCGCGAGACCCGCGCCGAGGCGAGCATCGTCTTCGTGCCGCCGCCCTTCGCCGCCGATTCGATCATGGAAGCCGCGGACGCCGGCATCAAACTCTGCGTCTGCATCACCGACGGCATCCCCTCGCAGGACATGATGCAGGTCAAGCGCTATATGCGCCGCTACCGCTTCGAGGACCGCATGCGGCTGATCGGCCCGAACTGCGCCGGCATGATCACGCCGGGACAGGCGCTGATGGGCATCATGCCAGGCAGCATCTACCTGCCCGGCCGCGTCGGCATTGTCGGCCGCTCCGGCACGCTCGGCTACGAAGCGGCCTCGCAGATGAAGGCACTCGGCATCGGCGTGTCGACCAGCGTCGGCATCGGCGGCGACCCGATCAACGGCTCCTCCTTCAAGGACATGCTGAAGCTGTTCGAGCAGGACGACGAGACCGACGCCGTGGTGATGATCGGCGAGATCGGCGGCCCGCAGGAAGCCGAAGCCGCGATCTGGGCGCGCGACAACATGCGCAAGCCCCTGATCGCCTACATCGCCGGCCTCTCCGCCCCGAAAGGCCGCCGCATGGGCCACGCCGGCGCCATCATCTCGGCCTTCGGCGAGTCGGCGCAGGAGAAGGTCGAAATCCTGAAAGAGGCAGGCGTGATCATCGTGCCGACACCTTCGTCGTTTGGCGAGGTTGTGGCCGATACGCTGGCGCGGATGAAGAAGGCGGCATAACCTTCACCAGCAAACGGCCTGCCGGCGGTTGCCGAGCACGGGGCGGCGCGATCGGAATGCGCCGCCCAACGGTCTCCATCAAACAATTGAGCGGGCGGGACGCGCCGCCGTTTCAGAATGCGCTGGTAAGGGCGCCAAGATCGGGCCAAGATCGGGCCAAGATTGCGCAACAAAACTTAACATCACTTCACGCATGCAGCCATTTTCACCTGAGATAGTCCGCAGCATCGGGGGCTCTTACCGCCCCGCTGCTCTGGAGCATGCATGTTCAAAATGGTTTCTGGGACCTTCGCCGGCCGGGCCTCTTTCGCGGCGATGGCAATCCTGTTCTCAACGCATTCGCAGATCGTGCTGGCGGCGGATGCCATTGCCGTCGACACCGACGCCGACGATACTGGGGATCTGACCCCGCCGCCCGATCCTTCGCGTTTCGGGCGCTTCGAACAGAAACTGGCCGGCTGGCATGTCGTCCTGGGCGGCGGCGCCGTCATCGTCCCCAAATATGAGGGCAGCAACGAGTTCAAGGTCATGCCGGTGCCTTTCATATCGGCGACATTCCTCGACACGGTGAGGGTAGATCCGACAGGCGCCAACATCGCCGTCTATGAACACGGGCCGTTCGAACTGAGCGCGCGGCTTGGCTATGACATGGGCCGCAAGGAAGACGATGCCGATCGTCTGCGCGGCCTGGGGGATGTCGACATGGGCGCGGTGGTCGGCGCCAAGGCGGCCGTGAAATTCGGCCCGGCGAAAGTCTACGCGCAACTGGACAAGACCATCGGCGGCAGCGACGGGATGGAGGGCACGCTTGGCATCGAGGTGACCCGGCCCCTGTCCCAGTCATGGATGATCGGCGCCGGCGCATCGGTCGTCTTCGCCGACGAAAAATACATGCAGGCCTATTTTGGCGTCACGCCGGAGCAATCGGCTCGCTCGGGCCTGGCGCGTTATGATGCCGGCGCCGGGTTGAAGCGCGCCGATTTTTCGATTTCCGCCACATATATGCTCAACCAGAACTGGATGGTGCGTGGCCAGGCGGGGGTCGGCATTCTCATGGGGGACGCTGCCGACAGCCCCATTGTCGTCAACAAGGTCCAGCCCTCGGGAATGCTTCTCGTCGGATATCGGTTTTGATGCCAACACATAATGCAATGCAGGCTGCCGCAAGCTCCGGCCGGATCGATCTGAACGCCGAGTTCAAATCGCCGAGGCAAGGCCCGCACATCCTCATTGTCGAAGACGATATCGAGATCGCCCGCATGCTGGGCGAGACGCTGACGGAAAACGGCATGATCGTGGAAATCGCCGCCAACGGCGTCCGCATGAACGCCGCGCTTCGCAACCACAAATTCCATCTCATCGTGCTCGACATCATGCTGCCTGGCGAGAACGGCCTCAGCATCTGCCGCCGGCTTCGTGCGCAGACGAACGTTCCGATCCTGATGCTGACGGCGCTTGGCGAGGAAATCGACCGCATCTTCGGCCTGGAAATCGGCGCCGACGATTACGTGACCAAACCGTTCAGCGCGCGCGAACTGACGGCAAGAATAAGGGCGTTGCTGCGCCGCACGGCCTACGCTCCCGACGAACACGACCGCACAAAGGTGCTTCGCTTCAACGGCTGGCGCCTCGATCCTGTTCGCCGGCAATTGCATGATCCCAGCAATGCGCGGGTTGCGACGACGACGCATGAATTCGATCTTTTGCTGGCGTTCTGCCGCAATGCGGGCCGGGTTCTGTCGCGCGAGGAGCTTCTCAGCGTCACCCATGCCGGGCTTGCCGGCCCGATCGAGCGAAGCGTCGATGTCCATGTCAGCCGGATCCGCCAGAAGATCGAAAAGGATGCCCGCGATCCGGTTCTGCTCAAGACTGTCCGGCTGGGTGGCTACATCTTCACCGCCACGGTGGAGGAAGCGTGAGGCGCCTGGTCCGGCGCTTCCTGCCGCAGTCGGTGCGTGTGCAGTTCGCGGCGATCATTTTCATGGCTGTGATCGCGATCATGTCCGCCGGATCGGTCGTCGAAGGTTTGATAGACAATACCGACCTTCCCGTCGTGGAAGACAGCGCCAGGCGGGCTGCCGTTGTCGCTGCCTTGTTGCGCCAAACACCGGTCGAAGCCCGTGGCGCTGTTCTGGCCGCGGCGATACGCGCCGGCTTTGATTTCAAGATCCTGCCCAGGCAGCAGATCAGCAATATTCCAGATTCCTATCTGCAATGGCGAAGCATCACATGGCTTCTCCAGATCGAGAGCAGTTCGATCGCTGGGCGCTGGATAAGGATCGGCGGCCAATACGCGTTTGTCATCGATCTGGACCAGCAGAGCGTCCTGGCGCATTTCGGCATGCCCGATTCCTGGCTGACATCAGGCTTCGTCCGCGTCTCGTTCTACAGGTTCATGGCTTTCGTCGCCCTGCCCGTGCTGCTCTGGCTGTTTGCGGTCTGGGCCGTGACGGAGCCGTTGAAGCGCATCTCGAACGCAGTGGGGGAAGCCGAGATCGAGAATGGCAACGAGCTTTTCGCCGAACGCGGCTCCATCGAAATGGTCGGCCTGGCGCGCGCGCTGAACAGGATGCGAACGCGTATCCGCACCATGATCGAGAACCGCACGCGCATGCTGCGCAGCGTCAGTCATGATTTGCGCACGCCGTTGACGCGGTTGCGGCTTCGCGCCGAGCGCATGGATGACGGCCCCGTTCGAACCGCCATATTGTCCGACGTCCGGCACATCGAGGATCTGATCGACGAGACCCTGACCTATCTGCGCAACGACGTCTCGACGGAAAAGCTGCAGCGGGCCGACATTGCCAGCGTGCTGCAGACCGTCTGCGCCGAATTCTCCGATGTCGGGTTTTCGGTTTCCTATTCCGGACCGGACAGGCTTCTGGGCTGGTGCAAGCCCAATGCGCTGGCGCGCGCCATCACCAATCTGTGCGACAACGGCGTCAAATTCGCCGGCAATGTCACCGTCGCATTGACGCAGACCGACACGGCGGCGCGCATCGCGGTCGGCGATGATGGCCCGGGCATTTCGATGACGGCACGCTCCCGTGTTTTCGAACCCTTCTTCAAGGAGGACATGTCGCGCGGCGTTGCCTCGAAACACGGTTTCGGTCTGGGCCTGTCGATTGTCGCGGATATCATCCAGGGCCATGGCGGCAAGATCGAGCTGCACGACAACCAGCCAAGCGGCCTCGTCGTGACCGTCGATCTGCCGAATGGACCCGAGGTCCAGCCCCTATAGGAGGGCCAGCGCCACACTCGGATCTGATGATCGCCACATTGCCGGAGGTTATTTCAAGGCGTCCGAAGGCTCGGCTCGGGAAATTTTGGTGCGGTCGAGAAGACTCGCAAAAGTCCTGGAAACGGCAGAAATCCGGGATAAAAGTGTCCCACGCGCTGCAACGCGATGACCTTACGGGTCAATAGGTTACAGGATGGGTGTCCCACGGACTTCATCCACAGAAACCAGAGCCTGTGGATATCCCCTGCCCCACCCGCAAGAGCAGCGATGTGCTGCTATAGTCTCTCCGGCGATCACCTGATGGCAGCGGGGGGCTCCATTGTCCGATCCATTTATTTTGAACAAGCTCGTCTGCGGCATCGCTGGTTTGGCGGCCGCTCTCATTGCTGGACACTTCGGAACGGATTCGTTTTTTCGTTACTTGAATAGGTCCGCAGGGCTTGAGCTGCGCCCTACGCCGAAGCGCTTGCCGCCGGCGGTGACTGGGATGTTTGAGAGAGCCTTGACGTTCTTGTTAGTCGTGAGCGACTTCCCGAGTTTTCAGAATGTAATCCTCGCCTGGCTCGCCGCAAAGCTTGCCGCGAATTGGCAGCGGACCGAACCTACCAACAGCAGCGATGAGGATCGGCTCGCATATCGCAGCCGCGCCTTAATCGCCGTCATGACCGGCATAGTTTCGATCGCCTTTGGCTACTTTGGCGGAAGGATCGCGGCCGCGCCTTGGAATTTCAAATGACAACGCGCCTGTTCCACTGTGTGCTTCTATCGGCTGCCGTAATCGCGGTCGCTCCAGTCGCGAATGCTGGATCCCTCGTCGGCGCGGCTTCCGTCGTCGACGGTGACACCATCGAAATTCACGGCACCAGGATACGCTTCAACGGCATCGACGCACCAGAGAGTGCGCAGCTCTGCCTTGACGCCGCCGGTAAGAAATATCGTTGCGGACAAAAGGCTTCTCTCGCCCTGGCGGACTTCCTCGAGGCGCATCGCCCGACGTCCTGCATCGAGGTCGACCGCGACCAGTTCAGGCGTATGGTGGCCGTCTGCACCGCAGGCGGAATCGATATCGGCGAATGGATGGTCAGGAAGGGCTATGCGGTCGACTGGCCGAAATACAGCGCTGGCACCTATTCCAAGGCTGAAACGGAAGCCCGGACGGCCAAGCGCGGTCTCTGGGGCGGATCGTTCGATAGACCGTGGGAATGGCGCAAGCAGATGACGGTTCAATAAGCTATTCGCGCCAATGGTCGTGGGTGCGGTCGATCACCCCCTGGTGCTGGTAGGGGGACATAGGCTGGCCTGTCATCTTTTGCCCATTTGCCTGGGTTAGGCTGTTTCTACGGCGGGTTTTGAAGGAGGTCGATCTAATGACGACAAGCCTTGCCGGCACCCTGAAAAACGGTGGCAAACAGGTGGCAAAGCGCCTGCTTGGCTACGATTCCCGCAACTGGCTGCGCATCCGCCAGATCGAGGCGTTCACGCTTTTCCTCGAAGCTGGCAACCGCAAGGCCTCCGACGTCATCGAGATCTCGCCGGGCTGGAACCGCACCTGGCGGGCGATGTGCCCCAACTACCGCTCGGTCGATTTCCCCGCCTTCGACATCTGCAAGGACCGCACCGAGGAACAATATTCGATCGTCATCGCCGACCAGGTGCTGGAACATGTCCCGCGGCCGCACGAGGCGGTGGCCAACATCCACGCCATGACAAGGCCCGGCGGCTGGGCGATGGTGGCGACGCCGTTCCTGTTCCGGGTGCATGCCCGGCCGCACGACTACAACAGATGGACGCCCGCCGGCCTCAAGCAGCTGATGGTCGAGGGCGGCTTTGCCGAAGCCAACGTCAAGGTCCATGGCTGGGGCAACAAGGCGTGCGCCCGGGCTCATATCGGTGGCCCGGTGCGCGCCTACGGCCTGTGGCGGGACCTCAGCAACGACGAGGAATACCCCCTGATGGTCTGGGCTTTCGCCAAAAGGGAGCCGGCGACGCCTCAGTAATTACCGTTGTAGTATCGGTCGTCGCAAGGCGCGGTGTAGATGCGGCCGTTGCGGTCCTGGTAGCGGCAGAGCTGTTCGCCGCGGCGTTGCGGCGTGGTGGCCGAGCCGACGACGGCGCCGAGCAGGGCGCCGCTGGCCGCGCCGATGACCGTGCTCTTGGTGTTGCCGCCGATCGCCTGACCGACGAGTGCGCCGCCGGCGCCGCCGATCAGCGCGCCTGTGGTCGCACGCTGCTGGCCTTCGGTCTGCGACTGGCAGCCGGCAAGTGCCGCAGTCATCAGCACGGCGGCTATGGCTTTGTGAAAGGTCATGGACGTCTCCCTTAAAAGTCTGAAATCCCTTCCGATCGTCCCGTGCGGTCGCATTGCGGCGGAACGGGGGCACGGGCGCTCACGATATGAGACATGGTTTCGCGACAGTTGAAGGGCATGGTTTCCAAGATGAAGCCGCTCGTGCTTTATCGGGTAGTCGCCAAAGAGTTTTGGGGTGCGGTTGGCGATGCACTGCCTTTGACACAAATTGGAGTGGAATTGCTAACCAAGCCGCAGTCAGGCGCTCGCTAGACTGGAATAACGATAAGACGGCGCTAGGCGATGGAAAAAGTTGCAGCAGCCCAAAACGCCCCTTCAATGAAACGGCGCGCCCGTGCGGCCCAGTACCTGCGAATGTCTACGGATCAGCAGGTCCACTCCATCGAAAACCAGAAAGACGCGATCCGCAGTTATGCCGACGTCATGGGCTATGACATCGTTGCCACCTATGAGGACCCCGGCCGAAGTGGGCTGAATATTGAAGGCCGCCCCGGTTTGCAGCGACTTCTGTCCGACGTCGAGGGCGGAACGGCCGATTTCGAAACCATAATCATCTACGATGTTAGCCGTTGGGGCCGCTTCCAGAACATAAATGAAAGCGCCTCATACGAGTATCGATGCCAAAGGGCGGGGGTGCGGATAGAGTTCTGCGCCGAGCAATTCGCCAATGACGGCAGCGTAGGATCAGACGTTCTGAAGGTGATCAAACGCAGCATGGCCGCGGAAGCCAGCCGAATGCTGTCGGAGAAGGTCTTCATCGGCCAAAGCCGGGTCGTCAGGATGGGATTCAGAGGTGGCGGATACGCCGGATACGGTTTCCGGCGCTTGCTCATAGATGGTTCGGGGCAACCAAAGGCGATCCTCAAAATGGGGGAATGGAAGAGCTTGGTAACGGACCGGGTCATCCTCGTGCCGGGGCCTGAAGACGAAATCGAAATCGTCCGCTGGATTTTCAATCAGTTTGTGAAAAAGGGAAGAAAAGCGTTCCAGATCGCGAAGGCGCTGAATGAGCGAGGCGTGCCATCGGAATTGAATACGCCATGGACGACCGCTTCCGTGCGGTCGATCCTCACCAATGAAAAATACATAGGGAACAACGTCTGGAACAAGACGAACACGAAACTCCATAGCAAGCGGACCGCCAATCCACCAAGCGCCTGGGTCCGCGCCGAAAACGTGAATAAGCCACTTGTCAGCCTGGAGCTGTTCCGGCGTGCGCAAGCGTTTGTGGCCAAGGAAAAGTTTGGGGCATTGCGCATTAGCAACGAGCAGTTGCTGATCGATCTCGCCAAGATTCTCGAGAAGCGAGGCTGGTTATCGGGCTCAATCATCAATGCAGCGCCCGGCCGCTGCACGAAGAGCCTGTACATAGAACGCTTCGGAACCCTGCAGGCGGCCTACAAACTGATCGGGTTCGATTCCTCAGTGAACTATCGTTATTTCGATCAAAACACTCGACTTCAGAAGCGCCGTCTTGAAATCCTCGATGACCTTATGGCTGCAATCGAAAAAGTCGGCGGAGAGGCGCATTACGACAGCAAGGCCGCACTTGTGCGCGTCAACAAGGAGTTCACAGTCGCGCTGTGGACCGCGCGCTATCGCGCGACGAGCTATGGCTACCCCCGCTGGCCAGTCGCGCGGCGACGCCAATCCGTCTCCGACATCACGATACTGGTCAGAGTGATGCCCGACAATGTGAAGGTCCGCGATTTCCTGATCGCGCCGACAGACGCCTTGAGAGCCGTGCCGGCCCTGATAAGGGCAAACAGCGGCATGGACTTCGATCCCTATCTCTTCCCGTCGTTCGCGCCCGTGGTGGCGATGGCTCGACGCACGCAGATCGAGCCAGGCTCGCACACATGACCGGAACTGTTGCCCAGCGCGTCCTGCAAAGCAGCCGCCATGCAACGCGTCTGGCCAGCGCCTTGCCGGAGCCACAAAAGCCTCTTCATCCCTATCAGCTTCGCAGAACCTACAAGCATCATTGCGAGAGTATGAGGCGCTTCATCCGCGAGACGCAGGCGATGCGCGAGCGTGTGGAAACCATTATCCAGGTTCTTCGCCAGTTGATGGCCGTCGAGACATTCAAAGCGGTGCTGAAGGCGGAAGGCCTGGTAACGATGCCGGCCGAGGTCGCGGAAAGGATCTCGGGCGGCCTGGGCTTAATGGCCCAGGAAAAGTGGAACCAGGATGTGATGCCCAGCGAACCGCTTGTCGCAGGGATCTGCCCTGAAGCGATCGAAATTCTTGAGGATTCCGCTGTGCATCCGAAAATCTTTGGCTTGCTGAAGAAGGTCACGCCAAGCCGACAGGTCGAAGCAGCAAACCTGATGGTGGCGTTGGACAGGGTGACGTTCGTCAGCGCAAGGGTCATCATCGCGCTCACGCCCCAGTCGCAGCTGGCGGATAACTCCATCCCCGAGCAGCATTTTTTCGGCCTTGAGGGCGACAGATTGGCTGCGATGGAAATCGAGTTTACCGCGTTGAGCCGCGAATTTCTCACCGCCAATGCCTGCCGCGGCATCTGGAGTCTATTGCTCGTGGCGACCAGCGCGTATTTCAACAGGCTGATGAATAATCTCAACGTCGTGCGCTATCTGGCGCACAATTTTCCGGAGCGGTTTGCGCAGTTCCATGGTCTGGCTGAGCTAGGCGGCTACGGCAGCCTCGCTGATAACCAAGGCGGGCAGTAACGCGATCGGCCATCATACTCAACTTCGCGGCATGCTATGGACCTCGAGCCGGACCGGCCCGCCCCGATCGCAGCTCGTGCAGAGAAGCGCCCGCTCGACCGAGCTGAACAAGGCATCCCTGCCGTATCGCCGGATCAGCCCTTCGGGCTTTACCTTGGCGTGATGTGAGCAGTTTTTGCACCAGGCTCGCAGGGTGTGCCATTCGCGCAGATCGCCGAGCGAGACGTCGAGTCCGGCGTGGATGCTGCCGTCGATGATCGTTTGAGGCTGAAGCTTTACTTCGCCCGGCGTGACCATTTTCTCCATGACATGGCGGCTGTTGTAATGGATCAGCAGCATGCCGGGCCGGCGCCTGATGGCGGCATGCCAGGCAGCCTGGCTCACCATCGCATCCGGCGATCGACAGATGGTTTCGAGATGCATCTTCTCCTCTCGATCCCAAACCTCGATCCGGAAATTGTCTTCGGCGGTTTCCACCATCTATGGGCGCGCCTTATGCCAGCCGCGAGAAAAACCATTCGAAACCGCCGCGCGTGACAAAGCGAGTTCCCGCTCAAGTTCGGCGTTCCTGGCAAGAGCGGTCAGCAAGGCCACCAAAGCGTCGCCACCGGCTGCAGCTATGGCCTGCTGGGCAGTAAACTCCAATTCGGACATAGCTTCGCCGATCGGCGTATTTTGGCGCTTTCCCATGGCCTTTTCCTGCTCAGATACATCAGGAATAAGGAACATATTCCTGTCAGGTCAAGGGTGTATTGACTCTCATGTTCTCATTTTGTTCACTGTAGGCAATTTAAAGACAGGAGGCATGAAAACCGATCACCGCAACTGCCGCCGACAAGTCCGTTGTTGCGCACGAGGGCGACTCGATGAAGGCGCTGAAGGAAATGATCGTGCCGAATGGCCGTCTTCAGGACCATCTCGATAAGCACAACGCCCCTCCCCTTGGCAAACGCTACCGATGAGCGACGAACCTATCAAGCTTGCCGAAGGCATGACGGCGGCGCCGCGGCAAAGTGGACGGATCGAAAACCATGTCTGCGAGTTTGAAGAATGCGGGAAGCGTCCGGTCGCGAGCAGCTTCGCCCCCCACGACGATCGGCCAGCACCGGCCCGCTTTTGAACTCGCTGAAGATTTTCTCATCGCGCCCTCCACAAACTTCACCGGCACATCACCGCAGCAGCGCGAGACAGGCGTGAAATCCGGCCCGGGGGCTTTCCGAGGCTCAGGCCAGCGGTTGCCGATCAGCTGGCGCGAAGGCAATGATCTCGTACTATTGGCTGCTGGCGAACCGGAGCCTGGTTCCAGCCGCCTTCAGGTGTCCCCTGTCAAAATCACGCTGAGTTCACGCCAGCGGGACGAAGCTTGATCGTGAAATCAGCCGGCCGGGCCTGCCTTAGAAGCCAGAACGAGCGAGCGGGTCGGATCGAGTGCCCTCGCCAAATGTGGGGTCGTTGAAGCGCGACGCGTTGCTGGGGTGGAAAGTCGCTAAGAAGGCAAAACGATCATGGTTGTCATAGAGATGCAGCAAAGGTCTGGTGTTGCGGCTTTGGTTCCGCGACGTTGGAACATTAGACCTCGCTAAAGGTTGCCAGAGCGGGCGGCGTTCCAACACTTCAGCAAGTCCCGCGATCCTTGGCCGTCTGCCGCTGCCGTAAAATGGGCGGCGGCACGTCAATCGGAGAGATGCGATGCCCCTGACCAATGAACTACGCGACGTGGCGATCGAGTTTCAATGTCCGGCCTGTTCTCACTCGACGGTGAAAATGGGTTCGTGGGTAAAAACGATCGGCAGTTTCAAATGCGACGGCTGCAAGGCGAAGGTGCGCATTGGCTACGAATACAAGCTGGCAATGTTCGAAAGCCACCTGAGTAAACGGTGATTTCACCCCGATATCGGGTTTCAGGCGTGATGGCCGAGATTGAACATCTCGGTACGGCAGGGAATTGACTCGCGAACCGATTGTCGAAAGCGTACAGTTCCTTTGTCGCCTGCCATCACGCTTTCCCCCCATTCGCAGAACGGCTGACGAAATACAGTTGGCAACATTTACCAGGATTTTGGACAACTATTGCGAGCAAGCTGGCATCGAAGGCTCGCACCCGGCGCGTGAGCATTTGGCGCGCCGTCTCATCGCTCTCTTCAGCGGCGGCATCGATAGCCCGGACGATATCAGGATGGCGCTTGATGTCGCATCTAATGGCTGGCAGACCAACCATATTTGAGCGCACTCGGCCTATTCCGGCACGGGGTCGTAATGTACAATCGCATCGAGGATCGTGCGGTAGAGGCTGTCCACTTCCTCGTCGATCTCGGCGCGCTTGATGCCGATGGCCTTCGCGTCGGCGATGAGCTCGTGCGTGAGCTCGTCCACGGAGATCACATCGGCCTTGGCAGTCACGGGAACGTTGTTGGCGATCCACTGGTCCAGGAAATTGATGCCGCGCGTGCTCATGACACGATAAGCTCAGTCTGCGTTTTAGGTTCCCGACTTGTTCACGGCGGCCTCGTCGAGCTCCGCCTCGATGTTGTTGCTCACGGGCTTCCGGGCAAAGGCCCCGTCCAAAGGCTCCCCGTCGAAACCCTGTAGCCAAGCCTCAACGTGCTCCTGCCAATACTGCGGCACGGCACGCTCTTTACCGTCCTTGCCGGCCTGGACGCCATACATCCAGGCATAATTGGCGCGCTCCTGATCTTTCTTACCCACGGCCATCCGTTAGCCTTCTCTTTCAATAGACCTGAACGCCTAGGCGCTCGTTCTCATTCACATGTTTCGCTAAGGCAGGAACAAGGCCACCACCTTCGCGCATTGTCGTTGCACTCGACAATGAATAACCCGGTATATCCTTCTATGTGACACAGCACATAGATTTCAGGTCAATTCCGGCCGAAATTTACCAGAACAACGGTCATCACTTGCAGAAATATTCACTTTAGGAGATGCTGATCTAAGGCCTTGGGAGGGCTGGGGTATGAACAAAAATATGTTGATGGCACTAGTTGCCATTGCGCCGATCTGCGGCTGCCAAACAAGCAATCAAGCCGACTACATGCAAATAGGCTACGGGCCTAGTTTCGACGTCGCCCATGCTCAATGCGAAATGCAAAAAGGGTCCGTCGACCAAGGCTATATTGCTATCGGATCGCCTGGCTTCGTTGCAGGGGCCGGAATCGGCAATGCACTTGGCAACTTGGCCGCTGAAGATCAATACATGAAGAACTGCCTCATCCTAAGTGGATGGAAGCGCGCGCCGCACGGACAGGGAGCGGCGGCGGCGTCAGCCATAGCCGCTGGTGCAACACCGACACCCTACGGGATACAGCGCGCACCTGGCAGTTGGATCAACACGGCCCTTCTTGACTGGTCGGATGCGAACAACAAGTGTGTCGCGGGTGACAAGACCGCATGCGGCACGCGAGCGAAACTCGGGGCTCGACTTAGGGCTGCCGGCGTCAACCCGGCGCCGGTCTGATGTGCAAGGTGGTCTGTCCGGAGGTGCTTTATCTGGGCGCACTGCTCGCGGTCAGCGGTTGCGGCGCGGACTACCTGAACCACTATGACTCCGTCACGCTCGCCGCCGGCGACGCCAACAGGGCCAACAGCCTTGCCCAGACCGTCGACCCGTTCAATCCGAATAGCCGGAATACTCACATTGAGAGCGATGGCCAGCGAATAGCAGGTGTCGTCCAGAGGTATCGAGGCGCCGGCGCTCAAATCGGAACTGTTCCCAATAGCGGCGTTGACTTGGACTGCGCTGGTGGGAAGGGAAATAATCCGGTTGTCCAAGGTCCGGTCGCCGTCGGGCCTTCCGATCCCAACCATCTCGATGCCAACCACAACGGGATTGGGTGTGAAGGAAAGTAAGATGCACCCGTCGGGACGAAATAGGCATCGATCTCGTCGTTGGCGTCCTCAATACCTGTTAGCGCTGGTAATGGTGCCACTTGCGGCTTTTCTCACGGCAAGCCCGAGCAGCCTCGATACCGTCGCCAAGTTCATACCGGCAGCATGGTTTGGCAGCTTGAACGTTTCCAAACCGTCGTCTCTGCTCGCTGGCGGCTGCAACATCAAAGGAAATATCTCCATCAACACCGGGGAGCGCATTTACCACGTGCTCGGCCAAGAGCACTACTGGGAAACGCGGATCAGCCCCCAGTATGGCGAGCGTTGGTTTTGTACCGAAGAAGAGGCGCGCGCGGCCGGCTGGCGAAAGGCGCGTCGGTAAGATGCAGATTTTACTCGGTCCAGTTTGCAAAGCTGATTGATGCCCCTTCAACTCGTTTGCCAGCCGACCACCTTACGAGACGGGCGAAGGCCCTCATCCACCCCGCAACACGCGCCTGATCCCTGACAGTCGACGATAGCCGTCGAACTTCGTGAATCCAGCCGTCGCCTTCCGGAGGCGGCTCGATCCCAAGCGGCGAAGATTTGTTGCCGTCATCAAACATGCCCTTGCCGTTCCACCTTGGCGGCGGCTGGCATTATCTTTCCAGGGTTCTTTCGGTCGTCCAATTTCGGTGTTTAGGAGATTTCCTCCTATGACGCTGATGAACTTAGGGCTATCACGGTCGCCCTCGACGTCGAAGAATGGGAAAAATTGTGATCGCTACATCGATATCTGTGTCGTTTGTTGTCCCGGTCTATTCCGGCCAGAAATATCTTCGAAGCCTCGTGGCGGAGATCGAGACCCTAGGTGCTCAATGGGGTGCCTCCAATGCTCCGTTTGAAGTCAGGGAGATCTGCCTAGTCGACGACAACGCAATCGACGGATCCGGAGAACTGATCGATACCCTCGCTGCGGAAAATCCGCTGGTGCGTGCTTTTCATCTGTCGCGAAATTTCGGCCAACATCCAGCAACAATGGCGGGTATCATACGATCGACTGGGGATTGGATCGTCACGCTCGATGAAGACCTTCAGCATCCGCCAAGTTCGGTCAACGATCTTTTCCGAATGGTTGCGGAGCGTGGAAGCGACATCGTGTACGCGAACGCGGAAAGTGCCGTTCATCAGAGCCTGATACGGGACCTTGGGTCGCGGGGATATAAAGCCTTCGTTGAACGAGCCAGCGGCAATCCGAATATCCGAATGTTCAACAGTTTTCGATTATTGCGAGGGGAGATCGCCAGGGCTGCCGCTGCCGCATGCGGCCACGATACGTATTTCGATATGGCACTCTCGTGGTTCACACAGCGTGTCGATACTGTTTCGATGCGCCTAAAGGACGAGCGGTTCATTCAAGGTAAGGTCAGCGGGTACCGATTCAGCAAATTGGTCTCCCATGCCAGGCGCATGATTATGTCGGCAGGAGCAAAACCCTTGCGCCTCGCCGGCATTTTCGGCGTTTTGTTCAGCACTGCCGCACTCCTTGGCGGTGTGGCCCTGATATTGGTTCACTTCCTCTTCCCAGCCGTTGTGGAGGCGAAGGGATGGACATCCCTCATTCTGGCCATCGCTCTCTTCGGCGGCTTGACTATGATGCTCATCGCTGTCGTCTTGGAATTTCTCTCCGTGCTGGTACTTCGGGCGCATGGAAAGCCGCTCTTTTTCCTCATCGATCGCTCGTCAGACGGGGCCATTAAGCGCTATTTCTCAAACCCAGAAAAGGTAGCAAAAGTCCAGGTGCGGTTGCCCACTCAAAGAGTTTAGCGGTTCTCGGATTTTTGGCGCGGTACTGCAAAAACCCACAGCTGAAATAGCAGGAAGTTTAGCATAGGAATAAGGACGCTGATGATTGCAAATGTCAGCCATCCCGCGAAATAGCCGGATCTGGACAGGTTCGTTACGACAAAAATGATCGTTATGTTTGTGATTTGCACGATGCAGAATCTTAGCCATTCGATGCCGAGCTGGCCTTTTGACAGGAAGGTTAGCTTGCGGTGGCCAATGAACGAGACCGGCATGAGAGCGCCGTAGGCAACATAGGCCGCCATCGTTTCGCTCACTCCAAAATTTGCAAGAATGTTGGCCAGCGCGAAATAGACGGCCGTGTTGAAGAAGCCCACCATGGCGAAAGTCGAGATCCGCCTAGCTCTCTCGAATGAAATCTTCAACGTCGGCCCGATGCGTAATACTGCGCTCCCAGGGGAACAAATCCCATGGCATCATCTATCCGCCTCAAGGCGCCATCTATCGACGGAACATTGAGGATATATTGCCCGCCGACATCGCGAAGGCCGGCATTTTCCAGGTGCCTCATGACCTGCTTTTTCGAGAGTAGAACAGCGTCCTCATCAAAGGCGCAATTGGAGACAATTCGCCTCGTCACAGGGTTGTAAGGATTATGTTCAAATATCAGTACCATCCCACCCGGGCGAGTTACGCGGGCCAGTTCTTCAGCGAAGAGCTTCCACTTGGCTGGGGGGACATGATGCATAACGCATATTGCGTATGCCGCATCAAATTTGCCGTCCGGGAAAGGAAGAACGTTGCCGTCCGACACGGCATAGGCAACATCGGGATTCCTTATCGCGGCCTCCGCGATGCATTCGGAAGAAGGATCGACCCCTGTCAGATGGCCGACCTTGCCCCGCAAGATACCGTGGTAGTTCCCTATCCCGCAACCCACGTCGAGAACGGACAGCCCATCCGGCGCCCCGACTTCTTTTTTCAGGATATCGATCAGCCGGACCGCTTTCGCGCGCGTGAAAAAGTCGACATCGAGGCCAGAAAACGAGATCGCGCTGTTTACGGTGTCTGCGTAGGTCTTCCTGTAGGCATCGAACTCGCTGCCGGCCATTTCCAAACCTTTTTTGCTCACGTCCCTGCAGATCCGCCTGACGTGTGTCGGCATTGTTCAGCAGCCTACCCGGACTACGGCATGAACCTACCTGAGGGCAACGGGAAACGGTATTTATGCAACGGTGATGCCGCGATCAACCCGCTAAGGCAAAAAAGTCCGGCAGCGCCTTTCGGCCCTTCAGTCAATCGTCTACAAGCCCACGAAAGCCTGGGTGGGGATATGCGGTGACACGACGAGATGGAACACGAAATGCAACATAGTCTGACCAACAAGGTCACGTATGGCTTCACCATCACGTTGATCGCCTTGTCGATAATTTCCTTTTTGCTCCTGACGCCCCTCGGACATTGGCAGCCCGACGAGTTTCACTTCGGATACGTCTACAGAACCGACGGTATAAATGCGCTGCTTTACGAGCTTAGCGCTTGGGCGCCGCGGCCGTTTTCCGAGTTGATCTCGTACCTCTATCACCACATGGTTGAGGTCACTGGGAAAAGGCACATCGGCGTCTTTCTCTTCGCGAACTGGGCAGCGATGATAGCGGCAGCGCTGGTTCCAATCCTTTTTCAAAGAACATCTTCTGACAGAACGATACCCCTGGTGCTCGCGTCCGCAGTCGTGCTGTTGAGCGTTGTCGGTCGGAACAATTCTGAGGTCTTCTACTGGGTTCAAGCCGCGCTGCCAAACATGCCAACTCTCGCAGCCGTCTTCTTTGTTGCATCGGTTTTCTTGTTCACAGACCATTCGATTCCCCAAAAAGCTTGGCTGGCTGTCGGCGCACTCATAATTGGCGCTCTTTCTTCGGAGATTGGGGCGACATTTGCCTGGATAGTGAGCTTCCTCATGATTTCGTACTGGGCCTTATATAGGCGGCGTTTTACTCCGGTAACTGGCTTGGTTGCAGCGATATTCGTCCCTGCATTGATCGTTTCCGGAGTCGTCTTCTATTATTTGATGATGGGAAGGTTGAGCCTATCTGCCGAAGCCTCAGCGGGATCCGCGACGGCAAGGGTTTTTTCCAGCTCGCTGCTCGCGACAATTAAGCAGTTCGTACTCGATGCCCTGTTTTACGGAAATAATGTTGTCGGGTCCGTCGGCCAGGAATCTCTTACAACCAACGAAATTTACATTGGGTTTGTGCCTAAATTGGCGCTATTTACTTGCTCATTCCTCTATTTTCGAACGGTTCAAGCCGTCGATGGTGATCGGATATTGTCTTCTTTCTTGTTTCTGTCGTCTGCTGGTGCCGCATTTTTTGTATTGTTCATAACCTACTATCAGTTCGGTGGCGGATGTTGCAGTCGGCATTCAACAATGGAGCAGGCTTTACTGTGGGTAGCGATCGTCGCTGCCGCTAGATTTCTTGCAACTTTTTTCGTCGTCAGTCCGGCCACCAGCACTAACTATCAGGCAATATGCGTCGCGGCTTTGCTCTCTGTCGTGCCGTCCATTTTGCTGACGGCTCGGCCGCTGGCCATCAACTACTCCAGATTCTTCGAGATCAGGACGAAGACTGATTACATATGGGATCATCGGTTCGACGCCGGTTCAACTATCGTGCTGAAGAAATACCCGCCTGGCGAAATCACCGGTGGAGGTGAGCTTTATTTTCAGGAGGGTCTGTACGAGAAAGGGAGTACAAAGCTGCCGTCAGCATGGGCTGCTGACTTCTACATGCAATACTTTAGGAAAGATAAATTGATGGTGGACGGCACCTGACGCCATATTGCTGCCGCAAGTGGCGGCCTCGGCGGGCCAGTGGTATGCTAGGCAAGCGCCGACAGATTCCTTGCCGCGTTGGCCGGTTGTCACCTTCAGGGCGTTCGCGGCCTGGCATAAAATTCTCGCTGCCAGGATAGGGTGTTATCAATCCCGTCGAGGAACGACGTCACCGGCCTCCAACCAAGTTCCTTTTCGGCACGCTCGATGGACAGGACGTTGGATGGTACATCGAATGGTCTTGATGGCTCGCGTTTGATCGTGGCCTTTTTCCTTAACGATGTTTCAATCGCATGAATGACGTCGAGGATCGATTGACCATTGCCGCCTCCGCCGACATTGAAGGTGCGCTTGGCGCCGTTGTAATTGATGAGCCGGGCGGCGAAATCGGCGACATCTTCGACATAAACATAGTCGCGGCGAGCGCTGCCGTCGCCGTAAACAGTGACTTGCCGGTCGCTTTGAATCAGGTGTCCGGCAAACGCAATCAATCCCTGATTGTGCGCCTCAATCTGCCATGGCCCGAATGGATTGGCCAACCGCACGATGAAACAGTTCAGGCCGTATTTGCGCTCGTACAGTCGAACATAGTGCTCGATCATTAGTTTCGAAACGCCGTAGGCCCCGACGGGGTTTGTGGGACTATCTTCCTTAATCGGGATCTCGTCGACTTCTCCATAGACGGTCCCTCCTGAGGAGAAATAGATTAGCCGCTTTACTCCAGATTTGACGCAGGCATCGAGCAGCTCGACTGAGGGAATGATGCTGTCGCGAATATCGGCCGCAATGTCCGCATCTGCAGTCGACGGCCATGTGGAATGAACGAGGTTGATGACGGTGTCGTGATTTTGCAGAGCTGACGTGACCGCTAACTTGTCTCTGAAGTCTCCTTCGAACCAGGCGACTTCAGGTGGCAGTGGTGCAACACCTTTTCGGCGACCAAATGCAGTCACCGCCAGGCCCTCAACGCTGAGGCGCCGGCATATGTTCGAGCCGATGAAACCACCGCCGCCAAGCACCAAACATTTTCTAGCCATATCAGCACTCGACCTCGTTGCGAAAATCGCCAACTACTCCATCGACCCGCGAAAGTACAGCGTATGAATCAAATACTTCTATTCGTAGCGTGATGCAGGGGACAAGCAAAAGAGCGTTCGCTCGGCGTGGGCAGTGACTGATGATTAATCGAAAACAAACAAACACCGGCCCACAGCCCCCTAAGTCTATGGGGGAACTTCACGCGTTTCTACTTGTCTTGGGCGGGCCTGTGCGCCTTGTCGATCTAGGGCTGCTCCGCCGACTACTTGAACCAATACAATAGTGCCCCCCTGGCGGCGAATGACACAAGCAATGCCAACATGCTCCTGCAGGCAGTCGCCCCTCTAATCCGAATAGCCGTAGCAGGCACATCGACTGGGATGGCGAACGGGCAGTCGCGGCCTTCAACAGATATTGCGGCGTAGCCTCACAAGGCGGCGGCGATCCCGACTGCGGCGGGGCGAAGGCAACAATCCTGTTGTTGCTGGCCAGTAAAGAAAACTGGGCCCGATCCAAACAAGCTAGACGGCGACCACGATGGGATCGGGTGTGAGAAGTAGTCACCCGCCTCGCAACGCGCGCCAGATGTCTGACCAGTATGCTGTGACTAGCGAGGCGACCGCAGCAGCTGCCATACCTGTGGCACCAAACGCGCCAAGGCCCATTAGCTTCCACCGTGTCACTTCCGCCGTCACTTTCTTGACGCTAGCCATGTCTGCATTGAGCTGGCTTACCGCGCTTTCGGTGGAGCTCACGCGTTCAACCAGCTCATCGGTCTTCTGATACATTTTCGCCCGGCTGGCGGCGGCGCGTTGTTCCGATTGCTCGTAGCTCAGGGCAGCGCGCGCATCACTGTCCTTGATGTCACGTCTGATCTCGGTGATGTCACGCTGCATGTCCTGGGTGGCTTGCAGCAGGCCGCCGATCATCATCTCCAGGCTTTTCGTTACTGATGTCGACATCGTCCCTGCCCTGCTATGATTTCAGTTCGGCCCGGCGCTCGGCGCTGGCCTTGGTATGCAGATTGCATTCAGGCCGGGTGTAGAGCTTCACGGCGCAGCCCGGCGCCATGGTGCGGTCGATCTTGTTCTGATCGGCGATGGTCTTGCCCTGCGCGCCCGCAAGACTGTTACCGAGGGCTGAGCGTAGCGGCGCCACACCGCTGATGTCCGAAGTCGTACACGCCGCCAGCGTCAATGCACTCGTCAAGAGACATGCGAGCGTCGATGCCCTTGTGGATCGCATCCTGATTTCCTTTCTCGATCTTGGCGCGGACCTCGTCGGCGCCCCAATGCTTGATGAGCTCGTAGCCGCCCAAAACCGTACCGGAGACGGCGACCGCGATTGCGAACCACGCGATGATGACGGTCAGCGGGCGCGGCACGCCCACCAACCCGGCGACCAGCGTGATGAGCCAGGTCATGCCGGCACAGATCCCAGCGCCGCGGCGATGTGCTTTGCCTTGCGGTTGGCGTACCAGCGATAGCCGGCGCCGCCGAGCAGAAGCACGGCGCTGATGACCGCCAACACCAGGACCACCTTCATGATGAACTCGCTGCCGTAGGACATCGGGGACAGCTGGTTCTGGAGATCCTGTAGCGTGCCGGCGATTCCGCCGCCGCCGATGCCGGCGCCGATCGCAGCGTCGGCCGGCGCGGTCGACGGGGCCGGCGTGGCATCCTCGGCGAACGCCTTTGCCTGGCCGCCGTCAACGAAGCTGGCCGCCTGCGGCACCTGGCCAGTTGCCCACGCCTGGCCGATGGCGCGCACTTCGGCGACGCGCGACGTCCAGCCCTTGCCGAAGGTCGAGAACGTGCCGAGGCGACGCAGGAAGGCCATGCGGGCGGCACAGATGCGGTCGATCAGCGCGTCGTTGTTCCCGTCGGCCTTGAGAGCGGTCAGCGTGCCCATGCCCAGCACACCGTCGATGCGCCCGGTATAGGCAGGGCGGAGCGCGTGCTGAAGCCACATGATCGAGCGGCCGGGGCCGGAGTTCACCGCGCCGTCGAACACGACATAGTCGACGCCGGCCGGCAGCGCATCACCCTGCACAGCGTCCCAATACTGCCGGTCATAGATTTCGAACAGCTCGTCGTTTGTGATGCCCTGTACAGGCCGCGTCGCCTGCCCTTTGCCGCGGCGATAGCCGTCATAGACGCGCTGGGTAACGCCCTTCATCGTCGGACCGCCGGGGTCCTTCGGATGGTTCGCATACCCTCCCTCATGCGCCAGCACGCGGGCAAGCGATTCCTTCTCGCGGGAAACAGTCATGGGTGGTCCTTTCCGCCCTATCGGGGCAGGTTGTCTGGTTGCAGATTTTGGGTATGGTCGGCGGCCCCAGAGGAGGCCGATGAGATGGCGAGGAAGCCGGACAATGACGAGCTGCCGGATGAAATCCCGCTGGACCTCAGCGGGCCTGCCGCTGACAATGATGGGCCAACGGGGGACTTAACCTATCTCAGCCTGCCATGGGCCAAAGCCAGCGCCAGCATGCAGGCCAAGGCCTTGCGGACATCCGAGATCAACACCTACGACGGGGGCCGGCTAGTGAAGGCCGAAGCCATCTGGGTTGTGATGAAGAGCGGTCAGCACGGCGATGCCGAGTTAGCTCGGGATGCGCTGCGGAAGACGGATTAGGCGGAACCGGCCTCTACCAATCAGGCGTCGACCAGCACCCGCTCCCTGCCGGCAGCTTTTGAGGCAAGACGCTTGCCCCATATGTTGATGGGCTTCTCAAAGCCATAATAGGTCATAGCGGCCACCGGAAGAACACACGCCAGTGTCAGCACAAAGCAGGGGACAAATGCTGCTATCCTTCCTCCCGCTGACGCCTGTATCTGACTATAGATCGGGAAAAGCGCAACGATGATCAGGCTGTGAACGAGGTAGACGGAGTAGCTGATGTCCCCGATCCATACCGTGGCTTTGTTGACAAGAATGCGGATCGGGCAAAGAGCAAGACCAACGAGTAGACAGGCAAACATGACGCCCAACCAATGGGCAGGCTCGATGAATGGCACCGTGCCCCCTGAAACTGCATAGAACTGCACCGGGACAGACGCCAGCAACGCGGCACCTATCTGCCTGCTGTTCGGCCGATCTTTGAGCAAGGGCAATGCCCAGAAGGCGACAAAGCCGAACATGAAAACCGGCAGATGGTGAAAGATCGAATACTTCTGGTAGCTGGCAGGGTCCGCTGTGAAAAGCGCCACCGTCATGGAGAAGAGCTTCGCCACCACGAGGCTGATGAGCATTGCGGTCGTAGCCAACCATACGCTCTTGGCGTGGGCGTACACGAACGGAAAGATCAGGTAGAACATCATCTCTGTGCCAATCGTCCAACCGGCAAGGACCAATGATGTCTGGTGGCCATATCCGGGCACCAGGTTGAAGGTGAAAGTCACGTTCGAGAGGATCGTTCTGGCATTGATGGAGAAGCCGGCAGGATTGAAATTGAAAATGTTTGTGACCGGCTGGATGAGGGAGAGCAGCGTGACCCCGATCAGGAGATAAAAAAGCGGCGCAATGCGGAAGAAGCGACGCAAAGCAAAACCCAAGAGCGGCCGCCGCTCTCCAGCGTGGCTTGGCTGCATGAGACAAAGCGAAAATGTGCTGACCACGAAAAACAGCTGGACGCCCCAAACGCCGCTAGCAACATAGACTTCAAACCAAGCGGGCAACTTCATACGAGGCGTCGGCATATGGGCAACGTGGACCGCGATAACCCAGAGAGCCGCCAGCCCGCGTAGTGCGCTGAGATAGGGGAAGCGTTCAGGTGGCGCCGCCGCCTGTATCGTCGTCTCGGCTTGTATCGTCGTCTGATCCATGCCCATGCCCCTACATGGGTTGGAAGTTGGACACAACACTGGTGAGCCTTCATTCCCAATGGGCGTCTGACAGCCGCATGAACTTGTTTGTGGCATCGACACCGTAGATGTTGACGACGCCAGTTGTCAGGATTTCGATCCAGCCTTGGGTATTCAGTTTCTGCGTGACCGTGGGAAGCCAGATAGATCGATTCGGCCGCATGTAGGTGGGGAGCTGCAGAACCTGGGTTCCATCCGCAAGGTTTGCACCAGCGGCATTGGAGATGATGCCGTCAATGTGCTTATAGCCGCGCTCGTCTATCCAGAACACCGGTGCTGTCAGTGCGCCCCAGTTGTTCGTGTACCATGAGGCCGGAATTGCGGTGATCGGGTAAGCCCGCGTGCGCCTCGGGGTAGCCAGACCGAACGCCGCACGCGCGCAAGCCTGAGCGATCTTGTTGCGAGCTGCGCGGCCCTCATGAATGTTGTCAAAAACATTGGTATCCACGCGACTACCCGCCACAGCCCACGTCAGATATGCCGCCATGGATGGGCCGCAAATCTTTCCGGCATCAACGATCGCTACCTTGCTGCCCCCATCGCGATATGTGGCGACCACTCTGCGAATTACCTCCCTATAGGCTGGTACCGCCTGGCCGTTCGTTGAGTTTTGGCCTTGGCTAGGGAACCCGGTTACAGCAGCCGCATCGGCCCTGCTGTAAAATGCGGGAGTGAGCAGGACGGTTGCGCGGGCGCCTAAGCTCAGCGCCTGATTTAGTATGAGGGCCAGGTCGGAAGCGAACGTGGCTTGAGATGTCAGACCCTGCGCGTCGTTGGTGCCAAGACTGATGAACACGTCAGAGTAACCGGACATGTTTTCAGCAAGTATCCGAACCTTTTGTTGCGCCAAAGTCTCACCGGCCACCGCGATGTTTTTGGTGAATTCCCATTGGGTTCCCATGGACCCCTGCATGATCCGAGCGATATCATCGGGCCATCCTTGGAAAACCGGATCCATCTTGCTGTCACCAACGAACATTGCCCGAACAGGACGAGGGGCCATCCTGGTCGGGTTCTTGGTCTTGGTCATATTCAAGAAGACCGAAGAGCCTCCCTGAGCAGGACCAAAATATAGACCAGGACCGATGTACACGGCCGGAGAAGGGAGTTCGCCTTCCGCAATCACAACACCGTTGATACCAATCTGGTATTTGGTCGGAGTAAGAAGGTCGATCGTTACGGAAGCACCTGCAAACGTGTAAGCCGCTTCAGGAATACCGCCGGACCCAAGATTTGCAATGGAAGTTTCGGTGAAGGTGCTCGCAGCGGTGAGTTTCTTGTGGGTAGCCTGCGACGCAATCGCAGCATAGACCGCATGGTAGCCGCCATCGAACGCAAGCACTGCGAAGGGTACATCATTTGTGTTTGTCCCGACTACCCAGGTATACTGGCAAGTAGGCTCGGGCACGACGCCAGCGAACATCAGCACCGAATTGTCCGCTGTCGCCCGGTTGATGGTAATCGTGTTGGTTGCCTTGGTAATACCGGTCGACGTGGCTGATGTGGTGTTGCCATTGGGCCATGCATATTTGAGCATGGTGACGGCCGCGCCGGACATATCGACAACGGTCGGCTCTTCGTAGGCCACGTCGCCATCCGTGAGGAAATCATTTTTTGCCACCGGCTCCGCATGCCGGCGATAGATGACGTTCAGCGATGTACTGATCGAGGTAAGCCTGCCGGTCCCGACAACCGTAATGGGCGGCCCGCCCGCCGTAACCTCCGCTGCCGTTCGGTCGTTGTAGACGTTCGGTCCATTGAAAGTCGGATTGCTCGTGGCATCGATCGGGATGCCGGTAAAATCACTCGTCGTCGCAAAGTAGAACACGCCCGTGTTCTGCCGGACCATGACAAGGATTTCGCCATTCGTGAGAGCCGCCTTTGCCGCAGCCCAAGCGGCGTCGTTGTTGGTGCCGGTGTTAACGCCGGCCACACCGTCATCGACAAAGCCGTATTCGGTCGAGTAGTGGACCGAGTCACTGACAGTGCTGATCCGTCTATTCAGATCATTGAAAGTGTCGCGAAGGTCTTGCTTCGGCGGCTGGTACGGGTTGCCGGCAGGACCGTCAGCGAAAAGCGTGTTGAAGGGTACGACTGCCATGGATGGTTTTCCTTTTCGCGAACAGACGGCCGCAATCGAAGCCGGCCTTGCGAAGCGCCGAGGTCGATGCGTTGCGGATTTGATGAAGCCGATCGATCGGGCTTTAGGTCACGACTTTCGGCCCGGTGGCGACGCTTGTGGTGCTCTCGACACCGGATGCGTTCGCCGAGCGCAGCCAGTAGTAGTAGGTTCCGGCCGCGCGCCCGGTGTCCGTCCAGGCATCGGCCGATGACGGCGCGCCATATTCGGTGCGAACGACAGTCGCGGTGCCTTCATTGTTGACCGTATTGCGCCTGATGTTGGTGGCGACATAGTTGCCGAAATTCGGCGTGTTCCAGGTCAGCGCGACCTGGCCGACGCCGCCCGTGGCGACAACGCTGGTGACCGCCCCGGGCGGCGTCGTGTCGACCGTGGAGACCAACGTTACCGTGCTAGTCCACGTGCCATAGCTGTTATTGGTTCCGATATAGACGGCCTGGACGTCGATCGAGGTGTTGGCCGGCACTGGATTCGTGTTGAGGGCAATGAGACCGCCTGACGGCGTCACGCCCGGGAACTTCTGCTCCACCCATGCACCGGGAACGCCTCCGCCGACATCCGTTATCCTGTAGTGAACGACCGGCGTGACATCGATCCGGTTCGGATCGATCAGCACGACGCGGATGTAAATGCTGCCGCCACCGGAGACTGCAACCGCTGTGTCGATGATCGGGGTCGGAATGCCGTCAGAGACCGGCTTGGGCGGCACAGGCGGCGCTGATCCCTCGTCGAGCGTCGGGTCCCAGTCGTCGATTTCCGGCCCGGTACCCGGCATCTTGATCCAAGTCATTTGAAAGCCGCCACGCGATACCGAAAGCGCCGACCGCCTGTTAGAAATCACTTTTCCGTCCATCGACGGTATGCGTTTTGGCGTCGCCAGGCGCGTCCATGGCGCATAAATGGCGTTGATGCCCGTGAACCTGACGTCGAGGGTGCCGCGCTTCTTCTCGCGCATCCGGCCGAATTCCCGCTTGCCCAACCGGCGCGCCTGCCGCCATTGCTGGCACCAGATGTAATTGCCCTCCTGCGGCAGCGGCCGGCCGGCCGAAAGCTGCGCCGGCGTATCGTCGAAATAGTCGGTATCAGTCGTCGTATAGTCGGTCGCCGGATAGGTGAATTTCGGGATGAAGCGATTGACCTCTTCTTCCGGCAGTACGTCATGCTGCACGGTGTGGCCGACGATGTCGGCATCGGTCAGCGTGGCGACATATTTTTCGCGGAACTTGCCGGCGACGACGAGCAAGGCGCCATCGCCGCGCTCGCACATCCAGCCGTCGCATGTCGCCAGGATGGCGTTGGTGCCGCTTTTCGGATCGTGCTCGGTGGTGTCGAAGCCGCCGCATTCATAGCGCTTTTCGGTGCCGCCGGAAGCCCGCGGCACGTCCTCATCACAGACATCGGCTTCCTCCTGCCACATGTCGAGCACAGGCAGCAGCGCCTTGCGAAAATCACGCTTGGTTCCGAAAGGATTGAAGCACTCGTGCCAAGCGAGATGGAGGATCGGATTGCGGGTGAAAGCCCAGGTCGACGGGTCTTCAGGATTCTGCGAAGGCTTGCGAAAATCCCAGCACAGTGCAAGCTCGGCAACAACCGACAGCGCCGGCTTGCCATAGGGGAAACACTTCAGGAAGCTGTCGGCCCCGGGACTGACGCAGCCCATGCCGACCGAAGCCTGCCCGTCGCCACGATGATTGTTCGTCCAGATGCCTTGGCCGATCAGGCTCGAAGAAGCAAAAGAAGCGGCGATCGACGTTTCAGGCACCAGGCCGAGGCGGGTGAAGATATAGACAAGATCGCTGTTGTCACCGTAGCGGCCGCCGCCGGGGGACTGGACGCGACCGCCAGCGATCAGCGAGACCTTGTCGTCGTTCAGGTAGTAGCCGGTATAGGCGTTGATGCGATGGCCGACGATCGCCTGGACCGAGTACATGTTGTTGTCGATCGCTTCCCACAGCATCATGGCGCCGGCCAACCGCGCCTCGCCCACGCCCCAGAAGCGGTAGGGAATGGGCTGCGTCAGCGGCGCGCGACCGTCCTCCGGTTTCGGCGGCTTCGGCGTCAGCAGATATTGCACGCCAGCGACGATGGCCGTGGTGACGATCGCCGAGGCGATTGCCGCGTAGGAGATGGTCGCACCGAAGAGCGAGAAACCGCCGCTGCCCAGAATGGCTGTGAAGATTGGCGTGAAGATCGGGTCGCGGTGGACCGGCCAGCGATATTCGCCACTCCAGCCCTCGGCGATGATCTCCTGCGTCGTCGCCGTTTCGAAGGCGCCGATGCCGGCGTTATAGGTTCCCCGGCGCGACGCCTTGGCCAGCGCCTGGCGCAGCGCATCGTCGAACGGGTTCACGCTATGCGCCATGCCACGCCAGTCCAATCGAGATGTTTGACCATGACGCCGCGCGCCGACATGACCGCCCAGAGCGGGCCGAAGCGGATGGCCGGGATTTCCTTCACCCTGGCGCCGGCGGCGTCGTACCCGGTCATGGCCAGAACCATGCCGATATCGCCGTCGAGCGGCGTCTGCACGCGACGGAAGCCGAGAGCCGAAAGTTTGCCGCCAACAAGCCGCTCGGCGCCGCCAGAGGCGCGCAGGATGGCTGCAGCTGCATCCGCATCGAAATAGGTGCCGCGCAATTCGGCACCCGGATCCTTGCCCGTCGAGGCGACAACCCAGTCGGCCGCGAACAGCGTGCAGTCGGTGTAGCCCCACTGCCAGCGATGCGGCAGCCGGATATATTCTTCCAGCGTCATCGAATGCCTCAGTAGTTCGGCCAGGCCGGTGCGACGCCGCGCGCAAGGCGCGCGGTGCCGTCGCAGAATTTGTCGGTCGGATACAACGCCTTCTGGTGCGGCCCTGACCAGAGGGAGAGCGAGGCTCGCGACCTGGTGTTGTTGCCAGATACCGTGGCCAGGGTGATCGTCGTCGTCGGATTTTCAGTGCCGGACACTGCCGGGCTCGATTCCGTCGGATGCGATGCCGTCCCGGTCCATAGTGCGATGATTGGGCTCGTAGGCTGGTAGTAGTCGTCGAGCGTGGTGATGCCGATCTTCAGGTCTTTGCCGCGAACATCCGGCATGGTGTCCAGCACATTGGCCGCCGTTTCCGGGTCGATGCCGGAAATGCCGAATTCAACGCTCGAGCTCTGGCCGTTGACCAACACCTCGAGCGTCGGGATGTTGAGCAGCCGGCCGCCGCCGAGATAGACGGTGCCGTCCTCGTCGAGGCTGTCGAAGCCGGCCGGGATGTCGTTGACACCGGCCCAGATGTGCAGGCCCGGATCCGTATCGAGCCGAAAGAAGATGCCGAGCATATGGCTCGACGCCATCCGCTCGAGAACGGATTGCGGCACATACTGCAGGGTGTAGGAGCCGACGAGATCTTGCCACGCCATGGCTTAGAAACCCTCGACGAATTGCAATGTCGGCGACGACTGCCACCAACCTTCCGCTTCCCATGCCAGCGAGAAACTGGCGGGGAACTTCATGACGCAGCGCGGGCGCGCGAATTCGACCCGGGTTCCCTGGATCACCGCCTCACGCAGCGGACGATCGAGCGACAGCGTGTAGCGTTGGCCGGCGCGCGCCACGCCATCGATTGTCTCAAAGGCTGGAACAGGGTCCGTGTGATCCCAATTTCGATAGGCGCGCCAACCCTTGTTTGGATGGTAGATCGAGAACCAGTCAGACCAGCGCAGATTGCGGGCGGCGCCATAGATTCGAAGCGTGATCTTTCCGGCATTGAGCGCGGCGGCATCCATATTGGCGATCACCGTCGCCTGGCTGTACCCGGCGCCATCGGAAAACAGCGCTCCGTCTGAGTGCGGGATGCCGCTGATAGTCGATTGAGGAATGCCCTTCACGACGGGGAAAGGCCCCATCCAGTCCGACAGGATCGGCACGTTCATGAACCGGATCGAACTGTTCATTCGCGCTGCGACCCAGTTGACGTATTCGTGCTGTTCCCGATCAGTCACCACGCAGCCGCCATAGGAGCCGACCAGAACCCCGCCGCCGCTGGTCTCGATAGTGACAGATTCCCCAAGACCATTGCGGCCACCTTCGAAACCGCCACCCTTGGTATCGAATGACATTTTCGTAGGCTTCAGGAAGTCGATGTCCAGAGTGGGGAGATCGGTGTAGCGCCCCATCGCTCAACCCTTCTGCGACGCGTAGCGCCGCTGCGTCTCGCCAAAGCCGCCGCTGATCTGGCCCTGGTGATACTCGCTGATCGCCTCCTGCGCGCCCTGCCTGGACAACGTGCGGATATGCTCATCGCCCGAGCCTCCGACGACGGTGACATGAAGGTCGATTTTCGGCGTCACAGGCGTACTGTTGTTGTTCTGCGCCATCTGCATCGAGCGCGGGTTGCTTCGAATGACATCGCCGGCGCGCAGCTTGCGCAGCTCGGGACCCCGTTCGCCGACCCACGCCCAGCCAGCCGGCGCGCTCTCGGTGCCGTCTGCGAAACCAAACAGCTTAGGAAGGAAGCCTAGCAGTGTGCCGAGGAAGCCGCCGCCAGAAGAGCCAGACGAGGCTCCGCCGCCGGAATACCCGAGGATATCCGACAGCGTGGTGTTCGCCTTGAAATTCTCCGGCTTCAGACCGTCGAGGATTGAGGCGAGACGGCCCTTCGCGCCAAGGCCGCCGGCCAAGCTCTGAACGGTGTTGGTCACGGTGCTGTCGAGACCGCCGAGACTGTCAGACGCCTTCGCCACGGCAGCGTTGAACTTGTCGACATAGACAGAGCCGGTAGTGCCCAGCACATCCTTGGCGCTGGCCCCAGTCGAAAGCGGACCGCCGGTGAACCATGCCGACGCGGCATCCTGCAGGTTGCCATACTTCGACAGGTATTTGCCGAACTGCTTTTCGAAAATAGCGTCCTGCGCGCCAGGATTGGACAGGAAGTCATTAGGCGACATCACGTCGCCGAAGGTCTCTTTCGACCATGAAGGCAAGTTGCTCTTCATCACCTGATAGGCGCCGAGCGCTTGGTTGCCGTTCTTGAGGACCGGGCCGAGCGCCGAATAGCCGCCACTACCAGCGCTTTCGATGGAACGGATTGCCGCTGCATACGCCGACATGTTGCCGCCGAGCGCCGCGAGCGGCGCGCGCGTGACGGCGCCGGGCGCATAGTTGTCGTTCGCACCACCAAGAAGGGAGCCGACCACGCTGGTTCCCGCCGATGCTAGACCACTATTGCCGGGCATTTGCCCCGTCAGTGCCGAAGCGAACGCCGTCGCCAAACGGTCGAAAATATTGCTCCACGTCTTGTCCATCGAGTTGGTCAGAGCATTCAGGATCGAGGTGCCCAGCGCTTTGCCGATGTTGCCACCGCTGTTCAACAGTTCCGATTTGAAGCCGGACAGGAACCCGACTGCCAACCCTTTCGCATCGGCGAACTTAGTGGCGTCACGCATCTGCTGGGCTTCAGGAGAATCCATGCCGATGCCAGTGTTGCGGAGGCGCGACGCGATTTGCTGGTCGCCTGCCGACAGAAATTGCTGCGAGCGCTCAAACGCCAGATCATTGCCCAACTGCGCCCGCGCGATCTGGTCGGCCATCTTCCCGTAGGCCTCAGCCTTCTGCTTGATCAGCTCCAGTTCCTGTTGATCGACAGGGACATTGTTGCGCGCCGCCTCCTCGCGAAGCTGCTGGGTCAGTTGGAACTGCATCCGCATGGCTTCAGCCGCGCCGGCCGTCTTGCCGATCAAGTCAAGGTCGAGTTGCTGCGAGGCCAGCGTCGCGTCGAGGGAGCGCTTCCGGTCCTTTTGCGCCTCGTCCAAGGCATGCTGTGCGGCAAGCGCGGCCTGCTGGCCTGCCATGTCGATGCGGCGGGCGCGCTCTGCCGGGTTTTCATTGTCGTTGTACTGAGCGCCAGCCTGGGCGCGCGCCGCTGCGGCCAGTTCTGCCGGTGAGCGGGCATATATCCCCTGCCGCTGTGCATCAAAAGCCTGTTGCGCGCGTGAGGCGGAAACTGCACCGGCAGCCTGATACTGATCAAACGACCCCATGTGTTCGGTGCTCAACGCGCCACCACGAAGGGGAATGCCCCCCGGGCCAAGGCTTTTGCGCAGATCGTCCTGCGCGAGTTGCAACTGCTTCAGCGCACGAGCCGCCGCATCAGCGTCTTTGGTCATATCCCTCAGTTTGCCAGCAGCCGTCGTCAGCGCGACATTGTTGGGTTCGAGTGCCCAACGGTCCTCGACCATTTTGCGGAAGCCGATGATATCCGCCGTGCCTGACTGTGCGGTTCTCTGGAGGTAGGCGATGGCATCCGCAAAGGGCTTGAACTCGGTCGTTGGCGAAAAATGGTAGCCTCCGCCCGCGCTGCCTGCGCCCAGGTCACCCATCGCGGCTTGCGTCAGGTTTGCGATCTGAATTTTAAGCCCCGATTGCGTGGCCGAGGACTGAAGCTGGAGCCCGTTGACACTCGGCGCAAACGCGTCCTTGGCCTTGGTGGCGATAAAACCATAGCTGTCGCCAATGCCACGAAGAATGGCATCGTGTTCCTTCAACAGGACATCGAGATCTTTCACCTGCTGCTTGGTAGAGATGATGTAGGTCGCGAGGCCGGCGACAGCCGCCACCCCTACTGTTGCGGCGATGCCTGCTGGCGTCGTCATGAAGGCAAGAACGGCCTGCCCAGCCGCTTTCGCGGCATTCCCGACAGCGGCAAGAGACCCCTTGATACCACCCGGCCCCTGCTCCAGCGCGTCATAGACTTGGCCGGCCTGCGAGGCAAATATCTGCATCGGCGACGCGCCCAGCGCGAACATCGTGATGACGTCGTTGCCCTGCCTAGACAGGTTCAACATCTGGTTTGATGTTAGCCGAGCCGCGTTGGCATTGTCGTTCAGCGCCTTGGTCGACTTATCGGCCGCCGGCGCCACTCGACCGATGCCAGCTACGACCTCGGTGGACTTTGAGCCCATGCCGGCCAGTGTCGTGTTCGTCTTCTCGGCTGTAGCTACGAGCTTGACCAAGGACGCATTGCTGCCTTCCGCAATGGCAGCCAGCTTGAGCAGCGTTGCGTTGGCTTGGTCGACGCCAGCCGCGATTTTGCCCAGCGCCGCATTGGACCCAGCGGACGCAGCCTGAAGCCGCTTCTGTGCAGCCTCAGCCTTTGCCGATGCAGCCGTCAGTTTATCGAGGTTCGTCTCTGCCGTTACGGCTTGAGACGAATCGACCCGCAAGCCAAGATCAGCAACGGTCACCGCATCACCTCATTGCACCGCGAACATAGCATCGAAGTAGTCCTCGGTGATCGGTTGAGCGGTGATCTCGATTTCGGGCGTTGGGTCTTCGCCGAACACGGCGCGAAGGACGGAACTGATCATGTCGCCGCGTCCATTGAGCCCGCAGATGATTGCATTCACGTCGGCCCGCAATGCCTGCTCTTCGGTCCAGCCGAGCCAGCCCAAGGCTTTCTCAGCCAGATCGTCGTAATATTCGGCGAGGCTTACGCGGACTTCTGAGGGTCCGCTGCTTCCTCTCCTCCCGACATCGGACGCCCACCATTAGCGATGATAGTCAGGTAGGTTGAGATCGGCCCAACGAGATCGGTCAGGCCCGTCCGCCACACCTTTTCGGGAATGGGCTTGGCATCAAGACCCGTGGCGCCAAGGCCAAGCGTCACGACTGACACAATCACGTCGAAGTCGAAATTGCTGACGGCTCGGACTGCGCTGGAAATGCCGCCGCTCTGGCGGGAAATGGTCTGCGCCGCCATCAACGATGGACGGAGTACCACGGTCTCGCCATCGAGTACGATCTCGACGTTGCCGGCGCCCAATGCTGGCTTGCTCATGCCTTTTTCTCCAGATCAACCTTGGGTGCTTTGATCGGCGTGCCCGTGGCTTCGAACGGCGCAGGAATGGCGGCCGCTTCCGCTTTGGTCAGTTCGATCTCAACGAAGTTGCCGGGTGCCAGGAGGTGCTCCTGCCCGTTGTGAGACAGCTTATGTGCCTCTTTGCCGATGTTCGTGATCTTCATCTTCGCCTCCTTAACCGAGCGCCGCCACGCGGACATAGTTGGTGTTGGGCAGCACGGTGCAGTTCAGCATCTGGGCATTGTTGGCGCCGCCCATGCCTTCTTCGGCGCCGGCAACCTGGCCCATGAAAAGCCGCTGCGGGCCAGCCGGGACGGTGGTTGCAGTGTGGACGCCGGCTTGGGTGCCGGTCGTGGCAATCACGGTTCCGCCCTTGGTGGCGGACAGTGTGAAAGTGTCCGCATCAAGTACGGTCTTGACGTAGTAGGTCGTGCCGGCCGTCAAGCCCGTCGGCAGTGCGCCGGTCGTCGAGAATTTGACGCCTGTGTTCACGGCAAGACCATGACCGGTCCACGTCACGACGCCGGGCGAGGCAATGGTGATTGTTGCGGCGGCCGACTTCGGGATCGGGGCACCATTGAGCTCGACCTTGAACGGATAGTTGAAGTCCGTCGCCTCCGCCGCGATCATGGCAAGCTGGCCGGGATCGTTCGTGTTGAGGGCGAAATTGTCGGACCGCTGCGGCGCCTGGCGCGAACCCTTCCAATTGTAGGTGCGGCGTCGGTTGAGCAGGTTGACCGTATTGCCTTGGGCCGAGTCACCGGAATTGCCCATGGTCTCGTACTGGCCGACCTCAATCCACGTCACCGCGGCAAAATCGGCTTCGGTGACATCGACGTCGGGAACATCCACCGGGGCCGAACCGATATAGAAGCGGCTGCCCGCCACAGGAGACACTTTGATAGGCATCGCCTATCTCCTTTCTGGTTTGTGGGGATGCCTTGCCGAAGGGCGATTAGGCGAAGCACTCGTATTCGACGCTCACCGGCACAAGCCAATGGGTGTCATCGGCGATGGCCTGGGCCACAACCGGAGCCGCCAAGACCCGAACCGATACCGCGCCGTAGGTCATGCGAAGATCGTTCGGGAACCAAGCCGCGACCTGCCCTGCTATCTCGGCCGCGACCGATGCGTCCTGGTTCTTCTTGGCGAACAGGTCGACCTGCAGAAGGCCGAGGCGCTGGTGTGGCTCGGCCGAGCCGATCATGATTCTGCGGTTGACGTTCGGAACATGTGTGACGCGGAGATAGCCGGTGATCGGCTTGGTGAAATCCTCATTCGGCCACGCGATCGGCAACACCGGCGAAAGCGTGAGAGCGGCGACCCGCCCTTTCAAGGCGAGCCAAATGCTGGTCTCGATACTCGGCATGTCAAAGCCCCAGCCTGCGCTTCACTTCAGCCGCCTTGGCCTCGACGATCATAACCCAACGTTGCGCCACCATCGTCACCCAAGGGCGCGGCGTCCTGCCGTTGGCGCCATAGTGGACGTAGGCGGCATAGTTCGCCGTGTAGCCGAGGTAGAGCGTGTCGCCGAGATCGGCGCCGTTGATGACAAGGATCACGTCGCCGAGGTCAGCGGGCACCGGTGCGCCTGGGTTTTCTCGACTCAGCGTCGGCATGGCTGTGGTCGACGCCATCAGCGAGGCACGGAGGAAGCCGGTACGCTTGTATCCCGGCGTCGCCGGCTTGTCGTAGATCTCGTCAGCGACAAGCTGGTCCATCTGGCTGACCAGTTCCTGCGCGCTTTCCTTGAACACGATCTCCAGAGCGACCGGCACCTTGGCCGCCCATGCTCCGACGGTGGCAGCGAACGAGGCCATTACCGCACCAACTGGGCGACGAAATCGACCTTGTATTCGGCGAAACACTTGCATCCCAGCGTGTGCCTGGTCGGAACGCCGGGCGCATGCGGGTATGGTATTGATGTCCCATCCGGCGCGGTGAAGGGCTGATCGAACGCTACCACCTGCCCCTGCATCGCCTCGTGCTGTTCCCGGCCGTGCTTCTGCGGGGTGTGCCGCCAGCCTTTCGTGACCACATCGGCGCGAAGACTGCCCTTCTCGATCTGCTGGCGGAAGGCGATGTCCTTTGATGCGCCCAGAGCGGCGAAGGTTTCATGCAGACCGATCGTATCGGCCCGGAGCTTTAGTAGCCCGTCTGCATATCGGCCGGTGATCCGCGTCACCAGGTCGGTAGGGATTGGTTTACCATCTCGGATTGCAGCTGTGATTGTCCGATCAAACCGTTTGTCGCGGCACTGCCGGTTCAGATAGGCCCGCAACTGGTCGGGCTCACCAGAAAGCAGTTCCTGGCGTGCTCGGGCAACATATTCGCCCTGGACTGTGGTGAGCCCGATCAGACCTCCTTCGCGCCTACCAGTGACGGTCGAGACGCGCCCGACCACCGAAACAGCCGTCTTGGTGGGATTGTCACCGCGCGCCAAGCCTGTCTCTAAGGCTGTCCGGATGGCAATGGTCTGGTCTTGCACGATGCCGGTGACGAGTTGCGCCGAGTGATCCCTCACCCACTGCTCGGCAGCCAAGTTCCTGGCATCCCAGCGAACCACGATCCTATGCCCGCTCGGGTCTCGCAGCGTCGGCATAGCGTCTACCGTCGCAACGCCGCCGCCGTTGAATGCCGCGCGGATCGCCTCGTCCAGGGGCCTGAAGGCGGCAGGGTCCAGGTCCATCGCGCTGATGGCACCGTTGATGTCGCCGCGCTCAAGGCGCTCCACGATCCGGCGCAGGACGATGTTGGTCGTGATGTCGTCGATCGCTTCGAGGAAGGCTTGGCGAAGCTTTGGCATCAAGTCGGCGACAAGCTGTTCGAAACGCTCGCGCGGTGATAGGCGTTTCAGCATGGGGACACCGATTGGAGGGGACGATGCACGGGATGAAGTTCGCCGACCTGAAGGCGATGAGCATTGATGAGTTGACGAAACAATATGATCTCACCACGCCAAATGTGCAGATTGGCCTCAACTTCATCCGCGAGGAGATCGCCCGACGCGAGACGGACGCTCAGAACCAGCGAATGATCGAGTTCACGAAGCAGGTTCGGGACATGACAGTTGCGATCACCGTCTTAACCGTTGCCGTAGCGCTTATGACCGCGATCAACATCTATCTTGTTGCCTAGCCCGCGCACCACACCTTCCACGCCACCACCGTCCCCGCCGGCGGAATAGGCGTCAGGTTCGTAATGGCCCGGTCGGCGCCATTGATCACAATAGAATCGGTGATCTCGGGCACGACACCCGCAACCGCAAACGTCACCATATCGCCAGTCTCGACGATCAAGACGCTGTTCTCGTAGCGCTGATGCAGGCGCTTCAGCACGGCATTGAGCACCCAGGTCTGCACCGTCGGCTCGACCGGAATCCATGGCTGGTCCGGATCGACCGCGCCTGGCGTCTCGCGCTTCAATTGGACCAAGCCCTGCCCTAGCCCGCCGTCGGCGTCTGGCTGGAGAAGCTCCGAGACCATATCGGCCATCTCGTCATAGAAGCCGGCCACGTCATACCACCATGATGGCGGGCTGCCCGTACACCGGGCCGATCAGCGGCGCGAGCAGTCCCTCAATGATGGTAGCAACCGGGGCGTCAGGCGCGAAGATGTTGCCGCTGTCGCCGGGCTCGAAGAATTCGCGCTCGATACCCTCGACCTTCTGCCGTTTCACTTTCCGGGCCGGATCGAAGGAAACGGACAACGAGCCCGGCTTCTTCAGTTCCAGATACGCCGCTTCATAGGAGGCATCGATCACCCGCTGGGGGACAAGATCGGAGGCGAGGGTTGCACCATAGACCGTGGCACCGGTACGGGGCCATGCCCGCTCTTGCTCCACGCCGCCTGTCGGCTGGCCAGGGAAGCGTGCGCCATACGTCCCGTCGATGTAGATGCTGCCGCGCTGGCGCGCACCGGGGATGCTGCCAGCGGGCACAGTATAGCCGGCTGCGGCTGCATAGGCCGTGAAGCCTTCGTCGTCACCGTAGCCGGCCATAGTCTCAGGCGCCCTTCGACGCTTCGATGTAAGCGGCCTTGTCCTCGTCGCTCATGGCATTAAAGGCGTCCGCATCGGCCTTGTTGAGGCCGGACAGAAGCGTTTTATCGCCCCTCACGACATTGAACTTGCCGCCGCCGTGATGAACAGCCTTGGCCGTGTCATCCTCGGCCGCCTTTGCCTTGCCGCTGCCTTCGAAGCTGAACCAGCCAGTGGCTTTCGCCACATTCAGTTCGGCGTCAGACAGCTTGACCTCCACCGCCTGGCCGGGATCGACCAGAACGGCCCCATCGAGGGTGTTGAGGCCGCGCGGCCCCTGCTGAGTGTTCGTTACCTTCATCATCGCCTCCTTAGATCCCGTCGAGATAGCGGACCGACTTCGGCCGGCGGATATCGACGCCGCCGAGGCGGAAAATGCCAGGCACGTCGAACTTGATCGGCCCGGTCTGCCATGCCGGTAGGAACCGGAACGGCATCGGCATGTGGAACTTCAGCACTTCCGGGCTCCGGCGATACGCGACCATGCGCTTGGTGCTGCCCGCGCCGGCCGTATCGAGGAAGCCGAAGACGCCGCGGATCAGCAACTGCCCGCCGGTGGTGCGGGTGTAGATGTTGTTCCGCTCGATCCATTCCAGGATCGTGGTCTGGTTCACCGCATCGATGCGTCGCGTCGAAAGGTCGAGCAGCACCGAATACGGCAGGAGCAGAGTGTCCGCGATCTCCGCGCCCAGCGTGCCGGTGAAGATGCCGGTCAGTTGGCCATTGATGTCACGGAGGATCTGGTCCGGGGTCTTGGACACGAAAGTCGTGGCCGAGCCCGTGCCGTCCGTCGGCGCCGTGGTGGCGGTCGGGGTTGAGGAGTTCACCAGACCGGTGAAGCCCTTGCCAGTATCGCCGATGAAAGCGACCTGCTCGACCTTCTCCTCCGCCACGCGGCGGGCCGCGCTGGCTTTGTCAGGCGTCAGGTTCATCCCGAGCAGCTGGGCGGTGCCGAGCTCCTCGATATTGTAGCCGTAGCCGATCGCTGCCATGGAAACGGTCGTCTCGAACTTCTCGCGGGTCAGTTCGACCTTCGGGACGTCTTGGGCGTTGCCGTTGAACCACTGCGCCTGGCCGACCGAGTCCATCGAGAAGTAGGTGACGGACTGGATCCATTCGGGCGCCGAGGTGTCCACGGGGACCAGCGTCGGATACTGAATGTCCTGGTAACGCATGGCGTAGACCGTCGGCTCGATGAGCGAGGCCTGACGGATAAGGAAGCTCATCGCAACCTGCTGAGCGTCCTGCATGGTGTGTGCGTTCATTGAGATCGCTCCTGGTTAGCCGAGGCGCAGCGCGGCGAGACCGGCACCGGCGGTGCTGGTGTCCCACTGCGCGTTGGCGATGAGGGTGTTGGAGGTCGCGACGTTCGTCAGGACCCCAGTGGCGGGCACGTAGTAGACGGGATCGCCAACGGCGACCGCGACCGAAGCCTGGACGACAATGACGCCCTTCTTCACGATGGCGGCGGTGTCGTACTGTTCGTACTTGCCCGTAGGCCTGGTGCTGTCGAGCACAGCGATACCGCAGAACTTGACCGTGGCTTCGCTGTCCACGACCTGGTTGTCGGCCGTGCCCTGGACCGCGACCTTGCCGAAGCCGATGCCTTCGACATCCTCGCATAGGCGCGAGACGATGACGGAGGGCTCCAAGTCGAGGATCATGCCCTCGATCCAGCGCGCGTGCTGGGCGTTGTAGGTAGTCTGAATGGCCGGCATGGATTAGCCCTCCTTCTTCATCTGCCAGGCCGACGAAAGATGGTCGGTCATTGCCTTGTGAGCCGTTGCAGCGGGCGCGGTGTCGATGGTCTTCAGACCGCCAGCGACCACGGCGCGGAACTGGTCAGCGCCGCCGGCATCCTTCGCTGCGTCCTCGACCAGGATGTCGAAACGGGCGTCGATGTACGCGTCGGTCTTGGCCGCGATGGCGGCATCACCGAGCTTGGCAGCCACGGCCGCCTTGCGGATTGCAGCATCGCTGAGACCGTCGGTCTTGACGTCCTTGGCGATTGCCTTGGCCTTGCCGATGAGATCGGCGCGGGCCGCGACACGCTTGTCGAGATCGGCATCCGAAAGAACCTTGCCCTTGAGGGCATCGATCTCGGCGTCCTTCTTGGCGATGTCCTTGTCCTTGGCGGCGATGGCAGCGGCATGATCGCTTGCCAGCGCGGTCAGCTTGGCCGCCGAGGATTCGAGATCCTTGAGCAGCTTGGTGATGGCCTGGGCGCCTTGATCGGTGGTGCTCACCGAAAGTCCGTCCACGACCACAGTGCGAAGTGCATCACTCATGGTGATGGTCTCCTTGTCAGTGGTTGAAATCGGGGCGGCGCCCCACTTCCCCGCATCGTCGCCGATGCGAGCCTTGGAACCGGCCCGGGCTCGATCAACGAGCGCCAGGTGGTTGATCTTGATGCCGCGCTGCTGTGCGTCGTATGCCTCGCCGTCGGCTGTCACGCCGGGGATGAAATCGAGCTCGCAGGTGTAGCCGGCGCTCAGTTCACGCTTGCCGTCCACAACCGACTTGATCGCGGCGGCGTCCTTGAGGATCAGCGGAAGCATGACCCATTGGCCATCCTGCTTCGCCGCGGTGCTGACCTCGCCAACGGAAAGAGCCTTCCAGTTCTCGGCCGTCACTTCCTCATCGGGGTGATCGACCGTGATGGGAGCGTGGGAAAAGGATTGCAGACTATCGGTGGCGAAAATCTGATCCGCCGCGCGATACACCCGCACGATGTCCTGATCCGGCTTACCGACCTCATGCCCGGCGTAAAGCTGGATACCGGTGCGCACTGCGCGCGCGGTGGCGACCAAGTAGCCGTCGGCAGTCTGTCGCGTCCCCGCGACAGCTACTTTGTCCGTGAATTGCATGGTATTCGTTTCCAGGGTTTAAGGGAGGAATAGCTTGGCTACTGAAACAATCACTCCGTCGCGAAAAGCGCTGTCAGAAGCTTTGGCGCTCGCAGAAGATATTCTTCGCAACATTGAACTGTCGGAGGTGAGTTTAGCTGTCACAATGTTGAAGGCGTCTAGGTTGGCTCGATTGCTTAACGACGTCGACTACCGGTTGGCTTTCGAATACGAAGCTTCCGGGTATCCATCTACCCCCGATGGCATAACGCCAGATGTGTGGAAAGTTGCACAACTGTCCGGTCGCGTTCAATCAGTTAAGGAGACAGTTGCCAATAGCAAAGTCGAACATATTGTTGAGAGAGCAAACACACAGGCAATCGAGGCCATCGAACAGAGAATAACTGTAAACAATTCATCATTGGATGCAGCTCGCGATCCAAATGTTTCGATATCTTCAGCCAACCCTCACCAGTTTATTGGAAACCCGATAGGAAACACCGCCGAGCGGAATAGCCTTCGAAAGGCTGTTAGCGACGACGCTGCCTTCTTGGCAGGCAGGCGCGGATTCGTTCACCGATATGTTTCTCGGCGTTACGACGAGCTTAGATTCTCTGGAATTGCTGGCGACATCTTCTCCCGTATCCGAACCGCAGTTGACGAACGCGTCGGCATCACTATTCCAAAAGCTGTCCAGAAATTTTCCGCCGTTTATGAGAACCTAGAATCTGACAATCCAGAAGATTGGGCGAATGCCGTTCACAGCTGTAGGAGAATACTACAAGACTTGGCAGACGCGCTTTTTCCTTCGCGAGACGACAAAGTGAAAACTGTCAACGGCAAAGAGAGGACCATTAAGCTTGGGCCGGACAACTACATAAACCGGCTTATAGCGCTTGTTGAAGATAATTCGGCTTCGGTTCGCTTCGAGGCGATTGTTGGATCCAATCTACACTATTTAGGAGATCGACTAGACGCGGCATTCACTGCAGCCCAAAAAGGTAGCCATTCTGAGATATCTTCACGCGAGGAGGCCGACCGCTATGTGGTTTACACATACATGTTGGTTGCCGACTTGCTTTCTCTTTCGGCTCAGGACGTTAGCGCCCCTTCGCCTTCTCCGCAGACCGAACCGATACAGCTGCAGCGGTAAGGTCTTCCTCGCTCGGCTCTTGCTCCGTCAGCGTGCCGAATTCGTCGATCGCAGCCTCAAGTCCAGGCAGTGAACCATCTTCGACGAACGCGTTGACCAGTGCCTCACTGAGCGCATCAATCGGCAACAGTGGACTTTGACCATTGCCACCGGCGAGAGCCCTCGCCGCATCCGCCTTGGTCTTGAAAACCGTGGCCTTCTCTGTCTCGGACATGCCCCAGAGCGGCGCCCATTCGTAGTAGACATCGGTCGGCCGAGAGCCGTGGGCAGACCTGATCAGCGCCTCATCCAGGCGATGCATTGCCGGCGTCATCTCGACTTCCTGCATGGCGCTAAGGCGGTCGTAATAGTTGCGAAGGTCGGATTCGCCCGTCGAGTTCATTCCAGCAGGGGCTTGCCCAAGAAGCCGTGTCGCCGGGATATCGGCCGCGCCTGAGACGATCTGCAGGAACCGGTCCAGCACATCCGGCAGCGTGGCGAAGGATGCCGACTTCTGCTCGTATTCCTCTTCCTTGTCGAGCAGGAGCGTGCCGTTGATGCCCTTGGAGGTATTGGCGAGGGTGTATCGCTCGAGGATCTTGTTCTTGTAATCTTCGTTCGCCAAGCTCGCCATGAAGTTCGGCACCTTGATGATGTCGATCTTGGCTTCGAACACGAGCGACGCGATATTCGCTGCGGTCCCATCGGCCTGCTTGATCGCATCCATCACGGATTGGAGCACGCTATCGCCCCACGACAACTGGCCTTCGGCCAGATCGATATCCGGCTGGGCGTTACCCTGAAAGATGACCAGGCGCGACGGGTGGATCTGCACCTGCGCGGTCGTGCCGGCCGTCAGGGTGTAGAACTTCGGCTGGCCGTAGAACTCTGATGCTGGATCGCGATCGATCTCGCCGGCGGTCAGCTGGCGCCGCGACAGGACAGTGAGGTATTTCACCCCGCCCTTGCCGATGCGATCGGTTTTAAGCGGCTCAGCCAAATTCGCGTCACCGGTACCGATGTGGATGCCAGCACCGCCCCAAAGGCGCGCCTTGACCTTCGCCTCAAAAACCTTGCCCCGAATGTTGAGCCGCTTCTCCTCCGCCTCGATCGGCTCGATGGTGTCTCCCTCGGCCTGCCAGTCGCGCCACGCGCGGACGGCATCAAAGGCCGGGATGTCAACGATCTTCCGAGGTAGCCAAGCTGTGCGATAGGCAGCCAGTAGTTCGGCGTCTGACAATTGCGTGAAGGCGTAATAGCTCGACGCAGCCTTATCCCGGCCCGTTCCCATGCGGGATACGAGATTGGTCAGGCTGTCTCTGGCGAGCGAGATGATGTTGCCCATGACCCGATCCTTAACTACTGTTTCGCTACGGAGAGGGCCAAAGATGCGGTCTATTTTGCTGATGTCAGCACTGTTGGGCCTGACAAGCTCAGCACATGCCTACGACGATTGCAGCGAGCCGGAGAAGCCCTGGTGCGTGCAACGCTACGGAGCCTTCGACGACGAGGACGACTTCAACCGGTGCAAGTCTCAAATTCTGAGCTATCGCTCCGACGTGGACGACTATCTTAGCTGTCTCAAAAAGAATTCAGAGGAAGCGGCCAGTGAATATGAAGATGCCGTTTCCGCCTTCAATCGTCGCGCCAAAAGCACCAACTAGATGTGCGCCAACGTGAAGGTCGACCCGTCGAGCATCAGCTCAGTCAGCGCCCAGACCAGCGCGTCGGCGCGATCGGGCGATCCTTCGCCGGCATAACCGTCCGGTGCGATAAGACACATCTGATCTTCCAATTCTGGCATTGACCCGACGTGCGCAACTCGGCCCTGCTCGTAAAGCGCAGCGACGGGCTCAGCCCTGGCGACCTTGCCGCGCGATGCCGTTACTTCCTTGTAAGGAATGGTCGCCTCGATGGTCTTGATGACGTGCTCGACCATGGCTCCGCCGAAATTGCGCTCTGCCACGACCCTGTCGGCCTTCACCTTATCTGGCGTCTGCGACCAGCGGCCATGATATGCATCAACCGCTCGGCGCCCCCAGCCGTCAGGAGACAGCTTGCATGTCCTGTCGGCCAAGACGTAAGCTCGTCCATCAACACCCTTGCCGGCAATGACGATGCCTATCTCGTCCCCGTCATCACTTTGCCCCTTGGTGCCGGATGGATCGACTGCGACCACAACCCGGTGCAGATCGGGAAACTCGCGGAGGCGGTTCCTGTCGATGGCGTCGCGCGTCCAAAGTGCTCCCGGTAGATCGTCGAGGATCTCGGCGTTCAATTCCTGGCGACCGAGGCGTGTGCCTTCGTACTTCGCAACCACCTGGGTGAGGAACGAAGGCGCCAAATTGTCGGCATTGTCGAACGTGCTGCCCTTTGTAGTCACGGTCGAAGGAGAGTTTAATATCTCCTTCAAGACCGGAATCGGCCTTGGTGTAGTGGTGATCACCTGTTTCGGTGCAGCGCCGAGGCGTAGCCCGAATTGCAGCTGGTCCCAAGTCTCGCGAGCATATCGCCACTTCGCGAGTTCGTCGCAAAACGCGGCGTCGTGCTGCGGCCCGCGCAGTTGGTCTGGCTCGACGGCATTGTAAAGCGTGGCGACGGCACCATTCGGCCATGTAAGGCGCCGTTTCGAGGGCTCATAGAGCGGCCGGAAGTCGGCAGGGTGCACGGACAGTATGCCGCTATCTCCCTCAACGAGGACGTCGCGCGCGTCGGCGGCTGTTTCAGCGACGATTGCGATCCTGGCATGAGTGCCGCGAGCCAATGGACTTGGACCGCAGGCGATGCTCCTTACCCACTCGCTGCCACATCGCGTCTTACCGAAGCCTCGGCCGGCGAGCACAAGCCACGTCAGCCAATTGCCGGTGGGCGCCAGTTGGTTTGGCCTGCCCCAGAACTGCCAATCGTATTCCAGATCGGCGAGTTCGGCCTCGGTCAGGTCACTTAGTACCGCTTCCCTTTCCTTGGCGCTCAGCGAGGCCAGCGAGACGGCTAGCGATACGTTCACGCGCGGATACCTCTACCTGCACCGGTCCGCCGCCTGGCGCGGAAATCTCAGTTGAGACGCGATCCTTGAACTTGTCAGGGCGGCGCGCTTTGAGAAGGAAGATAGTCAGCGTGTCAGAATATTCTCGGATCTCACCAACGCGCCTGCCGCCTTGATAGACAGGCTTCTGAACACCATAGCGGGCGCGGCGGTGAGCTTCATCCTCAAGTCGGTCTGTCCCTTCGTCGACAGCCTCGTCCCACATCTTGCGGAATTCAGCGTCAGCATCACGCCATTCGTACGCGGCGGTGCGCGAAATCCCGGCACTGATGCAGGCCGCAGTAACTGATTGACCATCCCTCAGCGTATCGAAGAAGGCCGCTTCCTTTTTAGGTGTTCGGATTGTCGGCTTTGCCATCGTCTTCTTATTGCCTTGTGGCGTTCATTTTGGTCTAAGTTTCTGTTACCTCGGATGGCTCCGTCCAAAAGGGAAGCACAAATGAAAATCATTCGATCCGTTTCAACAGGCGAAATTTCTGATTGCAAGGCCGGCACATTGATTGCGCTGTTCCAAGAAGGCGGAGCGTTAGGCTACGCCATAAAGCTTGATACAAGCGATACTGAAGCGGCTTCACTTGCGGTGCTAAAATCCTTCGACGGAAGTCCGCCTCACTTTCTAAGAATTCACCCGGTCAATGACTGCCTCATATTTGGCGATGATTGGGCGTTTGAAATCGTAACCCCTCGTGGAGATGAAAAGACGTCCGACAGCGAAACCCCGGGTACGGTGATCATCAGCGGGGACCGGACGTTTCTTCGCCTGGGAAGAGACCCAGTAAACATCAGGAGCACAGGAGGATACGTCGATCTTGACTCCTTAAAGCCGGTAATCTCTCTCCCCAGCTTCAAGTTGAGCGTTCAGCGTTGGCGCGTATGGGAAAATGCCAACGAAGTCGGCAACCCAAATAAAACGCCTCTGATGTCGTTTGGTATCTAGCGCACAATTATTAATTTGGCGGGGAGCGGTGACGCTCTCCCCTATGGCCCGGCGAGTATTCCCTCCAATGGGAGGTCCGCTACAGAACAGCCAAATCACCTGACAGCAGATGATAAATCATCTGCGTCGAAGCGCAAGCGATATGCTGTCGATGGATCCCGTTGAAATTTTGTAAAGCCGACGCCTTTATAGGGCGACTTAAATTTGTGGAGCGTGCCTTTATCGTGGCGCCGGCATAGGCCGGATTGCCCGACTAGCCGCCCTCGAATCTCAAAACGAGCGCAAGCGTCACCAGGAAGGTCGATGGCGAGTCGTTCGATCGGGCGGGAGCAACGATGCGGATTTGATTTTGAACGCGTTGCGGAAGCCGAACTGATCCGCTAGTGAGAGCGCTCAATAGATGGCGCGATGGATAGCTCAATGACCAAGCGTATTGCTGTGGCTTTCTTCTATGATGAAGCCGGCATTCTCGATGAATACATGCTCCATCTGATAAGATCGCTGCAGCCATTCGTCGAGCGCACGATCTTCGTTTCAAACGGCCCGCTGAACAGAGATGCCGAATTGGCGGTGCGACCGCTGGTTGAGCAAATGATCATCCGTGAGAACGAGGGATTCGATGTCGGCGCTTACAAAGCCGCGATCGAGGCAGTCGGCTATGAGGCTCTCGCCGGTTACGACGAACTCCTCCTCTACAACCACACCTTCTATGGGCCGATCTATCCGTTTGCCGAAATGTTCGGCGAAATGGAGGCGCGCGACTGCGACTTCTGGGGCATAACCATGCACCAGGAAATGATCCCGAACCCGTTCACGAAAACCGGTCGCCTGCCTCGACACATCAATTCCCATTTCATCGCGATCCGACAGCCGATGCTCTCATCTTCGGCCTTCCGCGCTTATTGGGAAACGATGCCAACGATCAAGAGCTATTCCGATTCCGTCCTGATGCACGAATCGCGCTTCACCGAGCATTTTTCAGACCTGGGTTACTCCGCGTCATCCTACCATGATCCCGACGAGTTCGGGTCTCCATACTCCTGCTTCATCGATATCGAGGCCTCGATGGCCAAGCGCCTGCCTATATTGAAGCGTCGGCTGTTCTTCCATGACCCCGCGTTCCATGACGGCAATGCGATCAATCTTGCCGAGGCTCTCCGGATAGTCGGTCGGACATCAGACTACGACATGGGCATGATTTGGAAAAACATCGCCCGAACCACACAGCCGCGAATTCTTGCGACCAATGCATCTCTCATTTCAGTTTTATCCGATACCGCCGGCCCCGCTGCATCTTCCGGGCCCATGCGCTTGGCGGTTTGCGCCCATATCGACCACATCGAGGCGCTTCCGGAACTGCTTTCCTCTGCGGAGACGATCACGCAAGCATACGACTTCATAGCCACAACCGACACCGCCGAGAACAAAGCAGTTATCGAGGCTGCCCTAAAGCAGCATCCGTCGATCAAAGCGGCCGCCGTGCGGGTTGCCGAGAACAGCCCCAGCATGCGAGCCCTGTTCGTGACCTGCCGGGATCTCTTCGTCGACGACAGATATGATCTCGTCTGTCGCCTGCGAACGATCGCGAAGCCAGACGTTCCTGTCACCCACGCATTGCTTCTTGAGCATCACCTCACCGACAATTTGGTGAAAAGCCCGAGCTATACGGCTAACGTGATCGACCTTTTCCAACGCAACCCCAGTATCGGCATGGCGATTCCGCCTGCGGCGCACTACTCCAACACGACACTGGGCCACGGTTGGTACGGCTATCGTGGCATGACAGCCGAATTGCTGGCCGCTCTGGATGTCAACGTGCCCCTTGACGACGACACTCCGGTTATAGCTTACGAAGCGATGTTCTGGTTTCGCCCGAAGGCGCTTCGAAAAGCATTCATGCACAAATGGAACTGGCGAACCAGAGACGTCGAGATCGAGGCCCAGCCCGCAATGGAGCGGCTTCTGGCCTACCTGGTGCAGGACGCCGGCTATCATACACAGCAGATCATGTGCCCTGACCACGCAGCTCTCAGCTACTCAATGCTGGAATTCAAATTCCAGAAGATCGTCGCAGCAATCCCAAGAAACCCGTTCTATCTCTATATCGAAGACCTCAAAAGAGCCGCGGCTGCCCAGAAGGCAGCTGACCAGAAGCAAGAGATAGGCCCGTTGCTGATCGGGCAAGCCGCGCACGAACTGCTCCGCGCCTCGAAGCGATCAATGCTCGCAAGGTCGCCGATCCTGTTCAGAAGCCTTCGGCCGTTCTATCGTGCGTCCCGTAAAGTTCTTACACTGGGAAGGCGTTGATCATGCTCCCCAACAGTCTGTTCCAATCCGCTCCTAAGCTTACGCCAGACGAGATGAAATTGCACCGCGCATTGTACGAGGCGGAAGCAATCGACTGCACCGGCAACGCACCACCGCCCTGCCCGGAATTCAACCCGAACGTCCCGAGTTGGTTTCGCGCCAAGACCCCGAGTTGGCACGGGCAATAGTTTACGGCTTGCCCATCAGGAGCATGGAAACCGATAGTTACCGGGCGGGATGGAGTCGCCGTCATTTTTCTGCACGCGGAAGACAGAGTTGCGGTGACACTGCACTATTTTTTATTCCGGCCCAGATTTCACTGTGGCTCACATCGATCTAAAACCATTAAGCTGCCTGCGGTCGTAGGCATGGTTCAATATCGTCCGCGTCGAACTCGGCGGCAACCAGGCGGCCGAACAGTTCGATCATGCTCTTGACGGTGCCGCGTCCGGTGACGCTGACCACCTCGCCATGGAAGCCGGCAAGCATGTGGGAATGCTGCCTATCCTGCTTGACGCGGATAGCTTGGCCTTCGGGGAACGTCATCTGGACCGTCTCGCGCCGGGTCTTGCCTTCCAGCTTGCGCTTGATCCTCGATTCCTTGGTGTCATCGAATTCGAGCTCGGCCTCGGCGCGCATGTACCCTTCAACGGCCGACGTTGGGACCTGCCAAGGCTTGCCGAACTGGCCGTCATAGCTAAGCAGCCGGCCGAGCCCATCGCAGTCCTTCAGGTACTCACCGTTCGCCGACGGCAAGGCGACGAAGATGTAGCCGGTGAACAGCGGGAAGCGGCGGACGATGCGTGCGTTCGTCCGGTGGTGGATGATCTCCTTGCGCATCCGCGGATAGTAGCATTCGAAGCCCTCGTCGCGGATCGACCGCTCGGCAATAATCTCCCCCTTCCGCTCTTCCGGTGACCCGATGCGATCCTTGGCGGCTTTCGCGCCGCCCATGCCGATCCTGGCGATGAACCACTTTGCCGAATTGCTCATGACTGACCTTTCACGATTTTGGTTTGCTCAAGCTTTGAGGTTTCCCGGCGAGGCCGCTTGAGCGCGTCGATGCGCTTCTGTTCGGCTTCGTTCAGCCCGAGGTGTGGCAAGCCCTGACGCTTCGCCCCGCCGGCGCTGACGGCTTCGGCCAACGCGGCTACCCGGCTGCGCACGGCTGGATCCTGCCTCTCCATGTCGATCAGGTGGCGCTTGTTGTCGTCGGTGGCGCGTTCGATCAGCTTCGAGGCTTCCGTCCTTAGCGCAGCGCGCTCGGAGAGGAACGGCATCATGATCGCCCTCGCCCGTTTGGCGAACTCAGCGCATGTCGGCATGAACTGGCCGGTGTGGTTGTCGACGCGGCCGGCAAGAAAGTCGCTGGCTGCTTCGGAGACTGCCCATGCCGGCAGGTCGCGGCATGCGGCAAGGAATTCCCCTGCCATGTCGGCGTGGTCGATATCGGGCTGGTCGCGGAACTGTCCGGCCATGCGGACCACCGCGGCGCGAACGTCGTGCGGCTGGCACGGAACCATCAGCCCGTCGATCTCGGCAACGCGGGCTTTGATCGCCCTGGCACGGTCGCGGAACTTCTCCGGCAGCTTGTCGAAATCATCTTTGCCTACGAGGTCATGCATCTGCGAAAGCCTCCTCGATTTTCTGTTTGCGGGATTTTTTCGGCGCGCCTGCGCGCTCTGAAAAACCGTTAGGTTTTTCTTTGATGGTTATGGAAGGATGGCATTGCCCGAGCATCGCTTGAGCATCATCCTTTTTCTTGTCTTTCCAACGGCTTGCGGCGGCATTGCTTGCTTTCGCCTTTCTATCAACAGCCAATCGCCTCTCTTTCTTGAGGCGTTTTTGCGCCCACCTTCTGCTCCGACCGTCGAGGCTCCAGAAGGCCATCACAATGGCTTTCATCTTCCGCCAGCGGGAGAGAGACACGCCGGCGACGCGCGCCAGCATGTCATCGTCGTCGGGCAAGGAATTGGTCGGCGATGCCCAGGCGGCCATGAGCAGGAGCAGATAGGCGCCATGCTCTTCGGTAGTGAGGTGGCGAGTGTCGCGCTGGTAGTCGTCGACCCAGAGCGGCATGTAGGGAAGACGCTTGCTCACCCTGCCCTCCGGTCGGCACGTGCGCCGTCCTTGGCCATTTGCAGGGTCCGATAAACAGCATCCTCGCGGCACTGGAGCGCCTTGGCGATGTCGACGGTGTCGAACTGGCCTGAGCCCCACAGGACGATAGCAGCAAGCGCCTGTTGGTCGCGCAAATAGGCGCCACCGGCGTGACCGGCCTCGAAAACACCATGGCAGTGAGGGCAGGACGTTTTCATGCTGCCATCATCCGAACAAGTCGATTTGCGCCCACGGAGCCGCGCGCGGCGAGGCGAGTTGCCAGAGTGCGGAGCGCATGCGCTGCTTCCAAGCAGACAACCCCGTTGCCGAGCATGCGGAGCTGGTCCACCCTGGAGGCCACCCCATCAGCCATTCGACGAATAGCGGGTTCAAGGTCCGGCGAATGTGCGAGGACTCGTCGCCAACTGTCGAAATCGGACGGTCCGGGCGGAAAGAGGGTGAGGCCTTCGCCTGCCCCTCCAGCGTAAGCTTCTCCGAGCCTATCTTGCCGCGGTCGCGCGTGTACGTTCCCGAAACCACGCGCGGTGTCATCCATTGGTGCGCTTGCGAGGTCAGCGGTAGGCCTGTCCCGTTCCGAAAGCTCTGGTTCGGACCACCCTTTTCGGCATCCGTCGCGCGTGGCGTTGACCATAGCGCTGTATCCCGGCTGAGGTTGTTCCGTTGGGTCGAGTGGATGTCCGGACCTGGGCGGCGACCGTCGTGGACGGTAGGCGTCGACCAAAGCTGTTCTGCTGCGTAGTCCAGCCGATCGCCGCGCATCTTGCCGTCCGATCGCTCGAGTGTCGGACCGCTGCCCTTCCAATCGTTCGCAGTTGGGGTCGGCCACGCATTCGCCGCTGTAGCTAGCGTCATCCCGGCGCCATTGCCCGTCTTGCTGCCGTGCTTCTCTTTCAAACGCGCTGCGCGCGCCTTGAATAGATCTGGATCGTCCGGCGTCAGGAACACGGCAGAGGGCGTCGGCCACGGCGAGGATGAAGAGCCGTTCGCGTTCATGGCTTGCCCGGACTTCCTTCGCCGTGAAGAGTCCGCCCTCAACCGCAAAGCCCAGTCTGCGAAAGTCTCGCCATATGCGTTCTGCGCCGCCACTGGAGAGCATGCCGCCGACGTTTTCGATGAGGACAAACCATGCTCCGGACTGGACGACGATGCGGCGCGCGGCGCTCCAGAGGTCGCGTTCGTCAGCTTCACCAAGTCGTTTCCCGGCGAGGCTATGCGGCTGGCACGGAATGCCGCCAATGAGGCCGTCAACGCAGCCACGCCAAGCGCGGCCGTCGAAGGTTCTGGCATCGCTCCAAATAGGCGCTTGATGAAGGAGACCTTGTTCCATCGCTGAAACCAGGTGCGCGACGGCGAAGGCTTCCCTCTCCACCATGCAGACAGTTCGAGCGCTCGGAATTGCCAGCTCGACGCCGAGATCGAGGCCACCCCCTCCTGTGCAGAGGCTAAGGATATCGATGTGTTCGGGACATAGAGCCACATTCACCCGGCCACCCTCGCCTTGGTGACTTCAACCGCGCGCTCGTAGTCTTCGGCGATTGTGCCGAGCACGAGGAGTTCAGTTCGCTTCTGGTCGATCTCGTGATCAGGCCGCTTGGGCTTTCCGAACGCGAACCGGGAAAGCCAGTCCTGCTTACTCGCAATCAGCGCGCGAACCGTGGAGAGCTTGACGTCATAGGTGATGGGGGCGTCGGCGGAGATCATGCCGCCTCCGCCGAGAAGTTGTGCTCGCGGTTTGTCAGTCGCACTTCGTGGTAGGCGCAGTAAGGCTTGCCGATTTCCGCGTGCAACCCGCAGCAGAGCATGTCGGGACCGGGCTTCTCCTCCAGGTCCGAGCTGAGCGGCGCGCGGCACCTGTCGAACAGACAATCGACGAAGCGCATGGCGGCGAAGTGAGCCTGTCGAACTGACGGAGGCCTGCCGATCGCCGGCGACTTGAGCCGAAACGCCTCACCCTCCCTGTCGATCTCCTCGATCGCAGCGAAGAACAGTCTGCCGGGGAGCTGGTACGGCGCCGGATACTTAGCCGGCACGCGAGCAAGCTTAGGCTTCGGTTTTGCGTTCGGCTTCGGCGGATCTTTGGCTGCAGACAAGCCTTGCTTGCGCGATCCGGCGCGCCCTTTGGTGGAGTTTGAGAAGCCGATGGCCTTGAGCGTGCGGTCACGGTGCACGATGCCTATGATGGCATTGCGTGAGACCGATCTGCCCCGCACGGCTGACAGCTTGCCGGCGGCCTTGGACGCGGAATCCCCTGCCCTTAGCCAGCCGGCAATGCTGTCGATTTCGGATTGGGTGTAGCCGGTCATTTCGGCCTCGCGACAAAATACCGGCAGCAAGGCGTCCCTGACGGGATCGCCTTGCGATCGTCGCCGGTGAGCTGACGATACTTGTCACAGATCATCTTGTTTCGATTTGTGACCCAGTGATCGCATGCACTGCATGACGAGCCTGACGGCCCCGAGCCGGCGAAATGCGCCATACCCACAACGGTGCGGTTCAGCGCGTCCCTCGGCACGGTGGCAGCGTCGGTCATTGTCCCGGCGTGCTGGAATGCTGGCATTGCGGCCTCCTTCAGATCATTCCGCAGCCTCCAAAATCTCGGAAAGCTGCCGTGAGATTTCAGCCAGCTTGGCGCGCTCGATGATCGGTGCGGCCCACTGGCGGGTTGATGGAATTGCTTCGACCAGGAAGGCCGGGCCGAAGGCCGAAATCATCGCCGCAAGATGATCCGCCGACGGCTTGGTCTGGCCGCTGATCCATTTTTCGGAAGTCGAAACGGTCGCTCCGACGACGGCAGCGAGATGAGCCGCGGTTGATGTCGGGAAGGCGCGCCGGACGAACCGGCAAAAGCCCTCCATGTCGAGTCGCAAAGTTTTGTGGTCTGTCCCGCAAGACATTCTGGTGTGCCCCATGATGGATTGAACTCCATCGAGGGGCGGCGGTGCCGACGTCGGAACAAATCGGCGGATGACCGTAGACCCGGCGTGGTGCCGGCTCCACAAAGGATCGAACAACATGGAAAGGCCCCACAGACACGATACAAACAGTGAGTTCGAGACGATTGGTCAGGCCGCGCGTAGGGTCCTGGAAGAACTGGACGCGCGGATAGCAACGAGGGGGGCGAACGATAATCATGCCGCCTCCCTCGCCATGGCGATGAGGCGGCGCAACTCCGCCTCAGCCTTGGAACGAGTGGCACCGGTGGCGAATGCCCCGGTATGTGGATCGCGAGCGGTCCAGGTGCCGTCACAGGTGCAGATGATGACGAAAGACGCGCTCATGACCGCACCGCGTCGATAACCGTCTGAACGATGCCCCAGCACCAAACAAAGGGGATCGTGACAGGCCAGAACAGGGCGAGCGCGACGGTGCCAATCGACAGCCGTCCGTCGCCGATCTCATGGCTGTACTGGACCGCCAGCAATGAACCCGCCGTGTAGAGATAGATGGCAAGGTAGGTCATGCTGCCCTCCCCCGCTGCCGTGCGATGGCGGCGTCATTGGCGCACTTCGCGCAGGAAGCCTGGCTATGCGACCAACGGCACGACTGCGGTTTCTGGCAATCGGGATTAGGCGCTCGCGATGGCGCCTTCTTGAGGAATGCCGGGACGTCGGCATCCAAAATGGTGACGGCTTGCTCGGAATGGCCCCGTACAGGCCCTTCCTGACCAATGACGGCCTTCTGAGGACCGTCATTTTTTGCGCGAGCAGCTTCCGAGCTTGGTTTGCTGGGCTGGCCGTCAGCAGCCCCCGAAGTGGCGTGGTCAGGTATTTCGGAACGAAGGGCCGGCGCCGGGAGGGGATCGGCGCCGGCCTCCTTTGTTGCAGCCAGGGCTGGGGGAGCGGACCCTGCAACAGAGTTGGAATTGGTGGCCGGAGCAGAGGGAGGAGGTTCCACTCCGGCCGTATCCGTCTTTTCTGGGGAGGAGGTCAGATCGGACGAATTTTGTTCGATGATTTCGCCGGTTTCAGCGTCGTGCGGCGGAAATTCTTCAATGTTTTCTCGTGCGCTACGCGCGGGACGCGCGGGAGCCACACGCGGTTGGTCGAGAGCAGCCCAGTAAAGGTCGTAGACGGACGCAGCTTCCTGCATCTCGGCCTGGTCCTTCATCCGGTCGCGGAACACGGCGCGCATCGCCTTGGTGTCAAAGCCGACGCCCTTCGCCTCGGCGAACAGCTCCTTCAGGTCGTCGGAAATGGTTTGCTTCTCTTCCTCCAGGCGTTGCCAGCGCTCGAAGAACGCGCGCAGCTGGCCGGTGGCAACTGTCTGGCTGGTTTCGATGTCCGTCATGCTGCGCGCTCCGCGGCTAGAGACTGGAGGAGCTTCCGCGCCGGTCCACGCGGCGGCATACCGTTCTCCCAATTGGAGACGGTGCTTTGGTCGACGCCTACAGCGTCGCCGAGTTGCGCTTGCGTGAGACCGAGCTTGGCGCGGATCGCCCGCACGTCGATTGGCTGTTCCATACTCAAATTATGGAAAACTCATAGATCAATGTCAATGAGTTTCTCATAACTATTTCTGGCAAACTCAGAACATGGAATTGCACGAGCGATTGGTGGCCGCCAGGAAGCAGGCCGGATATGACACCGCGGTCGAGGGCGCCGAGGCGGTTGGCGTCCCGTATGGCACCTATTCAGGCCACGAAAATGGCAGCTCGGGCTTCCGAGCTGACAAGGGCGAGATCTACGCTAGGAAGTACAAGGTTCGGTTCGAATGGCTGATGCGCGGAACCGGCCCCATGGTCGACCTGGCGTCGAAATATCGCGAACTTCTCACGACTTTCGATAGCCTTCCTCCCGATCTGCAAGCGAACTACGCCGAGATTCTGCGCAATCTTGCAAAGCCCTTCCAACAGCCAGAGCCTGATCCAGTACAGCCTCCGGCAAAAGCAAAATCAGCTTCAAAGTAGCGTCGCGATCGACGATTTGACGCATATCCCAAAGTGACATCGTGTCCGCCAACCCGCGCAGCCGGGTAAGCGTTTCCTCGTTCGTGGCTTTTCGACGTGCCTCTAACTTGATCATGCCCCACCTATGCCAGTACCGGTCCTAAACGCGATCCATCTCGCGAATCTCGTCCGGCACGGCGCGAAGCTAGGAAAGATATCCTATGACCTCGAGTCAATGGCCGATCGGGGTGTCCGTTCGGCGAGGCTCCTGACAAGTACCTTCAGGAGGGTTGAGCACCATCAGGATTCCTGCCACGCCGGCATTGACGGGTCCCGCTCTGGTTACTGGCCCCGGCTGGCACTGGCCCTCCTCCTTTTGGTTCCGCCGATTCGCTTCCGGCGATGGCCTCGGATAGATTTCTATGACTTTTCCATAACTCCACTTGACGCAATTATGAGTTTCCCATAAATTCCTCATCAACACCAGATGAGGAACGGCAATGAACGCCCACCTTCGCCAAGCCATCGCAGAAAGCGCGGACTTCCGCATCATCACCAAGATATTCGGCGGCATCCTCGGCCCTGAATACACCGTCGCTGCCGGCGGCCGGTATTTCCGTGTCGGCCAGCTTACTCTTGACCAGTTGAAGCGCGGCATTCCTGCCACCGATCTCGACCTGCTTGAAGTCGATCCCGAGACGGATGAGGCGCTGTGATGAGCGCGCTCAGCTTCCGTGAAGTCTTTTCCATCATCCACAATCTCGACCTGTCCGATCTCGAACAGGCAGGCGTCATCAACCCCGGCACCGACGGCGGGTCGGACTGGCGCCGCTTCAACAACGATATCGGGACCTTCGTCCTCAAGCTGCCGAGCGACAGGCTCGACAAGCTGGTCGGCCTGATCGAGGCGCGACGCGAGCCCGGTCAAAGCCTGCCTTCGCCGCCCCGTCTTGCCTTCTTCGACTTTGAAGACCGTTCAGGGGAGACGTTTTGATGGACGCTGCACTGACAAACGCCTGCAACTGGCTTGTGGGACATCGCCGGACCGTTTGCGCGATCCTGTGCGCGATCTGCGTCCTCGCCGGCCGCCTCGATGTGGTGCTGCCATGATCCCGTTACCGACCACGCCGGGCGAGTACCGCCACAACATGCTCACCGCCCGCCGGTGGATGCACGTCTGCCTGGATGCCGGCGAGATCGAAGAGGCCAAGCGCTTGCTGGCCGAAGCCGCTCGGTGCGCCCACATCGCTGATGAAATCGAACAGGAGAGGAAAGTCGCATGACCATCGACGTTTCCCGGCAACTCAAGATCGAAGCCGAGGCGGCCAAGCGGTTGCTATCACAGCTTCAGGATCGAGGCCATGGCGAGGATGCCGAACTCGCCTCCGATGTCATCGAGCGCGAGACTTCGCTGCATGAGACTGTCGCGGCCGCCATAGATCAAATCGACGGGTTGGAAGTCATGGTCATTGGCTTGAAAGCCAAGGAAGAGGCGTTCGCCGATCGACGGAAAGCCATCGAAGCGCGTGCCGAAAATCTTCGCGCGGCGATCGAGCAGGCGATGATCGCGGCCGAGCAGATCAATATCCCGCTCCCGACGGCGACCGTCTTCATATCGAAGCGCAAGCCTGCACTGATCGTCGAGAATGAGGCGGACATTCCATCTGAATTCTTCGTGGAGCAGGAGCGGCCAGCTCCCAAGCTCGACAAACGCGCGCTCGCGGCAGCCCTGGCAGACGGTCGCAAGGTTCCAGGCGCCGCGCTCGACAACGGCACAGTTTCACTATCCATCCGGAGGAAATGATGAACGCAATCACGACATACACCCATTCGCCGCGCCAGTTGGCTCTGATCCAGAAGACCGTCCCCAAGGACTGCAACAACGACGAATTCAACCTGTTCGTCGAGGTTGCCCGCGCGAAAGGCCTGGACCCTTTCCTTGGCCAGATCATCCCCATGATCTTCTCCAAGGGCGATGCCAACAAGCGCAAGATGACGATCATCATTTCGCGCGACGGCCAGCGCGTGATCGCGCAGCGGTGCGGCGATTACCGCCCTGCCAGCAAGACGCCGATCTACGAATACGACGCAGCGATTAAAGGCCCTATCAATCCGCTGGGTATCGTGTCGGCGACGGTGTTTCTGTGGAAACAAGACCCGAAGACGGCGGCATGGTTTGAGGTTGCCGGTCAATCCTTCTGGGAGGAATTCGCGCCGGTCAAGACCGATGCCGAAGGCGGGTTCGATTGGGTCGAAACCGGCGAAACCTGGTCTGACACCGGCAAGCCCAAGAAGAAGAAAATACCGCGCGGCGAGGTTCATGAGGTTCTGGACGATTCCGGCAACTGGTGCCGCATGCCGCGCCTGATGATTGCCAAGTGCGCCGAGATGCAAGCGCTTCGCGCCGGCTGGCCCGAGCAGTTCACCGGCCTTTACGACGAAGCAGAAATGGACCGCGCCAAGGTGCTGGAAATGGCCGCGTCCGAAATTGTCGCGCATGAGCAGGAAGAAAACCGCTTGCGCCTTGTTGCCGGCAATGACGCCATCACGATGTCATGGGGCGACGGGTGGGCTTTGGAGAATGTGCCAGCCGGCGAATTCATGGACCGTTGCTTAGCTTTCATCCGGGACAGCGACCATCAGACCGTCATCAAGTGGAACAGCGCCAACCGCGCCGGCCTCCAGCTTTTTTGGGCGAAGCACCCCGGCGATGCGCTCGAACTGAAGAAGGCCATCGAAAAGGCCAGCCGCGCGCCAGTCGATATCGACCACATAGCTGACGCTGCCGCACGCCGTGAGCTCGCACAACACCCCGTTTCCGCTGGCTGACCTCCAGCGATCCGGCGCGGCTGTGTCCCTGTACCGCGCCGGCCATTTTTCAAAGGAACGATCCGATGACCGAAACACCAATAACAATGCGATGGGACGGCGAGGCTATGGTGCCTCTCTCGCAATTTTGGGCCGCCCGCGCCGATAAGGCTTTCGTCGTCGGCGAGGTCTACCGAATCGTCGAGCATCACGACCGTTCCGCCAATTCGCATCGGCATTTCTTCGCCTGCGTCCATGCGGCCTGGCAAAACCTTCCCGACGAGCTAGTCGAAATCTATCCGACTGCCGAACACCTCCGCAAAAAGGCCCTGATACGCAAAGGCTACCGTGAAGAGCGCGAATATGTCTGCGCGACGAAATCGGCCGCGCTGGAATTGGTTCGCACCATTCGTCCGCTGGACGACTATGCCATCATCGAGGCGCGCCAAAACGTGGTCCGCATCTGGACGGCCAAAAGCCAGTCCGTTCCAGCCATGGGCGCCAAGGCATTCCAGGAGAGCAAGCAAGCCGTTCTCGATTTTCTCGATGACCTTCTTGGCGTCGAGCGCGGCGCGACAGCGAAAAGCGAGGCCGCATGATCGCCAGCACGGGAAAGATCGATGACCCGAACGGCGGCCGCAGCGTCAAGGAATGGATCGGCAAGACGCCGGATTCCGTGCCACCGCCGACCGTCCGAGCCCGCATCTTCCTTCGCGCCAACGGCATGTGCCATATCAGCCAGCGGCCGATCGGCGCCGGCGAGAAATGGGAGCTCGAGCACGTCAAGCCGCTCGCACTGGGCGGCGAGAACCGCGAGAGCAATTTGCGCCCCGCATTGGTCGAACCTCACAAGGCGAAGTCGGCCGACGAAAACGCATTGCGCGAAAAGGCTGATCGCGTCCGCGCCAAGCATTTGGGCGTCTATCCCAAATCGAAAGCCCCGATCCGGTCGCGCGGCTTCGCGCCAACGCGGGAGGGCGCGCCGACCAAGGCAACAAGGACAAAGGTATGAGCGCCTGGCAGGCCCAACGCATCACACCCGAGCCGAAGCGGCTGCGTGCAAGTGAGGCAGCAATTCGCGCGGCTTTGCAGGCGCTGAAGTCGTCAGGCCTGCCTGTGGACAAGGTGTGCGTAATCGGCGGCCAGGTTGAAATTCACTGTGGCCAGGTTGAAGGCGCGGCAACACCAGAAAAGGATCAAGGCCTCGAACAATGGTGAGGCCCATGAAGGTTGAATATCCGGGGCTCCTAGAGGAGCCTATGCCGTCAGGCAATTCCCGCTACCGCGTGCGCCCGGAAGGCCACAAGAGCAAGCGCATCCGCATCCATTGCGGTCCCGGCCATGAGGACTTCCAGCGGCAATATCTGGCAGCTCGTCGCGGGGAAAAACCGGAGCCGCTGAAGGTCGCTTCAGACTATGCCAAGCCGAAATCGATCGGCTGGCTGGTCAACACCTATTTCGAATACCTGGAAGCGCGCGTGAAGGCCAAGACCACCAGCCACAAGACGCTGAAGAAGAAGCGCAACCTGCTCAACCGCCTGCTGGTGAAGCCAGACAAGGTGATGCTGATCCCGCAGGAAAGACTGCTGGAAATGCAGGACGGCATGGGCTCGACACCCGCCCAGGCTGACGCCTTCATTGAAGCGGTTGGCGTGATGTACGACTGGGCCATCGAGCGGAAATACCTGCACAGCAACCCGGCGCGAGGCATCAAATCAATCTATGTCAAGGGTGACGGCGCCACACCGTGGAAAGCCGCCGACGTCAAGAAATTCTTGGAGAAGCATAAGCTGGGTTCAAAGGCGCATGTCGCCATGTCGGTGCTGCTCTGGACAGGATGCCGGATCGAGGATCTGACGCTGCTCGGGCGCGGCTACGAATGCGTCATTGATGGCGTAGAGGCGCTGCGCTGGACGCCGCTGAAGAAGGGATCATCGGAAGTCATCATTCCCCTGCTCCTGCCGCTCAAGACCGCCACACGGGCGCCGACGGTGCAGGGCGGCACCTATGTGCTGGGACGCGCCGGCAAACCCTATTCGAGCGGCGATAGCATGTCTGCGATGTTCAAGCGCTGGTGCCAGGATGCCAAGCTGGACGATCTGTCGGCCCACGGCGTCCGCAAGGGCCTAGCCGAGCTTTTGGCCGAACAGGGCTGCAGTCAGTACGACATTATGGCGATTCTCGGCCATTCGGAAGCCAAGACGAGCGAGGTTTACACCCGTCGCGTCGAGCGCTGGAAGCTGGCGAAGGCCGCTCTTGAGCGAGCCAATGTGTCCCATGCCTGGGGTTGACGTGGGACACCCCGAGACGGAAGTGCTTGAAAATATTCGCTGTTTCGGCCTCAGAGAGAGGCCATTGGTGCGGTCGAGAAGACTCGAACTTCCACGGGTTGCCCCACAGCGACCTCAACGCTGCGCGTCTACCAATTCCGCCACGACCGCACGTGGTAGGAGCCGGAACCGACCGGCTCGCGGCGTGTAGCAAATCGTTTCCGGCGAAACAAGTGCGCGATGAGCAATAATCTCAACCAATTGGCATATCGGTCCACAGGATCGGAATGAGCATGCGGAACTGGACGTTTGCACCCGATATCGCCATATGGAAGGCGGATGCATGTTGCCCAAAAAAAGTGCGAGGCGGTTTTGGGATCGCGGCGTGCATGAACAAAAACGAAGACCCATGACAGAACGCAGCCAGATCGCCACGTCGTTCCTGCCGCTCCCCGGTTCGGCCCCGGTCGAGTGGCGCGTCGAGCCCGGCCTTACCGCCTACCCCGAAGCGCTGGCCTTCATGGAAGAGCGGGCCGAGGCGATCCGCAGCGGGGCCGCCGGAGAAATGGTCTGGCTGGTCGAGCATCCCCCGCTCTACACCGCCGGCACCAGCGCCCGCATCGAGGACCTGATCGAGCCCGATCGCTTTCCCGTCTTTGCCGCCGGACGTGGCGGCGAATACACCTATCATGGCCCCGGTCAGCGGGTCGCCTATGTCATGCTCGACCTGAAACGGCGGCGTGAGGATGTGCGCGCTTTCGTCGCCGCGCTCGAACAGTGGATCATCGGCACGCTCGCCGCCTTCAACGTGCGCGGCGAACGCCGCGAGGATCGGGTAGGTGTGTGGGTGGTGCGACCCGATCGCCCTGCCCTGCCGGGCGGCTCGCCGGCGGAGGACAAGATCGCTGCAATCGGCATTAGGCTGCGGCGCTGGGTGAGCTTTCACGGCATCGCCATCAATGTCGAACCGGAGCTCGAGCATTTCGGCGGCATCGTTCCCTGCGGCGTGCAGGACCATGGAGTCACCAGCCTCGTCGACCTTGGCCTGCCCGTTGGCATGGCCGACCTGGATCTGGCGCTGAAGTCAGCCTTCGAGGATGTATTCGGCCCCGCGGCGGCTATGCCTGCCGAGGCCGCCCGCAAGACGGGTTGACCCTTTCGGGCCTAACCAGCTCAAAGCAACTGCGCCGACGCCCACAGAACGCCGCAGCCATGGATGACGAACACCGCCAGCAGCGCCCCGGCGATGGCGAAGCGGTCGGCGGTTCGGATCGGCTTCAGTTCGTAGCGCGGCTTCACCCCGCTGCCCATCGTCAGCAGGCTGAGGATTGAAAAGACCGCTCCCGTCGCCAGCAGAAAGCCGGAGGAGAAGCCGGCCTCCCAGCCCACCGCCAGGAAAGCCGAGAGCAGGAAGAACGAGGCCAGCGCCAGCGCGACCGGACCCGGACAGATCTGGCGCAGCACCTGGCCGCCGTCGAATTTCCACACCGGCACCAGATTGGCGATGTTGAACAGGGCCGCGCAGCCCGCCAGCGCCGCCAGCAGCGCGGCCGCGGCCTTGTGCCCCTCGCTGCCCGCAAATGCGCTCGCGGCAATCACGATCGGCACCAGGAAGGCGGAAAAGCCCGCCCCCATCAGCGCCACGAAGGCCACTTCGAAACGGCTGTTGTAGGGCCGGCCGCCAATGGCGATGCCGCCGAGCAGCGGAATGAAGATCATCCGCGCCTTGCGGTGGCCCATCAGCCGGAATGCCGCCATATGGCCGAGTTCATGCAAGGCAACGACCGACGTCAGGATCGCGGCCAGCGCCAGCCCGCCGAGATGGAGGCCGAAGAACGGCCACAGGATCAGTGCCGACAGCACGGCAAAGCCGACCTGGCTCAGCGGATGCTCGAACCAACCGCCCTTGCGGTACTGTCCGGTCGTCGCCCAACGCTGCAGCTTGGACAGCTCGCGGCGCATGGCGAAGTAACGGAACACCAGAAAGGCAACGCCGCGATAACGATCCGACCGGCCGAGCGTCACCCGCGTGGCGCCGCCTTCGGAAACCAGCTCTGCGGTTTCGCGATAGTCTTTCCAGAACGAGGCATCGAGCGCGGTATCCTCGAGCACGCGCATCGAGAAGCGGCTGCCCTCGACGACATCGTCAAACCGCGCCTTGCGCTCGATCGGCTTGCCGTCGCGGCCTTCCCACGACAGCATGATGCGGGACACGTCCTGCCCGTCCAGCGGCTCGGCCGACAGGATCTCGCCGGACCAGCCGGCATCGCTGCCAAGCGGCCACAGCGCCTGCCAGAGACGCTGGCGGTCCATCGCAATCACGCGGCTGACCCTGACCGTGCGCAAACCAAGCGGCACGGTCATCAAGAGAAAGATCAACCCGAGATTGCTGGCCACCAGAATGGCCGTGACGATGGGCGACACCTGGACATTGCTCCTGCCTGAGAGGCGCACCCTAGCGCCGCGGCGGCAAGAAAGGCTTAACGGGGAAGCGGCTTCACCCGCCACGAACTGCGGCGGCGAGAGCCGCCAGATCACATGGCGCCGATCCAGATCGCCATGGAAATGAGGAATGTGCTCATGCAAACCAGTGAGATGACATCCTGAACCAGATCGGTCATAACTCTCTCCTGTTGTTGATATGTTCGCAATTTGTTCTAATTTTGTTTCAATGTCAACGACGTATGGTAAGGAGATAGGACGAGAATTTGGAACGGTTAGTAAAAGGTTAACCCTCGCTGGGAGGTGCGAGTGAAGCTGCTATTGCCTGCACGAGAGTTCCGGGTCGTTCCCTACAGGAGCGCCGCGAAAGTCACGATTGCGGGCAGCCACAGACTTCCCGGTTGAAGCCCTGCACGCACCGGTATGAACCGCCATGCGGGCAACCAAAGATCAATGAATAGGCGGTCGCCAGGATGGCTACCAAGAACAGCAACGCAGCAACCCCGAGAATGATCTTTTTCAAGGTGGCCTCCGACCAGCGAGGCCCAGGAACATATCACACCCAAGCGGTCCACGATCACGCCATTTCGCGATCGCCTGGCCGGTTGCCAGGGTTTGGTGCAGTAGACTTGCTCACCGCATGACCGGCATCAAACCCAACGCCGCACGCCCGACGAGGGCGCCGGCCTTTACCTCGGTCGCCAGTTCATTTCCCACGCGACTTTTCGCGGAGGACGAGGCATCGTTCTCATCAAAGGCCCCTCGTCATTGCCGAATTTCTCGTGATATCTCGCCAGTGGCGGTGGGAGTGCGGTAATGGTTTGGCGGGTTTTCGGAATTTTGGCGATAGGCCTGATCCCGGTCGCTTCCCTTAGTTCGGAGGCAAACGCCGCCAACGCTGAAGTGGAGCGCTGCATCCATTCGAAGACACCGAACGACACGCTCCATTATTGCTCAATTGCACTGAGAGGCAGACCTGGTGGAAAGATGACCGATCGCCTTCTTCTTCGAAGGGGCAATGCGCTGATGCAACTCGGAATATTCTCCGAAGCCGTCAAGGATTTCTCGCGCCTCGTCGTGGCGCATCCGACCGAGGCTGGCTATGTCGACAGTCGCCTAACCGCCCTACGATCCCTCGGCCTTTTCCAAGAGGCTCTCGTTGACGCCAATCACGCGGTAGACCTGGCGCCGCACAAAGCCTTTGTCTATCGCAGCCGTGGCCTTGTTTTTGAAGACCTGCAGCAGTTTGCTGCTGCTTTGAATGATTTCGATCAGGCAATTTCCCTCGCCCCCGACAATGCGGGGTTCGTGGTTGAACGGGCGAGAATCAAAACGGAAGCCGGTCATGCAAACGAGGCTATCGAGGACCTTTCTCGCGTCCTTGCCCGGGCCCCCGGCAATTTGGCCGCGCTGAAGCAGCGCGGCATGGCGCACCTCGCCCTTGGTGATCTCAACGCTGCCGCAAGCGATCTTCTCGCCTACAGCCGGTCAGTTCCCGATGATCCGGAAGTCGCGACTGCGATTGCTGCCATCAGGCCCGACGCAAATAGGAAGCCTTCAAAGCCTTGATGTGGGCCCCGGCTCCAGCCGGGACGCCATCAAGGCTTATGCCATTTGAAATGGCTGGCCGACGCCGCACCATTTGAGCGACAGGCTACTGCCAGCCACCGTGCAAAATCTTCTATCTCCAACCCATGGCGCCGGCCTCGATCGCCCACGCACGGCGGCATCAGTCAGGCCATCTTTGCCATTATCTTGGCCATATCCGCCGCGTCGAACGCCCTCAGCGTCTGGGTTCTGATGTTACCTTGCGAGGCGATTGACAGGGCTAGTGCGGTCGCGGCAATGTCGTCGTCCGCTTCGGCGATCGCCACGACATCATGTTTGCCAAGCGTCCACAACAGGGTGTGAACCTTGATACCGCTCTTGCTGGCCATGGCCTTGAAGGCCTCGGCACGCTTTTGAGTATCCTTGATGCTCTTGATGCCTTGATCTGTGAAATTCGACAGCAATACGTAGTAGGCCATTCGTTCCTCCCACAATGGGGAGCGGGCGGGCACTCACGGCGCGTCCGCCGTCTCCCGGCTCTACGATAGCACGAGCCAGGTGCGTGAACCACAGGCGGCCGGACACGCCATCGCGCACCGTTGGGCGGCCTACAATGGAACAACCTTGCCGTCGGCGAGCGTGACGCGCCGGTCCATGCGCGATGCCAGCTCGTGATTGTGGGTGGCGATCAGCGCCGCGAGGCCCGATTGCTTGACCAGCGCGCCAAGCGCCTCGAAGACATAGGAGGCGGTGACCGGGTCGAGATTGCCTGTCGGCTCGTCCGCCAGCAGCACCAGCGGAGCGTTGGCGACGGCGCGGGCAATGGCGACGCGCTGCTGCTCGCCGCCGGAGAGTTCGGACGGCCGGTGCGAGGCGCGCTTGCCGATCTGCATATAGTCGAGCAGTTGCGCGGCGCGCTCGGCCGCTTCCTTGCGCGGCAGGCCCTTGATCAGCTGCGGCATCATGATGTTTTCCAGCGCGGAAAACTCCGGCAGCAGATGGTGGAACTGGTAGACGAAGCCGACATCGTTGCGGCGGATCGCCGTGCGTTCGTCGTCGGAGAGCCGCCCGCAGGCCCGGCCGGCCAGGATCACGTCGCCGGCGTCGGGGCGTTCCAGCAGGCCGGCCGTGTGCAACAGCGTCGACTTGCCGGTGCCCGACGGCGCCACCAGCGCCACCATCTCGCCGCGCTTCAGCGAGAAATCGGCGCCGTTCAAAATGGTGAGCTTGCGCGGCCCCTGGACATAGTGCCGCTCGACGCTCTTCAGCTCGATAATGACCTCGGCCACTATTCGTACCTCAAGGCTTCGACCGGATCGAGGCGAGCCGCCCGCCATGCCGGAAACACCGTTGCCAGGAAGGACAGCCCAAGCGCCATGATGATGACATAGGTCGTCTCGCGCGGATCCATCTTCGCCGGCAGCTGGCTGAGGAAATAGAGTTCCGGGTTGAACAGCACCTTGCCGGTCATCCAGGAGAAGAATTGCCGGATCGATTCGATGTTGGTGCAGATGACGACGCCGAGCAGCACGCCGGCGAGTGTGCCGGTGACGCCGATCGCCGCCCCCGTCATCAGGAAGATGCGCAGGATGGCGCCGCGCGAGGCGCCCATGGTGCGCAGGATGGCGATGTCGTGCCCCTTGTCCTTCACCAGCATGATCAGGCCCGAAATGATGTTGAGCGCCGCCACCAGCACGATCAGCGTCAGGATCATGAACATGACGTTGCGCTCGACCTGCAGGGCGGAAAAGAAGGTCTCGTTGCGCTGGCGCCAGTCTACCATCTCGATCGGCCGCTGCGCTGCCTCCTCCACCTTCGGTTTCAGCGCGTCGACATTGTCGGGATTGTCGACATAGATCTCGATCGTCTGGGCGCGGCCATCCATGTTGAAATAGAGCTGCGCCTCGGAGAACGGCATGTAGACGATGGACGTGTCATACTCCGACATGCCGACTTCGAAGATCGCCGCGATCTTGTAGCCTTTCATGCGCGGCGTCGTGCCGATCGGCGTCACGTCGCCATCTGGCGAGATGAGCGTAATGGTGTCGCCCAGCGTCAGGCCGAGATTCTCGGCCATGCGCTTGCCGATGGCGACGCCCTCGCCTGAATTGAAACCGGCGAGCGAACCCTGCTTTATGTTGTTGGCGACGATGGCGATCTTGCCGAGATCTTCGCACCTGATACCGCGCACAAGTGCGCCGGTGCCGCCGCCGACATTGCCTTGCGCCAGCACCTGGCCGTCGATCAGCGGAATGGCGTATTTGACGCCGGGCACACCGTTGATGCGGCCGGCGACCTGGGCGTAGTCCTCAAGCGGCGAATCGAGCGGCTGCACGATCAGATGGCCATTGACGCCAAGGATGCGCGTCAACAGCTCGGCGCGGAACCCGTTCATCACGGCCATGACGACGATCAGCGTCGCCACACCCAGCATGATGCCAAGGAAGGAGATCGAGGCGATGACCGAGATCACCGTCTCCTTGCGCCGCGAGCGCAAATAGCGCCAGGCAACCGTGCGCTCGAAGAAGGAGAACGGGCCGGCGCCCGCCGATCTTGCCGTCGCCGCCTCGCTCATGCGGCGACACCGAAGCGTTTTTTCGCGTCGGCGATCGGCAGCGTTTCGCGCTCGCCGGTCCTGCGATTCTTGATCTCGACCTCGCCGGCGGCCACGCCGCGCGGTCCGACGATCACCTGCCAGGGCAGACCGATCAGGTCGGCGGTAGCGAACTTGCCGCCCGGCCGCTGGTCGGTGTCGTCGTAGAGCACATCCTTGCCGGCGGCGGTGAAGGCGGCATTGAGCTCATCGCTGACACGGTCGCAGTCGGCGTCGCCCACTTTCATGTTGATCAGGCCGATGTCGAACGGCGCCACGGCGTCGGGCCAGATGATGCCGTTCTCGTCATGGCTGGCTTCGATGATCGCCGCGACCAGGCGCGACGGGCCGATGCCATAGGAACCGCCGGAGGCGAAATGGTCCTTACCGTCCGGTCCGGTCACCTTGGCGCCCATCGGCTTGGAATACTTCTCGCCGAAATGAAAGATGTGGCCAACCTCGATGCCGCGTGCCGAAACCTTGTCGCTCTCGGGCACCTTTTCCCAGGCGGCTTCGTCATGCATCTCGTCGGTGGCGGCGTAGGGCGTCGTCCACGTCTTGACGATATCCGCGATCTCGCCGTCATTGGCGAAGTCGGTATTGGCACCCGGCACGGCAAGCGAAAGATAGTCACGATGGCAGAAAACCTGGCTTTCGCCGGTATCGGCCAGGATGATGAATTCGTGGCTGAGGTCGCCGCCGATCGGCCCTGTGTCGGCGCGCATGGGAATCGCCTGCAGGCCCATGCGCGTGAACGTCCTGAGGTAGGAGACGAACATCCTGTTGTAGGCAGCCCTGGCACCTTCGAAGTCGAGGTCGAAGGAATAGGCATCCTTCATCAGGAACTCGCGCGAGCGCATCACGCCGAAGCGCGGTCGCACCTCGTCGCGGAACTTCCACTGGATGTGGTAGAGGTTGAGCGGCAAATCCTTGTAGGACTTCACATAGGCGCGGAAAATCTCGGTGACCATTTCCTCATTGGTCGGGCCGTAGAGCATGTCGCGGTCCTGGCGGTCCTTGATGCGCAGCATCTCCTTGCCATAGTCATTGTAGCGGCCGCTTTCGCGCCACAGATCGGCCGACTGGATGGTCGGCATCAGGATCTCCAGCGCGCCGGCGCGGTTCTGCTCCTCGCGGATGATCTGGCAGACCTTGTCCAGCACCCGCTTGCCGAGTGGCAACCAGGAAAAACTGCCCTGCCCCTGCTGGCGGATCATGCCGGCACGCAGCATCAGCCGGTGCGAGACGATCTCGGCCTCGCGCGGATTTTCTTTGAGGATAGGCAGGAAATAGCGCGACAAACGCATGGACTGGTCCGTGAATGAGAACGGCCACGCCAGAATCGGCGCGACGCAGGCTTGCTTGCCCCGGCTTCATAGCCATTTCATGACGGAATGGAAACCCGGGCATGGCGGCACATCAGCGCGCTACGGCCCGGAATCCTCCGGTTTCCGGACCAGGCCGCACCGGCTTCGAGCATGACGAACCTCATCGGATTTGGCCGCCAATTCTTTGCGCGCGTCAATCCAGAACATGCCGCAAAGGCTCCGCCGAGCCTTGCTGGTCGTTTCCCAAGCAAAGCATGCCATACTATTGTGCAGTGCAGCACGAGAATGCCTGTTTCGAGGCAAAATTCTTCGTGACATTTTCATTCGGCTTAGGCTAGTGTGCCGCGATAACCGAGAGGGCGGAGAAAAATCTGCTCTCCTACGCGGTCAAAGTCTTGGGAGGATGCGATCTAGGCGCGGTTACTCGCGGCCGCCGGAAACCGGAAACAGATCGGACGCGTTTAATTGCAAGGCCTCGTGCCTTGCATTTTTTTTGTGCAATCATCTGGTTAGCGTGGCGTGCCGTCAGGTCACATGACGCGTCAGCAAACGGTCAGTCGTGAAGCATGGCAGGGTCTCGATCCCGCATCCGCGGCGCATCGGCGTCGTCGCATCGCCCTTGCCGGGCGATCTATTTCGCCGGGGTCTGGCCGAAATCCGGCACGATATGCGGGATGTCGTTGAGGCTGTAGCCGAGCCCGTGCGTCAGCCCGTAGAAAATGCCCATGAGGATCGCCGTGGCGATGGTGGTGCGTATCACCGCGCGCAGCATGTGCGGCCCTCGTGGCGCGCTTGGAACCGTGCCCAGCGTCACGTCATGATCGTCGTCCTGCGTGCGGACGCTGAACGGCAGCACGGCGAACAGCACCACCCACCAGGTCGCGAAAAACAGGGCGGTGAACGAAACCCAGCTCATGATTGCTCCAGTTCGATCAGCGTGCCGAAGAAATCCTTCGGATGCAGGAACAGCACCGGCTTGCCATGCGCGCCGGTTTTCGGATTGCCGTCGCCCAGCACGCGCGCGCCGGCGGCCTTGAGCCGGTCGCGCGCGGCCAGGATGTCGTCGACCTCGTAGCAGAGATGATGCATGCCGCCTGACGGGTTCTTCGCCAGGAAAGCGGTGATCGGCGAGCCCTCGCCCAGCGGTTCCAGCAATTCGATCTTGGTGTTGCCGACATTGACGAACACCACCGTGACGCCATGCTCCGGCAAAGCCTGCGGCTCCGTCACTTCGGCGCCAAGCGTGTTGCGGTAGGCGGCAACGGCAGCAGCCAGATCCGGCACCGCAAGCGCGACATGGTTGAGGCGTCCAAGCATGTGCGAGCTATCTCTCTTCTGTCCAGTGGCTGGCGTCATACGTCAAATCGGCTGAGATCAACAGCCAATCCCGAGGCGCGCACTGTCGCACTTTGGTGAACATTCCCCCGAATCGCGAACGAGGCTATTCCGGCCGGCAACAGCAAAGTACAAACGGCAATGTCATACATCCGCCCTGCCCGCGCCCGCGTTTTCACCTTCGATCTCGGCTCATTCAAGATTGCCGCTCTGCTCGACGCTGTCGATATCAGAGACAACCTCGCGGCAGCCTACGCGGCCGGACAGCCGCCGGCCGCGGTGCATCAACTCGCGGTCTCGAACTTCATCGACCGGGATCGTTTCGAACATTGCTTCATCCCGACGCTGATCGACACCGGATCCGAAAGGATCCTGTTCGACACCGGATGCGGCGATGCGGGCAGTTCACTCCTGGATTGCTTGCAGGACCTTGGGCTCGGGCCTGACGATATCGATGTGGTGGTCATCACCCACGGCCACCCGGACCACATCGGTGGGCTTGTCAGCAACGGCAAACCCGTTTTCAGCCGGGCTCGCTATGTGTTCGGCGCGGCTGAATTCGCTTTCTGGACCGCGGCAACAGCGGTGCGCGCGGCCAGGTTGGCCAACCGTGATCTGTTCCGGCAGATTTGCACCGGGCTGGCCGACCGGGCAACGTTCATAGCGCCTGGAGATGAGGCGCTGCCGGGCATTACCGCCATCGACGCGTCAGGCCATTCCCCCGGCTTGCTGGCATTTCTCGTCGAAAACGGCGGCCAGCGATTGCTGATCTGGTCGGATGCGTTCCTGCACTATGTCGTGTCCATCCAGCATCCGGAGTGGCATGCGGATTTCGATGATGACAAGGAACGGGCGATCGAGACCCGCAAGCGTTTGCTGAAGATGGCGGCGGACCAGCGCCTGCTGGTCGCCGGCCATCACATGCCGTTTCCGGGCCTCGGCTACATCGAATCGGTGAACGGCTCTTTTCGCTGGCTTCCGGTCAGCTATCAGCTGAACGTCTAGAGCAGCGAACCGACGTCATCCTCACCTCGTGACAAACACCGTCACCAGCGGTTTCTTGCCCCAGGCTTCGTTGGCGGCGCCGCGCACCGCGCGCCGCACCGCTTCCTGAACCAGGTCGAGGTCCTTTCGCCGCTGGCGGGGAATCGAGTCCACCGCGCCGACAGCCGCATCGATCATCAAATCCTCCAGCGCTTCGCCGCTGGCGTCGGCCTCGGCGACGCCGATGGCGACCAGATCGGGATCGCCGGCGAGCTCGTATTTGTCGTCGAGCACGACATTGACCGCGACATGGCCGGCAAAGGACAGTTTGCGCCGGTCGCGAATGCCCATCGCCTGATCGGTGCCGATCAGATTGCCATCTTTGTAGATGCGGCCGAACGGCACCTGGTCGATGATGGTGGCGGGGCCGGGAGCGAGCCGCAGCATGTCGCCGTCGCGCACCTGCGCCACCTGGCCGATGCCGGATGTCGACATCAGCGAGCCCTGCGCCACCAGATGCGCCGCCTCGCCATGCACGGGAACGCCGATCCGTGGGCGCACCCACTCATACATCTTGCGCAACTCGCTGCGCCGGGGATGGCCGGAGACATGCACCAGCGCGTCGCCATCCTCGATGATCTTGATGCCGAGATCGATGAGGCGGTTCTTGATCTCGAGGATCGCCTTCTCATTGCCGGGAATGGTGCGCGAGGAAAACACCACCGTGTCGCCCGCCGTCAGCGACACCGATTTCATCTCGTCGCGCGACAGTTTCGCCAGCGCCGCCAGCGGCTCGCCCTGGCTGCCGGTGCAGATGATGACCAGGTTTTCGCGCGGAATGAAGCCGAAATCTTCCTCGGCGATGAACTCCGGCAGGCCGTCCATATAGCCAAGCTCGTCGGCGACATCGATGACGCGCTTCAGCGAGCGGCCGAGCACCAGGCACTGGCGGCCGGCATCGCGCGCCGCCTTGGCGATGGAGACGATACGCCCGACGTTGGAGGAGAAGGTGGTGACGGCGACCCGGCCGACGGCACTCTGGATGACGCCCTTGAGCCCCTCGCCAACCGCCACTTCCGACGGCGATTCCCCTTCGCGCAGCGCATTGGTCGAATCGCAGATCAGCGCCAGCACGCCCTTGTCGCCATAGGCACGGAACCGCGCCTCGTCGGTCTTCGGCCCAATCGTCGGTTCCGGATCGATCTTCCAGTCGCCGGTGTGGATGACGGTGCCGGCCGGCGTGGTAATGGCCAGCGACATCGGCTCGGGGATCGAGTGCGCCACCGGAATGGCTTCGATCTCGAACGGACCGACGGTGAATTTCTCGCCCGCCCGGTAGATCGTCAGCGGAATCTTCGGCGCCCCCTGCTCGCCCTGCCGTTTGGCTTCCAACAGCCCGGCGCTGAACGGCGTCATCCATACCGGCGCCTTCAGCTTCGGCCAGGTGTCTAGCAGCGCGCCATAGTGGTCCTCATGCGCGTGGGTAATGATGATGCCGCGCAGATTGGCGAGGTTTTCCTCGATGAAGCGCGTGTCGGGCAGGATCAGGTCGACGCCCGGATGCGCCGCGTCGGGAAAGGTGACGCCGACATCAATAACGATCCATTCGCGCGCGCTCGGCGGGCCATAGCCGTAGAGGGCGAAGTTCATGCCGATCTCGCCGACGCCGCCGAGCGGTACGAAGACGAGTTCGGCGTTTTCCGCTTTCGCCATGATTTTTCCCTCCCTGGCCCTCAGGCCAGCCCATTATACCCGAGCGGACGCCACTGCGCCGAAATGCACGTCGCCGGCCGCGATCGTCAGGACGGTCCCCTCATCGTCGCGGATCACGAAACGGCAGTCCTCGTCAATGGTCTCGAACACCCCACGCACCACATTACCGTCAATTCTGACGGCAACCTCTCCGCCAAGCCCCGCCGCGCGCGCCAGCCAGCGCCGCCTGACGGCGGCTAGGCCGCGGCCTTCATCCCACAGGCGGGCATTCTCGCTCCAGGCATCCGACAACGCCAGGAACAAGGTCTCCGCATCGCATGTCGCGCCTAGAGCCTGCAGCGATGTCGCGGGATAAGGCAAATCCCTGGGGTGCGCCACCACATTGACGCCGATGCCGACCGCCACCGCGAAGCGGCCGCCCTCCAGTATCGCCGATTCCAGCAGGATGCCGGCGAGCTTCGCGCCCGAAGCAAGCACATCGTTCGGCCATTTCAGCTCGAAACGGTTTTGTCCCTGGCTCGCGCCATCGAGCCCGACGGCGATGCGGCCCTTCGGCACCACGGCGTCGAGTGCATCGGCGAGCGACAGTCCGGCGACGAAACCCAGCGTCGCGGCCAGGCGAAGTTCACCGCCGGTGATGACGAGCAGGGTCGCTGCGAGATTGCCTTCAGGCGACACCCAGGCGCGGCCGCGCCGGCCACGCCCGCTTTCCTGCTTTTTGGAAACGACCCACAGCCTGCCCGGGTCGCCTGCCCTTGCGTGGTCCAGCGCCACCGTGTTGGTGGAGCCGACGCTGTCGTGGGCCTCCAGCCGGAACCCTTCCGACGCCGAGGTTGGAGCCAGCCGAAATGCCATCCCGTCAGAAAAATGTTTTGGCGGCGGCTTCGGCATAGGTGCCGATCGGTCCGCCGATCAGCACATAGAACAGCACGAAGGCGCCGCAGACGCCGAGCACGACACGCAGTTCACTGGCCATCGGCACGAAGCCGCCGACCGGTTCGTCGAACCACATGATCTTGATGATGCGCAGGTAGTAGTAGGCGCCCACCACCGAGGCCAGCACGCCAATGATCGCCAGCGCGTAGAGGTTTGCGTTGATGGCGGCGAGGAAGACGTACCACTTCCCCCAGAAGCCGGCGAGCGGCGGAATGCCGGCCAGCGAGAACATCAGGATGGTGAGGATCGTGGCCATGATCGGATTTGTCGAGGACAGCCCGGCCAGGTCGCTGATCTGTTCGACATTGCCTTCCTTGCGCCGCATGGCGAGGATGAAGGCAAAGGTGCCGAGCGTCATCACCAGATAGATCAGCATATAGATGGCGACGCCACGCACGCCGGCCTGGCTGTTGGCGGCAAGGCCGACCAGCGCGTAGCCCATATGGCCGATCGAGGAATAGGCCATCAGCCGCTTGATGTTGGTCTGGCCGATCGCGGCGAAGGCGCCGAGCGCCATCGAGGCGATCGAGATGAAGACGATGATCTGCTGCCAGTCGGCGGCGATCGGCTTGAACGCGCCCATGGTGACGCGCACGATCAATGCCATCGCCGCCATCTTGGGTGCCGCCGCCAGGAAGGCCGTCACCGGCGTCGGCGCGCCTTCATAGACGTCGGGCGTCCACATATGGAACGGCACCGCCGAGATCTTGAAGGCAAGGCCGGCAAGCACGAAGACCAGGCCGAAAACGAGACCGAGCTGGCGCTGGCCACTGCCAAGCGCCGAGGCGATTTCCTGGAAGCCGGTGTTGCCGGTGTAGCCATAGACCAGGCTGATGCCGTAGAGCAGCATGCCCGACGACAGCGCGCCGAGGACGAAGTATTTCAGGCCGGCCTCGGTCGAACGCAGATTGTCGCGGTTGATCGCCGCCAGCACGTAGATGGCCAGCGACTGCAGTTCGAGGCCGAGATAGAGCCCGATCATGCCGTTGGCCGAGATCATCAGCATCATGCCTAGCGTGCACAGCAGGATCAGCACCGGATATTCGAACTTGTCGAAACGCTCCGTCTTGGCAAAGCGCATCGACATGACCAGCGTCACCGCCGAGCCGACCAGCGCAAGCACCTTCATGAAGCGGGAGAAGGGATCCTGGATGAAGGCGTTGCCATAGGCGCTGCCCTGCCCCGTGGAAAAGATCAGCCAGACGCCGGCGACCACCAGCACGGCGACGGCAAGGCCGGTGACCGTATTGGCGGTGTTGGCGCGCGAATAGGCACCGACCATCAGCAGCGCGAGCGCGCCGATGGCAAGGATCAGCTCGGGCGTCGAGAGCGACAGGCTGGAGAGAAGGTCCGGCGTCATGGTTCGCAAAACCCCTGGGTCAGTTCGCCGCCGCGGTCTGCGCGGCGCCGATGGATGCGGTGACATTGGTGACGAGCGACTTGACCGACTGGGCCGTCGCATCGAAGACGGGAGCGGGATAGACGCCGAAGAAGATGACCAGCACGACCAGCGGGTAGATGATCACCTTCTCGCGCGGCGAAAGGTCGAGCAGCCCCTTCAGGCTGTCCTTGGTCAGCGCGCCGAAGATCACCCGGCGGTAGAGCCAGAGCGCGTAGGCCGCCGACAGGATGACGCCGGTGGCGGCGAAGAACGCCACCCAGGTGTTGACCCGGAACACGCCGAGCATGGTCAGGAACTCGCCGACGAAGCCACTGGTGCCGGGCAGGCCGACATTGGCCATGGTGAAGACCATGAACACGGTGGCGTATTTCGGCATGTTGTTGACCAAGCCGCCATAGGCGGCGATCTCACGCGTATGCATGCGGTCGTAGATCACGCCGACGCACAGGAACAGGGCGCCCGAGACGAGGCCATGGCTGAGCATCTGGAAGATGGCGCCCTGCACGCCTTCCTGGTTCATGGCGAAGATGCCCATGGTGACGAAGCCCATATGGGCGACCGACGAATAGGCGATCAGCTTCTTCATATCCTCCTGCATCAGCGCCACCAGTGAGGTGTAGATGATGGCGACGACCGACAGCGTGAACACCAGCGGCGCGAACATTTCGGACGCCAGCGGGAACATCGGCAAGGAGAAGCGCAGGAAGCCGTATCCGCCCATCTTCAGGAGGATGGCGGCCAGGATCACCGAACCCGCCGTCGGCGCCTCGACGTGTGCGTCCGGCAGCCAGGTGTGCACCGGCCACATCGGCATCTTCACCGCGAAGGAGGCGAAGAAGGCAAGCCATAGCCAGGTCTGCATGCTGGCCGGGAAGCTGTGCGTCAACAGCGTCGGGATGTCGGTGGTGCCGGACTGGTAGAACATCGCCATGATGGCAAGCAGCATCAGCACCGAACCGGCGAGCGTATAGAGAAAGAACTTGAACGAGGCGTAGACGCGCCGCTTGCCGCCCCACACGCCGATGATGATGAACATCGGGATCAGGCCGGCTTCGAAGAAGACGTAGAACAGCACGATATCCAGCGCGCAGAACACGCCGATCATCAGCGTCTCGAGCAGCAGGAAGGCGATCATGTAGGCCTTGACGCGCTTGTCGATCGCTTCCCACGACGCCAGGATGCAGAGCGGCATCAGGAACGTCGTGAGGATGACGAACAGCATGGAAATGCCATCGACGCCCATATGGTAGGAAATGCCGGAGTCGAGCCAGGCTGCCTTTTCGACAAACTGGAAGCCGGCCTGCGAATTGTCGAAACCGGTCCAGATGAACAGCGAGACGATGAAGGTGAACGTCGTCGTCAACAGCGCGATAGCGCGGATGTTGCGGCGCGCGTTTTCGCTGTCATCCCTGATGAACAGGATCAGCAGCACACCAACCAGCGGCAGGAAGGTGACCAGCGAGAGGATTGGCCAGGCGGTCATCAGAGCATCATCCAGGTGACGAGTGCGGCAACGCCGATCAGCATGGCGAAGGCGTAGTGGTAGAGGTAGCCGGTCTGCAGCTTGACGACGCGGTTGGTGACATCGACGACGCGCGCCGAAATGCCATCCGGCCCGAGCCCGTCGATGACGGTGCCGTCACCGGTCTTCCACAGGAAATGGCCAAGCCGCTTGGCGGGCCGCACGAACAGGAAGTCGTAGAGCTCGTCGAAATACCACTTGTTGAGCAGGAAGGCGTAGAGCAAGCGATGGTTGGCGGCGACGCTGCGGGGCAGTTCCGGTGAGCGGATGTAGAACTTCCAGGCCACCGCGAAGCCGATCAGCATGGCGATGAAGGGCGACAGTTCCACCCACAGCGGCAGTTCGTGGATTTCGTGCAGGATGTGATTGTCCGGCAGCGTGAACAGCGACGCCTTCCAGAACTCGGCATAGCCTTCGCCGATGAAGGAATTGTGGAAGATGATGCCGGCAAACAACGCGCCGGCGGCCAGCACGAACAGCGGCACCAGCATCACCGGCGGCGATTCATGGACATGGTGCATCACCTCATGGCTTGCCCGCGGCTTGCCGTGGAAGGTCATGAAGATCAGGCGCCAGGAGTAGAAGGAGGTGAAGCAGGCGGCGATGACCAAAAGCACGAAGGCGAGGCCGGCAACCGAATTGTGGCTGGCAAAGGCGCTTTCGATGATGGCGTCCTTGGAGAAGAAGCCGGCGGTGCCGATGACGGTCACCGGAATGCCGACGCCGGTCAGCGCCAGCGTGCCGATCACCATCATCCAGTAGGTGGTCGGGATCAGCGACCTCAGGCCACCCATCTTGCGCATGTCCTGCTCGTCGGAGACGGCATGGATGACCGAGCCCGAACCGAGGAACAGCAGCGCTTTGAAGAAGGCATGCGTGAACAGGTGGAAGATCGCCGCGCCATAGGCGCCGACGCCGAGCGCCACGAACATGTAGCCGAGCTGCGAACAGGTCGAATAGGCGATGACGCGCTTGATGTCGTTCTGGACCAGACCGACGGTCGCCGCGAAGAAGGCAGTGAAGGCGCCGATGAAGGTCACCACGGTCAGCGCCGAATGCGACAGTTCGAACAGCGGCGACAGCCGCGCCAGCATGAACACGCCCGCCGTCACCATGGTGGCGGCATGGATGAGAGCCGAGACCGGCGTCGGGCCTTCCATGGCGTCCGGCAGCCAGGTGTGCAGCGGTACCTGCGCCGACTTGCCCATCGCACCCATGAACAGCAGCAGGCAGACGACGGTCATAGCGGCCTGCTTGTCCAGCGCATGGCCGAGGAAGGTCAGCACGGCAGCACCTTGCGGCGCGCCTTCGGCCGGAATGAACGTCGCCGCATTGGCGAAAATGGTGCCGAGATTGACCGAGCCGAACAGTACGAACACGCCGAAAATGCCGAGCGCGAAACCGAAATCGCCGACGCGGTTGACGACGAAGGCCTTGATGGCCGCGGCATTGGCCGACGGCTTCTTGTACCAGAAGCCGATCAGCAGGTAGGAGGCGAGACCCACGCCTTCCCAGCCGAAGAACATCTGCACGAGGTTGTCGGCGGTCACCAGCATCAGCATGGCGAAGGTGAACAGCGACAGATAGGCGAAGAAGCGCGGCCGGTTCGGATCGTGGTGCATGTAGCCGATCGAATAGATATGGACCAGCGCCGACACGGTGTTGACCACCACCAGCATCACCACCGTCAGCGTGTCGATGCGCAGCGCCCAGGATGCGTCCAGCCCGCCGGACTGGATCCAGTGCAGCACCGGCACGGTGAACACCTCGCCATGGCCGAAGCCGACGCTGAAGAAGGCTACCCACGACAGAACAGCCGAAATCACCAGGAAACCGGAGGTGATGTATTCGGATGCCTTGGCGCCGAGCGACGTGCCGAACAGGCCGACGATCAGGAAGCCGAGCAGGGGAAGGAAGACGATGGCCTGATACATGGTGGTTCCGTCAACCCTTCATCATGTTCACGTCTTCGACCGCGATCGAGCCGCGGTTGCGGAAGAAGACGACGAGAATGGCAAGTCCGATTGCGGCTTCAGCCGCCGCGACCGTCAGCACGAACAGCGCGAACACCTGGCCGACCAGATCGCCGAGCGCCGCCGAAAAGGCGACGAAGTTGATGTTGACCGCAAGCAGGATCAGCTCGACCGACATCAGGATGACGATGACGTTCTTGCGGTTCAGGAAGATGCCGAACACGCCGAGCGTGAACAGAACAGCCGATACGGTCAGATAGTGTGCGATGCCGACGACCATCTCAGACTCCTTCGCCCGACTTGACCTTGCGGATTTCCATGCCGGTGGCCGGCGTTCGGCCGACCTGGGCTGCGATCGACTGCCGCTTGACCCCTTCCTTGTGGCGCAGCGTCAGCACGATGGCGCCGATCATGGCAACCAGCAGGATGAGGCCCGAAATCTGGAAGTAGTAGAGGTAGTCGGTATAGAGGATGTCGCCGAGCGCGGCCGTGTTCGAACGCGCCGCGAGATCGGGAATGGGCTTCGCCACCGTCGAGGCCAGCTTCGGCGCGAATGTGTAGCCGCCCAGCACGACGATCAGCTCCGCCGCCAGGATCAGCCCGACCAGCGCGCCGATCGGCGCGTATTGCAGCGCGCCCTCTTTCATTTCGGCGAAGTCGACGTCGAGCATCATGACGACGAACAGGAACAGCACCATCACCGCGCCGACATAGACGACGAGCAGGATCATCGCCAGGAATTCGGCGCCGGTCAGCATGAACAGGCCGGCGGCGTTGAAGAAGGTCAGGATCAGGAACAGCACCGAATGCACGGGGTTGCGCGATGAAATGACCATGAACGCCGACGCCACGGCGACAAAGGCGAAGAGGTAGAAAAAGGCCGCCTCTAGTCCACTCAGCATTGGGGTTCCCCCGGGTTCCTGTCCGAACAGGACGCTCGTCCTGTTTGATTTCTGCGACCGCCTCCGGCCGTCAAGTTGCGTGTTCCTAGCCCATGTTCCGATCGGGTTAAAAGACCCGATCGAAAGAAACATGGGCCACTCTTTTCATTCCGGAGGATGATCTGGTCCGAAAAGTCTGCAACTTTTCGGGATCATCCTCTGGACGAGGCCCCTCGCCTCGTCCATGCGTCAAATATCAGCGGTACGGCGCATCCAACGAGATGTTGCGCGCCAGCTCGCGCTCCCACCGGTCGCCATTCGCCAGCAGCTTGTCCTTGTCGTAGTAGAGCTCCTCGCGCGTTTCCGTCGCGAACTCGAAATTCGGCCCCTCGACGATGGCGTCGACCGGGCAGGCTTCCTGGCAGAAGCCGCAATAGATGCACTTCACCATGTCGATGTCGTAACGCACCGTGCGGCGCGTGCCGTCATTGCGGCGTGGGCCGGCCTCGATGGTGATGGCCTGCGCCGGGCAGATGGCCTCGCACAATTTGCAGGCGATGCAGCGTTCCTCGCCATTGGGATAGCGGCGCAGCGCGTGCTCGCCCCGGAAGCGCGGGCTGACCGGCCCCTTCTCGTGCGGGTAGTTGATCGTCTCCTTCGGCGCGAAGAACTGGCGCATCGACAGGAAGAAGGCGCTGACGAAATCCTGCAGCAGCAGCGATTTTGCGGCCTGGGACAAAACGGACATCACGCAAACCCCGTGATCTTGAGGAAGGCTGCGGTGGCGACCACCATGAACAGCGAGATCGGCAGGAACACTTTCCAGCCCAACCGCATCAGCTGGTCGTAGCGGTAGCGCGGCACGAAGGCCTTCACCATGGAGATGCCGAAGAACACGAAGCAGACCTTCAGCACGAACCAGATGACGCCGGGCACCCAGGTGAAGGGCGCGAAGTCGAAGGGCGGCAGCCAGCCGCCAAGGAACAGGATGGTGGCCAGCGCGCACATCAGGACGATGGCGACATACTCTCCGAGGAAGAACAGCAGGAACGGCGTCGACGAATATTCGACCATATGGCCGGCGACCAGTTCCGATTCGGCCTCGACCAGGTCGAAAGGCGGCCGGTTCGTCTCGGCCAGCGCCGAGATGAAGAAGATGATGAACATCGGGAACAGCGCCAGCCAGTTCCAGTCGAGGAAGGTGTTGGGCAGGCCAAGCCGCGTGCCGATTCCATCATGCTGCGACAGCACAATGTCGGACAAATTGAGCGAGCCGGCGGTGAGCAGCACGGTGACGATGACGAAGCCGATCGAGACTTCGTAGGACACCATCTGCGCGGCCGAACGCAGCGCGCCGAGGAACGGGTATTTCGAGTTGGACGCCCAGCCGCCCATGATCACGCCATAGACCTCGAGCGAGGAGATGGCGAAAACATAGAGGATGCCGACATTGACGTTGGCGATCGCCCAGCCCTGGTTGACCGGAATGACCGCCCAGGCCGAAATCGCCAGCACCGCCGACACCAGCGGCGCCAGAAGGAACACGCCCTTGTTGGCGCCGGACGGGATGACCGGTTCCTTGAAGACGAATTTCAACAGGTCGGCGAAGGCCTGCAGCGTCCCCCAGGGGCCGACGACGTTCGGACCGCGGCGCAACTGCACCGCCGCCCAGATCTTGCGATCGGCGTAGAGGATGTAGGCCACGAAGATCAGCAGCACCACGATCAGCACGACTGACTTCAGAAGGATCAGCAGCGCAGGCAGCACGTAGAAGGAGAAGAAGGTGTCCATGCTTATTCCGCCGCCTGCTTGAAGCCGCTCTTGGCCAGTGCCGAGCATTCCGCCATCACGGCCGACGCCCGCGCGATCGGGTTGGTCAGGTAGAAATCCTTGACCGGCGAGGTGAAGGTGCCCTTGTTCAGCCGTCCGCCGAGCTTCGCCACGCCGGCGATGTCCTCGGCACTGCCGGCTGCGACCTGATCGATGCGAGCCAGATGCGGGTACTCGCCATAGAGTTTGGCGCGCAGTTGCGGCAGCGAATCGAACGGCAGTTTCTTGCCCAGCACGTCAGACAGGGCCCGCAGAATCGCCCAGTCCTCGCGCGCGTCGCCCGGGGCGAAGCCGGCGCGGTTGGTCTGCTGCACGCGCCCTTCGGTGTTGACGTAGGTGCCCGACTTTTCCGTGTAGGCGGCCGCCGGCAGGATGACATTGGCGCGGTGCGCGCCGTGGTCGCCATGCGTGCCGATATAGACGACGAAGGAGCCGCCCGTCTTGCCCATGTCGATTTCGTCGGCGCCGAGCAGGAACAGCACGTCCGTTTCGCCCAGCATGCCGGCGACATCCTTGCCGCCCTTGCCCGGCACGAAGCCGAGATCGAGGCCGCCGACTCTCGCCGCCGCATTGTGCAGCACGGCAAAGCCGTTCCAGTCGGCGCGAGCGGCATTGACGGCAGTGGCGAGCTTCGCCGCCTGGCCGAGCACGGCCGCGCCGTCGGCGCGCGCCAGCGCGCCCTGGCCGACGATGATCAGCGGATGCGTCGCCTTCTTCAGCGTCTGGAAGAACTTGCCATTGCCGTCGGCCAGATCCTTGAGCGAATCCGGCCCGGCGCCGAGCAATTCATACTCGTAGCGCGTGTCGCCGACATCGCCGATGACGCCGACCGGCAGATTGCCGACCCGCCAGCGCTTGCGGATGCGGGCATTGAGCACCGAGGCTTCGAATCGCGGATTGGCGCCAATGATCAGCACCGCGTCGGCCTGCTCGATGCCTTCGATCGTCGGGTTGAAGATGTAGCTGGCGCGGCCGAGCGCCGGATCGAGTGCGGCGCCATCCTGGCGGCAATCGACATTCCTGGAGCCGAGCGAAGCCATCAGCAGCTTCAGCGCATAGATTTCCTCGACCGCCGCAAGATCGCCAGCGATGGCGCCGATCTTCTCGGGCGTCGTCTTCGACACCGCTTCCTTGATTGTCGCGAACGCTTCGGCCCAGCTTGCCGCAACCAGCCTGCCGTCCTTGCGCACATAGGGACGGTCGAGGCGCTGCGTGCGCAATCCGTCCCAGATGAAGCGGGTCTTGTCGGAAATCCACTCCTCGTTCACCTGCTCGTTGACGCGCGGCAGGATGCGCATCACTTCGCGGCCGCGGCTGTCGATGCGGATCGCCGAGCCGACAGCGTCCATCACGTCGACGGATTCGGTCTTGGTCAATTCCCACGGCCGCGCCTGGAAGGCGAAGGGCTTGGAGGTCAGCGCGCCGACCGGGCACAGATCGATGACATTGCCCTGCAGTTCCGAGGTCATCGCCTGTTCGAGATAGGTGGTGATCTCTGCGTCCTCGCCACGGCCGATCAGGCCGAGTTCGGAAATGCCGGCGACTTCCGTGGTGAAGCGGACGCAGCGCGTGCAGTGGATGCAGCGGTTCATCACCGTCTTGACCAGCGGGCCGATATACTTGTCTTCGACCGCGCGCTTGTTTTCGTGGTAGCGCGAGGAATCGACGCCGAAGGCCATCGCCTGGTCCTGCAGGTCGCACTCGCCGCCCTGGTCGCAGATCGGGCAATCCAGCGGATGGTTGATCAGCAGGAACTCCATCACGCCTTCCCTGGCCTTCTTGACCATCGGCGTGTTGGTGAAGATTTCCGGCGGCTCGCCATTGGGGCCGGGGCGCAAATCGCGCACGCCCATGGCGCAGGATGCCTGCGGCTTGGGCGGCCCGCCCTTCACCTCGATCAGGCACATGCGGCAATTGCCGGCGATCGACAACCGCTCATGGAAGCAGAAGCGCGGCACTTCCGCGCCCGCGTCTTCCGCCGCCTGCAGCAGCGTGTAATGGTCGGGTACAGTGATCTCTTTCCCGTCGACCTTGAGCTTTGCCATTCGCTTCAAACCCCTGCGGATTTCCCGCAATCTCATTTCCCGGGCGCGACAGACGCGGCACCCGGCATTTCATTCATTTCTTCGCGGCCAGCGCAGCCGCCTGCGCAGTCCAGTCGTCGCGGCCGATACGGCCGTTGAACGACAGATAATCGTCGACCCAGGCGATCTCCTGCGGCGACCAGGCGGCGATCTGGGCATAGGTCCAGATGCCAAGCCCGTTCAGCACCTTTTCCAGCTTCGGTCCGATGCCTGATATCGCCTTGAGGTCGGACGGTTTCGCCGGCTTGTCGATCGCCCTGGGCTGCCTGAAATCCTCGGGCAGTAGCACATCGGCGGCCTCGCCGGCCGCCGGAGCCGCATTCACCGCCGGCGCCGTGGTTGCGGCTTCCTTGGCGGCGATGTCGGTGACCTCTTGCGCGAAGGACTGCGCCTCGGCAATCAGGGTCTTGGCCGTCGCCCGCGCCTTGGTGGACGACGAGTTCGCGTCCTCGAACTGCTCGACGCGTGTCTCGAAATCCTCGATCAGCGGCTGCATCAGCCGCTGTGATGCCTCGGCGGCTCCTGTGAGTGCCCCCAGCCAAACGCCGAAGGCGTGATTGGCGAGCCCGATGCCGAGCGCCGACATCGCCACCGCACCTGCAACAGGGTGCACGAAAAGGTTGACGGCGCTGGCCATCTCCTTCGGCATCATCCTGGTCAGGTCCTGGTTCATCTTCTCGATCTGGTCCAAATTGGGCATCAATGGGTAGGGTGTCGAATACGCCGCCATAGGGTTCTCCTGGTCGTTTCTTCGTTCGCCCCGCCCCGTTGTTTTCGTTTCGGGCTTTCGCCCGCACTCAATTCGTCTATTCCGCCGCCACCATCACCGGTTCGGCCCGATGCGCGTTGCGCGAAAACTCGTCGATGCGCCGTTCCACCTCGCCGCGAAAATGCCGCATCAGGCCCTGGATCGGCCATGCCGCCGCATCGCCCAGCGCGCAGATCGTGTGGCCCTCGACCTGCTTGGTGACGTCGAGCAGCATATCGATCTCGCGCTTCTGCGCCTCGCCGCGCACCAGCCGCTCCATCACCCGCCACATCCAGCCGGTGCCTTCGCGGCACGGCGTGCACTGGCCGCAGCTCTCATGCTTGTAGAAATACGACAGCCGCGCGATCGCCTTCACGACATCGGTCGACTTGTCCATGACGATGACGGCCGCGGTGCCGAGGCCGGATTTGAGGTCGCGCAGCGCGTCGAAATCCATCGGCGTGTCGATGATCTGCTCGGCCGGCACCAGCGGCACAGAGGCGCCGCCCGGAATGACCGCCAAGAGATTGTCCCAGCCGCCGCGGATGCCGCCGCAATGCGTCTCGATCAGTTCGCGGAACGGGATCGACATCGCCTCTTCGACGGTGCACGGATTGTTGACGTGGCCGGACACGCAGAACAGCTTGGTGCCGACATTGTTGGGCCGGCCGAAGGACGAGAACCAGGCCGCGCCGCGGCGCAGGATGGTTGGCGCCACCGCGATCGACTCGACATTGTTGACCGTCGTCGGGCAGCCATAGAGGCCGACATTGGCCGGGAATGGCGGCTTCAGTCTGGGCTGGCCCTTCTTGCCCTCCAGGCTTTCCAGCAGCGCCGTCTCTTCGCCGCAGATATAGGCGCCAGCGCCGTGATGCATGTAGACGTCGAAATCATAGCCTGACGTGTTGCCCTTGCCGATCAGCTTGGCTTCGTAGGCCTCGTCGATGGCGCGCTGCAACGCCTCGCGCTCACGGATGAACTCGCCGCGCACATAGATGTAGGCGGCAACCGCGCCCATGGCGAAGCCGGCGAGCAGCGCCCCTTCGACCAGCGTGTGCGGGTCGTTGCGCAGGATGTCGCGGTCCTTGCAGGTGCCAGGCTCGGATTCGTCGGCGTTGATGACGAGGTAGCTCGGCCGGCCATCGCTCTGCTTGGGCATGAACGACCATTTGAGGCCAGTCGGGAAGCCGGCGCCGCCACGGCCGCGCAGGCCGGACGCCTTCATCTCGTTGACGATCCACTCGCGCCCCTTGGCGACGATGCCGGGCGTGTTGTCCCAGGCGCCACGCGCCATGGCGCCGGCCAGCGACTTGTCGAAGAGGCCGTAGATGTTGGTGAAGATGCGGTCTTTATCCTGAAGCATTTTTCGTCCCTCAGACCGGCTTCTTGCCGAAGACGCGGATGTATTCGGCGACGCCGCCCTTGGCGAGCGCCTTGGCCTGCTTGACCCAGTCGTCGCGCTCGATGCGGCCGTGGAAGGAGAGATAGCCGTCCACCCACTCGCGCTCGGCCTTATTCCAGGAAGCGACCTGCGTGAAGGTGAAGATGCCCAGTGTATGCAGGACGCCCTCGATCTTCGGGCCGACGCCGGAGATCAGCTTGAGATCGTCGACCGCTGCCGGCCTGTCGATACCGGCCGGGCGATTCTTGTCCTCCAGCGACGGTTTTGCCGGCTTTGCCTCCGGCGCCTTGGCTTCCGGCGCCTTGAAAGCGGAAGCCGGTTCGGCCTTGGCCTTCGGCCCATTGCGCTGCTTGGAGACCTTCTCGACTTCCGGCGCCGCCTTGTTGGCATTGGCCGCCGAATGCAGCGGCGCCGAAACGCTCGCCGCCTTCTCCGCCGCCGGCGCCACCTTGGTCTTCGAGGGTGTCTTCAACGCCGGACTGGTTTCAGGCGCGTCGGTCTTCGGCTTGCTGGCGTTGGACGGCGCGACGGGAGCGGGTGCCGGAACGGGCGCGGCGATGATCGCGTCGGGTGCCGCCTTGGCGGCCTTTGCGGCCTCCCTGGCTTCCCGGTCGCGGGTCGACTTGAGGATCGCCTTTTCGCTTTTCAGCGTCGTGAGACCAGAGGCCGGCTCCGAGCCGGTGCGGCCGTTCTGCGGCCCCGGCGCCACCGAAGCGCCCTTGCCCGCATCATAGAGGTCGATGATTTCAGCCAGCCGTTCCGGCGTCAGGTCCTCGAACGTGTCCTTGAAAATCATCACCATCGGCGCGTTGACGCAGGCGCCGAGGCATTCGACCTCTTCCCACGACAAGGTGCCCTTGTCGTTGGTGTGGAACTGGTCGTGGTGGATTTTCGAGCGGCAGACATCCATCAGCGCTTCCGAACCGCGCAGCATGCAGGGCGTGGTGCCGCAGACCTGGATGTGCGCGCGGGTTCCGACGGGATTGAGCTGGTACTGCGTATAGAAGGTCGCGACCTCGAGCCCGCGGATACGCGGCATGCCGAGCATGTCCGAGATCGTCTCGATCGCCGCCTTGGTGACCCAGCCTTCCTGCTCCTGCGCGATCATCAGCAAGGGAATGATCGCCGACTGCTCGCGGCCCTTCGGGTACTTCTTGATCCATTGCTTCGCCGCTGCAGCGTTCGCCCGGTTGAAGGCGAAGGATGCTGGCTGGACGCTGGCTTCTGCGAGACGGCGGACTGACATTTAGCGATCGACCTCACCAAACACGATGTCGAGGGAGCCGAGGACGGCGGTGACGTCGGCCAGCAAGTGGCCGCGGCAGAGGAAATCCATGGCTTGCAGATGCGCGAAGCCGGGCGCGCGCAGCTTGCAGCGGTAGGGCTTGTTGGTGCCGTCGGAGACGAGGTAGACGCCGAATTCGCCCTTCGGCGCCTCGACGGCCGCGTAGACCTCGCCGGCCGGCACGCGATAACCCTCGGTGTAGAGCTTGAAGTGGTGGATCAGCGCTTCCATCGAACGCTTCATCGCCGAGCGCTTGGGCGGCACCACCTTGCCGTCGAGGTTCGACACCGGACCGGTGCTTTCCTTGCCGAGCAAGAGATCGACGCACTGGCGCATGATCCTGGCCGACTGGCGCATTTCTTCCATGCGCACGAGGTAACGGTCGTAGCAGTCGCCGTTCTTGCCGATCGGAATGTCGAAATCCATTTCCGAATAGCACTCATAGGGCTGCGACTTGCGCAGGTCCCAGGCCGCGCCCGAACCACGCACCATGACGCCGGAAAAACCCCAGGCCCAGGCATCGGCCAGCGAGACAATGCCGATATCGACGTTGCGCTGCTTGAAGATGCGGTTGCCGGTCAGCAGCTTGTCGAGGTCGTCGATCGACTTCAGGAACGGGTCGATCCACTTGCCGATGTCCTCGACCAGCTGGCGCGGCAGGTCCTGGTGGACGCCGCCAGGGCGGAAATAGGCGGCATGCATGCGCGAGCCGGAGGCGCGCTCATAAAACACCATCAGCTTTTCGCGCTCGACGAAGCCCCACAGCGGCGGCGTCAGCGCGCCGACGTCCATGGCCTGCGTCGTCACATTGAGGATGTGCGACATGATGCGGCCGATCTCGCAATAGAGCACGCGGATCAGCTGGCCGCGCTTCGGCACTTCGATGCCGAGCAGGCGCTCGGCGGCCAGTGCGAAGGCGTGCTCCTGGTTCATCGGCGCGCAGTAGTCGAGCCGGTCGAGATAAGGCACGGCCTGCAGATAGGTTTTTGCCTCGATCAGCTTCTCCGTGCCGCGATGCAGCAGCCCGATATGCGGATCGACACGGTCCACGACCTCGCCGTCGAGCTCGAGGACCAACCTCAAAACACCATGCGCCGCAGGGTGTTGAGGTCCAAAGTTGATGTTGAAATTGCGGACGGAGGTCTCAGCCATTGTGGCGCCTCAATTCGTCTTGGCTTTTTCATCGCCCGGCAGGACGTAATCCGTCCCTTCCCACGGCGAGAGAAAATCGAAATTGCGGAATTCCTGCTTGAGCTCGACCGGCTCATAGATGACGCGCTTGGCTTCGTCGTCGTAGCGCACCTCGACGAAGCCGGTCAGCGGGAAATCCTTGCGCAGCGGATGGCCTTCGAAACCGTAGTCGGTCAAAAGGCGGCGCAGATCGGGATGGCCCGAGAACAGCACACCATAAAGGTCGTAGGTCTCGCGCTCGAACCAGTCGGCGCCGGGATAGACACCGGTGATCGACGGCACCATCGTCTCCTCATCGGCCTGCACCTTGACGCGGATGCGCACATTCTGTTTCGGCGACAGCAGGTGATAGACGACGTCGAAGCGCTTGGCCCGCGACGGATAGTCGGCGCCGCAGACATCGATGATCGAGATGAACTGGCAGCGCGCATCGTCGCGCAGGAAGGTCACGACTTCGATGAGGTCGCGCGGTTCAACACGGATGGTCAGCTCGCCATAGGCGATATCAGCGTCATTGACGCGACCAATCAGCTTTTCGCCGAGATAGGTCGACAGTTCGCTAAGGGATGCGGCCATGGATTTACCGTTCGATCGTGCCGGTGCGGCGGATTTTCTTCTGCAGGAGAAGAATGCCGTAGAGCAAAGCTTCGGCGCTCGGCGGGCAGCCGGGCACATAGATGTCGACCGGCACGACGCGGTCGCAGCCGCGCACCACCGAATAGGAATAATGGTAGTAGCCGCCGCCATTGGCGCAGGAGCCCATCGAGATGACGTAGCGCGGCTCCGGCATCTGGTCGTAAACCTTGCGCAACGCCGGCGCCATCTTGTTGGTCAGCGTGCCGGCAACGATCATGATGTCCGACTGGCGCGGCGAGGCGCGCGGCGCAACACCGAAGCGCTCCGAATCGTAGCGCGGCATCGAGGTGTGGATCATCTCGACGGCGCAGCACGCCAGACCGAAGGTCATGAACATCAGCGAGCCCGAGCGCGCCCAGGTGATCAGCGCCTCGGTCGAGGTGACCAGAAAACCCTTGTCGGCAAGCTCATTGTTGATTTCGAGGAAGAAGGGATCGTCCTGCCCCACCGGCCTGCCGGTGTTGGGATCGATAATGCCCTTCGGCTTCGGCGCGACGAGGGTGCCTGAACTGTCGTTCAATCCCATTCCAGCGCTCCTTTTTTCCATTCATAGGCAAAGCCGATGGTCAGCACTGCCAAAAACACCATCATCGACCAGAAGCCCAGCATGCCTATCTTCGAGAAGGAGACGGCCCAGGGAAACAGGAAGGCCACTTCCAGATCGAAGATGATGAAGAGGATCGACACCAGGTAGAAGCGGATGTCGAATTTCATGCGGGCATCGTCGAACGAGTTGAAACCGCACTCGTAGGCGGAAAGCTTTTCGGGATCGGGATTGCGGTAGGCCACAAGGAACGGTGCGGCCAGCAGCGCCAGGCCGACGACCAGCGCCACGCCGATGAACAGGACGATGGGCAGGTACGAACTGAGAAGTGCGTTCATGCAGCGGCTTTCCGTTGGCGCCAATCCACTTTGATTACAGCACCGGACCTTAATGCGGAAGCGTGACAGATTAACCGCTGAACCGTTTTAAGGGGCCTATGCTGCAACGCGGCGAGGGTTAGCGCAGCACTTCCAGCGAAGCAAGTCAAACCTTGTTCAAAACGCCGACCTGGATGGCAGATCCGAAGAAACTGGTCCGATCCGCTCTTGTTTGATTTCCTTCGCTTTTTACTCCACTTTTCTCTCCTGACAAGGTTACCGCCAAAACCCTGCTAGCATGGGCTGGAATCACCCGTCAGACCCATAGCCGAAGCACCCCAGAGTGATACCTGCATGAAGGAAAAAATCTCGCTTGCCACCGCCCGGCGCATTGCACTTGCCGCTCAAGGATTTCTCGATCCCCGCCCAAATGGCACACCCGACCGCCGCCACTTCGCCCGCGTGCTCTCCCGCACCGGCCTGCTGCAGATCGATTCCGTCAGCGCGGTGGTGCGCGCGCATTATATGCCGCTCTATTCGCGGCTCGGCCCCTACCCGCTCGCGCTGCTCGACAATGCCGCCGTGACGCGCAAGCGCACGGTCTTCGAATACTGGGCGCATGAGGCATCCTTCCTGCCGGTCGAGACCTACCCGCTGATGCGCTGGCGCATGCAGCGCGCCGAACAGGGCGACGAGATGTATCTGGGCCTGGCCAAATGGGGCCGCGAGCATGCCGCCTATATAGAAGAGATCTACCGCGAGGTCGTCGCGCGCGGCCCGATCGCCGCTTCGGCGCTGGAAGGCCAGAAAGGTTCGGGCGGCTGGTGGGGCTGGAGCCATGCCAAGCACGCGTTCGAATGGCTGTTCTGGGCCGGGCGCATCACCACGGCGCACCGCCGCGGCTTCGAGCGCTTCTATGATTTGCCGGAGCGCGTGCTGCCGCAGGCTATCCTCGATCTGCCGGTGCCGCCGGCCGAGGACGCGCACCGCGAATTGCTGCGCATTTCCGCCCGCGCCCATGGCGTGGCGACATCGGGCGATTTGCGCGACTACTTTCGGCTGTCGCCGGCCGAGATGAAAGGCCGGCTGGAGGAACTGGTCGAGCTGGGCGAACTCGTGCCGGTGCGTGTCGAAGGCTGGGACAAGCCGGCTTACCTCCACAAGGACGCCCGCCTGCCCCGGAAAATCGAGGCCCGCGCCCTGTTGGCACCGTTCGACCCGGTCGTTTTCGAGCGCTCGCGCTCCGAGCGGCTGTTCGATTTCCACTACCGCATCGAAATCTACACGCCGGCCGAAAAGCGCCAATACGGCTACTACGTCCTGCCCTTCCTGCTCGGCGACCGGATTGTCGCGCGCGTCGACCTCAAGGCCGACCGGCCCGCCGGCGTCCTGCGCGTCCACGCCGCCTACGCCGAGCCCGGCGCGCCGCCGGAAACCGCGGCTCAGCTCGTCGAGGAACTGAAGCAGATGCAGGGCTGGCTCGGCCTTGAACGCATGGAAGTGACGCCCGCCGGCGATCTGGGTCAGGCGCTGGCCGACATCGCCATGTCGTAGCCGCGCGTTGACACCGCTGCCCGCAACAGCCTAAATCCGCTCCAGACGGTCCCTTGCCCGCAACGGCAGGGGCTAAGAGGGAATGCGGTGCGAGGTGCAAAAAACTCAAATCCGCGGCTGTCCCCGCAACTGTAAGCGAAGAGCCAAGGCCGAAAGCCACTGGGACGTTCCCGGGAAGGCGGCACCCAAGGCGATGACCCGCGAGCCAGGAGACCTGCCGTCTGCGACAAAGAATCCGATCGCCCGGCGGGTTTCCGGGCAAGGAGCCCGGCTTTTGGACCAGAACGGCAGTTTTTCGGCTGGCACAGCGGACAATTCGTCCGCCGACAGCGACGCCTTGGCCGGCGTCACCGTCATCGTCTGCGCCTCCTGTCGCGACGAGACCGGCTCGGACGCCCATCCCCGCGCCGGCGAACTGCTAGCCGAAGACACGCGCCGCGCCGCATCTGATGAAAACATCCGCATCCGCACGGTCGAATGTCTCGGCAATTGCAAGCGCCGGCTCAGCGCCGCGATCCTGCGCGACGGCTGCTGGAGCTATGTGTTCGGCGACCTGACCGCGACCAGCGGCGCCGACCTCGTCACCGGCGCAAAGCTCTTCGCCACCTCGACCGACGGCCTCATCCCCTGGCGCGGCCGGCCCGATTCCCTCAAGCGCGGCCTCGTTGCCCGCATTCCTCCCCTCGACCTGCTGAAGGACTGATCATGAGCGCTTCCGTCACCCGCGTCCCCTGCACCGTCGTCACCGGCTTCCTCGGCGCCGGCAAGACGACGCTGGTCCGCCATCTCCTCGAAAACGCCGGCGGCAAGCGCATTGCTATTATCGTCAACGAGTTCGGCGACATCGGCATTGACGGCGAGATCTTGAAGGGCTGCGGTATCGACACCTGCCCGGAGGAAAACATCGTCGAACTGGCCAATGGCTGCATTTGCTGCACTGTGGCCGACGATTTCGTACCGGCGCTCGACCAGATCCTGTCGCTCAACCCGAAGGTCGACCACATCCTGATCGAAACCTCGGGCCTGGCCCTGCCCAAGCCTCTGGTCCAGGCCTTCCAGTGGCCGACGGTGAAGAGCCGCGTCACCGTCGATGGCGTCATCGCCGTGGTCGATGGGCCGGCGCTTGCCGAAGGCCGCGTCGCCAACGACATGGACGCCCTGCAGGCGCAGCGCGCGCAAGACGACAGCCTCGACCATGACGACCCGGTCGAGGAGGTGTTCGAAGACCAGATCGCCTGCGCCGACCTGATCATCCTTTCGAAGAGCGACCTGATGGACGCCGCCGGTTCGGCCCGCGCCAACGCCATCGTCAACGAACATTCCGCCCGCGCCGTCAAGATCGTGCCGACCTCGTATGGCAAGGTCGATCCTTCCGTGCTGCTCGGGCTCGGTCTTGCCGTCGAGGACGACATCGAGAACCGCAAATCCCATCATGACGGCGCGTTCGACCACGAGCATGACGACTTCGACACCTTCATCGTCGACATCCCGTCGATCGCCAATCCGGACGAGTTGGCAAAACGCGTCGCCGCCGCCGCTGAACAGGAAAACGTGCTGCGCGTGAAAGGCTTCGTCGAGGTCGGCGGCAAGCCGATGCGGCTTTTGCTGCAGGCCGTCGGCCAGCGCGTCAATCATTACTATGACCGCGCCTGGACCGCCGAGGACGACCGCCGTTCGCGCCTGGTCGTCATCGGCCTCAAGGGGCTGAACCGCCCGGCAATCGAGCGTATACTCGCCGGCTGATTTCAGACACGGGCCGCGATGCATATCCTCACCACGACCTCCGCTTCGCTCGACGATCTCGCCGAGCCGGTCGATCTGCGGCAGACGCCGGCGGATATCGTGGCCCTGTCGTTCACCGACAGCGACCTCGCCGGACTGGCGGCCGCCTGGAAGGCGGATGCCGGCCGTTTGCCCTCAATGCGGCTGGCGGCGCTGCGCGACCTGCGCCACCCCATGTCCGTCGACCTCTGGGTCGACAGCGTCGCCCGCCACGCCAAGATCATCCTGGTGCGCATCCTGGGCGGCTACGACTGGTGGCGCTATGGCTGCGACCAGCTGGCCTCGACCGCTCGGGAACGCGGCATAAAACTGGCGCTGCTGCCCGGTGAAAGCCACGACGAGGATATCAGGCTGATCGAAGCCTCGACGCTGCCGCGCCGGGAATTGGAAGCCCTGCTCGGCTATTTCCGCGAGGGCGGCCCGGCCAATATGGGCGCTCTGGTGCAGAGGCTGGCCAGGTTGGTTGGGCAGGACGCGGCCGTTGTTGAGCCGGTGACGGTGCCAAAAGCCGGCTACTACGAGCCAGGCCGCGGCGTCGTCCCCCTCCCCCTTGAGGGAGAGGGAAGGGTCGTGCCCATTCTCTTCTACCGCTCGATGCTGCTGGCCGCCGACGTCGCGCCCATCGACGCTCTTTTCGACGCGCTGCGGCAGCGCGGCATCACGCCTGTCCCCATCTTCGTCTCTAGCCTCAAAGACCCGACATCCCTGGCGTTCGCGGAAACCGCGATCGCCTCCCGGAAACCCGCCGCCATCATCACAGCGACCGCCTTCGCCTCCGGCGCCGAACCGGGCGTCGAAACCCTGTTCGACCGCGCCGGCGTGCCGGTCTTCCAGGTCATCGTCGCCACCACCCGCCGCGACGTCTGGGAAAACAACCAGCGCGGCCTGGCGCCCGCCGATCTCGCCATGCATGTCGTGCTGCCAGAACTGGACGGCCGCATCCTCGCCGGCGCGATTTCCTTCAAGGGCGAAAGCGATGTCGATCCCGCACTCGGCCACCGCGCCTTCGCCAATCGGCCGGAACCGGATCGCGTGGCGCAGGTGGCTGATCGCGTGGTGGCCTTCGTTCGCCTGCAGGAGACGCCCCACCCCGAGCGCAAGCTGGCTATCTTGATCCCGGACTATCCAAGCGCTCCCGGCCGCACGGGATATGCCGTCGGCCTCGATGTGCCGTCGAGCGTGCTGGCCATGCTGCATGACCTGAAGGAGCAGGGCTATGGCATTGAGGGGATTCCGCAAACGCCGCGGGAATTGCTGTATTTGCTGGAGCGGGGCGACCAGGCGTTGGGGGTGGATGAGTATCTCGACTTTTCTAACGAGTTGCCGACAGCGGCAATTGCCGCAGTAGAAGCCGCTTGGGGCAAGGCAGAAGCGATAGGCTTGCACAAGCCTTCGCTATCGAACAAGAAACACTTCCCCTTCCGCGCCGCCACCTTCGGCAACGTCACGGTCGCCCTCGCCCCCGATCGCGGTCGGTCAGCGGATCGCCGCGCCGATTATCACGACCCGACCCTCCCGCCGCGCCATGCGTTGATCGCCTTCGGCCTGTGGCTGCGCAAGTCGCTCGGCATCCATGCGCTGGTCCATGTCGGCGCCCACGGTACGCTGGAATGGCTGCCGGGCAAGACCGTTGCGCTGTCGCAAAGTTGTTTTCCCGAGATCGTCACCGGCTCCCTGCCCGTCATCTATCCCTTCATCGTCTCCAACCCCGGCGAGGCGGCGCAGGCCAAGCGGCGCATCGCCGCCGTCACCCTTGGCCATCTGCCGCCGCCGCTGGCCGGCGCCGGGCTGGACGAAGACCAGCACAAACTGGAGCGCCTGGTCGATGAATACGCCCAGGCCGACGGCCTCGACCGCCGCCGCCGCGACCGCCTGGCAAAACTGATCGTCGATATGGCGCAAAAGACCGGCCTCGCCGCCGAAGCCGGCATCGCCAGGACCGACGCGCCCGACGAGGCGCTGCGCCGCATCGATGCCTGGCTCTGCGACCTCAAGGACTTCGCCATCAAGGACGGGCTGCATATCTACGGCCGCGCGGCCAACGATGAGTTCGACGCCATGCGCCGCCAAAGTGCCGAGGCTGAAAGGTCAGCGCTGCTCGCCGCGCTCGATGGCCGTCACGTCAAGGCAGGCCCGGCCGGCGCGCCGGCGCGCGGCCGGTCCGACGTGCTGCCCACCGGTCGCAATTTGTTCACATCGGATCCACGCACCATGCCGACGCCGACCGCCTATGATCTGGGCAAGGCGGCGGCGGAAGAGGTGGTGCGCGGCTATCTGCAATCGCACGGCGACTGGCCGCGTTCGCTGGTCATCGACCTGTGGGGCTCGGCCTCGCTGCGCACCGGCGGCGAGGAGATCGCGCAAGGCCTGGCGCTGATGGGTTGCCGGCCGCAATGGGATGCCGCCACCGGCCGCATCACCGGCATCGAAGTGCTGCCGCCGGCCTCGCTCGGCCGTCCGCGCGTCGATGTCACCTGGCGCATATCGGGCCTGTTCCGCGACATGTTCCCGACCCAGATCGCGCTGATCGATGCCGCCGCCAACGCCGTTGCCGCCCGCGACGAAGAGGATTCGGAAAACCCGCTCGCGGCCCGGACTCGCGCCGACGGCAAGATCAGCCCGCGCATTTTCGGCACCTCACCCGGCACCTATGGCGCCGGCGTCGAGGATCTGTTGTCCAGCGGCGACTGGGGCGCGCGCGAAGAGATCGGCCGCGCCTATCTCGACGCCACCTCGCATGCCTATGGCGGCGCCGGCGGCGAAGGCATCGCCGCGCCCGGCGCCTTCGAAACCCGCATCGCCGAAGCCGATCTTCTGGTCCACACCGGCGACGACCCCGGCCGCGATATTCTCGAAGGCTCGGCCGACGTCGCGTTCATCGGCGGGTTTTCCGCGGCCCTTGCGGCGCTTGGCCGGAATGCCGACGTCATCGTGCTCGACACGACGGACCCGCAAAAACCGAGGCCGCGCTCGGTCAGCGAGGCCGTATCGCGGGTGGTGCGCGCCCGCGCCGTCAACCCGCGCTTCATATCAGGACAGATGCGCCACGGCCCGCGCGGCGCCTCCGAATTCGCCGAGACGGTCGACCGGCTGGTCGGCTTCGCCGAGACCACCCATGCTATTTCAGGCGCGCTGATCGAGGCCGTGCACGACGCCTATGTCGGCGACGCAGATGTTCGCGCCTTTATCCTTCGGGAAAACCCGGCGGCGGCGAAAGTCATTGCCGAGCGTTTTCTCTCGGCGCGCCGGCGCGGTCTCTGGCATCCCTTGCGCAATTCGATCGACGACGATCTCGCCGCGCTGATTGCCGAGGCCGAGGCGCTGGGAGTGGCGGCATGAACGCCTTCTCGCGTCGCGGTGCCTGTCCGGCCCTGTCGGCGCCGATGCAGACCGGCGATGGGCTGCTGGTGCGGCTCAACCCGGTTGCCGGAGGCCCATCTTCCGAAGGATTGTCGCCAAAGCTGTTGATTGCACTTGGCGAATCCGCGCTGCGGCATGGCAATGGCGTCATGGAAGTGACAGCGCGTGGCAGCCTGCAGATTCGCGGGCTGACGCCGGACAGTGCAGCACTGCTGGCGGCGGAGGTCGACGCGCTGGGGATCGCGGTGCGGACTGGCGTGCCGGTGGAGACAGCGCCGCTGGCGGGCATCGACCCGCGGGAGGTCGCTGACCCGCGGCCGCAGGCTGAGCGGATCAGGGTAGCGGTTGAAGAGGCCGGACTGACACAACGGCTGGGGCCGAAGGTGTCTGTCGTGGTGGATGGCGGCGGACAACTGACGATGGATGAGGTGACGGCCGACGTGCGACTGAAGGCGGTGCGCATGGGTGCTGGAATCCGGTGGCAGGTGTCTGTCGCGGGCGATGGACAGAATGCGACGCAGCTTGCCACCGAGAGAGACGACGCGGCGTGCGACATTGCCATTGCAGTGCTGAGGATGGTCGCAGAGAAAGGCCGCGAGGCTCACGCGAGAGACTTGTCGGAAAGGCAGTTGGTGTCTCTTGCGGGTTGGCTATGCCTGACAGGTTTGCGCGAGGCGCCCCCCTCTGTCCTGCCGGACATCTCCCCCACAAGGGGGGAGATCGCTCATTCACGCTCGCCTTCGCCAATTTCCGCGGCTGAAGAGGCAGAGCCGGCGCCCAAACTGCCAATCTCCCCCCTTGTGGGGGAGATGTCCGGCAGGACAGAGGGGGGCGCCGTAGAGCACCCTCGCTCGCCAATCGGCCTTTTCAACCTCAACGCCGGCCTAGCCCTCGGCGTCGGCCTCCCCTACGGCAGCATGCCGGCAGATAAGATCATCGACCTTGCGCAAATCGCCCTCACCCTCGGCACCACCGAAATCCGCCTCGCCCCAGGCCGCGCGATGCTCTTCCTCGGCCAACCGGCAGCCGCTAACCAATCTCTCCAAACCATCGCCGCCACCCTCGGCTTCGTCACCTCCGCAGCCGACCCGCGCACGCGCATCGCCGCCTGCCCCGGCACGCCGGCCTGCGCTTCCGGCCGCATCACCACCCGCGACATCGCCGGGACAATCGCCGCCGAAAACGCCGACATCCTCGACTTCACCCTGCACATTTCCGGCTGCGCTAAGGGCTGCGCGTATCCCGGTCCGGCGGCGCTCACAATCGTCGGCGGCGAAAATGGAGCCGGACTTGTCGTGAACGCGACGGCAAAGGGTCTTCCTGCGGGCTACAGGCCGGGCTATGACGCCGCGCGCGGCATCGGTCGCGTCGCGGCGGTGATCCGCAGCGCACGAGTTCAGGGCGAGACCGCCGCCGCCTGCCTGACAAGGCTGGGGCCGGCGGCAATCGCCGAGGCTTACCGACAGGCCCAAACTACAAAACGGAAATGAGCATGGCCGCCTACGACTACATCCACGACGGCACGGCGATCTACGAGCGTTCCTTCGCTATCATCCGCGCCGAGGCGGACCTGTCGCGCTTCTCGGAAGCCGAGGCCGATGTGGCGATCCGCATGATCCATGCCTGCGGCCAGGTCGAAGCCTCAAGCCATTTCGTTTTCTCACCTGACTTTGTCGCCGCAGCACGCAAGGCTCTCGCCGCCGGCGCACCAATCTTCTGCGACGCTGAAATGGTCTCGCACGGCGTCACCCGTGCCCGGCTGCCGGCCGGCAATGAGGTGATCTGCACGCTGCGCGACCTGCGCACGCACGACATTGCCAGGGAGATCGGCAACACCCGCTCCGCCGCCGCCATCGACCTGTGGGGCGAGCGCATGGGGGGTTCGGTCGTCGCCATCGGCAATGCGCCGACCGCACTCTTCTATCTCCTGGAAAAATTGCGTGATGGCGCGCCGAAGCCGGCGGCCATCATCGGCATGCCGGTCGGCTTTGTCGGTGCCGCCGAATCGAAGGATGCGCTGGCCGAGAATTCCTATGGCGTGCCCTATGCCATCGTGCGCGGCCGGCTTGGCGGCAGCGCGATGACCGCCGCCGCGCTCAATTCGCTGGCGAGGCCTGGCCTGTGAACGCGCTTCCCAATGCCAATTCACGGGGCAAGCTCGTCGGCGTCGGCACCGGTCCCGGCGATCCCGAACTGTTGACGCTGAAGGCCGCGCGGGCCCTGGCCGAGGCCGATGTCGTCGCCTATTTCGCCAAGCGCGGCAACAACAGCAACGCGCGTGCCATCGTCGAGGCGCGCTTCCGGCCGGACATGCTGGAATTGCCGCTGCTCTATCCCGTCACCACGGAGATCGACAAGGATCACGACGACTACCGCTCGCAGATCACGGGTTTCTACGAGGAGTCGGCCGAGAAGGTCGCCGAACACCTCGAAGCCGGCAAAATGGTTGCCGTCCTGTCCGAAGGCGACCCGCTGTTCTACGGCTCCTATATGCATCTGCATGTGCGCCTCGCCCATCGTTTCCCGACCGAGGTCATTCCCGGCGTCACCGCAATGTCCGGCTGCTGGTCGCAGACCGGTGTGCCGATCGTGCAGGGCGACGATGTGCTGACCGTGCTGCCCGGCACGATGAGCGAATTCGATCTGACCCGTCGGCTGGCCGACACCGATGCCGCTGTCATCATGAAGGTCGGCCGCAACCTGCCCAAGATCAGGCGGGCGCTGGAAGCCACCGGCAAGCTGACGCGCGCCGTCTATGTCGAGCGCGGCACCATGGCCGGCAGCGTCTCGATGAAGCTCGCCGACAAACAGGACGACAAGGCGCCCTACTTCGCCATCATATTGGTCGCCGGCTGGTCCGGCCGGCCCGGCGCGCTGGGAGCACAGGCATGAGCGGCCGTCTCACCGTCATTGGCCTCGGGCCTGGCAATGCCGACCAGGTCACACCGGAAGCCAGCCGCGCCGTGGCCGAGGCAAAATTCTTCTATGGCTACAAGCCTTATCTCGACCGGCTGGAACTGCGCCCGGACCAGACCCGCGTCGCTTCCGACAACCGTGAGGAACTCGCCCGCTCCAAGGATGCCTTGATCAAGGCCGCCGAGGGCCATGACGTCGCCGTGGTTTCCGGCGGCGATCCCGGCGTCTTTGCCATGGCGGCCGCCGTCTGCGAGGCGATCGAGGCCGGCCCGGCCGAATGGCGCGCGGTCGATGTCGCGGTCGTGCCCGGCATTACCGCGATGCTCGCGGTCGCCGCCCGCATCGGCGCGCCGCTCGGCCATGATTTCTGCGCCATCTCGCTGTCCGACAATCTGAAACCGTGGGAACTGATCGAACTGCGCCTCCTGGCGGCGGCCGGCGCCGGCTTCGTCATCGCGCTCTACAACCCGATCAGCAAGGCGCGCCCTTGGCAGCTTGGCCGCGCCTTCGAATGCCTGACCGCGATCCTGCCCGGCACCACGCCTGTGATTTTTGGCCGCGCCGCAGGCCGTCCGGACGAGCGCATCGAGGTTTATCTGCTGGCTGACGTCGACGCGCAAAAGGCCGACATGGCGACCTGCATCATCATCGGCTCGCCGGAAACCCGCATCATCAAGCGCAGTGACAAGCCGGCGCTTGTCTATACGCCGCGCTCGGCAGCGGGCTCGACAAGATGATCGACCATCGCGGCGAGTTCATCGACGGTTTCAGCCGAAGGCACCTCCGGCAGATCAGGTCTGCGAACCATGACCACCTCGATGCCAAGCGCCCGCGCGGCGGCAATCTTGCCGTAGGTGGCGGCGCCGCCGCTGTTCTTGGACACGACGAGTTCGATGCGGTGCTCTTCGAGCAGCGCGCGTTCTTCCGCCTCGCCAAACGGTCCGCGAGCCAGCAGATAGCTCGCATCCGGCACGGCCAGCCCCGGCTCGACGGGATCGACGCTGCGAATGAGGTAGTGATGCTGCGGGGCTGCTTCGAAAGCGGCAACCTCTTGCCGGCCAAGCGCCAGGAAGACGCGCCGCGGCGCCGGGCCAAGCGCTTGCGCGGCGTCGCTTGTCGCATCGACGAGCGTCCAGCGGTCGCCTTCGACCGGCTGCCAGCCGGGACGGCGCAAAGCAAGGATCGGCACGCCGGTCAGCCGCGCCGCGTGCGCGGCGTTGGCGGAGATTCGCGCCGCATAAGGATGCGTGGCGTCGATCAGCAGACCGGTGCCGGTCTCCCTGAGATAGGCGGCCAGCCCCTCGGCGCCGCCAAAGCCTCCGCTTCGCACGGGCACGCCTTGCGAGACCGGGCTATCGGTGCGGCCGGCCAAAGACAGGGTGACCGAGGCGCGTGCCGCCAGTTTTCCGGCCAGTTGCCGGGCTTCCGTGGTGCCGCCGAGAATCAGAATGCGGTGGGTCATCATGCCTGCTGAAAGTTCGCGCGGCGCCGGACCGAAATGGCTGACGGTGATCGGCATCGGCGAGGACGGTTTAGCGGGTCTCGGCGACGAGGCCAAGCAGCGGATTGCCAAGGCCGAGATCATCTTCGGCGGCAAGCGGCACCTGGCGCTGGTCGCGTCCTTCGCCAAGGGCGAGCCACGGCGCTGGCCGGTGCCTTTCGATGCCGGGATGGCCGATGTGCTGGCCCTTGCCGGCAGGAACGTCTGCGTGCTCGCCTCCGGCGATCCCTTTTTCCACGGGGTGGGCGCTACCCTCGCCCGCAAGGTCAAGCCGCGCGAGATGCATGTCATCCCCGCGCCATCGGCCGTTTCGCTGGCGGCCGCCCGCCTTGGCTGGGCGCTGCAGGAGATCGAGATCGTCTCCCTGCATGGCCGGCCGCTCGACCTGATCCGGCCGCTGCTGCAGCCCAATGCGCGCATCCTGGCGCTGACGTCGGATGCCGAAGCGCCCGATGCAATTGCGCGCCTGCTCACCGAACTCGATTTCGGCGCCTCGCGCCTGACGGTCCTTGAGGCACTGGGTGGGCCAACGGAGAACCAGCGCACCGCCCGCGCGGATGCCTTCGACCTCGAAAACATCAATCCGCTCAACGTGCTGGCCATCGAAATTGATTCGAGCCCGCAAGCCCGCGTCCTGCCGCTCACGGTCGGTCTCGCCGACCATCTGTTCGACCATGACGGCCAGATCACCAAACGCGAAATCCGCGCCATCACCCTTTCCTCGCTGGCGCCGAGGCGCGGCGAATTGCTGTGGGACATCGGCGCCGGCTCGGGTTCCATCGGCATCGAATGGATGCTCGCCCACCCCTTGATGCGCGCCATCGCCATCGAAGCCGATCCGACCCGAGCCGCCCGCATCCACCGCAACGCCACAGCCTGTGGCGTTCCCGGCCTTGTGGTGGTGGAAGGCAGCGCACCTAAGGCGCTGGCCAGACTGGACACGCCGGATGCGATCTTCATCGGCGGCGGCGGCAGCGATACCGGCGTGTTGAACGCTGCCATCAAGGCGCTGCGCCCCGGCGGCCGGCTCGTCGCCAACGCTGTGACGCTGGAGATGGAAGCCTTGCTTCTCGCGCAGCACACAAAACTGGGGGGCGATCTTACCCGCATCGCCATCTCTCGCGCGTCGCCGGTCGGCTCGATGCAGGCATGGCGGCCGGCAATGCCGGTCACCCAATGGAGCTGGGTGAAGCCATGATCGTCGCGGGCATCGGCAGCCGAAAAGGCGTGAGCGTTGAAGACGTGCTTGCCGCGATTGAAACCGCTCTGGAAGCGCATGGGCTGGCCATGACGGCGCTTTCCGCACTCGCAACTGCTGCCCTGAAGAAGGATGAAGCAGCGATTGCCGCCGCCGGCCGCGCGTTGAACCTTCCGGTCATCATCGTCGATGACGCGGCCCTTCGGGGCGTCGCCGGGGAAACGCTGAGCCACTCCGACCTGTCGCAAGAAGTTGCCGGCACGCCCTCGGTTTCCGAGGCATCCGCCCTTGCCGTGGCCGGCGCCGGCGCAAAACTGCTTGGCCCTCGCACCGTGCTTGGCCCGGTCACCTGCGCCATCGCCATCAGCGGAGACGCGCCATGACCGTTCATTTCATCGGCGCCGGTCCGGGTGCCGCCGACCTCATCACGCTGCGCGGCGCCAGGCTCTTGGCAAGCTGCCCGGTCTGCCTGCATGCCGGCTCGATCGTCGCGCCTGAATTGCTGCAGCATTGCGCGCCGGGGACGAAACTAATCGACACCGCGCCGATGTCCCTCGACGAAATCGAGGCGGCCTGTGTCGATGCTCACAAATCAGGCTATGACGTCGCCCGCCTGCATTCCGGCGACCTGTCGGTGTGGAGCGCCGTTGCCGAACAGATCCGCCGGCTGGAAAAGCACGGCATACCCTACACGCTGACGCCGGGCGTCCCCTCCTTCGCCGCTGCCGCCGCAGCACTTCGCCGCGAACTGACCATTCCGGAAGTCGCGCAAAGCCTGGTGCTGACCCGCGTTTCCGGACGTGCTTCAAAAATGCCGCCCGGCGAAACGCTGGCCGGCTTCGGCCGCACCGGCGCCACGCTCGCCATTCATCTTGCCATCCACGCCATCGACCGCGTCGTCGCCGAATTGACGCCGCATTATGGCGGCGATTGTCCGGTGGCGATCGTCTTCCGCGCCTCCTGGCCGGATGAGCGGGTGCTGACCGGTACGCTGGAAACGATCGAGGCGCAGCTGGCCGCCGATCCGATGGAGCGCACCGCGATCATCTTCGTCGGCCGCTCGCTGGCGGCGGAAGGTTTTGGCGAAAGTTCTTTGTACGACGCCCACTATCAGCGGCGTTTTCGCGGACGGGACGGATTGTGAGCGGCAACAGCAAAAACAACGGCGGCAACGCCGCGCTCGAACAGGCGCTCGCCCGGCTGAACTTCAAGCCGCGCCCGCTGGAGCCGGGCCATGTCTGGCTGGCCGGCGCCGGTCCCGGCGACCCCGGCTGCCTGACGCTGGAAGTGCTGGCGGCTTTGGCGGAAGCGGACGCGTTGGTCTACGACGCACTGGTCTCGCCTGATGTCGTCGCCGTTGCCGCAAACGCCGAGCTGTTCTTTGCCGGCAAGCGCGGCGGCCAGCCATCGATGAAGCAGGACGACATCACCGCTCTGCTGGTCCGGCTGGCGCGCCAAGGCCGCCGCGTTATCAGGCTCAAGGGCGGCGACCCCTACATTTTCGGCCGCGGCGGCGAAGAAGCCTTGGCGCTGGCACGCGAAAACATTCCGTTCCGCGTGCTGCCGGGCCTGACATCCGGTCTCAGCGCACTGGCCGCCACCGGCATCCCGGCCACCATGCGCGGCATCAACAAGGCGGTGATCCTGGCGACCGGCCACGCCGCCGGCACCGATGATGACATCGACTGGGCGGCGATCGCCCGCACCGGCCAGCCAGTCGTGGTCTATATGGGCATGGCCAATTTGCCTTTGATCGCGGCAGCCCTGCTCGACGGCGGGCTGGTGCCCTCGACGCCGGCGGCGGTGATCGTCGCCGCCACCACGCCGCAGGAGCGGACCGTCGTCGCCACGCTCGCCACAATCGCGGAGGAAGCGGCCGCAGCAGGGCTGACCTCGCCGGCGCTGATCGTCGTCGGCGGCATCGTCGCCATGCGCGCGGCATTGACGGGGCAGGCATGACGGCCCGCGCCATCATCATCGGCGCGCCGCGCTCCGGCTCGGGCAAGACCAGCGTCACCATCGGCATCTTGCGCGCGCTCACCCGGCGCGGCCTGAAAGTGCGCGGCGCCAAATCCGGCCCCGACTATATCGACCCCGGTTTCCACACCGCCGCCACCGGCCTCTCCGGCGTCAATCTCGACAGCTGGGCGATGCCGCCGTCGCTGCTCAATGCGCTGGCCGCGCAACAGGCCGACGACACCGATTTCGTCATCCTCGAAAGCGCCATGGGCCTGTTCGACGGCATTCCAGCAACACCTGGGCGAACCGGCTCTGCCGCCGACCTTGCCCGGCTCTACGGCCTGCCGGTGCTGCTGGTGCTCGACGTGTCAGGCCAGTCGACCACGGCGGCCGCTGTCGCCAAGGGCTTTACCACCTACGATCCCGATGTGCGCATGGCCGGAATCGTGCTCAACCGGCTGGGCAGCGAGCGCCATCGCCGCCTATCCGGCGACGCCATCGAGGCGATCGGCCTGCCCGTCGTCGGCGCCATTCTGCGCGATCCCACGCTCAATCTGCCCGAGCGGCATCTCGGCCTTGTCCAGGCCGGCGAGTATGATGATCTGATGGCGCATCTCGACCGGCTGGCCGACATGGTCGAGAAATCGCTCGACCTCGATGCCGTGATGAGGCTGGCGACGCCCCTCACTCCGGCTGCTGGCGGATTCGCCGACGCGCTGCAGCCGCCCGGTCAACGCATCGCGCTCGCCGAGGATGCCGCCTTCACTTTCCTTTACCCGCATGTCGCCGCCTGTTGGCGCAAGGCCGGCGCGGAGATCGTTGTGTTCTCACCGCTCGCCGATGAAGCGCCCGACGACAGCTGCGATGTCTGCTGGCTGCCCGGCGGCTACCCCGAGCTTCACGCTGGCAAGCTCGCCGCTGCTGCGAATTTCCATGCCGGAATGGCGCGTTTCGCTGCGACCAGGCCCATCCATGGCGAGTGCGGCGGCTTCATGGTGCTTGGCGAAGCACTGGAGGATGCATCAGGCGAAACGCATCGTATGCTCGGCCTGCTCGGCCATGCCACCAGCTTCGCCAAGAGAAAAATGAACCTCGGCTATCGCGAGGCGCGGCTGCGCGCCGATTGCCCGCTGGGCACACAGGGCGCCCTGATCCGGGGCCATGAATTCCACTATGCGCAGATGACGGCCACCGGCAATGACGAAACGCTGGCCGACCTCGCCGATGGCCTGGGCAATCCGATTGGCGCTTCCGGCTACCGGCGTGGTCATATCAGCGGTACTTTCTTCCATGCGATAGCGAGGGCCGGCGCATGAAGTTCCCGAATTTGACCCTTTCGCCCCGGCAGATCCTCGACGACGTCGCGCTTTGCCTGGTCTTTTTCACTCGCCTGCCCTTGCCCGACCTCGACTTTCGCGGCCGTAGCCTCGCCGCCGCGATCTGGGCAGCGCCGGTCGCCGGCCTTCTCGTGGGGCTGATCGGCGCCATCGTCTTTGCCACGGCGGAGCGGTTCGGCCTTGCCATGGGGCCGGCGGCGGCACTTGCCCTCGTGGCAACCGTGATCACCACCGGCTGCCTGCACGAGGATGGGCTGTCCGACGTCGCGGACGGTTTTGGCGGCGGCAAGTCGCGCGGCCGCAAACTCGACATCATGCGCGACAGCCGCATCGGCGCTTATGGCGCCATGGCGCTGGCGCTGTCGCTGCTGATCCGCTGGAACGTGCTTTCGGAACTGGTGGATCCCACTCAAGCGCTCTTTGCCCTTGTTGCCGCGCATGCGGCCTCGCGCGGCGTGCTGGGCGCCTTCATGCACCTCTTGCCCCCGGCACGATCCGACGGCCTCTCGGCCGGCGCCGGTACGGTCTCGCTGGAAACCGCGATCGCCGGCGCGGTGCTCGGCGCGATCCCGCTGCTCCTGCTTGGGACGGGCGGCGCCATCGCCGCGCTCATCCTGCTCGGCCTGTTCTTTGCCGCCTTCCACGCCCTTTGCCTCAACCAGATCGGTGGCCAGACCGGCGACACGATCGGCGCCTTGCAGCAGGTGAGCGAAATATCCGTGCTTCTCGTCGCTTCCGTCGCGCTTTCCTGATTCCCTTCGACTTGATTCCCTTCCGGAGACATTGCCCCCATGCCCTTCAAATCCCTCGATGAATTGCGCGCCGCCTGCCTCGATCTGCCCGCCGGCAGCGATGCCGCGGCAAAGGCCGTTGCCAGCCGCCAGGACACGCTGACCAAGCCGCAAGGCAGCCTCGGGCGGCTGGAAACCATCGCCGCATGGCTGGCGCGCTGGCAGGGCCGCGACATGCCCAGGCTCGACCGGGTGAAAGTCTTCGTCTTCGCCGGCAATCACGGCGTCACCGCGCAAGGCGTGTCGGCCTACCCCTCCGAAGTCACCGTGCAGATGGTGGCGAACTTCGCCGGCGGCGGCGCCGCCATCAACCAGCTTGCCCGCATCGCCGGCGCCGAACTCGATGTCATCCCGCTCGATCTCGACCATCCCACCGGCGACTTCACGCAAGTGCCGGCGATGGATGAGAAAGCCTTCCTCGCCGCCGTGTCGGCTGGCTATGACGCCGTGACGAAGGACCTGGACCTGGTCTGCTTCGGCGAAATGGGCATCGGCAACACCACGCCGGCGGCCGCCATTTCGGCGGCGCTATTCGGCGGCGGTGCCGAAAAATGGACCGGGCGCGGCACCGGCGTCGACGACGCCGGGCTGAAGCGCAAGGTGGTCGCCATCGAAGCCGGGCTGAAGCGCCACGCCGCAGCCCTCGCCGACCCGCTGGGTATCGCCGCCGCGCTCGGCGGGCGCGAACTCGCCGCCATCTTCGGCGCCACGCTGGCCGCCCGTCATCTCGGCATACCCGTGCTGCTCGACGGCTTCGTCTGCACCGCTGCCGCTGCCCCGCTGGCCAGGCTGCACCCCAGCGGCCTCTCCCATACCATCGCGGCCCATGTTTCGGCCGAATCGGGCCATCGCCGCCTGCTCGAAGCGCTCGGCTTGCCGCCCCTGCTCGATCTCGGCATGCGGCTCGGCGAAGGCTCAGGCGCCTGCCTCGCCGTCAACATCGTCCGCTCGGCGCTGGAATGCCATGCGAGGATGGCGAGCTTTGCCGAGGCCGGGGTGTCGGAAAAGTAGGGCAATTCCGCGAAGCGTGTAGCGGTTTTCGCGGGAAAAGCGCGCAGCGCTTCCCCTTGGGAATTGCGTCGAAACAAGAAATGGAGCGGTTCCCGTTTGCGTGAAACGGTGAACCGCGCTGGTCAGGGACTTCGCTGAATCTGCTCGACGCGGGGCGGTCTCCCGCGCCGAAGACCGTCAAAACTTATACGACACACCTATCGTGACAGTGTGCAGGGCCGGGCTAATGTCTTCGACATAGTTGTTGAAGACGACGGTCTTTGAGCCGAAATCCGCGTAGCGATATTCGCCACGCACCGTGATGTTGTCGGTGAGAGCGTATTCAGCGCCTGCACCTATCGTCCATCCGTTGAATGAAGCCGAGTGACTTTCCTGTCGACCGACATCTCGAGTGTCGGCTTTTCCATTGAGGTAGGCGTAACCGCCCGTACCGTAGATCAGCACCCGATCAAGTGCGATACCAGCCCTGGCGCGGACGGTAGCAACCCATCTCGCCTTGAAGCCATTGATGTCGCCTCCGCTTCCGCCGTCGTCGCCATCTATGCCGGTTGCGTTGATGTCCGCCTCGCCACCGAACACGAAGGAGCCGGATTGCCAGTTATAGCCGGCATGCAAGCCGCCGACGACACCGCTTCCATCCGCATTGTCCTGGTCAAAGATGTTCGGGCTAGCCTCGGTAAAACCCCATGGCTGATCGACCTTGCTCCACCCGCCGCCGATCTGCGCGCCAATGTAGCCGCCCGTCCAGTTGTAACTCGATGCGACCGGCAACTCGACCGTCGGGTCGGCGGCAAGTGCTGTGCCAGCCATCAGAGTCGCGAAGAATACAGAACCTATAAAAATGGAAGCCCGCATGCCTTTGATCCCTCGAACGAAGCATTGCCCTGACGACGATAATACTACAGCCCGTTCGCGTTAGACGTGATATTTCCGCAACAACTAAAGGAAACAAGCCGTTCGACGCCTGCTCGATCTCGGCATGCAGCAGCGCCACGAATCCCGTAGCATCCAGGACGGTAGCGGCATTGGCGCGGTCGTCGCGATCACGCGCCCGAGACACGCCAAACGCGTCTCGCTTTCAGGGTCTTTCCACCAAGTCTTCTAGGAATTTGGTGGGTGCGCACAGGATTGAACTGTGGACCCGCTGATTAAGAGTCAGCTGCTCTACCAACTGAGCTACGCACCCACTCGGCCGGCAAAAACCGGCGTTGGCGGGCATATAGCCGCCACCATCGGCCATGTCTAGCCCTGCCGGAATCATTTCCCGACAAATCGACTCGAGCATGATCCCGAAAAGTGGAATCCGGTTTTCGGAAGAGATCATGCTCATACAAAAAGACGGAGCCCCATCCCGATTCCATCGGGATGGAACAGGCTCCAGCCTTCCCGGCGATCAGATGAAGAGCTTGCCTTCCGCCACCTTGACCGCGTGGCCGCCAATGCGCGCCGAGGTCAGTTTTCCGCCCTGCACGGTCAGTTCCAGGCGGATGCGTGACGGCCGGCCCATCTCCAGCCCCTGCTCGATCCACAGCTGCGAAACACCATCCGTCGGGGCGTCGAAATGCATGATGGCGCCGGCAAAGGCCGCCGCAGCCGAGCCGGTCGCCGGATCTTCATAGGAAGGCGTGCCCGGCACGATCATGCGCACATGGAAGGCGCTTTCATGGTTCACCGTCTCGCGGCAATAGACATAGGGGCTGGCGAAGGCCCACTCGCTCTTGCGCGGCGCCAGTTCCGACCAGGCCTGATTGTCGAGCCGGATGCGGCCCGCCGCTTCGAGATTGGCGACCGGGATGGTCACATAGGGCACGCCCGCCGACCAGAAGGCGACGCGGTGATTCTCGAAGCCGATCTCATGCGGCGCCAGGCCAAGGGCGGCGCCGATCGCCTGCGGGTCGGCCTCGAGCTTCAACGGCTCCGGCAATTTCGCCAGGTCGAACTCGGCGAAAGCGGCGCCGTCATGCCTGCTGACGGCGCAGCGCACCGGGCCGATGTTTTCCTCCAATACGAAGATGCCGGCCTCGCCTTCGCCAGCCAGTTCGGCCAGCGCGATTGCCGAACCCACTGTCGGATGGCCGGCGAACGGCATTTCATAATCCGGCGTGAAGATGCGGATGCGGTTTTTATGCTTGGGGTTGTCCGGCGGCAGCACGAAGACCGTCTCGGACAGGTTGAATTCGCGCGCGATGGCCTGCATCGCGGCCGTGTCGAGACCTTTGCATTCCAACACCATGGCCAGCGGGTTGCCGGCCAGTCGCTCGGTCGTAAACACGTCGTAAAGCAAGTAATTCCGGGTTTGCATTCCTGCCTCAATCCCAACATGGGCGAAATTTAATTTGATATTTGAGCCTGTCAGCCTGATCTGTGCACAGATAGGGACATTACGCATCATAGGGGTCCGACGTGGACCAGATTGTCAATCTGCCAAAGACGGAATCGGATTCCGCCATCGAGACGGCGCTCGGGCTCGATAAAAACGGGCGGAGCAAGACACGCCGGCGTGGCTGGCTCTACGCACTGCTGACCCTGATCGTGCTCGCCGCCGGTCTTGGCCTGTATCAGTGGTATGCCGGCACGCCCGCCAGGATCGATTACACCACTGTGCCGGCCGCCAGGGCCGATCTCACCGTCCAGGTCTCGGCGACGGGCAAGCTGCAGCCGCTCACCCAGGTCGACATTTCCAGCCAGCTCTCCGGCATCATACGCTCGGTGTCGGTCAACGAGAACCAGCAGGTGAAGAAGGGCGAGGTGCTGGCCGCCCTCGACACCGCCAAGTTGCAGGTCCAGATCGAACGCGCCGAGGCTTCCGCCAAGGGCGCGGCCGCCAATGTCGAAGACGCCACGGTGACGCTGGCCGAGAACGAGAGCGCGCTGGTGCGCGCCGCAGCCTTGACCAAGCGCGGCATGGCGACCGACCAGTCGCTCGAGGCGGCAACCGCGACGCGCGACCGCTCGAAGGCAGCGCTGGACAGCGCGCAAGCCAATCTCGCCATCGCCAATGCCGATTTGAAATCGCAGCAGACCGACTTTGCCAACAGCACCATCTACGCGCCGATCGACGGCATCGTGCTGACCCGTTCGGTCGACCCCGGCCAGACGGTCGCTTCCTCGCTGCAGGCGCCGGTGCTGTTCGTCATCGCCGCGGATTTGCGGAACATGGAACTGGTGGCGGCGGTCGACGAGGCCGACATCGGCGCCGTCAAGCCAGGGCAGCATGCGCGTTTCACCGTCGACGCCTTCCCCGACCGGCCGTTCGATGCCGAGATCCGCGACATCTCCTATGCCTCCGTCACGACGGACGGCGTCGTCACCTACAATGCGCGGCTCGAGGTCGACAACAACGAGCTGTTGCTGCGCCCGGGCATGACCGCCACGGTTTCGGTCGTCACCAGACAGGCCAAGGATGTGCTGACCGTGCCCGCCAGCGCCTTCCGCTATCGCCCAACGCAGCAGGCAGCCCGCGCATGGAGCATCAGCGACCTGTTCACCGGCCGCATGGGCCGCCCGGGCGGCAACCGGCAGCGTCAGGCCGCAACGACCCCCACCGATGGCTCGCGCACGCTCTACGTCCTGGAGAACGGCCGGCCGCATGCGGTCAACGTCAAGATCGGCTCGACCGATGGCGAACTGACCGAGATCACTTCCGGCCTCGACGAAGGCGAGCAGGTCATCACCGCCTCGCAGTTGCGGAGCTAAGCGCCGTGACCGCGGGCGCGCCTCTCATCACCTTCGACAAGGTCTGGAAGAGCTATGGCCATGGCGAGGCCCGCGTGCACGCGCTTGCCGGCGTCGACCTTGCCATCCGGCGCGGCGAATTCGTCGCGATCATGGGCCCGTCCGGCTCGGGCAAATCGACGGCGATGAACATCATCGGCTGCCTCGACACGCCGACGGCCGGAACCTACTCCTTCATGGGTATCGACGCCGGCCGGCTCGACCGCAACCGCCGCGCCATGCTGCGCAATCTTTATGTCGGCTTCGTCTTCCAGGGCTACAATCTGCTGGCGCGCACCACGGCGGCCGAAAATGTCGAACTGCCGCTGATCTATCGCGGCGTGGCAAGCCGCGAGCGCCGGGACCTTGCCATGCAGGCGCTCGCTCAGGTCGGCCTGGTCGGCCGCGAGCACCACACGCCGGCCGAACTTTCCGGCGGCCAGCAGCAGCGCGTGGCGATCGCGCGCGCCATCGTCACCCGGCCGACTCTGCTCGTCGCCGACGAACCGACCGGCAATCTCGACACCGCCCGCACGCACGAGATCATGGAGTTGCTGACAAAGCTCAACAAGGAGCTCGGCCTGACCGTCACCATGGTCACGCACGAGGCCGATGTCGCCGACTATGCCGAGCGCACCATCCGCTTCCTCGACGGCCATGTCGCCTCCGACACCGTGAATGTCGAGGTGGCCTGACCATGATCTGGGAAACCGTCCGCCTGTCGCTGCGCTCGATCCGCCGCAATGTGCTGCGCTCGTTTCTGACGCTGCTCGGCATCGTCATCGGCGTCGCCGCCGTCATTGCCATGCTGACCATCGGTTCGGGCACCACGCAGAAGGTCAAGGCCGACATCTCCAAGCTCGGCAGCAACCTGCTGGTCGTCCGCGCCGGCCGCCCGGCCGGCCCCGGCGGACCGGGCGGGCTCGACCAGGTGGTCCGTCCGCTGGCCGAGAAGGACCTCGCGGCGCTGGTCGCGCATCTCACCGGAGCGGGCGCCATCTCGCCGGCCTCGCAAAAACAGGTGCGCGTCATCTTCGGCACCGAAAGCCTGACCTCCGGCGTCACCGGCACCGACAGCGCCTATCTCGATGCGCGCGACTGGAAGCTGGTGTCGGGCCGTCCGTTCAGCGATTCAGAAACCCGCTCGGGCACCGGCGTGTGCCTGATCGGCGAGACGGTGCGCCAACAATTCTTCGGCGCAGGCGATCCCGAAGGCGAGATCATCCGCGTCAACCGCACCTCCTGCAAGATCATCGGCCTGCTCGAGCCCAAGGGCTATACCGGCTTTGGCCAGGACCAGGACAATGTCGTGCTGATGCCGCTGCATGCCTATCAGCGCCGCATCGCCGGCAATCGTGACATTGACAACATCTACATCGCCGCCGACGACCGCACGCCGACCAGCGAACTGCAGCCGCGGGTCGAGGACATTTTGCGCGATGCGCGCCGCATCACGCCGGATCGCGAGAGCGATTTCGCCATCCGCGACATGACCCAGATCGCCGACGCCATGGCCAGCGCCACCACCACCATGACCGGCATGCTGGGCGCGGTCGCCGGTGTCAGCCTTCTGGTCGGCGGCATCGGCATCATGAACATCATGCTGGTCTCGGTCACCGAGCGCACGCGCGAGATCGGCATCAGGCTCGCCATCGGCGCGCATGAAAGGCACATCCTGATCCAGTTCCTGGTCGAGGCGACGGTGCTGTCGCTGCTCGGCGGCATCATCGGCATCCTGATCGGCCTGGGGCTCGCCGGCCTCGCCTCGGCGACGCTGACAATCCCCTTCGCGCCAAGCCCGGCGGTCATCCTGCTGGCCGTCGGCTTCTCGGCGCTGATCGGCATGGTGTTCGGCTTCTTCCCGGCCCTGCGCGGCGCGCGCCTCGATCCGATCGACGCGCTGCGGCACGAGTAAAGGGCCGGGCCGACCACGATCGACTGCTAACCTTGGACGCTTGCCCGCATCGGCAGCATTGTCGCCCGCTGGCGGACGATGCTAAGGCATATCTGTGACCGGGGGCGAATAACGCATGAGCAAGAAGACACGACTGATCGTGACGATGGTCATCATCGAGGCCGTCCTCGCAGGCATCTGGTGGTATCTCGCCCGCTTCGGCATGGCCAATCCCGATCGCGTCACATCGGATTTCCAGGCAGTCGTCGGCCAGACCATGGGAATGGCCATGGGCGGCTTGCTGGGTATCGGCTTTATCTTGTTCTTCGTCGCGGCCCGCAACGATCGCAAGGCGGCGCAGGACAAGGTGCGTCGTTAGAGCAATTCCAGGAAAAGTGTGAGCGGTTTTCCCTAGGGAATTGCGTCAAAAACAAAGAGTTAGAGCAGTTCGCCGTTTCCATGAAACGGTGAAATGCTCTAATCCACGCCGGAAAAATGCCACTCGATCAGCGGCTTCATATGCAATGCCAGCCCGTCCGGCAGGTCGCCGGCATGGCGGATGATCACCGGCCCGTCGATTTCCGGATCGGTTTCGCTGGCGACGAAGGCTGAGATTCGCCGCGCGATCTCATCGGCCGGTTCGTCGACATGATAGCGACGGAAGATGACGGTCCCACGCGTGGTTGACAGGGCGTGCCAGCGCACACCGCGCCTGGCAGCCGAGAGGTCGAGGCCTGTTTCCTCACGCACCTCGCGGATCATGTTGAAATCGACATCGACCTGACCGTCGCGAAAGTCGTCCGGCTCGAACGAACCGGCGGCGAAATAGACGCGCCCCGCATTGACCGTGTGTGAACCCATGCGGATCGCCACCAGCGCATTGTCGCCGGCCACCAGCATGGCATGGGCATAGGCGTGCTCGGCGCCTGAATTCTCGCGCCGCTTACGCCAAAGCATGAAGGTGGAGTAGTTGACCGCATGGCAGCGGCCGACGAGACGGTTGTCGCGGTACGCGAGTTGCGACAGCAGCACCACCGTGCCGTCGAACAGCGCCGGCTTGGCCACCATCTCGCGCTGCCAGTTCTCGGCGATCGCCTCCGCATTTTCCCTGGCGAAAGGATGCGGGCCGGGATCGAGGCGAACGTCGATTGCATCGACCGGCAAGATGACATTGCGTGGCAGGTCGAAACTCATGCGTATCAGCTCCCAATCCTGCCTATCTAGCCAAAATCTTGCCTATCGAACCCAAATCTTGCTATCGAGCCATGTCCAGCGTGATCGCCACCGGGCAATGGTCCGACGCTTTCGGCCGGTCCCAGCCGGCACGCGGAAAGCGCTCGACTTCCTGGCCTGCCGGAAAGATCGTGCGCCAGGGCTGGCCATTGCGGATGATGTCGGGAACGGCAGTGGCGTTCTTCGCCGCCAGCCCCTTGGACAGCAGGATATAGTCGAGCTGGCAGAGATGCCGCTCTTCGGGTCCGCGCGTGTGATAGAAGGTCCAGCGGTTCATTTCCGGCCGACGCTCGATGACATTCTCGCAGAAGCCGCCGGCGGTCAGCACGTTGATGCAGGACTGAGCCTCGTCGACCACCTCGAAACGGTAGCCGTCGACATCATCTCCGGTGATCTTCACGCGCTGGCGGTAATCGTTCATGTCGCCACAGATCGCCCATCGCTTGTCGGCGGCATGATCCGCACCGAAGCGCTCCTCGATGATCCGGCGCACGGCTTGCGCCTCGGCGATGCGCACCGGCATCGTCGCCTCGCGTCCGTCGAGCCCATTGCGCGGCGGGCCCATCGACTTGAAATGCACGAGATAGAGCGTCAGCGGCGCGCCGCCCACGGTGACGTCGACTTCCAGGCAGTCGCGCCGGAAGATGCGTTCATTGGCCTGGGTTCCGAGGGCCGCCAGTTCCGGCGTGTGCAGCCCGAACTGCTCGTAGGTGACATAGGCATGGCTGGTCATGCGCACGAATTCGATCGGCTGTCCCTGCGCGGTCTCGTTGCGCATCATCACGGCGACATCGATGCCGCGCGAATCGTTGCCTGCGGTGGTGTATTTCTGCCGGTAGCCCCGCCCCACCATCTTGAACAGATAGCCATATTCGAAGGCCTTCAGCGCCTCGATATTGTCGACCTCCTGCATGCAGATGATGTCGGCCCGGGTGGCGGCGATCGCCAGCGCCGTCAGCTGGCGCGTATCGTCGGATTGGGCGATGGCGCGGGCCTGCTCCAGCATCTTGTATTCGGCTTCGCTCTGTATATCGAACAGCGCCAGCGTCCGATCTTCGTTGAGCTGGTTGCGGAAGCCGGAAAAATCGAACCTGTTCATCAGGTTCTCGACATTGAAGGTGGCAAGGCGCAGCGACATGCCCTGACCTTTGCCTGCAAGAGCGCCGGAACACAAGATCGCAAGACCACAAGCCAGGATCGATTGGACCTGACGGCATTCGCGCCATGGTTGACGGAACCTTTCCGTTCATCCGCCGTTCAGACGCAAAGCTCCACAGTAGGCCCATTCCAGGGTAGGCGTGGGGCCTTCAGCTCTTGGAGAGTGTTATGAACTCGCTCTTTTCATCCACGGTCAAATCGGGGCTTGTCGCCCTGGGCATCATATCAGGCATCACGGCGCCATCGGCTGCCGGACCGATCATGCAACCGGACCTGTCGCTTCCCACAAGCACGGCGGCGCCGACGGTCACGCCGGTCCGCGAAGATTGGGCGGGCGGCAATGACCGCCAATTCTCCAACGACAATTGGAGATGGCGCCGCTCAGGCAACTGGAACGGCGGTCGGCGCTGGAATGGTGGCGGCAACTGGAACGGCGGCGGAAACTGGAGCGGCGGAAACTGGAACCGCGGAAACTGGAACCGTGGAAACTGGGACCGTGGCGATGACTGGCGTTGGCGTCGCCATCACCATCGCGGCTTCTATGGTGACGATGCGGGTGCCGCGATCCTTGGCCTCGGCCTGGGGCTTGGCCTCGGCAGCATGTACAACAACTACAACAACTACGATTACTATGCGCCGGCACCGCGCCGCTACTACCGCGCCGGGCGGCTTTCGAATGCCCATGTCCGGTGGTGCTATAACCGCTACCGGTCGTATCGTGCCTGGGACAACACGTTCCAGCCCTATGGCGGCCCGCGCCAGCAATGCTGGTCGCCCTATAGCTGAGCAGTGCCGATTGACGAATACCCAAGCGGCGCCGCGCATCGCGGCGCCGCTTTTGTTTGCGGGCAAGGCCGAGCCGAAGCTCACTGGCACGACCGCTGAACAGAACCGCGAACACAGTGACGTGCAGCACGCGGCCACAATCGTTCAGCTAGAGTGATCCTGCTGCGCCCTCGCGGACAGCCGCTTCAACACGTCAAGGAAGTCGTTGAACCGCTCCTCACCGATCTCCTGCGCCCACTCCGCATGCAACCGCCGCAGGCAGGTGAAAATCGTCTCGGCAAGCTGCCGACCGCGGGCACTTAGGTAGATGAGGCGCCGGTCGCTGCCCTCGGGAGAGCGCCGCTCGACATAGCCGAGCTCTTCGAGCTGGATGAGGAGGTAGTTGATCGCCTGCCTCGACATTCGCTTCTGGCGAGCCAGTTCCGACGGCCTTACGCCATCCGGAAGGGGGTAGGAGAACACGGCGAAGTGAGCGTCCTGAAAGTCGGTGAAGCCGGCGGCATGAATGGCCTCGTGCATCTGGTTGCTGAGTTGGCGTGTAGCCGGGCCTACAATAAAAAATGGCGCCACGCGGCGCCGTTTTTTTGGCTGTTCAAAACCGCTCGTCTTCGAGCGTCCCTCGCGCGGGCAAGGCCCGAAGATACGCGAACGAAAGAGCGTGGATTGCTCGGTTCTTGGCCTTGTCGACAAGCTCATGACCTCGCGATTCGTCAACATGGGCAAGCAGTCGCTTCGGCCCACGTTGAGATGCGGGGGGCACTTTTTTGCCCCCCGCACATCTTGATCGCTCAGTTCTTGGCCTTGTCGACCAGCTTGTTCTTCGAAATCCACGGCATCATCGCGCGCAGTTTCGCACCAACCTCTTCGATCTGATGGCTGTCGTTCATGCGGCGGATGCCCTTGAAGCGCGACAGGCCGGCGCGGTATTCCTGCATCCATTCCGAGGTGAACTTGCCCGTCTGGATGTCGTTCAGCACGCGCTTCATCTCGGCCTTGGTCTCGGCGGTGATGATGCGCGGACCCGAGACATACTCGCCCCATTCGGCGGTGTTCGAGATCGAGTAGTTCATGTTGGCGATGCCGCCTTCATAGATCAGGTCGACGATCAGCTTGACCTCGTGCAGGCACTCGAAATAGGCCATTTCCGGCGCGTAGCCGGCTTCCACCAGCGTCTCGAAACCGGCGCGGATCAGTTCGACCAGGCCGCCGCACAGCACGACCTGCTCGCCGAACAGATCGGTCTCGCATTCCTCGCGGAAATTTGTCTCGATGATGCCCGAACGGCCGCCACCGACGCCGCAGGCGTAGGACAGCGCCAGGTCGAGCGCATTGCCCGAAGCGTCCTGGTTGACGGCGACCAGGCACGGCACGCCGCCGCCCTTCTGGTATTCGCCGCGCACCGTGTGGCCCGGGCCCTTCGGCGCGATCATGACGACGTCGACGGTCGACTTCGGCTCGATCAGGCCGAAATGCACGTTGAGGCCGTGGGCAAAGGCGATCGCCGCGCCGTCGCGGATATTCGGCGCGATCTCGTTCTTGTAGATGTCGGCCTGCAGCTCGTCGGGCGTCGCCATCATCATCAGGTCGGCCCACTTGGCGGCGTCCGCGACGCTCATCACCTTGAGCCCGTCGGCCTCGACCTTCTTGGCGGTCGCCGAGCCGGCCTTGAGGCCGATGGCGATTTCCTTGGCGCCGGAATCCTTGAGGTTGAGCGCATGCGCCCTGCCCTGGCTGCCATAGCCGATGATGGCGACCTTCTTGCCCTTGATCAGGTTGAGATCGGCATCACGATCGTAATAGACGCGCATTTTTACTTCCTTCCCGTTTCTTGAGATCAGAGGCCTTGCGGCCCGGTTTTTGCTCCGAAAAGAGCGAGAAACTGCTGCGTCGCCCGTACGGCATCGCCGCCGATCGTCGCCTCAGTCAATTCCAGCCGGTCGCCGAGCAGCAGACGGATCTGCACGTCGCGCGCGACCAGCCCAAAAAAGGTACGGAACGCCATCTCGGCATCCGTGAATTCCAGAAGCCCGGCCTGACGCCCGGCCTCGAGCACCGGCTTCAGCCGCCTGGCCAGCGCGAAACGGCCATTCTCCAGCACGACGGCGCCGAGATTATCCTTTCCCGACCCGGCATGCCCGACCGCCACCCGGTTGAGCGCGATCGAGGTGTCGCTGGAAATCACCTTCAGCCAGTCGGAAGCAAAACGCTCGAGGCTTGCCGTCAACGAGCCAAGGTCGAGCCCCTTGCCGTCGACTGGAGCCACACGCACCTTGGAGGCCTGCCACTGCACGGTTGCTGTCAACAGCCCGTCGCGGTCGCCGAACCATTTGTAGAGTGTTTCCTTGGAGCAGCTGGCCCGTCTGGCCACCGCGGTCATGGTCAGCTGGTCACCCTCCTCGACCAACAGCCGCAACGCCGCATCCAGAACGGCCTTCTGCCGTTCCGTCAGCGTTTGGCTGTTGTCGATGTCGGCGTTTGCCTGCAACACGCTCTGTTCCCGTTCGATGGTCGAGGCCCCGGATCATCCAGAGCCGTACCGTACGTTACGGTTCGGCATATTGCGCAATCCGGTGACAGGCGCAAGAGGGGAAAGTAGATATTTTCGCCTGCGAAAGGTGGCGGTCGCATAGACCCATGTCGGCCAGCCTCAATCCCCGGGCGGATCACGCAGCCTGCCTAGCAGCACCGACATCATCTTCAGCTCATCCGCTGAAAGCTTGGCGCCAACCAGTTCGGCGATTGACCGTCCGTAAACGGCCCACATCCGGCGGCGCGTCTCGCGCCCCTTGGCCGTGATACGGACGGTCTGGCCGCGACCATCATCGGCCACCGGCAGCTTCTCGACCAGACCGTCGACTTCCAGCCGGGCCAGCAGCCGCGAGATGTTGTACTGCGCAAACAGGGTGCGCTCGATCAATTGAAATGGCCGCAGGCCGCCCTCGCCCGCCTCGGCGAGCTCGTGCAGCACGTCGTACCAGGCGAGCGGCGGCAGGCCGCTCGCCTTCAGCGCGTCTTCGGCACGTTCCACCAGTTGACGCGAAACGCGCATCAGGCGGGCCCAGGCCGTGACGGCTTCCGGCGAAGGCGAGGCTTTCTCGGTCATGGCTCACCCTAGGCGATAGATGCAGATGCATCAAGCTTGACGGTAGATGCAACTACATCTACATAGATGCAATTGCATTAACATCGAAAGGCAAATCCCATGAAACACGAAATCTGCAAGGTCGCCGACGTCCCCGAGACAGGCAGCCTGATTGCCCCGTTCTTCGGCCGCGAGGTCCATATCTGGCGCAGCGGCGAACGCATTCGCGCCGCCGCCAATGCCTGTCTGCATTTCGGCGGACCGTTGGACTGCAAGGATGGCAGGCTGGTCTGCCAATGGCACGGCGCCGCCTTCGACATGGCATCGGGCGATCGCCTCGACGGCCCGGCCCCCAGGAATTCCCGCCTGATGTTCCTGTCGACGCGTGTCGAAAACGGCGCGTTGAATTATGTCTGGGGAGAGTGAGATGACCGACAAGCTCATCCTCGTCAGCCACCCTCTCTGCCCCTATGTCCAGCGCGCCGCGATCGCGCTGACCGAGAAAGGCGTCCCGTTCGAGCGCGTCGACATCGACCTCGCCGACAAGCCCGTCTGGTTCAAGGCGATCTCGCCGCTCGGCAAGGTGCCGCTGCTGCGCGTCCGGCGAAATGGCGATGAAACGACAATCTTCGAATCCGCCGTCATCCTCGAATTCCTCGAGGAGACACAGGCCAATCCCCTCCACCCGGTCGACCCCTACGCCCGTGCCCGGCACCGTGCCTGGATCGAATACGGCTCGGCCATCCTCAACGCCATCGGCCGGCTCTATTCAGCGCCGGCCGAAGCCGGCTTCCTTGCCGAGTCCAGTGCGCTGGCGGCCATGTTTGACCGCCTCGAATCCGAATTGGCGGACGATGCCTTGCGGGGCGGGCCGTGGTTCGCCGGCCACCGCTTCTCGCTGGTCGATGCGGTGTATGGGCCGGTCTTCAGATATCTCGACGCTTTCGACCGGATCGGCGATTTCGGCATTCTGGACGGCAAGCCGCGCGTCCGGGCCTGGCGGAAGGCGTTGAACGATCGTCCGTCGATCAGACACGCCGTGGCGCCGGATTATCCACAGCGCCTGCATGCTTTTCTGCAAGCGAAGGGATCTTTTCTGTCGAGCCTCGTTCGCCGAAACGATCCGGCCGAACCATTTGCGTTGGCACGATCGGCTTGAACGCACCGATCGCGAGCAAGCATGCGCTTCGAGCGGCCTCAGTTCTCGAATATGACAAAGGCGGCCCAGACCCGCGGATCCTGGGCGCCTGATATCTTGCCATCGCGGGCATCGCGGCGGGTCTGGCGCAGCGCTTCCGGATAGGTCTCTCCGGCGGCAAGGTGGCTGTAGAACCCGACCATGAAAGCGGCGGTTCCGGCGTCGTCCACAGGCCACAGCGTCAACAGCGAGCGTTTTGCGCCGGCTATGTCGATTGCCGTCGGCAGGCCGCGCAAACCGCCGAGATAAAAGTCGCCGCGCTTGGCGACATCCTGCTGCATCGCCCGGGTTTTCAGGCCTTCGGCAAAAATCTCCTCGGCATCGTCGAGGATGTGGTTGTTGACGAAAGTCGCGCCGGCGTTCGAGTAGCTCTCCACGGTGAAGTCGTAGAGGTCGCTTCTGGCGGCATCGAGCAGCGTTGCGCGTAATTGCGCATAGCCTTCATCGAAGCGTCCTGCGTCCATCATCAGCCTGTAGGCCGCGTCAATGCGGGCTTTCATCGCCTCAGTGTCAGCCGCCCCCTGCTGGTTGTCTTGGTCTTGCGTCTGGGCTTGCACCTGCGGCAAGAGAAACGCCACCGCCAGCATCACGAGGACAGATGCAACAACGCGCATCAGATGTTGCGATTCTCGCATTCTGAACATGGCGTGCATGCGAACCGGCATGGGCGAAAAACTCTATGAAGCGGTCGTATCATGACCTGAATTTTGTCCGAAGTCCCATCGCGCTTCCGTCAATCCCGCCCGCCTGAACGGATCGATCACCGTGCCGGCGACCATCGAGGCGAGAAACTGTGGCGCCGGCGGGATTTTTGCGACGGTCGCCACCAGCCTGTCGCGGATGAAGGGCAGCGCCACCGAATCCGACTGATAGAACGGCGTGAACGCCAGCGACAGCGCCTGGAATGCACGCACGTGCCAGCGTCGCGCCCTGGCATAGGCTTCGAGCGCTGCCTCGATGTTCTGCCTGCGCGCCAGCGCGTGGCTGAGTGCCGCGGCGTCGAGCAGTGCCATATTGGCCCCTTGCCCGAGCTGCGGGCTGGTCGAGTGCGCGGCATCACCGATAACGGCAAGCCTCCGGCCGGCCGGCCGTTTCATCGTATGATGGCCGTAGCGCGCCAGCGACAGCTGGTCGAAACTGTCGATCTGACTGGTGAACGCCTCGCTTTGCGGCCACAGCCGCACCACCCTCTCCTTCCAGGCGTCGATGCCGACAGCGCGCACGGCATCGGCATCATCAGGCTTGAGGCTCCAGAAGAAGGCCACCATCTTTTCGGCGCCCGGTTCAGGCCGGCCGATCGGCAGCACCCCGATCATCACGCTGGCCTTGTCGTAGCGCTGCAGCAGCGCGTGCTCGTCAAAGCCTTCGCCACGCCAGCCGAGCGATGCCCAGAAGGCGCCATAGGCGAGTGGCCGCGGCGCGCCTGCATTGGCCACGCCCTGCCGCAGCTTCGAGCGCGAACCGCTGGCGTCGACGACCAGATCGAACGGCCCTGCCCTTTGTCCATTGCCACAACGCAGAACCGCCCGTTCGCCCGTTTCCACCGTCTCGATCTCGACGCCGGTCTCGATGGCGATGGCCTCGCGCCGGGCGGCGCGAAAGAGCACGCCGAACAGCGCCGCGCGGTGCACCGCCAGGCCGAAACGGCCGCCGCGCTGGGCGTCGTAGCGGACGTCGAGCACGGTGCGGCCGGTCGAGGCATCGGCGCCATGCAGCCGGTCGATGCGGGCGCCGAGCGCCAGTATATCGTCGAGCAGGCCGAGATCGGCCAGAACGGTCAAGCCGGTCGGCTGCAGGATCAGACCGGAGCCGACGGGCTTGGGCTCGTCGAAGCGCTCGAAAATGGTGACCCTGTGCCCTGCCCGCTTGAGATAGAGCGCCACGGCCAGCCCCGCCGGACCGGCGCCTGCAATTGCAATGTCGTAGGAAATGCCGATGCCCCCAAGCCGAACCGGCCGGGACATTCGTTCAGCCGCCGGATGAAATCAAGTCGTGACGCCGAACGCTGTCGCGCGCTGCTCAGGCCTGCGCTGCGTCAAAACCGGCACGCGCCGCGCGCACCGCATTGTGGTTGAGTTCGGCCCACTGGATCAGATGATGTAGGGCGCCGAACATCGAGCGTCCGAGATCGGTGAGGCTGTATTCGACGCTAGGCGGCTTGGTCGGGAACACTTCGCGATGGACATAGCCGTCGCGCTGCAGATCGTAGAGCGTCTGGGTCAGCATGCGCTGCGAGATGTCGGGCACCAGCCGCCGCAATTCGCCGAAGCGATAGGGCTGCTCGGCCAGCGCCGCCATCAGCAGCGAGCTCCATTTGCCATTGAGCCCCTGGATGACCTCGCGGACCGGACAATCGGCAAGGTTTCCGCCACCGGTCATGGCCTTGTAGACGTCGAGTTTGGATCTCAGATTGACGATCCGGTTGTCCATGGCTGGTTCCCTGCGTGTGCCTACCTCCCGAAAAACTGCCTTCTTTACGGCACCGGGTCAATTCCTATTTTAGTGCTGGTCTCTTTTTGAGACCGATGTACGCACCGCCATGCTGGCGCAAAATCAGGGACCTCACCATGACCGAAACCCTTCTCGTCACCGGTGCTGCCGGCCAGCTTGGCCGCAGCGTCATCCGCCATCTCCTGGACACGCACAAAGTTCCGCCGGCGAGGATCATCGCCACAACCCGCAACCCGGAAAACGTCGCCGATCTGACGGCGCGAGGCGTCGTTGTCAGGGCCGCCGACTTCAACGACGCGACCTCGCTGGAAAACGCATTCAAGGGCGCCGACAGGGTGCTGATCATTTCGACCAGCGATCTCGATCTCAAAACCGGCAGACGCCTGAAGCAGCACGAGGCGGCAGTGGCGGCTGCGAAGAAAGCAGGCGTTTCGCATCTGCTCTACACCTCGATGCCCAATCCGGAGCCGGTTTCGCCAGTGCTGTTTGCCGGCGACCACTACGGCACCGAGCAGGCGATCAAGGCCAGCGGCATCGCCTATACGATCTTCCGCAACGGCTGGTACCAGGAGAACCTGTTCATGACCCTGCCGAACGCCATCGCCTCGGGACAGTGGTACACGTCCGCGGGCGACGGCCGCGTCGCCCCTGGTGCACGCGACGACATGGCAGCGGCGATCGCAGCTGGCCTCGCCTCCGGTTCGACCGACAGCAAGACCTACACGCTAACCGGCCCGCAGGCCTATACGACAGCCGAAATCGCCGCCCTGGTGAGCGAAGTCACCGGCAAGCCGCTGGCAGTCATCCAGTTGCCCGACGAGGCCCTGACTGAAGGCGTGAAGGCGGCCGGCGTTCCCGAGGAGTTCGCTCGCGTCATCGTGTCCTTCGACGCCAACACGCGGTCCGGCCGCATCGCAATGGCGACGGACGCGGTCGAAACGCTTTCCGGCAGGAAGCCCCGGACGCTGAAGCAGTTCCTCGAAGCCAACAAGGCTGCGCTGGCTGGTTGAAAGGTGCGCGGCGGGAGGTTTCCCTGCCGCCGCGCTACTTCTTGAGCAGGCCGAGCCGGACCAGACTCTCGCCGGTGGCCGCCAGCGCGTCTTCGCGCGAGCGCGGCGCCCAGCCGAGCACACGCACCGCCTTGAGCATGGCCACAACATCGGCTTCGCGCCTGGCGGAGCGCACCGTCGTGCGCACGCGGTAGCCCGCCTTCAGCAGGGCAAGAATACAGTGGGCGCCGAGGAAGCCCGATCCGCCGGTGACAAGCACCAATTCGCCGCTCATGCCCGCCTCCCCAAGCAATTCCAGGAAATGTGCTTAGCGGTTTTCCGTCCGGGATTGCGCAAAAGAAAAACCGGAATGGTTCACAACTGAACCATTCCGGCGATCGAGCTTGTCAGATCGCCACCTGCGTGCCGATCTCTACCACGCGCCCGGTCGGGATCTGGAAATATTCGGTCGCATCGGCCGCCGTGCGCGCCAGGCCGATGAACAGCCGGTCCTGCCACACCGGCATGCCTGAATTGGGCGAGGCCTTGAGCGAACGCCGCGACAGGAAGAACGATGTCGTCATGATGTCGAACTTCCAGCCCTGCTTGCGGCAGATCGCCAGCGCGCGCGGGATGTTGGGCTGTTCCATGTAGCCGAAGGTCAGCGTCACCCGCATGAACAGCTCGTTGACCGTCTCCATCTTGACCCGGTCGCTGTCAGGCACCACCGGCTGCGGCGCCGTCACCACCGAAAGGATGACGTTCTGCTCATGCAGCACCTTGTAGTGCTTCAGGCTGTGCATCAGCGCTGTCGGCGCGCTCAAGGGATCGCTGGTCAGGAACACCGCGGTGCCGGACACCAGCTGCGGCTTCTTCTTCAACAGATTGCCGGCGAGGAAATCGAGCGGGATCTCGTTGCGGCGGGTCTTGTCGAACAGATAGCGGCTGCCGCGCACCCAGGTCCACATGCCCAGCACGATGGTGAAGGCCACCAGCAGTGACGCCCAGCCGCCTTCGAACACCTTGACGATGTTGGAAGCGAAGAACCCGATGTCGATGAAGGCAAACAGCACCGTCAAGCTGATCGCAACCCAGAGCTGCCATTTCCAGATGCGGGTCATCACGACATAGAGCAGCACCGTCGTCACCAGCATGTTGCCGGTCACCGAGATGCCATAGGCCGAGGCGAGCTTGCTGGACTCGCCGAAGCCGACCACCAGCATCATCACCACCAATGCCAGCAGAAGGTTGACACGCGGCATGTAGATCTGCCCGGACTGTTTTTCCGAGGTATGCAGGATTTCGAGCCGCGGCAGCATGTTGAGCTGCACCGCCTGCCTGGTCAGCGAGAAGGCACCCGAAATCACCGCCTGACTGGCGATGACCGTCGCGGCGGTCGCCAGCACGACCATGGGAATCAGAGCCCAACCCTCGTTCATCTCGAAGAACGGGTGGCCGACGACGCCATCCTTGGCCAGCACGAAGGCGCCCTGCCCGGCATAGTTCAGCAGCAGACAGGGAAACACGATCGACAGCCAGGCCAGCACGATCGGCTTGCGTCCGAAATGGCCGAGATCGGCATAAAGCGCCTCGGCGCCGGTGACAGCCAGGAAGATGGCGCCGATCGTCACGAAGGCGACGTCGGGCGAATGGATCAGGAAGGCGACGATGTAGTGCGGGCTGATCGCCCACAGGATTTCCGGATCGGCGATGATGTGCTTGAGGCCCGAAAGACCGATCGCCAGGAACCAGACGGCGGTCACCGGACCGAAGACCAATCCCACACCGCCCGTGCCGAAACGTTGCACCGCGAACACCACGGCGAGAATCACAAGTGTCAGCGGCACGACATAGGGCTGGAAGGTGGGGGTGACGACATTCATGCCCTCGACCGCCGACAGCACCGAGATCGCCGGTGTAATGACGGCATCGCCGAAGAACAGCGAAGCGCCGACGATGCCGATGCCCAGGATGACCGCCGAGCGCTTGGGGAAACTGCCGCGCGCCAGTGCCATCAGCGACAGCACGCCGCCTTCGCCGCGGTTGTCGGCGCGCAGCACGAACATGATGTATTTGATGGTGACGATGATCGTCAGCGACCAGATGATCAGCGACAGCACACCGAGAATATCGCCGCGTTGCGCAACGCTGCCGTGGGACGACGCCACCAGCGCCTCGCGGAAAGCATAGATCGGGCTCGTGCCGATGTCCCCATAGACCACGCCCAGCGCGCCCAGCATCAGCACCTTGGTGCTATGCTGCTCGATCTCCGGATGGCTCGACTGTTCGACGGGTTCTGCCTCACTACCAGTGTTGGCAAGGGCCATGGACGACACTCCGATAAGCGCGCGGTGCTCTACGCTTGCTGCAATGCAATATCAAGTGCCGTAGCGTGATGGCTCCCATGTTGGCAACGCTAGGCTCCTTGGGAAATGGCCTATAATCCGATGGGCGCGGGCTGAATTCGCGGCGCGGGGCATGGCGGGCGCCCATAAGACCTGCCGTATCTGCCTTTAGATAGCGACTTGCGTGCCGATTTCCACGACACGTCCGGTCGGGATCTGGAAATATTCGGTCGCATCGGCCGCCGTGCGCGCCAGGCCGATGAACAGCCGGTCCTGCCACACCGGCATGCCTGAATTGGGCGAGGCCTTGAGCGAACGCCGCGACAGGAAGAACGATGTCGTCATGATATCGAACTTCCAGCCCTGCTTGCGGCAGATCGCCAGCGCGCGCGGGATGTTGGGCTGTTCCATGTAGCCGAAGGTCAGCGTCACCCGCATGAACAGCTCGTTGACCGTCTCCATCTTGACCCGGTCGCTGTCTGATACCACCGGCTGCGGCGCCGTCACCACCGAAAGGATGACGTTCTGCTCATGCAGCACCTTGTAGTGCTTCAGACTGTGCATCAGCGCTGTCGGTGCGCTGAGCGGATCGCTGGTCAGGAACACAGCCGTGCCTGGCACCAGGTGCGGCTTCTTCTTCAGCAGATTGCCGGCGAGGAAATCGAGCGGGATCTCGTTGCGGCGGGTCTTGTCGAACAGATAGCGCGTGCCGCGTATCCAGGTCCACATGATCAGCCCCATCAGACAGGCAACCGTGATCGATACCCAGCCGCCCTCAAATATCTTTACGATGTTTGCCAGGAAGAAGCCGCTGTCGATGATGCCGAACAGCAATGTCAGCGGCAGCGCGACCGCCAGCCTCCATTTCCACAGCTTGCGCATTACGACGAACAAAAGGATCGTCGTCATCAGCATTTCGCCGGTCACCGAGATGCCGTAGGCGGAAGCCAGCGAACTCGAACTGCCGAAACCGACGACCAGCAGCATCACCCCCAGGGAGATGAGCAGATTGATGCGAGGCATGTAGATCTGGCCAAGTTGCATTTCGGACGTATGTTGCACTTCTATGCGTGGCAGAAGGTTGAGCTGCACCGCCTGGCGGGTTAGCGAAAAAGCACCTGATATGACTGCCTGGCTAGCGATGACGGTTGCGGCTGTCGCCAGCCCTACCATCGGCATCAGCGCCCAGTCAGGCAGCATCTGGAAGAATGGATTGATCGGCCTCCCGCCATTGGCCAGCACAAAAGCACCTTGCCCGAAATAGTTGAGGAGCAGGCATGGGAAAACCACGGAAAACCACGCCAACACGATAGGCTTGCGTCCAAAATGGCCGAGATCGACATAAAGTGCTTCGGCCCCGGTCACCGCCAGGAACACCGCGCCGACAGTGACAAAGGCGGCCGTGGGTGTGCTGGCGAGATAGGCGACCGCGTAATAGGGATTGATGGCCAGCAGGATCGATGGATCGTCCAACAGGTGATAGAGCCCTGCTACGCCGATAGCCAGGAACCATAGTGCGGTCACCGGCCCGAACACCGCCGCCACCTTTCCCGTGCCGAAGCGCTGCACCGAGAACAGGATGGCCAGGATGACCAGCGTGATCGGCACGACGTAGGGGTCCAATGTCGGCGTCACCACCATGAGGCCTTCGACCGCCGACAGCACGGAGATGGCCGGCGTTATGATCGAATCGCCGAAAAACAAAGCCGCGCCGCAAAGGCCGATCGCCAGAATGAGTCGCGCACCTTTGGGATAGGCGCTGCGCGCGAGCGACATCAGCGACAACGTACCGCCTTCGCCCTTATTGTCGGCGCGAAGCACGAAGGCGACATATTTTATGGTCACGATGATCGTCAACGCCCAGACGATCAGCGACAGCACACCAAGCACGTGAGCGCGCGTAGCGATACCGGGCGAAGCGTGAAGCGCCTCACGGAAAGCGTAGATCGGGCTGGTGCCGATGTCGCCATAGACAACGCCGAGCGCACCCAGCATCAGAACCTTGGTGCTGTGCCGTTCGGCCCCGGAATGGCTCGATTGCTCGACGGTTTCGGCCTCGCTACCGCGACTGGCAAGGTCCATGGACCACTCCCCGACGAGCGCGCGGTGCTTCACGCATGCTGTGATGCGACGTCAATTGCACGCCATCGCTGCCATACCTGCAAGGCGAAACTCTACCCTACCAACCGCAGGCTCTGAGAAACCGACCCACCGTGCCGGCCATGCCATACTCCAACGCGTCGGCTGTCAACCCATGTCCGATTGACACTTCGGCCAATGCCGGAATGCGCTTGGCCAGAGCCGGCAGATTGGCCACCGTCAGATCGTGCCCGGCATTGACCTGGAGGCCGGCGGTGAATGCAGCGTCAGCTGTTTTTCCCAATCTTTCCAGCTCCTTGGCGGCCTTTGCGGAATCGGAATGATAGCTGCCATAAGGGCCGGTATAGAGCTCGATCCGGTCGGCGCCGGTGTCTCGCGCGGCTGTCATGCCGGCGGGATCGGCGTCGGAAAACAGCGAAACCCTGAAACCGCCCTTCTTCAGGCGCCTGACGATCGGCGTCAGCAACGCCGCATCGGCGACGAAGTTCCAGCCATGGTCGGAGGTTGCCTGCGCTGGATCATCGGGAACCAGCGTCACCTGTTCGGGCTGATGCTTTTCCACAAGCGCCAGGAAATCCTCGCTCGGGTAGCCCTCGATGTTGAATTCCGCCTGCGGGAACTCATCGTCGATCAGCGCTCGGATCTCAGGCAGGTCGGAATACCGCGTATGACGTTCGTCGGGACGCGGATGCACGGTCAGCCCATGCGCCCCGGCGGCAAGCGCACGGCGGCCGATGCCCGTGACGCTTGGCCATGGCAGGTCGCGCCGGTTGCGCAGCATGGCGATGGCGTTGAGGTTGACGGAAAGCTTTGCGGGCATCGGCTGCGTCCGTGAATTCAGGCAGTTAGCGGCGCGCCACGGCCACACGTTCAGCCGCGCCGCGCTCTGGATCGGGCATCTATAGCGCCTTTGACGGGAACAGATAGGGGTTTCCGGTGTTCCAGAAGACCAACGCTGTTTTGCGCAAGGAGGCTCACCTGTGAATTTCCTGCAAGCCGTACCGGCGATCCGACGCATCGACACCGATCGCGACGACCTGTTCGCCATCGATGTCGTCGGTCATGTCACGGCGGCCGATGCGGAAAACCTGTTCGGCCTGCTGGAAGCGGCCTATGCCCTCCATCAGCGAATCGACGTGGCCGTGCGCATCGTCGATCATGACGGCGTCGACTGGGCCGACATCTCCGACGAGACCCTCAAACTGGGCGCCGCCCATGCCCTGGAGCATATAGGCCGCTGCGCGGCGATCGGCATGCCGGATTGGACACCGAACGCGCGACACGCCTTGCCCACGTCGTCGCCCATCGAATTTCGCCATTTCAACGCTGAGGACGAAGCCGAGGCCTGGGAATGGCTTGGGGTCCGGCACGTCGGCGTGCGAGAAACGCCGTCGTCGTAACTCTATCTGACGATGGTCAATCGCTCGGCAGCCCGCGTGATCGCGGTATAGAGCCAGCGCTGGCGTGTTTCCTTGAAGGCCCAGCTTTCATCGAACAGCACAATCTCGTTCCACTGCGAGCCCTGAGCCTTGTGCACGGTCAAGGCATAGCCGTAGTCGAAATCGTCAAAACGCTTCTTCTGCTGCCAGGGGATATCGGCGTCGGGATCCTCGAATGCCGCCTTGAGCAGCTTGATCTTGGCGACGCCGCGGTCCGGATCGTCCTCTTCCGGCGACACAAGAAGATTGATGCCCGGCTTCACCGTCTCGCGCGACGAGGTCATCACCTTCCACAGCGAACCGTTGAGCAGCCCCTTGGCGGGATCGTTGCGCAGGCAGACCAGCTTGTCGCCGGCCTGCGGATAGTCGGCATTGAAGCCCTTGAGCTCGCGCAGGCGCTGATTGTAGCGGCGGCGGGTGCGGTTGGTGCCGACCAGCACCTGGTCCGCCTTCAGCACCAGTTCCTGGGTGACGTCTTCCTTGCCGATCACCTGCGCCGTGCCATAGTCGCCGCGCATGAATTCGCGGCCTTCACGCACGTCGAGCGCCAGCCGCAGGATCGGATTGTCGCGCGCCTGCCGGTGGATTTCGGTGAGCAGGAAATCCGGTTCGTGGTCGGTGAAGAAGCCGCCGCCCGAGATCGGCGGCAGCTGGCCGGGATCGCCCAGCACCAGGATCGGCGTGCCGAAACTCATCAGGTCGCGGCCGAGCTGCTCGTCGACCATCGAACATTCGTCGATGACGACCAGTTTCGCACGCGAGATCGGGCTCTGCCGGTTGAGCGAAAAGGTCGGCGACATCGAGGTCTTGCCGGTCACCTCGTCTTCCACCGATTCCTCGCCCTTGGGCCTGTAGATCAGCGAATGGATGGTGCGGGCATTGACCGCCCCCTTTGAGCGCAGCACCTGGGCGGCCTTGCCGGTGAAAGCTGCGAACTGCACCTGGCCGTCGACATGTTCGGCGAAATAGCGCGCCAGCGTCGTCTTGCCGGTGCCGGCATAGCCGAACAACCTGAACAGCTGCGGCGTGCCGGCCTGCAGCCAGCGGGCGACCGCTTGCAGCGCCTCGTCCTGTTGGGGAGAAAATTCCATCTGATCGTGTGACCGGATTCGCAAGGGAAAGACAAGACAGCCGCCACCACCATCGACATTGGCGACGGTGAACTCGCCTGTGCTTCAGGCTATCAGGCAAAAATAAGAACGTAAAGGGAACGAGGGTTGGCCGCGCGCAATCACCTGGGGGCGCGCGGATCGTTCTCCAGCAGGATCGGCTTGCCGTGCGGCGTGGCGTGCGCGGCGCGCTCCCAGGCCCGCGCCATCGCATCGACATCGGATTTGGCGGCCAGCCCCTTTGAGGCAAGCAACCCTTCCAGTGCCGCCAGCCAATGCTCGTAATAGTCATGGCCGTCGGCTGCCGCGCCCGGCTTTTTCACCTCCGCCGACAGCGCATCCGCCCACTCGCTCCACGAGAACAGGCCCTTGTCGTGCAGCGCCACCGTCATGGCGAACGCCTCGGCCTGCCAGGGCTCGGCGAAGACAGGCGCATCGAGCCTAGCGGGCAAATCGGCGGCGGTCGCGTCAGGCCGGCTCAAGATAGCTCTCCCAGGCATCGATCGAGACAACAAGCGTCGGATCGGCCCCCTCGCCCCAGATTTCCGTGCCGTCGAAAACCACCGTGTAAACCCATTGCGGGTTTTCGCCGTGCCCATGCGCATTGCTGTCGGGAAAGACAAAACCGTCGCGCACCGCCTCGATCCTGCCTTGCCTGCCACGCGCATAGCGCGGCAGCCTTGTGTGGCCGGTCGGGTTGAAATTCTTCGTCCGCACAGCGTCGCCGGCCTTGAACCGCGCCGGCTCCGCCGTCGGCCGATTGCAAGGGCCGCCCTTGGCCAGCACGGCAGGCACATTTTCCGCCTTCAGCACCCGTTTCGGTGTCGCCGCCGCATCGATCGCCTCGCCCGCCTTGAGATCGCGCTCGCTGACGAAACCATGGCGCTTGAGCAGGGTTTCCAGCGCCTTGATCCAGATCTGATAATAGCTGGAGGAATAATAGTCGGCCGGATGCAGCGATTCCCGCGCGTGCCGGCTCTCGTCGATGGTCCAGGCGCCCATGGCGCCGGCGCAAAGCGTGACGCCGAGCGCCCGCCTCTCCCAGTCGGCGTGGAAATAGGGCTCGTCCTTTTCGGGCGCGACCGGCCCGAACCCCATCTGTCCGCCGAGATCCTGAGGCCCGTTCATGCCGGCTGGCTCGTTTGTTGCGGTTCCTGAGCGAGCGCCGTACCGATCATCGCGTCACGGCTCACCAGTTCGGCCAACCGCTCCTCGCTCCAGCCTTCGGTTCCCTTGGGGCGCATCGGCACGACGAGATAGCGCAGTTCCGCCGTCGAATCCCACACGCGTAGCTTGGTGGTGGCCGGCAGCGTCAGCCCGAATTCCTCGAGCACGCCGCGCGGATCGATCACCGCGCGCGACCGGTAGGGCGGCGCCTTGTACCACACCGGCGGCAGGCCGAGCACCGACCATGGATAACAGGAGCACAGCGTGCAGACGACGAGGTTGTGCGTCTCCTCGGTGTTGAACACCGCCTGCATGTGCTCGCCCTGGCGGCCGGTATAGCTCAGCGATTCGATCGCCGCCGTCGCGTCTCGCTTGAGCCAGTCCGCATAGGCGGGATCGGTCCAGGCCTTGGCCACCACCCTGGCACCGTTGCGCGGGCCGATCTTGGTCTCGTAGGTATCGACAATGACGTCGATCGCCGCCGGATCGATCAGCCCCTTGCGGGTCAGGATGGTCTCCAGCGCCCGCACGCGGGCGGCAAACGGATCGAGTTCGTTGTCGTGGTCGTGATCATGGGACATGCCGCAAATTACGGTTCCGACCCGGCCGCCGCAAGCATGACGGCTTGGGCCAGCGGAAATCAGCGCCCGCTGGCCGGTTATTCGGCGGCCGTCTTCTGCGGCTCGGCCGGGATGTCGTCGTTGATGCCGAACAGCGAGGGCTGTTCGGGATTCTCGACCGCACGCAATTCGGCCTTGCGCCTCGGCATGAGCCCGACCAGCCAGCCCGAGAAATTCTCCATATAGACGTAGATCACCGGCGTCACGAACAAGGTCAGCGCCTGAGAGGCCAGCAGGCCGCCGACAACGGCAACGCCCAGCGGCTGGCGCAGTTCGGCGCTGGCGCCGGTACCAAGCGCGATCGGGAACGTGCCCATCAGTGCCGCCAGCGTCGTCATCATGATCGGCCTGAAGCGCATCAGGCAGGCCTTGTGGATGGAGTCCTTGGCCGACATGCCCTCTCGTCGCAGTTCAAGCGCGACGTCGACCATCATGATGCCGTTCTTCTTGACGATGCCGATCAGCATCAGAATGCCGATCACCGCGATGACCGACAGATCCATGCCGGCGAAGCGCAAGGCAACGACCGCGCCCAGCACCGCCGACGGCAGGCCGGTGAGGATGGTGAGCGGGTGGATGAAGCTCTCGTACAGAATGCCGAGCACGATATAGATGGTCAGGATCGCGCCGCCGATGAGCAGGCCCTGGTTGGCCAGCGAATCCTGGAAGGTCTTGGCGGTGCCGGCGAAGGACGTCGAGATCGCCGTTGGCATGCCGATCTGCTCCTTCAGTGCGCTGATGCGAGCCGTACTGTCGCCAAGCGCCACGCCTTGCGGCAGATTGTAGGAAATGGTCACGGCAGGAAGCTGGCCGAGCTGGTTCACCGTCAGGGCGCCGGCGGTGCGATCGACCCGGGCAAAGGCGCCAAGCGGAACCAGCGAGCCGCTCGCCGTCCGCATCTGGATGGCGAGCATCCGCTCGGGCGACCACTCGATCTTTGGATCGAGCTCGGTGATGACCTCGTAGCTGTCGGCCGAGCCGAAGATCGTCGAGACCTGGCCCGTGCCGAACCCGCCATAGAGAGCGGTGCGCAGCGTGTTGGTATCGATGCCGAGTTGGGCAGCCTTGTCACGATCCACCACCAGCGATGCCTGCAACGCATTGTTCTGCAGGTCGCTGGTAACGTCTGCGAAGGTCGCATGGTCGGCTGCCATTGCGTCATTCAGTTTTTGCGCCCAGATATCGGTCTGGGCGGTATCGAGGCCCTGAACCACCAACTGATAGGCGCTGGCGGACGACCGCGAACCCAACCTCAGATTCTGCACCGGCTGCATGTAGGTTTCGATACCCGCCACGCCAGCCAGTTGCTTGCGCAGATCCGCCTGCACCTTCCCGATGTCGGGTCGCTGGCTCTTGTCCTTCAACTGCACATAGAGCTGGCCCTGGTTAAGTGCATTGCCGCCGCCGCCTGCCGACCATGCCACGTGCGAAACATAGGGCGAGTGGGAAAAGACGCTTGCCACCTGCCCTTGCAGCTTGACCATGGCGTCGAACGAAATGTCCTGCCGCGCGATGGTGGTCACCGAGATCTGGCTGATATCCTCCTGCGGGAAGAAGCCTTTCGGCGAGACCTCGATCAGCCACACCGACGCCGCGGCGGTGCCGATGAAGACGAGGAACACCAGGAAAGTGTGGCGCAGGCAGAAGCTCAGAACCCGATCGTAGCCGCGTGTGACGAGGTCGCGCTTGTGGCCAGGGGCGTGCGCTTCGCGATCGGCCTTGGTGACCGACAACAGCCGCGAGCACAGCATCGGCGTCAGCGTCAGCGACACGAACATCGATGCCAGGATGGCGACCGTGACCACGACGGCGAACTCGTTGAAGATGCGCCCGATGACACCGCCCATCAGGAGCACGGGGATGAACACCGCCACCAGCGAGATCGAGATCGAGATGATGGTGAAGCCGATTTCGCGCGCGCCCTTCAGCGACGCGTCGAACGCCGACAGCCCATCCTCTTCCATGTGACGGAAGATGTTTTCCAGCATGACGATGGCGTCGTCGACGACGAGGCCGACCGCCAGCGTCAGCCCCATCAGCGATATGTTGTCGATGGAAAAGCCGAACAGGAACATCGCGCCGAGCGTGGCGATCAGCGAGATCGGCACCGCCACGGCTGGGATGATGGTCGCCGTCACCCGGCGCAGGAACACGAAGATCACCATCACCACCAGTGCGATGGTCAACAGCAGCGTGAACTGCACGTCGTCGACCGCCTGGCGGATCGAGGTGGAGCGGTCATTGAGCAGCTTGATCTGGGCGGCGGCCGGCATCTGGTCCTGGAAGGACGGCAGCATCGCCTTGACCTTGTCGACGACGTCGACGGTGTTGGCATCGGGCTGGCGCTGCACGGCCATGATGATGGCGCGGGTACCATCATACCAGCTCGCGGTCGTCGTGGTCTGCACCGAATCGACGACGCGGGTCACCTCGCCCAGCCGCACCGGATGGCCGTTCTTGGTGGCGATGATGAAGTTGGAGAAGCCGGCGGCGTCGGTCAGCTGGGTGTTGGCGGTGATGGTCAGCTGCTGCTTGTTGTTCTGTAGCACGCCGAGCGGCGTATTGCTGTTGGCTGATGCGACCGCCGCCTGCAATTGATCGATCGAGATGCCGCGCGCGGCAAGCGCTGTCGGATCGATCTGGATGCGCACGGCATATTTCTGCTGGCCGAAGATCGAAACCTGCGCCACGCCGTCGATGGTCGACAGCGACGGCGAGATGACGTTTTCGGCGAAAGCATCGAGGTCGGTCAGCGGAACCGTGTCGCTGACCAGTGACATCAAGAGGATCGGCGCATCGGCCGGATTGACTTTGCGGTAGCTCGGCGGCGACGTCATCTGCGGCGGCAGCGATTTCTGCGTGCGCGCGATCGCCGCCTGCACGTCCGCCGCGGCCGCGTCGATGTTGCGATTGAGCACGAACTGGATGGCGATCGAGGTCTGGCCGAGCGAGTTGCTGGTCGAAATGGAATCAATGCCGGCGATCGTCGCGAACTGCTTGATCAGCGGCGTCGCCACCGATGTCGCCATGGTTTCCGGCGAGGCGCCCGGCAGCGAAGCCGAGACGTTGACCACCGGGAATTCGGCGCTGGGCAGTGCGGCCACCGGCAGGAATTTGTAGGCGAACAGTCCGCCCAGCACGAGAGCGAACGACATCAGGAGGGTGGCGACGGGCCTGCGAATGCAGAATTCGGAAATCATCGGGCCGCCTCTCCGGCATCGGTTGCCTCGGCCACCTTGGGCGTGGCGGCCGCGGCGCCTTCGTGCACGGCGGCGCCATCCTTCAGCCTGGTCTGGCCTTCGGTGACCACTTTCTCACCGGCTTTGAGGCCCTGGCTGATGGCGCTGTTTTGGCCTTCGGTCAGCGCCACCTGCACCGGCCGCATCTCGACCGTGCTGTCCGGCTTCACCACATAGACGAATGGCCCCTTCTGGCTGGGCTGGACCGCGACGGTGGGAACGGAGGTCATCTGCGGCATGATGCCGGCATCGAGCACGACATCCACATACTGGCCCGGCCACAGCGAAAGATCCGCGTTCGGTATGCTCGCGCGCGTTGCGATCGTGCCCGAGGCGGTATCGACGCTGGAATCGACGAAATCGAGCGTGCCCTTGCCGATCGGCGTCGGGTCGCCGTCCTTGGTCAGCGTCACCGCCCCTTGCTGGGGATTGGCAAGCGCCTTGTGCAGGAGCGCAAGGTTGCTTTCCGGCAGGTTGAAGTTGACCTGCAACGGATCCATCTGGGTGATGGTCACCAGCGGCGTCGAGGTGCTGCTGTTGCCATTGCTGGTGGTCACCAGATCGCCGACGGCAACGTTGACCGCACCCAGCCTGCCCGAGATCGGCGCCGTGATGGTGGCAAAGCCAAGCTGGACATTGTCCGCTTCGATCGTCGCCTTGTCGGCGTCGACAGTCGCGGCCGCCGCCTTCTGCGCGGCCACGGCCTGATCGTAGGTTTGCTGCGTGCCGGCCTGCTTGGCGACAAGGTCCTTGGCGCGCTGAAAATCGGAATTCGAACTGGCAAGCAGCGCCTGATCCTTGGCGAGCGTGGCCTGGTCCTTGGCAAGTTGCGCCTTGAGCGCCCGGTCGTCGAGCGAGAACAGGGTGTCGCCGGCCTTCACCATCTGCCCGTCCTTGACGTCGATCGACACGATCTGGCTGGAGACACGCGCGTTGATGCTGACCACCGCGGGTGAGGAGACGAAGCCGATGGCGTAGCGCCGGATCGGGAAGTCAGCCGTCGTTGCCGCCGCCGAAACGATCGAGGCCGAACGGGCGCCACTGCCGCCCTGCTTGCCCCCGGCTGCCTGCTTGTCGGTTGCCGTCTTGTCCGACGCCGCGACCTGCTTTGCGCCGATGAGCTGCTCAACCTTGCCCAGCGTGTCCGGTGACAGATAGAGCCAGGCCGCGCCCGCGCAGGCGACGACAAGCAATGAAACAATGACTTTTCCACGCATCGACAAAAGGCCCTCTCTGTCCGACACGCCGTAGTCAGGTGGTCGTATTCTAGCGCAATCCACGGCTCATTGCCGCGATTTCGCCGAATAGATAGGACACGCATTTGTTGGAAAAGGGCCAAAACACGGCATTACGAAGATTTAATGTGCACTGCACAATCGGTAGGCGGTGCCGTCGTTGCCGCTGGCCGAGGCCCGTCGAAGCGTGGGAGAACCCTATTTCAACATCGGCCAGAGTGTCGCGGCCAGGAGCACGCCCATGGCGATGTTGAACCATTTCAGCCGCACCGGATCCGACAGGAAACCCCGCAGCGCCGTGCCGAATCCCGCCCAAACCGAAACGCTCGGCAGGTTGACGATGGTGAAGGCGATCGAGATCAACGCCACCGACAGGAACGGGTGCTCGGCATTGGCATAGACGGCCATGGCGGTGATCGCCATCACCCAGGCTTTCGGATTGACCCACTGGAAAGCAGCCGCATCGATGAAGCGCATCGGCCGCGCTTTCGTCTCTCCCTTGCCGGTCAGTGAGCGCGACATGGCAATCTTCCAGGCAAGGTAGAGCAGATAGGCGCCCCCGGCGATCTTCAATCCAGTGTGCAGCGCCGGAAATGCCGTCAACACGGCGCCAAGGCCTAGGCCGACGGCAAGCAGCAGCACCAGGAACCCCATGCTGATGCCAAGCATATGCGGGATGGTCCTGACGATGCCGAAATTAACGCCTGACGCCAAAAGCATAAGATTGTTAGGCCCCGGCGTGATGGAGGTCACGAAGGCGTAGGCCAAAAGGGCAAGAAAGGCGTCGAGGGTCATGACGGCTCACAAAGGTCAGCATTGCTGACTTAAATCCGCCTGGCGCGCCGGACGCAACTTCATTCGATTGGTCCAATGCACGCTGCATTGATCCGCCTATGCAACTCTGCGGATCAGTCCCGACGGCGATACTTCAGTGCCCAGAGAAACCAACTGAAAATGACGATGGATGCGGCGTGGAACAGGACCCCATCCCAGAATCTGTTTGGACTGTCCACATACGCAACCAAGCTATAGGTTCGCCCGACAGGGACCGTCATCGTTACCCAGGCAGGGGCAAGCACCCAGATCGAGTATGCGATCAGAGCGTACATCATCACATGTATTAGAAGATCTTGTCGCGGGGTCATGCGCCGCTGGTTCTGAGATCGATTTGGGACTGCCTTGGCCAACCGTGATTGCTGAACGTTAATTTCGAATGAAACCCTACATGCCCTGCGGGCCGCGGTTCATCGCCGCCACGCCGGTGCGGCAGATCTCGACCAGGCCAAGCGGCTTCATGATGGCGATGAACTGGTCGAGCTTGGAGCCCTTGCCGGTGATCTCGAAGATGAAATGCTCGGTATTGGCGTCGATGACGCTGGCGCGGAAAGCGTCGGCCAGCCGCAGCGCCTCGACGCGAGCCTCGCCGGAGCCGGCCACCTTGACCAGCGCCAGTTCCCGCTCCAGCGGCCGTTCCTGCCCAAGCTCGTGCGAGCGCACAGTCAAATCGACCACTCGATGGACCGGCACGATGCGCTCGAGCTGGTTCTTGATCTGCTCCATCACATGCGGCGTGCCGCGCGTCACGATGGTGATGCGCGACAGGTGCCTCTCATGCTCCGTCTCGGAGACGGTCAGGCTCTCGATGTTGTAGCCGCGCCCGGAAAACAGGCCGATGACCCGGGCAAGTACGCCAGGCTCGTTGTCGACAAGCACGGAAAGCGTGTGGATCTCCGGCCGCTCCGTTTCCTTGGCGATGAAGTAGGCGGAGCCGGTCGGTTGAAGGTGCTGTGCGTTCATGACATGAATCTCAAATTCTTGATCTAATTCTTTGTTTGCGCACGGCTTTCTTCGACAAGCCCTGCCTTGGCTAGTCGATTACACCAGTTCCCTGCCCTTGGCGTCGATGGCGTTCGCCACGGCCTCGTCGGTGGCCTCGTCGGGCAACAGCATCTCGTTATGCGCCTTGCCCGACGGGATCATCGGGAAGCAATTGGCGAGGTTCGCCACGCGGCAGTCGAACAGCACCGGCTTCCTGACCGAGATCATCTCCTTTATGGCGTCGTCCAACTCGTCCGGCTTCTCGCAACGTATGCCATGGCCGCCATAGGCCTCCGCCAGCTTGACGAAGTCCGGCATCGCCTCGGTGTAGGAATGCGACAGACGGTTGCCGTGCAAGAGCTGCTGCCATTGCCGCACCATGCCCATATACTGGTTGTTGAGGATAAAGATCTTGATCGGCGCCTTGTACTGCACCGCAGCGCTCATCTCCTGCATCGTCATCTGCACCGAGGCGTCGCCGGCAATGTCGATGACCAGCGCATCGGGATGCGCGATCTGCACGCCGAGCGCCGCCGGCAGGCCATAACCCATCGTGCCCAGCCCTCCCGAGGTCATCCAGCGGTTCGGCTTTTCGAAATGGTAGTGCTGCGCGGCCCACATCTGGTGCTGGCCGACCTCGGTGGTGATGTAGGTGTCCTTGTCCTTGGTCAGTTCGTAGAGCCGCTGGATGGCGTATTGCGGCATGATCACATCATGGTTCATCTTGAATGCGAGTGAATCGCGCCCACGCCATTTTGCGATCTGCTCCCACCAGGGATAAAGCGCCTTCTTGTCGGCCTTGGCGGTTGCCCGCCACAGCCGCACCATATCCTCCAGCACCCGGCCGACATCGCCGATGATCGGCACCTCGGTGTGCACGTTCTTGTTGATCGACGACGGGTCGATGTCGATGTGGATCTTCTTCGAGTGCGGCGAGAACGCGTTGAGCCGCCCGGTGATGCGGTCGTCGAAACGCGCGCCGATGCAGATCATCACGTCGCAATCATGCATGGCCATGTTGGCCTCGTAGGTGCCGTGCATGCCGAGCATGCCGACCCAGTTCTTGCCCGACGCCGGATAGGCGCCGAGCCCCATCAGCGTCGAGGTGATCGGGAAACCGGTGAGGTCGACCAGTTCGCGCAGCAGATGGCTCGCTTCCGGGCCGGAATTGATCACGCCGCCGCCCGAATAGATGATCGGCTTCTTGGCGCTGGCCATCAGCTCGACCGCGGCCTTGATCTTTTCCAGATCGCCCTGGACCTTCGGCTGGTAGCTGGTGCGCGGTGCGATCTGCGGCGGCACGTAAAACCCCTTGGCGAACTGCACGTCCTTCGGGATGTCGACCACCACGGGACCCGGACGGCCTGTCGTGGCGACATGGAAGGCTTCATGGATGGTCGCGGCGAGCTCGTTGACGTCCTTCACCAGCCAGTTGTGCTTGGTGCAGGGCCGCGTAATGCCGACCGTATCGCATTCCTGGAACGCGTCGGAGCCGATGAGAGAGGTCGGCACCTGGCCCGTCAGGCAGACCAGCGGGATCGAATCCATCAGCGCATCCTGCAGCGGCGTCACCGCATTGGTCGCGCCGGGGCCTGATGTCACCAGCATGACGCCGGCCTTGCCGGTCGAGCGCGCATAGCCCTCGGCCGCGTGGCCGGCACCTTGCTCGTGCCGAACGAGAATGTGCTCGACATCGTCCTGCTGGAAGATTTCGTCATAGATCGGGAGAACCGCGCCGCCGGGGTAGCCGAAGACATGCCTGACGCCATTGTCCTTCAGCGCCTGCACCACCATTTCGGCGCCCGTCATCTCGCGCCGCTCACTCTGTCCGTTGCTCATCGGTCTGGTCCCGTACTGTCGCCGCTTGGGCGTTGCCATTTGGGTGTTATCGGTCGTTTAGTCGTGTTTCGGGCAATAAAAAAGGCCCCCGAGGGAGCCTGTGTGTTGCGCATGGGAGGTTTTCGCCCGGCGGTTACACCGCCTTGCCCACGCGCCTTCCTACGAGAATGAGTGCCTTTTTCATGGTCGCGGACACTACGGGCCGGCAAGGCGCCCTGTCAACGGCAAAAATCGCGACGGCGATGAAGGTGCTTCCCAATTCGACAAATGGCCCGTCACGATTTCGCGATGGTCACCGCATCGTGCCGACACCACACCCATCGCCCGTTGCGGGGGCCCTTCAAACTGGCTCGGGAGCAGCGTTCTCCAGATAAGTCCTTGAAGCCACGCGAAACTATGGTGGGGCGTGACGAAGGCCGTCCTCTCTGCCGATACTTCATCGTCCGGCTCGGGAGGAGCCACCATGACGGCCTGGATTTCACGGAGGAAAACTTATGCTCGACAAGGCCCCAAGCAAGAAACTGTCCGACCTGCTCGACCAATTCGGCGGCGCCCTCGCCGCCCAGGACATCGACAAGGCCGTCGGTTGTTTCCAGGAGGATTGCTACTGGCGCGACCTCGTCACCTTCACCTGGAACATCAAGACCATGGAGGGCAAGGACCAGGTCCGCGACATGCTGAAGAGCCAGCTGTCGAAGACAAAGCCGTCGCATTGGGCACTCGCCAAGGGCGAGGACGCGACCGAGAACGACGGGCTGATCGAGGGCTGGATCAGTTTCGAGACCGAAGCGGCGCGCGGCTTTGGTCACATCAGGCTGAAGGACGGCAAGATCTGGACGCTGCTGACCACCATGGTCGAATTGAAAGGCCATGAGGAACCGGCCGGCTTCGCGCGGCCGATGGGCGCCAAGCATGGCTCGGGCAAGAACCGTCCGACACTGAAAGAAGAGCGCGAGAAGGAGACGGCGGAACTCGGCTTCAAGACGCAACCCTACACGCTCATCATCGGCGGCGGCCAGGGCGGCATCGCGCTCGGCGCGCGGCTGCGGCAGCTCGGCGTGCCGACCATCATCGTCGAGAAGAACGAGCGGGCCGGCGACAGCTGGCGCAAGCGCTACAAGTCGCTCTGCCTGCACGATCCGGTCTGGTACGACCATCTGCCCTATATCGATTTCCCGAAGAACTGGCCGGTCTTCTCGCCCAAGGACAAGATCGGCGACTGGCTGGAAATGTACACCAAGGTGATGGAGCTGAACTACTGGTCGTCGACTGAGGCCAAGAGCGCCTCCTATGACGACAAGAAGAAGGAATGGACCGTCATCGTCCGCCGCGACGGCAAGGACATCACCTTGAAGCCCAAGCATCTGGTGCTGGCGACGGGACAATCCGGCAAGGCCAATCTGCCGAAATTCAAGGGTATGGAGAGTTTCAAGGGCGACCAGCACCACTCCTCGAAGCACCCCGGCCCCGATGACTATGCCGGAAAAAGAGCCGTCGTCATCGGCTCCAACAATTCCGCCCATGACATTGCGGCGGCCCTTTGGGAAGCCGGCGCCGACGTCACCATGGTGCAACGCTCGAGCACCCATATCTCCAGATCCGACACGTTGATGGAGATCGGACTGGGTTCGCTCTATTCGGAGCAGGCGCTGCAGAACGGCATCTCCACGGCCAAGGCCGATCTGATCTTCGCCTCCCTGCCCTACAAGATCCTGCACGAGTTCCAGATCCCGGCCTATGCCGAGATGAAGAAACGCGACGCGGCGTTCTACAAGGGACTGGAAAAGGCCGGTTTCATGCTCGACTGGGGCGACGACGAGTCCGGCCTGTTCATGAAGTACCTCAGACGCGGCTCAGGCTACTATATCGACGTCGGCGCTTCCCAGCTGATCATCGATGGCTCGATCAAGCTGAAGAGCGGCGTCGACGTCGAAGAGATCAGGCAGCATTCGGTTGTGCTGAGTGACGGATCGGAACTGCCCGCGGACCTCATCGTCTACGCCACCGGCTACGGCTCGATGAACGGCTGGGCCGCCGATCTGATCTCGCGCGAAACTGCCGACAAGGTCGGCAAATGCTGGGGCCTCGGTTCCAACACCACCAAGGATCCCGGCCCCTGGGAAGGCGAATTGCGCAACATGTGGAAGCCGACGCAGCAGGAGGCGCTGTGGTTCCATGGCGGCAATCTGCACCAGTCGCGCCACTATTCGCAGTTCCTGTCGCTGCAATTGAAGGCCCGGCAGGCAGGCCTGGCGACGCCTGTCTACGGGCTGCAGACGGTGCACCACAAGGGATAGCCGGCAACCTCGCAAGGCCTTCTGCCATTCCGCATCGGCGATCAGAAAAGGGTGACCCCGCGCGGCATGCCCGCCGCGCGGGGTTTCGTTTCAGTCACACAGCGTCACGCCCGTCGCCTTGGCCCAGCGCTCGAGGATCTTGCGTTCGTCCGGCGTAGCCAGACGATTGCCGAAGCCGCGCACCTGCGCCGCCCGATGCTGCGGATCGAGCTCAATCGTCAGCAAGGCGTTCGACCTTGCCGAGCGCCTTGCGCCGCAGCGTCCAGATCGACGCGTATCCGCCAATGCATTTGGTCGCATAGGACGACACACAGTGATGCATCGCCCTCGACTCGGCAACGAGATCCTCCGCCGTCTTCAGCTGGCGGATAGAGAACCACTCGCCATGCGCCTTGGCTTCCTTCGGCGGCGGATGCCATTCCCAGTCCTGCAGGCGCGAGCCGGACCATGCATTGTTCTGTACCGGTGCGCCGATCGCGGGTTGAACCCGCGCGGCGGCACGCCGGCGCATCGCCTCGATGCGTTCGATCGCGGCAAGGTCGCGATGCCAATCCGACATCTGCCGGTTCAGCGAGGCAAGCGTGCGGCCCTTCAAGCTATACGCCTTGTCGCGCCGATGCATGGCGCCAACATAGTCGCTGAGGTCGTCGATCTCCTCCTTCGACGTTGGCTGCCCGCAGAAGAAGCGAGCCACCTCGCGCCAGAAGGCCAGATCGGCGCGCGGCGTGCGCGCGATCTTGGTGCGCGCAAGGCGAGCGGCCAGTCCGCAATCCTCGGTGTAGGAGCGAGCAATCGCGAACCAGAACGCCTCGTCGAACGTGAAATCACCAGACAGGTTCAGGAAGCAATGCACTTCCTTGCGCGACAGCCACACATTGGCGCCTGCCTTGTAGAGCGACCCACCACCTGCAACGGCGACGTACCAGGCAAGGCGAAGCGCGATCTCCTGGCCGTCCAGCCCCGACCGATCCAGCCAGATAGCCTCGAGCGCGGCAGAAACCGGATAGCGCGCATAGAGATAGCGGGCAGCCGCCAGCCGCAGCCGCGCCGGGTCGCGCGTCTTCAGCTTTGGACGCCACAAAGCCCCGTCGCGGATCGCCATGCCGGTATGGCCTCGGCGTACCTCGTCGAGCGCCCGCTCGAAATCCGGAGCGGGGCGCGGCATGGCGCAAACCCGCCGCAGCGATGCTTGATATGCCTCAATGCGTTGGCGCTCGGCGTCCTGCCTGCGCTGGATCATGGACCTGGCCATGGCCGTTCTTCCCGATTGGAACCCTGTCAGCCGCACGCAATTCCAGCGCCGGCACGGAATGCGTCGATCTGGATTGGCGTGACATTGACAGGTCTCCTCTGGGGATGACGGGTTGGAATGGGCGGGCTCTCTAGGCTCACAGAGATTTTCGAGCAAGAGCTATTCTTCCAACGTTTACAGGGGCCTGCGAGAGTGTTGCAAAGCCGCATCTCAGACCTTCAGGCAGCCGCCATCGTCGGCCGGGAGCTTGTCGGCTCCCACCGTTTCATTGATTTCAGCGGCATCGATACAGTCGCGGACAACGACGGCGGTAACGCATCGCAGCTTGGTGGCCGTCAGATTGTCAGCAAATGGAATCCGCTCTGGTGCGGGTCAGCCCGTTCGACCGCCGTGGAGGCGTGAAATGCGTGAACAAGATCTCATCATGCCTCCTTCAAGAGTGTCGTCGATACGGGTGCGGCGGACGAAAAAGGGCCGCATGTCGCGGCGTGGCTAATACTCCCGAATAAGCCCGACAGCAATATGGCGCACTTGGCTAGCGTCGGCCGGCCCGGCCCGAGCGACCGCGCCAAGCCGGCTTGGCTCACCTTGGATCGGCCGTTCGGCGTCGGCGCCAGGCAAACGCTCGCTGCAGCTCTCCGGCCGGAATGCAGCAACCGCATTGTCACCGTCGAAGCAGAAACACATGGGTTGCCCCCTGCCTGGTGGGTCGCGTCAGGCGTGGTCGCTGAAATCGCGCACGACGCGCTGCAGCAACGGCACGTAATCGCGAAACGCCCGCGTCTTCATATTGGCGACCTTGCCGCCCTCGTCCCAGATACGGACCCGCACCGCTTCCTCATGGAAGGGGTTCTTGCGGAACTCGGCCACCTCTTCGGCGCTCATCGGTCCGCCCTGCAGCGACAGCGTGTGGACCGAAGCCGGCGACAGCCTGGAGAAATAGGTCGGGTCGGTGGCGCAGAGGTAGCGCTTGGCCGCGACATGCAGCCTCACGCATTCGACGATGACCGGCGGGAAGAACGGCGCCAGCACCTCGCCGCCGGCCTCGTCATGATGCTTGTCCTCGACATCGTCGGGCGAATAGGTGCCGAACTCGCTGGTGTAGTGGCCGATGTCGTGCAGCAGCGCCGCCGCCACCAGCACTTCGGGCGCACCATCCTGTTCCGCCAGCCAGGCCCCTTGCAGCATGTGCTCGGACATCGTCACCGGCTCGCCGACATAGGATTCCGCGCCCCGGCGCTCGAAAATGTCGGCGATGAATTCGACGATAGTGTCAGCGTTCAAATCCGCGCCGCTCATTCGGCGGCCTCCTTGAAGCTGTGCTCGATCGCCGCAAGCGTCGACAGCAGGCCGTCCTTGTCGGCGTAGCAGCCCTGCAGCCAGCGCTTGCCGGTGCCGGAAAACGCCTTGCGCGCGTGCATGACACGCGTGTTGTCGACGATGAAGGCCTGGCCAGGTTGAAGCTTGAACGTCACTTCGAAGGCGGGATCCTCGATCAGTTGGGCGAACCGGCGATAGGCGGCATAGTAGGCGTCCATATCGGCGAACGGCACGTCGACGACAGGCGCCAGCGAGCGGTTGTTGAAGCGGATGCAGATCAGCTCACCATCCGGCCCGAGTTCGATCATCGGCCGCTTCGCCTGCAGCCTCACGCCGGACGAGCCGGCATATTCGAAGCGCGCCGGACAGGAACTCAACAGTCGGAAGCCCTCAGGGTTTTCGGCCTGCAGGACGGCCGCGACGGCAAAACCGTCGACGACGCTGGACTCACCGCCCTCCACCGTATTCTCGACACAGGACAGGATCTGCAGCGTCGGCACCGGATCGCGATAGGGATTGTCGGTGTGCGCCTGGAGGCCGAGATTGGTGTAGGCGAGATTGTTCGGATTGACCTCGGCGCGCACTTCGAACCAACGGCCGTAATTGGTCTCCCTGATATAGCCGAACAGGTCGGAGACCTTGCACAAGGCGCCGGATTCGGCCGGCAGGCCGTCCATTACCGCAAAGCCGTAGGTTCTCACCGCCGATAGCCATTCGCGCAGGACGCTGCGGCCGTGAAACGCCGCCTTGTAGCTGGCGCGCGGCACCGAATTCTGCATCGTCGCCTTGGTCCAGCGCTGGATGATATCGCCCGTCCAGCCAGGTTCGCGAAGCTCGTCGCGATCATAGGCATTGGCGCTGAGCCACTGAGCGGGAAAACTGACCGTTTTTCCTTCCGGCACGAAGCTGACTTCCAGCGCGCCGCCCTTGATCGCGGCCGCGCCGATTCTCGTCTCGGCCGGAATGTCGAGGATGGTGATCAGCCGCTGGCCATTGCCGGCGCTGCGCGTCTTGTCGTCGAGCGCATTGTCACGCAGCCACATGGCATGAAAGCGGGTGCGCTTCCCACCCTGCCAGCCAAGTTCGATCGTTCTGCCTTCGTCGCCAATCAGCGCGTGGGTGAGCATGGAGATCCGTTCCTGTCCTCTACGCCCCGCGGCCCGGTCCGCGGGGTTTCGATTGCATGTTGGCGACAAGACAGGCATAACTCAAATTATCATTTTTTGGCCAAAGACCATAAATATCTAATGCCTCGAAAACCCATTCCCGCTCTGCCTCCCCTCGACTGGCTGCGCAGTTTCGAGGCCGCGGCAAGGCTGTCGAATTTCACGGCGGCCGCGGCCGAACTCGGCCTGACCCAGGCGGCCGTCAGCCAGCATATCCGGCTGCTCGAGGACCGGTTGAAGACGCGCCTGTTCTCGCGGCTGGCGCGCGGCGTCGCGCTGTCGCCGGAGGGTGCCGCCTATCTGCCGCACATACAGTCGGCCTTCGCCACCATCTCCAGCAGCACGACGGAACTGTTCGAGCCGCGCGCTGTCCAGACCGTATCGATCCGGGTGCCGATCTCTTTCGCCTTGCTGATACTGGTCCCGGCGCTGCCCGATCTCGCCGAGGCGCTGCCGCGCATCCAGCTCGATCTGGTGACGATCCATCGGCCGACCGACTATGATTTGCCGGGATCCGCGCTCGACATCCGTTTCGGCAACGGCTCCTTTCCCGCACGCGAGGCCGACAGGCTGACTGCCGAGCGGCTTGTGCCGGTGGCAAGTCCGGCGCTCGCCGGTGCCGCCGACTGGACAGCCCTGCCGCTGCTTCTGGTCGCCGGCGCTCGCGAAATGTGGGCGGAATGGTTCACGGCCGCTGGACTGGCCGGCCACCCCCAGCGGTCGCATCGCTTCGACAGTTTCGTCGCGGCGATGGAAGCGGCGAGCGCCGGCGCCGGCGTGCTTCTGGGGTCGCGGCCGCTTGTCGACGCCGCGCTCAGGAACAGGAGCCTGATGCCGCTTTCCGATTTCGAGCTCTCCAGCAGCTCAGGCCATTTCTTGACCAGCGCATCGACCGCGCGCCTGACCAGCGCCGAACAGGATTTCCGCCAGTGGCTGCTGGGGCACCTGTCCAGAAAGGCCTAGGCCTGACCGGCACTGTCTAGCGCGGTGCGGAGCCGATACGCTTCCAGCAGATCAGCGTGCTGGTCAGCCCGCCATGTCGGCGTCAATCGAGATGGCGCACGCGGCGTCGCTTGCGCGCGGCCTTGATGGCAGCGATGCGCTCGGTGTCTTCTTCCCGCAGATGCCGTCCGCGCTCGAGGATCTCGAGCGTGTATTCGTCATAGGTCAGGCCCAGCCGTTCGGCCTTGTCCATGCGCATCAGCATCACCTCGCGGCTCGGCGCCTTCCATGCCTTGGCGTGCGCGGTCTGCCAGGCCAGGAAGATGTAGGGGTCGCCCTTGCCCCAGGGTGGCCCCTTGTACTCATCAAGAGGCGGCCCCCCATTATGGGAGCGCTTTGGCCGTCTCGCCATGATCTCAGCCCCTGACCAGCGCGACGAGATAGTCGGCGCCCGCCTCCAGGGCATGGAAGGTGCAGTCCGACGGCGCGCCGAGCGCCAGGCAGTCGCCAGGCTCGAGCCGGTGCACCACATCGCCCTCGGTGAATTCGAGCCGTCCGGAAATCAGCCAGATCTGCTGCTTGATGAAGGCATAGGAGGCCGCCGGCAGGCTGACCCTGGCGCCCGCTGGCAGATGCACCTTGATCAGTTCAAGCGGCATGTCGGTGGCCGGTGACAAATGCCGCCTGACATAGCCTGTATCGGGGTCGCGCCACACCGGTTGATCGGCCTCGCGCAGCAGCTCGCCGCCTTGCAATTCCGCGCGCGCGATGAGGGTCGACAGCGTCATGCCGAAAGCCGCCGCGATGCGCACCAGAAGGGTCGCCGTCGGGCTGGTCATGCCGCGCTCGATCGTGCTCAGCATCGCCTTGGAAACACCGGACCGCTCGGCAAGCTCGGCCAGCGACCAGTCCCGGATGAGCCTCTCGGCGTGGATCCGTCTGCCTATGGTCGAAGAAATATCGTTCGCTATATCATCCATTCGTCCATTATAACGAAAGACGAGGATCGGAGAAGAGTCACTTCGCGACAATTTTCGTCAGCCGCTTAATCCTCTCTACACCATCCGACCTCATCCGACCTTAACCCCGTTCCGCTAGGGTTCGATCTCCAGGGAAATGGGGATTGGCCTGTCCATGTTTGTCGAACGCGAAGCTTCCGTCGGAGAACCGACATTGCAGGAGCGCCGCAACGCAGAGCAGAACGACCGGCGCATCCTGGGCAACGTCGTGCAATGCGACGGCGCGCGCGCCACAATCAGCGCCTATGCCGACGATGTCGACGGCGCGGTGACCGGCCTGTGGACGGTCGGCAAGATGATCTCGATCAATCTAGGCACGACGCGAACCGTTGGCCTGGTCTATGGCATCGGCAATTCGGACCGCGCCTGGAGCAATGAAGGCCAGAACGCCATCGAGGTGAGCATCGAGCTGATCGGCGAAGTGCGTGACGGCGCCGAGCCCGGCGCCAAGCCGATCTTCGACCGCGGCATCACCACCTATCCGCATATCGGAGCCGTGGCGCACCGCATCCGCAGCCGCGACCTGCAGGCCGTCTACGATCTGGCCGGCCGCCATTCCATCACCATCGGCTCGCTGTCGCAGGACGAGGCGATCGCCGCCAACATCGCCATCGACGACACGCTGGCGCGCCATTTCGCCATCGTCGGCACCACTGGCGTCGGCAAGTCCACCGCCGTCTCGCTGCTGCTGCGCAAATCGATCGCGGCGCGGCCGGATCTGCGCATCCTGATCCTGGACCCGCACAATGAATTCGCGGCGTCACTGCCGGAATATTGCGTCAAGGTCGATTCCAAGACGCTCGACCTGCCGTTCTGGATGTTCAAGCTCGAGGAATTCGCCGAGGTGCTGTTTCGCGGCCGTGAAACGGTGCCGGAAGAGATCGACGCCCTGCGCGACCTCATTCCGCTGGCCAAGAGCCTCTACCGCAACCCGAATTCAGGCGCCTATCTCAGGCGCGGCAACGACGCGCTGACCGCCGATACGCCGGTGCCTTATCGCATTGCCGATCTGCTCAAGCAGATCGACGAGCGCATGGGCATGCTCGAAAGCAAGAACGAGCGCCCGACGCTCAAATCGCTGAAGACGCGCATCGAATCGGCGTCCGCCGATCCGCGCTATCGCTTCATGTTCAGTTCGCGCCTGATCGAGGACACTATCCACGAGACGATCGGCAACATCTTCCGCGTGCCGCATCACGGCCGGCCGGTGACCTGCTTCGAGATGGCCGGCATGCCCTCTGAAGTGGTCAACTCCGTCTGTTCGGTGCTGGCGCGCCTGGCCTTCGACCTCGCTCTGTGGAGCGAGGGCAAGCTGCAGCTGCTGTTGCTGTGCGAGGAAGCGCATCGCTATATGCCGGCCGATCCGCGTCTCGGCTTCGCGCCGACCAGGCACGCGCTGTCGCGCATCGCCAAGGAGGGCCGCAAATATGGCTGCTATCTCGGCGTCGTCACGCAGCGCCCCGGCGAGCTTGACCCGACCATCCTGTCGCAGTGCTCGACCTTCTTCGCCATGCGGCTCGCCAACGAGCAGGACCAGGCGATCATCCGTTCGGCCATCGCCGACTCCTCCGCCTCCACGCTTGCCTTCCTGTCATCCATGGGCCAGCGCGAGGCCATCGCCTTCGGCGAAGGCGTGGCGACGACCATGCGCCTGAAATTCGAAAGACTGCCCAGCCACCTGCTTCCCGGCACGGCCAAGCGCGAAGAGACCGAGGCGCCAAAGGCCGGCGACGATGTCGACCTAGTGGCGATCGTCGAGCGGCTGCGCAACGTGCCGAAACCGACGCAGCAGGCGATGGCCTTCGCCGAAGTGGTCGATTCCAGCCGCCAGGCCGGCGATCCCGACTACCGCAAGCCGGCAACCGGCCGCGTGCAATCGGACGACGATTTCGACATGCGATACGGCCTGAAGCCCGCCACCTTCGGCATGCGCCCCCAGAACGACTGAACCTACAACTCTTTGACGACCAAGAAGCCGAAGCTTCCAAGCGCTCCGCATCGTCGAACCAGCTTGGGTAAATCCCGAAAGGGAATTCATCAGGCCGGATTGAATGGCGTGGTTTTCGAGGGGCCGGAGCGGAACGGACATTCGGTCCGTGAGCACCGGAAGTCGAGAAAGCCGCGTCAGGCAACCGGTCTCATGAATTCTTCTTCGGGATTTTAGGCGCAGACGCGGTTGCGGCCCAGCCTCTTCGCCTCATAGAGCTGGCGGTCGGCGCGGCGATAGAACTCTTCGGCCGTTTCCTTGCGGTCCCAGACGGCAAGGCCGACGCTGGTGGTGATCTTGAGCCGCACATTGCCCGAGAGGATCGACATGTTGGCGATCGCCTTGCGGATGCGCTCGGCGAATTTGGCCAGCAGGTCCGCCTCCATATTGGGCGTTACCACGGCAAACTCCTCACCGCCCAGCCGCGCCACCACGTCGTGGTAGCGTGTCATGTCCTTGAGGCAGCTGGCGACCGCCCTGAGCACCTCGTCGCCGACATCGTGGCCGTGCGTGTCGTTGACCTGCTTGAAATGGTCGAGGTCGAGGATCATCAGCCCGACCGGCTTCTCGATGCGGCGGAACTCCTCGAGATACTCCTTCAGTGCATCGTCGAAATAGCGGCGGTTCTGCATGCCGGTCAGGCTGTCCGTCAGCGCGGCATGCTCGAGCGTTTCGGAGCGGGCGCTGAGCGAAACCGTCATGGCGCGCAGCTTGCCTTCTTCCGTCGCCTGTTTGCGGATCAGCGGATAGATGAAGAAGATGCCGAAAAACAGCGCGGTCGCAAGCAGCACGCCGGTCGCGAACAACAGCTTGTTGAGGTAGATGACCTTGTCCAGGCCAGACTGGGTATGGAGTTCCGTAGCGAAGGATTGCAAGAGCCCATAGGCGTGCAGCGTCACCAGGCCAGCGGCCAGGATCACGAAAATAAAGACGAAAAAAGCGGATTCCGCCTTATGGAAACGCATCTGCTCCCCAATGGAAAAGTGCCCATCGACCTTATGGCACGGACCGCCTTACGGAGCGTTAATCCCGGCAACTTCGGCGCGAACCTTTCCGTCATGGTCAACTTTTTAAGTTGCATTAGCAACAAGCGTTTGGATCGTGGTTTCGAGATCGTCACCGGGGTGCAACCTCTGCCATTCCGGCCCCAGTTGATGGCGAAACCAGGTCGCCTGCCGCTTGGCGTATTGCCGGGTTGCGATCTTGGCGCGCTCGATCGCCTCGGGAAAGCTCAGCTGGCCCGCCATCGCCGCCTGCAGGTCGCGAACGCCGATCGCCTTCATAGCAGGCAGATCCGGATCAAGGCCAAGGGCCGAAAGCTGCCTGACTTCCTCCAACGCGCCCTTGTCCAGCATCTGGTCGAAGCGCCTCTCGATGCGATCGACCAGCGCGGCCCGATCCGGCTCGAGGACCAGGAAACGCGCCGTCTGCCTGTCGATGAGCGGCCGGCCGCGCTCCGCCTGCCATTCGAGGATCGACCGGCCGGAGGCGTCGAGCACTTCGAGCGCCCGCACGATGCGCTGGCTGTCGGTTGGCTTCAGCTGCATGGCGGCTCTCGAATCCTCGCGCAGCAGCAGGCTGTGCAGCTTGACCGCGCCTTGCTCCTTCAGCTCATAGCGCCAGCGGTCGCGGATGCGCGGCGGAATGTCGGGCATTTCCGAAATGCCTTCGGCCAGCGCGCGAAAGTAAAGCCCGGTACCACCAACGAAGACCGGCCGCCGCGACAGCATTCCGTCATCGATGAGCTTCATCACGTCACGCAGCCATGCGCCGGTCGAATAGGCGGTGCCGGGATGGACGTGGCCGTAGAGAAAATGTGGCACGCGTGCGAGGTCGGACGCCTCCGGCCGGGCGCTCAGCACGTCGAGCACCGAATAGCCCTGCATGGAATCGGCGTTAACGATGACGCCGCCTGCGCGCTCGGCCAGGTCGAGCGCCAATGCCGACTTGCCGCTGGCGGTCGGCCCGGCTATCAGGATCGCGTTCTTCACGCGGCCTTCGCCCGCATCCGTGCCGGAATTCTCGATGCCGCTCATTGCCACGCTTGTTTCCCGTCCCGCCGACCGCGCTCTGTCGCCGTCACTTGCGAATATGGCCTCGCGGTCGGTGGGTGCAAGCACTGTCGTCTGGTTGGCCGAAGGCATTGCCTGCGATCTAGCCCTGCCGCAAGAGGCCGACGCCGCCAATACCACGGCTGCCCTCCGCGCCGCATTGGCCGGGGAATCGGTCGATGTGATCGTCCAGCAGGCCGAAACGCGTCGCAAGAAAATCCTCATCGCCGACATGGATTCGACCATGATCGACCAGGAATGCATCGACGAACTGGCCGACGAGATCGGCGTCAAGGAGCACGTCGCGGCGATCACCGCGCGATCGATGAACGGCGAGATCGCCTTCGAGCCGGCCCTGCGCGAACGCGTCGCGCTGTTGAAGGGGCTCGATGCCGCCGTCGTCGACCGCATCGTCGCCAATCGGCTGACATTGGCCTCGGGCGGCCGCGCGCTGGTCCAGACCATGCGCGCCAATGGCGCCTGGACGGCGCTCGTCTCCGGCGGCTTCGAAGTGTTCACAACCCGCATCGCGGCCATGCTCGGGTTTCAGGAGAACCGCGCCAACCGCCTGCTCGAACAGGACGGCCACTTCACCGGCCTGGTCGGCGAGCCGATCCTCGGCCGCGCCGCCAAGGCCGACGCGCTGCTCGAAATCTCGACGCGCCTCGGCCTGATGCCGGCCGACACCATCGCCGTCGGCGATGGCGCCAACGACCTCGACATGATCCGCCTCGCCGGCACCGGCGTGGCGCTGCATGCCAAGCCGACCGTGGCGGCCCAGGCCAAGGTTCGCATCGACCATGGCGACCTCACGGCACTGCTCTATCTGCAGGGCTATCGCCAGGAAGAGTTCGTTCAATGAAACCCATGCGCACCGAACGCCTCATCCTGCGCAATTGGGAGGACCGCGACCGCGAGCTCTTCCACCGCATCAATTCCGATGAACGCGTCATGGAATTCTTCCCGTTCCGCCGCGACCGTGCCGCCACGGACGCCAAGATGGATGAATTCCGCGCCTGGATCGAAGAGGACGGCTATGGCTTCGCCGCGGCCGAGATTGCCGCGACCGGCGAATGCATTGGCTTCGTCGGCCTCTTCGATACCGATCACGTGCCATCCCTGCCTGCCGGTACCATTGAGATCGGCTGGCGGTTGGCACCCGAATTCTGGGGCAACGGCTATGTCACCGAGGCGTCGGAAGCCTGGCTGGCCTACGGTTTCGAGACATTGGCCGTCGACGAGATCGTTTCCTTCGCGGTCGCGAAAAACCATCGCTCGACCGCCGTCATGAAACGCCTCGGCATGACGGCCGATCCGGCCACCGACTTCGATCATCCCGACATTCCCGACAGCCATCCCGCGCTCAGGCGGCATGTGCTCTACCGGCTTTCACGCGAGGATTGGCAGGCAAGAAAAAGGGCGGCTGGTTAGAGCAATTCCAGGAAAAGTGCGAAGCGGTTTTTCCGTCCGGAATTGCTTCAAAACAAAAAGGTAGAGCGTTTCACCGTTTCCGCGAAACGGTGAAACGCTCTACCCGCCTTTTTTGAGATCGCCGGATTGAAATCTCAATCCATCCGGATCGTCACGAAGCGCAACTCGCCGGTCTTCGACGCCAGCATCAAGAGCGCGTTCTTGCGGCCCTGCTCCTTCAGCGCGCCGATCCGGTCCATGACATCCTTGGGCGTGGCGACCGATTCCTGCGCGATCTCGGTGATCACTTCGCCAGGCAGGATGCCGCGCTCGGCGGCGGCCGAGTCCTTGGCCACATCGGTGATGACGACGCCCGAAACATCGGCGGCGATGCTGAACTTCTTGCGCGTCTCATCGTTGAGTTCGCCGACGGTCATGCCGAGCACCGAGGCGGTCGAAACGGCCGGAGCCTTGTTGCCCTTGTCCTGGTCGGTGTTGCCGTTCTCGCCGCTGGCGAGCTTTTCGCCATCCTCGAGCCGGCCGAGCGTCACCTTCACCGTCTGCTCGACGCCCTTGCGCACGATCAGCACGTCGACGGCCTTGCCGACGGGGCTTTCGGCGACGACGCGCGGCAGGTCGCGCATTTCATGGATGTCCTTGCCGTCGAACTTGATGATGACGTCGCCGGCCTGGATGGTGCCGTTGTCGACCGGCCCTCCCTTGATGACGCCGGCCACCAGCGCGCCCTTGGCGGTCGCCATGCCGAGGCTTTCGGCGATGTCGTCCGTCACCGGCTGGATGCGCACACCGAGCCAGCCACGCCGCGTCTCGCCAAACTGGCGCAACTGGTCGACGACGCCAGAGGCGAGTTGCGAGGGGATGGAGAAGCCGATGCCGATCGAGCCGCCGGACGGCGAAATGATCGCCGTGTTGATGCCGATGACTTCGCCGACGCTGTTGAACAGTGGCCCACCCGAATTGCCGCGATTGATCGCGGCATCGGTCTGGATGAAATCGTCATAGGGTCCGGAATTGATATCGCGGTTGCGCGCCGAAACGATGCCGACCGTGACCGTACCACCGAGGCCGAATGGATTGCCGACCGCCATCACCCAGTCGCCGACGCGCATCTTGGTGGAATCGCCGAACTTCACCGCGGTCAGCTTGTGGCCTTTCGGATCGACCTTCAGCACCGCGACGTCGGTCTTGGTATCGGTACCGACCAGCGTCGCCTTCAGCGTCACGCCATCGGAGAAATTGACTTCGATGTCGTCGGCGTCGGCGATCACGTGGTTGTTGGTGACGACGATGCCTTGCTCGGCGTCGATGACGAAGCCGGATCCCAGCGACTGCACCTTCTGCCCGCTATTGTCCTTGTCGCCGCCACGGTTCTTGAAGAAGTCGTCGAAGAAGTCCTGAAACGGTGAGCCCTCGGGAAGCTGCGGCATCGGCACCGCGCCCGGCCCTTCCGTGCCCTTCACGGTCTGCGAAGTCGAGATGTTGACCACCGCGCCGAGCACGCCCTGCGCCAGGTCGGCCACCGAAGCAGGCCCATCGGCCGCGAAGGTCGGCGTCACGAAGGACGGGGTGGCGACAGTGCCGACGAGAAGCGCTGCCGTGCCGGCGATCAACGTCCGCCGTGCCGCGCGCAAAAGTGGTGTGGATGTCATCGAGAAGCCTCCCGGTCTTTCTGAAAGAGAAAGCACAACGGCGAAAACACCGCGTTGCGCTATGTTGGCAAAAAATACGGCACGTTTGCGGCTACGACTATCGGCAGAGGATTAATCCTCCGTTTTGCCTCGGGCGAAAAACGGCCTTCTCATCCGCCCCGCACCAGCCAGACGATGCCGACACCAATAGCGATCGCGACCAGCCCGGGGATCCGCAATGCGTTCTCCGGCATCGACAGCACCTCGTTGGCGAGCTTCTTAGCCAAGCCGGGAAAGCCGCCATAGACCAGGCCCTCTATGACAAGGACCAGGCCTATCGCCGTGAAAAAGTCCTGCACCGGCTATTGCTTGCCCGTGCTGGGTTGTGTGGCCGGCGCGGCAGGCGCCGCCGGGGCGGGTGCCGCCGGTTTCGCCGGCTCTTCCTTGCCGTCGGGATCGCGGAAGTAGCGGAAGAACTCCGAACTCGGCGACAGCACCATGGTCGTCCCGGTATTGTCCAGGGCCGTGCCATAGGCATTCATCGACCGGTAGAAGTCGAAGAAGGCCGGGTCGCGCTTGTAGGCGTCCGCGAAGGTGGCGCTGCGCTGGGCTTCGCCCTCGCCGCGTAGGATCTCGGACTCCTTCTGCGCTTCGGCAACGATCTCGACCACTTCACGATCGGCGCGTGCCGTGATGCGCTGTGCCGCTTCATTGCCGCGTGCCCTAAGCCGGGCGGCCTCGGCCAGACGTTCCGCCTTCATGCGGTCGTAGGTCTGCTGTGAAACCTCGGCCGTGAGGTCGGTGCGGCGAATGCGGACATCCTCGATCTGCAGGCCGAGCGAAGTGGCGTCGGGCCGGAGTTGATCGCGCACTTCACGCATCATCACCGCCCGCTGTTCGGAGAGCGCCGCCTCGAAATCGCGCAGACCGTAAACGCGGCGCAAGGCAGCGTCGAGACGCGTCCTCAGCCGCGCTTCGGCCAGTTCGATCTGACCGGACACGGCGGCACGGAAGACGCGCGGATCCGAGATGCGATAGGCGATGAAGGCATCGACCTCATAGAACTTGCCGCCCGACACCTGGACGCGGATGTTGTCGAGGTCGAAGCGCAGCACCCTGTTCTCGATCAGTTGCACCGTGTCGGCGTCGAAGAACGAGAACGGCGCCTTGAAATAGATGCCGGGCTCGGTCTTGACGTCGACGATCTCGCCGAACCTCAACACCAGCGCCTGCTGGCGCGCGTTGACCACGAACACCGAGGAATAGATCAGGAACAGGATGACCGCCGCGATGACGACGAAAATGGGAAGACGGTTGGCCATCACTGGGTACCTCCCGTGTTCACGGCAGGCGCGGCCGGAGCCGGCGGCTTCGGCTGCAATGCCGGCAGCGGCAGATAAGGCACGACACCTTGTCCGTTGCCCTGCTCGACGATGACCTTGCTCGAGTCCTTCAGAACCCTCTCCATGGTTTCCAGATAGAGGCGCTTGCGGGTCACATCCGGCGCCTTGGCGTATTCGTCATAGACCGAGATGAAGCGCTGGGCCTCACCTTCGGCTTCCTGCATGACACGGTTCTTGTAGGCGGCCGCGTCTTCGCGGATCTGTGCCGCCTGGCCGCGCGCCTGGCCGAGCTTCTGGTTGGAATACTGGTTGGCCTGCTCGACGAACTTGTCCTCGTCCTGCTCGGCGCGCTGCACCTCGTCGAAAGCATCGGCCACTTCGCGTGGTGGTGCCGCATCCTCGATCGACACGGCATTGACGTTGAGACCGGCCTTGTAGCCGTCCAGCGTCGACTGGATGATTTCGCGCACCGAGGCGGCTATGCCCTGGCGGTCATCGCGGAAGATGTCCTGTGCCGGCCGGCGGCCGACGGCTTCGCGCATGGCGCTTTCGGCAACTTGCCGCAGCATGCCGTCCGGATCGGAGACGTCGAACAGATAGGCGCGGGGATCGGAGACCTGGTAAGCCACCGAAAACTGCACGTTGACGATGTTCTGGTCGCCTGAAAGCATCAGGCCATTGCCGCTGGTGTTTCCGCCGCCAATGTCGACGAGTTGCTCGGAAATCTTGGCCGTTTCGACGGTTTCAAGCGGCCACCAATGGAAATGCAGGCCAGGCTGCGAGAGCTCTTGCTTCGGCTTGCCGAAGCGCAGTTCGACGGCGACCTCATCGGGCTGCACCGTATAGACCGCCTGGAATGCCCACAGAACGACCAGCACCGCGGCGACCAGCCCGAACACCGCCGGACTGGCGCCACCGCCGCCGGGCAGAGCGCGCCGCAGCCGGTCCTGGCCGCGCCGGATAATGTCTTCGAGGTCGGGGGGCGACCCTTGCGGGCCGCTGGGCCCCTTTGGCCCCTGCCCCCAGGGCCCCTGATTGTTACCGCCGCCGCCCCACGGGCCGCCGCCTCCGCCACTCTTGTCGTTCCAGGGCATGAATGTCCTTTCGCTTGGAATTCCCTCAAGCGCCGGAGTTACGGCGCAAATCCAGTGTCGTTCTTCTATAGGGACGCCACGGCACGCTTTCAACGCGATGCGCCGCCGGCATCATCCGTTTTGGGCCGGTAGCGACCCTTTGTCGTCCTTCAATGCACGTTTTGTCTATCAAAGTACCTGGCGGCGCTCGTAAACCGAATAGCGCGTTGCGTGGCTGTCCTTTTCCCCGGCCGGAACCTCCTGCGAACTGACCATGCGCCATGTCTCGGCGTCGATCGGCGGGAAATGCGCGTCGCCGTCGACGGCGGCCAGCACATGGGTGACGTGCAGCCGGTCGGCCAGCGGCAGCGCCTGGGCATAGATCTCACCGCCGCCGATGACGCAGGCCTCATCCACGCCGGTCATGCAGCGGGCGCGCACCGTTGCCAGCTGAATCGCAGCCTCCAGCGTATGCGCCACCTCCACGCCCTCGGCGCGCCAGGTCCTGTCTCGGGTGACGACGATGTTGAGCCGGCCCGGCAGCGGCCGGCCAATGCCTTCATAGGTCTTGCGGCCCATGATGATGGGCTTGCCCATCGTATCGGCCTTGAAGCGCTTGAGATCGGTCGAAAGCTGCCAGGGCAGTCCGCCGTCCCGCCCGATCACGCCGTTCTCGGCGATGGCGACGTAGATTGCGACGTGCATCAGTTCGCGTCTCCGCCATTGCTGTCAGACGGTTGGAGCAGCAGGATATCGATGTCGTGCTCCGGGTAAAAATCGTTCGCGGTCATCTCGAAACTTGTCGACCCGACCTTTTTGACATTGTCGCCGCAGAACGAGACCAGGGCCTTTGCATTGCCCTTGTCGACGGTCAGCTTGAACTTGCCGATGGTGCCCGCCGCCCAATTGCCGCCGGTGGTCAGGATATAGGCGATGCGGCTTTCATAATATTTGGGATAGCCGTCCGGATTGTCCTTCGCGGCCTTGCGCACCGCGTTCTCGAACGTGTCGTCCATGCAGTAGCGGGTCTTGTATGTCGCATATTGCCCCTGGAACTGGCCGTCATAGAAGAAGCTGACCGACGACGTGCCGCCGACGCTCGGCTTGTAGCGGTGGGAAACGTGAACGTCCTTGTTGGCCGGAAAGGTCGAGCGCCACCAGTAGGTCGAGCGCAATTGCCAGAACGGCGCATAGGTGGATTTCATGCCGCTGCCGTCATCGGCGGTGTCCCCGATGACGATGCCCCGGTTGACCCAGTCGTCGGCCACCGCTTGCGGTAGCTTCGCCAGTGCCGCCTTGGCGGCATCGCCGAACGGGTTGAACGGCACATTCTGCGCCTTGAGATCGGCGCTGATATCGATGCCGAGCGCGAACGCCTTCTGCTCGAGCTGAGGCTTTGCCGCGACACCGTCGATCGTCACCTCGAAGCCGAGGAAATTGTCGCTCTGGTTTTCGGGGATGGCCGGCATCTCTTCGGGATCGCCCGAAATGTCGGGCATCGGGAAGGCGACGATCGCGTCGACATCCTTGTCGGTGTTGTTATGGAAGACGTAGTCGACCGTCACCTTTTCGGGCGAGATGAAGAGATCCTCGCTTTGCATCGCGACAGCATCGCTGCGCGACAAGATCAGGCCGCCCGTGCCAAGCTCGGCAACAGAATCGTTGGCCAATGCGGCTTGCGCCGAAAGCGCCAGCAACGCGGTCAGAACATATCGCAACATCGAAGCCCCCTCGGCAAGAATGCCCTGGTGACCCTAGCCGTTTCAATGTGGCGTTTCAAAGCCCTTCCGCATCCGCAGAGGCTCCAAAGCGGCCTGGACACGCAAGGCAGCGGTCTGGACACGCGAGCGGTCTGGACACGCGAGCGGTCTGGACTAACAGCTTCCGATCAGGCAGGAGTTCGCGCCATGCGCAAGCTTCTCGTCATCGGCATCGGCGCCGGCAATCCCGACCACATGACCGTCCAGGCCATATCAGGCCTGAACCGTGCCGACGTGCTGTTCATCCCCGACAAGGGCGCCAGGAAGAACGACCTTGCCGAATTGCGGCGCGAGATCTGCGACCGCTTTGTCACCAACCCGAAATCGCGCCGCGTCGAATTCGACGTGCCGGTGCGCGCCGAACCAACGTCTTCCTACCGCTCGACCGTCGACGACTGGCATGAAGCCATTGCCGCCATCTACGAAGCCCTGATCCGCGACGAGATCGCGGAAAATGGCTGTGGCGCCTTCCTGATCTGGGGCGATCCCTCGCTCTACGACAGCGCGTTGCGCATTCTCGAACGCGTGCGCCTGAGGAACAATGTCGCCTTCGAAATGGAGGTCATCCCCGGCATCACCGCCATCCAGGCGCTTGCCGCCGGCCACAAAATGGCGCTGAACCGCATCGGCGACTCCATTCTGGTCACCACCGGCCGCAGGCTGACTGAAGAAGGTCTGGCCAAAAATGCTGGCAGCACAATCGTCATGCTGGACGGCAAATGCGCCTTCAATACGCTGGCTCACCCGGATGTCACCATCCATTGGGGCGCCTATCTCGGCACGCCGGACGAGATCATCATCGCCGGCCGCCTCGGCGATGTCGGCCCCGAGATCGAAAAGGTCCGGGAGGAAGCCCGCCGGCAAAAGGGCTGGATTATGGACACCTATCTGCTGCGCAAGCCCGGTGAGTAGGAAGGAAGTAAGGCAGTAGGCAGCAGGTGAAGAAAGCCACGAATGACCGCCCTACTGCCTACTGCCTACTGCCTACTGCCTACTGCCTACTGCCCTCACTCACCCGGCATCGATCTCCGCCTGCAGCGCGTCCATATGCGTCGCCGCCGCCGCGGTGGCCGCGCGCTCGATGGCGCGGAAGCGGCTGACCACCGCAAGGCCAATGGCCGTCAGCTGCGCGCCGCCGCCCTTGCGGCCTCCGGTCTGCGCGGCGACCAGCGGCTTGCCGAACACCCGGTTCATGTCCTCGACCAGGTCCCAGGCGTGCTTGTAGGACATCTCCATGCCGCGCGCGGCGGCCGAGATCGAGCCGAAGGTAGCGATCTGCTCCAGAAGCTCGATCTTGCCCGGACCGATCCGCCCGTCTGGATCGAGATTTATCCGCAAGCTCAGCGATGGCATCTTTGCTCCTCCGCGGTCGCCCCGGCCCAGCTGTCAAGTTGCCTCGATGTCAAAGCTGCTTCGGCGATACCGTTATTCCAAAACAATATAGCGGCGATCGCCGCCCCTGTCAGCCATCGACCTCGATCGGCAGGCCAGCGCCGGTGTTCGCCCGGTCGAAACTCACGGTCTTGACCACCGCGAAAACCTTGCCGCCGAGCCGCAGCCTCAGCGCCTGCCGCGACTGTTCGGTGATGCGGGCGAGCACCGTTGCGCCATTGCAGTCGATGCCGACCTCGACCGCCGGCCCCTCGCCAGGGCTGATCGCGACGATCGTGCCGGGCAGGATGTTGAGCGCGCTGAGGCCCGTCGGTTTCTCGGTGGCGATCATCACATCGCGGGCACGGATGCGGACACGCACCGAAGCATCTGTCTTCATAGCCAGGCGCGGCACGCGAATTTCGCCGGCGGCCGAGCCGAGCACGGTCATGCCGAACGCCTCGTCGTGGCGCAGTACCTTGGTCTCCAGCACCGCGCCACCCTCCCCGCGCTCTTCCGCCGGCAGCAGGTCGAGCCTTTGCATCACCGCCTCTGTCGGCCCGCTGGCAACGACCTTGCCTTGCGCCAGCATCACCACGTCGCTCGCCAGCCGCGCCACCTCGGCGACCGAATGGCTGACATAGACGATCGGGATTTTCGTCTCGTCGCGCAGCCGTTCGATATAGGGCAGGATCTCCGCCTTGCGCGCCTCGTCGAGCGAGGCCAGCGGCTCGTCCATGAGCAGCAATTTCGGACTGGCGAGCAGCGCCCGTCCGATCGCCACGCGCTGCTTCTCGCCGCCCGAGAGTTTAGCCGGGCGCCTGTTCAGCAGAGGTCCGATGCCGAGCAGGTCGACGACGGCATCCATGTCGGCATAGCGCTCCTGTGCCGGCGTGAACCAGCGGCCGTAACGCAGATTGCTGGCCACGCTCATATGTGGAAACAGGCGTGCATCCTGAAACACCATGCCGATGCGGCGCCTGTGCTTCGGCACGAAAATGCCGGCATCGGTGTCGACCAGTGCACGGCCCTCTGCCTGGATGCGGCCCTTGTCGGGCCGGATCAGCCCGGCGATCATGTTGATGAGCGTGGTCTTGCCCGACCCGGATGGCCCGAACAGCACGGTCAGCCGCCCGCCGCTCTCGAAGCGCGCCTCGATCGCGAAATCGCCGAGCCGGTGGCCGATATCGACGCGGACGCTCATTCGATGTCCATCCGCCTGCCGACCCGCCGCGCCAGAACTTCCGAGGCGACCAAAGCCGCCATCGAGATGACGATCGAGATCAATGTCAGTCGCAATGCGCCCTCATCGCCGCCCGGCACCTGCGTGAAAGTGTAGATCGCCGAGGGCAGCGTCTGCGTTTCGCCCGGAATGTTGGAGACGAAGGTGATGGTCGCGCCGAACTCGCCCATCGCCTTGGCGAAGGCCAGGATGGCGCCGGCGATCAGCCCGGGCAGGATCAGCGGCAGCGTGATGGTGGCGAACACCCACAAAGGATTGGCGCCAAGTGTTCCCGCCGCCGCCTCCATCTTGCGGTCGACCGCTTCGATCGACAGCCGGATTGCCCGCACCATCAGGGGAAAGCCCATGACGCCGCAGGCCAGCGCCGCACCCGTCCAGCGAAACGAGAAGACGATGCCGAAATGCTCGGCGAGGAAGGCGCCGGCCGGGCCGCGCTTGCCGAAGGTGAGCAACAGGAGATAGCCGGTCACGACAGGCGGCAGGATCAGCGGCAGGTGAACGACGCCATTAAGCAGCGTCTTGCCCCAGAATTGTCCACGGGCAAGCAACAGGGCAATCAAGGTGCCCGGCGGCAGGCTGAAAAGCATCGCCACGGTCGCCACCTTGATGGACAGCCGGACCGCATTCCATTCGTCGGGAGTGAGGTCCAGCAGCCAGGTCATATTGTGCTATCAGGCCCTGTTCAGTTGCTCGGCGTGAGCACGGTAAAACCCTGTTCCTTGAAGAGCGCACCGGCCTTGGCGGACTGCAGGCATTTCAGGAAAGCCGTCGTATCGTTGTCCTTCGAATCGACGGTCTGGGCAACCGGATAGATGATCGGCGGATGCGAATCCTCCGGGAAGGTGCCGACCACCTTGACGCCCTTGTCGGCATGCGCGTCTGTGGCATAGACGATGCCGAGAGCGGCCTCCCCTGTCGAGACCAGCTTGAGCGCCGCGCGGACATTCTCGGCCTGCGCCACCTTGCCCTCGACCGAGGACCAGACGCCGAGCGATTCCAGTGCCGCCTTGCCGTATTTGCCGGCCGGCACCGCCTTGAAGTCGCCCATGGCGAGCTTGCCGTCGCCGACCAGCTTGGCGAGGTCGAAACCCTTCTCGATCTTGGTCTTGACCTTCGAATCCTTCGGCGCCACCAGCACGATCTCGTTGCCGAGCAGCTTCACCTCGGTGTCGGGCTTGGTCAACTTCTTGTCGGAAAGATATTTCATCCAGTCGAGATCGGCCGAAATGAAGACGTCGGCTGGCGCCCCGCCCTCGATCTGCTTGGCCAGAGCCGAGCTTGCCGCATAGGAAACGGTCGCGGCCTCGCCGACATCGGCCTCACAGGCCTTGTTCACCGCATCGAGCGCGTCCTTGAGACTGGCCGCCGCAAACACCACGACCTTGCCTTCCGCATGTGCGGCGGGCGCCGCCGCCATCAACGTCGCCGCAAGACCGCCAATGGCGATCGCCCTCAACCCGAAACCTTTGCGCGTCATCGAAAACTCTCCCTGGTTTGAAATCCGTGCGGCGCTAAGCCTGCCGATCGATATATCCGTATGAATATAACAAGGGAAGGCCGATGGCTTGCGAAAACGCCTATGCCCCGCCGACTGTTCTGGTAAGACGAGCGGGAAACCTGATGCATGCCGCCCAAAAGTGACCTCGGTTTTGGGAGAACGACATGCATAAAGCCACGGAGAGCCCGATGAAGATCAGCGCCCGCAATGTGCTCAAGGGAACGATCACCGAAATCGTCAAGGGAGCCACCACCTCGCACGTCAGGATCGACATTGGCGGCGGCGCCATCGTCACCGCCTCGATCACCAACGAAGCCGTCGCCGATCTCAAGCTCGAAAAGGGTAAGCAGGCCTATGCCGTGGTCAAGGCCTCGGACGTGATGGTCGGTATAGACTGACGGGAGCCGAGCTTAAGGTATGTTGAGATTCAGGTCGGCCGGCATCACCTGAATATCGGCATAGCTTAGACCGCGATGGGCGCCTTGATACTGGCATCGGCAACGTAATTTTCCAGCCGGAAATCCTCGTAGCGGAAGGCGAACAAGTCCTTCACCTCCGGGTTGATCCACATGGTCGGTAGCGCCCTTGGCGTGCGCTGCAATTGCTCGCGCGCCTGTTCGAAGTGGTTCGAATAGAGATGCGCGTCACCCAGCGTGTGGACGAAATCGCCCGGCTTCAGCCCGGTCACCTGCGCCACCATCAGCGTCAGCAGCGCGTAGGACGCGATGTTGAACGGCACGCCGAGGAAGATGTCGGCCGAACGCTGGTAGAGCTGGCAGGACAGCCGGCCCTCGGACACGTAGAACTGGAACAGGCAGTGGCAGGGCGGCAGCGCCATCGCTTCCACCTCGGCTGGGTTCCACGCCGAAACGATCAGCCGCCGCGATTGAGGATTGCGGCGTATCTCCTTGAGAAGGCCCGCTATCTGGTCGATCGAGCCGCCATGGCCGTCCGGCCAGGAGCGCCACTGCCTGCCGTAGACCGGACCGAGGTCGCCATTCTCGTCGGCCCATTCGTCCCAGATCGTGACGCCGTGGTCGGTCAAATATTTGATGTTGGTGTCGCCGGCCAGGAACCACAGGAGTTCATGGATGATCGACTTCAGATGCAGCTTCTTCGTCGTGGTGACCGGAAAGCCGCGCGCCAGGTCGAAACGCATCTGGTAACCGAAGACGGAGCGCGTGCCGGTTCCGGTGCGATCACCGCGATCGGCGCCGTTTTCCAGCACATGCTGCAAGAGGTCGAGATATTGGCGCATCGGTTCCAGCTCGATTCGAGTGCGGATACTATAGCGGTCAGACCGGCGGCCGAATACGGCAAAACGGCGCTAGTCGTCCTTGCGCACCACTCTTCTTCTAGATGTCTGCGTCGCCCCTCATTGCCCTGCCGGGCATTTCTCCCCGTGAACAGGGAGAAAGTGGCTGGCCGCAACGCCGGCGCGCCAGCCTTCGCAAATTGACGCGCGGTCGTCAGAGCGAGCCGAGCTTGCCCAGATCCTTGGCCACCAGATAATAGAAGGTCACCCGGCTCTTGGTGTTGTCGGCGTGCATCGCCTTGCAGGTCTTCTCGATCGAGGCGTCGGCCTTCGCCCCGTCGCTGACGCCGAGCTTCTTGGCCACCCAGCTCTCCTTGACGCGCTCGAGCTCCTTCGGGTCGGTGCAGGACACCAGCGAGGAATCGCGGTTCCTCAGCGCAATGCCCAGATGCTTGACGATCTTTTCGACCGCGTCGGCGGTGGCGCCCGCGTCGTATTTCTTCACATCCGCAAGATAGTCGGCCATCAATATTCCCCTCGTCGGCGCCACGGATCCGATCGATGAGGGCTGTGGCGCGCTTCGCAACTTGTGCGCTAGGTCGGTAACTCCTCACCGCTCGCAAAGCTTCCGTTGAGACCGCGCCCAAGTCAACCCTCGGCGTCGCAATTTGACACAGGGACAAAGCACCATTGCGGCCTTTCATTTCCGGCGAACGCCCCCTATATTCGGTTTGTCGGCTTGACCGACTATGGCGATAAATGGGCGATGAAATAAGCCGTTCGGACCCGGGGGCGGTACCCGGCGCCTCCACCAAAAGCCGCTGTGACGACAGAGCGGTTTTTGCTGGGGGCGAAATAGGATCGACGAAGGTGTAAAGATCGTACTTTTGCCCGGCATTGTACCACCGTCATCGGGCTAAACTTATAGTTGCCAACGACAACTATGCGGAAGCACGTCTCGCTGCTTAATGCAGTGCGATAGCTTCAAATCAAGCCCTAGGGGTTCGCACTTCTAGGCGGGGTTCGGAGGTACCTGGCAACAGAAACCTCCACTTCTCCCTCCCTCGATCCACGTCATGCGCAACGGTCTTTTTGCCGTCCGGACGTCGCACGGCCGTGGGCCGCGAAGCCGCCGCATCGCGTGTCTCTCTCTCCCTGGACAGAAATGCAAAACGATTCCGATCGATTCTTCGTGCTGACCGGTGGCCCGGGCTCCGGCAAGACCACTTTGATCGAAGCCCTGCGTCAGGCGGGCCTTGCGATCACCGTCGAAGCCGGACGCGGCATCATCCGCGACCAGTCCTCGATAGGCGGAACCGCCCTGCCCTGGAGCGACCGCGCGCTGTTCGCCGAACTCATGCTGTCCTGGGAGATGCGCTCATATCGGAACGCGCTCGAACAGAAGGGACCGGTCTTCTTCGATCGCGGCGTGCCGGACACGCTCGGCTATCTCAAATTGAGCGGCCTGCCGGTGGCAGACCACATCAGTACCGCCGCCAAACGCTTCCGCTACAATCCGCGCGTGTTCATCGCTCCGCCCTGGCCTGACATTTTCGCGCAGGATGAAGAGCGCAAGCAGACACCAGATGAGGCCGAGCGCACTTACCATGTGCTGGCCGGCGTCTATACGGAGCTGGGTTACGAGCTGGTTCCGCTGCCCCTCGCGCCGGTCGAGACACGGCTGGATTTCGTATTGGCCGAGGCAGGGCTGAACTAAAAAGGCCGGGAAAACCCGGCCTTTTCATATACTTGCGAGCAGTGCCTACTCCGCCGGCGCTTCGACCGCTTCGCGCGAACGGCCGAGCGTGACCTTGGCCAGCGTGAAGGAAATTACCGCGCAGAGCGTGATGCCCGCGACCATCGGCAGTGGCGTGCCGTCGAAGAACACGCCGGCGACGCCCATGGCGAGCGCACCGATGGCGAAGTGCAGCGTGCCCATCAGCGCCGAGGCCGTGCCGGCGATCTCGCCATGCTCTTCCATGGCCAGCACCGAGGTGGTCGGAATGACCAGGCCGAGGAAACCGTAGCCGACGAACAGCAGGGCTGCCATCACGTCGAGCCGGTCGACGCCCGTCGCCATGATCGCGAGCAGCACCACCATCGTCGAGGCATAGCCGGTCACCGCGACGCGCACCACGCGCCGCAGCCCAAAACGCTCGGCCAGCAGTCCCGTCAGCTGCGACATGCCGATGAAGGCCACCGCGTTGGTCGAGAAGAACACGCTGTAGACCGACGGCGACAGCCCATAGTGGCCGATCAGGATGAAGGACGAGCTCGACAGATAGACGAAGAAGCTCGCAATGCCGAAGCCGGCGATCGCCACCAGGCCGAGGAAATTGCGGTCGCCCATCAGGAAGCGATAGCCGGCAAGTGCGGTGCCGAAAGAGGAACCGACGCGTTCTTCCGCCGGTCGCGTCTCCCTGAGCGAGGTGGCGAGCAGGATGGTGGCAAGGGCTGCGGCACCGGTCACCGTCCAGAACACGGCGCGCCAGCCGAAATTCTCGATGATCTGGCTGCCGGTCAGCGGCGCCAGGATCGGCGACACCGAAAAAACCAGCATCAGCAAGGACATCAGCTTGGCGGCTTCATTGCCGGTGTGCAGGTCGCGCACGATGGCGCGCGGCACCGCCATGCCGGCGCTGGCGCCAAGCCCCTGCAGGAAGCGGAATGCGATCAGCCACTCGATGGTCGGCGCCATGGCCGAACCGATGCCGCCGACCATGAACAGTGCAAGACCGCCATAGAGCGGCAGCTTGCGGCCGACCATGTCGGAGATCGGCCCGACGACGATCTGGCCGAAACCCATGGACAGGAAGAAGATCAGCAGGCTCATCTGCACGGCGGCGGTGCCGGCGTGCAGATCAGCGCCGATCGACGGCAAAGCGGGAAGATACATGTCGATTGCGAAAGGGCCGATGGCGGACAACAGGCCGAGCACGACCGCGATGCGGAGGAATTTGGGACTCATGATATTGGCTTCTTTCGAAATCTGGTTGCCGCCGCCAGGCGGCGTCTAACCCTAGGACGTTCCATCCCGTGAGGTTCCGACACTCCAGGAGCGAATTCTGGTCGTCCCCGGCGCGAAATCTCCTAATCGCATGTCCACAAATTTAGACAGTCTTGTCTAAATCGTCAATCACCTCTATATAGATTTTCATGAGAGCAAGCGTTTCTCCTGACACCTTCCCGCCACGCGGCCATGAGGCCAAGCGCCTGTCAATCGTCGACGCCGCCGCAGGCGTGTTCTGCCGCGAAGGTTTTGCCGGCGCCAATATCGACCTGATCGCCGCCGAGGCCGGCGTCTCGCGCCAGACCGTCTACAACCACCATGGCGACAAGGAAAAGCTCTTCATGGCCGTGGTGCGCGACCTCACCGATCGCTGCAATGTCGGCATCTTCGCCACCATAGCTACCTTCCCTGACCAGCCCGGCGATCTCGAAGCCGATCTGATCGGCTTTGCCGTGCGCCTGAACCGGAACTGCATCTGCAACCGCGACGGAAAATTCCTGCGCAAGCTGATCCAGACCGAAGGTGAACGCTATCCCGAACTGTTTGCCGAATGGCGTGAACAGGGTCCGGGCACGACGTTGCCGGCAATCGCCGCCCGCTTCGCCCGCCTCGCCTATGGCGGTTACCTCACCATCGACGACCCCGACGTCGCGGCGCGCCAGTTCTTCGGCCTGGTCAACGCCGAACTGCAGACCACTTTCATGCTCGGCGGCACGCCGCGCGAGGACGAGGTGGTGCAATCGGCGACGAATGGCGTGCGCACCTTCCTGCGCGCTTTCGGCAAGCGCCCCGCCCCGGGCAGCGTCAAAAAGCACATTGCGCTGGCTAACGCATGACATTTGCGGTTGCCGGCGAGCCGCCTTGCCGATCAAATCGTCGGCAATAGTCCTCGCTTCGACGCGACGGTGGGCTATATCAGGTTTACGCCGCGCTCAAGCTTGATTACAGCTATGCGGACGATTCAACGGAACCCGACCACCACATGGCCGACGACCACATCCGCTACGACATTCTGGCCCAGGAGGCGTTGCGCGGCGTCATGCGCAAGGTCCTGGCCGAGGTCGCACGCACCGGCCTCCCCGGCAACCATCATTTCTTCATCACCTTCCTGACCGGCGCGCCCGGCGTGCGCGTGTCGTCACGTCTGCGCGAGCGCTATCCCGAGCAGATGACCATCGTCATCCAGTTCCAGTACTGGGACCTGAAGGTGACCGACACCGGCTTCGAGGTTGGCCTGTCCTTCTCCGACGTGCCGGAGAAACTTGAAATCCCGTTCTCGGCCGTACGTGGCTTCTATGATCCGTCGGTCAATTTCGAGCTCGAGTTCGACGTCAAGACCGATGCGCAGCCCGAAGAGGAACCGGCCCAGCCGGCGCCCGAGCCACTGACCGTCGTTTCCGAGAAGAAGCCGAAGGCCGAGAAGAAGGCTGCCGCAGAGGCGGAGAAGAAGCCCGCCGCGACCGAGGCCGGCGCCAAGGGCGCCGAGGTGGTTTCGCTCGACGCCTTCCGCAAGAAATAGGTTCGCGGTCCGCGCCATGGCCGACATCGTCAATCTCCGCCAGGCTCGCAAGCAGAAGGCGCGGGACGAAAAGACGCGCGTCGCCGAGCAGAACCGGGCCCTGCATGGCCGTTCCAAGGCGGAGAAGCAACGCGACCGGCTGAACGCCGACAAGGCCGAGAGATTTGTCGCGGGCCATCGCCTCGATCCGTCCGTCAAGGACGAGCAGTGAGCGTTCGGCCGTGAGCGTCGTCGAAAAGCGCTCGGTGACCATTCGCGGCCATCGCACCAGCTATTCCCTCGAAAAACCCTTCTATGACGATCTCGTCGCCATCGCGGCGGCGAGAAAGCTGACGCTCGCAGCACTTGTCGCTGAAGTCGATGAGACGCGGCCCCGCGACACCAACCTGTCCTCGGCGCTGCGGCTGTATGTCCTGGACTGGGCGAAGCGCGCGGCCAGCTTGGACTAGACGCCCTCGACAACGTCCGCCTTTTTCCCGCGCCTGGTGCCGAAACCAAGCAAGGTCGAGCGGTCGCGCTCCTCGGCCCGTCTCCTCGACCGCACGCGCATCAGGTCCTTCCAGCCGACATAGCCGACCAGTTGCAGGCTTTCGCGGGTCACGACCGGCAGATGCGAGACATTGGCCATCAACAGCTTGTCTGAGAGGCCTTCGAGATATTCGTCGGGATAGGCCAGCGTTACCTTGCTTCCGGCAAGCAGGTCACTGAGCGTCGTCGTCCTGTGCTTGCCGGCACGGCGCCAGCGCAGGATCGCCGGCGGATCGATGAGGCCGAGCACCCGCCTGTTCTCGTCGACGACGGGGAAGCTCGGATGCCGCGTTTCGGGCGCGGTCAGGAAGGCGGCGGCGCCATGCAGCGTCATCGTCGCCGGGACGCTCTCGACCGCGGTACGGCAGAGATGCCGGCCGGCTTGTCGGCTCGCTATGTATCGTAACACGATATAAATTCAAGCTGGTTTTGCAGCAAAACCGTTTGAGCCTTTGGCCGGAATGGAACAAATGTCTGGAATGACGCAGCCCAAGAAATCTCGCCCCACCATCGAACTGGCCGACTATCAGCGGCTGTCCGAGTTCCGCTATCTGATCAGGCGCTTCCTCGAATTCAGTCAGCTGCAGGCCGAAGACGCCGGCCTGACGCCGCGCCAGCACCAGGCCTTGCTGGCGATCAAGGGCTACCCGGGCGGTGGACCGGTGACGGTCGGCGATCTGGCGGAGCGCCTGCGCATCCGCCATCACAGCGCCGTCGAGCTGGTCAACCGCCTGAGCGAGGCGGGACTGGTCACGCGGGACCAGGACAAGGACGACCACCGCCGCGTGCTGCTGCGGCTGACCGAGCGCGCCGATGACTGCCTTGCCGAGCTGTCGGCGGCGCATCTCGACGAGCTTTCGCGCATCGAACCCATGCTGAGGCGCTTGCTCGATCAGGGCCGCGGGTGACGCCTCGGCATCCTGCGCTGGACGGCACCTTTATTTTCGGACGCCCGCATCTTTTGGCTTCCCGGCATCGTCTTGGCGATGAGAGGCTCAAAAGGCGCAAGGCAATCGAGAGGAAGACCAGCGATGAAACGCCATCTGATACGCTACAAGATGAAGCCCGAACGAGCCGATGAGAACGAGCGGCTGATCCAGGCCGTTTTCCAGGAATTGCATGACAAATCGCCGGACGGCGTCCGCTACATGACGTTGCGGTCCGGCGACGGGACATTCATCCACCTGGTCGAAACGCAGACCGATGCGCATTCTGACAGCATCACTGGCCTGGCCGCATTCAAGGCTTTTCAAAGCGGCTTCGGGGATCGCTGCAGCGAACCTCCGCAACGCGACGAGATGGCCGTGATAGGCAGCTATCGGATGCTGGATGCGTGATCGAGGCAGACGAGGTCGCAGAACGGAGCTCATGAACATTCCTATACCTGGCGGCCAGCATGGGCACTTCGAGCGCCTGTTTGGGGAATTGCGCCCCAAGCTGCACCGCTACTGCGCCCGCATGACCGGCTCGGTCTTCGATGGCGAGGATGTGTTGCAGGAGGCGCTGGCCAAGGCGATCGAGGCCTTGCCCGGTGCCGGCCCGATCGCCAACCCGGAAGGCTGGCTGTTTCGCATCGCCCACAATGCGGCGCTCGATTTTCTGCGCCGCCGCGCCCGCGAACAGGCCTCTTCCGACGAGGATTTGGAGATGATCGTCGACCCGGCGAATCCCACCATCGATCGCCAGGCCGCTTCGGCGGGGCTGCACACCTTCATGCGCCTTCCCGTCGCCCAGCGAAGCAGCGTCATCATGATGGACGTTCTGGGCTACTCCCTGCAAGAGATCAGCGCCACGCTCGATGCCAGCATCCCCGCGGTCAAGGCGGCGCTGCATCGCGGCCGCGACCGGCTGCGCCAGATTGCGCACGAGCCAGACGACCGCCCTCTCCCGAGACTGGGCGCCGCTGAACGTCAGTTGCTCAATGCCTACATAGATCGCTTCAATGCCCGTGATTTCGACGCCGTGCGCGACATGCTGGCTGAAGAGGTGCGGCTGGAACTGGTCGCCAAGACACGGCTCAACGGCCGCAAGGAAGTCGGCACCTATTTCGGCAACTATTCCCGGGTGCAGGATTGGCATCTCGTGCCCGGCTTCGTTGAAAACAGGCCGGCAATCCTCGTCCGCGACCCCAACGACCCGACGGCCCGACCCGCCTATTTCATCCTGCTGGCCTGGCAGGGCGGCAGGCTTACAGCCATCCGCGATTTCCGCCACGCCCGCTACGCCGCCGAAAGCGCCGAACTGCTCGTTCTTTGAAACGATTTCGGGAGGGGAAGCCCTACTGCCCTACTGCCCTACTGCCCTACTGCCCTACTGCCCTACTGCCCTACTGCCCTACTGCAACGACCTCAACAAATTATCGATCGTGAAAGGATTGGACTTCGGCTTGGCTGGCGGCGGCGGGTTGCCGTTGGCCTCCGGCAATGGCGCAGGCTCGACCTTGGGCGCCTGTTCCGCGGCCTTGCGTTCGGCTTCCAGCCTGGCCTTTTCCTGCGTGGCGATGCGCATCGCCTCTTCGGCCTTCTGCCTCTCCTGCTCCGCCTGCGCCTTGGCCGCTTCGTCGGCGGCCTGCTGCTCGGCCGCGGCCTTCGCCTCGGCATCGGCCTTTGCCTTTGCATCCGCTTCGGCCTTGGCCTTGGCATCAGCGTCCGCTTGGGCCTTCGCCTCTGCATCGGCTTTGGCCTTTGCTTCTGCCTCAGCCTGGGCCTTGGCCTCCGCTTCGGCCTGCGCCTGGGCCTCGGCCTCCGCTTTCGCCTTTGCATCGGCCTCGGCTTTCAGCCGCGCCGCCTCTTCCTGCTGGCGCAGTTCCTCGGCGGCCTTGTCGCGGGTGTCCTGCAGTGCCGCGTAATAGCGCACTTCTCGCCGCAGCCGCTGCTTCTCCAGCAACGCCGCTTGCATCGCCTCGACGCGCTGCTGCTCCCTCTCCAGCGCGCGCTGGGTCAGGAATTGCGCCAAAGGCTCGCTGTCGAACTGCCGCTTGACGGCCCCGAACGGGCCCTCGGCGATGAAATTGACGGCCGGCTCGGAGCCGACCAGCGCCTCGTCGCCAGGCCGGTAGGTGATGGTGCCCTTGGCGGAAACCGTGCTGGTGTTGAGATCGGCCGTAATATCGGCGGACAAGGTCGCCGCCGGGTTTTCGAGACTGATCGGCGGCGCCCTCAGCGTGCCGCCGGCGATCGTGAAGGCGATGTCGGCATTCCCGGCGGGGAAATTGCCATCGGCGGCGATCGCGGGCGCGAAGCCAGCGGTCTTGGCCGCGTCGATGTCGCGTCCGATCGCGTCCGCTTTGGCCAGCAATGCGCTGAACGCGTCGGGATTGACACCGGCGACCTGCAAACCCCTGAGCGTCGCCGTGCCGGAACCCGACAAAGCGGCGATCATCGCATCGACCGACTTGCCGCTGGTCGACAGCGTCGTCGAGAAATCGGCGACGCCGCCAATGCCTGCATCCGGCAGCACGTTCGCCAGATCGGCGCCCGCCAGCTTCATCTGGCCGGTGAAAAGCCCGGTGCCCCCATTGTTCTTCAACTCGAACAGGCCGGTCAGCGCCCCGCCGAGAAGTTTCGCCTTCAGGTCCGAAACGCGGATGCCTTCCTGGTCGAGCTTCAGCGAAAAGGCGGCGCCATAGGCAGTGGCAAGCGGTCCGGCGGCAAGGGCTGCCGTGGTCAGGTCGAGATCGGCGGTGAACGGCAGGCTGGACTTCTGGCTGAAGGGTGCTGCCGGCCAGGCGCCGCCCTTGTCGCTCGCGCTCTTGTCGACCCTACTCTTGTCGACCCCACTCTTGTCGGCCCCATTCTTGTCGGCGAGGAACGCGGAATCGCCGAACAGCGCCACGGCCATTGGATCGAGATCGAGCTCGTCGAGTGCCAGTGCGCCGGCCAGATGCGGCACGCCGTCCTTGGCGTCGATGTTGACGTCGCCGGACACCGCGGCCTCGTTGATCGCGCCGCTGACATTGTCCAGCACCAGAAGTCCGTTGCCGTAGTCGCCCTGCGCGGACAGCGACGTCGACATGCCAGCCCCCATGCCCGGCAGGCCGATGCCCGATGTCATCAGCCACGGTTCGATGTCGACCGCATCGAGATTGATCTTGCCTTTGGCGACGGGCCCTTGCGGCGTGTCGGCGACGGTTCCCTCGAAGCTGGCCTTGAAGTCATTGCCGGCAAGGCTGAAAGTCGTCGCCAGTCCGCCGCTCAGCGTGCCTTTGGCCTGGATGTCTGTGGTTGCCTCACCCAGCATGCCGAGCGGCAGCGCCGGCAGGCCGTAAAGCGCCAGCAGCGCGGTGGCGTCGGGGTTTTTGGCGTTGAATGTCAGTGTCACCGGCGCCTCGAGAAGCTTGTCTGGCGCGCCCTTGCCCGACAGCGAGGCGGAAAAGGCCGAGCCGCCGGCCTTGCCTTGCCCGCTCACCGCCAGGCCCGTTGTGCCATCGCCATTGTCGGCGGCACTTGCCACGAGGTCGACGCGTGCATCCTGGAACAGATCGGGATAGGCGGCAGCGCGGCTCGCCAGCCCCTTCAGCACCGCATTGTCGGGATAATGCTGCGCGGCGACGTCGATCAGCGGCTTGAGGTCTACAGCGACAACCGATGCGTCGAGCTTGCCGGTCGGGCTCGCGGGGAAATCCTTGATCCGGCCCGTGGCGCTGATCGAGGCGCCGGCCAATCCGCCGACCGACAGCCGGTCGACTTCAAGCAAGCCGTCGCGCAGCCTGAGCGCGGTGTCGACCGTGTCGGCGGTCAACCCGCCGGCGCTGACCGGCCCGGCCTTGATCTGGAAATCGAGATCGCGGTCGGCAAAGCGGTTGGCACCCTTGTCGCTGACGAAGATCGAGGCGAAGGCCGCCAACCCGTCGACGTCGAGTTCACCGCCTTCGAGCCGCATCAGCACCGATGGCCTGGCTTCGTCAGGCTGGCTGGAATCGATGCGGCCGGAGAATTTCGCCTTGCCCAGGATCAGCTCGAGATCGCTGAAGGCCTGGCGCTTTTCCGTCAGATCGACCTTGGCCTTGAAGCCGGCGGCGGGCAGACGGCGGATCGCCTCGTCGACATCTTTCGACAGCCAGGCGGCAAAACCGGACGGCTGCGCCACGGCCAGCAGCAGCGAGCCGGTGAAGCCGAATTGGCCCTCGACGCTGAGCATGCCATCGGCTTCCAGCGTGGTGCGGCCAGGCAAGGTTGCGGCCAGCGATTTCACCGACCAGCCGCCCTCGGCCGGCTCGGCGGACAGATGCACGTCGCGCACCGTGGTGTCGCCGGCCACCACCGCCGGCAGCTTGACCTCGACGGTGCCTGGTATGGTCGGCTTCGGCAATGCGAGCAGCGCCTGCTCTAGCCCGGCAATGCGCTGGTCGAGTGTCAGGCCGGCACCGGCCTCTGCGCCCACGGCCTCGTCGAACTGCACCTGCGCGCCATTGGCCTCGATGGCGAAGTTCGGCTTCTGGCCGAGATCGACAGAAGCCTTGCCATCGGCGGTATAGGGATTGTCCAGCGGCCCGGTCTCGAAACGGAATTCGTCGACGCCAAGCTTCTGGTGGTCGAGCGAGAACTTGCCGTTCAGGCGAAAGCCGGGATCAGGCTTGCCGGCACTGACCTTCACCGTCTCGCCATCGGTGCCGCGCAATTGAGCGGAATTCTTATCGGCGCCGGAAATCTTGAACTGGCCGGAATAGACGGCGGCACCTTTGACGATGCCGGCATTGCCGTCGGTTTCGATGACGAGCGGATAGGCGTCGGGATCGGCCTTCAGCCGCAGTCGCATCTGGCCGTTGCCTTCGGCCTTGCCGGTCGATGCCGCGATCGTGGTGCGCAATCCGTCGAGCCGCAACGTGCCGTCCATGCGCCACGGGCCGGCCAGCGACTTGGCCGAAATGGTCGAGTTGATCTCGGAAAAGATATGGCTGCGTCCACCGGCGGCATGGCGCAGTTCGATCTGCCCTTCCGTCACCGTCAGCTTCTCGATAGAGATCTGGTTGAGGTCGAAGGGCGAGGATGGCCGCATCGCCCAGTCGACGGTGCCATCATTGGCAATGTCGATGGTCGCCTTCGGATGCACCAGCCGCATGTCGAAGATCAGCACCTCGCCGCGCAGGAAGGGCGCCAGTTCCGCATCCATCGAAAACGTCTCGACGGTCATCGCCGGCTGGCCATTGGGGCCACCGGCGACGGCAACGTTGGAGAAGGTCACCGAGGGAAATGGCAGCAGCCTCGCCGTGGCGTCACCCTGCACGGTCACCTTGCGGCCAAGGATGGCACTTGCCTCACGCTCGAACTCAGCGCGGTAGCCGGTCCAGTCGACAAAGTACGGGACCACCAGCGCCGCGCACAGCACCAGCACGAACAGACCACCGAAGATCACGAACAGGCGTGCGAGCATCAGCTCCCGAACAGGTTGATTGAAATTCTGCCGCACTCTACCCGCATCCGCGTGTCGATAAAGAGGCAATTCATCCAGTATTGCGTCATCCCGGGCGATCTGAAACAAATCCGGCAAAAGCGGAGACTTTTCAGATGTCAGGCAAGAACTGGGACCGCGTGCCGATCGACGCGCAGAGCGTCGATGCGCCGCTTTCGCAATCGGCGATTTTCCTTGTCGTCACCGTCGCCGGCGAACATCCGGCCCTTGCCAAGGTTTGTTCGGTGCTGGGCGAGCTTGACGATCTGGTCAAGACCGTCGGCTTCCGCGACCTCGGCGGCCGCCTGTCGTGCATTGCCGGCATCGGCAGCGATCTCTGGGACCGTCTCAGCCCCGGCCGGCGGCCGCAGGAATTGAAACCGTTCGCGGCGATCAAGGGCGCGGTCCATTCGGCGCCATCGACAGCCGGCGACCTCCTCTTCCACATCCGGGCCGAACGGCCCGACATGTGCTTCGAGTTCGAGCGTATCCTGCTCGACCGGCTTGGTTCTGATGTGACCGTCGTCGACGAAGTGACGGGCTTTCGCTATTTCGACGCCCGCGACCTGCTCGGCTTCATCGACGGTACCGCCAACCCGACCGGCCTCGACCTGCCGGCTTCGGCGCTGGTCGGCGAGGAAGATGCCGACTTTGCCGGCGGCTCCTATGTCGTCGTCCAGAAATATCTGCACGACATGCAGGCCTGGGCGCGCATTCCGACGCCCGAGCAGGAGGCGATCATCGGCCGCACCAAGATCGACAATATCGAGATCGACGATGACGACGCGCCGCGCAAATCGCACAAGTCGTTGGCCACCATCGAGGATGCCGACGGCAACGAATACGACATATTGCGCGACAACATGCCGTTCGGCAGGCCCGGGCAGAACGAGTTCGGCACCTACTTCATCGGCTATTCCAGGTATCTGTGGGTCACCGAAAAGATGCTGCAGCGCATGTATGTCGGTGATCCGCCGGGCGCCTACGACCGCCTGCTCGACGTCTCGACACCGCAGACCGGCACGACATTCTTCGCGCCGACACGGCCCTTGCTGCAGGCCCTTGTCGAGGGCGCACAGCAGCAGCTTCCCGCAGCACGGTAAAACGGCTGCCGGCAGCCCTTGTCGCCGGGATCAGCGTGCGTCGCGCTTGGCTTGCGCCACCTTGCCCGCCTTGCGCTGCCGGCCGAGTTCCGCCGGCCGGACCAGCTTCGGCGCCCGCTCGTTGGCGACGGCCCGCATGCCCTTGTGAGCTGTCCGCGAATTGTGCGCGGGGCCATCGGCCGGCGCATTTTGCTTCATCGCCAGCGCCTTGCGCGCATTCCCGACGAGTGAAACGCGAGCCGCCAGTTGGCGCCGCCGTTCGGCCTCGCCATTCAGCCGCCGCATCGCCATCGCCAGCACCGCCAGCTTGACCTGCGAGCCGCCATCGGCCTTTGACGGCGCAGCCCCCTTGGGCGCCCCCTTTCCGCGTATTTCACGGCGGCGGCGGTGCGCTTCGGTCTGCGCCTTGTCGCGCCGCTCGCGCAGCAGCTTGACCAGGCCGGAAAGGTCGGCGTCGGAAAGCTCCTGCACCACCGGATGGTGCGATTTCTCCACCAGTTCCTTCTCGTCGGCACTCAGCGCGCGCGCTTCTTCCTTGCGTGAAATGGCCATGACAGTTCTCCTTCGCTGGCAACGCCTGTCTTGTCAGACTTGCCGCGCAAGGAGCCTCGACCCGAATGGTCGCGCGGTCAAGACGAGCTATTCCGTTGCGGTCTCAGTCAGAAAATGGTCTGCTGGCAATCCTAGGCGACAGTGGACTCGCTTGGCAGCGATAAATGATCGGGGGATCGAAGTTGGCGAAACGGTTGCCATATCGCGAAGGCTCGGTCTTTCGGATTCCCCTGCCTGATGGAGGCTTTGCGAGGGGAGTGGTGGCGAGAATGGCTCCGCGAGGACGGATACTTCTGGGCTATTTTTTCGGACCGAGAATGTTTTCAGCGGATACCAATGCGAGTGATCTTCTGCCAACTGAAGCTGTTGTCGTCGGGCGGTTTGGCGATCTGCATCTCATAGACGGCAAATGGGAGGTCTTCGGAGAGATTGGAGGCTGGAACCGGACCTATTGGCCTATCCCAGAATTCATCCATCACGACTTGCTGCGCATCATGCCAGACATGATCGTCCGATATTCAGACGACGATATCGTCCGAGGAACCAGGGAACGCAGATCCGTGCTTCCAGCGGGCCTTGCGGAAGATGGACTGATGGGTGCGGAGTTTGTCGAAATCAGACTGAGCGGGCTACTGGCCGAAAAACGTGATGCGGGTGGTTAGGTTGCACACCCACCAGCTTTCAAGCCTCGACCGATCTACCCGCCGCCGGCAATATCTTGCCAGGATTCATGATGTTTTGCGGGTCCAGCGCCTGCTTGATGGCGCGCATGATGTCGACGCCGCGGCCAAGCTCGGGGCGCAGGAAACCGATCTTGCCCTGGCCGATGCCGTGCTCGCCGGTGCAGGTGCCGTCCATGGCGATCGCCCGCAGGTTGAGCCGCGCTACGAATTTTTCCGATAGCGCGATCTCCTTGGGATCGTTCACATCCATCAGCACCAGCACGTGGAAATTGCCGTCGCCGGCATGGCCGACGATCGGCGCGATCAGGCCCATTTCGGCGATGTCGGCCTCGGTTTCGGTGACGCATTCGGCAAAGCGCGAGATCGGCACGCAGACATCGGTCGACAGGCCCTTGGCGCCTGGCCGCAGCGTCAGCGAGGCCCAGTAGGCATCGTGCCTGGCCTTCCACAGTTTGCTGCGTTCCTCGGCGACGCTGGTCCACAGGAACGGCCCGCCGCCATTCTCCTCGGCAATCATGCCAAAGGTCTCGGCCTGCTCGGCCACGCCGGCATCGCTGCCGTGGAACTCGACGAACAGGCACGGGCTCTCGGGATAATCGAGCTTGGAATAATTCTTCATCGCCCTCATCTGCAGCGCATTGACCAGTTCGATGCGTGCCACCGGAATGCCCATCTGGATCGTGGCGATGACGGCGTTGCAGGCAGCCTCGACGCTCGGAAACGGACAGACGCCGCCGGAGATCGCCTGCGGAATGCCTTGCAGCTTCAGCGTCAGTGAGGTGATGATGCCGAGCGTGCCTTCCGAGCCGACCAGCAGCCGCGTCAGATCGTAGCCGGCCGAGCTCTTTTTCGCCCGCTTGCCGGTCGTCACCGTCTCGCCATCGGCCATGACGGCGGTGAGCGACAGCACGTTCTCGCGCATCGTGCCGTAGCGCACGGCATTGGTGCCGGACGCCCGCGTCGCCGCCATGCCGCCGAGCGAGGCATTGGCGCCGGGATCGATCGGGAAGAACAGGCCGGTGTCGCGCAGATGCCGGTTCAAATCCTCGCGCGTCACGCCGGGTTCGACCGTGCAGTCGAGATCCTGCGGATTGACCGCCAGGATGCGGTTCATGCGCGAGGTATCGACCGAGATGCCGCCGCCCGGTGCGTTGGTGTGGCCTTCCAGCGAGGAGCCGACGCCAAAGGCGATGACCGGCACGCGATGCGCGGCGCAGGCGCGCACGATCTCCTGCACCTCGGCGGCAGTCTCGGGGAAAGCGACACCATCGGGCGCCTGGGTCGGGATATAGGTGGTGGTGTGCGCATGCTGCGAGCGGATCGCCTGGCCGGTCTGGAAGCGCTCGCCGAGCTGTTGCTTGAGGATGCCGAGCACCGCCGCGATGCCTTCCTCGTTGCGTTCGACCGGATTGAGGTCGCTCAGAGCCATGAATTCCTCCGCGAATGGACCAGCGTCCACGCTTGTAATGCAGCTATGGATGCCTAAAGCATTTCCGGGGAAAGTGTGAAGCGGTTTTCCCACAGGAAATGCGTCGGAACAAAAACTCTCCGCAGCCTCAATTTGTCCAGCGCCAGAACAAGGAAGTCTCGATGTCCATCCCCGCCCCCTTCGTCTCCAAGCCCATGGACATCGAGAAGGACTGGATCGACTACAACGGCCATCTCAACATGGCCTATTACAACGTGCTTTTCGACCGCTGCTCGGACGCGGCCTTCGAGGCGATGGGCATGGGGCTGGACTATGTAAAGGGGCGCCGCCTCACCATCTACACCGCCGAAGTCCATGTCTGCTACGTCCAGGAACTGCATCTGGACCACAAGGTCCAGGTATCCTTCCAACTCATCGACCATGACGAGAAGCGGCTCAGGGCCTACCAGGAAATCCGCCATGTCGACGGCTGGCTCGCTGCTACCTCCGAGACGCTGTCGCTGCATGTCGACATGTCGGGGCCGAAGGTCGCGCCCTTCCCCGCCGATGTGATGGCCAAGGTCGAAGCCATGCGCGCCGCCCATTCGATGCTGCCGATGCCGGAGCGTGCCGGCCGCTCGATCGGCATCAAACGCAAATAGCGCGAGGCCGACACCGCTCCGAACAGAGTGACGGGACCTCAAAGCCACACCGGCGAGGCAAAATCGGCGAACCCTCAAATCGGCCGGCACCCCGTGCTTGAAGCCGCCCGGCACCCGCATTAACCTTACCGAGGTTTTAACGGGAACAAGCCAATTGAGCCGTTGAACGACTCAGCAGAGCGGTCGAAAACGTCCGCACTGGGTTGTTTTACGGACGGCGGGGCGAAGCCGGTTCGAGGGACGTGCATGAAAACCGACATCAAGGTCGAGGTGGACAGGCTGGCCGCTGATCCGCGCATCACTGACTATGATTTCTGGCGTTCACTAAAGAACGTCGACAACGAGATCTTCCACATCGCCAACAACAACGAGCCGATCCCGTTCGACATGATCCGCTGGCGCAGCATTTTGAAGCGCGCCCGCCTGAAGCGCGGCCACGCCTGACGCCGACCCTGCCGGCGGTAGGTGCCATTACTTCTGCAAGCCCGCGCCCGACCTATCAGGTGGAGGACTGCCCCCGGTGGGCTCACGCTTGGCCTTTCACCGCTGCCAGCGGCGAGCGCGCCACCACCGGTGAGGACTGGATGATGGCGGTATTGGTCATCGCATAGGGGATGATGCGGTCGATCACCCGTTCGAGTTCGGTCATCGAGCCGACATGCGCGAGCGCGATGAAGCAATCCTCGCCGGTCACGCGGTCGCATTGCGCGATCTCCGGCAACTCGCGGATGATCTCGGCTACCACGGACAATTGCCCCGGCACCGGCCGGATGCGCAGCCATGCCGACAGCTTCAGGCCCAGCGCGGCGGGGTTGATCCTGACGCTATAGGCTTCGATCACGCCGTTTTCCTGCAACCGCTTGATGCGCTCGGCAACGCTCGGCGCCGACAGGCCGACCGAACGCGCCAGCTCCGCCGTGCTGGCGCGCGCATCCTTCTCCAACAGACGCAGGATCTTCATGTCGGCGGCGTCGAGATCAATATTTTCAGTTCGAAGGCGTTTCACAAGTATGCCCTTGCTTTCGATAGAATTATGGTCAGGCTGATCGATCATCATCCATATAGGCTGCGAAAAATGCCTGCGATACTGATCCGATGGATGATCAAGCGCAAGCTCCCACGGCAGGCCCTATGCTTGCCCGCACCGGCTCTGGCCTTGGCGGCCTGGCAACAAGGCTGCCGCCGCATGTCTGGTTCGGCGTCAGCGCTATCTTCCATTATCTCGGTCCGGCCTTCGCCGTGCTGCTTTTCCCGCATGTCGGCGTGCTCGGCATGGCGTGGCTGCGCATCGCCACTGCGGCACTGGTCTTCGCCCCGCTGACGCGCCCCTGGCGAAGCTTCGCCCGCGCCAATCCCAGGACGCGGCTTCTGTTGCTGGCCTTCGGCGCTTGCCTCGCGGTGATGAACTGTTCCTTCTACCTGGCCCTCGACCGGTTGCCGATCTCGCTGGTTGCGGCGATCGAATTCGTCGGCACCATCGGCGTCGCGCTGATCGGCCTCAGGAGCGCCCGCAACCTGGTTGCCCTTGCCGTGGCCGTCACCGGCACCTTGTTGTTGATCGACGTCAAATGGTCCAGCGATCCAGTCGGCCTGTTCTGGGCCTTCCTCAACGGCGCACTGTTCGTCGGCTACATCGTGCTCGGCCACCGCGTCGCCCGTTCGAGCGCCAGCGACGGCATTGCGGGCCTCGGCGCCGCCATGGCGGTCGCCTTCATCGTCGTGCTGCCGATCGGCTTCACCGACGCGCTGCCAGCCTTTTTCTCGCCGCCGCTGCTCATTGCCGCCATCGGCGTCGGCATCTGCTCCTCGGTCATTCCCTACATCTGCGACCAGCTTGCCATGTCGCGATTGCCGCGCTCGAGTTTCGCGCTGATGCTATCGCTGCTGCCGGTCACGGCGACGCTGATCGGCATCATCGTACTGCGCCAGATTCCAAGCCTGAGTGATTGCCTGGGGATCGCGCTGGTGGTCGGCGGCGTCGCCTTCCACAGGCCGGCGAGCACCGGTTAGGCAAGCCGCCTACGCCAGTTTCTGCTTCAGGAAAGCGATCGTCCTGCCCCAGGCGAGATCGGCCGCCTTCTTGTCGTAGCGCGCCGCCGACGTATCATTGTTGAAGGCATGGTTGGCGCCTTCATAGACATAGACCGTGTATTCGACATGCGCGGCATCGAGCGCCTTCTTGAAGCCGTCGATGCCGGCATTGGTGCGATCGTCGAGGCCGGCATAATGCAGCAGCAGCGCGGCCTTGATCTTCGACGCGTCGGCGGCATTCGGCTGCATGCCGTAATAGGCGACGCTGGCGGCGAGATCGGGCGCATTGACGGCCAGCATGTTGGCCGTGCCGCCGCCCCAGCAGAAGCCGATGGCGCCGACCTTGCCGTTGCCGTCCTTGTCACCTTTCAGGAAAGCGACGGTCGCCACGGCGTTGGCGACGGTCTGCGCCGGGTCGAGCTTGGCGAACATGTCGCGCGCCTTGTCCTCGTCATCAGGCGTGCCGCCGAGCGGCGACAGGAAATCCGGTGCAAGCGCCACGAACCCTTCCAGCGCCACGCGCCGGGCAACGTCGCGTATATGCGGGTTGAGCCCCCGGTTTTCATGGATGACGATGACGGTGCCGAGCTTACCTGTCTGGTTCACCGGCTTGACCAGATAGCCCTTCATCTCGCCGCCGCTCCCGGGATAGCTGATGTCCTCGCCTTTCACGCGGGCATCGTTTTCGGCGACGATCGCCGCCTGGGCGGGATTCGCCGCCAGCATTGGCGCGATCGCGGCCGCCGCGGCACCCGATCCGGCGAGCCTGGTCAATTGCTCCATGAAGCGCCGGCGGTCGAGCGTCAGATGCGTGTACTCGTCATAGGCGTCGATCATCGCCTGGGTGATGACAGGTTTGTCAGCGATGGTGGATCTGGTCACGGGGCGCTCCTCGACTTTGGTGTCCTTGCGCTCGCAAGATAGGGGCGAGGCCCGCATCGTCCAGTCACGGCTCGGTCACGCTCCCGTTCCCTGACAAGCGGCGGCAACCATCATCACATTCTTGTCATCGGCGACAATTCTTGATGGCGCTGCCACAATAGTAGCGGAGACTGACTATCCGGCCGCCCCATGGCGCGGCCACGGTCCTGAAGGGCCTGACGTGAAAGGAAAACTGATGACCATGACCTCGCCGATCCTGGCAACCGCCTTCATGCTTGCCGCAGCCGCCATTCTGGCGATGCGCGCAACCGTCGTGGCGGCAAGCCGAAAGTCCATGGTCAAGGTCCGCAGCCGCCAGCGCCATCCGGCAAACACGAAAACCCAGGGTTGAGGTGAAGTCATGGACGTACAGGATATCGTCAACACCGTCTCGCAGAAGGCCGGCCTCGACGAGGCAACGACCGAAAAAGTCGTCGGCACCATTTTCTCGGTGCTCGAGCACGAGGCTGAAGGCACCAGCGCCTCATCCTTCTTCGCCAAAATTCCCGGCGCCGACGCGCTGGCGCAGAAATATGACGTCATGGTCGCCGCTCCTGCCGGCGGTGGCGGTGGCTTCCTGTCCTCGCTGCAAGGCGCGCTTGGCGGCGTTCTCGGCGAAAAGGCCGGCGCGCTGGTCAACGGCCTTGCCGCCCTCAAGGCATCCGGCCTCGACATGGCGCAAATCCAGAAAGCCGGCGAGACGTTGGTCCAGCAGGCCGAAGCCGCCGCCGGCCCCGATTTGACCAACCAGGTGCTGGGCTCGGTGCCCAGCCTGAAGAGCCATCTCGGCCTCGGCTAGCGCCGAGACCGCTTTTCGTTGGTGCGACACAGCTATTTCGGCAGCGCGCCAGCTATTTCGGCAACGCGTAAGCCATCACATAATCGCCTGGCTTGGTGCCGACCGAGCCGTGGCCGCCGGCGACGATGACCACGAACTGGCGTCCGTCGGCGACCGTGTAGGTCATCGGCGTCGACTGGCCGCCGGCTGGCAGCCTGGCCTGCCAGAGCTGCCTGCCCGAGGTCAGGTCATAGGCGCGCAGATAATTGTCGACCGCGGCACCCAGGAAGGCGACGCCGCCGGCGGTGATGATCGGCCCGCCAATGCCTGGCACACCGACCTTCAGCGGCAGCGGCAGCGGCGTCATATCGTAGACGGTGCCGTTGCGATGCTTGTAGGCGATGGTGCCGGTCCGCAGGTCCGCGCCCGCGACATAGCCCCAGGGCGGCGCCTGGCAGGGAATGCCCAGCGGCGACAGGAACGGCCCCATCACCACCGCATAGGGCGCGCCCTCGTTGCGGTTCAGCCCCTGCTCGCTGCCCTTGGTGTTGTCGCCCGGCGGCGGCACGTCCGCGCGGGGCACGAGTCTCGACGTAAACGCCAGATAGGTCGGCATGCCAAACATCACCTGGCGCACCGGATCGACCGCCACCCCGCCCCAGTTGAAGGTGCCGAAATTGCCGGGGTAGATCAGCGACCCCTGCACCGACGGCGGCGTGTAACGGCCTTCGTAGCGCAGCTTGTGGAAGGCGATCCGGCAGGCCAGCTGGTCGAACATGGTGATGCCCCACATGTCGGCATCGGTCAGCGGCTTCGGGCTGAAGGAGAGAGCCGACATCGGCTGCGTCGGCGACGTGTGATCGCCCTCGACGGCGCCGCCGGGCGCCGGCACTTCCTTGACCGCAACGATCGGCTCGCCGGTGCGACGGTCAAGGACATAGAGATCGCCCTGCTTGGTCGGCCCGACCAGCGCTGGCACCACTGTGCCGTCGGCCTTGGTGATGTCGATCAGGCTCGGCTGCGCCGGCACATCCATGTCCCAGAGGTCGTGGTGCACGGTCTGCCGCACCCAGCGCAACTGCCCGGTGTTAAGGTCGAGCGCGGCGATCGAGGAGGAGAATTTCTCGACATTGGCGCTGCGCCCGGCGCCGAGCTGGTCCGGCGTCTGGTTGCCGAGTGGCACATAGAGCAGCCCAAGCTTCTCGTCGGCGCTTGGCGTCGACCACATGTTGGGCGAGTTGGCGGTATAGGTCTGGCCCGGCGCCAACGGCGTCGTCTGGTCCGGGTTGCCGGAATCCCACTTCCACACCAGGGCGCCGGTGCCGACATCATAGGCGCGGATGACCCCCGACGGCTCCTGCGTCGAATAATTGTCGTTGACCGCGCCGCCGACGATGATCTTGCTGCCTGATATCAGCGGCGCCGAGGTCGAATAGTAGTAGCCCGATTTCGGATAGGGCATGTTGGTCAGAAGATTCAGCGTGCCGCCCTCGGCAAAGGCAGCACAGACCTGCCCGTTGGCGGCGTCGAGCGCGATCAGCCGCGCATCCGAGGTCGGCAGGTAGATGCGGGCAGCACAAGGCTGGCCGGCAGCGATGGCGGCATCGGCATAGTACGACACGCCGCGGCAGGTCTGGTGCTGGCGATCCTTGTCGAGCTTGATCTTGGGATCATAGCGCCATTTTTCCGTGCCGGTGGCGGCATCGACCGCGATGGCGAAATTATGCGGCGTGCAGATGTAGAGCGTGTCGCCGATCTTCAGCGGCGTCACCTGATAGGTGGTCTCGCCGATGTCATCCGGCCCCTTCACATCGCCGGTGCGGTAGGTCCATGCCGGCTGCAGCCTGGCGACATTGTCGGGCGTGATCTGGTCGAGCGGCGAATAGCGCTGGCCAAACTGCGTGCGTCCGTAATAGTGCCACTCGCCAGCCGGCACATCATTGCCCAGATTGGCGTTGGGAATCACCTTGTCGGTGTCGAGCGCGCCATCAATGCCTTTCGGGTCAGCGGTCATCGAATAGCCGGCGACCGCCAGCGATGCCAGCACGGCAAGGATGAGCGGCGCGCGCGCGTCAGGGCCGGTTACGCCTCTCCTCGCCCACGGCGTCAGCAGCCACAGCGCCACCAGCACGATGATGCCGCCGCGCGGGCCGAGCTCCCACCAGTCGAAGCCGATTTCCCAGACCGCCCAGGCCAGCGTGCCGAGCACGATCGCCGCGTAGAGCCACAAAGCAGTCGACCTGCGCCTGTAGAGCAGCCAGGCAGCGATCAGGAAGGCGAGGCCGACGACGACGTAGTACCAACTGCCCCCCAGCGAAGCCAACCGGATGCCACCGCCACCAAGCGCCAGACCGAGGAGAAAGAGAACGAGGGAGGTGATGGTGACAGCCAAGATGATACTCCTTCGACTGTTGCGCGCTCGCGCGGCCATGGGCAAACCCCGCGCATCGCTCCTGCCCGTGTACAGCTTTCTCCCGCCTGCCCTGCCTGTCAAGCTGCCCACACGCCAAGGTGGCAATCCATCTTGCCTGCGTCGCGGTTTTCCAGCAGTCTCCATGGATCATCTTTCCCGTGGAGCAAGCAACATGCCGTCACTCGTTCCGCCACTGACGCGCATGGCGTTTGTGCTCTACTGCCTCGTCCCGCTCATTGCCGGCACGGCCGCCGCGCCGGCGCAGACAATCAGGGAGATCAACAAGGCGAACGGCTTTCACGAGATGCTGATGGGCATTGGCCCGGGTTTCACTGCAGCCGTGAAATCGGCACCGGGAACGCCGCCCCAAAAGGTCCTGGACGCGCTTGCCGCGGCTATGGAAGGTGCCTTTGATCCGGAGAAGATGGAGGCAGCCATCGAAGCCAGGATGGCGGACAAGCTCAGCGCCAGGGACCTGTCCGACCTGGCCTCGTTTTATGCTTCACCCTTGGGCAAACAGATCACCGCGCTGGAGATCCAGGCTTCGTCGCCGCAAACAAGGGAGGCCAAGAAGATCGAGGGCGCCAAAATCCTCGGCGAGCTTCCATCCAAGGACCAGGCCAGGCTCGCTCTGTACAGGAAGATGATGGACGATATCAGCGCCGTCGACACCGGAGAAGCCGTCGGCTTGAACATGGGCTATGCAATGCTTTCCGAAATGCTGGGCGCGGCCGGAAAGCCCCTGCCCGACGACCAGGTAATGGCCCTGCTGCGCAAGCAAACCGAAGGGCTTCGCCGTGACATCGACAACGATGCCATGGAATCTGCAGCCTATATCTACCGGGATATGTCCATGACCGACCTGAAGCTTTATGAGGCCTTCCTGGCCTCACCCGCCGGCAGCCGCTATTACGACCAGATGCAGGTCGCCCTGGGCGCGGTGATGACGGACGAGGCGCGCTCGTTCGGCCATCGATTTTTCGTCGCCCTCGGCTACCGCAAGGCGTGAACCCTCGATATCAGGTACTTTTACCCAGAACAAAACGTAGACAGTTCTGGTCTTTCCCTGCCGAATCACTACATTCGGGGGGAAGATGTCCGGCTTTTCCGAAGACATGCCCTTTTTCGATGAACCCAATGCGCGGCCGACGGCCCCGTCGGGCATTGCCGCGCGCGCCATGGCTGCGCGCAGCGGCCAGAACAGTGCGCCTGATTATCTGAAGGGGCTGAATCCGGAACAAAGGCTGGCTGTGGAGACCACCGAAGGCCCGGTTCTGGTGCTGGCGGGCGCCGGCACCGGCAAGACCCGGGTGCTCACCACCCGCATCGCCCACATCCTTGCCACCGGCAAGGCCTTCCCCTCGCAGATCCTCGCCGTCACCTTCACCAACAAGGCCGCGCGCGAGATGAAGCAGCGCATCGGCATCCTGATCGGCGAAGGCAATGTCGAAGGCATGCCTTGGCTCGGCACCTTCCATTCGATCGGCGTGAAGCTGTTGCGCCGTCATGCCGAGCTTGCGGGCTTGCGTTCCGATTTCACCATCCTCGACACCGACGACGTCGTGCGGCTGATCAAGCAGCTGATCCAGGCCGAGGGCCTCGACGACAAGCGCTGGCCGGCCAAGCAGTTCGCGCAGATGATCGACGGCTGGAAGAACAAGGGGCAAGGTCCGTCAGACATCGCCGAGGGCGACGCGCGCAGCTTTGCCAACGGCAAGGGCCGCGAGCTCTACAAGGCCTATCAGGAGCGGCTGCAGACGCTGAACGCCTGCGACTTCGGCGACCTGCTCTGCCACCCCATCCGCATCTTCCGCGCCAATCCGGACGTGCTGAAGGACTATCACCGGCGCTTCAAATACATCCTCGTCGACGAATACCAGGACACCAACACCGCCCAATACATGTGGCTGCGCCTGCTGGCACAGCGGCCGGACGCCGGGCGTGGGGCAACTTCGACGGATCTGCGATCGGCCGAAGGCCGCAAGCCCGACCGGGCGTCGGCCGGCCAGGCCGTCCCCGCGGAGGCCAGCGAGCAAAGCTCGCGTGCGGCCGTGGGCGAAAACAAAGTAAACATCTGCTGCGTCGGCGACGACGACCAGTCCATCTATGGCTGGCGCGGCGCCGAGGTCGACAACATCCTGCGCTTCGACAAGGATTTCCCGGGCGCAACCATCATAAGGCTGGAGCGCAACTACCGCTCGACCGCGCACATCCTGGGTGCTGCCTCCCACCTCATCGCCCACAATGAGGGCCGCTTCGGCAAGACGCTGTTCACCGATCGCAACGATCCCGAGGATGGCAAGGTCAATGTCCACGCCGCCTGGGATTCCGAGGAGGAAGCCCGCGCCATCGGCGAGACCATCGAGGCCTATCAGCGCCAGAAGCATAATCTCAACGACATGGCGATCCTGGTGCGCGCCTCCTTCCAGATGCGCGCCTTCGAGGACCGCTTCATCACGCTCGGCCTCAACTACCGCGTCATCGGCGGCCCGCGCTTCTACGAGCGCATGGAAATTCGCGACGCGCTGGCCTTCTTCCGCGTCGTTGCCAACAGCGGCGACGACCTCGCCTTCGAGCGCATCGTCAATGTGCCCAAGCGCGGGCTTGGCGAAGCCACCATCCGCCAGATCCACGACACGGCGCGCGCGCTGCGCATCCCGATGCTGGAGGCCGCCGGCAATCTCGCCGAGAGCGACGAATTGAAGCCGAAACCGCGCGCCGCGTTGCGCGAAGTGGCCGCCAATTTCGAGCGCTGGCAGAAGGCGCTGGAAACCAAGCCGCACACCGAACTCGCCGAGACCATTCTCGAGGAGAGCGGCTACACCGACATGTGGAAGAACGACCGCTCGGCCGAAGCGCCGGGCCGGCTGGAGAACCTCAAGGAACTGATCCGCTCGATGGAGGAGTACGAATCGCTGCGCTCGTTCCTCGAACATGTGGCGCTGGTCATGGATGCCGAGCAGAATGCCGGGCAGGACGCCGTCTCGATCATGACGCTGCATTCGGCCAAGGGCCTCGAATTCGAAACGGTTTTTCTCCCCGGCTGGGAGGAAGGCCTGTTCCCCCACCAGCGCGCGCTCGATGAAGGCGGCCGTTCCGGGCTGGAGGAAGAGCGCCGGCTGGCCTATGTCGGCCTGACGAGAGCCAAGAAGAACCTGCATATCTGGTTCGTCTCCAACCGCCTGATCCATGGGCTGTGGCAATCGACCATCCCGTCGCGCTTCCTCGAGGAGCTGCCGGAATCGCATGTCGAGATCGCCGAAAGCGGCAATTCCTATGGCGGCTACGGCAACCCCTATGGCGGCGGCTCCTTCGCTTCCGGCCGTGGTGGTGGGCGACAAAACCCCTACGGCGCCTCGCGCTTCGACAATGTCGGCGCCAACGCGGAAAAATCCGGCGCGTTCTCCAACACCTATTCGACGCCCGGCTGGCAGCGCGCGCAGGCCAACCGCACCGAAGCGACCGACCGCAACTGGGGCACCCGCTCAGGCCACCAGGTCGAGCGCATCGGCTATGGCGAGACTGATTCCGGCTACGGCGCCGGCCGCACGAGCGTGAAGGGCCGCACCATCGACGGCGAACTGGTCGCCAAATCCGTCGCCGACAAGCCGTCGCCCTTCAGCGTCGGCGACCGCGTCTTCCACCAGAAATTCGGCAACGGCAACATCTCGGCCATCGAAGGCAACAAGCTGACCATCGACTTCGACAAGGCCGGCCAGAAACGCGTGTTGGACGGGTTTGTCGCGGCGGTGTGAGTAGTCCAGCCCTGATCAAGGCACTCGATGACTAACCCTATCAGCTTCGCCGGCATAGACCTTGATGACGAACGGTGGACGCTCTTCTCGGGCGGGTATCGCGTTCCCTATGATCCGCGAAAGGCGCTTCGCTCTCTCGAACTGGGTGAGGACGTTGAGGCCGCGTGGCAAGAGTTGGCTACAGAACTCTATCACCAAGGGGACGTCGGACAGGCATCCTACGCCGCCGTCCCCCATTTGGTCCGGATCCATGAGCAGCGAGGCGTTTCTGACTGGAACACATATGCGCTAGTCGCGATGATCGAGGAGGCGCGGCAGATTGGGAAAAACCCAGTCCCCACGACCGATCTCCGAGAACCCTACGAGCAGGCATGGCGCCGCCTCGTTCAGATCGGTCTCAGGGAACTCGATGCAGCCGAAGAGTCATTGCTTGTCTCATGCATCATCGCGGTGATCGCGATGGGCAAAAGGCAGTTCAATCTTGGCCGATTCGCCGCCCTGTTCGATGAAGATGAGCGCAAGCGACTCTTCGATGAAGCCATATGGTCCTGACTCACCTATACCTTGCCTGGTTCCACTTATGGCCGAGCAGCGACAGGATGATGATCAGGCCGTTGAAGAACTGCACGTAGAAGCCGCTCAATCCCGCCGCCACGACGCCGGTCTGGATGAACGACACGGTCACCGCGCCGATCGCGCCACCGGCGACCGTGCCAATGCCGCCCCAGGTCGGGGTGCCGCCGACGAACACCGAGGCCAGCACCGGCAGGAGATAGCCGTCACCGGCTGTCGGCCACCAGGTGAAGTTGATCATCACCGAGAACGTGCCGGCGATCGCCGCGCCGATGCCGACGAAGACGAACACTTTCACCCGCACGCGCTTGACGTCGATGCCCATCTGCTGGGCGCTGTCGGGATTGTCGCCGACCACCCTCACCTGCGCACCGAAACGATGCCTGTTGTAGAGCATCGCCGACAGCACGACGAAGGCGATGGCCCAGAAGATCTGCACCGGAATGCCGTAGATCTGGCTGGAGAAGATCTTGTAGGCCCAGCTGTTGCTGAGGCTGGTCAGCGCCATCGACTTGCCTTCGTTGATGATCTGGATCAGGCCGCGCAGCAGGAAATTCATGCCGAGCGTGGCGATCAGCGACGACAGCCCGCCATAGACGACCAGCGACCCGACCAGGAAGCCGAGCAGCATGCCGGTGACGAGTGCCGCGGCAATGCCGATGAACGGATCGTAGCCGGCCTGCACCACCAGGGCGAAGACCCAGGAGGCAAACCCCATCGTCGCCGGAAACGACAAGTCGATCTCGCCGCAGGTGACGACGAAGACCAGCGGCACGACCACGAACAGCGCCACGGGCAGCGTCGTCAGCACCGAACTGTAGAGATACCAGGTGGTGAACACGGTCGGGTTGGCGACCATGAACACCGCCATCATGACGATGAACACGGCGAGCGTGCCGAGCGAGGCACGGTTGTCGAGGACGAAGCCGCGCAGCCAGTGATCGGATGGATGTTTCCACTCCTGGCGGGCGGACCCGGCATGAGCGCGCAGATGGCTTTCGAGATCGGGTTCCATGGTCTTGCTCATCGTGCTTGCTGCTCCGCTTCGCCGGCCTCGCGCAGTCCGGGCAATCCGCCGGGATGCGCGACGTCCTCCATGAAATTGATCAAATCTTCCGCCGACTTGACCGCGCTGCGGTCGGCGGTCAGCGCCACCTTGCCGCGATCGAGCACCACGAAGCGGTCGGCAATGTCGAAGACGTGGTGGATGTTGTGGCCGATGAACAGGATCGAGCGGCCGCTCGCCCGCACCTGGCGCACGAAATGGAACACCTTGGCGGTCTCGGTCAGCGACAGCGCCGTCGTCGGCTCGTCGAGGATGATCAGTTCCGCCTGCTTGTAGATGGCGCGGGCGATCGCCACGCCCTGGCGTTCGCCGCCCGACAGCTGGCCGACGATCGAGTGCGGCGTGAACACTTTCGAGGTGAAGCCGATCTCGCGCATCAGCCGGCTCGCCTCTTCGATCTCCTTGTTGACCTTCAGCCAGCCCATGAAGCTGGTCAATTCGCGGCCCATGAAGATGTTGCGTACGATGGTCTGCTGCACGGCCAGCGCCCGGTCCTGGAACACCGTCTCGATGCCGGCGTCACGCGAGCGCGCGGCACTCCAGCCGGTCACCGGTCTGTCGCGCACGAGGATGTCGCCGCTGGTCGGCCTGACCACGCCGGACAGGATCTTGATCAGCGTCGACTTGCCGGCGCCATTGTCGCCAAGCAGGCCGACCACCTCGCCGCGGTCGACGCTGAGATTGACGCCGCCCAGAGCATAGACCTGACCATAGGACTTCTTGATATCGCGCAGTTCGATGATGCGTTCGGCCATCGGATCCTCGCTTTCATTGTCACATGCCGGCCCATTGCCGGCGGTCCTGCCGGCCGGGTTAGGCCCGGCCGGCAGCCTTGGGAGGTCAGCGCAGCGCCTGCTTGGCGAGCTCTGAGACGATCTCATAATTCTGCGGAGTGACGAAGCCGGCACCGGTGTCGACATTCATCGGCGCCAACCCCAGTACCACTTGCTGGCAGAGGCTGAGGATCGGCAGATAGCCCTGCATGAATGGCTGCTGGTCGGCCGTCAGTTGCACCCAGCCTCCCTTGAAGCCCTCGACGATCTGCGGGCTGGTGTCGAAGCCGAAATTGAAGATGTCGCCGGGCTTCCTGCCCGCGGCCTGCATGTAGGTCGGGACATTGCCGAGCATCTGGCCGCCGGGATAGCCGACCGCCTTGACACCGGGATTGTTGAGCAACGCCGCGGTGATCACCGGGATGGCGAGGTTCGGATCGGCGGCCCACTCGGTTGCGGAATTGATCTGAACGACGTCGACGCCGGCCTCTTTCAGCGCGGCGACCGTCCCGCGCTCGCGCGCGCCCCGGCTCTCATTGTCGAAGGGGCCGATCATGATCGCCTTGTCGCCGGATTTCAGCCCTGCCAGCTTGAACGCCTCGGCGCCGAGCGCGCGGCCCTGCTGTTCCTGCTGCGCGCCGACATAGCCGCCGCCGAACGCCGCCGTTACCTTCGGCACCGGCACGTTCTGGTACATCATCTTGATGCCGTCCTTGTGCGCCTGCTCGGCCAGCGGCATGATCGCGTCTTCGCCTGGGTGGCCCATCATGGCGATGCCGTTGGGCTTGACCGCAACCGCCTCGCGCAATTGCTGCACCATCTTTTCGACGTCCCAGCCCGAGAAGATGTAGTCGACCTTGGGGCCGAGATCGGCTGCCGCCTGCTTGGCGCCATTATAGACGATGGTGCCGAAAGCGTCACCCTCGGCGCCGCCGACGAAGAAGCGGATATGGACATCCTTGCACCACTGGCCGTCGAGCGCCCATGCCGGCAAGGTCGAGATGGCGGCGCAAAGCGCCGTGGCAGCGGCCACGACGGTCGTGCGCAGAAGTGTCGTTCTGATCGCGATGCTCATGCACTTGTCCTCCCATTGTTTCCCTCGTCAGCCGAGGGGGCTGTTGACGATTGCTTCGCCACTTACGAACCGGCTCCTCCGCCGGCCAATTCTCTCATCAAATTTGTCCTCATTTCGGATTCTGCAGGTAGCTGGCGCCTCCCCGGCATTGCTTGAGATATTCCAGCGCCCGGACCTGCCCCGTGATTTCGAGATCGTCGCGATAGACCGGGTCGTGCCAGCCCTCTATGTCGATGGCGCCCTTGTAGCCAGCCAGCCGCAATTCGCTGATCACCCGCGTCCAGTCGCTGTCGCCGAAGCCGGGCGTGCGCATCTGCACGAAGGGCAGCCGGCCGAACACGCCGTGCTCGCGGATGACGTCCCAGCGCACGGTGGCGTCCTTGCCATGGACATGGAAGATGCGCGGCGCCCATTTGCGGATCTGCGGGATCGGATCGATCAGATAGACGAGCTGATGGCAGGGCTCCCATTCCAGACCCAGATTTTCGTCCGGCAATTCGTTGAACATCAGCTCCCAGGCGTCCGGATTGTGGGCGATGTTCCAGTCGCCAGCCGCCCAATTGCCGTCCATGGCGCAATTCTCGAAGGCGATGCGCACGCCCTTGTCGGCGGCGCGCCTGGCCAGCGGTCCCCACACCTCGCGAAAGCGCGGCAGGCTGTCGGTCAGCTTCTTGCCGCGCAACCGCCCGGTGAAGCCACTGACCATCGAGGTGCCGAACAGATGCGCATTGTCGATGACCGTTTCCCAGGCCGCGAGCACGCCGCGATCGACCTCGCCGCTCTCCAGCGGATTGCCGAACACGCCGAGCGAAGACACGACGACATCGGCATCGCCGATCGCCGATCGGATCTCGCCGGCAAGGCGTGGCAGGTCCTTGCCGCCCAGCGTCTGCCAGAAGAAGGGCTGGATGCTTTCGAACCCGAGCTGCAGGATCTGCTTGATGTACGCCGCCGGGTCGTCGAGGTTGGCCCGCACCATGGTGCCGATCCGGATGTCGAGAAGCGGGTTTGGCATCATAGTGTTTCCTGTGTAATCGCCACGCGCCGGCCGGTCTCGGCGCTTTCGATGGCGCCGAAAACCATGGCCAGGCTTTTGATGTTGTCGGCGCCGCGCGTCTCCGGCTCGGTGCCGGTCTCTATGGCATGCATGAAATCCCTGATGATGCCGAGATGGCCGCCGACGCGGTCGGCCGAATCGAGCGGCGGCACCTCGATCGGCTGGGTCTTGGCGAACAGCCCATCGCGCTCCGTCGCCGCCACCTCCGCCGTCAAAAGGTCGTGGCCGTCCCAGATGAGGCTGCCGCGCTCGGCGACGATCCGCCAGCTGCCTTCCCAGCTGGTGCGGAAACCGTCGGCGCACCAGGAGCCGGCATAGGTGAAGACCTTGCCGCCACCAAGATCGAAGACCGCGCTTGCCGACGATCCCTGCCGGTACCAGGAATTGGCCGGCTCCCATTCCTGGCAGTAGACGCCGGCCGGCTCGCCGCCGGCCATATAGCGGGCGGCATCGAAAGTGTGGATGGCCATGTCGAGCAGGAGCACATGCGCCATCTCCTCGCGAAAGCCGCCGAAATGCGGCGCGACGAAGAAATCGGCATGGATGCTGGTCGGACTGCCGATGGCGCCGGAGTCGAGAAAGCGGCGGATACGCCTGACATTGGCGACGTAGCGACGGTTCTGCACGACGGCATGGATGCGCCCGGCCTGGCGGGCCGCCTCGACAATGGCGCGCGCGTTTTCCGGACTGTCGGCCAGCGGCTTTTCGGTCAGGAGATGGCAATTGTGCGCAAAGGCCGAAAGCGCGACCTCACGCCGGGCCGCGGGTACCACGACATCGAACACCGCGTCGGGCCTGGTCTGGTCGAGCACCGCGTCGAGGCTGGTGCCGATGATGGCGCCGGTGAGGTCGTATTCGAGCGCCCTCGCCTTCGCCCGCTCGGCGTCGAGGTCGACAAGGCCAACAATGGCCAGCCCGTCGATCTGCCTCGCGGCATCGAGCCATTGCCTGCTCATCGCGCCGCAGCCGACGAGGACGACATTCATCATCCGGCACTCCTCCCGTTCGGTCCCCCCAGACCGAATGTCACGGCATCCACGGCATCGCCGTAAACGTTTTCCGTAAACGTTTACGAGAACACACCCGTTAGCGTAGAATGTCAATCGGCTGCCAGCGAAAATCGTCCCGAAGCCTTGGCCTGAGCGGCAGCCAATGATAGCCAAGACGGGGGAGAACTGTCCTTGGCGTCCAGCATCCACGACCTAGCGCGTCACCTGAACATTTCGATCGGCACCGTGTCGCGGGCGCTGAACGGCCGCGCCGACGTCAATGCCGACACGCGCCAGCGCGTGCTCGACGCCGCCAAGAAGCTGAACTATTCACCCAACCAGTCCGGCCGCAGTCTCAGGCAAGGCGCGACCCATTCGATCGCCTTCATGCTGCAGCCGCATCCTGGCGACCAGCAATATGGGGAACCGTTCTTCATTCCCTTCCTGATCGGGCTGCAGGCCCGCCTGGCCGAAAACGGGCTCGACCTGACCGTGGTGATGGGCGCGCCGGGCGACTATCAGCAGGAGCGCCTGCGCCGCGTCGTCGAGACTCGCCGGGCCGACGCTGTCGTGTTGGCCTGGACCCGGCGCGAGGACGAGCGCATCGATTATCTCACACAGGTCGGCTTCCCCTTCGCCACGCTCGGCCGCAGCCGCAGCGGCGGCAAGGCCTACCCCTCGCTCGACCTCGATTTCAAGAAGGCCGGCAGCGATGCCGTCGACCGGCTGGTGGCACGCGGCCACCGCCGCATCGCCGCCATCCGCCCTTCCCTCGATCTCAACTTCGGCTATCTGTTCCTCGACGGCTACCGCGAAGCCCTGAAGCGGCATGGCATGGAGGTCGATCCCGCGCTGATCGCCGATGGCTTCATCAATGAGGCCGGCGGCTACCAGGTGACGCCCCGCGTGATGCTGGCAAAGGACCGCCCCACGGCCATCATCTTCAACAACGACGCCATGGCGCTCGGCGGCTGCAAGGCGCTGGCCGAGATGGGCATCCGCCCCGGCCACGACATCGCCGTGTGCGTCATCGTCGACACGCCGCTCTGCCGCTATTTCTCGCCGGCGCTGACCGCCTTCCGCCCGCCATTGGAGCCGATGGGAAGGCGGCTGGCCGAAATGCTGCTGGCCTCGCTTCCCGCCTTCGCCGGCCCGGAAGGCCCGCGCATCACCCGCGAAGTCTGGCCGCTGGAACTGATCGCGCGCGACAGCGATTGATGGCGCCCGTGAAGGGTGTCAATCCACCTTCTTCTCGCCCCGCTCGCCGGCCTTGACGATGTCGCCTGACGTGAACAGGATTTCCTTCAATTCCGCGCGCCAGTCCTTCTTCTGGCGCAGCAGGAATTCCAGGTCCATGCCGAAATGCTTGAACTCCTCGCTTTGCGCGTTCTGCATGATTGCCCGCGCCTGCGGATCCTTCTCCACCGAGATGCGCTGCTCGTACCAGCCGATCGCTTCCGCCTCCTCGATCAGCGAGGTGATCATGCGGGCAAAGGTCCGCACCTTCTGCGACAGGTCTTCAGGCGGTTCGTGATACTGGTCGAAACCCATGGCGTCCTCCGTGGTTCATGCCCATGAATGCCCGGGAATGCCACCGGTTCCGCATCATCGCTGCAATTCCGCCAATGCCCGCTCCAGCGGCCGGCGCACCGCGGCAAGCGCCAGGTGTCTCGCACGAAAGCTCGCCGCTCATGAAACCGGCGCCGCGCCGCCCTCTTCGATGCGCCGCGCGATAAATTCGTCGAGCACTCCCGCGGTGGCGGCAGCCGAAGCGGGCGGCTCGAAATCGGCGAGGATGCGTTTCCAGATACCGGTGGCGCGCTCGCTGGCGGTCTTTGATCCGCTTTGCGTCCAGTTACCGAAATTCGACCAGTCGGCCACCAGTGGCTCATAGAATGCGGTGCGGTAGCGCGCCATCGTGTGGCCGGCCGAGAAGAAATGCCCGCCAGGCTGCACTTCGGCGATGGCCTCGAAACCGATCGCATCGTCGTCGCCAGGAGTTGCCGCGCAAAGCTCGGCAATCGACTGCACCGCCTCGATGTCGGTGATCAGCTTCTCGAAGGAGACACTCAGGCCACCCTCCAGCCAGCCCGCGGCGTGGATGCAGACGGTGGCGCCGGCAAGCACCGAGCCCCAAAGGGCGAACTGCGACTCATGGGCTGCCTGCGCATCGGAAATGTTGGCGGCACTGCCGGCGCCCGAACGCCAGGGGAGGCCGATGAAGCGCGCCAATTGGCCGGCCCCCAGTGTCGCCTTGACGTGCTCGGGTGTGCCGAACGCCGGAGCGCCCGACTTCATGTCGACATTGGAGGAGAAGGAACCGTAAAGCACGGGTGCGCCCGGACGCACGATCTGCGCCAGCGCCAGACCGGCCAGCGCCTCGGCATGCTGCAGCGTCAGCGCGCCGGCGACCGTGATCGGCGCCATCGCGCCTGCCAGGCAGAACGGCGTGATGACCAGGACCTGCCCGGCGTCGGCGAAGTCGATGATGCCTTGCGCCATCGGAATGTCGAGCTGGCGCGGTGAATTGGTGTTGATGATGGTGTAGCAATGGGCGCCAGCACGGAATTCATCCTCCGACAGCCCGCGCGCCAGCCGGATCATCTCAAACCCATCCTCGACCTGCGGCGTGCCGCGCGCGAAGATGAAGGGGAACTTGTCGGACAGCGTCAGCTGCGCGCGGTTGACGGCATAGTGGCGTAAGTGATTGTCGACATCCTGCGGCTCGATGCAGGGGCAAAGCATGTGCAGTACGTCGAAATGCTGGATGAGCTTGGTCAATTCCTCGAAGGCGCCGAGCGTTCCCGGTCGGCGGCCGCGTTCGAGATCGGTGACGTTGGGCGCGCCAGCTCCGGCGAGGAACGTCATCGAACCGAGTTCGAGCAAAAGATCGCGGTTGCGGTCGCCCGCCAGCGCTGGAATTGATTTTGGCGCCGAGGCCAGTGCCGCGGCCACGATGTCGCGGCCGATGCGCACCATGTCGGTGTCCGGGTCCACAAGCGCACCGGCACGGGCGAAAATCTCCCGCGCCTGTGGCAAGAGCACCTTGATGCCGAGCTCCTCCAGAACGCGCAGCGCCGTGTCGTGGATGGAAGCCACCTGGTCATCCGAAAAGATCGGCTGCGGCAGGAACGGATTCTTCAGAGACCGGTAGTTGGGCCGGCGGCTGCTTTCGCTGCCGGCTTCGCCCGTGCGTCCACGCCGGCGCTCGCGCCTGCTGTCCCGTGCCGCGTCATCGATCATCGAAAAATCCTCCTCATTGCCGCATCGCCCTGCCTGCGGGATCGTAGGGCGACGCCACGATGACGCGAGCCGGCCGTTCGACGCCGACAATGTGCACCGAAAGCGCCGTACCCTCCTCGGCAAAATCGCCGTCGACCAACGCCAGCGCGACGCTCTTGCCGATCGTGTAGCCAAAGCCGCCCGAAGTGACGAAGCCGACACGCCGGCCGCCGCGCCACACCGGCTCGAAGCCGCTGGCATCGGCATCGGCCGCATCGACCTCCAGCGTCACGATCCGTTGCGAGGCGCGTGTCTGGCGTTCCCTCAGCGCCGCTTCGCGGCCGATGAAATCGCCCTTGTCGAAGGCGATGAACCGGTCGAGGCCGGTCTGGCCTGGCGTGTAGCCTTGCGTGAATTCGCGCGACCAGATGCCGAAGCTTTTCTCCAGTCGCAGCGCATTGAGCGCGTAGTAGCCGATCTCGGCCAGGCCGAGATCCTCGCCGGCGGCAAGCAGTATCTCACGCAGCTTGGCATGCATGCTCACGGGGCAGTTGATCTCGAAGCCGAGCTCGCCGGCGATAGAGAGGCGGGCAACCTGTGCCTGCACCATCCCGATGTCGAATGCGGCGCAGGCCATGAACGGCAGTGCCGCGCTGGAGACATCCTGATGCGTGGTGCATTCCAGGATTTTGCGCGCATTCGGCCCGGTCAGCAGGAAGCCGCTTGTCGCGTCGGAGATGTCGGTGACCGTGACGCCCTCTCCTGCCTGGCTCTCGAACCAGCGCATGTGGAATTCCCTGAGATAGTAGGAGCCCATCAGCCAATAGTCGCCGCCGCCCCAGTTGATCACGGTGAGGTCGCCCTTCAGCCGCCCGTCCGGCCCGAGCATTGGCGCCAGCCGCGCCTGTCCGGCTTTCGGCAGCTTGCAGGCAAGCAGCCGGTCGAGCCATGCCCTGGCGTTTGGTCCCGTCAGCGCGTAGCGCGCATAGGCCGAGATATCGACGAGACCGGCGGCCCGCCGGACCTGCAGCACCTCGTCACCGACGATGCCGAAAGCGTTGGAGCGCTTGAGCGTGGTGTTCTCGGCAAACCCCATCGGCGCGAAATAGGCCGGGATTTCCAGCCCCCACGACGCCGTCCATTCGCAGCCCGCGGCACTCATGCCGTCATAGGCGCCAGGGCGTTTCAAGGGCCGGCCCGCCGGCAGCCGCTCATTGGGAAAGGTCATGACGAAACGGCGGGCATAGAATTGCCGCGTCGTTTGTCTGAGATATTCACGGTTGGCGGCAAAGGCGCCGTAGCGGGCAATGTCCATGCCGAAAATGTCGGCCTGCGGCTCGCCATGGATCATCCACTCGGCCAGCGATTTGCCGACGCCACCGCCCTGGCTGAAACCGGCCATGACGCCGCAGGCGACCCAGTAGTTTTTCAGGCCGCGCACCGGTCCGACGATCGGATTGCCGTCGGGAGTAAAGGTGAATGCGCCGTTGACCCATTTGCGGATACCTGCTGTCGCCAGGCAAGGGAAGCGCTCATGCGCCTTGGCGAGTTCCGGGCTGATGCGGTCGATGTCCTCCGGGATCAACTCGATGCCGTAGTCCCATGGCGCGCCGTCCATGTTCCAGTGCTTCGGGTTCTGCTCGTAGACGCCGAGCAGCACGCCCTTGCGCTCCTGGCGCAGGTAGGAAAAGCCGTCGAGATCGACCGCTAGCCCGAGTTCCCGGTCGAGAGCGGCAACTTCCGGAATGTCTTCGGTGATGAAGTAGTGATGTTCCATCGGCGTCACCGGCAGGTTGACGCCTGCCATGTGGCCGAGCTGCTTTGCCCACAATCCGCCGGCGTTGACGACATGCTCGGCAATGATGGTGCCCTGCTCGGTGATGACATCCCAATGGCCGTCCGCGCGCGCTTTCAGCTCGATCACGCGGTTGCGCAGGATGATGTCGGCGCCACGCTTTTTCGCGGCGCCGGCATAGGCGTGCGTCGTGCCATAGGGGTCGAGATGACCCTCATTGGCATCGTAAAGACCACCGAGCACACCGGTGACGTCGACGATCGGACAGATTTCCTTGATCTCGTCGGGCGTCACCAGCCGGGCGGTTTCGATGCCGACCGACTGGAACACCGCCCAGGCCGATTTCAGCCATTCCCAGCGCTGCGGATCGCTGGCCATGTTCACGCCGCCTGTCATGTGCAGGCCGATATTCCGGCCGGATTCGGCCTCGATCTCGCGGTAGAGCTTGATAGTGTAGTCCTGCAGCGCCGCGACGTTGGGATCGGCGTTGAGCGCATGAAACCCGGCTGCCGCATGCCAGGTCGAGCCGGCCGTCAGTTCCGCGCGCTCGATCAGCGCCACGTCAGACCAGCCGAACCGCGTCAGATGGTAAAGCACCGAGGCGCCGACCACCCCGCCCCCGATGACGACTGCACGGTAGTGCGACTTCAAGGCTTCCCTCCCAATGCGTCAGAGACAGCACCATACATACGCTAGACATATGTGTCCAGTACCGCGCTTGCACGCTCGGGCGGACGCGTGGGGATGATCCATTCTTCCGCCCCACCGCGTGTTTTTCCCGACCTGTGAACGCGCTGGCCGGCGGGCATGCCGCAATGTCACGCAAGCATCATGTTCGCGCCGTAGACCGCTTTAGGGGGGCGGCGCGCGGCATCATCGATGTACCGCCTCTTTCAGCTTTTTTGCTCTTCGGCCGCTCCGGCACATCTGTCACAAAGAGGATCATCCATGAAACACCTGCACCGAACCGCCTCGCTCGGCGTCGCGCTGGCCTTGTTCACCGCCTTGTCGCCAGCGCTCGCCGACAGCACTGCGATCGGCCTCGTCAACAAGGGCCTGGTCGGCGTAGGCCGCATCCCGGCCGCTCAGCGCGACAAATTCGGCGAGACGTTCGGCTCGGGTTCCGGCATGGCGATCGACACATCGAGCTGGACGCATGATGCGGGCACCTACAAGGGTTCGCTCTGGCTGCTGCCGGATCGCGGCTATAATGTCGCCGGCACCACCGACTACCGGCCGCGCCTCAACACGATCGGCATCGAGTTCACGCCGGCAGCACCAGGCGCCGCTGGCCAGGAACAGACCGAAGTCAAGGCGACGCTTGCCGACACCATGCTTCTGACCGATGACAAGGGCGCCGACGCCACCGGCCTCGATCCGCTGTCGGATGTGCGCGCCGCCGCCGGCGACATGCCGATGCTGCCGGCCGCCACCAATGGCAAGCTCGCCCTCGACAACGAGGCGGTCGTGCGGCTATCCGACGGCTCGATGTTCATCTCCGACGAATATGGCCCCAACATCTACCACTTCTCGGCGCAAGGCCGCCTGTTGTCGGCGACCCAGCCGCCGGCGGCCCTGGTGCCGATGCGCAAGGGCGCGCCGAACTTCTCCTCTGACAATCCCGGCCCAGGTGCCGCCGAGCCCGACCCGAAGGATCCCGAGACCGGCCGCCAGAACAACCAGGGCCTGGAAGGCATGGCGATGACGCCGGACGGCAAGTTCCTGATCGCCGTGCTGCAGTCGGCGACGAGGCAGGATGGCGGCGATTCGGGTTCGACCCGGCAAAACACTAGGGCGCTGGTCTATGACGCCTCAGACCTGGCCCATCTCAAGCTGGCGCATGAATATGTCGTGCCGCTGCCGGTGTTCAAGGACGCCAAGGGCAAGACCAAGGTCGCCGCGCAAAGCGAGATCGTGGCGCTGTCGGACACGTCCTTCCTGATGCTGGCGCGCGACAGCGGCAACGGCCAGGGCGTCAAGGGCGACACCTCGCTTCTGCGCCAGATCTTCGTCGTCGACGTTTCGGCCGCGACCGACATCGCAGGCGGCCCTTTCGACGCCGCCGACAAGCCAGTCGCGCCCAAGGGCGTGCTCGATCCGTCGGTGACGCCGGCCAAGCTGACGCCTTTCATCGACATCAACGACAATGCTGAGCTCAATCGCTTCGGCCTGCACAATGGCGCGCCGAACGACCACAACAACCTCTCGGAGAAGTGGGAAGCGATGTCGCTGGCCAGCGTGCTCGATCCGAAGCTGCCCGACGACTACTTCCTGTTCGTCGCCAATGACAACGACTTCCTTGCCCAGGACGGTTTCCAGGTCGGCGCGCCCTACAAGGCCGACGACGGTGCCAATGTCGACACCATGTTCCTGGTCTATCAGGTCACGCTGCCCGGCCTCGCCAAGAAGTAACGACCGTCATCCAGGCGGGCGCGCTTGGCGCGTCCGCCTATCTCCCGTTTTACGCAGGCAGATCGTGAAGGCTACTTCAAGAACTCCGCGTCCTTCGGGACGCCGGCATCGATCGGCTCGGCTGTCCTGCTCGACACGGCCATGATCTTGCCGGCGGCCGACAGGTTCGGCCGCACGAAGACCTGCGCGGGACCGTTGACGCGGCTGTAGAGGTCGATGATGTCCTGGTTCATGAAGCGTACACAGCCCGACGAGGCGTTCTTGCCGATGGAATCCCACTCCGGCGTGCCGTGCAGCCGGTACATTGTGTCCTTGCCGTCGCGGAACAGATAGAGCGCGCGAGCGCCGAGCGGGCTCTGCGGGCCGGGCGGCATGCCGTCCTTGAATTTCGCCAGTTCCGGCCGGCGCTGGATCATTTCAGGCGGCGGCGTCCACACCGGCCACTTCTTCCGCGCCTGAACCACGGCGCTGCCGGTCCAGCCGAAACCGGCCTTGCCGAGGCTGACGCCGTAGCGGATGGCTTTGCCGCCGTCGCGCACCAGATAGAGGAAGTGCTCGGAGACATCGACGACGATGGTGCCGGGTTTTTCTCCCGTCGGGTCGGCCACGATCTGGCGCACGAACTTCGGATCGAGCTTGGCCACCGGGATCGCCGGCAATTGATAGCCCTCGTCGGTGCGCGCCGCGTACATGGTCACGGTATCGCCGAACGCCGTGTCGGGTGGCGCCGCGGCCACCGGCGGCGGCGTCACCACCTCCGCCGTTTTACACGCCGTAAGAGCCATCGAGGCCGCGCCCAACGCGGACGCACCGAGAAGCGCGCGCCGGCTCAGGCGCTCGGAAAACAGCGGACTATCGGACATGAACCCCCCGGCTATTCGCAAGATCTGATAGGAATGCGGGCCCCACGCCCCAGGGATCAATAGCCCATTCCGGGAGCTTTGAGAACATGGTTAGATCAAGGTGCGCCATGAGACCTCCGGCCAAGCTTTTGCCACTCCGCATCGACCTGCCTCGTTGAATCGGCAATGATGGTGGAACGGATCCAGATCACTTTGCCGAGTTGCCAGCCATGGACGAAAAAATGCCCGCGCGCCGGCGCACCGGCGACCTGACCAGCGGCCCGATCCCGCGCACGCTGCTGCTGTTTGCCTTGCCGGTACTGGGTTCCAACGTGCTGCAGTCGCTCAACGGGTCGATCAATGCCGTCTGGGTCGGCCGCTTTCTCGGTGAATCGGCGCTGACCGCCACCTCCAACGCCAACCTCGTCCTGTTCCTGATCCTGGGCACCGTGTTCGGCATCGGCATGGCGGCGACCATCCTGGTGGCGCAGTCGGTCGGCGCCCGGGACCTGCCCGAGGCGCGCCGCATCGTCGGCACCAGCGCCACCTTCTTCTTCCTGGTTTCGGTGGTTTTCGCCGTCTGCGGCTGGATCTGGGTCGATGCCATCCTCAACACGCTTGGCACACCGGCGGACGCCTTGCCGCTGGCGCGTTCCTATCTGCGCATCATCTTCGTCGCCGTGCCGATGATGAACCTTCTGTCCTTCGTCATGACCGTGCTGCGCGGTGCGGGCGATTCACGCACGCCCTTCATCTTCATGGCGCTGGCGGTCGTCCTCGACATCGTGCTCAACCCGCTGCTGATCCGCGGCATCGGCCCCTTCCCCGAACTTGGCATCGCCGGTTCCGCCACCGCGACGCTGATCGGCCAGACGGTGAGCGTCATCGCCATCCTTGTGATGCTCTACGCGCGCAAGCACCCGCTGCGGCTGGCCGGCGCCAATCTGGCTCTGCTGCGGCCCGACCCTGCCTTGCTGCGCATCGTCGTCTTCAAGGGCGTGCCGATGGGCCTGCAGATGATTGTCATTTCCGCGGCGGCCCTGACGGTGATGGGCATCGTCAATTCCTACGGCTCGCAGGTCGCCGCCGCCTACGGCATCGCCGCGCAGCTTTGGACCTACATCCAGATGCCGGCGCTGGCCATCGGTGCCGCGGTCTCCTCGATGGCGGCGCAGAATGTCGGGGCTGGCCGCTGGGACCGGATCGGCCGCGTCGCCGCCTCCGGCGTCGGCTTCAACCTCGTCCTGACCGGCGCCCTGGTCGCGCTGCTGTGGCTCTTCGACCGCCCGATCCTCGGCCTGTTCCTGAGCAGCGACAGCGCGGCGATCGAGATCGCCGCCCACATCAACACGGCCGCGTCCTGGTCGTTCATCCTGTTCGGCATCACCATCGTGCTGTTCGCCACCGTGCGCGCCACTGGCGCGGTGATGCCACCGCTGATCATCCTGGTGATTTCGGTGCTCATCGTGCGCACCGGCTTTGCCTATTTCATGCGCGGCGTGATCGGCGAGGAAGCGTTGTGGTGGAGTTTCCCGGCCGGCTCGATCACCTCGCTTGTGCTGGCCGCGGCCTATTACCGTTTCGGCGGCTGGCGCACACTGCACATGATCGAAAACAGGCCGGCCGCCGGTGAGCCGCCGGACACCGGGCTTGGCGTGCCACGCGGTCGCGCCAACATGGCGCCCGAGACACCGAACGGCTGAAGGTCCAACCGGCCGGCTCGCCGGCCCTTGGCTCAGCGCCTGCTTTGCAGGCCAAAGGCCAGCGCCACAAGCGCAAACGCTATGATCATTCCAGCGAATGCGACACTCGCGGCGATGGGATTGGCGTAGGTCGAGACGACGCCGATGCCGATGACGGGCAAGGCATTGCCGACAAAGCAACAGATGAAGAAGCTGGACACCACTTCCGCGCGCCGATCCTCAGGCGCGATCTCGTTCACCACCTGCAGGCCACCGCGATAGCCAAGCGCGCCCGCCACGCCGCAGCAGGCGGTGGCCATGATCATCAGCGCCATCGAGGCCAGCATCTGCGCCGCCACCATCAGCAGGACGGTTGGGACCATCAAGACGAGCGCGGCCACCATCGCCCTGCTGCTCTGCACGCGCATCAGCACCAGGATGCTTATCGCCGCGACGATGGCTAGTTCGAAGAATAGCCCGCCGGCAACAGCGTGGTTGGCCTCGTGGAGTTGCTGCGCCAGGATGCTTGGCGCCAATGCCGCATAGAAGCCGACCAACGCCATGGCGCCAAAGCCGGTCACCGCCGGCGCGACGAAGCGCGCGCGAATTTCCGCTGGTACGGAAAGCCGCGGCCGCATGGAAACGCGCCTGAGACTGCCTGGCTTGGCCACCGTTTCGCGGGTGCGCCAGACCAGGAACGTCACCACCGCAAGGGCGGCCAGGTAGACGATGAAGACCAGGCGCAACGGCCACGGCTCATATTGCGCCAACAGTCCCGAGACAAGCGCGCCAAATCCGAGGCCGAGGAAATTGGTGCTGGTGGCGATGACGCTGGCACGCGACTTGTTGGCAGCGGGCAAGAGCTCGGCAATCCACGCGGTTCCGGTCCCAGCGCCGATGCCTATGCCAAGCCCGCTCAGGATGCGCGCTATGTCGAGCGCGAGGACGTTTTCGGCGAACAGGAAAACAATCGCGCTGACGATGGCGACAACCATCGCCGCCAGCGCCGCGGGCCTGCGCCCGATAACATCCGACATCCCGCCGAACACCAGCAAGGCGCCAAGATTGCCCACGACATAGACCGCATAGATCAGCGTCAGCGTGATCTGCGAAAAGCCGAATTGCTGCTTGTAGACGATATAAAGCGGCGTCAGCGCCGTGCTGCCGGCAAACAGCACGGCGATCATGGCGGCGACAGTCGGGATTGCAAGGTGGTCGCTGCGAGCGTCTCCTTGTGAATGTGCAAAATCGCGCAAGGCCATGGCCAAATCTCGTCACCAGTTTCGGGGGATCGCCTTGTCAACGCGCTTTCATCTCCGACGTTCCGGCCGGCGGGCAGGCTCCTGACATTGTGGGCATTGTCCAAACCCGGATTGCAGTTCGCTCGCTTCGGAGCTTGTGGACAGCACGGGCATGAGCCGTAGCCTCCGGACATTTAGTTCCCTAGTCTGAGCCACCATCAAGGAGGCTCCATGGGCAAGGGCAGGGTCGAGGCATTCACCGACGGTGTGGTTGCCATCATCATCACCATCATGGTGCTTGAGCTGAAAGTGCCGCATGGCGAGGATGTTTCCGCCCTGTTGCCGTTGTGGCCGGTCTTCTTCAGCTACGTGCTGTCCTTCATCAATGTCGGCATCTACTGGAACAATCTGCACAACATGTTTCACACCGTGCAGCGCGTCGACGGCCGCGTGCTGTGGGCGAACCTCAATCTGCTGTTCTGGCTGTCACTTATGCCGGTGACGACAGCCTTCATGGGCGAGAACCATTTCGCGCCGGTGCCGGTCGCCGTCTATGGCGCCGATCTCGCTCTATGCGCGATCGCCTATAATATTCTGGCCGCCGCGCTGCATCGCCTGCACGGCAATGACACCGCTTTTGCCAAGGCACTGGGCAACGACCGCAAGGGCAAGCTCTCGCTGGCTGTCTACATCGCAGCTGTCGTGCTGACCTTCGTCAATCAGTGGATCGGCGTCGCGCTTTATGTGCTGGTCGCGATGATCTGGCTCGTGCCGGATACGCGCTTCGCGCGGGTGATCGAAAAGTAGCGCTTTTTGTCTGGCGCTCTACTTGCGCATCGCTTTCAGCTTTTCAGCGACCGACGCCGCAAGATCGGCATAGCGCTCCTCCAGCCTTTCGGCTGCCTTGATGATCGAGAAATCATGGCCGAATTTCTCCAGCGCCATGCGCAGCTTCTCGACGAACTCGGCCTGTTTTTCCAGCGCGGAAAACAGTGTCTTCACCTGCGCTTCGCTGATGTCGGGGTTGGCCAGCATCTGCGGCACCTCGCGCCCCATCTGGTCGCCGGTGGCGGTCTGCTCCTTCAAAATCGCAACCCAGTCCGTCAATCGAAAATCTCCATTTGTGGGGCAGCATGCGCAGTTGCAGCCCGACTGGTCAACCCGAAGTGACACTGACGAAGGCTTGCGCAAGCCCGTTCCGGCGCTAAGTTCGGCGCCATCGAGAAAAGGACGCTGTTGCTCATGATCACCGACGCCGAAATCCAGACCGCCCTGCCCGCGCTTGGCCCGGGCAACACCGCCGTCATCACCGGCGCCGCCAGCGGCATCGGTCTGGCGGCCGCCAGGCGGCTTGCGCTGATGGGCATGAAGATCGTGCTCGCCGATATTGGCGGCGCGCGCCTGGACGATGCCTCCCGCGCGGTCTCGGCCATTGCCGGCAACGATGCCGTGCTTGCCGTCGCCGCTGATGTTTCGAAGGCCGATGAGGTCGATCGTCTCGCCGACCGCGCATTTGGCGCCTTCGGCGAAGTCTCACTGCTGATGAACAATGCCGGCGTCGGCGACAATCCGGGAAAACCCTGGGAAAACCGCGATGGCTGGAAACGGCTGCTCGACATTAATTTCTGGGGTGTCGTCCATGGCGTCGAAGCCTTCGCGCCACGCATGCTGGCGTCGGCCAAGCCGGGCCTGATCATCAACACCGGTTCCAAGCAAGGCATCACCACGCCGCCCGGCAACCTCGCCTACAATGTCTCCAAGGCCGGCGTGAAGGCATTCACCGAAGGCCTGGCGCATGCGCTGCGCAACGAACCGGGCAATCGAATGTCGGCGCATCTGCTCATTCCCGGCTTCACTTATACCGGCCTCACCGAAGGGGCGACGGAAAAGCCGGCCGGCGCCTGGACCGGCGAACAGGTCATTGATTTCATGCTGGAATCCCTGGCCAGGGGCGACTTCTACATCCTGTGCCCGGACAATGACGTGGCGCGGCCGCTGGACGAGAAGCGCATGGCCTGGGCGATCGGCGACATCATCGAAAACCGTCCGGCCCTGTCGCGCTGGCACCCCGATCACAAGGATGCGTTCGCGGCCTTCATCAAAAGCTAAAGCGCGTCGTGCGGAAAACAGATCGCGCGACGCGCTTTAGCTGGTTCTTTTTATGCATGTCGTTCACCCCAAAACCGGGTCACTTTTGGGCGACATGCATTGATCGGCCGCCCTCAAGCCGCGTGCTTTTTCGGAGCTCGCTTTTGCGCCACGGCCTTCTTTGCGGCCATGGCGGCGATCTTTTCGTCATGCCGTAGAGCCGCCCGCTCGCACTTGTCACGGATTTCCTCGACCTCGGATTCCGTCAGGTGCTCGATGCCGATGAAATGGTTATGGCCCTTGCCGACCCGGATCAGTTCATCGAGCTTGGCCTGGATCGCGGCACTATCGCGGTTCTGGGTGTTCTGGATCAGGAACACCATCAGGAAGGTGATGATGGTCGTGCCGGTGTTGATCACCAGTTGCCAGGTGTCCGAGAAGCCGAAAAACGGCCCGCTCATCGCCCAAACGACGACAATCACACAGCAGCCGGCAAAGGTCAGCGGCAGACCCGTCATGTGGGCTACCCAGTTGGCGATCCTGGTGAAGAGCTTTTCCATCTTTCGAGAACCCTCAATAAACGCCGCGATAAGAAACAACCGGCGACCGTCTGGGGTTCCCGCCGGCAGCAAATACGTCAGGTGCAATTGGGTACACGCAAAGCGCGCATGCAACGAAAAACACACCTTATCGGTTTAGTTTCATGGTAACCGTGCAGGCAAAAGTGTCTGCTCCTTCCGCTTCACAGCGGTTTAACTCCAGCCCCTTCCGCTGCGCCACCCCCGCATGGCGGAAGGGGTTTCAGTCCGGAGAGCGCGGATGATGGCCTGCGCGGCGGTGACGGCCAGGGCCAAACCGTTGCCAGCGGAGGCCTAGACGGCGTCGTTTTCCCAACGATCAAGGAAGGTCTCGATCGGCATGGACTGGATGTCGGGAACCGCCCTGGCGAGTTTCTCGACCGGCCAGTCCCACCAGGCGAGCGCTTCGATCCGCGCCGCTGTGTCGGGAGCAAAGCGCGGCCGGAGCGGCTTTGCCGGCACGCCGGCGACGATCGTGTAGGGCGGCACGTCCTGCGTCACCACCGCATTGGCGCCGATGACCGCGCCATTGCCGATCGCGATGCCGGGCATGATCACCGCGCCGTGGCCAACCCAGACGTCATGGCCGATGGTCACGGCCTTCGCCTGCCGTCGCTCGCGGAATTCGGCATCGACGCCCAGCCAGCGGAAATACTCGTTCGGCCGATAGCTGACCTTGTGCTGGGTCAGCCGCTCGATCGGATGTTCCAATGCGTTGATGCGGCTGTTGGCGGCGATCGAGCAGAATTTGCCGATGGTTGTGTAGATGGCTTCCGAATGGCGCTCGAAATAGGAGAAGTCGCCGACGCTCACCTCGCGCAGCACCACGCGCTCGCCGATCGAGGCGTAGCGGCCGAGCTTGCACGCCTTCAGCTCCGCGGTCGGATGGATGCGCGGCTCGGGATCTTTCAGGACGAGGTTTTCGGTGCGGTCCATGCGGCGGCTTTACCTCCGAGCGATTGGTCCCGCAAGCGGGACCAATCGTCCGTCAGCTCAGTTCCGGGAAAGAGGCGACCCACCTATTTCGGCTTGCCCTTGCTCCACACCACGTTCTGGCCATAGAGCGGCACAGTGGTGACCGACATCTTGGCCGAGCCGTTCTGCACCTGGCGCGAATGCGAGAGATAGATCAGCGTCTCGTTGGTCTTGTCATAGATGCGGTTCACCACCTGCTTCTTCCAGATCAGGCTGAGGCCTTGCTTGAACACCTCCTCGCCGCCCTCGCTCGTGTCGATGTCGCCGATGGTGATCGGGCCGGTCTGGCGGCAGGAGATCGACGAATCGGAGGGATCCTCGAACCAGTTGCCCTTGTGCAGGCGGTCGATGATGCTGCGGTCGAAATAGGAGACATGGCAGGTCACGCCATCCACTTTCGGGTCCTTGATTGCTTCGACGATGATGTCATTGCCGACCCAGTCGACGCCGACCTTGCCGACTTCCTCGGCGACGGCGCTGCCGGCGCCAAGCACGACGCACGCGGCCAAGGCGCCGCCGATCAGTTTTCGCCCAATCCGTTCGCGTCCAACCAGTTCGAGCAAAGGAGCCTCCTGCGGTTCGAGTTGCCGGTATCAGGTGGGACGCGTCGTGCGGCTTTGCAAGCGGATGCGTCAACGCCACCGCGGTTGCGGCATCGCGGCACTTTGCCTGCGCAAGGCCAAACCGCTAAGACTGTCGCACCGGCGCGGCATTGAGCCGGCGCGATGATTTCTGCACACGGACTTTTGTGATGATGCGTTCTATCCTGGTCGGCATTCTCGTCCTGATGGCGGCCGGCATCGGCTGGCTGACCTTCGACTGGTATCGCGGCCATTATGGCGGCGAACCGTTCGGCGCGCCCTTCACCCTCGTCGACCAGAAAGGCGCGGCGATCACCGAAGCCGCCTTCCGGGGGCAGCCCAGCGTCGTCTTCTTCGGCTTCACCCACTGCCCCGAAGTTTGCCCGACCACCCTGTTCGAACTCTCCGGCTGGCTGAAGACGCTCGGCGATGACGGCAAGACCTTGCATGCCTATTTCGTCTCGGTCGACCCGGAGCGTGACACGCCGGCGGTGATGAACGCCTATGTCAGCAATTTCTCCGATCGTATCACCGGTATCACCGGCGACCCGGACAAGGTGCACGCCATGGCCAAGTCGTTCGGCATCTATTGGAAGAAGGTCGACACCGGCGACGGCGACTACACGATGGACCACACCGCCTCGGTGCTGCTGCTCAACTCCAAGGGCGACTTTGCCGGCACGATCGCCTATGGCGAAAGCGCCAGCGCCGCCGTGGAGAAGCTGAAGCGCCTCGCGGCCAAGGGTTGACAAGAATCCATATGACCCAGACGCGGCTGCATTTCACCACCGGCAAGATCGAGGCTGAGCGTATCTTCGCGGCGCTTGAGCTGGCCTTCGAGGATGAAGGCCTTCCGATCGCCGTGCTCGAGGTCGACGAGGACCAGGACATCCACGAGGTCTCGCTCTACGCCGATGGCGATGTCGATGCGGTCGAGGCGCGGGTCAAGGACATCCTCGCCGGCCTTGCTTTGTCAAAGCCGGTCGAGCGCGAAGTGCTGCCCGACATCGACTGGGTGGCGCGTTCGCTGGAGGGCCTGAAGCCAGTGCGCGCCGGCCGTTTCTTCGTTCACGGCGCGCATGACCGCAGAAAGCGCCACAGCGGCGAACTCGCCATCGAGATCGAGGCCGGCCTTGCGTTCGGCACCGGCCATCACGGCACCACGTCAGGCTGCCTGGAAATGCTGGAGAAAGTGGTGCGGCGCGAGCATCCGCGCAATGCGCTTGACCTCGGCACCGGCAGTGCCGTGCTGGCCATCGCCGTCGCCAAGCTGGCGCATATTCCGGTTCTCGCCACCGACATCGACCCGGTGGCGGTGAAGGTCGCCGCCGCCAATGCGCGGCTCAATCACGTCAAGGCGCTCGTCGAGACGGTCACCGCAGCGGGCTTCCACCATCCGATCTTCGGCAGACGCGCCCCTTTCGATCTGATCGTCGCCAACATATTGGCACGGCCGCTGATGCGGCTGGCGCCGCAAATGGCCGGGCACGTCGCGCTTGGCGGCTCGATCGTGCTGTCAGGCATTCTTGAGCGCCAGCGCGACGCTGTGATCTCGGCTTATGTCGGCCAGAATTTTCGCCACGTGCGAACGCTGCACCGCGAAGGCTGGGTGACGATCCACCTCAAGCACTGAGACCCGCAAGGCAATTGCCGATCCTCGACGGTGCCAGCACCTAGAACTTGATGCGCCGTGGCATGGATTTCGCCGGAAAGCTGATCGTGCCGCGACTGGACCAGTCCCATTTGGTTGTCAGCCAGCCAGCGCTGTAGCAGGTTGCGCCAGCCGGAAATCGATTCCGATCTCCGGACCCATAGGCTACGGTCACGCCGACATCAGGAGGCCCATCATGTTCCAGACCTTCGATTCCGCCGGCGACCCTTCGGTCGGCAAGCCGCGCGTGGCGCTGCTGCGCCAATGGCTGGCGGCCAATGGCATCGACGGTTTTATCGTCCCGCGCGCCGACGAACATCAGGGCGAATATGTCGCCGATCGTTCGGCGCGGCTGAAATGGCTGACCGGCTTCAGCGGCTCGGCCGGTGTCGCCATCGTGCTGCGCGACCGCGCGTTCATCTTCGTCGACGGGCGCTACACGCTGCAGGTGCGCAGCGAGGTCGATCTCGACATTTTTTCGGTAGAAAGCCTGGTCGACAACCCGCCCGCCGTCTGGCTCAAAGACAATATCGGCAAGGGCGCGCGGCTGGGCTTCGATCCATGGCTGCACACGATCAGCGAGGTCAAGGCGCTGCAGGCCTCGGCCGACAAGACCGGCGCCGTGCTGGTGCCACTCGACAAAAACCCGATCGACATCATTTGGAAGGACCAGCCCGCCGCACCGGTGACCCCGGTCGAGCTGCACCCGATCGGCTTTGCCGGCGAACTCGCCAAGGACAAGCTGGCGCGGCTGGCGACGGCGATCGGCAAGGACGGCGCCACCCATGCGGTGCTGACCGACCCGTCCTCCATCGCCTGGACCTTCAACATCCGAGGCGGCGACGTGCCGCATACGCCGCTGGCGCTCGGCTTTGCCATCCTCGCAGCGGATGGGTCGCACCAGCTGTTCATGGACAGCCGCAAATTCTCGCGCCAGGTCGCGGCCTATCTCACCCAGCTCGCCGATCCGCACGAGCCCGGCGAATTCGAAGCGGCGATCGCAGCGCTTGCCAAGGGCGGCGCGAAAATCGCGCTCGACCCGGTGCTGGCGGCCGACCGGCTGCGCATGCTGGTCGAGGACAATGGTGGCACGGTGGTTGCCGCGCCCGATCCTGCCCGCATCCCGCGCGCCACCAAGAACCAGGCCGAGATCAACGGCTCGCGCGCCGCGCACCGTCGTGACGGTGCGGCGGTGGCCAAGCTTCTGTGCTGGCTGGAGCGGCAAAAACCCGGCTCGCTCGATGAGATCGCGGTCGTCACCAGGCTGGAGGAGAGCCGCCGGCAGACCGGCGAGGAAACGCAAATGCCGCTGCGCGACGTGTCCTTCGACACCATTTCCGGCGCCGGCCCAAACGGCGCCATCATGCACTACCGCGTGTCGCGCGCCACCAGCCGCAAGCTGCACGCGGGCGAGTTGTTCCTGCTCGATTCCGGCGCGCAGTATCAGGACGGCACCACCGACATCACCCGCACCGTACCGATCGGCCAGCCGACCGAGGAAATGCGCGAACGCTTCACGCTGGTGCTGAAAGGCATGATCGGCATTTCCACGCTACGCTTCCCCGCCGGCACGCGCGGCTCGGAGATCGACGCCATCGCTCGCATGGCGCTGTGGAAGCATGGTTGCGATTTCGCCCACGGCACCGGCCATGGCGTCGGCTCATACCTCGCCGTGCATGAAGGTCCGCAGCGCATTGCCCGCACCGGCACCGAAAAGCTGCTCGAAGGCATGATGCTGTCCAACGAACCCGGCTATTACAAGGAAGGCGCCTACGGCATCCGCATCGAGAACCTCATCCTGGTGACGCCGGCCGAACAGACCGAAGGCGGCGACATCGCCATGCATGGCTTCGAGACGCTGACGCTGGCGCCGATCGACATCAGGCTGGTGCGATCAGACCTTTTGACACGCGAGGAGCTGCATTGGCTCGACACCTATCACGCCCGCGTTCTGGCCGAGATCGGACCGATGCTCGACGGCGAAACCCTGACCTGGCTGGAAAAAGCAACAGCGCCGCTGCCGCACGACGCCAAGATTTGAGATTAGCTTCTTTCTCCCCGTTTACGGGGAGAAATGCCCGGCAGGGCAATGAGGGGCGGGCGCCAACGCTCCGAAACGATCGCGCCGGCAAACCTACCCCACAAATTGCCTCGCAACTATCAACACCGCCGCCCCTGCCAAAAACATCGGCATCAGCCCGCCGCGCAGTGAAACCACTGATGTGACGACCAGCGCAGCCCATTCCGCTGGCCCCGCATTCAAAAGTTCCGGCGCCACCAGCGTCGTCAGCACCGCCGCCGGCACGGCGTTGAGGCCGGCCTCGACGCGCGGATGGATGTTCTCGAAGCGGGAGATGACCAGATGCCCGCCGACGCGCGTCAGATAGGTGGCGACCGCGCCGGCGATGATGATCCAGAACGTCGTGCTCATGGCCTTGTCTCCACGCCGCTATGGTGCGGTGGCAGGATGACGGCAAGCAGCACGCCGGCTATGGCGCCGATCGAGACATGCCAGGGCGAGCCGACCGTCTTGTAGGCGATGATCGCGGCGCACGCACTGGCGATAACCACCGGCAGCCATAACGGCCGCTTGCGGAAGCCCATCACCAGGCCGAGGAAGTAGATCGGCAACAGGAAATCGATGCCCAGCGCATGTGTGTCGGGGATCAGCTTGCCGAACACCGCGCCGAGCCCGCTTTCGATCACCCAGAACACATAGACCGGCAGGCCAAGCCCCAGATACCAGGCGAAGCCGACCGTCTGGCCGGACGCCGCCCGCGCCTCGGCCACGGCGAACTGCGGATCGGTGAGGATGAAATAGCCGAGCGCCTGCTGAATGACAGGCCAGTGCGCGATGCGCCGGCCGATGCCGGCGGAATAGAGCACATGGCGGAAGTTGACGGCGAAGATCGACAGCACGATCAGCCACGGCGCGACATGCTGGCCGAACAGCTGGATGCCGACCATCTGGCTGGCGCCGCCATAGACCAGCGCGCTCATCAGAAAGGCTTCGAGGACCGAGAAGCCATTGTCGACGGCAAGCGCTCCGAACAGCACCGCGAACGGCGCCGACGCCACCACGACAGGCATCGAGAGCCGCACGCCTTGCCAGAAGTCGCTTCTACCGCCGCTCTCGGAAATCACGTCCGTCGCCATCGATCGCTCCAGGGTCGAAACCGTCGATGTAGGTAGTGCAACCCGCCTTGTCACACGAATTCGCTTGAGCCAAACGATCAGCGGAAATGATCATCGCCGCGCTCTATCTGGAACTTAGCCCTTCGCGATTCTGCCCTCGATCGCCCTGCCCCAGTCGAGCAGCGGCTTGGCGCGCAAGGTGAAATCGACGAGTTCCTCGACCAGTTCCGGCCCATGGATGCCGGCCGGATCGATGACGTGGCGGACAGCAAAATGCCGGTTGCGGATGGCGGCCTCGAGATCCTTGTCCGTGACATGTTCGAATCCGCGAGGCGTGCGTTTCATGGCGTCTTCGGCGCTAAGCTCGAGGCCGTTCTTCTCCAACGCCTTCACCATGGCGCGAAACCTGTCCGGCCACGTCTCGATGGCGCGCCGCATCGCCAGCAGCAGCGCCGCCTCCGGCTGCCACCAGGCGATACCGGCAAAGCAGCCCTCAAGCCCGATATGGATGTAGAACACGCCCTGCACGGCCTTGCTGCCGTCGGGAGACAGGATCGCCGAGACATGCCGGTTGTACGGCCGTTTGTCCTTGGCGAAGCGCACGTCACGATTGATGCGGAACAGCGACTTCTTGCGGTCACCGCGCAAACCGAGCCCCGCTTCTGCAAAACGCTGTGTCAGCGTGTCGACGAGATCACCAAGGGGATCGCGCAGTTCCTGTTCGAACAGGTCGCGGTTCTCCAAAAACCACTCCCGGCTCTGGTGGAAATCCAGCGCCTTCAGGAACGGAATGGCCTTTGGGCCGAAGCCTTCGAACGCCGTCACGCCTTGCCGACCCGCTGCAGCCAGGTGTCCTCGTCGATGACTTCGACGCCGAGTTCACTGGCAAGCTTGAGCTTGGAGCCGGCGCCAGGTCCGGCGACCAAAAGGTCGGTCTTGGCCGAAACCGAGCCCGCAACCTTGGCGCCGAGACGCTCGGCCATCGCCTTGGCTTCCGAGCGTGTCATCTTCTCCAGCGTGCCGGTGAAGACGATGGTCTTGCCGGCGACCTCGCTGTCGGCCGAGACAGTGACGATATAGGGCTTGGGCTTGACCTGTTCGAGCAGCTTGTCGAGCACGTCGTCATTGCGCTCATTGCCGAAGAAATCGCGCAGCGCATCGATCACCGTGTCGCCAATGCCGTTGACCGACGGGAAGACGGTGTGCGGATCCTCCGCCGCCGCCGTTTCCTTGCCGACGCGGATCAGTTCCTCGATGGTGGAAAAGGTCTTGGCGAGCACGGCCGCCGTCGTCTCGCCGATATGGCGGATGCCAAGCGCGAAGATGAAGCGGTCGAGTTCCGGTTCGCGGCGCGAATCGATCGCCGCGAACAGCTTGTCGAGGCCTTCATAATTGCGGTCCTCGACACTGCGCACATTCTTGCGCGTCTTGCCGGATGCCGCCTCGCGCTGCCTGGCCTGCTCCTCGCGCCGCTCGGCCAGCGCCTTGGTGACGGCGGGGCGGCGGTCCCTGAGCGTAAAAATATCGGCGGCCGTCTTGATCAGCCCGGCATTGAAGAAGGTGTCGATGTTTTCGGCACCCAGGCCCTCTATGTCGAGCGCCCCGCGCGAGACGAAATGGCGCAATCTTTCCACGGCTTGCGCGGCGCAGATCAGCTCGCCGGTGCAGCGCCGGCGGGAGTCCTCCTTGCCGGTCTTCTCGTTGATCTCGCGCGTCGCCGGCGAGCCGCAAACCGGACAGGTATGCGGGAATTCATAAGGCACGGCACCGGTCGGACGCTTGTCAATGACGACGCTGACGATCTGCGGAATGACGTCGCCCGCCCGCTGGATCACCACCGTGTCGCCGATACGCACGTCGATGCCGTCGCGGATCGGCAGGCCGTTGCTGTCGAAACCCTTGATGTAGTCCTCATTGTGCAGCGTGACGTTCTCGACCACGACGCCGCCGACGGTGACGGGCGCAAGCCTTGCGACCGGCGCCAGCGTGCCGGTGCGGCCGACCTGGATGTCGATCTTCTGCACGGTCGTCATTGCCTGTTCGGCCGGGAATTTGTGGGCAACCGCCCAGCGCGGCTCACCGGTGACGAACCCCCAGCGGCGCTGCAGTTCCAACTGGTCGACCTTGTAGACGACCCCGTCAATGTCATAGCCGAGCGAGGAGCGCTGCTCCTCGATCAGATGGTAATGCGCGACCAGTTCCTCGACCGACTTGGCCCGCACCATCAAAGGGCTGATCCTGAACCCCCAATCGGCGAATTTTTGCACTGATTCGTACTGGGTCGGCGCTGGATCCGCGGTCGTGAAGCCCCAGGCATAGGCGAAGAATTTGAGATTGCGGCTGGCGGTGACGGAGGCATCCTTCTGGCGCAGCGAGCCGGCGGCCGTGTTGCGCGGATTGACGTAATCCTGGCCGCCGGCCGCCGCCGAGCGCGCCTTCAGCGCCTCGAATTCGGCATAGGTCATGTAGACCTCGCCGCGTATCTCGATGACATCAGGCCAGCCCGAGCCTTTCAGCCTGGCGGGAATATCGGCGATGGTCCTGAGATTGGCGGTGATGTCCTCGCCCACCGCACCATCGCCGCGCGTCGCGCCCTGCATGAACACGCCGTTCTCGTAGCGCAGCGACGCCGACAGCCCGTCGATCTTCGGCTCGGCGGTGAAAGCAATATCGAGGTCCTTGTCGCGGTCGAAGAAGCGCCGGCCGCGCTCGATGAAATCGGTGACATCCTCGTCGGTATAGGCCTTGGCGAGGCTGAGCATCGGCACGGCATGGCGCACCTTGGTGAAGCCCTCCGCCGGTGCGGCACCCACCCTGAGCGAGGGCGAATCCTCGCGCACCAGTCCGGGAAAACGCTCCTCAATGGCAAGGTTGCGCCGCCGCAACGCATCATATTCGGCGTCCGTGATCGTGGGCGCGTCCTCGGCATGGTAGCGCCGGTCGTGCCCGGCGATCTCCTCGGCCAGCCGCTGGAGTTCGGCTTCAGCCTCGCTTTCGCTGAGCGAATCGACAGGTTTCTCGCCCATGCTTTTCTCCCCCGAACGGTGGCGCGTCACCATAGAGCATGATCGCGAAAAGTGGGAACCGGTTTTCGGAAAAGATCATTCCTGAACAGCAGGATGGAGCCATATCCTGACTCGCTGCCATATGCTGCCCGATCAATGACACCGGATGGTCTTATGCGGCGTTTGTATTCTCGCGCAGCAGCCGTTCGGCGGCGGCGCGCGCTTCGTCGGTGATGGTCGCGCCAGCCAGCATGCGGGCGATCTCTTCCTGCCGCGCGGTCCTGTCCATCTCGGCAATGCCGGTCGCCACGCGGTCGGTGCTGCCCGATTTTGAGATCAGGAAATGCGTTGCCGCGCGCGCCGCGACCTGCGGCGCATGGGTGACCGACAGCACCTGCACGCGCTTCGACAGCCGCGCCAGCCTTTGCCCGATGGCGTCCGCCACTGCGCCGCCCACGCCGGTGTCGATTTCGTCGAAAACCAGCGTCGGCGCCGAACCACGGTCGGCCAGTGCCACTTTCAGCGCCAAAAGGAAGCGCGACAGCTCGCCGCCGGACGCCACCTTCATCATCGGCCCTGGCCGCGTGCCGGGATTGGTGCGCACCCAGAACTCGATCTGGTCGATGCCCTCTTCCATGCGGGTCTCGGCCTCACTCTTCATCTCGACGATGAAGGCGGCGCGTTCGAGTTTCAGCGCCGGCAATTCGGCCATCACAGCCTTGGTCAGGCCGACGGCCGCCGCGTGGCGAAGCGAGGAAAGCTGTGCGGCGGCGATGTCATAAGCCTCACGCGCCGCGGTGGCCTGCTTTTCCAGCCCATGCAGGCGTTCCTCGCCGGCGTCGAGGTCCGCGAGATCGGCAACCATCGTGTCGCGCAGTTGCGCCAGATCGTCGACGGCCACACTGTGCTTGCGAGAAGCCGCGCGCAGCGAAAACAGCCGTTCCTCCGCCTTCTCCAACCGCTGCGGGTCATACTCTGTGGCGCGAAGGGCCGCCTCGACGCCGGATTGCGCCGCGTCGAGCGACAGCATGGCTTCGTCCAGCGACTTTACCACATCCTCGAGCAGGCCGGGGGCCTCCGTCACCTTGCGCTGCAGCCGTCTCAGCAAACTGGCGAGCTGCGGCAAGGGCGAGGACGGGCCGGACAGCACATCTTGCGCATCATGGATTTCGGAAGCGATCTTTTCGGCGCGCATCATATGAGCGCGCAATTCGGCAAGTTCCGTTTCCTCGCCGGGCTGAGGATCGAGCTTGGTCAGCTCCGCCACCGCGGCGCGCAGATAGTCGGCCTCGCGCGCCGCAGCCGCAACCTTGGCGCGGTGGCGTGTTAGCTCCTGCTCGCCGGCGCGCCAGTGGCGCCAGGCCTCGCCGGTCGAGCGAACCGCGCCGAGATGGCCGCCGAAAGCGTCGAGCACGTCGCGGTGGGCGCCTGGGTCGACCAAGGCGCGCTCGTCATGCTGGCCGTGGATCTCGACCAGAGCGCGCCCGACATCGCGCATCAGGGTCACGCTGGATGGCTGGTCGTTGACGAACACGCGGGTGCGGCCGTCCGCCGTCTGCACGCGGCGCAGGATGATGTCGCCATCATCCTCGATGGCGTTTTCGACAAGCAGCGCGCGCACCGGATGGTTGCGCGGCACATCGAACACGGCAATGACCTGGCCCTGTGCCGCGCCATGGCGCACCAGCGAGGCGTCGCCGCGCGCACCGAGCGCCAGCGACAGGGCATCGAGCAGGATGGATTTGCCGGCGCCGGTTTCGCCCGTCAGCACGGAAAGGCCCGGCTGGAAGTCGATATCCAGCTTCTCGATCAGGACGATATCGCGGATCGACAGTCTGGAAAGCATCAGAACCCGGACCTCAGGCAATTCCAGGAAAAGTGAGGAGCGTTTTTCCCATCGGAATTGCGTAGAACAAAAAGCTAGAGCAATTCCAGGAAAAGTGTGAACGGCTTTCCCACAGGAATTGCGTCAACAACGAGATAGGACGGCTCAGAGCTTCAATCAAACCGCTGAACCGCCGTGGAGCGGCACGCGACCGATTGGAGTCGCAGCGCCGCACTATCTTTTTGTTTGAGCATCGGATCAATCCGAAAAGCGCGCCACGCACGCTTGCGCCTGACCGATCAGGCGCCGGTGATCAGCTTGCCGGCCTTGGAAATCCACGATCCGGCATTCTCGCGCGGCGAAAGCCCGTTGCTCTGCAGGAGCTTGTAGGAATCCTTGTACCATGGGCTGTCGGGATAGTTGGTGCCGAGCACTGCGGCTGCCGTCTGAGCCTCCGAGGTCAGGCCCATCGCGTAATAGCTTTCGGTGAGGCGGGCCAACGCTTCCTCGACGTGACGCGTGTTGGAATAGTTTTCCACCACGGTGCGAAAGCGCTTGACGGCGGCGATGTATTCGCGGCGCTCAAGATAGTAGCGGCCGATCTGCATTTCCTTGCCGGCGAGTTGGTCGTTGGCGAAGCGGATCTTCTCCTTGGCGTCGTCGACATATTCCGACGTCGGCCAGCGCGTGACCAGATCCTGCATCGTCTGCAGCGTCTGGCGCGCTTCCTTCTGATCCTGCGTCACGTCCTTGATCTGGCGATAGTAGCTCAGGCCGATAATGTACTGTGCATAGGGCGCGTCATCGGTGGACGGATAAAGCGCCAGATAGCGCTTGGCCGACGAGATCGCCTCGTCGTAGCTGCCCTTTCGATAGTCGGCGAAAGCGCCCATCACCATCGATTTGCGGGCCCATTCCGAATAGGGATGCTGGCGGTCGACGGCGTCGAACTTCTTGCTCGCCTCGTCCAGGCGCCCGGCATTCAAATTGGCGAGACCCTGGTTGTAGAGAACGTCGGCCGGCTCGGTCTGGTCGACATATTTCGACAGGTCGATGTCTTTCTCCGACGACATGCAGGCCGACAGAAAGAGCGATGGAACAACCAGCGAAAGCGCCAGGAGAACAGACCGCTGGGGCGCTTTCGATTGACCGACTCGCTTGAAGAACATGATTGGATTGCGCCCTTTCGGCGTTATTTTAGTGCCTCTTGCATGCTGTTGTCCCAAAACTGGTCCCCACTTTTGAGCGACATGCACTAATCGACGGCGCAGCCATAAACCATAACCGCCTTGCCCGGCAACGCTATCTCCGGGCAATCGCGCATTTTTGTGGCGGCGCGGCGACGCCGGCGCATCCCTGTAATTTCGCCGACCGATGGTGCATTCCTGCAACAGTTGGCATCCCGCCACAGGGAGCGAAGCGGTGCGGCGTTCAGATCATCCAGGGCGCGTAGAGCGGCGCATTGACGGCGCTCATCTCCGCCGCGCGGCCACGCTCGCGGCGTGTCGTCTCGACGATCTCGAAGGCCGTGCGGTCCGACAGCAGGCGGCGCAGCGCCGCTGCGTTCAGCCTGTGGCCGCCGCGATAGGAGCGGAAACAGCCGATAAAGCGGGCTCCGGCGAGAGCCAGGTCGCCCATGGCGTCAAGCGTCTTGTGGCGCACGAATTCGTTGGGATAACGCAGGCCGCCCATATTGATGACGCGGTGGTCGTCACCGATCACCAGCGAGTTCTCAAGCGAGGAGCCAAGCGCATAGCCGGCCGCCCACAGCCGCTCGACATCCTTCATGAAGCCGAAGGTGCGGGCGCGCGCGATATCGCGGCGGAAAATGTCGGCATTGAGGTCCGACGCAAAGAGCTGACGGCCGATGGCCGGGCTTTCGAAATCGATCTCGACCTCGAAGCGGGTGCCGTCATAGGGCCTGAACTCCGCCCAGGAAGCACCGTTCTCGATGCGAACCGGCTTCACGACCCTGATATAGCGCCGCTTGACCGGCAGCGTCTCGATGCCCGCCTGGTCGATGGCCTCCACGAAGGCCATGGCGCTGCCGTCGAGGATGGGAACCTCGTGGCCGTCGATCTCGATGAGAACATTGTCGATGCCGAGCCCGAACAGCGCGGCCATGATGTGTTCGACCGTGGCGATATGCTCGCCCGAGGGATCGCCAAGCATGGTGCACAGATCAGTGGCGCCGATCTCGGAAAACAACGCGCGGAACTCGCGGCCCTGCCCTTCGGCGCTGACCAGCTGGAACACGATGCCGGTGTCGGCATCCGCGGGCAGGAAACTGATGGAAACTTCTTTGCCGCTGTGAACGCCGGTGCCCGTAAGCGACGCGCGCGTCTTCACTGTCGTCTGATAGTCGTGCAAGACAATCCCCATAAGCCCGATATGCCTAGGTCCGCTTCTCCAGCCCGAGGGCGCGGCTCTTGTTAAATCGGCAGGCAGGGCCACTTCCCCGAAATCCCGGCAGACCGACTATGGTAGGCAGCGAAGATAATGTCCCGCCTGGGAGACTCCAAATCACGGTTTCTTACCCTTTGTAACCGCGGACCGGAGCGAGCTCCATATCGTAACTATTTGATTCTACAGAACTTAAAACGTTAACAGGCAAGCAATTCCTTGCCTGCCTGTTAACAAATGTTACAGTCCGTTAACCGCTCAGTTGGCCTGGCGGCGCAGGAACGCCGGAATCTCCAGCTGGTCGTCGTCCTGAGTCGCCCTGGTCTGCGGCGTCAGGCGGCCCTGGTCGTCCAGTTGGCCGCGGCGCGGCGCGTAGAGCTGGGCGTCCTGGCTGGCGAGACGGCGCACTTCGGGAGCGGCCTGGCGCAGCTTGGGCTCGCGCGGTTGTGCCGGCTGCAGCCTTGCAGGCTCCTCCTCGCGGCGGGTCAGGCCGTTGGTCAGGCGCTTCAACAGGCCCATCGGGCCGCTGTTGTTCTCGTGATCCACCGGGCGGCTCTTGGCGTCGACCTCGGCCTTCACCACCGGCGGAAAGTCCTCGACGCGCGGCATGCGCTGCGGTGCCATCGCCACCGGCTGCTGGACCTCGCGCAGCATTTCACGCGGCTGCGGGGCCGGCTGCATCTGCTGGACGACCGGCTGCGGCATTGGCTGCTGCGGCGGCGCCTGGAAGATCTTGCTCTGCGGGCGGAAATCGTCCGCATGGGCGACAGGAGCCGGACGGGCCTGCGCCATGGCGGCGGCGTTTGCCTCGGCGAGCTGGATGGCCTCGGCGACCGGGTCCGCGGCGCGCGGTTCGTAGACGGGCTGCTGGACCGGTGCCGGGCGGCTCTCCACGGCGGCCACCGCCGGACGGGCGGCCGGCTTCTGCGGAGCCGTACGGATCGAGATCGGCGCCGCGGCGATTTCAGCCGCCGACTTGTCGATGCCGGTGGCGACCACCGAGACGCGGATGACGCCTTCGAGTTCCTCGTCGAAGGTGGCGCCCAGGATGATGTTGGCGTCCTGGTCGACTTCCTCGCGGATACGGGTCGCCGCTTCGTCGACCTCGAACAGGGTCAGGTCGCGGCCGCCGGTGATCGAGATCAGCAGGCCCTTGGCACCCTTCATCGAGGTCTCGTCGAGCAGCGGGTTGGCGATGGCGGCCTCGGCGGCGGCCATCGCGCGGCCCTCGCCCGAAGCCTCGCCGGTGCCCATCATCGCCTTGCCCATCTCGCGCATCACCGAACGCACGTCGGCGAAGTCGAGGTTGATCAGGCCTTCCTTGACCATCAGGTCGGTGATGCAGGCGACACCGGAATAGAGCACCTGGTCGGCCATGGCGAAGGCATCGGCGAAGGTGGTCTTGTCATTGGCCAGCCGGAACAGGTTCTGGTTGGGGATGACGATCAGGGTGTCGACGCATTTCTGCAGTTCCTCGATTCCGAGGTCCGCCGTCTTCATGCGCCGCGCGCCTTCGAAATGGAACGGCTTGGTGACGACGCCGACGGTGAGGATGCCCTTTTCGCGCGCGGCGCGGGCGACGACCGGAGCAGCGCCGGTGCCGGTGCCGCCGCCCATGCCGGCGGTGACGAAGCACATATGGGTGTTGGACAGGTGATCGATGATCTCGTCGATGCACTCCTCCGCCGCCGCGCGGCCGACTTCCGGCTGCGAGCCGGCGCCGAGGCCTTCGGTGACATGCGCGCCGAGCTGGATCAGCCGGTCGGCCTTCGACATGGTCAGCGCCTGCGCGTCGGTGTTGGCCACGACGAACTCGACACCGCGCAAGCCCGCGGTGATCATGTTGTTCACGGCATTGCCGCCGCCGCCGCCGACACCGAACACGGTGATGCGCGGCTTAAGCTCGGTGATATCCGGCTTCTGCAGATTGATGGTCATTGTCTCCGTCCTTTGCCTTTCACGCCGCTTCGCCGCCGCGGCCGCCTATGGGGCTGTCCCCGTCAATTAGAAACTGTCTCTCAACCACTGACTCATGCGATGCAGTTTTCCACCCGTTCCAGTCATCCTGAGACCGGAAATGCCCTTTGCAGGATGGCTCTCGAAACTCGCCATCTGCGGATAGATCAGAAGCCCGACGGCGGCCGAGAAGGCCGGTCCCTTCGCCGCTTCCGGCAGGCCCGCCACGCCGAGCGGGCGGCCGATGCGCACATTGCGCCCCAGGATGCGGCGCGCCGCTTCCGGCAGACCGGCCAGCTGGCTGGCGCCGCCGGTGAGCACGACGCGCTTGCCGACCGCATTGCCGTAGCCCGACTTGTTCAGCCGGTCGCGCAACAATTCGAGCGTTTCGTCGATGCGGGCGCGCACGATGCGCGTCATCACCGAACGCGGGATCTGCAGCGGCACGTCGCCATCGTCGCCGATCGGCTGGATCGAGATCAGGTCGCGGTCATCGGCACTGCCCGGCAGCGCTGAACCATGCATCACCTTCAGGCGCTCGGCGGCGTCGAGCGAGGTCGAGAGCCCCTTGGCCATGTCGAGCGTGACGTGATTGCCGCCTATGGCGATGGCGTCGCCATGAACGAACTTGCCTTCCGAAAACACCGAGATCGTCGTCGTGCCGCCGCCCATGTCGATGCAGGCGGCACCCAGTTCCAGCTCGTCGTCGACGAGAGCCGCCAGCCCGCTGGCATAGGGCGTCGCCACCATGCGCTCGACCGACAGATGCGAGCGGTTGATGGAAAGTTCGAGGTTGCGCATGGGTGCTGCGTCACCCGTCAGCACGTGCATGTCGACGCCAAGCGCGTCGCCGACCATGCCGCGCGGATCGCGCACGCCGCGCTCGGCATCGAGCGAGAAGCCAACGGGCAGCGAATGGATCACCTCGCGCTCGGCCTTGAGCGCCTGCTTGGCGCCGGCGCCGAGCACGCGCTTGATGTCGGCCTCATCGGCCTCGTGGCCGCCAAGATTGATGGTCGCCGAGAAGGCTTCGCTCTTCAGCCGGCCGGCGGTCATGTTGACGATAAGCGAATCGACCGTCAGCCCCGCCATACGCTCGGCGGCGTCGACGGACAGGCGGATGGCATGCTCGGCCCGGTCGAGATCGACGACCACGCCCGACTTCACGCCTTGCGACTTCTGATGGCCGATGCCGATCACCTGGATCCGATGCGAGCGGCCGCGCAACAGCTTGCCGTCATCGTTCGGCTTGAGCTTGGCCACCATGCAGCAGACCTTGTTCGAGCCGACATCCAGCACTGTCAGAGTGCCGGACCGGCGCGACGAGGCATCGCCTGAACCGCCAAGCCAGCTCATATCTTCGTCTCCGACTTGCGCTTGAGGGTCTTCGGCTTCTCGTTGAGCGCGGCCTCGCGCTGCGTCGCCGCTTCGGGCGTCAGCTCCACGACCAACCGGTCTGTCAGGCGCATGTCGACAGCAGCGATATCGCGCGACAACAACCCCTTGTCCTTATCCATCTTGACCAGTTGGGCGAGTGCCTGGTCTTCCTCGTCCTCGGGCAGCTTGACGGTGATGCCGTTGTCGAGCTTCAGGTCCCAGCGGCGATCGCCAACGCGGATATAGCCTTTTACGCGGGTCGCAAGATCGGGGTATTTTTCGACCTTGGCCAGGAAGTCGGGGGCCCGGGCCGGCGCACCCTCGCCGATCAGCAGCGGCAGCAGCACCTGCTTGCCGCCAGAGAACGGCGCGATGACCGCGCCATCCTTCTCGATGACCGAGAGATCATTGCCCTGCTGCCAGAGCGCGAAAGCCTCACGCTCCTCGACGCGCACTTCCAGCGTATGCGGATAGACCTTGCGCACCGCCGCCACCTCAATCCATGGCAGACCGGAGATGCGCTCGCGCGCGGCCTCGGCGTCGAAGCCGATCAGCGAGGTCCAGCCATCGAGCTCGAGCCTGTCGAGAATGTCGATCTCGGAGGTCTGGCGGTTGCCGACCACCTTGACTTGGTCGACGGCGAAGCCGGTGCGGGCGGTGATGCTCTGAATGATGCCGTCGGCATGGCCACCGAGATAGGAACCATAGGCGCCGCTCGAAGCCAGCAGCACCGCCGACATCATCGCTGCGGAGAAGCGCGGCGCCTCGAATTCACCATCGCACAGGCGCGCCAGGATGCGCACCGGGCGGCGAAGCATGCGCGGCAGCACGAAATGGCCCGATGACAACGACAAGCCGAACAGCGACGGCCCGGCCGCGCCCTTCCCCTTGCCTTGTCCCCATTTCAACGCAGACACGAAGCGTCCTCCACCATCCAACTCAACAACTCACCAAACGAATGCCCGGCATGGGCCGCGATTTCTGGCACCAGAGACGTCGGCGTCATGCCCGGCTGAGTGTTGACCTCGAGCCATACAACTTCGCCATTTTCGGAGTGACGATCGTCATAACGGAAGTCCGACCGGGAAACGCCCCGACAGCCGACAGCTTGGTGAGCCTTGAGCGCCAGTGTCTGTATTTTTTGGTAAATATTCGGTGAAACTTTTGCGGGGCATTCGTGTTTTGATCCGCCCGCGACATATTTTGAATCGTAATCGTAGAAGGAATGGCCGGTCGGGATGATCTCGCAAACTCCGAGCGCCACATCGCCCATGACGGCGCAGGTCAGCTCGCGCCCATGGATGTAGCGCTCGACCATGACGGTATCGCCATATTTCCACTCGGAAGAGCCGACGACCTGCGGCGGATGCGACTGCCCCTCCGACACGATGACGACGCCAAAGCTCGATCCTTCATTGACCGGCTTGATCACATAGGGCGGCTTCATCGGATGCTTGTTCTGGATGGCGAAGCGATTGGCGACCTTCGATTCGGCGACGGGAACGCCGACCGATTTGACGATCTTCTTCGCCTGCTCCTTGTTCATGGCGAGCGCCGAGGCGAGCACGCCGGAATGGGTGTAGGGAATGCCGAGATATTCGAGGATACCCTGAATGGTGCCGTCCTCGCCGAACGGGCCGTGCAGCGCATTGAAGGCGACGTCAGGCTTGAGCTCGGCAAGCACCGAGCCGACATCGCGCCCGACATCGACGCGGGTGACCTGATAACCCTCATTCTCCAGCGCATCGGCACAAGCCTTTCCGGAGGACAGGGACACGGGCCGCTCGGACGAAAAACCTCCCAGCAGGACGGCCACATGCTTGCTTTTCATTCCCCGTCATCCCCTCTCACGGCGGACCAAAAACCAAGATTTCCGCAACATTGAGTCCGAGTCTCCCGGCAGGTTGCCCCCCAGACGGAAAACGCGGTAACGCGTCGAACGACTCAAATCAGGAAACGCTTTCCAGCAGAGAATCAGAGAGTTGATTCACTGGCAAGTGCTTATGATTCCGAGAGATTCACTTTCTGAGAAAATGGCCACGAAAACCGTGTCGCTGAGTCATTACAGCAACGGTTTCACGCGCTTTGCGAGCGCAATGAAGTTCATGCATCACATGAACTTCATCGCGGGTCAGAGAAGCTGACCCAGAAACTCCTGCACGGCATGTCCGGGCCGGAAATTGCCGATACGCTTGATCTCCCAGTGCAGCCGGATGCCTGAGTGCTCGAGCACCCGCGCGCGCACCGTCTCGCCGAGATATTCGAGGTCGTAGCCGGTCGCGGTTCCAGTGTTGATCATGAAATTGCAGTGCATGGGCGACATCTGCGCGCCGCCGATCATCAGGCCACGGCAGCCCGCCTTGTCGATCTCCTTCCAGGCCGACGTGCCTTCGGGATTCTTGAAGGTCGAGCCACCGGTCTTCTCGCGGATCGGCTGCACGGTCTCGCGGTGGTTCTGCACCGCGTCCATCGCCGCCTTGATCGTGGCCTTGTCCTCGGCAAAGCCTTCGAACACGGCCGAGGTGAAGATCAGTCCGGCAGGGGCCGCCGAATGGCGATAGGCATAGCCCATCTCGGCATTGCTCAGCGTCTGGACATTGCCCTTGCGGTCGACCGCGCGCACCTCGACGACGCGCTCGCGTGTCTCGACGCCGTTGGCGCCGGCATTCATCCTCAGCGCCCCGCCGACGGCGCCCGGAATGCCGTGATAGAAATGGAAGCCGCCAATGCCGGCTTCCAGCGCCAGGGCCGCGACACGCTTGTCGGGCGTGGCGGCGCCCGCCTTGATCCTGATCGGCGAAACGATCTCGGCCTCGCCAAAGCCCTTGGCCGAAAGCCGGATGACGAAACCTGGAATGCCGCCGTCCCTGACCAAAAGGTTCGAGCCGACGCCGACAATCGTCAGGGGGATTTCTTCGGGAACCGCGCGCAGAAACGCGGCAAGGTCTTCTTCGTCGGCCGGCTGGAACAGCACCTCGGCCAGGCCGCCGGCGCGGAACCAGGTGATCTTGTCCATCTCGGCATTCGGCGTGAGACGGCCGCGCAGGCCGGCAAGCCGGTCGCCGAGTCTGTCGATCAGGGCCTGGCCGTGCATCATGAGGCGGCGAGCTCCCTTGGCAGAGCATAGGCCCATTGAGTGATGTTGCCGGCGCCGAGGAAGACGACGAAGTCGCCTGGCTTGGCCAGATCGCGAATGATCGGCGCGATCGCTGTCGGCCCCTCTATATAGCGCGCGTCGCGATGACCGCCGGCGCGGATGCGCGACACCAGTTCGTCTGAGCTGACGCCGTCGATCGGGTCTTCGCCGGCAGCATAGACCGGCGCCACCATCACCGTGTCGGCGTCGTTGAAGCAGCCGGAGAACTCGTTGAACAGATCGTGCAGCCGGGTGAAGCGGTGCGGCTGGGCAATGGCGATCACGCGGCCCTTGGTGGCGCTGCGCGCCGCCTTCAGCACCGCCGAGATTTCGACCGGATGGTGACCGTAATCGTCGAACACATCGACGCCGTTCCAGGACCCGGTATGGGTGAAGCGGCGTTTGACGCCGGCGAAGGACGACAGGCCCTTCTTGATCGCCTCGCCGGACAGGCCGAGCTCATGCGCGACGGCGATCGCGGCGGTGGCGTTGGAGACGTTGTGGCGGCCGGGCATCGGCAGGCGCAGGCCTGAAATCGTGTCCTGGCTGCCGGTCTTGCGGTCGCGGATCACCACGTCGAATTCGGAGGTGGCGCCCGCCATGCGGTGGTTGGTGAAGCGCACATCGGCCTGCGCGTTCTCGCCATAGGTGATGACGCGACGGTCCTCGATGCGGCCGACCAGCGCCTGCACTTCCGGATGGTCGGTGCACATCACGCCAAAGCCGTAGAACGGCACGTTCTCGACGAATTGCCGGAACGCCTCGCGCACCTTGTCGAAGCTGCCATAGTGGTCGAGATGCTCGGGATCGATGTTGGTGACGACGGCGATGTCGGCCGGCAATTTGAGGAAGGTGCCGTCGCTCTCGTCGGCCTCGACCACCATCCACTCGCCGTCGCCCATGCGGGCATTGGTGCCATAGGCATTGATGATGCCGCCATTGATGACGGTCGGATCGAGACCGCCGGCTTCCAGCAAGGTCGCGACCATCGAGGTCGTCGTTGTCTTGCCATGCGTGCCGCCGATCGCCACCGCCTGGCGGAAGCGCATCAGCTCGGCCAGCATTTCGGCGCGGCGCACGATCGGCAGCAGCTTCTCACGCGCGGCCCTCAGCTCCGGATTGGTCTTCTTGATCGCCGTCGAGACGACCACCACCTCGGCATCGCCGAGATTCTCGGCCTTGTGGCCGACGAAGCATTCGATGCCCTTGTCGCGCAGCCGCTGCACATTGGCGCTGTCGGCTTGGTCGGACCCTTGCACCTTGTAGCCGAGATTGTGCAGCACCTCGGCGATGCCGCTCATGCCGATGCCGCCAATGCCGATGAAATGCACAAGGCCGATGGTCTGCGGCATCTTCATGGGTGCGTCCCCTTCCTGAAATCCGAAACGGTTTTTTGGGACGCAATAGCCTCTGTGAGATCGGCGAGCAACCGTGCCGCGTCCGGCCTGCCGGCCGATTTCGCGCCCGCGGCCATGGCCGACAGCCGCTCGGGATTGTCCATCAGCCCGCCAATGAGGGCCGCGATGCGCTCCGGCGACAGCGTCGATTGCGGGTGCACCTCGCCGCCGCCTGCGGCGGCAAGGGCCGCCGCGTTCGCCGCCTGGTCGTGGTCGAGCGCAAAGGGATAGGGCACCAGCAGCGCCGGCCGGCCGATGACGGCGATCTCCGAGACGGTGGAGGCGCCGGAGCGCGAGATCACCAGATGCGCCGCCGCCATGCGCGCCGCCATGTCGGTGAAGAAGGGCGAGACCTCGACGGCGACGCCAAGCGCGGCATAGGCCGTCTTCACCCGCGCCACGTCATCCGCGCGCGCCTGCTGAGTGATCACCAGCCGTTTGCGCTGTGCATCGGAAAGCAGCGCGATGGCTCCCGGCATGGCATCGGAAAAGAATTGGGCGCCCTGGCTGCCGCCGAACACCAGCAGGCGGAACGGCTCTTCCCCCGTCGATGCCACATAAGGCGTCCTGGCCGCTTCCAGCACCGCCGGCCGGACCGGATTGCCTGTCGTCACCGTCTTTTCGCCGGTGGCGCTCGTATCCTGCGGCAGGAAGCCGCCGGCGATGGCATCGACACGGCCGGCCAGCGCCCGGTTGGCGCGCCCCATCACCGCGTTCTGCTCATGGATCAGCGTCGGCACCTTGCGCCGCGTCGCCGCGTAGAGCGGCGGCAGGGTCGGATAGCCGCCGAAGCCGACCACCGCGTCCGGCTTGATCCTGCCGATAATGGCGGAGGCCTGGCGCACGCCGCGCCAGATTTTCCAGAAGGCGCCAAGCACGGCAATCGGATTCTTCGAACCCATCGTCGCCGACTGGATGGGATGGACGGCGACAGCCGGGAAATGGCCGGCAAAACGCTCGGCGCGGTCGTCGGTCGCCAGATGCACCGTCCAGCCGCGGCCGTTCAGCTCATGCGCCAGCGCCTCGGCCGGAAACAGATGTCCGCCGGTTCCGCCCGCCGCGAGAAGGATGACGCCCCTCGCCATGTCACTCCGCCGGCAAGGCGCGCTGCGGCAGCGCAAAACCCATCTGCTTGCGCTTCTCCGGCCGCTTTCGGGTCAGCGCCAGCACCATGCCCATCGAAATGGCGATGGCGATCTGCGAGGAGCCGCCATAGGAGATGAAGGGCAGCGTCATGCCCTTGGCTGGCACCAGCTGCAGGTTGACGCACATGTTGATCACGGCCTGCAGGCCGAACACGGTGACCAGGCCACCGACCGCATAGCGGGTGAAGTCGTCATGTTCCTTGAGCGCCGTGTTGAGGCCGCGCAGCACGATGAAGGCGAAGATCGACATGATGAAGAAACACATGATCAACCCGAATTCCTCGCCAGCGACCGAGAAGACGAAGTCGGCGTGGCTGTCGGGGATGACCCGCTTGACCGTGCCCTCGCCCGGCCCGACGCCGAACCAGCCGCCATTGATCAGCGCATCGCGTCCCATGTCGACCTGGAACGTATCGCCCTCACCGGTGAGGAACTTGTCGATGCGCAAGGCAACGTGCGGAAACACCGTATAGGCAGCGAAGACGCCGCCGACGCCGGCAGCGCCCAGCACGATGATCCACAGCCAGGGCAGTCCCGCCATGAAGAACATGATGCCCCAAGTGCCGGTCGTCAGCATGGTTTGGCCGAGGTCCGGCTGCGCCACCAGCAGCGACACGACCAGCACCAGGAGCAGCATGGCGAACAAATTGCCCGGAATGTCGGGCTGGCGCTTGTGCTCGGCGAACAGCCAAGCGCACATGATGACAAAGGCCGGCTTCAGGAATTCCGACGGCTGGATCGACAGGCCGGCGAGCGAGACCCAGCGCCGAGCGCCCTTCACCTCGACGCCGACATAGAGCACCGCCACCATCAGCACCAGCATCAGGCACAGCATGATCAGCGACATGCGCCGGATCTCCCGGGAATCGAGGAAGGAGACGGCCAGCATCACGCCGAGTGCCGGCACGGTGAAGATGATCTGCCTGGTGGCGAAGTGGAAACTGTCGAGGCCGATGCGCTCGGCCACCGCGGGACTGGCGGCGAAGGACAGGACGATACCGAGCCCCATCAGCGACAGGAACGCCGCCAGGAACCAGCGATCGATCGTCCACCACCAGGTTGCGACAGGACTTTTATCGAGACGGCTCTGCATTATCGTGCCCCTCCGATGGGTTTGACACCATCTATAGCGCTCGCAGCTTGCCTGAAGGCTTCGCCGCGAACTTCGAAATTCTTGAACTGGTCGAAACTGGCGCAGGCCGGCGACAACAGCACCACCACCTCGCCGCTGTGGTCCCTGGCCGCATCATGCGCGGCGTGCGCGACCGCTGCGGCCAGTGTGCCCGAGATCTCGTAAGGCACCGCCTCGCCCAGCGTCGCCGAAAAGGCGGGCGCGGCCTCGCCGATCAGATAGGCCTTGGCGATGCGCGGGAAGAAGCCGCGCAGCGGCTCGATGCCGCCTTCCTTGGGCAGGCCGCCGGCGATCCAGTAGATGCGCGGAAAGCTCGACAGCGCCGGCGCCGCCGCGTCGGCATTGGTCGCCTTGGAATCGTTGACGAACAGGACATGGTCCTTGCGGCCGACCTGCTCCATGCGGTGCGCGAGGCCCGGAAAACTTTCGAGCCCCGACTGGATTTCGCCGAGGTCGAGCCCGACCTTCAGGCAAGCGGCGACCGCGGCAAGCGCGTTCTGCGCATTGTGCTGGCCACGCAGCGAACCGATGCCTTCGAGGAAGGCGACCTTGCTATAGCGGCCGTGCACGGCTTCCATCAGATTGGTGCCGTCGGCGAAATAGCCGTCGGTCAGCGGCAGCCGCTTGGAAATACGAATGACCTGCCGCCCGGCCCGCTCCAGCCGCTCGGCGATCTGCGCGCACCACGAATCGTCGATGCCGATGATCGCCGTCTCGCTGCCCGCCACCAGCCGCTCCTTGATCGAGGCGTAGTGTTGCATGGTGCCGTGGCGGTCGAGATGGTCCGGCGTCAGGTTGAGCAGGATGCCGGCCGTCGGGTTGATCGAGGGCGCGAGGTCGATCTGGTAGGACGAACACTCAACGACGTAGTGGCGGTCGGGCTTCGGCGGATCGAGCGTCATCACCGCGCGGCCTATATTGCCGCCCATCTGGGTGTCGCGGCCTGCCGATTTGAGGATATGCGCTGTCAGCGCCGTCGTCGTCGACTTGCCGTTGGTGCCGGTGATGGCGATGAACGGCGCCGCCGGCGCCTGCAAAATCCGCTCACGGCAGAAAAGCTCGATGTCGCCGATGATCTCGACACCGGCGCCCTTCGCCAGTTCAACCGTCCAATGCGGCTTAGGATGCGTCAGCGGCACGCCCGGCGACAGCACGAAGGCCGAGAATTTCGCCCAGTCGGCGCCGCGCAGATCGGCGGTTGCGATGCCGGTGGCGGCTGCCTTGGCGACGCTGTCGGGATTGTCGTCCCAGGCAAGTACCTGCGCCCCACCCTCGATCAATGCCCGCGCGGTCGCGATCCCCGAGCCACCTAGGCCGAAGAGCGAAACGTGTTTGCCTGCGAAAGATGCGGCGGGGATCAAAGGAGGGCTTCCTATCTCAGCTTCAGGGTGGAGAGGCCGACCAGCGCCAGGATCACGGCGATGATCCAGAAGCGGATCACCACCTGGCTTTCCGTCCAGCCGAGCTTTTCGAAATGATGGTGGATCGGCGCCATCAGGAACACGCGCTTGCCGGTCATCTTGAAGTAGCCGACCTGGATGATGACCGACAGGATTTCCACGACAAACAATCCGCCGACAATGACCAGCACGATCTCGTGCTTGGTGGCGACGGCGACCGTGCCGATCAGGCCGCCCATGGCCAGCGAACCGGTGTCGCCCATGAAGATCGCCGCCGGCGGCGCGTTGAACCAGAGGAAGCCGAGGCCGGCGCCGATGACGGCGCCGAGCACGACCGCCAGTTCACCGGTGCCGGGAACGAAATGGATCTGCAGATATTCGGCGAACACCGCATTGCCCGAGAGATATGCGATGACGCCGAAGGACGCCGCCGCGATCATGATCGGCACGATCGCCAGACCGTCGAGACCATCGGTCAGGTTCACCGCATTGCCGGCGCCGACAATGACGAAGCAGGAGAACGGGATGAAGAACCAGCCGAGGTTGATGATGAATTCCTTGGCGAAGGGAAATGTCAGCGACGACGAGAACGGCGCCTGGCCGTTACGCATGATCACCCAGGCGGCGATGCCGGCGATGATGAATTCGAGCCCCAGCCGCGCCTTGCCGGAGAAGCCGAGATGCGACTGCTTGGTCACCTTCAGATAGTCGTCATAGAAGCCGATCGAGCCGAAGCCCAGCGTCACCAGCAACACCACCCAGACATAGATGCTCGACAGGTTCGCCCATAGGAGCGACGAGCCGATGATGCCGGACAGGATCATCAGCCCGCCCATGGTCGGCGTGCCGGCCTTCTTGAAATGCGTCTGCGGCCCGTCGGCGCGGATCGGCTGGCCCTTGCCTTGGCGTAGCCGCAGCGAATTGATGATGGTCGGCCCGAAGATGAAGACGATCAGCGCCGAAGTGATCAGCGCCCCGCCGGTGCGGAACGTGATGTAGCGGAAGACATTGAAGACCGAGATCTTGTCCGCGAAATCGACCAGCAGTGTAAACATGCGCTTTCGTCCCCCGACTAGGTCAGTTTGCTGGTTGTCGTTTCAGCCGGGTATTTGCCCAGCAGCGCATCGACCAGTTTTGCAAAACCGATGCCCTTCGACGATTTGATCATCACCACGTCGCCCGGCTTCAGCGCGGCAAGCAGCACCGGCTTCAATTCCTCGACGCCGGCGCGATATTCCATCTTGATGTCGCCCGGCAGCGCTTCCGCCAGGGCCCGCATTTCGGAGCCGCCGAGAAACACGGTCTGCGTGCCGGTGCCGACGATGAGATCGGCAAGGGCGGCATGCAGCTTGGCCGAATAGTCGCCGAGTTCCAGCATGTCGCCGAGCACTGCGATGCGGCGCCCCTCACCCGTCACCGGCGTCGCGTTGAGCAGCGCCATCGCCGCCGCCATCGAGGCCGGATTGGCGTTGTAGCTCTCGTCGATCAGCGTGATCGACCCTTGTGGATGCCGCAGTACATGACGTTTGCCGCGGCCGCGCTCGGCGGAGAGATCGGCCAGTGCCAGTGCCACTTTGTCGAGATCGGCGCCGACCAGTTGCGCCGCGCCCAGCACCGCCAGCACGTTCTGCACCATGTGGCGGCCGGGCGCGCCGATACGGGCGATCATGTCACGGCCGCCGATCCGGGCGGCGATGTCGGAATGGTCGGCATGCAATTCGCATCTGGTGAGCTTGAAGGTCGAGCGCGCATTCTCGCCAAAGCCGTAGACATGCTCGACGCCGGCGGCATGCGCCATCCTGTCGAGCAGCTTATAGCGCGCGTCGTCGCGGTTGAGGACGGCCGCGCCTTTTGGCTCCAGCCCTTCGAAAATCTCGGCCTTGGCCTTGGCGATCTCGTCGAGATTGCGAAAGAAGCCGAGATGCGCCGCCGCGATGATGGTGACGATGGCGACATGCGGCCGCACCATCTTCACCAGAGGCCGGATCTCATCGGGATGGTTCATGCCGATCTCGAACACGGCATAGTCGCAATCGACGGGCATGCGCGCCAGCGTCAGCGGCACACCCCAATGGTTGTTGAAGGACTGCGCCGAGGCATGCACCTTGCCGACCGCCGACAGCCCATGGCGTAGCGCTTCCTTGGTCGTGGTCTTGCCGGCTGAACCGGTCACGGCGATGATCTTGGCCTGGGAGCGGGCGCGCGCCGCGACACCGAGCTTTTCCAATGCGACCAGCACATCCTCGACGACGATGATCGGCGCCGTCAGCCGGCCGAGCGACGGCAGCTTGCCTTCCGCCACCACCAGCACGCCCGCGCCGGCCTTGATGGCCGCGGTGGCGAAGTCGTGGCCGTCCATCGTCTCGCCCTTGATAGCGAAGAAGGCATCACCAGGCTGCAGGCTGCGGCTGTCGATCGAAATGCCCGATAAGCCTTCGGGCATAGGACCCAGTGGCCGCCCGTCCATGGCGGCAACCAGCGCCTCCGAGGTCCACAGGAGGCTCATGCCGCACGCTCCCGCAGCGCCGCGCGGACTTCCTCGTGGTCGGAGAAATGCAGGGTCTCGGAGCCGATCGTCTGGCCTTCCTCGTGCCCCTTGCCGGCGACGATCAGCGTGTCGCCGGCATGAAGCATGCCGACAGCCTCGTGGATCGCCTTGCGCCGGTCGCCGATCTCGATGGCGCCCGGGGCAGCGGCCAGAATGGCAGCGCGGATCGTCTCGGGCACTTCGGAGCGCGGATTGTCGTCGGTGACGATGACGACATCGGCAAGCCGGGTCGCGATCTCGCCCATGATCGGCCTTTTGCCCCGGTCGCGGTCGCCGCCGCAGCCGAACACGACCATCACGCGACCGGTGGTGAACGGGCGCACCGAAGCCAGCACATTTTCCAGCGCATCCGGCTTGTGGGCATAGTCGACATAGACCGGCGCGCCGCTGGCGGTCGTGCCGACGAGGTCGAGCCGGCCCGGCGCGCCCTTCAATTTTCCCAATGCGGCCAACGCCTTGGCGATAGGTGTTCCTGTGGAAATGGCAAGTCCCGCCGAGACCAGCGCGTTCGATATCTGGAAATCGCCGGCCAGCGGCAGGTCGATTTCGTAAAGCACGCCCTCGGCCTCGACCTCGGCGCGTTGGCGATGGCGTTCGTGCTCGACCCGCTTCAGCGTGAGGAAATCGCCATGGCGGCCAACCATCAGCACATTGAGCCCGGCAGCCTGTGCCGCCTGGATGGTCGGCGCCGACCACGGATCGTCAGCGAAAATGACCGCCGGCGCGCCTTTCGGCAGCAGCGTATCGAACAGGCGCAGTTTGGCGCGATGATAATCCTCGACCGTCGGATGGTAATCCATGTGGTCGCGGCCAAGATTGGTGAAGCCGCCGGCGGCGAGCTTCACGCCGTCGAGACGGCGCTGGTCGAGCCCATGGCTGGAGGCTTCCATCGAAGCGTGGGTGACGCCGGCATCGGCCAATTCCCGCAGCAATTGGTGCAGCGCCACCGGATCAGGCGTGGTCAGCGAGCCATACTCGTTGCGGCCTGGCGCCACCACGCCGGTGGTGCCGATCGAAGCCGCGGCATAGCCCGCCTGCTCCCAGATTTGCCTCGTGAAGGCGGCGACCGAGGTCTTGCCGCTGGTGCCGGTTACCGCGACCATGGTCCGCGGCTGCTTGCTGAAATAGCGGGCAGCACTCAGTGCCAACGCCAGGCGCGGATCATCGACCGCCAGCACCGGAACCGGCAGTCCGGCGATGGAACTGCCCTTGCCTGCCACAATTGCCAGCGCGCCGCGCCTGGCCGCGTCGGCAGCGTAGGCCGCACCGTCCGCCTTGGTGCCGGCGAGCGCAAAAAAGACGACGCCCGGTTTTACCTGGCGGGAATCGGACGAAATCCCGGTAACCTCCAGATCGGCGGAAGCTGTTCCTTCGACTGGCAGGACACCGGCTAGATCTCTGAGCTTCATCGAGTTCCGTTCACCGCAATAAAATAGCGCGCAGTCGCCGGCGCGCCCTAAGAATCACTCATAGGAAACCAACGTTGCACCATTTTCATGGCTGAAATCTGGTTTCACGCCAAGCATGGCTGCCGACCGCCTGATGATATTACCCGCCATGACCCCCGCATTCGCGGCCGCGACGTCGGTCATCCCGGGCTTTTCCGGGTGCGGCGCATCGGCGATCGTGAACACCAGATATTGCGGATCATCTATCGGGAAGGCGGCGACAAAGGTATTGAAATTCAAGTCTTTGGAGTAGCGGCCGTTGATGACCTTCTCAGCCGTTCCGGTCTTGCCGCCAACGCGGTAGCCGGGGACTCTGGCATTTCTGGCCGAGCCCTTCTCGGCATTGAGCGAATAGAGGTAGCGCATGCCCTCGACCGTCTTTTCGTTGACGACTTTCTTGGCAATCGCCATCGCCTCCTGCTGCGTGCGTACCAGGAAGGTCGGATTCATCAGATAGCCGCCATTCATCAGCGCCGCGCAGCCGACAGCCGCCTGGAGCGGCGTCGTCGACACGCCATGGCCGAAGGCGATGGTGAACGAATTGACCTGTTTCCAGACCTTTGGTTCCGTCGGGCGGGCGACTTCCGGCAGTTCGGTCTGCATCCTTTCCAGGATGCCAAGGCGATGCAGGAATTCCCGGTGCCCCTCGATGCCGACCAGCTCGGCCTCCCTGGCCGAACCGATGTTGGACGAATAGAGGAACACCTCCGGCAACGACAGCACACGGTTCTTGCCGTGGAAATCGTGGATGGCCTGATGGCCGACCCGGATCGGATGCGAAGCGTCGAAACGACTGTTCATCGTCGCCTTGCCGGAATCGAGCGCCATGGCCGAGGTGAAGCTCTTGAAGGTCGAGCCCATCTCATAGAGGCCCGCCGACATCCGGTTCAGCCGGTCCTTTTCCTGTGCATTGTAAGGATTGTTCGGATCGAAATCCGGCACCGAGGCCATGGCGATGACTTCGCCGGTCTTGACGTTGAGCACGACGGCGCCGGCACCGATGGCACGATAGCGCTCCAGGCCGGCGGCGATCTCGTCGCGCACCACATGCTGGACGCGCAGGTCGATCGAAAGTTTGACCGGCTGCAGGTCCTTGGCCACCGCCAGGCCCGACGCCTGCAGGTCGCTCAGGCCCTGCTCGTCGATATATTTCTCCATGCCGGAGATGCCCTGATTGTCGATGTTGGTCAGGCCGACAATGTAGGACGAGGTTTCGCCGCTCGGATAGAAACGGCGCTTCTCCGTGCGGAAGCCGAAACCGGGAATGCCGAGTTGCATGATGTCGGACTGCTGCTTGGGCGTCAGCTGCCTCTGCAGCCAGACGAAGCCGGCGCCGCTCTTGAGCTTGTGGTAGGTTTGCTCGTAATCGATCTCCGGCAGCACGGTCGACAGCTTCTCGATCGCCTCGTCGGCATCGACGATGCGGCGCGGTTCGGCGAACAGCGACGCCGTCTTGATGTCGGTCGCCAGCACTTCGCCATTGCGGTCGACAATATCGGGCCGCGATGCCGTCACCCGGCTCTGCGGACCGCCCGACAGGTCTGGCGTCTGGAAACCGAGATAGACCAGCCGCCCTGAAATGATCGAGAAGATGCCGAAGAACACCGCCATCGTCATCACGATGCGCGCTTTGCCCTTGCCGCCGGTCGCCTTGCGGGCACCCTCGACGACGATCGATCTGTCTTCACCCGTCCTGGCGCGACGCTTCAGCAGTTTGCCGATCATTGGGCGATGCCTCCGGTCACGACGGGATCCTTGCCGTCCGCGGGCGCCTTGTCGGAATTGTCGGCCATGCCGCCCTGGCGTCCGTTCAGAATGTCCTGGATGTCCAGGGCCTTGGCCGGCAGGTCGCCCAGGCCGACGATCTGGCGGGCGCTGACCGGCTCGAGTGCGAGCTGCGACTTGTAGAGTTCTGCGAGCTTCTGCAGCCGCGACGGCTGGGTGAGCAGGCTCCAGTCCGCCTTGAGCAGGTCGATCGTCTCCTCCTCATAGCGTATCTGGTTATGGATCTTCTGCACCGCCGCCAACTGGTCCTCGGCCTCGCGCTTGGTCTTGTAGGTCAGGGCCGCCGCCGAAACCATGACGGCGATCAGGACAATGTCGCTGGTACGGAACACGTGCTTACCTCTCCCCCGGCCGATCGATGCCGGGAAGCTTTGGAAGGCCGAAAATCGAAAAATCGCCGGCGCGCGCCGGCGCCTCGGTGCGGGTCGCCGCGCGCAACCTGGCCGAGCGGGCGCGCGGATTGGCAGCGACCTCGGCATCGCCCGCCGTCACGCCGCCGCCGGCCTTGCGGAAGGTCGCGGTGCGCGCATGCGCCTCGGGCAGATGACGTGAGCCGGTGGCGACGTCGGCGCGGTCGGCGATGAAGCGCTTGACGATGCGGTCTTCCAGCGAATGGAACGTCACCACGACGAGCCGCCCGCCGGGCTTCAATGCGCGTTCTGCCGCGAACAGCGCCTTGGCCAGTTCGCCGAGTTCATCGTTGACGAAGATGCGCAGCGCCTGGAAGACGCGGGTCGCCGGATGGATCTTGTCCTTGGGCGCGCGGCCGATATGCGTCTCGATGGCGTCGGCCAGTTCCAGCGTGCGCTCGAATGGCTTCTTTTCGCGGCGCGCCTCGATCATGCGGGCGATGCGGCCGGCATGGCGCTCCTCGCCGAGGAAGCCGAAGATGCGGGCAAGGTCGCCCGGCTTGAAACTGTTGACGACATCGGCGGCGCTCAGCCCCGCCTGCGCCATGCGCATGTCGAGCGGCCCGTCGAAACGGAAGGAAAAGCCGCGTTCGGCCTGGTCGAGCTGCATGGAGGACACGCCAATGTCGAGCACGACGCCGTCGGCGCTTTCGACATGCTCGTCCAGCGTCGAGAACGGCGCCTGCACCAGCCTCAGCCTGCCGCCCGACTGCGCCTCGAGATCGCGCCCGGCGGCGATGGCGTCGGGATCGCGGTCGATCGCCACGACGGAGGCGCCGGTCGCCAGAATGGCCCTGGTGTAGCCGCCGGCGCCGAACGTGCCGTCGATGATGATGCCGCGCTCCGCCGGCGCCAGTGCCTCGAGCACTTCGCCAAGGAGGACCGGAATGTGGCGGACCGATCCGCCAACGGCGTGGACGTCATCGCCGTGGCCCACCGTCATTCCGGTCGCTCCCCAGGCTTCGTCCCCTGCCGAAGCTGCAAAAGCCTGGCCCGCGCCTGCGCCCCATAGGCAGCAAGCCGTCCCGGCTCCCAGATCTGAAAGAAATTGCCGCGCCCGACAAAGGCCACCTCCGCCGAGATGCCGGTATGCTCGCGAATGAAATCGCTCATCGTGATGCGGCCGTCCTGGTCGAGTTTCAAGAACGCTCCATCGCCATGGCAGAAGAACGACATGTCGTCCGCCGTCTGCAGGAAGGGATCTTCCTTGGCGATGCGCTGCTCGTAACGATCGAGCAGGTCGAGCCCGCCAACATCCATCGCCGGCAGGTCCAGGCAGCGCAGTGCGTAGAGTTCCGAATAGCCGCGCTTCTGCACGACGGCGCGGAAATGCGCCGGGACGGACACCCGCCCCTTCGCATCGATCCTGCTCACCGTGTTCGACAGAAACCGGTCCATTAAACGTTACAGCCGCTTGCGCCGCCGCACCCCTCTTCATCGTCTCGTCCGCGCCGCCGCTGCGCGTTCCCTGCCCCGTATCAGCCTCGCTCGCACGGGCAAAAACCGGCAAACGCGCAGCCGCCGCGGCTGCCCGATTGGCGTACGCTTTACCTTGACACGGAACGAAGGCTTTGATGTCTCGATGGGATATCATGGGGCACTATGGGCGTCAACGGGAATAGGCTTCACAAACACGCGCATCGCGACCAATCCGAGCAGCCGTTACGGCACGTCTCGCCTTTATGGATCATTAAGCCTAACGAAGGGTTTAGAGCCCTCTGGCCCAAAAAGAGGTGGCTTGCCGCCGATCACCCGCCCGCATAGCGTCGAGCGACGTCTTCCGCCCAAAAAACAAGGATCGAGCTCATGTCCGAGACGGCAAAGTCACGCGCCGCCGAACTTTCCCATTTGCGCAGCCGCGACTTCGCCAGCGGCGACCCGATCCCCTTGCCGTTGACCATGGCTTCGATCTTCCACACACCGGGCGTCGAGACCGGGGTCGATCAATATGGCCGCTACGACAACCCGACCTGGCGCGCCGTGGAACATGTGCTCGGCCATCTGGAAGACGCCCAATGCGTGAGTTTTCCCTCCGGAATGGGCGCGATTTCGGCCGTGTTTTTCGCGCTCCTCAAATCCGGCGATCGCGTGCTCCTGCCGGCGGACGGTTACCATGCCACGCGCGCGATGGCCGAACGCTTCCTGAAGCCGCTCGGCATAGTTTGCGACACAAGGCCGACGCCGACCTTCCTTGACGGCGGTCTCAAAGGCTATTCGCTGGTCTTCGTGGAAACCCCGTCCAACCCGCGGCTGGACATCTGCGACATCTCGGCGATCGCCAAGGCTGCCCACGAACAAGGCGGGGTCCTTGTCGTCGACAACACGACGATGACGCCATTCGGCCAGCGCCCGCTCGACTTCGGTGCTGACATCGTCGTCTCCGCCGACACCAAGGCGGTCAACGGCCACTCCGACGTGCTGTTCGGCCATGTCGCCAGCCGCGACGCCGACATCGTCACCAAGGTGACGGACTGGCGCGCAATGGCCGGCGGCATTCCGGGACCGTTCGAGGCCTGGTTGGTGCATCGCGGCCTCGAAACACTGGAGGTGCGCTTCGACCGCATGTGCTCGTCGGCCGAAACGATCGCGCAACGGCTGAAGGGGCATCGCGCGGTGCGTGGCCTGCGTTTTCCCGGCCTCAATGGCGACCCGTCGCACAACCTTGCCCGCGCCCAGATGGAGCGCTTCGGCTTCCTCATCTCGTTCGAACTCGCCTCGGAGGACAAGGCCGAGGATTTCATCGACAATTGCCCATTGATAGAGGCCGCGACCTCGTTCGGCGGCGTCCACACCTCGGCCGAACGACGCTCGAAGCGAGGCGATGCGGTGCCGCCAGGTTTTATACGCCTGTCGGTCGGCTGCGAACCGGTGGAAGAACTCTGGAAGGCGATCGAGATGTCGCTGGACAGGATCAGCGGCTGACGGACTGGTCACGAACCGAGGTCTTCGGCCTCGATGTCGCGATGGCCGTGCAGCACGCGAAGAATTTCGATCGCGTCGTCAGTGAGGCGATACAGAGTGAGATACTCGCCGACGACCAGATGACAGATGCCGGGCGCGATGTCGTCACGTGGCGCGCCTGAGGAGGGAAAGGAAGCCAGTTGCTGCCACCGCGCCTCGAAGCGGTCGGGCAGCCGATCGGCTGCGGCCTCGTTGTCGCGCGCAATATGAAGGCAGATCGAGATCAGACCATCTTCCGCGCGTGCGTTCCGGACGATGGGCAGGAATTCATGCCGCGTCGTCAGATCGCAAGCGTCTCCGTGCCTCGGCGTTGATTTCATTCATCGATGCAAATCGTCCCGGGCCGCTGTCGATCCCCTCCTGCACCAGCCTACGCAACTCCTCGATCGTATAGCCGAAGAGATCGCGACGGTCCTTCCATTGCCGCAGCGCATCGCGGATGACCTCGCTCGCCGAGGCATATTCGCCGGCGGCGACCACGTCGTCCACCGCTTGCGCCAGTTCCGGCGACAGCGTGATGCTGCGCTTGTCGACCTGTCCCATGATAGGCTCCTGGTGCCGTTCTCGGATTATGGTACGATTTAATCGCACCAGCTTCAAGTGACGGTCGAGCCTGGTTCTTGCAGGCGAACAGGTGAAAAGACTAGAATCGACAGGCGCGCCCGAGGGCGCAACCTGCTGATCTCAAAGGATTTCTCTTCGAGGGCGAAAACTGCCAGCTGGCCTGTAAGCCGGGTTCTGTATGGCCCTCGCCCTTGCGGGACGAGAACGTGGCGGCCATTCATCTTGGGCGCATGTTGCCATGCGCCTCACGCAACCTACCCGGACGGTGAGCCGGAAACAGCCCTCGAGGGTTTCCCCTCGCACCGCCCCTATTCGGTTTTGCTCCCGGTGGGGTTTACCGTGCCGCTCCTGTTGCCAGTCGCGCGGTGGGCTCTTACCCCACCCTTTCACCCTTACCCCGACAAAGTCGTGGCGGTTTGCTTTCTGTGGCACTTTCCCTGGGGTCGCCCCCGCCGGCCATTAACCGGCACCGTGTCTCCATGGAGCCCGGACTTTCCTCACTCGCGGCCTTTCGGCGTTTGCGAGTGCGGCCGCCCAGCCAGCTGGCAAGGCGTATAAAGGGGTTCAGCCGGGAAAACGCAAATGAAAAAGCCGGCTTGTCCGCCGGCTCTCGCAACTTGCAATCAAAGGGCGGCCATCTGAACCTTGACCTTGCTGCAATAGGCGGCCGAGATCGGGTTCATCCGCGTCGCGGCATGGCCGGCATTGTATTTCAGGATCGTGCCACAGGTCGTGCCACCGCCAAGGTTCTGCGCCAAGGCGAGATACTTCATGCCGTATTTGATGTTGGTGTCGGGATCGAACAGCCCCTTGGCCGAACCGTTGTAGCCCATCATCCGCGCCGTCGCCGGCTTGATCTGCATCAGGCCGATCTCGCCGGCGCTGCCGACCATGTTCGGCCGATAGTTGCTCTCGATCGTGATGACGGCGTTGGCCAGCGACACCGGAACGCCGTAGCTTGCAGCATAGCGGGCGACGATCGCCGAGTACTGGCCGCTGCTGGCCACGGCCGCCGTCGACGCTGCGACGTTCCTGAGACCGATCGATGCCGTTGTTGTCATGTCGACGGTCTTGCGGCCACGCTTCGTCTGCCTTTTGGCGGAGGATTTCTTCGCCTTGGTCCAGCTGGCTTTTTCCACCTTGGCGGAAGCGCGCTTCGCCGTTGCCTTCAGGGTCCTGCTGCTTTTGGCTGAAATGGCCTTGCCCTTGGCGGTCACCGCGACGAGCCCCTGATCGGCCCGTGGGCTTACCGGCGCGGCGTCAGCCGCGCTAAAGGCAAAAGTCATTACGCCGGCAGCAAGAGCTGCCGTTACAACGGTCAATTTCTGCATGTGATCCTATTCTGTCTGGACCACGCGAAGATTTTCGCGCGGCGTGGCTTGAATAATATCGGAACATCCGGGGGCTAGAGGTCCGACAAACTGTACGAATTGCCCTTTGAGGCCCGAATTGGCGTCAATGAAGGCGGGGCAAGTCACTTTGAGTGACAGTTTGTAACCTGACAGGCGAAAAGATTACTTGGGCAACGCCTTGCCCTCGCGTTAGCCTCTCACGGAGGCAAGCAACTTCTGTAGCGTGCGCATGGTCGAGCCATCGGCCAGCCCGTCGACCAGACGCGGCCGGAAATGCCGTTGGAAGGCCTCGACGACAATTTGGGTCTGATGGTCGAAAATGCCTGATATCTCAACGCCATAGCCATAGAGCGCCAGCATAGACTGCAGCGCCTCGACATCGGCACCGTGGTCGCCGGGCATCAATACGGCTCCGCGCCTGATGGGTGCGGCCGGCACCAGATGGCCGACGCCGGCCGTGAACAGGGCGGCCCACGGGAACTTCTCGCCCGGATCGATCTTGCGGCCCGGCGCCACGTCGGAATGCGCCAGCACCCGCATGGCGGGGACCGCATGCCGCGCGGCAATTCCCTTGCACAGGCCGATCACCGCCTCGATCTGGCGCCGGGGAAACCCGGGATAGCCCAGCGAATGGCCAGGATTGACGATCTCGATGCCCACCGAGCAGGAATTGATATCGGTGCGTCCGAACCAGGAGCTCTTGCCGGCGTGCCAGGCGCGGTCGCTTTCGCGGACCATCTGCACGATGTGGCCATTCTCATGGACGAGATAGTGCGATGAAACCTCGCTCTCCGGATCGCACAGCCACGCTTCCGCTCCGGCCCCGGTCGCCATGCCGGTATAGTGCAGCACGATCATGTCGGGTTTCAGCGCATCGCGCCTTGGGCCGAAATTCGGCGACACCCTGACCTCGGCGCTCGGCTCGTCGGGCAGGAAGCCGCTCATACGTGCCGCAGGCCCCGCTCGATCATCTCATAGGCGGCATTGATCGCCGCGACCCTGGTCGTGGCGATCTTGATGAATTCCTGCGGCAGGCCGCGCGCGATCAGCCGGTCGGGATGGTTGTCGGAGACCAGCTTGCGGTACCGCTTCCTGACCTCCTCGAACGGCTTGCCGCGCTCGATGCCGAGCACGAGATAGGGGTCGCCGGCGCCAAGATTGACGTGCCGGGCCAGGATCGACTCGTAATGCGCCTCGTCGATGCGGAAGATCTCGGCGATACGGTGCAGGAAGATGCCCTCGCGTTCATGCACCAGCCCATCGGCCTTGGCGATGTGGAACAGGCCATCGAGTATGTCTTCCAGCATCACGCAATTGGAATGCCCGGAACCGCACAATTGTGCCATGCGCTCGGCATAGGTTTCGAAACCAGCCACGTCGCGCTGGGCGAGATCGAACAGTCGCGCGACGTTGCGCGTCTCCTTCGGCGGCACTTCGAATATTTCCTGGAAGGCACGCACCTCATCCTGGGTGACAATGCCGTCGGCCTTGGCCATCTTGGCCGAGAGCGCGATCATGGCCACCGAGAAGGCGACACGGCGGCGCAGGTCCGCATCGCCGGAAAAAACCGTGCGCACGGCCTCCACGACATCGGCAACGCCCGACGAGGCTGAAGACGATACCCGTGTGATGAAGTCGCCGAGGCGGTCCCAAATCGACATGGCCGCTTCTTAGAGCGAACCGGTCCATGCTATCAAGCCAATAACGGGCTTGTGAACGACAGCCACCCCGACAGGCGAGAAAAGGCCGGCATGAAGCCGGCCTTCCTCCCAAGACACGCTTTACAGCTTACAAACTACTGCGCGGGCGCAGGAGCAGGCGTTGCCGGAGCCGGCTCGGCAGGCTTGGTCGACTTATCGGCCGGAGCCGCAGGCTTCATCGGCTGCTCCGCGGCCGGCGGATTGGTGCTCTGCGTGGTGGTGTTGTCAGTGCCCTTGCCGCTGTCGCTGCAGGCCGCGACGCCCAGCAGGACCAAGGCGGACACGGAAGCCAGAATAAGCTTTTTCATAACATCTCTCCTTCGACACACGCTCACGTTGCGGTGAACGGTCGAAGAGGAAATGCGCGACGCAGCCATGAGTTTCGTAACGTTGCGTTTCCGCGTGTAACATCAACGGGATGCGTTGCTGCCGGCGCCTTGGCGCATTAACAACGAAGGCTGAAAACGAAAAATATCGGAGACAGCCATGGCCGCGAAGTGGGATTTCTGGATCGATCGCGGCGGCACCTTCACCGATGTCATCGGCCGTGACCCGAAAGGGGGGCTGCATCCGCGCAAGCTGCTTTCGGAGAACCCCGAAGCCTATGCCGATGCCGCCATCCAGGGCATCCGCGACCTGCTCGGCCTGGAACCCGGCGCAGCGGTCCCGTCCGGTGTGATTGGCGATATCAAGATGGGGACCACGGTCGCCACCAACGCGCTTCTGGAGCGCAAGGGCGACCGCGTGCTCCTGCTCATCACAAAGGGGTTTCGCGATGCGCTGAGAATCGCCTACCAGGCGCGGCCCGACATCTTCGCCAAGGAGATCATCCTTCCCGAGCAGCTCTATGAGCGCGTCATCGAGATCGACGAGCGCGTGCTCGCCGATGGCAGCGTCGAACGGCTGCTCGACATCGCGGCTTGCCGGGCGGCGATCGAGCAGGCCAAGGCAGACGGCATCGACGCTGTCGCAATCGTCTTCATGCATGCCTGGAAATACCCGGATCACGAGAAGGCGGTAGCGAAGGTCTGCCGCAGAATCGGTTTCGCCCAAATCTCGGTCAGCCATGAGGTCTCGCCGCTGATCAAGCTGGTCGGCCGCGGCGACACCGCCGTGGTCGACGCTTATCTGTCGCCCATCCTGTCGCGCTATGTGCAAAGGGTGGCGGGAGAGCTGGGCGCGGCGGGAGAGAGCGACCAGTCCCCTCGCCTGATGTTCATGATGTCGTCGGGCGGCCTCACCGCCGCCGACATGTTCCAGGGCAAGGACGCGCTGTTGTCGGGTCCCGCCGGCGGCGTCGTCGGCATGGTCGAGACGGCCAAACTAGCCGGCTTCGATAAGGTCATCGGCTTCGACATGGGCGGCACCTCCACCGACGTTGCCCATTACGATGGCGAGTACGAGCGCGCCTTCGACACCGAAGTCGCCGGCGTGCGCGTGCGCGCGCCGATGATGCGCATCCACACCGTCGCCGCCGGCGGCGGTTCGGTCCTGCATTACGAGGCCGGCCGTTTTCGCGCCGGACCGGACTCAGCGGGCGCCAATCCCGGCCCCGCCGCCTACCGGCGCGGCGGCCCGCTGGCCGTCACCGACGCCAATGTGATGCTCGGCAAATTGCAGCCCGATTTCTTCCCGGCGATCTTCGGCCCCGGCCAGGACCAGCCGCTCGACGTCGAGACCGTGCGGGCAAGATTCACGTCACTGGCCGACCAGATCGGTGACGGCCGCTCGCCGGAAGCGGTTGCCGAGGGCTTCGTCACCATCGCCGTCGAGAACATGGCCAACGCCATCAAAAAGATTTCCGTGCAGCGCGGCTACGATGTCACCGAATATCTGCTCAACTGCTTCGGCGGCGCCGGCGGCCAGCACGCATGCCTGGTCGCCGATGCGCTCGGCATGGAAGCGGTGCTGATCCACCCCTTTTCCGGCCTGCTTTCGGCCTATGGCATCGGCCTGGCGTCGGTCTTTGCCTCGCGCCAGCAGGCATTGCTCAAGCCGCTTGCCGAGGAGTCCCGAACCGAGATCGCCGCCCTCATCGCTACCTTGAAAAAGGCCGTGATCGCCGAATTGGCGGTGCAAGGCATCGCCGAGGACGCGGTGGCCGCCAAGCCCGTGCTGCACATCCGCTATGACGGCACAGACACGACGCTGCCGGTGAATTTCGAAAGCGACTCGATTTTCCAGGCAAAGCGCGACTTCGAAATCGCCCACAAGGCGCAATTCGGCTTCGTCTATGACGACAAGCCGATGATCGTCGAGACGGTCGGCGTCGAGGGCAGCGAAATCGGCGAGAGCAGCGCCGAAGCCTATGCGCCCGCAGGACCCGCACGGGTTGAAGCCGGCGCTTCCGGAACGCGGCGCATCTACACCGAAGGCCGGTGGCATGAAGCCGGGATCCATCGTCGCGAGAACCTGCGCCCATCCAATCTGGTCACAGGCCCCGCACTCATCATCGAACCGAACCAGACCATTGTCGTCGAGCCAGGCTGGCAGGCCGAAATCACCAACCTCAACCATGTCGTGATCCGCCGCACGGCAAGGAAAGCCCGCGCCGCCGCCCTCGGCACCGACGCCGATCCGGTGATGCTCGAAGTCTTCAACAACCTGTTCATGTCGATCGCCGAGCAGATGGGTGTCACGCTGCAGAACACCGCCTATTCCGTCAACATCAAGGAAAGACTGGATTTTTCCTGCGCCGTCTTCGACCACACCGGGGCGCTGGTCGCCAACGCGCCGCACATGCCGGTGCACCTCGGCTCCATGGACCGCTCCGTCGAAACCATCATCCGGCTGAACTCCGGCGACATCCACCCAGGCGACGTCTTTGCCTTGAACGCCCCCTACAATGGCGGCACGCATCTGCCTGATATCACCGTGGTGACGCCGGTCTTCGACGACACCCAGAAAGAGATCCTGTTCTACGTCGCCTCGCGCGGCCACCACGCCGATATAGGCGGCACCGCCCCCGGCTCGATGACGCCGCTCGCCACCACGGTCGACGAGGAAGGCGTGCTGTTCGATAATTTACGCATCGTCGACCGCGGAAGATTCCGCGAAAAGGAGCTGCATTCGCTGCTCACCGACCACCGTTACCCGGCCCGCAACCCGCACCAGAACATTGCCGACCTCAAGGCGCAGATCGCCGCCAATGAGAAAGGCGTCGCCGAACTGCGCAAGATGGTCGCGCATTTCGGCCTCGATGTCGTCGAGGCCTATATGGGCCATGTCCAGGACAATGCGGCCGAGAGCGTGCGGCGGGTGATCGAGCGGTTGCCCGACACATCGGCCTATGAATATCCCACCGATACCGGCCAGGTGATCAAGGTGAAGATATCGGTCGACCGGCAAAAGCGCGAGGCGACGGTCGACTTCACCGGCACGTCGCCAGTCATGAAGAACAATTTCAACGCGCCGGAGCCGGTGGCCCGCGCCGCGGTGCTGTACGCCTTCCGCGTCATGGTCGAGGACATGATCCCGATGAATGCCGGGTGCCTCAGGCCCATCAACATCGTCATTCCCGACGGCTGCATGCTGAAGCCCGCCTACCCCGCCGCCGTGGTCGCCGGCAATGTCGAGACTTCGCAGCATGTCACCAACGCGCTGTTCGGCGCCATGGGCGCCATGGCCAATGCGCAGGGCACGATGAACAACCTGACCTTCGGCAACAAGAAGTACCAGTATTACGAAACGATCTGCTCCGGCTCGCCGGCCGGCCACATGAACTCCGGCCGCGGCTTTGCCGGCACCTCGGGCGTGCACACCCACATGACCAATTCGCGCCTCACCGATCCCGAAGTGCTGGAACTGCGCTTTCCCGTGGTGCTGGAGGATTTCCACATCCGCCAGGGATCCGGCGGCAAGGGCAAATGGAGCGCCGGCGACGGCACCAAACGCAGCATCCGCTTCCTCGAGAAGATGGAATGCGCGATCCTGTCCTCGCACCGCGACCGCCCGCCGCAGGGGCTGGACGGTGGCGGCGACGGCAAGGTCGGCTCGACCAAGATCCGCCGCAAGGATGGCGTGATCGAGATGCTGAAGGCCTGCGACCAGACCGTACTCGACGCCGGTGATGCGGTGATCCTAACGACGCCGACGCCGGGCGGGTTTGGCAAGCTGTAAAGAACACGTCAACAGGCTGTCACCGGCCTGTCATGACGCTGCGCTACCCGCTTGCGCCAAAGCAAATGGGGAATCACTTTGCCATGACGGACGTCTCCTCGGATCTGGTTTTTCGCCGCGGCAAGGAAGTTGGAAAGGCCGTCTACCAGAACCGCGCCCTTTCCAAAGCCGGCATCTCCGAGCGGCTGTTCGCCTTCCTGTTTTCCGGCCTCGTCTATCCGCAGATCTGGGAAGACCCCGATGTCGACATGGAGGCCATGCAGCTTGGTCAGGGCCATCGCATCGTCACAATTGCTTCCGGCGGCTGCAACATCCTGGCCTATCTGACCCGATCGCCGGCACGGATCGACGCCGTCGACCTCAACGCCGCCCACATCGCGTTGAACCGCATGAAGCTGGAGGCGGTGCGCCACCTGCCCTCGCAGGGCGACCTCTTCCGCTTCTTCGGCGCCGCCGACACCAGCCACAATTCGCAAGCCTACGACCGTTTCATCGCGCCGCATCTCGATCCGGTCAGCCGCCACTATTGGGAACGCCGCAACTGGCGTGGTCGCCGTCGCATCGGTGTTTTCGACCGCAATTTCTACCAGACCGGCCTGCTCGGCCTGTTCATCGCCATGGGCCATCGCACGGCGAAATTCTTCGGGGTCAATCCGGCCCGCATGATGGAAGCCAGGAACATCGGCGAGCAGCGCCGCTTCTTCAACGAGGAACTGGCGCCGGTCTTCGACAGGAAGCTCTTGAAATGGGCGACCTCGCGCAAAGCTTCGCTGTTCGGCCTCGGTATTCCGCCGGCGCAGTACGATTCCCTGATCACATCAGGCGACGGCACAATGGCCAGCGTTCTGAAGGCCCGGTTGGAAAAGCTCGCCTGCGATTTTCCCCTGGAAAACAATTATTTCGCTTGGCAGGCCTTTGCCCGCCGCTATCCAAATCCAGGTGAGGCCGCCCTGCCCGCCTATCTGGAAAAGCAGAACTACGAAACCATCCGCGGCAATGTCGACCGCGTCGCCATCCACCATGCCAATCTCATCGAGTTCCTCGCCGGCAAGGATGCGGGCACCGTCGACCGCTTCATCCTGCTCGACGCGCAGGACTGGATGACCGATGACCAGCTCAACGCGCTGTGGTCGGAAATCAGCCGCACCGCGTCGGCTGGCGCCCGCGTCATTTTCCGCACCGCCGCCGAGCCCAGCCTGCTGCCGGGCCGCGTGTCGACCTCGCTGCTCGACCAGTGGGACTATCAGGACGAGGCCTCGCGCGAATTCTCGGCCCGCGACCGCTCGGCCATCTATGGCGGCTTCCACCTCTATGTGAAGCGCGCCGCATGAGCACGACCGAGCTGCCGGCCAACCCCGAATTCAAGGCCAACCATGCCGAACTGATGGACGGCGTCTACCGCTGGCAGCGCCACATCTACGACCTGACCCGCAAATACTATCTGCTCGGCCGCGACCGGCTGATCGATGGGCTTGAGGTGCCGCAAGGCGGCACCGTGCTGGAACTCGGCTGCGGCACCGGCCGCAACATCATCCTGGCAGCGCGCCGCCATCCCGATGCCCGCTTCTTCGGCCTCGACATCTCGGCCGAGATGCTGGAGACGGCCGGCAAGGCGATCGACCGCGAAGGCCTGTCCAGCCGCGTCACGCTGGCACGAGGCGACGCCACCGATTTCGACCCCGCGGCACTTTACGGTATCAAGCACTTCGACCGCGTCTTCGTCTCCTATTCGCTGTCGATGATCCCAGGCTGGGAAAAGACGGTGTCGGCGGCACTCGCCGCACTATCCCCCAACGGCTCGCTGCACATCGTCGATTTCGGCCAGCAGGAAGGCCTGCCGGGCTGGTTCCGTACTTTGCTGCGCGGCTGGCTCAAGAAATTCCACGTCACGCCGCGTGAATCGCTGCGCGAAGTTCTGGAATCGGAATCTCGGCGAACCGGCGCAACGTTCCGATTCAGAACGCTTTATCGCGGCTATGCGTGGCTTTGCGTGATTGGGCCGCGCAAGCTCACCTCCCCCTCGATTGGGGAGGTCGCGCCGAAGGCGCGGGTGGGAGTGACGCGCTAGGCACCCACCCCGGCGCTGCGCGCCGACCCTTCCCATCAAGGGGAGGTAAAGGGAGCTAGTGCAGCGCCTTCACCAGCGCACCTACCATCGTCTGCGGGCGATAGCCGACTTTGGCTGGCGTCAGCCCCAGCCGCACGATCACCAGTTGCTCCGAGGGAATGATGGCGACCGTCTGTCCGTCATGCCCCTCCATCCAGTAGGTGTCCTTGGGCAGGCCGGCCGCGACGCCGGCACCAGGGTTCTCCTCATCACCCGGCGCCTCGATCCACAGCTGGCCCTTGCCGTAGACTTTCGAGGCGGGCGCCGGTTCGCGCATCCAATCTACGAAGCCGGCCGGCAGCACCTGGTTGCCGTTCCACACCCCGCCTTGCAGCAGGAACTGGCCGAAGCGAGCCCAGTCATGCGCCGTGGCATAGAGATAGGACGAGCCGACGAAGGTGCCCTGCTCGTCGGTTTCGAGCACCGCGCTGTGCATGCCGAGCGGCTCGAACAGAGCCGTGCGCGGCCATGTCAGCGCCTTGGCCTTGTCGCCGATCGCGTCCTGCCAGAGCCGCGACAGCATCACCGCCGTGCCGCTCGAATAGGAGAACACCTTGCCGACCTCGCCCGCCAGCGGCTTTGATTCGGCAAAGCCCGCCATGTCGGGTTCGAGATAGAGCATGCGCGTGACATCGGCGACGTCGCCATAATCCTCGTTGAACTCCAGCCCGCTCGACATCGCCATCATGTCGGCAAGGCTGATGGCGGCGCGGCCGTCGGCCTTCCACGGCGCGAACAGGCCCTTGTTGTCGATGGCCATCTTGCCGTCCTTGACCAGCGTGCCGACGATGGCGGCGTTCACCGTCTTGGTCATCGACCAGCCGAGCAGCGGCGTCTTGGCGGAAAAGCCGTCGCCATAGCGTTCGGCAATGACGCGGCCGTTCTTGACCACGACCACCGCGCGCATGCCTGTGCCGGTCAGCGCCGCGTCGTCGAGCAGCTTGGCAATCACCGGATCCTGCGATGCCTCGACCCGCTCGCCCTCGGGCCACAGCGTATTCTGGCTGGTTGCCGAAGGCTCGACATGGACGGCTGTGCGCCGTGCCTTGCCGACATCGCCGTCGGGAATCGAGGCGCAGCCCAGCCCATCGCGGGAAACCGCCTCGCTCTTGCCGAGGAAGCCCAGCAGGCCCGCCGAAACCGTTCCCCGGTTCTTGTCGACCGAGACCCGCATCAGCCGCAGCAGCGGGTGGCCTGGCGCCTGCACATCGACGGCAAGCACCTCATTGGCGTCGCGCCCGGCGATGAAGACGTTGGAGCAGACGATCTTGGCCGAATAGCCGGAACCGACGCGGATCAGTTCGGGCGGCGCGATGTAGAGCCAGACAAACAGCGCGGCGACCGCCAGCACGATCAGGCCAAGCAGCCATTTGACGATTTTGACGACAATCCGCATCTGTTGCCTCCCGGGCCTTCGCCCGCCCCTTATGTCATCGAATTGCCGCCATTGCTTCCGCAAAATCAGGGCTCTTGTCGAGCGCCGTCAACGGATTATCAACCATGATCGGCGATCACATGGATGCATGTCGCCCAAACCGCGCAGCGGTTTTGGGACAACGACATGCACGAAAAGGGATATGCTGGGCGATGCTGTGGGGCGATCGCCTGGAGGGGGCTCGACCAATCGTCGGCCATCGGTTCACAGACCCATCAGCGACCGGCTGATTCCGGCTTGGAAGTTGTGATGCGCCGTCTTGCGGCCCTTTTCATGCTGACGCTGCTTGGCGCCTGCTCGACCGTGGACGATCTGTCGCCGCTGTCGCCATCCGCTTCCAGCAGCCCGACGGTCGCCGTGCGCGCGCCGCGCTTCGAGGATTCCAAGCCGCATGAATGGGACAGCGGCGCGCCGTGGAACTATGCCGTTCACGGCACCGACGTCTCCAAGTACCAGACCTCGGTCGACTGGCCGACGGCCAAGGCGAGCGGCATTTCCTTCGCCTTCGTCAAGGCGACCGAAGGCGGCGACCGCTTCGACGAGTATTTCAACGAGCATTGGGCGCGCACGAAAGCCGCCGGCGTTCCGCGCGCGGCCTATCATTTCTTCTATTTCTGCACCCCGGCCGCCCAGCAGGCACGCTGGTTCATCCAGAACGTTCCTGTCGACCGCTCCGCCATGCCGCCGGTGCTCGACATGGAATGGAACCCGAAATCACCTACCTGCAGGCTGCGTCCCGACGCCGCCACGGTGCGGGCGGAGATGACCACCTTCCTCCAGATCGTCGAGCGGCATTACGGCAAGAAGCCGATCATCTACACCTCGGTCGACTTCTTCGACGACAACGAACTGTCGACTTTCCGCGGCTATCCCTACTGGTTGCGCTCGGTCGCCGGGCACCCGCGCGAAAAATACGGCAGCCACCCCTTCACCTTCTGGCAATACACCGGAACCGGCATCGTCCCCGGCATGACCGGCAAATCGGACATCAACGTCTTCAATGGCAGCGAAGCCGCATGGAATAAGTGGCTGCGGCAGAACACCCGTTGACACCGGGCCTGCCGCCTGCTTTTCGACACAGCCAGTGGTAAAGAGTGCAACCGCCGGTAATCCAGGGGCATTGGGTTTCCAGCCAGGCACGACAATACCCTCTTCGTTTCGAAAGGAAGCTGATGCGACTGCGTTCCCAAGCCCTCGCGGCGCTATTCCTGTGCGCCACGGCCTTGCCGGCGATGGCGCAGGAATGCGGCGGCGACTTCGAAACCTGGAAACAGGGCGTGGCGGCGGAAGCCAAGGCGGCCGGTGTCGGCGCTGTCGGTCTCGACGCGCTGGAAGACGCCACCTTTGACGAGCGTGCGCTGGCGCGCGACCGCGCCCAGGGCGTCTTCACCCAGACCTTCATCGAATTCTCAAACCGCATGATTTCGGCTTACCGGCTGAAGCAAGGCGCGGCGAACATGAAGAAATACGCCGACGTCTTCGCCCGCGCAGACCGGCAGTTCGGCGTGCAGGCGCCGGTCATCACCGCCTTCTGGGCGCTGGAGACGGATTTCGGCGCCGTGCAGGGCGATTTCCACACGCTGAGCGCGCTGGTGACGCTTTCGCATGATTGCCGGCGCCCCCAGCTTTTCCGCCAGCAGTTGGTGCCGCTTCTGGAGCTGATTGATCGCGGCGTGCTGCCGGCCGACGTCAAGGGTGCCTGGGCCGGCGAGATCGGACAGACGCAGATCCTGCCTTCGGACTATCTGGCCAGGGGCGTCGACGGCGACGGCGACGGCAAGATCGATCTGCGCAACAGCGTGCCCGACGTCATCATGACCACCGCCAACAAGGTGCTGTCGCGCGGCTGGAAGCGCGACGAACCCTGGATCCAGGAAGTGCATGTGCCCGACGAGATGCCCTGGGACCAGACCGGGCGCACCAACAAATTGCCGCTGACACAATGGGCGCAGTGGGGCGTCACCAATCCCGACGGCTCGCCGCTTGTCGACAAGGGCCTCAAGGCCGGCCTGGCGCTGCCCATGGGCCGCAAGGGCCCGGCGTTCCTCACCTATGACAATTTCGACGTCTATCTCGAATGGAACCAGTCCTTCACCTACGCGCTGACCGCGGCCAACCTCGCCGCGCGGCTCGCCGGCGCGTCGCCGCTTGATCCGCGCAACCCGGACCAAGGCCTCAACAACGAGCAGATGAAGGCGCTGCAGACCAAGCTCGAGGCCCGAGGCTACGACGTCGGCACGGTCGACGGCATTCTGGGCACCAACACCCGCGAAGCGATCCGCAAGGAACAGATGCGGCTTGGCCTGCCGGTGGATGGCTGGCCGACACCGGAGCTTTTGGCGAAGCTGTGAAGGGGTGAGTAGTCAGTAGGGAATAGTCAGCAGGGAATTTTTCACTACTCACTACTCACTACTCTCCTCGCCCGCACGAAATCGATGAATGCCCGCAGGGCCGGCGGCACGTGCCGCGAACTTGGGTGGTATAGATAGAAGCCGGGAAAGCTGGGCGACCAGCCTTCCAGAAAACGGACCAGCCTGCCCTGCTCGATCCAGGGCCGGACCTGGTATTCCAACATGTACGCAATGCCCGCGCCATCCAGCACGGCATTGAGCATCAGTTCGGTATCGTTGACGGTCAGGCTGCCTTCGATGGCGATTTCGAGGGCTCGTTTGCCGCGCGCGAACTCCCATCGATAGAGGTTGCCGCCGCCCGGCCACTCGAATTTGATGCATTGGTGCTGGTGCAGTTCCTGCGGATGACGAGGTAAGGCCCGGTTCTCGAGGTAGGCAGGAGCGGCCACCGCGGCCATCTGCAAATCCTCGCTCAGTTTCACCGCCACCATGTCCTTCTCCAGCCGCTCGCCGAGCCGGATTCCTGCATCGAACCGGCCTTCGACGATGTTGGCCAGCGTGTCATCGACGATAACGGTCAGCGTTATATCGGGATAGCTGCGCTGAAAGTCCCCAAGGATCGGCGCGATGAACCGCATGGCGGCGACACGCGGCACATTGATGCGTAGCGAACCCGCCGGCCGGTCGCGCGCCGCATGAACATCGGCAATGGCGCTTTCCAGTTCACCAAAGGCGACGGCAAGGCGCGAAAAAAGCGCATCACCAGCCGCGGTCGCGGAGACACTGCGCGTCGTGCGGTTGAGGAGCCTGACGCCGACGCGCGCCTCCAACTGCCGGATAGACTGGCTGAGCGCCGGCGGCGATATACGCAGCCTGGCTGCGGCACGAACGAAACTGCCTTCTTCGACAATGGCGGAAAATGCCTTGAGCTCAGTGAATTCGGATCCGCGCATTATGTATCCATGGATTAACAAGCCAATCAGATAATAGGTCATTATCCGATCAATTGCATGCCGCTATTTCTCAGCCATCGGCCACATCGCGGGCAAAACCGCGGGCCAGAATGGTTGAAGGAAATTGGTCATGTCCCAGTCTCTGCACGGCAAAACCGCAATCGTCACCGGCAGTTCGCGCGGCATCGGCCGGGCCATCGCCGAAGGGCTCGCCGCCCAGGGCGCTGCAGTCGTCATCAACTATGTCGGCAACCAGAAAGCCGCTGATGAGGTCGTCGCCGGCATCACCGGCAAGGGAGGAAAGGCAATCGCCATCCAGGCCGACATATCAAGCGTTTCGGATGTCCGCCGCCTGTTTGACGAGACCGAGACTACGCTCGGCGCAATCGACATCGTCGTCGCCAATGTCGGCGTCGCCGTCATCAAACCGCTGACCGAAGCAACCGAAGCCGATTTCGACCAGGTCTTCGGCACCAATGCCAAGGGCACCTTCTTCACGCTGCAGGAAGCAGCGCGCCGGGTGCGCGACGGTGGCCGCATCATCGCCGTCTCCACCGGCGGCACGAAGATGTTCTTCACGCAGACGGCGCTCTACCTCGGCAGCAAGGGCGCCGTCGAACAGTTCATCCGCGTACTCTCGCGTGAACTCGGATCGCGCGGCATCACCGTCAATGCGCTGTCGCCGGGCTTCACCGACACGGATCTGCTGCCCGAGCGTGACCGCGCCGTAGCGGCCGGCATGTCGCCCTTCGGCAGGATCGGCGCGCCGCACGATGTCGCCGACGTCGCGGTCTTCCTGGCCAGTGACGAGGCCCGCTGGCTGACCGGCGAGAACATTCAGGCGGGGGGCGGAGTGGCGTAAGGGTAGGAATTAGGCAGTAGGCAGTAGGGATTAGGCAAATGCCAAAGGTGATATTCAAAGCGACGGAATAATCAACGATCCCTACTGCCTACTGCCTACTGCCTAATCCGCCATCGTCTCCAAACTTGCAAAGCCTTGCGGCGCGTCACCCTCGTCGAAAGGCGTCGTCACCTCGACGAATGTGTCTGGATAGAAGCCGTTGAAGCGTGTGCGCAGCGACAGCGAATAGGCGCCGATATGGCCGATTTCGATCCAGTCGCCGGTGTCGACGGTTTCCGGCAGCCAGAACGGCCTGGACAGGATGTCGACGGAATCGCAGGTCGCGCCGCAGACCTTGAACGGCACAATGTTCTTTTCAGCGCCATTGCGGGTCCTGATCGCCGGATCGGGAATGAAGCGCGCCGGCAGCGTGATCTTGCCGGTCCATGAATCCGATAGCGACGCCCAGATGCCGTCATTGATGTAGAGCCGCTTGCCCTTGCGCAACAGCACGCGCACGATCAGCGACAGACAGCGCGCCACGATCACCCTGCCCGGCTCGGCCACCAGCGGCACCTGGTCGAACTGGTACTCCTTCAGGTCCCCGGAAAGCCGGGACATGATCTGGCCGAGCGACGGCATCTCGATCTGCTTGCGGTTGGGATCATGGCCGTATTCGGCCGGAAAGCCGCCGCCGACATCGAGCCCGGCGATGTCGAAGGTCAGCCGGTTGCGCACCCAGTCGGCCGAGGCGAGCGCCCGCTCATAGGTGTCGGGATCCTCGATCTGGCTGCCGACGTGAAAACACAGGCCGACCTTGTAGCCGGTGCGGTTCAGCCGCTCGGCGAGCTCTACCGCATAGGCCGGCCCGGCGCCGAACTTCTTCGACAGTTCGTAAGCCGCCGACCCTTTCGTCTGGATGCGCACGAACACGCTGATCGAGCCGGGGTCGATGTCGAGTGCCCGCACCACCCGCGTCAGCTTGGTGATTTCGTCCTCATGGTCGAGCGAAATGACGCGGATGCCGTATTTCTCCAGCGCCAGCTTGATATCCGACTGTGCCTTGACCGGGTGCATGTAGAGCATCTCGGCATCGGGGGAGACCGCGCGCACGGCAGCGAATTCGCCGGGCGAAGCGACGTCAAAGGCGGCGACGCCGGCCTCGACCAAGGTCTTCAGCACGATCTGCTCGCCATTGGTCTTGACCGCATAGGCGGTCTTGCCGGGGAACATGCCCATGAACTGCCTGGCATCGGCCTCCAGCACCTGCGGGCGGAAGCAATAGACCGGATCGTCAGGACGAAGCGCCAGTGCCGCTTCGCGGGCATTTTCGAATCGCTGCATTGACGAATCCTCGATCTCGGCTGCGCACAATTAATCCAAGCTAGCGGCCAATGAAAACAATTCTGTGTCTCGTACGTTTGACGCTGCGGTGGCAGCATCGTTTGCCAGCGATCAGCTTTCGGGTGGCGTTTGTCGCCGCACCCGATAGCCTGTGCCTGGCCGGGTGACATTCGAGCCGGCATGTCGGGGGAGGACGATCCACATGGCAATTGCCGCCACATCAGCGCCGCGCGGACCGATGACACTCACCGACTGGGGGCAGTTGCTGCTGCTTGGCGCCATCTGGGGCGGTTCGTTCTTCTTCGCCCGCATCGCGGTGGCGGAGCTTCACCCGCTGGTGCTGGTGCTGTTTCGCGTCGCCATCGCGGCGATCGCGCTGCAGATTTATCTCGGCCTGCGTGGTCCGTCCTTCCGCCTTGCCTTTCCCCATGCCGGCCTGTTCTTCCTGCTGGCCTTCACCAACAATGTCGTCCCCTTCTCGCTGATCTTCGCCGGCCAGACCGAGCTTGGCGCCGGTGTCGCCTCGGTGCTCAACGCGACGACGCCATTCTGGACGCTGATCCTTGCCAACGCGCTGACATCGGACGAAAAGCTCTCCTGGAACAAGCTCGCCGGCATCGCGCTCGGCGTCGCCGGCACCGCCGTCATGATCGGTCCCGGCCTGTTCGCCGGGCTTGGCGGCCCGGTCTGGGCGAAATTCGCGCTGATCGGCGCGTCTTTGTCCTATGGCGTCGCGCTGATGGTCGCCCGCCGCTTCAAGGGCGTACCCTCGCCGGTCATCGCCACTGGGCAACTGACCGCCTCGACCATCATCATGATACCGGTCGTGCTGCTCACGCACGGGCCCGCCGGCCTGTTCTCGGCCTCGCCGCCAGTCTGGGCGGCGGTGCTGGCGCTGGCGCTTTTGTCCACCGCCTTCGCCTACATCCTCTATTTCAACCTCGTCGCCTCGGCCGGCGCCACCAACGCCTCGCTGGTCACGCTCATCGTGCCGGCCAGCGCCATGCTGCTCGGTTTTCTTTTCCTGGGCGAGCGGCTGGAACTGTTCGAGATCGGCGGCGTGGTGCTGATCGGTCTTGGTCTTCTCACAATCGATGGACGTGTCCTTGGAAGACGTTAGGCACGAAAGTCGAAGTCGATTTTCGCCGCGGTAGCGCTGCCATGACACAGCATCGACACGTCCCCGCCACAATTTATTCACAGGTCGAAAGCGGGTTTTTGCCGAGAAGTTTCAACGGCTAACGGCAAAACCAGGGTCGCAAATTTCACAATCACGTCGCAATGCAGCACATTTTCTGCTTGCCTGTGGCACAAATGAACCTAGACTCGTAGCCATAGCTCTTTAAGAGGAGGCTATGACATGGGACTGACGAGGCCAATCAACGCATTGATGATTTGTGCTGCGTTTGCTTTCATCGGCGCCCTCATTATGGGCGTCCTTCCCTGAACCCGCCAAGACGGGGAAGACCAGCACCAGATAGTCTAAGCAATTCGAAAGGCCGGGTTTTTACCCGGCCTTTCGCTGTTCAGGCCAAAGCGGGTCGCGTTTGAACGGATTCATGCGACGCGCTCTAGGTCTTTGTTTCTATGCATGCCGCTCTCCCAAACCGGGGCCACTTTTGGGCGACATGCATTAAACCTCACGCCGCAGCCGAACCTGCCGCCTCCGCCTCGTGCGAGCGGATGCCGATCATATGGCAGATGGCAAAGACGAGGTCGGCGCGGTTCATCGTGTAGAAGTGGAAGTCGCCAACCCCGCGCTCGACAAGGTCGAGAACCTGTTCGGCGGCGACGGCGGACGCCACCAGCGCATGGGTCTGCGGATCGTTCTGCAGGCCGTCGAAGCGCTCGGCCAGCCATGCCGGCACCAGCGCACCGCAGCGTGCCGAGAAATTGGCGACCTGGGTGAAATTATGCACCGGCAGGATGCCGGGAACGATCGGGATGTAGATGCCGGCCCGGCGCGCGCGCTCGACATAGCGCTCGTAGAGATCATTGTCGAAGAAGAACTGGGTGATCGCCCGCGTCGCGCCATTGTCGACCTTGCGCTTCAGCATGTCGATATCGGTGGCGAAGTCGGGGCTTTCCGGATGCTTTTCCGGATAGGCCGAAACCGAAATGTCGAAATCGCCCGCGTCCCTCATCGCGCCGACCAGCTCGGCACCGTTGGCGTAGCCGTCCGGATGCGGGCGATAGGCGGTTCCCACGCCCTCGGCCGGATCGCCGCGCAGGGCGACGAAGCGCTTGACGCCCATATCAGCGAATTCCTGGATCACCGCGTCGACCTGATGGCGGGCGGCATCGACGCAGGTCATGTGCGCGGCCGGCGTCAGGCTGGTCTCGTTCAGGATACGGCCGACGGTGCGCGCCGTGCGCTCACGCGTCGAGCCGCCGGCGCCATAGGTCACCGAGACGAATTTCGGCTTCAGTGGCTCCAGCCGTGTGACCGTGTCCCACAGCCGCGCCTCCATCTCGTCATTCTTGGGCGGGAAGAATTCGAAGGAAACCTTGACCTTGTCGCCAATGTCGGGGCGGCGGGAAAAGCGGAACTGGTTCATCAGGCGATTTCCCCTATCGAATTCACTTTGGTCTGCTGGCTGTCATTGGCAGGGTCGGCGATCAGCAGGCGGCGGTCGCGGCCAAGCCAGAGTTTGACGGTGAGCCTGGGCTCGCTGCCGCCGCGCGGCTCGAATTCCTGGGCATCCTCGAGATCGAGCCCGGCCTCGGCAAACCACTCGCCGATCTGCCGGTCGGAGAAGCCGAGCCGCATATGTGCGTGCTCTTCGCGCAGGAATTCCAGCGTGTGCGGCGCGAAATCGACGATGACCAGCCGGCCCGACGGCCGCAAAAGCCGCGCCGCCTCGTGGATGGCGCGGGCCGGATCATCGAGATAGTGCAACACCTGGTGGATGGTGACGAGATCAAAGGCATCGCGCTCGACCGGCGGCGAGAAGATGTCGCCCTGCCGCACCTGCGCGTTGGAAACGCCGGCCTTGTCGAGATTGGCGCGCGCCACGGTCAGCATCTCGCGCGACATGTCGATGCCGACGCCGCGCCGGTAGAGCGGCGAGAAGATTTCGAGCAGCCGGCCGGTGCCGGTGCCGAGATCCAGCATCGACTGGAACGGCCGCTTGCCGACCAGCTTCAGCATCGCCGCCTCGACCGCGCGGTCCGGCACATGCAGCGAGCGGATATGGTCCCAGCTTGCGGCGTTCACGGAGAAATACTCCGCCGCCCGGTCCTGCCGCTTGCGCTTGACCGAGGCCAGCCGCTCGAGGTCGCGCTCGACCTGCGGATCGGCGCCGCGAATGCTGGAAACCAGCCCCATGACGAAGTCACGCGCGGAATCGGCATCCGACAAGCGGAAGAACGCCCATGACCCTTCCTGGTAGCGGTCGATCAGCCCAGCCTCGAGAAGCAGCTTCAAATGCCGCGAAACGCGCGGCTGCGACTGGCCGAGAATTTCGGTAAGATCGGAAACGGTGAGGTCGCCACGCGACAACAGTGCCAATATGCGCAGGCGGCTGGATTCGGCCGCCGCCTTCAGCGTATCCACCATCGTGTCGAGCGAAACATGCATCAGCGTATTCTCTTTTCAGCGCATTCACTTTGAAAAAGATATAAACATATGTTTATGTCGATTTTCAAAACCTTGCAAGCGCTATGTCGCTTCCGGACAAGAAAATGCCGCATGCGTGATTTTCCAGTGCGCGCCGCCCAAAAAAGTGTAGCGGTCTTCTGACAATGACAGCCACCAGCACAGAGATGGGCAGAATGACCGGGTCGCGCGAAATGTTCGAGCCACGCGAAGGCGAGCAGAGGCTGGAACAGGATCCGGCAACGATGCCGGCGGATGCCGGAATCGTCTTCATCGGCCGCATCGCCTCGCGCTGGACGACAAGGGAGAGCTGCCCGAAAAACATGCGCACGGCGCGCGAGACCGGGCAGCCGGCGGTGCTGACCATCGACGCGCCCTATCGCCGCGGCTTGCAGGGCCTGGAGCGCGCCAGCCATGTCATCGTCCTGTCCTGGCTGCATTACGCGCCGCGGAATCTGATTGTGCAAAAACCTCGCCATGCGGCTGAAGCGAAAGGCGTATTCGGCCTGCGCTCCCCTGCCCGGCCGAACCCGGTCGGCCTGCATGTGGCAAGGCTCATCGGACTGGACATCGCCACTGGGCGCATCGATCTCGACGCCATCGACGTGCTCGACGGCACGCCGGTCATCGACGTCAAGCCCTATTTCGCCTCGACCGACGCCATGCCAGAGGCGATCCTCGAAGGACGCGATGAACGATGACAGCACCGACCGGCCGCCGCCGCGCCATCGCCAAGGCGCTGACCGCCCTTCTGCCGCTGGCGCCCTATGCCGACATGGAAAAGATCCGTGCGGATGCCGGCGCGGTGCATATGAAGACCTTGCCGCCGGGCATTGCCGTGTGGCTGGCAACCATTGCCCACATCCGCCACATGCATACCGACTACGAAAAGCTGCTGGCCGAGGGCTACGACCGCGACTCCGCCCGCTTCTTCGTCATCGAGCAGACCAACATCATGCTCACCCGCTGGCGCGCGACACGCCTGCTCGACGCCGATGACGAAGAGGAATGAGGCCGCTATTGCTTGGTCAGCACGGCGATCGCATTGTAGGGCTGGCCGTCGGCCTGGCCACCCAAGCCTGGTCATATCCCCTCCCGCTCCGAGCCATCCGATCATAAGGCAGTTCCAATCCGGTGTATCGACCGGATCGTGGAGGACGAACGGTGCCGGGCAGTTGGCTCTATGCCTCCTGTCCCGGGCCGGTAGGCTGATGACCCGCCCTGCGCGCGAGGAGGCCCCGATGGCCCAGACGACAGCAACACAGGCTTCAAAGCCGCGGCCCACAGTCGGCGACCGCCATGTCGACCCGCATGCCTATCCCGACGGAATCGCCTTCCTCGACGGCCAGTATCTGCCGATGTCGCAGGCCAAGGTGTCGGTGCTGGACTGGGGCTTCCTGCATTCCGACGCCACCTATGACACCGTGCATGTCTGGAACGGCCGCTTCTTCCGCCTCGATCAGCATCTCGACCGCTTCTTCGGTGGGCTCGAAAAGCTGCGCATGGCCATCCCCTTCGACAGGGATGGCGTGGCCGAGATCGTGCACAATTGCGTCGCCCTTTCGGGCCATCGCGCCGCCTATGTCGAAATGCTGTGCACGCGCGGCGCCTCGCCGACCTTCAGCCGCGATCCCCGCCAGGCGATCAACCGCTTCATGGCCTTCGCCGTGCCCTTCGGCTCGGTCGCCAGTGCCGAGCAGTTGCAGCGCGGCCTGCGCGTCGCCATCAGCGACAAGGTACGCATCCCGCCGGCCTCGGTCGATCCGTCGATCAAGAACTACCATTGGCTCGATCTGGTGCGCGGCCTCTACGACGCCTATGACCGAGGCGCGGAGACCGCGCTCATCCTCGACTTCAACGGCAATGTCGCCGAGGGTCCTGGCTTCAACGTCTTCTGCGTCAAGGATGGCAGACTGTCCACGCCGGCCATCGGCGTGCTGCCCGGTATCACCCGCCGCACCGTCTTCGATCTCTGCGCCGAAGAAAGTCTTGTCGCCACCGCCGCGGATGTGAGCGTCGCGGCGCTCAAGGCGGCCGACGAGGTCTTCATCACCTCGACCGCGGGCGGCATCATGCCAGTGACTGAGATCGATGGCGCGGCGGTCGCCACCGGCAAGGTCGGGCCGGTTACCACCAGGCTGATGACACTCTATTGGCAAAAGCACGACGAACCGGCCTGGTCGTCTCAGGTGAGGTATTCCTGATCAAAGGGCGTCCGGTGAAAAAGATTCCCCCCTCGCCTCTGGAAAATCACGGCATAGACCGTATATGCCCGAAAGCGGAGAAGCCTCCGCTTTCATCCAAAATTGCGCCCGCAGGGGCAAGGATTCCACATCATGACAAACAAGGTTTGGTTCATCACCGGATCGTCGAAGGGTTTTGGCCGCGTCTGGGCCGAGGCCGCACTGGCGCGCGGCGACCGCGTTGCCGCGACCGCCCGTGACGCCGGCACGCTCGCCGATCTGGTCGAAAAATATGGCGACAACATCGCCGCGATAAAGCTCGACGTCACCGACAAGAAAGCCGTCGATGCCGCTGTCGCCGAGGCGCACAAGCGTTTCGGCCGGCTCGACATCGTCATCAACAATGCCGGCTACGGCCATTTCGGCGCCATCGAGGAGGTCAGCGAGCAGGAAGCCCGCGACCAGATCGAAACCAATGTGTTCGGCGCTCTATGGGTCACGCAGGCGGTACTGCCGATCATGCGGGCGCAGCGGTCTGGCCACATCATCCAGATCTCGTCGATCGGCGGCGTCAACGCCTTTGCCTCGCTCGGCCTCTACCACGCCTCGAAATGGGCGCTGGAAGCCTTCAGCCAGTCGCTCAGCATCGAGGTTGGGGAATTCGGTATCCATGTCACGCTGGTCGAGCCGGGCGGCTTCTCCACCGACTGGTCCGGCGCCTCGGCCAAGGTCTCCAAGCCGATCGAGGCCTACGCACCTGCCCGCGCCAAGATGGCCGAGCGCCGCGCCAACTCGGTCGCCGGCGATCCCGAGGCGACCGGCCCGGCGATGCTGGCCATTGTCGACGCCGCCGAGCCGCCGCTGCGCGTGTTCTTCGGTGACGGCGGCCTGCCGATGATCCGCCAGGAATACGCCAACCGCCTCGCCACCTGGGACAAGTGGGACCACGTGTCCGTCATGGCGCAAGGCGCCAACAAGAACCGCAAGGGCTGAGGCTGGCACTTGCTACGCCGCTCATCGGCGGCGTAGCCCTTCGGCCACGATGAGAACGCGCGGCTATGCCTGATAAATCCACTGCTCCGGCACCCGCGCCGAAATCTCTTCGCCGGCCCTGATCGTTCCGGGCTTCTCGACCCAGGCGACCACGCCACGCAGCCGTTTGGCCATTTTGGGAAAGAGCAGCGCGCCGGCTTCGATGTCGGCCATTTCGGCATTTTCGGCGATCGATCGCCCGGCGATGCGACATGGTCCGTTCTGGCCGTCGACTTTGAGGGTGACGCCGTCCTTGAAGAACAGCAGCGTGCCGGCCGGGAGCATCGACAGATGCGGCACGCCCTCGATCACCAGATTGGCGCCGATCCATTCCGGCTTGATTTCGGGAAGGCCCATCCGCCCGGCGACGATGGCCAGTTCGTCCGCAGCCACGATCGACAGTTGCCGCTCGTTGCGCATTTCGGTGCCGCGCGGATACCAGGGCTCGCGCCCGCCCGAGCGCCGCGTCGATCCGGCGTGGAAATCGCCCAAAATGCCGTCGAAGCCAAGCCGCAATTCCTCCACCGATCTTGTCTGGAAATGCTCCGCCGGCGCGACATAGAGCGCTGCCGCACGGGCGGAAAGCTTCTTTGCCGGGATGATTTCGACCGGCTTCTCGGCTTCGGGGAAGAGATCCAGCATGGCGTTCCGTCCTTGAATCACGCTCCCCGTTCTTGCCCTTCGGGCGGCAAGGCCGCAAGAGCGGTTTGGGCCATAATGCGCAACTCATCGGCCGATGCGCCGTCGCGAGCCTGGATCGACATGCCGTTCATGACGCCGGCGATATATTTGGCGAAGCTCTCGACGGAGAAGCCTTGCGGCAGATCGCCCGCCACCTGGCCCCTGGCCAGACGCTCCGCGATCGCCGCCTCGCTCGCCTTGCGATAGGCCTGGAGTTCATTCGCGATGGCTTGCGCCTGCGGCGAGGCTGCCAGCGCACCGCTGACGAAAAGGCATCCGCCCGGCTTGCCGGGCCTGCAATAGGCCTCGGCCGCGCCGAGCAGCAACCGCCGGATCGCCTCGCGCGTCGGCACCGGCGCGCTCAGCGCGTCCAGCGCAAAGCCGATCTCCGTCTCGTGGTAGCGCGTCAGCGCCTTGCGGAACAAAGTCTCCTTGTCGGTGAAGGCGTTGTAGATCTGCGGCGGCGTCAGCCCCATCGCCTCGCGCAGCATGGCCAGCGACGTCGCCTCATAGCCGTGCTCCCAGAACAGATGCATCGCCGCATCCAGCGCCCGGTCGGGGTCGAACGCGCGAGGACGACCACCCCTGGCCTTTTCCAAATTATCCATAGTGATCGATACGAAACCTGTTGACTTGCTCGCCGCACATAACGTAACAATTGATACGAAACATGGCAAGCCGGAAGATGATCTTCCTGCAAGGCCGTGCAGCCCGAGGACGAGGAGAGACCAAATGCCCATCACCGTGACCGCGCCGGAAGGTGTCCTGACAGAGGCCGGAGAACGCGAGATGCTGCCGCGCCTCAGCGCCGCCCTCATCGAAGCTTCCGGCGCGACCGGCAATTCCTTCTTCAGCGCCATCGTCGGCGGCACGGTCCACGTCCTGCCGTCCCGCCACATCTATGCCGGCGGCGCCAACAGGCCTGTCGTGATGGTGGAGCTGAAATTGCCCAATATCGGCCTTGGCTCGATCGAGGCCCGCCGGGCCTTCATCACCACGGCCGCAGGCATCGTCGCCGAACTCTGCGTGCCCGGGCACAAGCCCGAAAACACCTGGATCAACATCGTCAACGCACCCGATGGCGGCTGGGGCATCGGCGACAGGCAATATACCGGCGACGCTCTCATTGCCGCCGCCACCGCCGCCGCGCACTGATCTGACAGGGAAAGACAGGATGCGGCTCTCCCCTTCGCTGTTCTTCACCACCAACTGCGAGCCGGCGCTGGCCTTCTATGAGCAGTGCGGCCTCGGCCGCGGAACCATCCTGCTGCGCTGGGGCGACAACGGCATGCCGGTGCGAACCGAAACCATGCGCGGAAAAATCCTGCATGCGCGCTTCGAAGGTCCAGGCGTGCTGTTCCATGCCTCCGACAATGACGATGCCGAGCCGATGAAAGGCTCCGCCATGATGCTGGAATTCGACGAGTTGGTGGCCATGCGTGCGCTTTTTGCCCACATGGCCGCCGGCGGCCGCATCACCGTGCCCCTGTCGCGGCAATATTGGGGAACCAGCTTCGGCATGCTGGTCGACGCCTATGGCGTGCAGTGGATGTTCAACTGCTCGGGTGAATGAAGGCGAGGATCACGATCTTCTTACCGGAAATGGAATTGGTGCCGCATTGCCGCCGCGCCGGATCGCTTTCATTGTGGCGAGACACTGCGGAGGTTCTCATGCGACCGGCGACGGCAATCGCGCTGCTTTGGCTCGTCTGGGTGGTCACCTGGATTGCGGCCGCCGTATGGGCTGATCCGGCTCAAAAACGCGCCACCATCGGCGCGGAGGTCCGTTATCGTGTGTTCTGGCTGGCAGGCACCGTTCTGTTGTTCGTCCCGGCGCACGGCTACGAGGGCAGGTTGAGATTGTGGACGCCGACACTGGCCGAGGCCTGGGCCTGCATTGCTCTGATCGCCATCGGCCTCATCTTCTCGTGGTGGGCGCGTATTCATTTGGGCAGGCTGTGGTCGGCCTCGGTGACCGCCAAGGCAGACCACCGCGTGGTCGACACAGGCCCTTATGGATTGGTCCGGCATCCGATCTACACAGGATTGCTGCTGGCGCTCCTCGCCACCATGGCGGCGAAAGGCACTGTCTGGGGCATTGCAGGTGTCGCACTGCTCACCATGGGCATCGTCATCAAGGCAAAACTCGAGGAGCGCTTCTTGCGCGGCGAACTTGGCCCCGCCTATGACGACTACGCGCGGCGGGTGCCGATGCTGGTTCCGTTTACGCCGGCCTGACGCGCCAAGGTCGGCGAACGCCAGCTCAGTTCGATTTCCCCGCCGTGCTGCCTTGCCGAAAATGCTCGACCGCACCGTCGATTTGAACCCAATCATGTTTCTGCTGTTCGAAGATCGACCGGACGGGAGGCGGATAGTTCGGGTTGGCCAACGCACCCACCGCGACACCGAGCATCGACGGCAGCCTGTCGGCTTTCCAAAAGACCGTCGAGCCGCAGGCGGGACAGAAGTAATTGTGCACCTTGCCGCCGCTTGCCGCATCGCGGGTGAATTCTTTCGCGGTTCCAGAGATGGCGACAGCGTCAGCCGGATAAAAGGCGCCGACGCCGAAGGGCGCGCCGGTTCGGCGCTGGCAATCGAGACAGTGGCAGGCGACAACCAGTCTTGATGGTCCTGTCAGCGTCAGCCTGAGGGCACCGCAGCTGCATCGGGCATCGATCATTGGAACTCTCCTTTTCTGAAAGGGGATCGCGTTGATTCAAGCCGACCCCGACACAGGCTGTGCGAGAGTCAGGTCAGGTTGAACGGGAGTGGAAAACGGCGCGAAGCGGCCCGGCTGAAGGACGAAGGTCCGTATGGCCTTTCAGGCCAGTATCACCGCGACATGCCTAAAGCATCCGGATAAGCGCGCCGCCAATCGAATACCCCGCACCAAAGGCGCAGATCAAGCCGAAATCGCCGGGCTTCATGTCGGCATGGTTCTCCGACAGCGCGACGATGGCGCCGGCGCCCGCCGTATTGCCCAGCCGCTCGAGCACCATCGGCGCGCGATCGTGGTCGACATCGTGGCCGAACGACAGTTTCAGGATCATCGCATTCATGCGCGCATTGGCCTGATGCAGCCAGAAGCGCCGGATCGCCTGCGGCGTCAGCCCGTGCTCGGCCAGGAACTCGACGATGAATTTCTGGCCAGCGACGGTGACTTCCTTGAACACCTTGTTGCCGACCTGTTTGATCAGATTGCCTTCCAGGTTGATCATGTAGGGATCATCCTGGGCGGTGCGGGTGTGGTAGCCCAGATTGGTGCGGATGTTGTTCGACATCTGCGTCCACAGCCGCGTGTCCAGAACCTCGAAACGCCCCGGCCGTTTGTCGCCCTGGGCGAGCCCCTCCACCACCATCGACACCGAGGCGTCGCCGAAGATGAAATGCGTCTGCCGGTCGCGGAAATTGAGATGGCCGGTGATGATTTCCGGGGTGGTCACCAGGATGCGCTTGTGCGCGCCCGAGCGCACAAGATTGACCGCCATGTGCAGCGCAGCCGCCGCTGACGAACAGCCGAGCCCCATGTCGAAGCCGGCGCCGGTGGTGCCGAGCGCCTCCTGCATTTCGATGGCGATCGCCGGATAGGGCCGCTGGTGGTGCGAGGCCGAGCAGATGATCAGATCGATCTGGGACGGTTCAAGCCCGGCATGGTCGAGCGCTTTCCTGGCCGAAGCAATGCCGAACTCGGCCTCCAGTGACAGCGCGTCGTCGGGCCGCGCCGGAATGCGCGGCGTCATGCGGGTCGGATCGAGAATGCCTTCGCGTTCGATGACATGACGGGATTTTACACCCGAGGCATGGACGATGAAGTCGGCGTCGGATTTCTGCAGCAGCGCCTCGCCGGTACCCTGGCGGCGCGCATTCTCCGTGTCGACCCAGCTGTTGAAGCTCTCGACCAGTTCTTCATTCGTGATGACAGCTTCAGGAATTTCAGCGCCGATGCCGCTGATGATGACGCGATGCATGTTTCAGTCCGTCCCATCCGCAGGCGTTGCGGCTTCATGTGGGCGCCGAAACGCTTCGGCGCAACACTTTTCTCATCCGGCGGGTTTACGCCAGCTTAAACCAAAGGATTCAGGCGGGCTTAAGCCAGGATTTCACCAGGCGCACAGCTTAGTGTTGGTCTGCGGGTTGTTCCAGCAGGCGCCGTCGTCGCGGCTGCGCACGAACTGCCCCGGCAGCGGCACATTGCGGCGACCGAGATTGACATAGCCATAGGCAAAGCCCGGCCCGTCGATCTCCAGCACATAGGTCGGGTAACCCGGCGCCGAGATGCGGAAGCTGCCGGCATCATCGATCGCGCGGTAGCTGCACGAGAAATACCCATCATCCGTGGTGAAGCAGCGGGCCCGCTTGGCTTGCGCCGAAACCGAGAACGCCAGAAGTGCCGCGGCGCACACGCAGCCCCCATAGAGCAACCTTTTCAAACTCATCATTTCCCCCTAGCCACGCTGGCCATCATGGCCCCACGCGATGAATTGGGCATGACGGCGAAACAGGGTCAAGCGGCCGCAACGGGCTGCAGGCGAAGTGGATAGTTCTTTCATGGGATGTGTTGAGATTCAGGTCAGGCCGAGTCGAAAGCGGTGGCTTCCGAGAACCGGAGCGGAGCGGACTTTTCGTACGTGAGTACAGTTCTACTGCGATGCAGTAGAACGGGGAAGCGCAGGTATCAGCCGTTTGCAGCCCGGCATCACCTGAATATCAACATATCCTAGCCGGCCCTCTTGGCGACAATGAAGATACGCGGAAAGCGCAGCAGAACCTTGCCGTTCGCCATTCTGGGATAGGCCTGTTTGACTTTGGCCGTGTAGTTATCCAGGAACATCTTGCGCTCGTCGGCGTCCAGCGGATCGAGGAACGGCTTCAGCCCGGTGGACTTCACCCATTCGACGATCGCCTCTGCGTCGGCAAGGGGATGGTTGTAGGCCGTATGCCAGATATCCAGCCGGTCGGAGAGCGGAGACAACAGGTCATAATAGAACGACACCGGCGGCAACGGCCCGCGCGCCGCGCCCTCGAGCTTCTCGGCGAACGGCATTTCGGCGGCGGTTTCCCGCATCATCTGATGCGAGGGCTCAAGCAGATTGTCGGGCATCTGGACGGCCAGCGCGCCACCGGGCGCCAGAAAGCCCATCAGCCGCTGCAACACCGCCGGATGCGTGGGCAGCCACTGAAACACCGCGTTGGCGAAGATAACATTGACCGGTTCGGCCGGCTGCCATGTCGACGCGTCCGCCAGGTCGAAGCTGACATTGGGCAGGCGCGCCCTCGCCTTCTCGATCATGTCGGGCGAGGTGTCGAAGCCCATCACCTGCGCATCCGGCCAGCGCTCGACCAGAAGCTCGGTCGAATTGCCAGGCCCGCAGCCTATGTCGACGACCCGGCGCGGGAAGTCGACCGGCACTTGCGCTGCGAGATCACGCGCCGGCCGCGTGCGCTCATCCTCGAATTTCAGATATTGGGCGGCGGACCAGTCAGCCATTTGAACTCCTCACGTGGCTTTGAGAATTCACCGCCCCAACGATCCCCTACCGCGTCAGCCGCTTGTGCGTCATGCGGTGCGGGGCGGCCGCCTCGGCGCCCAGGCGCCGCAGCTTGTCCTTCTCATATTCCTCGAAATTGCCTTCGAACCACTCGACATGCGCGTCGCCTTCGAAGGCCAGCATGTGGGTCGCCATGCGGTCGAGGAACATGCGATCGTGGCTGATGATGACGGCGCAGCCGGCATAGGCTTCGAGCGCGTCTTCCAGCGCTCCCAGCGTTTCGGTGTCAAGGTCGTTGGTCGGTTCGTCGAGCAGCAGCACGTTGCCGCCGTTCTTCAGCATCTTGGCCAGATGCACGCGGTTGCGCTGGCCGCCGGAGAGGTTGCCGACTTTCTGCTGCTGGTCGCCGCCGCGGAAGTTGAAGGACGAGCAATAGGCGCGGCTGTTGATCTCGTGCTTGCCGAGCTTGATGATTTCGGCGCCGCCGGAGATTTCTTCCCACACGGTCTTGTTCCCATCCAGTGCGTCGCGGCTCTGGTCGACATAGCCGAGCTTGACCGTCTCGCCGATGCGCACGGTGCCCGCATCCGGCTTTTCCTGGCCGGTGAAGGTCTTGAACAGCGTCGTCTTGCCGGCGCCGTTCGGGCCGATCACGCCGACGATGCCGCCCGGCGGCAGCCGGAACGACAGGTTCTCGATCAGAAGCTCGTCGCCAAAACCCTTGTTGAGGCCTTCGACTTCGATGACCACATTGCCGAGACGCTCGCTTGAGGGAATAACGATCTGCGTGTCGGTCGGCTTGCGGTTCTGCGACTGCTCGACAAGTTCCTCATAGGCCTTGATACGCGCTTTCGACTTGGTCTGGCGCGCCTTCGGCGAGGACTGGATCCATTCGCGCTCGCGCCAGATCGACTTCTGACGAGCGTCGTCCTCGCGGCCTTCCTGGATCAGGCGCTTGGCCTTGGCATCGAGATATCTGGTGTAGTTGCCCTCATAGGGAATGCCGCGGCCACGGTCGAGCTCGAGGATCCAGCCAGTGACATTGTCGAGGAAGTAGCGGTCGTGGGTGATGATCAGCACCGAGCCCGGATAGTCGCGCAGGTGCTTCTCCAGCCACGCCGTGGTCTCGGCGTCGAGATGGTTGGTCGGTTCGTCGAGCAGCAACAGGTCGGGCTGTTCCAGAAGCAGCCGGCAGAGCGCCACGCGGCGACGCTCGCCGCCCGACAGGTTGGTCACTTCGGAATCGGCCGGCGGACACTGCAGCGCGTCCATCGCCATCTCGACCTGCTGGTCGAGATCCCACAGGTTGAGCCGGTCCATCTCGTCCTGCAGCTTGGCGGACTCGTCGGCTGTCTCGTCGGAATAGTTCATCATCAGTTCGTTGTAGCGCTCGATGATGGCGGTCTTCCTGCCGACGCCGTCCATGACGTTTTCACGCACGGTCTTGGAGTTGTCGAGATGCGGCTCCTGCGCCAGGTAGCCGACGGTGGCACCCTCGGCCAGCCATGCCTCGCCCTGAAACTCCTTGTCGAGCCCGGCCATGATGCGCAGGATGGTGGACTTACCCGAGCCGTTGGGTCCGAGAATGCCGATCTTGGCGTCCGGATAGAAGGACAGATGAACATTATCGAGCACCTTCTTGGTGCCGTAGGCCTTCGACAGGCCGGACATGTGATAGATGAACTGGCGTGCCACGCGCGCTTTCCCTGAAAAACTGACTGGATTTGCCGATTTGAATGGAGATTGGCCGCTATGTAGGCGATGCGGCGGCGAACGGCAATCGCTTTTGCCGGATCAAGCCGAACACACGGACAAGTGTGCGCTGACTGCCGAAGTTTTCCGCCGGTCGCGAGGCGCGTTGAAATCTCCGGTTAACCCTTCCGCGTCAAAACAGGATCGGGGTGGAATCGCAGGCTAACCGCGATTCCGGTAGAGAAAGCGGATCGACGGCAGTGCTGAACAGTTTCCTGCTCCTTGCCGAATCGGTCGTCTACTTCAGCGCCATGGTGACGCTGTTCCGCTTCCGCAAGCGCATTGGTCTCGGCGTCTTCGTCTGCGCGCTCGGCGTCATGCATTTCCTGGAGACCTATCTCGCCAGCGTCTTTTATGTCGCGCTGCCGTTCGGCCTGGTCTCGCCGGGCTCGGCGGTGCTGTTTTCGGGCAAGCTGGTGATGCTGCTCCTGCTCTATATCAAGGAGGACGCCGCCACCGTGCGTCAGCCCATCTACGGCCTGTTGCTCGGCAATGCGCTGATGATCGGGCTGGTGCTGCTCCTGCGCCTGCACGCCATCGCGCCGCTCCCCGACGGCAAGCTGCCTGACATCGGCTTCATCGACGAGATGGGCTGGCTGATGGTGTGGGGTACGACACTTCTGTTCATCGACGCCATCCTGATCATCCTGCTCTATGAAAGACTTGGGCGCACCCTGCGCAAGGCGCAGTTCGCGCGCATCCTGATCTGCGTCGCCTGCGTGCTGACCTTCGACCAGGCGGGCTTTTTCACCGCACTGCATTTCGTCGCCGGCGCGCCGATCGCCGTCTTCTTCGGCGGCTGGTTCGCCAAGATGGCAGCGGCGCTGGCCTTCAGCGGCATGCTCGTGGCCTACCTCAGATGGATCGAGCCCCGCGACATCGCGGTACCGCGCGGGCTGACCGACATTTTCGAAACGCTGACCTATCGCGAGCGCTATGAAGCGCTGGTCGAGCATGTCGGCCGCGACGGCCTGACCGGCCTGCTGCATCGCGGCCGCTTCGACGCCGACGGTGAAGCCGCCGTCGAGGTCAGCCTGCGCACGGCGAGGCCCCTCAGCCTGTTGATCATCGATGTCGACCATTTCAAGTCGATCAACGACCGTTTCGGCCATGCCGAAGGCGACAAGGTGCTGAAAGCGGTAGCAAGCCTGCTTCGCGAAGTGGCGAGCGCCGAGGACCAGGTGTTCCGGATCGGCGGCGAGGAATTCGCCATCCTCAGTTCGCGCCCGCATCCGGTCGCCAGGCTGTTTGGCGAAAGGATCCGCCACGCCGTCAAGGCATCGGCCGTCGCCAGCCGTTTCGAGCTGACCGTCAGCGCCGGCGTCTCAACCGTCGGCGAAACGACGCGCTGCCTTGCCGATCTGTTCGCCCTAGCCGATCAGCGCCTCTACAAGGCGAAGTCGACCGGGCGCGACCGCATCGTTGGAGAGCCAGCCGGCCACGAACCGGACGCCGCCATCGCCTGGACGAAATCGGCGCAGTTCTGATCTGGAGCAATTCCAGGAAAAGTGTGAACGGTTTTCCGTCCGGAATTGCGTCCAAACAAAGGGTTAGAGCGCGTCACCGTTTCCATGAAACGGTGAAACGCTCTACGATTTTCTCTGTCGCGCAATGCCGGTCAGCGTCGAGGCCGCCATCAGCGCGATCGCCAGCCATTTCAGCGTCGTGATGATCGGCCCGGCCTGGATGTCAAAGGCGATGAACAAAAGAATGCCCGGCACCAGGAGACCGCACATAATCAGCATGATGCGGTTGATCTGCCAGGACACTTTCGCGGCCAGCGCCTCATCGCCCGCTGCGGGGACCAGCGCCGCGCGCACCGTCTTGCCGCCCACCAGCATGGCCGAGAGGCGCATCGAAATGGGCAGGCCGAGCCCGATGATGAGGAAGGCGCAGGCGGCGAGCAGCAGCGAGAACTTCAGTGCGCTGGTTTGCGCCGGTATCGGAAACAGCAGCGTCGCCAGCGGCAGGAAGACACCGAACATGCCGAGAGCCGCGACGGCGATGAAGATCACCGCATTGACGATCGTGAACAGCCGATAGGTACCGGCGCCGACCGGCTCGGACAGAGTGCGCATGCGCGCCCACTCGGCATCGCTATAGGAAAAGCCCGGCCACCCCATCCTGGCATCGTTGATCGACACCATGCCCTTGGCCCAGAACGCCAGCCGCGCCAGCGCACTGCTTGTCATGCCACTCATTGCCGCCCCCGTTTCAATGATGCGGGACAGCATAGCACGGGCTTGGGACAGCCGTTAGGGCGCGTCCTTACTGGAACCCGATCGCGTCGACGGTGCCTATCGGGCAACCGGCCTTGTTGGTCGGCACCGAGGCCAGCAACAGGTCCTTGAGCGAAGCGTTCGGGCCGATCGGGCCGGCAAGGCCGAGCGTCAATTCGCCGATCAGCCGCCGGCCGTTCGACGGATCGATGACGCAGGACACCCGCACGCGATCCCCTGCCCCGGCGCCGAAGGCGGTGTCGAAGGCGCCGCGGATCTGGTCCGCCGTCAGCTTGCCGCCAACAGTCTTGGCGAAGAGCTCGCGCACCGGCGAGGCGTTGACCTGCCGCATCAGGCCGAGCGCGTCGGAGAAATACTCCTGCTGGTTCTTGCCGTAGCAGGTGCCGTGCTTGATCCATTCATGCCGTTCCAGCTGGGAGGCCGTGCCCGGCATCACCTGATCGAGCTCCTTGCGGGTGCCGGCGTCCAGATTGACCGGCGGCAGATCCTTCCAGTGAGCCGGATTGTCGTTGGCCTTGTCGCTTGCCGCCACCTGGCAATAGAAATTGCCGTTCGGCTGCGGCCACAGGCCATGCAAGGTGAAGTTGGTGGCATCGAACTCGTTCGGGTTCTGCGCCCTGCATTCGGGCTTGCTCGACTTGGTCTCGCAAAACGCCGGCTGCCAGCTCAGCGCGAAGACATATTCGGGTTTTCCCGAGGCGGCAGGCTTGCCTTGTCCGCTGGGTGCCGCTGGCACCGTCGCGGCACTGCTGCCCGACAGGTGGCCGCAAGTGACCTTCACCCAGCGGCGCTCCGGATCGGCGCCGGGCACCAGGATCAGGTAATGCGTCGGCGCGTCCTTGTTGCCGGCCAACAGCTGGTAGCTCTGTCCAGCATCGGTCGAGACATTGCCGGGGTTCTTGCCATTCTTGATGGCCTGCGTCGCCGGACAGGCAGCGTCGGCCACGAAGGTGCCGCTCATCTTGACTTCGGCATGCGCAGCAGTGGCCAGCGACACCGCCAGCATAGCCAATCCGAAAACGACACCAATGCGCATGAGAAATCCCCGGCTGAGAAGTGGGCGACAGACTGAAGCTGTCTCCATGTCAGAATTGCGATATTTTGCTAGCCCGTGGCAAGAAAGATCGTCGCGCAAAAGCAGTTGCTGTGGATTGACGCATAACCGGCGCCGGCGCAAACAAAGCCAACAACGATAAAATGAGGGGGAGAGCGGACGACCCATGCCTTTCAATCAGCAACGCATGGTCCGCTCACCGACCGGCTCCGATCTCAATCTCCTCGTCAGCCGCGCTGAAGGCAAACCGCGCGCGGTCGTCCAGATCAACCACGGCCTGGCCGAGCACGCCGCGCGCTATGCCCGCTTTGCCGATTTCCTCTCCGCGCGCGGCTTCCACGTCTATGTCCACGACCATCGCGGTCACGGCGCGACCAAGGCGCCTGACGCGCCGCTCGGCAAATTCGCCGACAGGGATGGCCCGGCCAAGGTGATCGCCGATGTCGACGCCATCCATGATCTCATCGCCAGCGAATGCCCGGGTCTGCCGGTCATCGTCTTCGGTCACTCCATGGGCGCGTCGGTGGCGCTGAACTACCTTTTGGGTCACTCGCCGCGCGTTCATGCCGCCGCGATCTGGAACTGCGATTTTTCGCAGGGGCTGCTTGGCCAGGTGGCACTCAGCATCCTCGCCTGGGAGCGGATGCGGCTGGGCTCCGACGTTCCGTCCCGCCTGCTGCCGAAACTCACCTTCCAGGCGTGGGGCAAGGCGGTGCCCAATCACCGCACGCTGTTCGACTGGCTTGCGCGCGACGAGGTGGAGGTGGCGAAATACATCGCCGATCCGCTGTGCGGCTGGGATGCCACTGTGTCGATGTGGCGCGACGTGGTCTCGATGGCGCTCAACGGCGGCAAGGATGCCAGCTTTGCCGGCGTTCGGCGCGACCTTCCCGTCGCCATCATCGGCGGCGAGAAAGATCCCGCCTCAGCCTATGGCAAGGGCATCACCCACCTTGCCAATCGCATGCGCAGGATGGGGTTTTCGAATCTCGTTTCAAAGGTTTACGCCGACACCCGCCACGAAAGCCTGAACGAGGTGAACCGCGACGCGATCATGGATGATTTCGCCGCCTGGGCCGACGGTGTCCTCAAGGCGTGAGGGGATTGGACCATTGCAAGGGCCGTGACAGCCGCAGCCCGGCTTGATAGAGGCTCTGCTTTCGAGGCAATCACGGTGATTGCGGCAACCACGGTGATTTATGGCCGAACCACCCCTGAAAGGCGTCCGCGTCATCGAACTCGCCCGCATCCTTGCCGGGCCCTGGGCCGGGCAATTGCTTGCCGATCTCGGCGCCGACGTCATCAAGGTCGAAAGTCCCGAGGGCGGCGACGACACCCGCAAATGGGGTCCGCCCTTCGTCATGAGCCATGACGGCGAAAACCTGTCGGCTGCCTACTATCATTCCTGCAATCGCGGCAAGCGCTCCATCGCCATCGACTTCTCGACGCCGGAGGGTGCCGAAACCATCCGCCGGCTGGTAGCCACGTCGGACGTGCTGATCGAGAACTTCAAGCTCGGCGGCCTGAAGAAATACGGCCTCGACTATGACAGCCTGCGCAAGATCAACCCGCGCCTCGTCTATTGCTCGATCACCGGCTTCGGCCAGGACGGGCCGTATGCGCCGCGCGCCGGCTACGACTTCATTATCCAGGCCATGGCCGGCATGATGTCGATCACCGGCGAGGTCGGGCGCGAGCCGCAAAAGGCCGGCGTCGCCATCTCGGACATCTTCACCGGGCTCTATTCCGTCATCGCCATCCAGGCCGCGCTACGCCATGCGGACCGGACCGGCGAAGGCCAGCATATCGACATGGCGCTGTTCGACACGCAGATCTCGGCACTCGGCAACCAGAACCTCAACTATCTCGTCTCCGGCAAGTCGCCGGTGCAGATGGGCAATGCGCATATGAACATCGCGCCTTACGAGGTGGTGCCGGTCCGCGACGGCCACATCATCCTGGCGGTCGGCAATGACGGCCAGTTCGCCAAATTCTGCGCCGCCGTCGGGCTGGATGAACTGTCGACCAATCCCGACTTTGCCACCAATCCGGCCCGGGTCGCCAACCGGGTGAAGCTGCGCGAACGCATCGTCGAGGCGCTGAGCGCGCTCGATCGCGACCCGCTGCTGGCAAGGCTCGAAGCGGCAAGCGTGCCGGCGAGCCCGATCAACACGATCGGCCAGATGTTCGCCGATCCGCAGACGATCGCGCGCGGCATGCGGCTCGACCTCGACGACGGCCATGGCAATCTTCTGCCTTCGGTGCGCGCGCCGATGGTGATGTCGGGCACGCCGCTGGTCTATGAGCGCCCCTCGCCGCGCCTGGGCGAACACACCGACGAAATCCTTGCCGAACTGGAGAGATCAGTGAAATGAAGACCGGTGGACAACTGATCGTCGAGGCGCTGGAGGCGAACGGCACCGACCGCATCTTCTGCGTGCCCGGCGAATCCTATCTGGCGGTGCTCGACGCGCTGCACGATTCATCGATCCGCACCATCGTCTGCCGCCAGGAAGGCGGTGCTGCCATGATGGCCGACTGCCAGGGCCGGCTGACCGGCAGGCCCGGCATCTGCTTCGTCACCCGCGGGCCCGGCGCCACCAACGCATCCGCCGGCATCCACATCGCCATGCAGGATTCGGTGCCGCTCATCCTGTTCATCGGCCAGGTCGCCAGCCACGCCAAGGAACGCGAGGCGTTCCAGGAGGTGGATTATAAGAGGTTCTTCGGCGACATCGCCAAATGGGTGGTCGAGATCGACGACGCCTCGCGCATCCCCGAATTCGTCACCCGCGCCTTCGCGGTCGCAACATCGGGCCGGCCTGGCCCGGTCGTCATCTCGCTGCCGGAGGACATGCTGACCAGCGAGGTCGAGGCGCCGGAAGCACTTCCCCACACGCCGGTCGAGACCTATCCCGGCGGGACCGAACTCGATGCGCTGGAAATGCTGCTCAACGGCGCCAAGCGACCATTCGTCATCCTCGGCGGCACACGCTGGAATGAGGAAGCCGTGGCGCGCATGCGCGCCATATCGGAGACATGGTCGCTTCCCGTCGGCTGCTCTTTCCGCCGCCAGATGCTGTTCGACCATCTTCACGCGAACTACGCCGGCGACGTCGGCATCGGCATCAACCCCAAGCTGGCGGCGCAGGTCAAGGCGGCCGACGTCGTGCTGTTGATCGGCGGGCGCATGGGCGAGATGCCCTCTTCCGACTACACGCTGCTGAAAAGCCCCTACCCCGACCAGGCGCTGGTGCATGTCCACGCCGACGCCGGCGAACTCGGCCGCGTCTACCGGCCGACGCTGGCGATCAACGCCTCGCCCGCCGCCTTCGTCGAGGCCTTTGCCAGGCGCAAGCCGGCCGGAACGCCATCCTGGGCAGCAGAGACGGCGAAAGCGCATAGCGCCTATCTCGAATGGTCGACGCCGCCGCGGACGGGTCCGGGCGACGTGCAGATGGGCCCGATCATGACATATCTGGAACAGGAGCTGCCCGACGACGCCATCTTCGCCAACGGCGCCGGCAATTACGCCACCTGGGTGCATCGTTTCCACCGCTTCCGCCGCTTCGGCACGCAGGCGGCGCCGACCTCCGGCTCGATGGGCTACGGCACCCCGGCGGCGGTCGCCGCCAAGGCGCTTCATCCGGATCGCACCGTGATCGCCTTTGCCGGCGACGGCTGCTTCCTGATGAATGGCCAGGAGTTCGCCACCGCCGTGCAATATGACCTGCCGATCATCGTGATCGTCGTCAACAACGGCATTTACGGCACCATCCGCATGCACCAGGAACGCGAATATCCCGGCCGCGTCGTCGCCACCGATCTCAGGAATCCCGATTTCGCGTCGCTGGCACGCGCCTATGGCGGCCATGGCGAGACGGTCGAGAAGACGGCCGACTTCGCGCCGGCCTTCGAGCGAGCACGGGCCAGCGGCAAGCCGGCCATCGTCGAAATCAGGCTCGATCCCGAAGCGATCACGCCGACCCGCACGATGACGCAGATCCGCGACAAGGCGTGATACAAACAAAAAGGGGCGGTCGCGCCGCCCCTTTGTCCTAGCGGTTGCGCTATTTCGCCGGCTCGATCTGGCCGCGGATCTCGCCATCCTTGTTGGCGGCGGTGTGAACATTGACATAATAATTGCCGGCGGCCAGGTCGGCGGCCTGCGCATCCGTCAGCGTTGCCGACCCCTTGATCGGACTCTTGAGCTTGCCTTTGAACGGGATGACGGGAGCGGCGTTCGCACCCATCGCCGCTGGGCCGTGAATATGCGCTGCCGTGGCCGGTCCGCTGAGGCCGGAATATTTGACGTCCCAGCTGAGCTTCTTCTTGGTGGTGTCGAAGGTGAGCGTGGCGGTGCCTTTGCCCTTGGTGGTGACGGGCGGGTTTTGCTGGCCGCCATCGAGCGTCGCCTTGTACTTCACCACCTCGGCCATTGCTGGCGAAGCGAGCAGAAAGGCGGTCGAAACGGCCAGGGCCGAAAGCACCGGCAGGAAAGAATATGTGCGCATGAAGAACCTCCGATTGGCTGTCGCATGCATCGCTGCTCCCCCGGCGCGCGCATACCTCAACTGCAACGGCCGGGCCTCGCAATGTTTCCCTGAACACGGTTTTGTGATCGGAAGCAAAAAAGGGCGATCGCTCGCCCCTTTCGGCGTCCCCAGAGGGCCGTCAGGCCGACGCCAGCGCCTGCGTCAGGTCGGCGATCAGATCGTCCGGATGCTCGACGCCGATCGACAGCCTGACCGTGGTCTCCAGCACACCGATGCGTTGGCGCACGTCGAAGGGAATGCCGGAATGGGTCATGGCCGCCGGATGGCTGGCGAGCGATTCCGTACCGCCGAGGCTTACCGCCAGCTTAAAGATCTGCAGGGCGTTAAGAAACGCGAATGCCGCCTTCTCTCCGCCCTTGATGTCGAAGGAGAAGGTCGAGCCGGCACCGCTGCATTGCCTCACATAGGCGCGCCCCGCCGGCGTGTCCTGCCCGAGGAACGGCAGGTAATGCACCTTCTCGACCTTGGCATGATCGCGCAGGAATTCGGCGACAAGGCGCGCATTGTCGTTGGCCCGCTCCATGCGGATCGACAGCGTCTCCAGCGAACGGCCGAGCATCCAGCAGGAATGCGGGTCGAGCTGCGTGCCGATCGCGCCGCGCAGCGCCTTGATCGGCTTGGTGACGGCCTTGCTGCCCATGGCAGCGCCCGCGATCAGGTCGGAATGGCCGCCGACATATTTGGTCAGCGAGTAGACGGAGACATCGGCGCCATGTTCGATCGGCCGCTGGAACACCGGACCGAGCAGCGTGTTGTCACAGACGATGATCGGCGTCGACCCTTGGCTCGCGCCAATCTCGTCGGCGATCGTCCGCATCAGCGCGATATCGACCAGGCTGTTGGTCGGATTGGACGGCGTCTCGATCAGGATGACCGAGACTCGGCCCTTCGCCGCTGCGGCACCGGCGGCTGCCCGAACCGCCTTCTCGTCGACGCCATCGGCGAAGCCGACGGCACCGATACCGAAGCCGGACAGCGTGCGCGTCAACAGCGTCTCGGTGCCGCCATAGAGCGGCTGCGAATGCAGGATGACGTCGCCCGGACGGGCACAGGCGAGCAGTGTTGTCGCGATCGCCGACATGCCTGATGAAAACAGGATGCAGGCATCCGTGCCCTCATAGATCGCCAGCCGGTCCTCGACGATCTCGCTGTTGGGATGGTTGAACCGCGAATAGACGAGACCCGATGCCGTGCCGCTCGGCGGCTCCTTGCGGCCGGACGTGTAGTCGAAGAAGTCGCGCCCCTCTTCCGCCGATTTGAACACGAAGGTCGAGGTCAGGAACACCGGCGGCTTGACCGCGCCTTCCGAAAGCTGCGGATCGAAACCATAGCTCAGCATCAGCGTCTCCGGATGGAGCTTGTGGTTGCCGATATGGGTTTTCGACGGGCGTGGCGCGGTCATGGCTTTTCCTGCTTTTTCGAGAGATATCCCGCCGCAATTTATGCGATCTAGATTGGCCAGTCCTTGCTATTTTCGGCCGTGCATGTCTGCTTGCCGGCAAGGAATTGCCTCAAGAGAGAAAAAATGCAGCAGAAGATAGCCGACGATTTCGACCTACGGATTCTGCGCGAATTGCGAGCCGACGCCCGCATCACCAACAACGAGCTCGCCGAGCGCATCGGCCTGTCGCCGTCGCCATGCCTGAGGCGGGTGCGGCGGTTGGAGGAGACAGGCGTCATCAGGGGTTACACGACGCTTGTCGATCCCGCCGCCTTCGGCTGGAGCATGGTCGCCATCGCCACCATCCGGCTCAGCCGGCAGAACGAGGATGAGATCGTCATGTTCGAAGAGGCGATCCGCGGCTGGGAAGAGGTGCTGGAATGCCACCTCGTCACCGGTTCACGCGACTATGTGCTGAAGGTGGTGACCGGCAGCCTCGAACAATACGAGCGCTTCATCAAGGAAAAGATCGCGCGGCTGAAATGCGTCGCCTCGATCGAGACCAGCTTCGTCATGAACACCATAAAGGAACGGCGCCTCTGACTTCTGGCCAGGGGCGCCGTTTTCGAGACGTTGATCGCTGACTGGGCTTACTTCATAGCCCAGGCTTAAGGCCTACTTGATCGCCTTGTCGGTGATCGCGGTCGTGTAGGCGCCTTTCGGCTCCTTGGTGATGATCTTCTGGTCGAGCAGCGCCTTGGCGGTGCGCTCATAGGTCGCCGGATCGAGCTTGCCGTCGGCATTGTCGATCAGCTTGGCGACCTCGCTCATCATCCGCTTCTGGTGGTTCTCGTCCTGGCCGCCGCCATCCATGACGATGCCTGCCGCTTCGTCATTGTTCTCGACGGCGTATTTCCAGCCCTTCATCGAAGCGCGCACGAAACGCACCATCTTGTCGGCGAAGGCCGGATCCTTGAGCTTGTCTTCCGAGGCATAGAGCCCGTCCTCGAGCAGGTCGTTGCCCATCGCCGAGTAGTTGAACACGGTCAGCTGTTCCGGCTTGTAGCCGGCGTCGATCAGTTGCCAGTACTCGTTGTAGGTCATGACCGAGATACAGTCCGCTTGCTTCTGGATCAGCGGCTGCACGTCAAAGCTCTGCTTGAGCACGGTGACACCGTCCTTGCCGCCATCGGTCTTGAGGCCGAGCTTGTTCATCCAGGCATAGAACGGATATTCATTGCCGAAGAACCAGACGCCCAGCGTATGACCCTTGAAGTCGGCTTCGGTCTTGATCGGCCCGTCCTTCGGGCAGACCAGTTCCATGCCGGCCTTCTTGAACGGCTGGGCGATGTTGACCAGCGGCACACCCTTTTCGCGCGCGGCGAGCGCGCCGCCCATCCAGTCGACGATGACGTCGGCGCCGCCACCGGCGATCACCTGCTCGGGGGCGATGTCGGGACCGCCGGGCTTGATATCGACGTCGAGGCCTTCTGCTTCATAGAAACCCTTGGCCTTGGCGACATAGTAGCCGGCAAACTGGGCCTGCGTGACCCATTTCAGCTGCAACGTCACCTTGTCGGCGGCCATTGCCTGGAAAGCGGCCAGCGACATCGCGCCGGCCAGAACGGGAATAATCAGTTTTTTCATTCTTTTACCCTCTGAAGTTAGCACCCTTAAACCCACCGCCCCTATCCACCACGGACAGAGGGATGCCAAAACGTGACGGCTCTTTCGACAAGAGCGACCACGCCATAAAAGACCGAACCCGCAAGTGCTGCAACTGCGATTTCGGCCCAGACCATGTCGATGTTCATCCGCCCGACCTCGGTCGAGATGCGGAAGCCCATGCCGACGACGGGCGTGCCGAAGAACTCGGCGACGATGGCGCCGATCAGCGCCAGCGTCGAGTTGATCTTCAGCGCGTTGAAGATGAAGGGAGCCGCTGCCGGCAACCTGAGCTTGATCAGCGTCGCCCAGTACCCCGACGCATAAGTGCGCATCAGGTCGCGCTCCATATGGCCTGATGCGGCGAGCCCGGCGACGGTGTTCACCAGCATCGGGAAGAACGTCATGATGATGACGACCGCCGCCTTGGACTGCCAGTCGAAGCCGAACCACATGACCATGATCGGCGCCACGCCGATGATCGGGAGCGCCGAAACCATGTTGCCGATCGGCAGGAGCCCGCGCCGCAGGAACGGCACGCGGTCGGCGAGGATCGCGGTGATGAAGCCGGCGCCGCTGCCCACGACATAGCCGAAGAGCACCGCCTTGAAGATGGTCTGCCGGACATCGGCGCCGAGCACCGGCAACGAACCGGCGATGCGCGCGCCGATGGCACTTGGCGGCGGCAACAGGATGAAGGGGATGCCGGCGCCGCGCGTCACCGCTTCCCAGAGGATCAGGATCCAGGCGCCGAAAATGGCCGGGATGATCAGGCGTAGCGCGTTCCTAGCCGAACTCGCCATCGGTCGAAGCCCCGACAGCACCGCCACGCAGCGCCAGCCAAGCAGCCATGCAGCCGTGAGCAGCAGGAAGTACGGTGCCAATGCCGTGCCCTCGAACCCCGCAATGCCCGAGATCAGCAGCCAGGCAACGAGATGGGCGCCGACGAACAGCACGCCGGCCTCCGCAAGCGACGGGATTCTGATCATCGAGACCAGCGCCGCCACGATCGCCAGGCCGAACATCAAGCCCTTGGTTCCGAGGTAGGGATAGTTGATGCTGGCGGTCGGGTCCGCGAGCGCTGCCGCTTCCGGCCTAGACACCGCGCCGAGCGCGATTGCGATCACGCACAACACGATCGCCAGCACGGCTTGCCAGGAGGGTTTCAGCCAGTTCATGCTGGCCTCCCGCCCATGGCGCGGTCGACGATTTGCCCGGCTATGCCGACGACCATGACCAAGAGTGCCGCCACGATGGAACCCGCGACCAGCGCCGACCAGATGTCGATGGACTGGCTGTAATAGGCGCCGGCGAGCAGCTTGGCGCCGATGCCGGCGACAGCACCTGTCGGCAATTCGCCGACGATGGCGCCGACCAGGCTTGCCGCCACCGCCACCTTCATGGAGGTGAACAGGAACGGCACCGAGGCCGGCACGCGCAATTTCCAGAAGGTCTGCGAGGGGCTGGCATTGTAGGTGTGCATCAGGTCGAGATGCATGATTTCGGGCGAGCGCAGCCCCTTCACCATGCCCACCGTCACCGGGAAGAACGACAGATAGGTCGAGATCATCGCCTTCGGGATCAGCCCGGTGATGCCGATCGCCGCCAGCACCACGATGATCATCGGCGCCACCGCCAGGATCGGAATGGTCTGCGAGGCGATGATCCACGGCATCAGGCTGCGGTCGAGCGTCGCCACATGCACGATACCGACGGCGATAATGATGCCGAGCGCGGTGCCGAAGGCAAAGCCGAGCAGCGTCGACGACAGGGTCACCCAGGCATTGTAGACGAGGCTGCGGCTCGAGGTGATGGGCCGCAGGAAAGTGTTTTCGAAGAAATTCACCGCCACCTGGTGCGGCGCCGGCAGCGTCGGCTTCGGCTGCGCCAGCGTCTTGCCGATGAACTCGACGGCGCCGGGGGTTTCGTTGGCCCGGCTGTCGAGATCGCGCTGGAACGGCGCGTTGAGGATGACGGCGAAGACGTACCAGAGCACGACGACGCCGGCGAGGATGGAGGTTACGGGGACGAGTTTGGAGCGGAAGCTATCCATCTAGCGCTGCCCTTCTCCTCTCCCCGCCGGGGAGAGGGTGGGCGAAGCGAAGGCCGGGTGAGGGGGAGTCTATCTGCCCCTCAAGCACCGCTAATATTGTATCCAGAACCGCCCGCCGTTCCGCCAGAACCTCGTGATTCCAGAAGCGAAGAACAGAATAACCATGGCTATTCAGCCAAGTTGTTCTACTTTCATCAGTCGGGGACTCGGCATGTTGGCTGCCATCAATTTCAACGATCAAGCTCTTCTCGCGGCAGAGAAAGTCGGCGAAGAACGGCCCGAGTGGCACTTGCCTGACAAACTTGTAGCCGTTGAGGTGACGGCCCCTTAACTCACCCCAAAGCCGATATTCGGCCTTTGTTTCGTCGAAGCCCAGCTCTCGGGCACGAGCGGTTGCCCCGGCCTTCCTCTTGGTTGGATGCGTCGGTGCCGCCCCCTCACCCGACCTCCGCTTCGCTCCGGCCACCCTCTCCCCGGTGGGGAGATTCTCGTCCTGCCCCCGCTCAATCATCATAGCTGTGCCCTGCCCGCAACCCATCACGCACGCGCGCGGCGATCGCCAGGAACTCCGGCGTCTCGCGGATATCGAGCGGCCGCTCCTTCGGCAGCGTCGATTCGATGATGTCGCTGACCCGGCCCGGGCGCGGCGACATGACGACGATGCGCGTCGACAGATACACGGCTTCCGGAATGGAGTGGGTGACGAAGCAGATGGTCTTGTTGGTGCGCGCCCATAGCTGCAGCAATTGCTCGTTGAGGTGGTCGCGAACGATCTCGTCTAGCGCGCCGAACGGTTCGTCCATCAGCAGCAGATCGGCGTCGAAGGCCAGTGCACGCGCGATCGAGGCGCGCTGCTGCATGCCGCCGGACAATTGCCAGGGGTATTTCTTCTCGAAGCCCGACAGGTTGACGAGATCGAGCGTGCGCTTGATGCGCTCCGCCTGCTCGGCCTTCGACAGTCCCATGATTTCCAGCGGCAGCGCGACATTGCGTTCGATGGTGCGCCACGGAAACAAAGCGGCGGCCTGGAAGACATAGCCATAGGCGCGTTTCTCGCGTGCCTGCTCCGCGGTCATGCCGTTGACCGAGATCGTGCCCGATGTCGGTTTCTCCAGATCGGCGATGACGCGCAGCAGCGTGGTCTTGCCGCAGCCCGACGGCCCGATGAAGGAGACGAACTCCCCCTTGCCGATGGTCAGGTCGACATTGGACAGCGCCTGGACGGGGCCGTCATTGGTCTGGAAGGTGAGGCCAAGTTTGCTTGCCGCGACGACGGCTGGCGAAATCCCTGTCATCGGCCGCTGCCTGCCTGTTCCCGCCAAAGGGGCGCCGGCCGGAATCCGATTGCTTTTATCGCGATGTTGTTTTCCACTTACCCTGTCCCATTTGGCCCTGTCCCACTGAGCCTGTCCCACTCAAATCGACGCCCGGAGTTCCCCGATGTCGCCCAAACCCACTTGTCATCTTATCCGCCCTGAAAGCACTTATGAAGGCAAGCAGGGGTTGACCTATTTCGCCGGCATCGCCACGGAGTCGGTCGGCTCCTCCGGCATCTGCATGCACGTGCTCACCATGCCGCCCGGCGCGCGCGCCAAGGCGCATCTGCACGAGAACCATGAAACGGCGATCTATGTGCTCTCCGGCGAAGTCCATACCTGGTATGGCGACCGGCTCGAGCACCACATCGTCGTCAAGGCCGGCGACCTCTTCTACATCCCGGCCGGCGTGCCGCATCTGCCGGCCAATCTGAGCAACGCCCCGTCCTCGGCCGTCATCGCGCGCACCGATCCCAACGAACAGGAAAGCGTCGTCCTGCTGCCGGAACTGGATGCGCTGGTCGCCTGAGGTCGACGCGAAGACTCCTGCCGTCATTTGCACCGAGAGACTTCGCCCATGACGGTGCCGTCCTCGTCGGCGATCACCAGTTTCTTGGCGTTCTTCGGGCTCTTCTTGATGGTGAACTGGCCGGGCGTCTCACCCTCCTCGCCTTCCGCCTGGCAGCTGGCCTTCGCCACCAGCGAGCCGTCGGCCTGGACCTTCTTGTCGGTGAAAGTGCAGGCGCTCGCCACGGTGACGAATGCTTCGCTGGTCAGAAGCAGCATGTCCTCGGCATAGACTTGCTGGCCGTTCTTGTTGATGCAGCCGGATTTGTTGCCGTAGGGCTTGCTGAGGTCGATGCCGGCCGCCGACGCCTGGCTGGCGGCCAGAACCAGAACAGCCGCGAAAAGAAGTCCCCCGCGCCGCATATCAGACACCCGTCGCCGGAATGCCAGTGCGCTCCACCTTGCGCGGCGCGGTGATCTCTTTCCACGTCGACAGCGCCCGGTTGACCGCCGCGTTCGGCTCACGGCCAACGAACTGTCCGTGGCCGGGCTTGGCCTTCACTTCAGATTCCTCGATCGAAAGCTCGCCGCGCGAAAAGACGAAGCGTGGCAGGCCGGTCACCTCGACGCCTTCGAAGACGTTGTAGTCGATCACCGACTGCTGCTTCTTCGAGGTGATGGTTTTCTTGCGCTTCGGATCCCAGACGATGATGTCGGCGTCGGCGCCTTCGACGATGGCGCCTTTCTTCGGATACATGTTGAGGATTTTTGCGATGTTGGTCGAGGTCACCGCGACGAACTCGTTCATCGTCAGCCGCCCGGTGTTGACGCCCTTGGTCCACAGCACCGGCAAACGGTCTTCGAGGCCGCCGGTGCCGTTGGGGATCTTGGTGAAATCGCCAACGCCGAAGCGCTTCTGCTTGGTGGTGAAGGCACAATGGTCGGTCGCCACCACTTGCAGCGACCCGGCCTGCAGCCCGGCCCACAGCGAATCCTGGTGCAATTTGTTGCGGAAAGGCGGGCTCATTACCCGGCGCGCCGCATGGTCCCAGTCCTTGTCGAAATACTCGCTCTCGTCCAGCGTCAGGTGCTGGATCAGCGGCTCGCCGAACACCCGCATGCCCTTCTGCCGCGCCCGGCGGATCGCCTCGTGGCTCTGCTCGCAGGAGACATGCACGACATAGAGCGGCACGCCGGCCATGTCGGCGATCATGATGGCGCGATTGGTCGCCTCGCCTTCCACTTCCGGCGGGCGCGAATAGGCATGGCCTTCCGGACCGTTGTTGCCGGCGGCGAGCAGTTTCTGCGACAAGGCCGCGACCACGTCGCCATTCTCGGCATGCACCAGTGGCAGCGCGCCAAGATCGGCGCAGCGCTGGAACGACGCATACATCTCGTCGTCATCCACCATCAGCGCGCCCTTGTAGGCCATGAAGTGCTTGAACGAGGTGATGCCCTTGTCGACGACGGTGGCCATCTCGTCGAACACCTGCTTGCCCCACCAGGTGACGGCCATATGGAAGGAATAGTCGCAGGCAGCCTTGGACGTCTTGTTGTCCCACATCTGCAGGGCCTCCAACAGCGATTGCTGCGGTGCCGGCAGGCAGAAATCAACCACCATCGTCGTGCCGCCGGCAAGGGCCGCTCGCGTGCCGGATTCGAAATCGTCGGCCGAATAGGTGCCCATGAACGGCATTTCGAGATGGGTGTGCGGGTCGATGCCGCCCGGCATGACATAGCAGCCGGTGGCGTCGTACTCGTGGTCGCCATGCAGGTCCGAGCCGATGGCGACGATCTTGCCGTGGCTGAACAGCACGTCGGCCTTCCAGCTGCGGTCGGCGGTGACGACGGTGCCGTTCTTGATGACTTTGGTCATTGTCTTGTTCCCCTATTCTTACACCTTGTAGCCAGGCTTTTGCAGCGTCATCTGGCTCCATAAGGATTTGCGGCCATGAACTGGGCTCTATGTTCATTTACCGCCTCGACCTTCCGATCGAAACCTTCCAAAACCTCGTTCAAGCGAAACCAAAGATCGGGATGCGTCGCCCAGAACGCGGCGGGAATTTTTAGACACATCGAAATCAAATCCCCGTCATAGAAATCACCATGCACCAACGGATCCATTTCAATCAGGTCAATTGCCTTCTCGACGAGAAATTCCAGTCCGATCTTTTGACCGATAAGGAGCCGCAACTGCTCAGTCGAAAGTTGCCCCAAGGGTGTGTCGAGCGCGGCCTCGCATCTTTCTACCAGCAACGAAGGATAAGACGATTTTGTTTGGGACCAACCGATCAGGACCCTTAGCTTTCGATCCTCGTCAAGGTTGCCTCTCGGCTTCACGCCACGATTCCTGCCGTCTCAACAACCGCGTGGAACAGGACGTCGGCGCCGGCCGAAGCCCATTCCTTGGTGATTTCCTCGGCCTCGTTGTGTGACAACCCGTCGACGCAGGGGCACATCACCATGGCGGTCGGCGCGACGCGGTTGATCCAGCAGGCGTCGTGGCCGGCACCCGAGACGATGTTGCGGTGCGTATAGCCAAGGCGATCGGCGGCATCGCGGATGGCCTTGACGCAACCCGCATCAAAGGTGACGGGATCGAAATGGCCGACCTGCTCGACCTTGTACTGGATGTCGAGCGCATCGCAGATCGTGTCGATGCCTTCGCGGATGCGGCCGTCCATCGCATCCAGCACTTCCTTCTCGGGCGAGCGGATGTCGATAGTGAAGACGGTGCGGCCGGCGATGATGTTGCGCGAGTTGGGATAGGCTTCCATATGGCCTACAGCGCCAACCGCGTCCGGCTGGTAATCCATGGCGATCTCATGCACCAGTTCGATTACCCGGGCCATGCCGAGACCGGCATTGCGGCGCTTGGGCATCGGCGTCGAGCCGGTATGGGCTTCCTTGCCGGTCAGCGTCACCTGCAGCCATTTCAGGCCCTGGCCATGGGTGACGACGCCGATGTCGATGTCCTCGTCCTCGAGGATCGGGCCCTGCTCGATATGCAGTTCGAAAAAGGCGTGGATCTTGCGATCGCCGACCTTCTCGGTGCCCTTCCAGCCGATGCGCTCCAGCTCCTCGCCGAATTTCTTGCCGTTCTTGTCTGTGTGCTCGTAGACGTCGGCCTGCTCGAGCACGCCGGCGAACACGCCCGACGCCATCATCGCCGGGGCAAAGCGCGCGCCTTCCTCGTTGGTCCAGTTGGTGACGACGATCGGATGTTTCGTCTTGATGCCGAGATCGTTGAGCGAGCGCACGATCTCCAGGCCGCCTAGGACGCCAAGCACGCCATCATATTTGCCGCCGGTCGGCTGGGTGTCGAGATGGCTGCCGACATAGACCGGCGGCAGGCTGGGATCGGTGCCTTCGCGGCGGGCAAACATCGTGCCCATCTCGTCGACGCCCATTTCGAGCCCGGCGGCATCGCACCAGCGCTTGAACAGATGCCGGCCCTCGCCGTCCTCGTCGGTCACTGTCTGGCGGTTATTGCCGCCGGCAATGCCGGGGCCGATCTTCGCCATCTCCATCAGTGAATCCCACAAACGGTCTGAATTGATTCGCAGATTCTCGCCGGGTGCGGCCATTCAAGGTCCTTCCATTTCATTCAAAACCGGACGGCGGTTCCCAACGCCGTCCGATTATAGACTAGGCTAGTCGATCGACCGCAGCACTTCACGCACATGGTCGATCAGTTCGTTGATCTGGCCCTTGGTGATGATCAGCGGCGGCGACAGCGCGATGATGTCGCCGGTGGTGCGGATCAGAGCGCCGCGCTCGAACGCCTTGACGAAGGCCGAGAAGGCACGCTTGGTCGGGCTGCCGGCGATCGGCGCCAGTTCGATCGCGCCGATCAGGCCGATATTCCTGATGTCGATGACATGCGGCTCGCCCTTCAGCGAATGCAGCGCGTCCTCCCAATAGGGCGCCAGTTCCTCGCCACGGGTGAGCAGGCCTTCTTCCTTGTAGGTGTCGAGCGTGCCCAGGGCCGCCGCGCAGGCGATCGGATTGCCCGAATAGGTGTAGCCGTGGAAGAACTCGATCATGTGCTCGGGGCCGGTCATGAAGGCGTCGTGGATTTCCTTCTTCACGAACACCGCGCCCATGGGGATGACGCCGTTGGAGACGCCCTTGGCGGTGGTCATGATATCGGGCGTGACGCCGAAATAGTCGGCCGCGAACGGCGCGCCGAGACGGCCGAAGCCGGTGATGACCTCGTCGAAGATCAAAAGGATGCCGTGCTTGGTGCAGATTTCGCGCAGTCTCTCGAGATAGCCCTTGGGCGGCAGGATGACGCCGGTGGAGCCGGCGACAGGCTCGACGATGACCGCTGCGATGGTCGAGGCGTCATGCAGGGCAACGATGCGCTCCAGCTCGTTGGCGAGCTCCGCGCCATATTCCGGCACGCCTTTGGAGAAAGCGTTCTTTTCCGGCAGATGCGTGTGCGGCATGTGGTCGACGCCGCCGAGCAGCGTGCCGAACATCTTGCGGTTGGTGACGATGCCGCCGACCGAGATGCCGCCGAAATTGACGCCGTGATAGCCGCGCTCGCGGCCGATGAGACGGGTGCGCGAGCCCTCGCCCTTCACCCTGTGATAGGCAATCGCCATCTTCAGCGCGGTCTCGACCGATTCCGAACCGGAATTGGTGAAGAACACATGGTCCATGCCCTTGGGCGCGATGTCGACCAGGCGGTTGGCCAGCTCGAACACGATCGGATGGCCCATCTGGAAGGCCGGCGCGTAGTCGAGTTCGGCGGCCTGATGCTGGATCGCCTCGGTGATCTTCGGCCGGCAGTGGCCGGCATTGACGCACCACAGACCTGCGGTGCCGTCGAGCACCTTGCGGCCATCGCTGGTGGTGTAATGCATGTCCTTGGCGGACACGAACATGCGTGGCGCCTGCTTGAACTGCCGGTTTGCCGTGAACGGCATCCAGAATGCGCTGAGATCGTTCGGCGTGACTTTCAGCCGGTTGGACATGACCAAGACTTCCCCTTGTAACCTGTTTCGGTGCGTCCAACGCTTGGTCTTTGCGCTGTTTTCATGCTACGCAAATTTTTGACCGATTGGACAAACGTTAGCACCGCCCTGTCGGCGGTCAAGGGATTACTAGCGGAAATGCGGCTTCTGAAGTGCGTTCCACAGCCTAGGGAAAAACTGGTCCAGAGAATTGGTCCAGATGACCGCCAACATGAGGGTTCGCAACGGTGAACACCGGCACGGAAGCCCCTCGCCGCACGCGCATCCAGCAGGAAAAGCGCGAACTCATCCTGGAGGCAGCGTTAGAGGTGTTCTCCACCCATGGCTTCCGCGGCTCGACCATCGACCAGATCGCCGAAGCGGCCGGCATGTCGAAGCCGAACCTGCTCTATTACTTCCGCCGCAAGGAGGACATTCACGAGACGTTGATGCAGCGCCTGCTCGACACCTGGCTGGCGCCGCTGCGCGAGCTCGACGACATCGGCGATCCGATGACCGAACTCAGGAGCTACATCAGGCGCAAGCTCGAAATGGCGCGCGATTTTCCACGCGAAAGCCGGCTGTTCGCCAATGAAATCCTGCAGGGCGCGCCGCGCATCATGCCGCTTCTGGCCGGCGAGCTGAAGACGCTGGTCGACGAGAAGGCCGCCGTCATCAAGGGCTGGATGCGCGCCGGCAAGATCGCCAGGACCGACCCCTGGCACCTGATCTTCTCGATCTGGGCAACGACGCAGCATTATGCCGATTTCGACGTCCAGGTTCGCGCCGTACTCGGGCCGAACCGCGGCGGCGACGGCCGCTTCGAGGACGCAGCGCGGTTCCTGGAGCAGTTGTTTCTCGATGGGCTGAAGCCGAAGGGCTGACCTGCCGCGACGGCTTAGGCACTGCGCCGTTCGGCCGGCAGCGCGTCCAGCAGGGACTGCAGCTTGGCGATCGAGTTCTGCTCGGCCAGCGGCGTGTAGACAACCAGCCTCATGTCTGAACCATCGTCGATCGACAGGCTCATATGCTCGAAGGCCATTGCGCCGGCAGTGGGATGGCGGACATGCTTCACACCCGTCAGTCTCCGCGCCACGTCCCTTAGAGGCCACCAGTCACGGAACTCGGGGCTTGAGCGCATCATTAGCGCGATCAAGCGGTCGAAATCGGGATCACCGACATATTTGGCGCTCTCCGCGCGAAACGACGCGAGCACCACGCGGGCGAGTTCTTCCCAGTCGACCAGCAAACGGCGGTGGTGCGGGCTGGTGAACACCATGTGGACGATGTTGCGGGCGTCACCCTCGAGCAGGCCATAGTCGCCGAACACCGCGACGGCCGCGTCATTCCAGGCCAGTACGTCCCAGCGCCGGCCAACGACATAGGCGGGTTGCAGGACGAGGCTTTGCAACATGTGCAGCAAGGGACCATCGGCCTTTTCCGGCGCGGCGACGCGGCGCTCCGGCTGATGACGCCCGGCAAGGATGAACAGGTGTCGCTTCTCGACGGCGTCGAGACGCAACGCGCCGCTGAGCGCCGTCAGCACCTCAACGGAAGGCCGCACGTCCCTGCCCTGTTCCAGCCAGGTGTACCAGGTGGTGCCGACGCCAGCGATCATCGCCACCTCTTCGCGACGCAGGCCCGGCGTGCGGCGCCTGAGACCAGTCGAAATGCCGGTCGCCGAGGGTGTCAGCCTTTCGCGGCGCGAGCGCAGGAAAGCCCCGAGCCCGCGCCGGCGGCTGTCTTCAGCGGAACGAGAGGGCGCATCCATGACGCCTATTATAGCAGTATTGATACCAGGATAAAGTTTGAACTGTTTGAGATCGGCCTGATATCCCATCTTGCGTTCAGAGCAACAGACAGGAGGCTCTGGACATGGACCTGAAAGACAAGACAATCCTCATCACCGGCTCGACCGACGGTGTCGGCCGCGTCGTGGCGCAACGGCTGGGTGCCGCCGGCGCCCAGGTGCTGGTGCATGGCCGCGATGCGGCGCGCGGCAAGGCAGCGGTTGCCGGGATCGAAGCGTCCGGCGGCAAGGCCGAATTCCTCGCCGCCGACCTCGCCTCGTTGGCCGAAATTCGCCGCCTCGCCGAGGTCGTACGTGCCCAAACGGACCGGCTCGATATCCTCATCAACAATGCCGGCATCGGGACGGCAGGGGCCAAACGGCAGGTCAGTGCCGATGGCTACGAACTGCGTTTCGCGGTCAATTATCTCGCCGGCTTCCTGCTGACCTCGGAGCTTCTGCCGCTGCTGAAGGCCAGCGCCCCGGCGCGCATCGTCAATGTCGCCTCGGCCGGCCAGCAGGCAATCGACTTCGGCGATGTGATGCTGACCCAAGGCTACAGCGGCGTGCGCGCCTATTGCCAGAGCAAGCTGGCGCAAATCCTGTTCACCGTCGATCTGGCCGAACAGTTGGAAGGCACAGGCATCACCATCAACGCACTGCACCCGGCAAGCTACATGAACACCACAATGGTCCGCCAAGCCGGCGTGACGCCATGGAGTTCGGTCGAGACCGGCGCCGACGCCATCGTCAATCTTGCCGCCTCACCCGCGCTCGAAGGCCGCAGCGGTCTCTATTTCGACGGACTGCGCGAAGCCCGCGCCGATGCCCAGGCCTACGACGCCACGGCACGGCAGCAATTGCGAAAGCTGAGCCTCGACCTTGTCGGCCCGGCCTCCTCAAAATCCAGGGAACAGCACTCATGACCAACAGAACAGAACACACAGTCATCATCGGCGGCTCGTCCGGCATCGGCCTGGCAACCGCACATAAACTGCTCGGCCCGGGCATGAAGGTGACGATCACCGGGCGCAACCAGGACAAGCTCATCAGCGCCTGGAAGGGCCTCGGCGGCGCCGCCGACAAGGCGGCCTTCGATGCCTCGAAGCCGGATGAGGTCCGCCAATTCTTCGAGCGTCTCGGCCCGTTCGATCATCTCGTGTTGGCGGCCAGCGGCGGCAAGGGCCTCGGTCCGTTCGAGACGCTTGACCTTGCCGATATCGGCAGCGGCGTCGAAGAGAAGGTGCGGCCGCAACTATCCTGCCTGCAGGCGGCATTGCCGACGCTCAACAGATCCGGATCGGTGACCTTCATATCGGCGGTGTCGGCTCAGGCCACAATGCCTGGCATCGCCGGCATCGGCGCCATCAACGGCATGCTCTTGACCGTGGCGCCGATCCTGGCGGTCGAACTGAAGCCGCTGCGCGTCAACGTCGTGGCACCTGGTGTCATCGACACGCCGTGGTGGGACTTTTTGCCCGTCGAGCAGCGGCAGGCGGTCTTTGCCGAATATGCCGGCAAGACGCCGGTCGGCCGCATCGGCCGCGCCGAGGATGTCGCCTCGGCGATAGCCTTCCTCGTCTCCAACGGCTTCATGACCGGCCAGGTCCTTACCTGCGACGGCGGCCTGCGGTTCGCGGCGTGACGTCGACTTGTCAGAACGACTGCGCGATCAACGTCAGGAAGCCGCCGCTCAGCGCGACATTGCCGACAAAGCCGTTGATGCGCGCCGCGCGGTCCGGGCCCTGATGATCCCAGAAATTGTGGAACATCGGCGTGGCGACGATCAGGAACAGCACCAGCACCGCGCTGGCGAGTGCCGTCCACAGGCCGGCCATCACCAGGACACCGGCGATGATCTGCAGCACGATGCCGGCCCACAGCGCCAGCCGCGCCTGCGGCACGCCGCGCGCGGCTATCAGCCCGGTGAGGAAAGCCGCGTTCTGGATGTTGCGAAGGCCGGCGAAGACGAAGGCGCCGCCAAGCAGCAGGCGTCCGAGAAACAACAAGGTCGCAGGCAAATCGGCAGGCATAAAACACTCCCTTTGAAAACAATGGGAGCGCCGCCTCTCCGACAGCGCTCCTTTGGCAGTAGAAAAATCAGGCCGCCTTGGCGGCCGGCATCGGATGAATGGCCTGGAACGGGATGCACAGCCGGTTCCAGGTGTTGATCATGCCGATCGCCACCGACAGCTTGACCAGTTCTTCCTCGGAGAAATGCTCGAGCGTGCGGGCATAGAGCTCGTCCGACACGCCATTGTTGGCGATCAGGGTCACCGCTTCGGTCCAGGCGAAGGCGGCGCGCTCGCGTTCGGAAAACAGCGGCGATTCCTTCCAGGCCGCGACGAGGTAGAGCCGTTGCTCGGTCTCGCCGTCGCGCCGCGCCTCGCGGCTGTGCATCTCGACGCAGAAGGAACAGCCATTGATCTGCGAGGCCCTGAGCTTGATCAGGTGCAGCAGGCCGACCTCCAGCCCGCATTCGTCGACCGCCTTGTTGAGGGCCGACACTGCCTTCATGATCTCCGGCGCCTTGGCGAAGAATTGCATCCTCTGTTTCATACTCTGTCCTTTCACATCTGCTTTGGCGGGGTTGAACTGGATTTCTGGGGCCGCTGGTGGCGCGCGACGAAGGCGCAGCTCGCGGCAAAGGATCTCGGATCGCCCTCGGCCGCGTAGTCCGCTACGACGTCGGACAGCTTCACTTCGGCGAGCGCTGCCCGATAGGCACGCTCGGCCTTGAGCATCGCGGCATTGATGCCGCAGGGTTTGACATAGGCCGAGGCATCGATCTTGACCGGACCGTTGCGGCGGATTTCGCCGCAGCGAAACGCCGGCTCGCGCCCTTCGACCGCCAGCACGATGTCGAGCAGGGTGATGCGCTCCGCCGGCCGCGCCAGCCGGTAGCCGCCCGCCGGCCCCGGCACCGATTCCAGGATACGCTCGGCGGTCAGCATGTTGAGATGCTTCAGCAGATAGCTCGGCGACAGCCCGAAACACTCGGCGAGAGCAGCGCCCGGCATGGTGCTGTTGCCCTCCACGCTCGCCAGCGTGGCCGCGCAATGGATGGCCGCCTCAACGCCCTCGCCCAGCTTCATGATGCCGATCTCCCATTCATGGATATTTCTTATCATGGATAGTTTTTATCCACAATAGGAAAAAGAAAAACGGCGACCGAAGGCGCCGTTTTTGAGTGTCTGTGGCTATTCCGCCGCCACCTTGGCCATCGGGTTGTTCGGGTGCGTCGTCCAGTTGGCGTAGATCGGCGACACCGGCTTGCCGGTGCGCTTGTCGATGACGCCGGCGGCCAGCGGCTCCATGGTGATGCAATTGTCGACCGGGCAGACATTGACGCAGAGGTTACAGCCGACGCACTCGGCCTCGATCACCTCGAAGTGTCTCACGCCATTGACCATGCTGGTGATCGCCTGGTGCGAGGTGTCCTCGCAGGCGATGTGGCAGCGGCCGCATTTGATGCAGGCGTCCTGGTCGATATGCGCCTTGGCGACATAGTTGAGGTTGAGATACTGCCAGTCGGTGACGTTGGGCGTGGCGCGACCGATAATGTCGTCGAGCGAGCGGTGGCCCTTCTCGTCCATCCAGTTTTCGAGACCGGCGATCATCTCCTGCACGATCTTGAAGCCGTAGGTCATCGCCGCCGTGCAGACCTGCACATTGCCGGCGCCGAGCGCCAGGAATTCGGCGGCGTCGCGCCAGGTGGTGATGCCGCCAATGCCGGAGATCGGCAGGCCTTGTGTCTCCGGATCGCGCGCGATTTCGGCCACCATGTTCATGGCGATCGGCTTCACCGCCGGGCCGCAATAGCCGCCATGCGAGCCCTTGCCGTCAATGGTCGGCATCGGCGCGAAACTGTCGAGGTCCACACCGGTGATCGAATTGATGGTGTTGATCAGCGACACCGCGTCGGTGCCGCCGGCATGTGCAGCCCGCGCGGGCTTGCGGATATCGGTAATGTTGGGCGTCAACTTGGTGATGACCGGCATGCGGGTATACTGCTTGCACCAGCGTACCACCATTTCGATATATTCCGGCACCTGGCCGACGGCCGCACCCATGCCGCGCTCCGACATGCCATGCGGGCAGCCGAAATTGAGCTCGATGCCGTCGGCACCGGTCTCCTCGACCAGCGGCAGGATGGCTTTCCAGCTTGCCTCTTCGCAAGGCACCATGATCGATGCGATGAGCGCCCGGTCGGGCCAGTCCATCTTGACCTGCTTCATCTCGCGCAGATTGGTCTGCAGGTCGCGGTCGGTGATCAGCTCGATATTGTTGAGACCGAGCAGGCGCCGGTCGGCGCCCCAGATCGCGCCATAGCGCGGGCCGTTGACGTTGACGACCGGCGGGCCTTCCTCGCCCAGCGTCTTCCACACCACGCCGCCCCAGCCTGCCTTGAAGGCGCGGATGACATTGTAGGCCTTGTCGGTCGGCGGCGCCGAGGCCAGCCAGAACGGATTTGGCGATTTGATGCCTACGAAATTGTTGCTGATATCTGCCATGACAGGTCCCTTTCAGCCGAGACGAAGAAGCAGTTCGACGGGTGCGAGAATGCCGCCTTCAAGCGCGGCGGTGATATTGGCGATCTTGGCGCGGGCGTCTTCGCCCATGACGAGGCCGACGCCCGGCGGCGGCTTCTTGCCCTCGGCCTGCGCGGCGGCCATCCGGGCACGCATCGCGGCGAAGAATTCGACGGCGAAAGCACCGCGCCGCCGCTCGGCGACGACGGAGAAGCCGGAAGCCGTCGCTGCCGAGCGATAGTCCTCCGGCATGGCAACGAAGGACATGCTCTCATCCGATGCCCATGGCAGCGGGTAGGTCAGCGCGCCGACCTTGAGCCGCATCACGTCATAGACGGCAAAGACGCCGCCCGGCCGGAGCACGCGCGCGGCCTCGCCCATCAGCTTTTTCTTGTCGGGAAGGTTCATGCCGACATGCAGGATCATGGCGGCGTCGAAGCTGGCACCGGCGAATGGCATGTCCAGCGCGCTGCCTTGCACGAAGCGCGTCCTGTCGGCCATTCCCGTGCGCTTCGACAGGCTGGTCGCGATGTCGACATAGCTTTGCGTGAGATCGATGCCGGTGACATCGGCGCCGGCTTCGTTGGCGGCAAAGCGGGCCGGACCACCCACCCCCGATCCGATATCGAGCAGCCTGGCTCCCGGCTTCAACCCCATCTGCCCGATGAGTTCCCTTGTGGCGGCGATGCCGCCAATGTGGAATTCGTCGACCGCTTCGAGATCGCCGGCACGCAGACGGGCAACGTCCATGCCCGTATCGGCGAGCGCGGCAAGGATGCGCTGCTCGAGACCCGATATGTCATAGTGACGGGCGATGCCCGGTTCCACCGTGGCCATGATCCTTATCCCTGCGTCAGACTCCTGTGTATGCTCTCAGCCGCATCACGACCCTGCGCCACGGCCGAGACGGTCAGGTCGTCACCGCCAAGGATGCAGTCGCCGCCGGCCCAGACTTTCGCCAGCGAGGTGCGCCCTTCCCCATCGACCTTTATACGGCCGGCTTCGAGCTCAATCGAGGCCCCGCTGCCGTTGAGCGCGGCCGGGACAAAACTCTGGCCGATCGCAGCGAATACCTGGTCGGCGACCAGCGTCAGCGTCTCGCCGGTGCCGGCAAGCTTGTCGCCCTTCAATGCCGTGTATTCGAGTTCGATACCCGATACCTTGCCGCCGTCTGCGATGACGCGCCTCGGCTGCAGCCAGTGGCGGATGATGACGCCGTTGGCGGCGGCCAGATCCTGCTCGAACCCCGAGGCGTTCATGTGCTCCTGGCCACGCCGGTAGCAGATCGTCACCTCCTCGGCGCCGAGCAACTTCGACTGCACGGCGGCATCGATCGCCGTCATGCCGCCGCCGATGACGACGACACGGCGTCCGACCGGCAGGCCGGCGAGATCGCTGGCCTGGCGCAGTTCGGCGATGAACTCCACCGCATTGGTGACGCCGGCGGCATCCTCGCCATCGGCACGCAGCGCATTGACGCCGCCGAGCCCCATGCCGAGGAACACCGCGTCGTAATTGCGGATCAGGTCGGAGAGCTGGTAGTCGCGGCCGAGCGCCTTGCCGTTCTGGATGTCGATGCCGCCGATCGCGGTGACATAGTCGACCTCGGCCTGGGCGAAATTGTCGACGCTCTTATAGGCGGCGATGCCGTATTCGTTGAGGCCGCCGGCCTTCGGCCGCGCCTCCAATATGGTAACGTCATGGCCATGGCGGGCGAGCCGGTGCGCGGCGGCAAGGCCGGCCGGGCCGGCGCCGACCACGGCAACCGTTTTACCGGTCGGCTCCGCGCGCGGATAGAACTGCTTGTTCTCGGCCATGGCGACATCGGTCGCGTAGCGTTGCAGGCGGCCGATCTGCACCGGCTTGCCTTCCGCCACCTCGCGCACGCAGACCTCTTCGCACAGCGTCTCGGTCGGGCAGACGCGGGCGCACATGCCGCCAAGGATGTTCTGGTCGAAGATGGTCTTGGCCGAGCCGATCGGGTTGCCGGTCGAGATCTGGCGGATGAACAGCGGAATGTCGATCGAGGTCGGGCACGCGTTCATGCATGGCGCGTCATAGCAGAAATAGCAGCGGTCGGATTCGACCAGCGCCTCATGGTGATCGAGCGGCGGATGCAGGTCTGAAAAATTGTCCGCGTATTGCTCGGCTGCAAGCCGGCCGCCGACGATACCTTCCTTGAACTGGCCTTCTGGCATTGTCAGTTCCCCATGTTTTCGTTTTGGGGAAGGCTAGCACGTTTTATTTTTTTATCAATTGGTCAATTTTCGCCGCAAGCGGCTGAAAAGGCTTAATAATAACATGATTTTTTCACTCATGTTATGGATGGCTGCTCTTGCCGGGATTACCCTCGTCGGCCGGCCGGCCATGGAGCGCCCGGACCTCGTTCGCCACCAGTTCCTGCAGCCGCCACAGATTGCGGTCATGGATGCCGAACGCTTCGAGGTGGCTGACCGTGTTGTAGAGATATTCGGCGCCGGAGCCGATATGGCCGCAGGCCCTCGCCAATATGCTCGCCACTCTGTCCAGCGGCTGACCCAGCGACGTTCCCCTGCCCTTCACGCCAACCCAGAAACCGAGCGCCCGCAGCGCGCCTTGCGCCGTATGCACCGGCAGCCACCGGACCGAACTGACGCTCTCATGGTCGCTGATTTCGCGGCGCAGCAGCCTTTCGATCTGCGCCGGCTTTTCGCCCTCCGGCAAGCGGTAGATCACCCCGTTGCAGCGTCCGCCGCGTTCGAGCGCCATCATCAGCCCCGGCTGCGCGGCGCTGCCGCGCCAGCGCACCATGTCGAGGCAAAAAGAGCGGTGCCAGCCGAAGGCCGTGGCGAGCCGTTGCTCGACCGATTCGAACTCCGGCTTCCAGATCAGCGAGCCGTAGGCGAACACCCACAAAGGCCCCTCATCCGCTTCAGCGGCAAGCCGCATGGCCAGCGCGCTGAAATCCTCATCGTTCAGCTCCGTCCAGCTCGGGTCCGGGCCTGGATCTGCCTCTTCCCTGTGGCACAGTGCGACAAGCTCAGGCGTGAGCGACATCTGGCGCATGAACAACCCCCTTGCCGTACAGAAATCGAAAACCTCGGGGCGCGCAACCGGGAACGCATGTCATGGGCAGGCATTATTGTCCGGGCGGTTGTCGGATGTCCGTAGCCAGGATCGTCCTGAGGTGGATCGGACAACGATCGATGCTGAACGGTGAGGAGACCGACCATGCCGAAATCCCCGATGCCCTTCTTCTGGTACGAGCTGATGACATCAGACCTCGACGCCGCCGAGGCCTTCTACACCAAGGTTGTCGGCTGGACGGCGCAGCCCTTCGACAAGGCGCCCGGCATGCCGCGCTACATCGTCGTGAATGTCGGCGAGCGTGGCGTTGGCGGGCTGATGACGATGCCCGAGGATGTCAAGAAGATGGGCGCACCGCCCGCGTGGCTCGGCTATATTCACACCAAGGACGCCGACGCCTCGACCGAAGCCTTGAAGGCGGCCGGCGGAAGCGTCCACCGCGAGCCCGACGACATTCCGGGCGTCGGCCGCTTTGCCGTCGTCGCCGACCCGCAAGGCGCGACCTTCATGTTCCTGCAACCCAATGGCCCCGACCAGCCCGTCGTGCCGGCCAGAACGCATGGCCATGTCGGCTGGCACGAGCTCTACACCAGCGACTGGAAGGCCGCGTTCGATTTCTATTCCGGCCAGTTCGGCTGGACCAATGCCGGCGATTTCGACATGGGCCCGATGGGCATCTACCAGACCTTCAAGGCTGGCCCCGAATCCGGTGGCGGCATCATGAACAAGCCCGCGCAAATCCCCGTCCCGGTCTGGCAGTTCTATTTCAACGTCACCGGCATCGACGCGGCCGCAAAACGCGTCACCGACAATGGCGGCAAGATCCTGATGGGACCGATGGAGGTGCCCGGCGGCAGCTGGACCGTGCAGTGCCAGGACCCGCAAGGCGCGCATTTCGCGCTGATGGCGCCGGTGCGATAGACGGCGACACCGCCGGCACGAAGCAACGGCCTTTCATCGCACCCTCGACGAAAGGCCGCATTACTCTACTTGCCGCTATTCCGGCGTCAGCACCGCGACCTTCAGTTCAGCCTTCTTCGCGCCGCTGAACTGGACGATGGCCGGTCCGGCCGCGAGCTTGAAGCGTACGCTCTTGCGGATGCCGGGGCAGGTTTTCACACCGCTATAGCCCGCCGACTTGATGGCCTTGCCATCCTGGATGACATCGATCCAGGCTTCGCCCGACAGGCTGATCTGAATGGCTCCTCCGGCCGGCACGTCCACGCTGGCGACGGCACCGAACGTGCCCTCCGCCGGCGCGCGCTCGGGCGGCAGCGTAAAACCGGCTTTCTCCGCCGGAACCAACGCCAGGTCCGCGGCAGCACCCACCGCCAGCTCCGCTCCAGCCGGCGTTGCGGGCGCCGCGGCAAACAGCGCCTGTTCCCGCGTCACAGGCCATTTGAAGGCCTCGCAACCGGCGTCCTCGGCCATGGCAAAGATGGTGCCTGCAAGGAGTGCGAATAGGCTGATGATGACTTTTTTCATGGCAAGGGAACCCACAGGTTTGGAGTGTCCATCTCAATACAACCATAGAGATATAAATGCAACCTTGGCGAGAACAATATCAAAGGTCAAACTGGGGAACATTTCCAATCACCGATTGTTGATGGTGCGCCACGGGAAGTGAATAGTCCATCGCCGGGCAACGATCTATGGCCGGACAGGGAGGGGTGAAAATGGAGTTTTAGATGAAGCTTTTTGAAGGCCTCTCCAGATACCAGCCGCAGGCGCTCGGCGTGCTGCGTATCATGACCGCGCTGCAGTTCGTCGAACATGGCAGCCAGAAACTGTTCAACTTCCCCGCCAGCGCCGAGCCTCACGTCCTTACCGGGTTGACGACGGCTGCCGGGATCCTCGAATTCGCCGGCGGCATCCTGCTGGCGCTTGGCCTGTTCACCCGCCCGGTCGCGTTCCTGCTGGCCGGCGAAATGGCGATCGCCTATTTCATGGCGCACTACCCGCGCGACTTCTTCCCCATCAACAACAGCGGCGATTCGGCAATCTCCTTCTGCTTCATCTTCCTCTATCTGGTCTTCGCCGGCGCCGGCGCCTTTGCGCTGGACAATCGCGGCAAGGCCTGATGTCCCCGCGGGGGTGAGCCCTCACCCCCGCATCCGCTCAAAATTCGCATCGAACAGTGGCGCGGCCTGTATGCGCGCCGCGTGGCGCTTGCCCAGCAACTCGATCTCGAAGCCGTCGCTTTCGTCGGCGATTTCCTTCGGCACATAGCCGACGGCGACCGATTTTTTCGAATGATGGGCGTAGCCGCCCGACGTCACCCAGCCGCGCACCGCGCCGCCGAACCAGATCGGCTCGTCGCCGATGACATCGGCGTCGTCGGCGTCGACAATAAAGGCGCGCAGCCGCAACTTGCCGCCTTGCTTGCGCTCGGTCAGCGCTGCCGCCTTGCCGATGAAATCCGCCTCCTTGCCATAGGCGACGAAGCGGTCGAGCCCGGCTTCGAGCGGCCCGTAGATCGGTCGGTATTCGCGTCCCCATGAGCCGTAGTTCTTCTCGAGCCGCAGCGCATTGAGCGCGCGCGAGCCGAACAGGCCGATGCCGAACTCGGCGCCCGCCGCCATCAACGCATGATAAGCCGCGCGCTGATATTCCGGCGCCACCCAGATCTCATAGCCGAGATCGCCGGTGTAGCTGACGCGGCCGACCAGGCACGGCGCCATGCCGATATCCATCCTCGCCGCCGCCATGAACGGAAACGCCGCGTTGGAAACATCGGCGCGGCTGACCTTGGCCAGCACTTCACGCGCCTTCGGCCCGGCAATCGCAAGGCCGGTGAGTTTCGCGCCCAGCGCCTCGATCTGGACCGAGTCGTCGCCGGGCAGATGCGCCTCGAACCAGCGCATATGGTACTGCTCGGCAATGCCCGAGCCGGCGAGGAACCACCCCTCCGCGCCGAGATTGGCCAGCGTGAAATCGCCGATCAGCCTGCCGTCGTCCTTCAACATCGGCGCCAGCGTCATGCGGCCGGGTTTTGGCAGTTTGCAGGCGAGCATGCGATCGAGCCAGGCCGCCGCCCCCTCGCCCGTCACCTTGTATTTGGCGAAGCTGGAAATCTCCGCCAGGCCGACGCCGTCGCGCACCGTCGCGACTTCCCTGGCGACATGGGAGAAGTCGCTGGAACGCCGCCAGGAGAACTCGTCCTTGACGCCTTCCGGCGCGTACCAGAGCGGCACTTCCAGCCCATAGGCAACACCAAACTGCGCGCCATTCGCCGACAACAGATCGTAGACCGGCGTCGTCTTCAGCGGCCGCCCGGCCGGCAGTTCCTCATTGGGGAAGCGGATCGAAAAGCGCCTGGAATAGTTTTCGCGCACCTTGGCGTTGGTGTAGGCCATTGTCGCCCAGTCGCCGTAGCGTGCCACATCCATCGCCCAGATGTCGGCGCCGGGATCGCCCTCGATCATCCAGTTGGACAGCGCCAGGCCGACGCCGCCGCCCTGTGAAAAACCGGCCATGACGCCGCAGGCGACCCAGAAGCCCGGCAGGCCGCGCACCGGCCCGACCAGCGGGTTGCCGTCGGGCGCGAAGGTGAAGGGCCCGTTGATGATCTGCTTGATGCCGGTGTTCTGGAAGGCCGGGAAATGCCGAAACCCGACCTCCAGCGACGGCGCGATGCGGTCGATGTCGGGCGCCAGCAACTCATGGCCGAAATTCCACGGCGTCTGATATTCCGACCACGGCTTGTTGGCCTTCTCATAAGTCCCCATCAGCATGCCGCCGCGCTCCTGGCGCAGATAGAGCTCGCCGTCGAAATCGACGGCATGGATGATCTCCGTGCCGGTCTTGGCGTTCCAGGCGGCGACCTCCGGCATGTCCTCGGTGATCAGGTACATGTGCTCCATGGCCAGCACAGGCAGTTCGAGCCCGACCATGCGGCCGACCTCGCGCGCCCACAGGCCGCCGGCATTGACGACATGCTCGGCGACCACCTCGCCCTTGTTGGTGATGACGCGCCATAGCCCGTCGGGCCGCCGCACAATGTCCTCGACCTTGGTGAAGCGCTCTATTTCCGCCCCAAGCTTCCGCGCGGCCTTGGCATAGGCGTGGGTGACGCCGGAGGGATCGAGATGGCCGTCCTCCTTGTTGCGGACGGCGCCGACGAACTCTTTGGGATCGAGCAGCGGCATCAGCTCGGCAGCTTCCTTGGGCGAGATAACTTCCAGGTCGATGCCGAGATAGCGGCCCTTGGCGACGACACCGCGCAACCAGTCCAGCCGCGCCTCGGTGGCGGCGAGCAGCACGCCGCCGGTCAGATGCACGCCGGTCGCCTGGCCCGAGAGCTCCTCGATCTCCTTGTAGAGGCTGATCGTGTATTTCTGCAGCTTGGCGACGTTGGGATCGCCATTGATCGTGTGCATGCCGCCCGCCGCGTGCCAGGTCGATCCGGATGTCAGCTCGTCACGCTCCAGAAGCACCACGTCGGTCCAGCCATGGCGGGCGAGATGGAACAGCACGGAACACCCGACGACACCGCCGCCAATGACCACGACCTTTGCATGCGACTTCATAGATTCTTCTCTGATATCAATGGATTGGATGGATGAATGGATTCAGGATGGGAGGCATCACGGCTCGCCCTGCCCGATCGCTTCCTTGCGCCTGGCGACATAGGCTTCAAGGGCCTCGCGCACGCAGGCATCCATTGCCGGCTCGACATAGTCTTCCAGCGCCTTCTTCCACAGCCGCGTCGCGCGCGCTGTCGCATCGAGGCTGCCGGCCTCCTGCCAGGCTTCGAAATTCTGCCAGTTGGACAGCATCGGATGGTAGAAGGCGGTGGCGAAGCGCTCCAGCGTGTGCGGCTCGCCGAAGAAATGGCCGCCGGTCGGCACCGCGCCCAGCGCCTCGACGGCAAGTTCCGCCTCGTCGACCACGATCGGCCGCAGGAACTCCATCATGTGCTGGATCATCTCGACATCGATGATGAATTTTTCGAACGACGCCGTCAGACCGCCCTCCTGCCAGCCGGCGGCGTGGTAGACGAGATTGCCATGGCCGAGCACAGCGCCCCACAGCGCCATCAGCGTCTCATAGGCGCCTTGCGCGTCCGCTGCATTGGAGGCCGAGCCGGGCGTCGTCCGGTAGGGCAGGCGATAGCGCCGCGCCAATTGCCCGGATGCAATGTTGGCCTTGGTATTTTCAGGCGTACCGAAGGCCGGGGCCCCGGACTTCATGTCGACATTGGAGGTGAAGGCGCCATACATCACAGGCGCCCCCGGCCGCACCAGTTGCGTCAGCACCACCCCGAACAGTGCTTCGGCATTCTGCTGCGCCAAGGCACCCGCCAGCGTCACCGGGCTCATCGCCCCCATCAACGTGAACGGCGTCACCGCCACCGACTGGCCGAACTCGGCCATGGTCATCAGGCCCTCGGCCATCATCTCGTCGAAGCGACGCGGCGAGTTGACCGAGATGATGGTGGCGATGCCCGGATCGTCGCGCAGTTGGTCCAGCGTCAGCCCGCGCGCGATCGCCATCATCTCGATGCCGTCCAGCGCCCTGCCCCGACCGATCGCCGAGACATGAAAGCTCTTATCGGTCAGCGTCAGATTGGTGAAGTAGGTGTCGAGATGGCGCGAGTTGGCTGCAAGTTCGACAGGCGCGCAGACCTGGTTGCCCAGCATATGAACGCAGTTGAAATGCTGCGCCAGCCGGGTCAGGTCGGCATAGTCGCGCAAATTGCCGGCGCGGCGGCCACGCTCCATGTCGTGCACATTGGGTGGGCCGGCAACGAGGGTGAAGTTGATGGTGTTGCCGCCAAGATGAATGGCGTTGGCCGGATTGCGCGGCGTCAGCGTATAGCTGGAGCGCGTCGTCTTCAGTGCCTCGTCGACCATGCCGCGATCGATGCGGACATTGGCCGAGGCGTGATCGACCGCGGCACCCGCCTTCTTGAACAGCGACAGTGCCCGCCGGCTCATCACCTCGATGCCGAAATTCTCCAAAATATGCATGGACGCCAGATGGATCGCCTCGATCTGCTCTGGGGACAGCAACGCCATGGGCGGATAGGGATTGGTCACCCGCCTTTGCGGCAGTTGCTGGATGGGCGCCGGACCCCGGTTGCTGGTGCGCTCGGCGCCGCGCTTGCGTCTTGGTTCGTTCATGCCGGGCATCAAAGCCTTGGCGAACCAGGCAAGCTGTCAGAAATACGCCGTTTACGGGCGTGATTTTAGCCAAGGCGGCATTTACGCAGTACGCTTTTATAAAAAACGACAGTAAGCGTCGGAATACTCCTATGGCATTTTCCAGGGCGCTCGTGCCGACGATGCATTAACGGCGGCAGCAAGATTCCCTTTATGATTTCGGCCTATTGCTCACCCAATGCGTACGAGTTTTAGTAAAATTGTAGCGGTTGGCGTGTTGCTGGCACTTTCGGCCTGCGCGACCGCGCCCAGCCACATCAACAATGTCTGCGCCGTCTTCGACCAGAATGATGGCTGGTTCGACAATTGGCAGTCGGCGGCCGAACGCACGGAGCAGAGATACGGCGTGCCGGTCCCCGTGCTGATGGCGACGGTGCGCAAGGAATCTGGCTTCAAGAGCAATGCCCGGCCGCCGCGCACCAAGCTGTTCGGCTTCATCCCCTGGAAGCACGTCTCGTCGGCCACCGGCTTCTCGCAGGCGCTCGACGGCACATGGTCGCAATATCAACGCGAAACCGGCAACTGGGCGGCGCGGCGCACCAAATTCGCCGACGCCGTCGATTTCGTCGGCTGGTACCATTCCAAGACGGCAGATACCTACGGCGTCGCGCGCAACGACACCTACAATCTCTACCTCGCCTACTATCTCGGCTGGACCGCCTATGGCCGCGGCAATCGCGGCGACGCCGGCGTCCAAGGCTATGCACGGGCCACCGACAAGATGGCGCGGGACTATGGAGCGCAGTTGCAGCAGTGCGGAAGCTGACACACAGCCCTGGTTAGTGCCGCCTTGTCGTATCTTTCGGCTTTGAGACACCGGTTTCGGAAGTCTCGTCGCGGACTTCGTGGCGACGGGCTCGCAAGACGGCGTCCGCATCCTCGACAGCCTTTCCGGTCGCATCGGCTTCCGCGTTGGCGTTTTTGCCGCTCGGGCGCGCCGGCGGCGAACCGACAAAGCCTGGACCTTCGCCATGCGGCGCATCGTCCGGAACGCCCTCATGCGCGGCATGTTCCTTGTCGAACTTGATCACCGGTTCCATCTTGGCCAGCACGTCGTCGGCCAGCCAGCACAGGCTCATATGGCCGTCGCCAAGGTTCTTGACCGGCGGCACCTTGGTCTCGCACAGATTGTCCGGCACCAGCTTCTTGTAGCCGCAGCGCGTCTGGAACGGGCAGCCGGACGGCGGGTTCATCGCCGAGGGAATGTCGCCTTCCAGCACGATGTGCTTCTTGACCACGCTGGTATCCGCGATCGGGATCGCCGACAGAAGCGCCTCGGTATAGGGGTGATAGGGCGGCGCGAATATCTGGTCGGTCGTGCCTTGCTCGACGATATAGCCGAGATACATGACGACGACGCGGTCGGCGATGTAGCGCACGACCGACAGATCGTGGCTGATGAACAGCATCGTCGTCTTGTTCTTGCGCTGGATGTCCATCAACAGTTCGGTCACCGCCGCCTGCACCGACACGTCGAGTGCCGAGACCGGCTCGTCCGCCACCACCACCTTGGCATCGCCGGCAAAGGCACGCGCCACGCCGATACGCTGCTTCTGGCCACCTGACAGCTGACGCGGTTTGCGCGTCTCGAAGGCGCGCGGCAGCTTCACCAGGTCGAGCAGTTCCAGCATGCGCTTGCGCCGGTCGGCGACCGTCTTGCCGACATTGAACTTCTCCAGCGTGCGGATGATCTGCGCGCCGACCGAATGGCTGGGGTTGAGCGTGTCGAACGGGTTCTGGAACACCATCTGGATCGACGATACGGTGTCGACGCTGCGCTTCTCGATGCCGGTCGACTGGATCTCCTTGTTGCCCAGCGTCACGCTGCCGGAGCTTGCCGTCTCCAGCCCGAGCAACACCTTGGCCAGCGTCGACTTTCCGCAGCCGGATTCGCCGACTATGGCGACGGTCTCGGATTCGCGCGCCATGAAGGAGATCGTCTCGTTGGCCTTGACGACGCGGCCTTCGCTCGAGCCGAACACCTCGCTGCCGCCGACCTTGTAGTATTTCCGCAAATCCTCGATCTTGAGCACCGGCGCGCCCGGCACGACGCGCTCATTGACCTTCTTGGCGCCGGGCGGCAGCGCCTCCCAGTCGATCTCGTTGAAGCGCACGCAGCGCGAGAAATGGCCCTCGTGGCCGGCGACCTCGACCATCGGGATTTCGGCGGCGTTGCAGACGCCCTCGACGAAATGGTGGCAGCGCGGGCCGAAATTGCAGCCCTTCGGCCGCTCATGCGGCAGCGGCAATTGCCCCGGAATGGCAATCAGCGGCCGCGAGTTCTTGTCGGCGCCCGGCAGCGGGATCGAGCGGAACAGCCCTTGCGTGTAGGGGTGGCGCATCCGGTCGAACACGTCCTTGATCTTGCCGGTCTCCACCGCCTCGCCCGAATACATCACAGTGATACGGTCGCAGGTTTCGAGGATAAGGCCGAGATTGTGCGACACGAAGATCATCGACGTGCCGAACTTCTCGCCCAGCCCCTTGACCAGCTCGACGATGCCGGCTTCAACCGTCACGTCGAGCGCCGTCGTCGGCTCGTCAAGCAGAAGCAGCGCCGGCTTCGACAGCAGCGCCATGGCAATCACGATGCGCTGCTGTTGGCCGCCGGAGAGCTGGTGCGGATAGGAGCGCATCATGCGCGCGGGATCGGGCAGCTTGACCGCGCGCACCATTTCGAGGGAGCGCTTGTAGGCCTCTTCCTTCGACACCTTGTCGTGGATCAGCGGCACTTCCATCAACTGCTGGCCGACCTTCATCGCCGGATTGAGGCTGGCCATAGGCTCCTGGTAGATCATCGCGATCTTGTTGCCGCGGATGGCGCGCAGCTCCTCCTCGGAGAGCTCGCCCATGTCCTTGCCCTGGAACTTGATCCTGCCGCCGACGATCTTGCCGATGTTGGAGAGGTCTCGCATGATGCCCAGCGACACGGTCGACTTGCCGCAGCCGGATTCGCCGACGATACCCATCGCTTCGCCGGGCATGACCGTGCAGGAAAAATCCATGACCGCCGGTATTTCACCCTTGCGGGTGAAGAAGGAGATCGACAGGTTTTCGATCTCGATGATCGGCGCATTGGTCGGCCCTGGGGTCGGCTTGCCGGGATTTCGAACTGCCTCGTTCATGGGTCGCTCCAATCCAAATTCTACCAGATGCGGGCCGGAGCCCGTCAATCAGTCTTTCATCGATTGTTCACGCAGCGAGTCGGCCAACAGGTTGAGCCCCAGCACGAACGACATCAGCGCGATCGTCGGCGGCAGCGCCGGGTGGATGAAGGAGCGCAGCAGCCTGCTGGCATCCTTGATCGCCGTGCCCCAGTCGGGGCTTTCCGGAGCCAGGCCGAGACCGAAATAGCCCAGCGTCCCGAGCAGGATCGTGGTGTAGCCGATGCGCAGGCAGGCATCGACGATCAGCGGTCCGCGTGCATTGGGCAGGATTTCCCAAAGCATGATGTACCAGGGCGATTCACCGCGCGTCTGCGCCGCCGCCACATAGTCGCGCGTCTTGATGTCCATCACCAGGCCGCGCACGATGCGGAACACGCCCGGGCTGGAAGCAAACACCACCGCCACGAAGATGTTGAGCTGGTTGGGATCGATGTGGACGATGTGCAGCGGGTCCTTGTCGAAGACAAGGCCGAGATAGACCCAGCCGCCTATGATCAGCGTCAGGCCAAGCAGGATGTACAGCCGGTCAGGCCGGTTCTTGTAGCGCGTCCAGAAGAGCACGCTGAAGAAGATGATCGGAAACAGGAAGAACACGCCGGCCATGGCATAGGGGATCGGCGTGTCCATGATGCCCGGCGTCACCAAGAGGTAGAACAGCAGGATCACCGGGAAGGCCAGCACGAGGTTGGCCAGGAACGACAGCACCGTATCGATCTTGCCGCCGTAATACCCGGCGGGCAGGCCAAGCGTGATGCCAACCATCAGCGCGAAGCCGGTGGCAGCCGGCGCGATGATCAGCACGATCTGGCTGCCATAGACCATGCGTGAAAACACGTCGCGTGCCAGCTTGTCGCCGCCGAACAGATAGACAAGCCCCGATTGCGGCTCGATGGCGCCGGGCAGCATGTCCTTCATCACCGGGACTTGTGCCAGCGGATCGAAGGGCGAGATGGTCGATGCGAAGATCGCCGTGAACAGCCAGAACAGGCAGATGCCGACGCCGACGATGCCGACGCCGCTGTCGAATAGCTGCCCGTAGAGCGCCAGCTTCTTCTTGTAGGCGAAGCTCGCCCCCATGACGATGATGAGCGCGATCCAGACCGGCCAGAAGCGCGACAACACTTCGAGAATGACACCGAAGGCACTGATATATTGGACCTGCATCCGCTTCGCCCCCTACTGAACTCTGATACGCGGATTGAGAAACGCGTAGCCGACATCGGAAATGAGCTGTGTGATCAAGACGATGAACACGGAGACCAGCGAGCAGCCAAGCAAAAGGTCGATGTCGTTGTTGCCGGCGGCCTCGACCAGAGTGTAGCCGAAGCCCTGGTAGCGGAACATCACCTCGACGATGACGACGCCGGTGAGCAGCCAGGGAAATTGCAGCATGATGACGGTGAACGGTGCGATCAGCGCGTTGCGCAGCGCATGCTTCACCACCACGCCACCAAAGGAGAGGCCCTTCAACCGGGCGGTGCGGATATATTGCTGCGTCATCACCTCGACCATCGAGGCGCGGGTCATGCGAGCGATGTAGCCGATGCCGTAGATTGCCAACGTCATGACCGGCAAGGTGAAATTGTAGAAGGTGATACCTTGGCTCGCCGACGCGGCCGAGCCGTTCAACCAGCCAAGCCATGAGGCGAAGATGACGGTGAAGATGACGCCCGACACATATTCCGGCGTCGCCGTCGAGGCGATCGAGGCCACCGAAAGCACGCGGTCGGTTCGCGACCCCTCGCGCATGCCGGCCAGGATGCCGATCAAGAGCGATACCGGCACCATCACCGCCAACACACAGAACATCAGGATCCCGGTGGCGCCAAGTGCCGGGAACAGCTTAGAGGCGACCGTTGTCTTGAACTTGGTCGAGCAGCCGAAATCGCCTTGGAGGACGCCGGCGAAGGTCGGTACGACCGGGTCATTGCAGAAGGAGAAACGCTGCGCCGGCTTGCCTGTAGCCGGGTCGGTCACCGGCTGCTTTGGCATGACGCCAAGCCACTGCCCATAGCGGACAAAGAAGTTCTGCCGGTAGCCATGGTTGACCAGCCAGCTCTCGAGCTGCTCGGCCGACGTGTGCATTTCAGTCTGGCTGATCGCCAGCTTCTTCAGGTTGGGTTCAAGGTTGATCAGGAAAAAGACGATCATGGTCAGGCACAGCATCGTCAATGCCATGGTGCCAAGACGCCTGATAACGAAGGAAAGCATGGCGGCCCCCTGCCGGTCTGGTTGGGGTTGGAGCCCGCTGAAAAGCCACCTCAGCCGCAACGGCGGAACTGACTGTCAAACAGGCCCTCGGATGCAATCAACCCAGTTTATTGCACGACCTTGCCAGAGGAGTCCGCAACTTTTGCTGCGCCGACTTCTGGTTTTGCAATCATGCGGAGAGGGAGGAAGGGGCGAACCGCCCCTTCCTCCGCTTGGCCTGATCACGCCTGGTCGAGCCAGATCTTGCCGTAGTCGCGCTCGAATGTCGGATGCATCTTGTAGTTTTGCACCGCCTTGACCGAGTGGCTGTAGAGCTTGCGCCAGTAGGGCTGGATGATGATGCCGGAATCCTGCAGGATCTGCTCGATGTCCTTCATCATGTCCTTGCGCTTGGCCGCGTCGGAGACCGCAAGCGCAGCGTTCAGCTTGGCATCCCAGTCGGGGTTGGACCAGGCACACTCGTTCCAGGCCTCACCGGTGCGGTAGGCCAGCGCCAGAACCTGAACGCCGAGCGGACGCATGTTCCAGTTCGTCATCGACAGCGGATACTTCAGCCAGTCGTTCCAGAACGTCGAGCCCGGCAGCACGGTGCGCTTCACCTTGATACCGGCGTCGCGCAGCTGGGCGGCGATCGCGTCGCCGGTGTTCTTGTGCCAGTCCTCGTCGACGGTGATCAGTTCATGCTCGAAATCGGCCTGACCGGCTTCCGCCATCAGCGCCTTCGCCTTGGCCGGATCACGGGTAAGCTTGGGCAGCTCGTAATATTCCGGATGGATCGAGCAGACATGGTGGTTCTCGGCGACCGAGCCAGCATTGCCGTAACCGAGCTGGAGGACGACATTGTTGTCGACGCCGAGTTGCAGCGCCTTGCGCACCTTCTCATTGTCGTAAGGCTTGTGGGTGACGTTGGTGCGGCAGACGATGGTCGAGGCGGTGACGACTTCGGACTTGACCAGGTCCATCTTGTCGAGGATCGACACATAGTCGGCCGACGTTTCAAAATTGGTATGCACTTCGCCGGCCTCGAAAGCGCTGACCATGGCGGCCGGATCGGTGCCGTAGTCGATGAACTCGATGCCGTCGAGATAGACGTCGCCGTCCCACCACTTGTTGTCGGCGCGGCGCTTGTAGACCACTTTCTGGCCGACATCGTAGGAGACGAGCTCGAACGGACCGGTGCCGATCGGGCAGGCTTTGAAATCGCCGCCCTTTTCGTCGAAGGACTTGTGGACGACGAGAGCCACATAGTCGCAAATCCCCGGAATGATCGAGATGTCGGGCTTGGTGAGCGACAGCTTGACGGTCATGTCGTCGACCTTGGTGACCGCGCCTTCACGCAGCTTGCCGGTCTTGTCGTCGAACAGCGTGCCAAGACGGCCGGGCATGGAATTGCCTTCAGCGGCCTTCTCGCCCCAGCGGTTGAAGTTGTGCACCACGTCGTCGGCGGTGAACGCATCGCCATTGTGCCAGGTCACGCCCTTGCGCACATGCAGCACGTACTGGGTGGCATCGTCGTTGACGTCCCAGGACTCAAGCAGATAGGGGCGGAACGTGTATTCAGTGGTGTATTTGACCAACGGCTCAAGCGCCTGGCGCTCGGCATTGGCGATTTCCGACCAGTCGGACTTGCGCGGATCCTTCGGATCCTTGATCCACTGGGCGACCTTCAGGATGCCGCCCTTCTTGGGGGCATCTTCGGCTCTTGCCTCGGTCGGCGCCGCAAGGCCGAGCAGGCCATAAGCCATCGCCGTCGACGCGCCGAAGACGCTGGCGAGCGCCAGGAATTCGCGGCGATCGACCTTACCTGCCTTGGCTTCTTCGGCCATGGCCAGGATGTGATCCGGAACGCGATCGCCATTACTCTTGTAGATTGTCATGACTAACTCCCATTGTTGGCTTTCCGCCGATTAACATTCCGCATCCAGGCCATGATGTCAAAGACAGCTTGGATTGGGAACATGCTGCGAATGTGCAACTTTGAAAAGGGAGCGGTACGCGTGATAGCGACAGTCTTGACGCAAAATTGCTAGTGCGCCCAGATTCCGCCAAAATCTGCGCAGGACGATTAAAATGAGACATTGGCACGGGTTACGACAGCGCCAGTCCCGGCCATGATGAGGGCCAGGGCCTCAATATTCCTTTTCGTAGAAGATGCCGCCCTTGGCCTCGCCGGCGTCCGTCGCCTCGCCGCGCAACTTGACGCCACGCCCGACATTGAGGTCGATGGTCGCCTTGCCCGAACCGGGCTTGTCGCCCTTCTGGATGGTCACATAGGTGCGGTCGTTGAGGTATTTGCCGGCGGAGACCGCCGTGCCGCCCTTGTCGTCGGTGGTAACGTCGAGATCGTCGACGCCGATGGCGCTGCGCAGATTCTCCAGCAGCGACGTCGAGCCGCCGACGCCGGCCAGTTGCCCGGCCGCTTCCGCCAGTTGCGCGATCTGCAGCGGCGACAGGTTCGACATGGACCGGCCGAAGATCAATTGTGCCAGCACCTCGTCCTCCGGTAGCGCCGGCACCGAGGAGAAGGTGAATTTCGGATTGGTCGCCTCGCCCGACACCACGATGGTGACGGTGGCGCTGGTCGTGGTCGTGGTCGCCGTCAGGTTGAGGTAGGGCACCAGCGAGCCGGAGAAACCGACCGTGCCCTCGGTGAAGGTCAGCCGCTTGCCCAGGATCGACAGCCGGCCCCGCTGCAAGGTGAAGGTGCCGACCGCCTGCGGCGACGAGGCCGGGCCGGTCAGCCTGAGCGAGCCGCCCAGTTCGGCATCGACGCCCCTGCCCTGGATGAAGATCTGGTTCGGCGCATTGACGGTGACGTCAAGCGCTAGCCCGCTTCCGCCGCTCTTGCCTGACGTCGTGGCCGGGCGCAGCGCCTGGTCCTGCGCCCTGACGGCGGCGGGCGCGTTCTTGTGCTTGACGTCGAGCGCCGAGAGCGAGCCCGGCAACTTGTCGGGAACCGTGATGACGGTCTTGGCGAGATTGACGGTGCCGGAAATCGCCGGTGCCGATACCAGCGGCCCCTTGATCGTCAGGTCGCCGCCGAGATTGGCGGTCACCACGCGTCCGTCCGTATAGCGGCCGTCGGTGAGCTTGATCGACAGGTCGGCCGGAAAACCTTGCGCCGGGTTGATGCCGACCGTGCCGTTGGCCGACAGGCTGCCGCGCGTCGACAATGTTCCGGTCAGCCGGTTGATCCTGGCGACGCCGCCGCCGATCGAGACGTCGGCCGCCAGATCGTTGACGGCAAGGCCCGAGCGGGCGTCGACCAGCCGTGCACCGGAAGTATTGACGCTGCCGCCGATGACGGGCGATGTCGCCGGACCACGCACCTGGACGTTGACGTTGGCCGTTCCCGTCAGCGCCAGGCCCTGCGCGGCAAGCTTCTGGCTGAGCATGCCGAACGGCACTGCGCCATTGAAGTCGAGCACCAGCGCCGGCGTGCCCGCCGTCGTCACCGTGCCGCCGCCCTTGAGGCCGAGGCCCGCGCCATCGCTGACATTGGCGTTGAAGGTCAGCTTGTTGCCGGCAAAGGTACCGGAGGAGGAAACGCCGACCGCGCCGACACCGGCGCCTCGGGTCTGCGACGTCTGGACGCCGGCCGCTTCTATATTGAAGGCTACGGAAGGGCTCGCCGGCGCACCGGTCACCTTCACCGTGCCGGAAATCGAACCGGCGGCATCGAGACCCGGCGAGAAACCGTTGGCGAGCGACATCGGCACCTTCGCCAGCGCCGCATTGATGTCGAGCGCTTGCCCGACCTTGCCGGTCACCGTCGCCGTGCCTCCGCCAAGGTTGAGCACCAGCCGGTCCAGCGTCGTCGTGCCGTTGGCGATACTGATCGTCGAAGCCTGGGCGATGGCCGCCTTGATGCCCTGGACGGTCGCCTGGCCGGAAGCGAGTTCGATGGTGGTCGTGCCATTGGCCACCTTCACGCGGCCGGCGGCCTTGGCCGGAATACCCTTGACCGTGGCGCCACCGGAAAAGCCGGTCCAGTCGCCGTCACGTTTCAGATCGACATCGATGCCGCTGATCACGGTGCCGCCCGACGTTACGGTGTTGGCGCGGATCTTGCCCGAGATGACCGGCGCGGCGAGATAATTGGCGATCAGCGCATCGATGGAAACCGCTTTCGCCTGGAGATCGCCGCGCGTGATCGAGGCGGTGGCCGCCTTGATGGCGACCTGCGGTGCGGCACCGTTCTTCGTGAAGGCGATCGTGCCACGCACGTCGCCCTCCGCCTTTTCCAGCGCCAGCGCGGCGAGCGGGCCGATATCGGGCAGGTCGAGCGAGATCGTCCCTTCAGGCACGAATTTTTCATCAAGCGCCAGATCGCCCGAGATCTTGTTCTTGCCCAGCGACAGCAGCAGGCCGTTGATGGCGCTCTTGCCGTCCGCCGTCGCCAGCACCGCGCTGCCTTGCAAGGCCTGTCCCGCGACATTGCCGGTCAGTTGCACGTTCGCCGCCGGGTTGGCGGCATCCGCCTTGCCCGTGGCGGTGAGCTTCAGCCCGGTGATCTCGCGCTCCGCCACCAGAAGCCGATCGCTGTTGACCGTCAGCGACAGATCGGGTGCGATGGCGGGTCCCTGTGCGTTCAGCGCAAAGGCAATGGCGCCCTTGGCGTCCTTCGACAGCGGCGAGATATCGGCAAGGGCGCCGGTGATATCCGCGGCCAGCTTGTTGTCGGCAAGGCCCGCTTGCCCCTGCGCGGTCAATCCGCCCGAGACCAGCTTCAGCCCGTCGACATTGATGCCGCCATTGGGGTCGCGCTTCAGCGTGGCGCTGATCTGCGCGCGTTCGCCAAGCACGCCGCGCGCCGCCGCTGGCAAGGCCGATGACGGGGCATCCGCACTCAGCTTGAGGTCGATGGCGCCATCGCGCAACGACACCAGGCCGGCGACCTGGCTGTTCAGCGCATCGCTCTTGAGCGAGCCGCTGTCGATGGCGACGCCGTCCGACGTCAGCCGGGCGTTCAGCGCGGCCGTCACCTTGCCGGCGATCAGCGGCGCGACGACAGCATTGTCAAGACCGACCTTGTCCACTGACATCGTGCCGGAAACCGGTCCAGCGCGGTTCTTGAGATCGAACGCATCCGAGTGCAGTGCCAGGACAAGCCCGTCCACCTTCGCCGGGTTGGTGGTGACTGACGGCAGGATCGCGGAGACGTCCAGGCGGGCCTGCGTGCTCTCGCCCGCCACCTTCGCCGACAAGGACCGGATCTCGATCATCACGGGGCTCGCGGCGCTGCCGACCGTCAGCGGCAGGCTTGGTCCCGACGATGTAAGGTCGAGGGCAAAATCGCTGGCGCCGTTCGGATTGATGGTGCCGGCGGCGGTGCCAGAAATCTTGTCGCCGGACAGCGTCGCATGGTCGAGGGCGACGCCGCCGGCCACGGTATAGACGCCGGCCGCATCGACCGCGAGCGGCCCGAGCCCGGCCTGGCGGGTCTGGCTGGTTTCGACGCCGGCAAGCTGCGCGTTGAACCGAACTTCGGGAGCGGATGGCGAGCCGGTCACCTGCGCGGCGCCGCCGAGCGTACCCGCCGCATCGAGCCCGGGCGCAAAATCATTGGCCAGGGCCGCCGGCAGCGCGGAGAACTGTGCCGCGAGATCAAGCGTCTGGCTGGCGGTGCCCGACAGCATCACCGAACCGCCACCGACATCAAGCGCCAGTTTTTCGATGCTGGTCGTGCCATTGGCGATGCTCAGCGTCGAGGTTTCAGCGATTGCCGCCTTGATGCCGCGAACCGTGGCTTCGCCCGAGGCGATCTCGACGCTGGTGGTGCCCTCAGCGATCTTGACCCGGCCGGCGGCGGTCGCCGGAATGCCCGCAATCGTGGCGCCGCCGGTGAAATTGGTCCAGTCGCCGTCGCGCTTCAGGTCGACGCCGATGCCGCTGATTTCGGTGGCGCCCGAAGTGACGCTGTCCGCCTTGATGGTGCCCGAGATCGCCGGCGCCCTGAGATAGTTGGCAATCAGTGCGTTGACGGCGATCGTCTTGGCCGTCACTTCGCCACGCGCGACCGACGTGCTTTTCGCATCGATGGTGACAGAGGGGGCGTCGCCGTCCTTGGCGAAAAGGATGGTGCCGTTGATGTCGCCAGTCACCGCCTGGCCGGCGAGTGCCGCCAGCTGGTCGATCGCCGGTGCGGCGAGCGTCAGCGTGCCGAGCGGCATGAGCTTGTCATCGAGCGCCAGGTCGCCGGAAACCTTGTTGTCGCCCAGCGAGACCAGAAAACCGTTGATCGAGCGCTTGCCCTCGCTGGTCACCAGCGCCGCCTTGATGTCGAGCGGCTGGTCGTTGACCGCGCCTGTAAGCGAGACATCGGCCGAGGGGCTCGCTATGTCGGCCTTGCCGCTTGCCGTCAGCTTGATCGCTTTCACCGTGTGGCCCGAGGCGGTCAGGCTGTCGCTGTCGGCGGAGATGGTGAAGTCCGGCGCCGTCCTGGCGCCGCTTGCTGAAAGGGCGAAATTGACGCCGCCGGCGACCGGCACGCCGACCATGGGCGACAGCACCGAAACGTCGCCCAGCGTGCCCTTGATGTCGGCCTGGATGTCGGTGCCTTGCGCGCTGGCGGTGCCGCTTGCGCTGAGCGTGCCGGAGGTCAACGAGATCGAATTGGCGGCAAAGGCCCCTTGCGGATCGCGCGTCGCGGCGGCCGAGAACTTCACCCGCGCGCCGAGCACCGAGCTGATCTGCGGCGGCAAGGCGGTCGACACCGCATCGGCATTCATCTTCAGCTTCATCGACAGGTCCGCAAGCGCCACCGTCATGGTCAGCGAGGCATTGAGCGCATCGGAGCGCAGCGTGCCCTGGTCGATGGCGATCGCGTCCTTGCTCAGCGATCCCGCCAGGTCGACATCGACCTTGCCGGTGACCAGCGGCGCCAGCGTCGCCACGTCGGTCTTCAGCCCGCCCGCCGTCAGCTTGACGGCGACCGGCCCGGCGCGGTTCTGGATGTCGAAGCCGTCGGAATGGATCTGTGCCGAAATATCGTTGAGCTGGGTGCCGCCCGCCACCACCGAAGCCAGCGAGGCACCGATGTCGACGATCGGCGCTCGGCCGTCGCCAAAGGCGCGGGCGGTGGCGTTCCTGATCGCAACGGTGATTGGTTGCGCCGCACTTCCTACTGTGATCTGCACCGGCGCGCTTTTGGCGGCAATCTCAACCGACAGATCGCTGGCGCCGGCCGGATCGGCGATGCCGGTCGCGGTGCCATGGATGGCGTCGCTTTCGATGCTGGCCCGGTCGACGCTGATGCCGCCCGCCGATGTCGTGGCGCCAGAGACGTCGAAGCTGGTCTTGCCGGCAAACAGCGATCGCAGATTTTGCGGCAGGAATGGCGCGAACTCGCCGTCGCCCTTGGCCTCGACATGATTGCCCTTGTCGGTGAGTTGATGACGGCCCGTCAGTTGCGTGACGATCTTGCCGTCGACCATGAACGTGGCGATGCCGTTCCAGTTGGCCAGCGGTCCCGTGCCCGAGACCGCTATGTCGACCGGCGGCGTATCGGGCAGCTTGAGCAGATTGGCGATGATGCCGCCCGCCGGCTCGGAAGCCTTGAGGTCGAGGTCGAGCCTGTCGTCGGCCGGCGCGAAGTGGATCTTGGCGTCGACTTTGCCTTGCTTGCCGTCATGGCGGGTGACGTTGAGCACCGTCTCGACCGCGAGCGGCGCGGCGTCGGCCTTGAGCATCCCCTTGGCGGCGAGTTCGGCGATGCCGCTGCCGGCCAGTTGCTGGCCCAGCGCGATTTCCGGCAGGTCGATCTCCCTGATGTCGATGGCAACCGGCAGCGTCGCCGTGCCGCCCTGCGCCGGCGGCTGCGTGCCGGCCACCGGCAGGCGTGCGAGTTCGATGCGTTCGGCAGCGATCCGGTCGGCACTGAAGCTCTTCGACAAAAGCGCAAACGGCGACCAGTCGACGGCGACCTTGCGTGCCACCAGCCAGGCGCCCTCGCGGTCTTCCAGCACGACATGATCGACGCTGAGCGCGCCCGACCAGATGCCGTCAATGCCACTGACCGTGATCTTGCGGTCGTCGCTGGAGGCCAGCCGCGAAATGATGCCGGCGAGATTGTCGCGGCCGCGCTCGGTCTTGGTCAGGACAATGAGCGCGCCAATCGCGCCCGCGACCACGATGAGCAGCGTGTAGAGGACAATGCGAAGGATGCGCCACACCGTCTTCATGTCAGAACGCCTGCCCGATGCCGGCATAGATGCCGAAATGCGGGTCGCTGGGATCGCGGTTGAGCGGCACGGCCGCGTCGATGCGCAGCGGCCCGAACGGCGTGACGTAGCGCAGGCCGACGCCGGCGCCGACCTTGACGTCGGAGAAGTTGGGAACCGACTTCGTCGACACCGTGCCGGCATCGACGAACGGCACGATACCGATCGTATCGGTGACGGCTATGCGCATTTCGACCGAGGTTTCGAAGAAGGACAGGCCGCCGATCGGCTGGCCGGTGAAGTCTTTCGGGCCGATGCCCTGATAGGCATAACCACGCACCGAACCGCCACCGCCGGAGTAGAAACGCCGGTCGGCCGGAACGTTCTGCAGCCCGGTGCCGACGATCGATCCGACGGCGACACGCTCGGCCAGCACGAATTTCGAGGCCGTATCCAGCGACTGATAGGCCGATCCCTCGCCCTTCAGCTTGAGGAAGGCGGCCCCGCTCAATATGTCGTAGCTCGGCTCGGCATAGGCCAGCACCCGGAAGCCCCCTGTCGGGTTCAGCCTGCTATCCCTGTTGTCGTAGACATATTGCAGCGGAACACTGGCGATCAGGTAGGTGTGTTTGCCGAACGCATCCGTGATCCTGGAATAGTCGAGCGCCACTTCCGCCGACACGGTCTGCCTCTTGTCGAGTTCGTAGGACAGGCCGGTGCTGCCCTTGACCGAGAAATGGTCATACGCATCCGGATGCTCGAGTACCGTCTTGAAGCTGGCAAAGAACTTCGACGTCGGCCCGATGACGCCGGGTTTCTCGAACATGATGCCGGCATTGTAGTTCAGATCGGACAGATTGTTGCTGCCGATGCCGCTGATGGCGCCATCAATGCGCAGCTTTTCGGCGTGGCCAAACAGGTTGCGGTGTCCCCAATAGCCTTCCAGGCCGAGGCCCTCGGTGTTCGAGAAGGTGCCGCCCAGGCCGAAATAGCGCGGCTTGCGCTCGCTGACCTGGACGCCGATCGGAATGTTGCCGTCGGCGTCGAGCTTGTCGGCTTCCTTGAAGGTGACGCTGTTGAAGACCTCCAGCGCCAGCAGCCGGTCGCGCGCGTCGCTGATCTCCTGCGGCGAATACTGCTTGCCGCGCTTCAGCCCGGTCATGTATTCGGTGAAGTCGCGATCGACCTTCTCGGTGCCCTCCACCGTCGTCGCGCCATAGCCGGCGACCGGCCCGGCCGCGACCGTCAGCGTCACATCCAGCGTCGAGGTGGCGTGGTCGGCGACGATCCGCCGGTCGGTCACCTCAGCCAGCGGCCTGCCCTGCTCCTTCAGCGTCCGCACGATCAGCGCCTCGGCCTTGAGCACCGCGCCCGACCCGGCGTCGCCGCCTGATATCAGGCCATAGTCGGCGCTCATCAGCCCCGCCGCGTCGCCTTCCAGCCTGATAGTGCCGAGGGTGAATTTCGGGCCGACCGCGATATTGATCGCCACCGGAATGGGCTGCGGACCCTTGAATTCGGCGTCTGGCGGCAGTTCGTCGAGCGGCTTGCCGTCGATGGTGATGGTGACCACGCCCTCGTAGCGGGCATCGGCAAAAAGGGCGGCGACCAATTGTTCACGGTCGCTGCGCGCCTTGGCCATCAGTCCGAGCGAACCCGAGACCGGCCGGTCCTCGTCGCCCTTCAGCGCCGAGGCGTTTTCGAGTTTCTTGACCAGATCCTTGTCGGCATCGGGCGCGGTGATGGTCACGGCATAGCGCAGCGGATCGACGATATCGGCGTCCTCGTCGCTGGACGATCCCCACAGCTTGATACCGAAAAGCTCGAAAGCGGCCGCAGGCCTTGATTCGGCAACCAGCGCGGTCGCGCATATCATGGCCAAAAGCAGGGCGCGCGGAAGCACGCGCCCTGGCGCGGTCCCCCCTGACATCTGCTCTTCATGCGCCGGCATTAAGACAACCTAGGTTACAAAACTAAAATTGGAATGAAGTTCTGAAGCGCTCGTAAAGGGGCCACAATCCAATTGTCTGAAATAGGACGGGCTTGGAATTCACACCTTTTGCGTCGCCGCAAGAATGCGTGATCCCCTGTCCTATGGAGGTACTACCGGTCATCGGCCGGAAAGGAAACCGTTGGCAGGCGGAACCCTGCCGCGTCCTGCGTTGACAAGCTTGACTGAAGCTTGAACATGCCTGGACGTCTGCAATTGTCTGGAGGGTGTTATGGCAATGCGCGCGGCTCGTGGTCTGTCGATCCTGATCCTTCTCTTCTTCGCCTGGGCCAATGTCTTGGCCTGGAATGGTGTCGCGCAGGCGGCCGAGGCCCGGCGAATCGCAACGACGGACAATTCCGACTATTTCGGCTTTGATCTCAGATCCGACCAGAATGTCACCCTCGACCAGTGCAAGACGACATGCCTGGGCGATCCGGCCTGCCGCGCCTTCACCTACAACACCAAGGCCAAATGGTGCTTTCTCAAATCCGACTACAACCAGCTGAAACCGTTCAACGGCGCGGTCGCCGGCAAGGTCGTCAACATTGACGGCGATCCCGATATCGGCGCGCCGCCGGAACTGACCTTCTTCCCCAACTGGATGGCCGACCAGGCTCAGCAGTACCGCAACAGGCTGCTTGGCCCGGCCTTCGACAAGCCGACCGAAGGCATGGCCGCCCTGATCAACTCGGCCGAACAGGCCGTGCTGACCGGCGACCATCGCTCCGCCATGCGCAAATACGAGGCCGCGGTCTCGGTGATGCCCGATGATGGCCATCTCTGGCTCAATCTGGCGCGTGAAACGCTGGCCGTGCAGCCCGCCACCAACACCTCCGAAGCGTCGACCTTGCCGATGAACGGCACTTCCGCCGCCTTCAACGCCTATAAGCTGCTGCGCACGACCAAGACCCGCGCGGACGCGCTGGCGCTGCTTGGCGCCGGCCTCGACAAGCGCGATCTCTACCGTCCGGCCCTGCAGGCCTATGAGGCGAGCCTTGCGCTCGTCACGTCGCCGGCCGTCCAGGCCGACTATGCTGATCTCAAGGCCCGCAAGGGCTTCCGAGTCGTCGACCACAGCGTCGACGCCGACACCAGCGCGCCCCGCATCTGCGCGCAATTCTCCGAGGAACTGGTCAAGACCGGCGTCGACTACGCGCAGTTCGTCACCGTCGACAATGCGCCGCCGAAGGGCGTTGAGGCCAAGGACAAGCAAATCTGCGTCGAAGGGCTCGAACACGGTCAGCACTACGACGTCACCTTCCGCGCCGGCCTGCCGGCGGCCATCGGCGAAGTGACCGCCGCGCCCGTGGTGCTGTCGATCTATGTACAGGACCGCGCCCCGTCCGCCCGCTTCACCGGCGACAGCTTCGTGCTGCCGGCCGGCGCGCGCCGTGGCATTCCGGTCGTCACCGTCAACATGAACGCCGCCGAGATGAAGCTCTATCGCATCGGCGACCGCTCGCTGGCGCAGCTCCTGTCGGGCTACCAGTTCCTGCACCAGCTCGACGGCTATGACATTTCCAACATTTCCGAGCAGATGGGCGCGCCGGTCTGGCAGGGCAAGCTCGACATCGTCAACGACCTCAACAAGGAGGTCACCACTTCCTTCCCGGTCGACGAAGCGCTGCCGCAGCGCAAGCCCGGCGTCTATGTGCTGACCGCACAGGCCGTCGACGGCAAGGCCGACGACTACAATTCGATGGCCACCCAGTGGTTCGTCGTCTCCGACATCGGCCTGTCGACCTATACCGGCCAGGACGGGCTCAACGTCTTTGCCCGTTCGCTGGGCTCGGCCAAGCCGATCGCCGGCGCCGAACTGACGCTGGTTGCCAGGAACAACGAGGTTCTCGGCACCGCGACGTCGGATGCCGACGGCCACGCCGTCTTCAATCCCGGCCTGACGCGCGGCGACGGCGGCATGGTGCCGGCCGTGCTGATGGCCAAGCAGGGCGACAATGATTTCGTCTTCCTCGACATGTCCAAGGCCGGCTTCGACCTGTCGGACCGCGGTGTCACCGGGCGCGCGGCGCCCGGCGCGCTCGACGTCTATGCCTGGACCGAGCGCGGCATCTACCGCGCCGGCGAGGATGTCCATGTCGCGGCCCTTGCCCGCGATGGCGCCGCCAAGGCGGTCGAGAACCTGCCGCTGACCTTCATATTCTCGCGCCCCGACGGCGTCGAGGACCGCCGCATCGTCAGCGAAGGCGCTTCGGCCGGCGGCCATGCCGTCGACCTGCCGCTCGAACCCAACGCCATGCGCGGCACCTGGTCGGTGTCGATCCACACCGATCCGAAGCAGCCGGCGGTCGCCACACAGATGTTCCTGGTCGAGGATTTCGTGCCGGATCGCATCGAATTCGACATGAAGGCCGACAAGCAGGAAATCGAACGCGGCGAAACCGCCAACATCAACATTGACGGCCGCTTCCTCTATGGCGCGCCGGCGGCGGGTCTGGCGCTGGAAGGCGAACTGACGCTGTCGACGGCACGCGACTGGGACCGCTTCCCCAACTTTTCCTTCGGCCTCGCCGACGAGCAGTCGGCGGAACCCACCGTCACGCCGCTGACCAACCTGCCGGTGGTCGGCGATGACGGCAAGGCGAGCTTCCCCGTTACAGTCGACCAGTTGCCCTCGACCACCAAGCTGGTCAACGGCAAGGTGACGGTGCGCATGCGCGAAACCGGCGGCCGCGCCATCGAGCGCTCGCTCGACATCGGCATCCGCCCGCAAGGCCATATGATCGGCATCCGTCCGGACTTCGCCGACGACGAGGTGCCGCAGGGCGGCACCGCCAAGTTCAGCCTGATCGCGGTCGCTCCCGACGGCAAGCGCGAGGCGCTGAAAGGCGCGCAGTGGACGCTGGTCAAGGTCGAACGCAATTACCAGTGGTACCGATCCAACAATTCGTGGAGCTACGAGCCGGTCACCTTCACCAAGTCGATCGCCAATGGCCAGATCGACCTCGGCGCCGATGGCGACGCCACCGTCTCCGTGCCAGTCGACTGGGGCCAGTACCGGCTCGAGGTCGAGACTTCCGATCCCGAGGGTCCGGCCACAAGCTATGAGTTCGACGCCGGCTGGTATGTCGCCTCGACAACCACCGAGACGCCCGATGGGCTGGAGATCGCCCTCGACAAGGACAATTATACCGCGGGCGAAGTGGCCAAGCTGAAGGTCTCGCCGCATTTCGCCGGCGAACTTCTGATCAACATCGGTTCCGACAAGCTGTTGAAGACCATCACGGCGGCCGTGCCGGCAGGCGGCAGCACCGTGGACATTCCGGTCGGTGACGACTGGGGCGCCGGCGCCTATGTCACGGCCACCCTGTTCCGGCCCGGCGATGCGCAGGAAACGCGCATGCCGGCCCGCGCCATCGGCTTGAAATGGCTGAAGGTCGATCCGGGCGCCAGGAAACTCGCGGTCACGCTGACACCGCCGGACAAGACCGTGCCGCGCCAGCAGTTGTCGATCCCGGTTTCCGTGGCCGGCGTGCAGCCGGGCACCAACGCCTATGTCATGGTCGCCGCCGTCGATGTCGGCATCCTCAACCTGACCAACTACAAGGCGCCGGACCCGGAGAACTGGTTCTTCGGCCAGCGCATGCTGGGCATGGAGATCCGCGACATCTATGGCCGCTTGATCGACGGCTCGCTCGGCACCACCGGCAAGCTCAGGACCGGCGGTGACGGCGCCAACATGCAGGCTCAAGGCAGCCCGCCCACCGAAAAGCTGGTCGCCTTCTTCTCCGGCCCGGTCCAGCTCGACGCCGACGGCAAGGCTCGGATCGACTTCGACATCCCGCAGTTCAACGGCACCGTGCGCGTCATGGCTGTCGCCTGGACCAAGGAAGCGGTCGGCCATGCCCAGTCGGACGTGATCGTGCGCGATCCCGTGGTCATCACCGCCGGCCTGCCGCGCTTCCTGGCGCCCGGCGACAACGCCGTGATGCGGCTTGACGTGGCCGACACCGACGGCCCGGCCGGTGACTATGCCTTCTCGATCGACACGACGGGCGACCTGTCGACCGGCGAAAAGCCCCTGCCCCAGAAACTGACGCTCGCCCAGGGCAAGCGCCAGACGCTGACCGTGCCGCTGATCGCCAAGACGCCGGGCAATGCCTCGCTCACCATCAAGCTGGCGCACGCCGACGGCACCAAGGTCGAGCAGACGCTCTATGTGCCGGTGCGCCCGGCGCAATTGCCGGTCACCACGCGCCTTGTGGTCGACCTCAAGGGCAATGGCGGTGCGCTGCGCGTCGACAAGGAACTGCTTGCGGCAAGCCTGCTCGAAGGCGCTTCCGTCAGCGTCGGCGTTTCGCAGACGGCTGCCTTCGACGTGCCCTCGCTCCTGATGACGCTCGATCGCTACCCCTATGGTTGCGCCGAGCAGACCACCAGTCGCGCCATGCCGCTTCTCTATGTCAACGAGATGGCGTCCGGCATCGGCATGGAAAGCGATCCCAACCTGCATGGCCGTATCCAGGATGCCATCTACAAGGTGCTGAGCTACCAGTCCTCGAGCGGCAGCTTCGGCCTGTGGGGTCCAGGCTCCGGCGATCTGTGGCTCGACGCCTATGTCAGCGAGTTCCTGACCAGGGCGCGCGAGCAGAAATACGACGTGCCGGCGCAGGCCATGAACCAGGCGCTGAGCAATCTGCAGAACTCGCTCGGCTACGACCAGAGCGTACAGGACCGCGGCAGCGAGATCGCCTACGCCCTCTACGTCCTGGCCCGCAACAAGAAGGCCTCGATCGGCGATCTGCGCTATTATGCTGACACCCAGCTCGAAGCCTTCTCGAGCCCGATGGCCGTTGCCCAGCTGGCAGCAAGCCTTGCGCTCTACGGCGACACCCAGCGTTCGGAGGCGACGTTCAAGACCGCGCTGGAGCTCGCCAAATCGAGCACCGAATACGACTGGTACCGCTCCGACTACGGCTCGGCGCTGCGTGACGGCGCGGCGATGCTGTCGCTGGCGGCGGAATCGAAGCCGGTGTCGTCGGTCGTGCCGGAGCTGATCAAGCTGGTGACCAGGCAACGCGCCGAAGTGCGCTGGACCAGCACGCAGGACGATTCCTGGATGCTGCTGGCGGCCCGCGCGCTGAAGGAGGGCAATGACTCGATCACGCTCTCCGTCAATGGCGCGCCGCATTCGGGCGGCTACTCCAACCAGGTCAACGGCTCCGAACTGTTCGACAGTCCGCTCGAAATCGCCAACACCGGCAAGACCCCGCTGCAGGCCGTCGTCACCACCGTGGCGTCGCCGATCCAGCCGTTGCCGGCCGGCGGCGACGGCTTCACCATCAGCCGTACCTACTACAAGCTCGACGGCACCGAAGCCAATGTGACGGAGGCAACCCAGAACGAGCGCTATGTCGTCGTGCTCAAGGTCACCGAACAGAACAGCTGGCCCTCACGCCTGCTGGTCACCGACCTTTTGCCGGCCGGCTTCGCGATCGACAATCCCGGCCTGGTCTCCAGCGCGCAATTGACGAACTTCTCCTGGCTGGCGCAGACCGACGCGGCTCATCTCGAATTCCGCGACGACCGTTTCGTCGCGGCGTTCAACCCGGCCGACGGCGATCACGACCACAATCTGACGCTCGCCTATGTCGTGCGCGCCGTGACGCCGGGCACCTACGCCCATCCGGCGGCGACGGTGGAGGACATGTACCGGCCGCAATACTCGGCCCGCACCGCCACCGGCATGATGGAGATCAAGGCGCCGTAAGGCGCCGTTGGTGACGATCATGCAAATGGCGATGGCGCAGACGACAGTTCCCTTCTCCCCGTCACTATGCGGGGAGAAGGTGCCGGCAGGCGGATGAGGGGCAGCGCCATGCTCTCGCAAAAATTCCTTCGCCGTGCCGCCTTCACCGCAGCTTGCTGCGCAGGTACCCTCGCGGTCTCCGTCGCCACCCTTTGGGAGCTCGACCGCGCTTTCCCGCCGCCGCTGCCGGCGGAACTCACGGTCTCGACCGAAGTCCAGGACCGCGATGGCCAGCTGTTGCGCGCCTTCGCCACACCGGACGGGTACTGGCGGCTCGAAACCCGGCTCGACCAGGTCGACAAGCAGTTCGTCGACATGCTGGTCACCTATGAGGACAAACGCTTCTGGGATCATCAGGGCGTCGACGTGCTGGCGCTTGGCCGCGCCGCCGGCCAGCTCATCACCAGCGGCCACATCGTCTCCGGCGGCTCGACGCTTTCGATGCAGCTCGCCCGCCTGATCGAACCGCGCGAAAGCCGCAGCCTCGGCTCCAAGATCAAGCAGATGCTGCGCGCCATCCAGATCGAGCGGCGGCTATCCAAGCGAGAGATCCTCGAACGCTATCTGACGCTGGCGCCCTATGGCGGCAACCTCGAAGGCGTGCGCGCCGCTGCGCTTGCCTATTTCGGCAAGGAGCCGAAGCGGCTCACCGTCTCGGAAGCCGCCCTGCTCGTCGCCTTGCCCCAATTGCCGGAAAAGCGCCGGCCCGACCGCAACCTGGCAATCGCCCACGCCGCCCGTGACCGTGTGCTGACCCGCATGGTCTCGTCGGGCCTGATCGGCGAACGCGAGGCCGCACGCGCCGCCCTTGACGATGTGTCGGGCCTGCGCCGCACCTTGCCGGCGCTTGCCCCGCACGCCGCCTATGCGATGCTGCCCAGGGCCATCCCCGGCCAGCCGCTCAAACTGACCATCCGAAAAAGCGTCCAGGAAGGGCTGGAGCAGGTGGCGCGCGATGCCGCCACCAAGCTTGGGCCGCGCCTCTCCGTCGCCATGGTGCTGGCCGATTCCCGCACCGGTGACATTTTGGGCGAAGTCGGCTCGGCCAATTTCTTCGATGCCAGCCGCTCCGGCTGGATCGACATGACCAAGATCGTGCGTTCGCCTGGCTCGACGCTGAAACCGTTCATCTATGGCCTCGCCTTCGAACAGGGACTGGTGGCGCAGGAAACGCTGATCGAGGACAGTCCCGTCGATTTCGGCGGCTACCGGCCCAAGAATTTCGACATGGGCTACCAGGGCGATGTCAGCGTCCGCCAGGCGCTGCAATTGTCGCTCAACGTGCCGGCGATCCGCGTGCTCGACGCGGTCGGCCCGGCGCGGCTGACGGCGCGCTTCCGCCAGGCCGGCGTCAACCCGATCCTGCCGATCAACGAAGCGCCGGGCCTGGCCATCGGCCTTGGCGGTGTCGGCGTCACGCTGCGCGATCTCGTCCAGCTCTATACGGGGCTCGCCAATGGCGGCAAGACGCACACGCTGCATGACGGCACCGAGCCTCCCAATGCCGAGCGCACCACCGCCACCATCCTCAACGACCAGGCGAACTGGCAGATCATCGACATCTTGTCGGGGGTCAAGCCGCCGGAGGGCACCCTGCAGCGCGGCATCGCCTACAAGACCGGTACCTCCTACGGCTATCGCGACGCCTGGTCGGTCGGCTTCGACGGCCGCTACGTGCTGGGTGTCTGGGTCGGGCGTCCCGATGCCAGCGCCGTGCCGGGCCTTTCCGGCTATGTCTCGGCCGCCCCCATCCTGTTCGAGGGCTTTGTCCGCTCGGGCCTTGCCACCGTGCCGCTGCCGGGCAAGCCGCCCGGCGCCTTCACCCCCAAGCGCCAGGACCTGCCGGTGACGCTCGCCCGCTTCGGCGCCGGCGCCGATGGCCTGGTGCAGGCGACGCCGACCGAGCCGGCGCCGACAATCATCTTCCCGCCGGACGGCGCCCGCGTCGACCTCGCCACGAATTCCGCCGACGCCACGCCGCTGGTGCTCAAACTGCAAGGCGGCCGTGCGCCGTTCCGCTGGCTTGCCAACGGCAAACCGCTGGTTGGCATCGACCGCCGCCGCACCGCGACCTGGCAACCGGACGGCGCCGGTTATTCGACGCTGACCGTGATCGACGCGGCCGGGCGAGCGGCCAGCGTGAAAGTGTTCGTTGAATAGAGCGCGCCAGGCGATTCCGCGCGTTGGCTTTTACGCGCTGACGCTTGTCGCTTCCGTTCTGCCGGCACATGCCGACCCCCTCCCCGCCGGCTTCGTCCGCCTCGCCGATGTCGCCCCGTCGATCCGCCAGGACATCCGCTACGCCGGCGCAGGCAATTTCCTGCACCGCAAGGTCAACGGCTACGACGCACCGGCCTGCATTCTCACCTTGCAGGCAGCGCAAGCCCTTGCCGGCGTCCAGCAGGCCATCGCCGCGAAAGGCCTGACGCTGGTCGTCTTCGACTGCTACCGCCCCGCCCGCGCCGTCGCCGATATGGGCGACTGGACGCGAGAGGGCGGGCCGCCCGATCCGCAATGGTATCCCAGGGTCCGGCGTGGCGACCTCATCGCCAAGGGCTATGTCGGTGAACTGTCGACCCATTCGCGCGGCTCGACCGTCGATGTCGCGATTGCGCGCGCCGACGGTCCCTCCGTCTCCAAACCGCCCTGCGGCGCCAGCGATGCCGATACGCTCGACTTCGGCACCGGTTTCGACTGTTTCGACCCGATGAGCGAGACAGCGCACCGCCCGCTCGGCAATGAAGCGGCGGCGAACCGCAAGCTGCTCGTCCAGGTCATGCGTGCCGGCGGCTTCAAGAACTACGCACGCGAATGGTGGCACTTCACGCTCGGGCATGAGCCCTTTCCCACCGAGCGCTTCGATTTCACGGTGAGCGCCGAGTGATTTGCCGGACCAGGCGGCCTTGCCTCGGCACCGCGCGTCCCTAGATAGGACCTCGAATCCGCGCCGAGCGCCGGCGAGGAAAATATTTCCCATTGCGCCGGAGGATCGTCGAAGATTTTCTTCAGGAGGGCAAAAAAGGCAACATTCGATGCATCTAATTTCTATCAGTTCGCTAGATTTGGCGCGGGTTCAACGGAGGCAGATATGACCAAACCTCATTTCAGGAAACTGCTCGGCGCACTGGTCGCCACATCTGTCCAGTTCGGCACGCTCGGTTTCGCGTTCGCCGACACCACCATCCTCAACGTCTCCTACGATCCGACGCGCGAGCTCTACAAGGCTTATGACGAGGCCTTCGCCGCCCACTGGAAGGCCGAGACCGGCGAAACGGTCACCATCCAGCAGTCGCATGGCGGCTCAGGCGCCCAGGCACGCGCCGTGATCGACGGCCTCGACGCCGACGTGGTGACGCTGGCGCTCGAGGGCGACATCAACGCCATCGTCTCCAAGTCGAAGAAGATCAATCCCGACTGGCGCAAGAAATTCGAAAACAATTCAGCGCCTTATACCTCGACCATCATCTTCCTGGTCCGCAAGGGCAACCCCAAGGGCATCCACGACTGGAGCGACCTCGTCAAGGACGGCACCCAGGTGATCACCCCCAATCCGAAGACTTCAGGTGGCGCCCGCTGGAACTATCTGGCCGCCTGGGCCTACGCCAACGCCCATGACGGCGGCGACGAGGCCAAGACCAAGGAATTCGTCGGCAAGCTCTACGCCAACGCCCCGGTTCTCGACACCGGCGCGCGCGGCTCGACCGTCACCTTCGCGCAAAAGGGCATCGGCGACGTGCTGATCGGCTGGGAAAACGACGCCTATCTGGCGCTCGACGAATTCGGCGCCGACAATTTCGAGATCGTCTACCCGCCGACATCGATCCTGGCCGAGCCGCCGGTGGCGGTCGTCGACGCCAATGTCGATGCCAAGGGCACGCGCAAGGTGGCCGAAGCCTATCTCAGCTGGCTCTATTCCAAGGAAGGCCAGACGATCATCGCCAAGAACCACTATCGCCCGGCCAAGCCCGAACTGGTCGCGGCGGCCGATCTGCCCAAGACCCCCGATATCAAGCTGATCTCCATCGACGATCCGCTTTTCGGCGGCTGGAAGAAGGCGCAGCCTTATCATTTCGGCGACGGTGGTATATTCGACCAGATCTACAAGCCGGCCCAGTGAGGTTCGGCAGTTGCGAAGAAGCCCGCGAATGGGCTTCTTCGGCAAATCTGGTTGAGTAAGAAGGGACGATCCAGAACTCCATGACCACAGCACCCGCGCATGCGGGGTGGCGTTTCAGGCAGCCGAGTGTCATTCCGGGTTTCGGATTGACGCTCGGCTTCTCGCTTGCCTACCTCACCCTCATCATCCTCATTCCGCTGTCCGGGCTGATCTGGCGCTCGGCCTCGCTCGGCTGGGTTGACTTCTGGGCGATCGCCAGCGACCGCCGCACCCTCAATGCGCTGGAAATCAGCTTCGGCACCGCCTTCCTCGCGGCGGCCGTCAACGTCGTCTTCGGCACGCTGGTCGCCTGGGTGCTGGTGCGCTACCGCTTTCCCGGCCGCCGCATCGTCGACGCCATGGTCGACCTGCCCTTCGCCCTACCGACGGCGGTCGCCGGCATCGCGCTCACCACGCTCTATGCGCCGAATGGCTGGATCGGCAAATTGCTGATGCCGCTCGGCATCAAGGTCGCCTACACGCCACTCGGCATCGTCGTGGCACTGGTCTTCATCGGCCTGCCTTTCGTCGTGCGCACGGTGCAGCCGATCATGGAGGAGATCGACAAGGAGGTGGAGGAAGCCGCCGCCACGCTTGGCGCCAGCCGCTTCCAGATCATTACCCGCGTGCTGTTTCCGGGTCTGGCGCCGGCCATCATCACCGGCTTTTCGCTGGCCTTCGCGCGCGGCGTCGGCGAATACGGCTCGGTCATCTTCATCGCCGGCAACCTGCCCTATAAATCCGAGATCGCGCCGCTTTTGATCGTCATCCGGCTGGAGGAATACAACTACCCGGCGGCGACCGCGATCGCGGCGATCATGCTGGCGCTGTCGTTCGTCATGCTTCTGGTCGTCAATCTCGTGCAGACATGGAGCCGCAAGCGGTATGGCTGATCCCGAAATCAAATCCTACGAACCCTACCATGAGAGCCGTTCGGCGGCCGTGACCGAGAGCCGGCCGGCCCAGGCCGTGCTGATGGCGATCGCTTTTGTCTTCCTCGGCGTCTTCCTGCTTTTGCCGCTGATCATCGTCTTCCATGAGGCGTTGGCTAAAGGCGTCGGCGCCTACACGCAGGCACTGGGCGAGCCGGACGCACGCTCGGCCATCCGCCTGACACTGCTTGTCGCGGCGATCTCGGTGCCGCTCAATGTCGTCTTCGGCATCTCCGCCGCCTGGGCGATTGCCAAGTTCGAGTTCAAGGGCAAGGCGTTTCTCACCACGCTGATCGACTTGCCCTTCTCGGTCTCGCCGGTCATCTCGGGCCTGGTCTATGTGCTGCTGTTCGGCGCGCAAGGGCTGCTCGGCGAGTGGCTGAAGGCACACGGCATCCAGATCCTGTTCGCCGTGCCCGGCATTGTGCTCGCCACCGTCTTCGTCACCTTCCCCTTCGTCGCCCGCGAGCTGATCCCGCTGATGCAGGAACAGGGCAATGGCGATGAGGAGGCCGCCCTTTCGCTCGGCGCCAATGGCTGGCAGACCTTCTGGTATGTGACGCTGCCCAACGTCAAATGGGGCCTGCTCTACGGCGTGTTGCTGTGCAACGCCCGCGCCATGGGCGAATTCGGCGCGGTGTCGGTGGTTTCAGGCCACATACGCGGCCTGACCAACACCATGCCGCTGCATGTCGAAATCCTCTACAACGAGTACAATGCCGTCGGCGCTTTCGCCGTCGCCTCATTGCTTGCCGGGCTGGCGCTCGTCACGCTGGTCTTGAAAACATTGCTCGAGATGCGCTACGGCGCCGAACTCGCCGCGACGCGCGGGCATTAGAAGGTTTTGTAAATGGAAGTTCGCGTTGCCAACGTGCGCAAGGAGTTCGAGCGGTTTCCGGCGCTCCATGACGTGTCGCTCGACATCAAGTCGGGTGAACTGATCGCTTTGCTGGGGCCGTCAGGCTCCGGCAAGACGACGCTGCTCAGGCTGATCGCCGGGCTGGAACGGCCGACGCGCGGCAAGATCTTCTTCGGCGACGAGGATGCTTCGCAGAAGTCGATCCAGGAGCGCAACGTCGGCTTCGTCTTCCAGCACTATGCGCTGTTCCGGCACATGACGGTGGCCGACAATATCGGCTTCGGCTTGAAAGTCCGGCACGGGTCCTCGCGGCCGCCGGCAACAGAAATCCGCCGTCGCGCTTCCGAACTCCTCGACCTCGTCCAGCTTTCGGGGCTGGAGAAGCGCTATCCGGCGCAGCTCTCCGGCGGCCAGCGCCAGCGTGTCGCGCTGGCGCGCGCCATGGCGATCGAACCCAAGGTGCTGCTGCTCGACGAGCCGTTCGGCGCGCTCGACGCTCAGGTGCGCCGGGAACTGCGCCGCTGGCTGCGCGAGATCCATGACCGCACCGGTCACACCACCGTTTTCGTCACCCACGACCAGGAGGAGGCGCTGGAGCTCGCCGACCGCGTCGTGGTGATGAGCCAGGGCCGCATCGAGCAGGTCGGCACCGCCGACGATATCTACGACACGCCGAACTCGCCCTTCGTCTACGGCTTTATCGGTGAATCGAGCTCGCTTCCCGTCAAGGTCGAGAATGGCGAGATCTGGCTTGCTGATCGCCCGATCGGGCTGTCGGCGCCGCATGCGCCCGAGGGCGAGGCGACGCTCTATTTCCGCCCGCACGACGTCGAACTGCTCGATGGCTGCAGCGGCTGCATCGCCGGCACGGTGGCAGCCAGTCGCCGCGTCGCCGGAACACGGCGCGTCGAACTCGAGATCGGCGGCGAGCGCCAGCGGGTCGAGATCGAGCTGCCGGTCGGACATCCCGCGGCGCAGAAGAGCCGGGTGGCGTTCCGTCCGGGGCGCTGGAAGCTGTTTCCAGCGGCTTGATCTCCAGGCCGGTGCTACTCCAGCCAGTTCTCGACCTTCAGCTTCCGTATCCCGGTGAACTCCCCGATGTTGGCCGTCACCAGCGTGGTGCCCAATACGCAGGCGTGAGCAGCAATAAAAAGGTCATTGTGTCCAATGGGTTGGCCAACAGCCTCCAGCTCGGCACGAAGTGCGCCGTACTCGACATCCACCGGCACGTCGAGCGGCAGCACGGGGATCTCAGCCAGCAGGTCCTCGACCTTCTTGAGCAGCTTGGTCGATCCCTTCCTGGCGCAGCCATATCGCAATTCAGAGGCAACGACGATGCTGGTGCACACGGCGGCGTCTCCCTCGCGCACCATTGCATTGGCGGCCTTGCCGGCCGGGTTCCGGATCATGTCGCTGATGATGTTGGTATCCAGCATGAACCGCATCAAAAAATGTCCTCGGCTTTGACAGGCGCATCGTTGATCTCCGGAAAGTCGTCCTCGGGACTTAGCGGCGCCTCTTTCGCCCATTGGGCGAGCAGCGCGGCAAGCCCGGGTTTGCGGAGCGGCTCGATGACAAGGCGGTCGCCTTCGCGGCTGATCAGAACCTTGTCGCCGGGGAGCTCGAACTCAACAGGAATGCGCACCGCCTGGCTGCGGTTGTTGCGGAACAGTTTCGCCTCCTTCGGTGGCGGCGTGGTCGTGTAGCGATGCTGGGGCATGCTTGCCTCCGCTTGTATATGCCGTATGTATATGCCAAATGGCAACCCTAGGCAAGCAACAGAAAAACGCAGGCCGAAGTCTGGAACAGAATTCTAAGGAACCGCTGTGTTGGCCATATCTTTTCTCGCGGCAAGGTCGCGGAGCCATCACCCATGCCTCGCCCCGCCCCCTGCGCCACGGCTAAGGTCGAGCCATAACGCATTGCCTCCGGAGCCTTTTCATGAAGCGATTTTTTCTCGGCGTCGTCACTGTTGCCGGCCTGTTCCTCGCATCCTCCCAAGCCTGGTCTGCCGACAAGCTGCTCAACGCCTCCTATGACGTCGGCCGCGAACTGTTCGTCCAGGTCAACAAGGCCTTCGTCGCCAAGCATCCTGGCGTGACCATCGACCAGTCGCATGCAGGCACCTCGGCGCAAGCGCGCGCCATCGCCGAGGGGCTTGGTGCCGATGTCGTCACCTTCAACCAGGTCACCGATGTCGATTTCCTGGTCAAGAAAGGGCTCGTCTCCGCCGGCTGGCAGAAGGACTTTCCCGACAACGCCTCGCCCTTCTATTCGCTGCCTTCGTTCCTTGTCCGTGCCGGCAATCCCAAGCACATCAAGGACTGGAACGATCTGGTGCGCGACGACGTCCAGGTGATCTTCCCCAACCCGAAAACCTCGGGCAATGCGCGCTACACCTATCTGGCGGCCACCGCCTACGCCAAGGAAGCCTTCAAGGGCGACGATGCCAAGGTGAAGGAGTTCATCACCAAGCTGTTCAACAACGTGCCGATCTTCGACACGGGTGGCCGTGCCGCGACCACCACCTTCGTGCAGCGCGAGATCGGCGACGTGCTGATCACTTTCGAATCCGAGACGCGCGGCATCCGCAAGGAGTATGGCGACGACAAGTTCGAGCAGGTCACCCCCTCGGTCAGCCTGCTCGCCGAATTCCCGGTGGCGATCGTCGACAAGGTCGCCGATCAGCACGGCACGCGCGATCTGGCCAAGACCTATCTCGACTTCCTCTACACGCCCGAAGGCCAGGACATCCTCGCCCAGAACGGCAACCGGGTGCGTGACGCAGCCGTCGCCGCCAAATACAAGCCCGATTTTCCGGAAGTGCGCCTGCTGACGGTAGAAGACGTCTTCGGCGGCTGGGACAAGATCCAGAAAGAGCACTTTGCCGCCGGTGGCCTGCTCGACCAGGCCTATGGCAGCCGCTGACGGTTGCGGCTTGAATTGAATAGATGAGGAAAGCCGGCATTGAGCCGGCTTTCTTCGTTTCTGCCATCAGCCGGGACGAATACGGCGCCATCCCGACAAACGTTACAAAGAATCAACGCGCTTGTGCCTAACGTGCCATTTGGCGTCTTGTTTTCGCGAAATACCATCGCGCGGCGGAACCGTCATCATTTGCACACAAACAGCCGCCAGATGCGGGGTGGTTGGGGCTTCAACGGGTTGACTCGGGCATGCTGACAAAAAAAGGCAAATACGGCCTCAAGGCCCTCGTGCATCTTTCCAGCCTGCCGGTTGGCCAATTGGCCTTCGTCAACGATATCGCGGTCGCCAACAACATCCCGAAAAAATTCCTCGACGCCATCCTGGGCGAGTTGCGCAATGCCGGCTTCGTCCAGAGCCGCAAGGGCAAGGAAGGCGGCTATCGGCTTGCCCGGCCTGCCTCCGAGATCAAGATCGGCCATGTCGTGCGCGTGCTGGACGGCCCGCTGGCGCCGATCCCCTGCGCCAGCCGCACGCAGTACCAGCGCTGCGAGGATTGCGACGAGGCGACCTGCCAGGTCCGGCACATGATGCTGGAGGTACGCCAGGCGATCGCCGAGGTGCTCGATAACAGAAGCCTCGCCGCCATGCGCGATGCCGATAACGACGATTTCCCGGTCGAGCTTTCCTCGCAAATCTGAGCCTTGCGAGGCGGCCGGCGTCGCAAGGTTGCACGGTCCATGCCAACGCAGTAAAGCGGTCTTGGACAAAAGGCTGGACCGATGAGGCCGTCGTGGTTCGCAAAATCCCGCAACCACAAGCCGCCATCCGCGGCCGCCTTCCGCAGTGAGATCATCGCCGACATTCGCGTTCCCGAGCGGGCGGAGGATGTGCGCTTTTTCAGCCGCAAACTGGTCCACCCCGGCAGGACGCGCCGGTTCTCGAACCAGGATCTACGCGAAAGCCTGCTTGCCGCATTCTATCTCGCGGTCGCGGCTTCGGCGCCGCTGCGCTGGTGGGCGCCGATCTGCGACCGGATGTCCAGGCTCCGCCTGAAACGCCATATGCGCAAGCAATTTCCAGCCTATGCCGCGGCGACACGCGCCGTGCTTGGCGCCAGCATCGATGCGCGCACGCTGTTCGAGGCGCTGCTTGCGGCGCGCCACCGCCGCCGGCTGCAGCTTGCCGCGCACCTTGCCGGCTTCCGATGGTCCCCGATTATCCGGCTGGAGGGACAGGAAGGACTGCGGGCAGCGCTGCTGCGCGGCCACGGCGCCATCGTCTGGTGCGACCAGTTCACCTCCCAGACCGTCCTCGGCAAGCGCGCCCTGTATGAGGCAGGCATCGAGGCGCATCAGGTGAGTGTCAATTCCCACGGTGTCTCGGAATCGATGTTCGGCCTGCGTTTCCTGAACCCGCCGCTGATCAAGGTCGAGAACCGCTATCTCAAAAGCCGCATCGTCTTCGAGCGCGACGATGCCTATCAGGTCACCATCCGCATCCAGAAGATCCTGAAGCGCAATGGCGTGGTGCTGATGACCAACACCATCCACGCGGGCTCGACCTTCGCCGAGGTCGCGATCGGCCAAAGCGGCTGGACGCATCTTGCCTCGGCACCAGCGAATTTCGCCGCCAGAGGCAAGGCGGCGCTGTTTGCCATGTCGACCTTCGAGACCGTTCCCTTCCGCGAATACCGGGCCGTCATCAGCCCGGAACTGTTACCGGCCGAGCCGAAGATCGGACGGGATGGCGCCAAGGACATGGTGCTGCAGGCACGCTATATCCTGCTCAAGCGCGACCGGCTGCTCGAAGCGCTGAAACTTTTTCCCGAACAGATGCTGATCTGGTCCAGCAGCCGAAGGCTCACGGAAGCCTCGAACCACGCCATGACAGGCGACGATACCGGCTCATGAACTGGCCAGCAGATGCATCGCGTCGGCAACGACATCGGCGACGGAACGCGTCGCGTCGATTGTCAGCGCCCGCTCATCGCTCCCCGGCGTCTCGAGAATGGCGAACTGGCTGTCGACCAGGCTTGCCGGCATGAAATGGCCCTTGCGGCCGGCGACCCGCTGCCTTGCCGTCGCCGGGTCGATCTCCAGATAGAGGAAGACGATGTCGGGGCAAAAGCCGCGCAGGCGTTCGCGATAGCTGCGCTTCAGCGCCGAGCAGGCCGCGACCACGCCCTGCCCTTCGCCGATCGACGCCGCGATACGCTCGCCGATGGCGTCGAGCCAGCCTTCACGCAACTGGTCGGTGAGCGGCTCGCCGCTTGCCATGCGCGCCACATTCTCCGGCGGATGCAGCCTGTCGCCTTCGATGAAGACGGCACCCAGCGCGGCCGCCAGGGCGATGCCGGCAGCCGACTTGCCGCAACCGGCGACGCCCATCACAACGATCGCCGGAGGCACCGAGCCGGGAGCGCCCGTCGGCGCCTGCGCTGCTTCTTCGTCCACGGCTAGAGCATGGTGCCGAAAAGTGTGAAGCGGTTTTCGGACGACATCATGCTCTATCTCCTTGATTTAGAAGCGGATTCAGATTTCAGGTCGATTCGACCTGAAATCATCCGGCTCTAGCGGCTTGCCGGCGCGCGGCCGTAGAGCAGCAGCATGGCGACAATGACGACGCCATAGATGATCTGCCGCCCCGCCTCCGGCATCTGCATGACCGACAGGATGGACTGCAGCAGCGTGATCAGGATGACGCCGGCGACAGTGCCGAGATAGGAACCGCGCCCGCCGAGGATCGAAGTGCCGCCGAGCACCACCGCGGCGATCGACGGCAGCAAATACGCATCGCCCATCGACTGCGCCGCCTTCGAGGCATAGCCGGCCAGCAGCACGCCGCCAAAGGCCGAGAGCCCGCCGGAGACGGCAAAGGCGATGATTACCACGCGCCTTGTGTCGATGCCGGAGAGATAGGCGGCGCGCTCGCGGTTGCCGATGCCGTAGACGGTGCGGCCAAAGCCGGTGCGGGTCAGCACGAAAACCATCGCCGCCCCGATCAGCGCCCAGATGATGACCGCGTTGGGCACGCCCGGAATGGCAAAACCGGTGGCGAGGTAGCGCATCGCGCCCGTGGCCGAATCCTGGGGCGAGAAGCCGCCGGTGTAGACCACCATCAGCCCTTGCGCGACGGCGTTGGTGGCGAGCGTGATGATCATCGAGGGGATGCGCAGATAGGCGACGCCGATGCCGTTGACGATGCCGATCAGCACGCCGCAAAAGATGCCGAACGGGATGGCAAGCGCCACGCCGAGCGGACCGTAGGCGGCCGCCGCGCAGGCCATCATCGCGCCAGCCGCCACCGACCATGGCACCGACAGGTCGATCTGGCCGAGCAGGATGACCAGCATCATGCCGGTTGCGATGACGCCGAGGAACGAGGCCACCTTCAACTGCTGCAGCAGATATTCAGGCGAAAGGAAGCTTCTGGAATAGAGGCTGCCGAGGAACAGCAGCAGCACAATGCAGGCGAATGCGGTCAGCACCGCCGGGTCGGCTCGGCGGATGAATTTCGGCATGCGGCCGGCAATGCCGCCCAACGTCGTTTCGCTCACAGGAACCACTCCAGCCGGTTGCGGACCCGAAACAGGGCGAAGGCGCCGAGGCTGACCGCGATCAGCAGGATAACCCCCTGGAACAGCGGCTGCCAGAGCGGATCGAAATCGAACACGAACAACAGATCGCCAATGGTGCGGAAGGCCAGCGCGCCGAAGATGGCGCCGATGGCGCTGCCCTTGCCGCCGAACAGCGAGACGCCGCCCAGCACCACGGCGGCGATCGAAAACAGCGTGTAGGCGTTGCCGCTGGCGTAGGCCGCGTCGCCCGTATAGGTGAAGAAGGTCAGGAACAGCCCGCCGATCGCGGCCAGCAGCCCGGCCAGCGTGTAGGCGGCGAATTTGCCGCGCCTGATCGGCACGCCCGACATATAGGCCGCCGTCTCCGACGATCCCGCCGCGTAGGCCGCGCGGCCAAGCACGGAGCGGCTGAACGGCACCCAGATCAACAACACGATGGCGAACAGCGCGACGAGGCTCGCGGGCACCACATCGAAGACGCGTCCGGTCATTGCATCGGCCAGATCCTCATTGACCGACCCCCCCGGGAAGGGCCGCAGCAAAAGGCCGATGCCGTAATAGACGGCCCCGGTGGCGATGGTGGCAACGATCGGCTGCAGCCGGCCGTAGATGACGATGGCGCCGTTGATGGCGCCGCACAGAAGACCGACCGCCAGCACGACGATGACGCCGAGCGTCGTCTGCAACGGCGTGCCCACCACCAGCCAGGAGGCCAGGCAGTTGGTGAGGAGAAAAATCATACCGACGGACAGGTCGATGCCGGCGGTGATCACCACCAGCGTCTGCGCCATGGCGACGAAAGCGAGCAGCACGCCCTTGTTCGCCGCCGTCTGCACCACATTGGCGGTGAAGCCGGCCGGATGGTTTGAGGTGTAGATGATGAACATGACGATGAAGATGCCGAGCGCCAAGAGCGTTCCGCGCTGCTCCGCCAGCCAGTAGCGCCAATCTTTCACGCACTTGCTCCCAGGCCCACCGGGCTCTCCTCGCCATGGATATTGAGCGCGCTTGCAATCAGCGCCCGCTCGGTGATCTCGGCGCCGACCAGTTCGCGCTTGACCGCGCCGTCGTAGAGCACCAGCACACGGTCGCAGCAGCCGATCAGCTCGTCATAGTCGGTCGAATAGAAAAGGATCGCGGCCCCGGCGTCCGCCAGCTTGCGCATCAGCTGATAGAGCTCCTGCTTGGTGCCGACATCGATGCCCCGGGTCGGATCGTTGAGCAGGATGATGCGCGGCTGGCGCATCAACCATTTGGCGATGACGACCTTCTGCTGATTGCCGCCCGACAGCGCACCGACCGGAATATCGAGACCCGCCGTCTTGATCGCCAGCAGGCCGACCATGTCGTCGATCAGCCGCTGCTCGGCGGCGCGGTCGATGATGCCGCCTTTGGACAACCGGTCGAGCGCGGCGAAGGACAGGTTCTCGCGCACCGTCATCGGAAGCATCAGGCCTTCAGTCTTGCGGTCTTCGGGGATCAGCGCCATGCCGATGCCGTCCTGCCGTGCCTTGGCGGGGCTGCCGATCGCGACCGGTTTGCCGTCGATCAGCACCTCACCGGCAAGGCCGCGCAGCACGCCGAAGAAGGCAAGCAGCAATTCGCGCTGGCCCTGGCCGTCAAGACCGCCAAGGCCGACCACCTCGCCTGCCCTGACGGTCAGCGAGATGTCGTGCAGCCGGTCGGCCCAGGAAAGCTTGCGCGCCTCGAGCCTGGGAGCGGCGGTGGTCGGTGCTGCCGCCGGCTTGGGCGGAAAGATATGGCTGTATTCGCGGCCGATCATCAATTCGACCACCTCATTGTCGCTCTTCGAGCCGGCCTTGTAGCTGGCGACATTGCGACCATTGCGGAACACCGTGCACTGGTCGGCAAGTTCGGCGATCTCGTTCATGCGGTGCGAGATGTAGAGCAGCGCCAGCCCTTCCGAGCGAAGCCGTTTCAGGACACCAAAAATCTTCGAGACATCCGCCGCCGTCAGCGCGGAGGTCGCCTCGTCGAGGATGAGAATGCGTGGCTTTCTGGCCAGCGCCTTGGCGATCTCGACCATCTGCCTTCTTGAAAGGGGAAGATCCTTGACCAGCGCCAGCGGATGGATGTCGGCCGCGCCCGCGCGGGCAAGCGCTTCCTCCGCGACGCGACGTTGCGCCTTGCGGTCAATCATGCCGAAGCGTTTGGGCGGATCGGAAATGACGATGTTGTCGGCGACGCTGAGATCTGGAACCAGCGACAGCTCCTGGAAGATGCAGACGATGCCTGCCTGGTTGGCGGCGGCAGGCGACGGGAAGGTCACCTCCCGGCCATCCAGCGTCATGCGCCCCTCATCGGGCGCCACGACACCGGCCATGACCTTGATCAGCGTCGACTTGCCGGCACCGTTTTCGCCAAGGATGGCGTGGATGCTGCCGGATGTGACGACAAGCTCCGCCTTTTCCAGAGCTCGCACGCCACCATAGCGCTTGGATATGCCTTCCATCTGGAAGAGCGGAACCGCACTGTCCATCGGCCCTCCCCGGGGCGCTTTGATCACCAGCGTATCAAATGACCGGCGCCGTGAGAGATCCCACGGCGCCGGGAGTGCAGCCTACTGGTCCGCCTTGGTCTGGCCCATGATTTCCTGCGCGGTGAAATTGATGCCGCAGGTCGGGAAGGAATTGCCGACGAAGAAATTGTCGGATTGGTCGGGGAAGAAATCCTGACCTGCCTTGAAGTTCGGATCCTCGACGATGGCAAGCGGCAGCTTGACCGACTGCGGGACGACATTGCCTTCAAGCGCCGCGATCGCCGTCTTGATGGCAACCGCCACCTGTGCGGGGCCGGTACCGGCTGACGAGCACTTCAACCCGTCGGCCGCATGGGCCGCGCAGAATTTGCGGAAGCCGTTCTCGGTCTCGCCGCCGAACGGCACGAAGGGATGCTTGGCATCGATCATCGCCTGCACGATGCCGGTGTCGCCGCCCTGCCCGGTGACGCCGTCGAAGGGGCCGTTGGTGGCGATCGCATCGGCCGAAGCCTTTTGCGCAACGCCATCATCCCACTTGCCGACGACCTCGGTGACGGCCCATTTCTTGCCGGAGGCATCGAGAACCTCGTGGATGCCGTTGTGGCGGTCCGTGTCGACCGACGTGCCGGCAACGCCGCGCACCTCGAGCACCTTGCCGCCGTTAGGCACATGCGAGACCAGCCATTTGCCCCACAATTCGCCAAGACCCTTCTGGTCGACATTGACGTTGATGGCGTCCTTGGTGTCGAGAATGTTGTCGAAGGCAACCAGCACGACGCCGGCTTCCTTGGCGCGCTTGATCACCGGCCCGAATGCGGTCGGGTTCTGCGCGTTGACGACGATCGCGTCATAACCGGAATCGATGAAGTTGTTGATCGCCGAAATCTGCGCCGGCACATCTTCGCCGGTCGAGACGACCTTGAATTCCTTCAGCTTCGCGGCGACATCCTTCTGCGCCGCATAGGCTTTCGCGGTCTGTACCATCTGGATGCGCCACGTGTTGGCGATATAGCCGTTGGCGAGCGCGATGCGGTATGGCCCGGCTTTCTTGGGGAACTTGAAGAATTGCGTGTCAGCGGCCCAGGGTGCGAAACAGTCAGGCTCGGCGGCCGGCCCTTTGACGATTTCGGGACCCGCGGCAATCGCCGACGAGCTCAACATAACGAATGCAGTGGCGGCAACGATGCCACCGACGAGTGACTTGATCATCGATAATCCTCCCGATTGCAGTTCTGATTTGTTGCTTCAGTTTCATGCAATTCCCGCGTTTCCGGCAGGCCCTCCCGCCTTGCCCAGTCACGCCTGCCCAGGTGCCAACGACCTTCGCGCCACCTCCCTTTGCCGTCCCCGTCGACCGAAGAAAAACTATCATATTATACATAATAAACAAGCTTGAGCTGTTGCTTATGTATAATAAACAAACCCATCACTTCAGAGACGAGGCTCGTTCAGAAAAATGGTAGCGCTACCATTGCGCGGTGTAAAGCGCCATTTGAGCGCGCTCTAAAAAGCGGTTCAGCGGGCTGTGCTCTCGCGGCGCTTGAGCTCGAAGCCGAGATCGACGACCCGCTGCTCTGGCCGGTCACCGGCGATGGCCGCCAAGGCCATGGCCACCGCCCGCCTGCCGATTTCGTAGCGGTAGGTGCGGATGCTGGTGATCGAGGGAAATGCCACCTGCATCATGTCGAGGTCGTTGAAACCGACGATGCCGATGGTCTTCGGCACATCGATCGCCGCGCGGTGGCACTCGAACAGCACGCCGAGCGCGATGTCGTCATTGTTGCAGAACACGCCGTCGAGCGTCGGCATCTTGGCCAGGGCATCGCGAAACAGCTCTCGCCCGAGCGGCACGCTGGACAGCAGCGGCGTGGTGGTGATCAGGCGAGGGTCGAGCAGCCCGGCCTTCTCCATCGCGGCGCGGTAGCCGGCGAGGCGCCGCTGCGAGCGCGGATCCATGCGCGCGCCGATGAAGCCGATGCGGCGGTAACCCATCTCGATCAGATGCTCGGTCGCCGTCCTGCCGCCGTCGAAATGCGAGAAACCGACCATCATGTCGACGGGATCGGGCCCGGTCTCCATCACCTGCACCACTGGGCAGCCGGCATTTTCGAGCAGCTTTCGCGAGGTTGGCGTCTGGTCGATGCCGGCCACGATCAGCGCTGCCGGCCGCTGCGAGCCGAACAACTGCAGGAGCCGCTCCTCCTCGAGCCCGGAATAGTGGGTGTTGCCAAGCTGGATGCGGAACGGGCTGTCCGACAGGCTGTCATAGATGCCGCGCACCACTTCGGCGAAGACGTTGTTGGTGAGCGACGGCACCAGCACGCCGAACACCTCGGCGCGCGCCGAAGCCAGCGCCCGTGCATTGGGGTCCGGCACATAGCCGAGCTCGTCGACGGCGGCCTGGATCTGGCGGCGCAAATCCTGGCTGACACGCTCAGGCTCGCGCAGCGCGCGCGACACGGTGATGGCACCGACGCCAGCCTTGCGCGCGACATCCGCTATGGTCGGGCGGCCGCTGCCCCGGCGCGAGCGCGGCTTGATCAAGCCCAAGGTCCGCGCATTTGGCCGCCGAAGCGCGCCCGCAATACGATCATCTCGGCTGTCGCCATCTCACCGGCCTGTTGCCATAACCCTTGGTCCCTGGGGTCGCGCAGCCTCTGCCCATTGTCAAGCCGAGGCGTGCCTCAGGCTGCCATGACGGCCCTGTGCCTTGCCTTCCACATGAACAGCCCGATCGCCACTATGTTCAGCAAATTCCAGGCAATGCCGTTGAGGAAGGCGGCGGCGTAGGAGCCGGTCAAGTCGTAGATCCAGCCCGACATCCATCCGCCGATCGCCATGCCGAAGATCGTCGCCATCATGACGATGCCGATACGCTGGCCGGCCTCCTTGGCCGGCAGATATTCGCGCACGATGATCGCATAGCACGGCACGATGCCGCCTTGTGACAGGCCGAACACCAGCGACACGACATAGAGCGAGGCGAGCCCGTCGAACGGGATGTAGAACAACAGCGACAGGCATTGCAGCACCGAACCGATGAGCAGCGTCTTCACGCCGCCGATGCGATCGGCGACAAAACCCGACGCAAGCCGGCTGACCACGCCCGCCGCCATCATGATCGACAGCATGTCGGCGCCATGCGCCATGCCGTAGCCGAGATCCATGCAATAGGCGACGATGTGCACCTGCGGCATCGACATCGCCACGCAGCAGCCGAGGCCGGCGACGACCAGCAGCGCCTGTAGCGCCGCCGGTGACATGGGAATCGGCTGCACCGGCCGGCTTCCCGGCGAGCCGGCGGCCGCAGCCTCCGGAGCGCCGCGCCGCAGCGTCAGCACCAGCGGCACCATGGTGACCAGGCAGAAGATGCCGATCGCCGCATAGGTGAAGCGCCAGCCTTCCGCCTTGATCAGCGTCGGCATGATGGTCGGCCAGAGCGCCCCAGCGAGGTAATTGCCGGCAGCCGCCGCCGTGACGGCAACGCCGCGCCGGCGGTTGAACCAGTGCGAGATGTCGGCGATCAGCGGCCCGAAGATCACCGACGTGCCGACCCCGATCAGCAACCCTTGCGCAAGGGTGAATTGCAGGATCGAGGTCGAAAGTGCGGCAAGCAGCATGCCGGCCGAGAGCGCCACGGAAGAAATCAGCGCCGGGATCCAGTAACCCATGCGATCGATGGCGCGGCCGACCAGCACATTGCCGGCGGCGAAGCCCACCATGGTCGCGGTGTAGGGCATGGATGCCGCGGCACGATCGACGCCGAACTCGGCCTGCACGGCGGGCAGCACCACGACGACCGCCCACATGCCGACCGCACCGATCGTCGCCAGCACCATCGAGATGGCCAGGCGCATCCAGGCGTAGGAGCTGTCGATGCCGGGACTGGGCCGGTTCAAGTCGGTTCGGGTCAAGGGCGTTTCCTGTCGACGGTTTCGCAAACCGTTGCGCCACTATCGACGCATTCGAGCGACGCAGCAGCGCCAGGGCGGGCAAATCGGTGGCTCCAGAGCGGACAGGAAGCCGGGAACCGACACCGATGTCTGGAGTTTTCCGATCATCAAACCGCAAAGGAGTCCCAGCCATGACCGCTGCCAGGCAAAAATGGTCGGCCGAGGTGACCGAGCATAGCAATGCCATGGATCTCGAGGATCACATCTTCGAAGCCGAGGATGCCAGGAAGATCGCCGCCTCGCTCAAGCGGTCGGCCGAACACAGCCATCGCCGCAAGGCCGAACCCTTCCAATCCGCCATGTCGATGCTGAATTTCTACATCAACCGCGCCGGCAAGAACCTGCCCGCCGCACGTCGGCGAGTGCTCGAGCAGGCCAAGGACGAACTGCGCGTGGCCTTCGGGCGCGAGAAGGAAGATTAGCTCCGGCCTCGGATGGTGAGATTCAGGTCAGGCCGGCATCACCTGAATATCAACACACCCTAGCGCGACTTGATCACGTGGTCGGTGTTGGCGAGCAGCTTGCGAACCGCGGCGCGCGCCGCGTCCGGACGCTGCAGGCGGATGTTCTTCTCGATCGCCTCATGCAGCTTCTGCACATGATTGAGGTCGTCGACCGCCCGCGTCGTGAAGGTGAAGAGATGGTCGAACGCGGATTCGATCAGCACGCCGAGCGGCACCAGAAGGTCGTTGCCGGAAGCCCGCAGGATGGCGAGGTGGAAGCGTGTGTCGGCGCGCGTGCGCTCCTGCAGGCTGGCCGCCTCCCCCATCTCGCGGCAGGCCTGGCTGATCTCGGCCATCTGCTCGTCGGTCCGCCGCATCGCGGCGAAGGCGGTCGCTTCCGGCTCGATGATATGGCGGAATTCCTGCACCGTCTTGAGGAACACCTCGCGGTCGGGCGACGTCGCGTACCAGGCGAGCACGTCACGGTCGAGCAGGTTCCAGCGTTCCCTGGGCTCGACCCAGCTGCCGATCTTGGGGCGTGACGCCAGGAGGCTCTTGGCCATCAGCATCTTGATCGCCTCGCGCACCGCCGAGCGGCTGACGCTGAAGGTTTCCGACCATTTCGCCTCATTGGGCAGGATGGTGCCGGGCGGATAATCGCCGCGTACGATCCGCAGGCCAATTTCGCTGGCCAGCGACGTGTGCACACTGGCGCCGGGAATGCGCGCCGCGTCGGCCCGGCGAACACCGGAGGGGCGCTCGGCGGATGCCGGCTTTTTCGGCGTTTTATCCTTGTTCGGCTTGGCGTCCCGCATGGACTTCAGAAAGGCCGGTTTGCGGAAGCTGTCAAGCGCGGCGCGGGCGTTGGGCCGCAAAGCCCGCTTCTATGCACAACCCAGCCGCGATTTTATCCCCGTTCGGCCTATTTGACGTATTTGCGCCAGCTGTGCTCCGGACGGAAGCCCAGCATATCGCGCGCCTTGCGGTTCGACAGCAGCGTCTCGTACTCGCCGAGTTCGGCCTTGACCGGCACGTTGGGATAGAATCGCTTCAGGAGTTCAGCCGTCGGCAGGTCGGACGAGGTGTCGTCATTGGCGGCGTTGAACACTTGGTAGCCGAGCCCGTCCTTTTCGATGGCGCGCAGCGTGATCTGGCCGAGATCGCGCGCGTCGACATAGCTCCAGGCGATGCGCTTGCGGAAACCGGGATCGGCGAACCATTTCGGGAACAGCGAATACTCATGCGGCTCGATGACATTGCCGATGCGAAGCGCATAGATGTCGGTGCCGTTGCGCTGCGCGAAGGCACGCGCCGTCTTCTCGTTGACGACCTTGGACAGCGCATAGCTGTCCATCGGGTCGACGTCATACTCCTCGTCGAGCGGGAAATATTTGGGATCGCGCGGCTCGTTGGCGAACACCAGGCCGTAAGTCGTCTCCGACGAGGCGACGATCACCTTGCGGATGCCGAGCTTCACCGCGGCCTCGATGACATTGTAGGTGCCCAGCGCATTGATGCGGAACACTTCATTGTCCGGCGTGATCATGATGCGCGGGATGGCGGCGAAATGCACCACCGCATCCGCCGGCTGCGGGCGCAGCGAGGGGTCGAATTCGTGCAGGCCCATGTAGCTCGACAGCGCGTTGAACACCTGCCCGCTATCGGTGATGTCGGTGATCAGCGTGCGCACCTTGGGATTGTCGAGCGGCTTGGTGTCGATGTTGAGCACCTGGCAGCCCTGTTCGACAAGATATTGCACGACATGACGCCCAGCCTTGCCGCTGCCGCCGGTGAACATGATCCGCTTCGTCATTCTGGTCTCCATGACAGGCTCTGGAATTACCGTCTATTGTCAGACAATATTGCTTTCTGCAACCGCATATGGCTAAAACAGCGCCGCAATTATCGATAATCCGGGATAGGACAGACGACATGAACACCACCACCACGCGCGAAAAGATCGGCTTCATCGGCCTTGGCCTGATGGGACACGGCATCGCCAAGAACATCGTCGACAAGGGCTATCCCCTGACATTCCTTGGCCGCAAGAACCGCAAGCCGGCGGAAGATTTGCTGGGCCGAGGTGCCAAGGAAGCGGCCACCTCGCGCGATGTCGCGGCAACGTCCGATATCGTCTTCATCTGCGTCACCGGGTCGCGCGAAGTGGAAGCCATCATCCGCGGCCCCGGCGGCCTCAAGGAAGGCTTGAAGAAAGGCTCGGTCGTCGTCGATTGTTCGACCTCGGATCCGGTCTCGACCGTGGCGCTCGCGGCCGAACTCAAGGCGCTGGGCATCGACTATGTCGACGCGCCGCTGAGCCGTACACCGAAAGAAGCCTGGGAAGGCACGCTCGACGCCATGGTCGGCGCCTCCGACGCCGTCTTTGCCAGGGTCAAGCCGGTGATCGAGACCTGGGCCGGCCGCATCGTCCATATCGGCGACACCGGCGATGGCCACCGCATGAAGCTGCTCAACAATTTCATCTCGCTGGGCTACGCCGCCATCTATTCCGAGGCGCTGGCCCTGGCCGAGAAGGTCGGCATCTCGCCGCCGCGTTTCGACAGCGTCATCCGCAACGGCCGCATGGATTGCGGCTTCTACCAGACCTTCATGCGCTGGACGCTGGAGGGCGACCGCGACGCCCACAAATTCACCATCGCCAACGCCTTCAAGGATCTGACCTATCTGGAATCGATGGCAGGCGCCGCCGGCATCGCCAACCCGCTCGGCAACGCCACCAAGAATTCCTTCGCCGGCGCCCATGCCACCGGCCCGGCCGAGCAGTTCGTGCCGATGCTGGCGACGCATATCGCCAAGGTCAACGGCGTCGACCTGATGCCGACCAAGGATGGCAAGAAGCAGACGATCTAAGGCTCTAGCAGCCGGACGGCTACCGCCGCCGGCTTCCGATCCCCTCATCGGTGTCGGCGAGCAGCTTGTGCACGGCGTTGCGGGCCGCCGCCGGCCGTTGCAGGCGGATGTTCTTCTCGATCGCCTCGTGCAGTTTCTGCGCCCGGTCCTGGTCGCTGACCTGGCGTGTCGTGAAGACGAAGAGGTGGTCGAGCGCGGACTCGATCAGCACGCCGAGCGGCACCAGAAGATCGTTGCCGGAGGCTCGCAGGATGGCGAGGTGGAAACGCGTGTCGGCACGGATGCGTTCCGGCAGGTTCGCAGCCTCCCCCATCTCGCGGCAGGCCAGGCTGATCTCGGCCATCTGCTCGTCGCTGCGCCGCATGGCGGCGAAGGCTGATGCCTCCGGTTCGATGATGTGGCGGAACTCCTGCACGGTGCGCAGGAAGGCTTCACGGTCGGGTGCGGTCGCGTACCAGGCAAGCACGTCGCGGTCGAGCAGGTTCCAGCGCTCCTTCGGTTCGACCCAGCTGCCGATCTTGGGACGTGATGCCAAAAGGCTCTTGGCCATCAGCATCTTGGTCGCCTCGCGCACCGCCGAACGGCTGACATTGAACGTCTCGGCCCATTTGGCCTCGTTGGGCAGGATGCTGCCGGGCGGATAGTCGCCGCGCACGATCCGCAGACCAATCTCACTGGCGAGCGAGGCATGAACGCTGGACCCGGGAAAGTGCGCCGCATCCGCCCTGCGCACGACCGCCGGATCGCGGCTGGCTTGCGCCTTGGCCCGGCTGGCTTGTTTCTTTGCCTTGTCCTGGGGCATCCACGTTCCAATAGGTCGGCCGCCTGTCGCCCGGAGATGCTCCGAACCCAGTGTCGCGCCGATCCCGTCACCGAAAAATCCAAACCACGGACGCGTCAAGGCCGGAGCCTGTTGCCCCTTGCCATGGCGTCTCGCTCGGGAATTGACGGGGCGCCCGTCAGACGGGCGCCCCGGATCGAAAGACCTATTTCTGGATGCAGGTGTCGACCGTATCCTTGGTGCACTCGTCGAGGCCGGTGAAGACCGGATCGTCGACCTTCTTGCCCGTGATCAGGTCGATCATCACCGACGGCGCCTTGTAGCCCATTTCAAAGGGCCGCTGGCCAACCAGCGCGGTGACCAGGCCATCCTTGGCGATCGCCACCTCGTCGCCGATCGTGTCGGCGGCGCCGATGACGAAGTCGTTCTTGGCCAGCCGGTCCTTCAGCGGTCCGACCAGGTCGCGATAAGGCTGCGGCGCGCCGAACAGCGGCCAGCCGCCCATAATGCCGAAGGCGTCGAGCTTGGGGTTGGCGGCGAGAATGTCGGTCATCGCCTGAACGCCCTTGGCGCCGTCGTCATTGGTGAACACCGGGCAGCCGGCGACTTCGGTCCACCCGCCTTCACCGGCAAGTGTCGCGAGGCCTTCCTTGCCCGTCAGAGCGTCGCGCAAGCCTTGCGCGCGGCGCAGGATGTTGTCGGCCGCAGGATTGCCTTCGATCGTGCAGATCGTGCCGCCCTTCGGCTTGGCCTTCTTGATGTACTCGCCGATCTTCTTGCCCATCAGGTAGTTGTCGGTGCCGAGATAGGTCTTGCGCAGCGCGGCGTCCGCCTTGGCAAGGTCGGCGTCGACGGTCATGATCGGGATCGACGGATTGGCGGTCTTGATCGTCTGCGCGATCAGCGGTGCGTTGGACGGCGAAATCGCCATCGCCACCGTGTCGGGCTTGCTCAGCATATCCTGGACGATCTGCGCCTCGCCGGCTTCGTCGGAAGTCGACGCCGGACCGGTGTAGAAGCATTCATATTCCGAGCTGGCATTCTCCTTGTTCCATTTCTCGCAGCCCTGGTGGATGGCTTCGAAGAACGGATTGTCGAGACCCTTCACCACGATGACGAGCTGCTTCTTGGCCAAAGCCGGCCCGGCGCCCAGCGCCACGGCGGCGACGGCGGCGAGCAATACTGTTTTCCTCATTTCAGTCCTCCCTTTGAAACAAACGGACACGGCGTGTCCGCCACACAAACCAGCCTCGATGCGAGACGGCAGAGCCAACCCCTCGTGCCGCCAGGCAAGGCCGATAAGCATTTTCAGATGCGACCGGACCGGCAACGCGCCGGAACGGCCGATAACCTCCCACCGATCCCGCCGCGACAATGGCCTGGGACCGGAAATCTTTCTCCGACCATCAACTAATAACGGCGCGGCGCCAACGTCAATTGCTATTTGTCCTACAAAACGGATTTTTCGGAACCACCGGTCACTATTCGTCTGACAAATACCTGTTTCTTGTCGATCCGACAATTGACGCCTGCTCGGGCATTCGGGTAAATGCCGGTCAACGTTGCTTCCGGGAGGAATGGGGAGCACGATGTAAACGCTGCGACCTGGAACAGGCTGGCAGCAAGGCATTGGGAGGCTATAGGCTGGTGGCGGTTCTCGAACTCACCAATATCTCGAAGCATTTCGGCGCCATCCAGGCGGTCAACGACGTGTCGCTGTCGATCGAACCCGGCCAGGTCGTCGGCCTGATGGGCGACAATGGCGCGGGCAAGTCGACGCTGGTCAAGATGATCGCCGGCAATTTCCACGCGAGCCATGGCACCATGCGCATGGACGGCAAGGAATTGATCCTGAACAAGCCGGCGGAAGCCCGCCAGCACGGCATCGAGATTGTCCACCAGGATCTTGCGCTCTGCAACAATCTGACGGCCGCAGCCAATGTCTATCTCGGCCGCGAGTTGCGGCGCGGCGTCGGCCCGTTCCGCATCCTCGACTATGCCGCCATGTACAAGCGCGCCGGCCAACTCTTCGCCGAGCTGAAGTCAGAGACCCGCCCGCGCGATCTCGTCAAGCAGATGTCGGGCGGCCAGCGCCAGGCGGTGGCGATCGCCCGCACCATGCTGTCGCAGGCCAAGATCGTGCTGATGGACGAACCGACCGCGGCGATCTCGGTCAGGCAGGTCGCCGAAGTGCTCAACCTGATCCGCCATCTGCGCGACCAGGGCATCGCGGTGGTGCTGATCAGCCACCGCATGCCCGACGTGTTCGACGTCGCCGACCGCGTCATCGTCATGCGGCGCGGACGCAAGGTCGCCGACAAGACAATCGCATCGAGTTCGCCCGAGGAAGTCACCGGGCTCATCACCGGCGCCATCGAGCAGGTTTCGTAAGCGCGGCTAATTTCACCAGGCTGGCGCGTTTCGCAGCCGGCAGGAAAGGTCGATAATGGCAGTCACCCTTGACCAGACGATCGCACAGAAGCAGCACAGTTTCTTCTCGCGGCTGTTCTCCACCCAGACCTTCTGGGTGGTGATCGCCGTCATCCTTGCTTGCATTTTCCTGTCGTTCGCCACCGACGCCTTCGCAACGTCGAAGAATCTCTACAACATCACCCGCAACATCACCTTTGTCGCCATCGTCGCGCTCGGCATGACCTTCGTCATCATCACCGGCGGCATCGACCTGTCGGTCGGCTCGGTGCTGTGCCTGTCGTCGATGGTGCTGGCCGTCACCATGCATGCCGGCTACTCGATCGAAATCGGCATCCTGGCCTCGATCGCCACCGCGCTCGCCATCGGCGCCTTCAACGGCATCCTGACCGCCTATCTCGGCTTTCCACCTTTCGTGGTGACGCTCGGCATGCTGTCGATTGCCCGCAGCCTGGCCATGGTCGCCTCCAACAACACCGTCGTCTTCCAGTTCGGGCCCGACCACGACAAGCTGCTGGCGCTCGGCGGCGGCGCCTGGGTGTTCGGCATCGCCAATCCGGTGCTCTACATGATCCTTTTGGCGCTGATCACCGGCTTCATCCTGCGCTGGACCAAGTTCGGCCGGCACATCTTCGCCATTGGCGGCAATGAGCACGCGGCAACACTGACCGGCGTCCCGGTGAAGCAGATCAAGGTCGCCGTCTACATGATTTCGGCACTGTCGGCGGGCATTGCCGGCATCATCCAGACCGGATGGCTCGGCGCCGTCACCACCAATCTCGGCACCGGCATGGAGCTGCAGGTGATCGCCGCCACCGTCATCGGCGGCGCCAACCTGGCCGGCGGCGTCGGCACCGCCTTCGGCGCCATTGTCGGCGCGGCCCTCATAGAGGTCATCCGCAACAGCCTTGGCCTGCTCGGCATCAATGCCTTCTGGCAAGGCACCTTCATCGGCGGCGCCATCCTGCTTGCGGTGCTGTTCGACCGCATCCGCAATTTCCGGCGCAGCGACTGATTCAAGCGCCTTTCCTTCTCCCCTGGTGGGAGAAGGAAAGTGCCAGGCATTGTTCGTCTCACCTCCTATCGCTCAGTCTGAAAATCGACTGAAGCGGCCCGCCATCTGTACCGGCCAACAGCCGATGTCTTGACGGAAACCGGAAACCGGCCGCACAATCCTCGATGCAGGCGAAGGGAGGCCAGTTGTCTGCGGGAGGATACACCCATGACGGAAGCGATCAGGCTCTACTGGGGCCGGTTCGGACATGTTTCTGTCCTGAATGTCGCAAGCGACTTCGTCACCCATGCCCATGTAGAGGCGCATCTCATCATCTGGCTCGAAGGCACCGCCGGCGAGATGACCATCGGCCGCGAGACGGTGCGGCTCGGCCCCCGCACCGCCGCCGGCATCAATTCCTTCCAGCCGCACAGCCACGTCCTGTCGCAGAACGGGACGCCCGGTCTGTTTCTCGCCTTCTACATCGATCCCGACTGGGCGCGCCGCCGCCGCGACCTGCCCTCCTGCGCGCCGCTTTTTGCCCAGGCGGCGATCACGCTCGAGCCCTGGCTGCACCAGGCCGCCGCCAGCCTGCTCGATCATCTGACCGACAATGAAAGCGTCGACGACGTCGCCAACTACGAGATTGAGCGCTTCATCGATTCGGTGCTCGACGCCGCCGACGCCTCTGCGCCGCAGGAGGCGCGCACCCGTATCAACACCATGCAGGATTTCCGCGTCCGCAAGGCCATCCAGCTGATGAGGGCCAATGTCTGCGAGCGCATTTCCTTCGATGATGTGGCGCGCAGCGTCGGCCTGTCGCGACCGCATTTCTTCGCCCTGTTCAAGGAACAGACCAATCTGACGCCCAATGTCTACTGGAACACCCTGCGCATGGAGGAAGCGGTGCGGCAGCTGCAGTGGTCGCAGGAACCGCTGATCTCGGTCGCCTGCAATCTCGGCTTCACCACGCAAGGCAATTTCTCGCGCTTCTTCCGCGACCATGTCGGCGTGCCGCCGACGCTTTACCGCGAGGCGGCGCGGGCGAATGCCTGAGCCGCCCTGCCGGGCCTGTATTTTCAGACTGCTTGATACGCGCACAAGACGCATTGATAAGCGTCATTCGGGCCACAGCCCTACCCTTGCCCGGCTGTCGCATTCGCAAGGGAACGTCCCATGGCCAAAGTCACCATCTCGAGCGTCATCGACGCGCCGGTCGAAAAGGTCTGGGCGCGTATACGCGACTTCAACGGCCTGCCGGGCTGGCATCCGCGCATGGTCGAAAGCCATATCGAGGACGGCAAGGACGCCTCGACGATCGGCTGCGTGCGCAATTTCGAGCTGATCACCGGCGCGCGGCTGCGCGAAAAACTGCTCGACTTCTCCGATGAGAACTTCCTCGTCAGCTATTCCATCCTGGAGACGCCGCAGCCGCTGACCAACCACAAGGCGACGCTGCAATTGCGCCGCGTCACCGATGGCGACCGCACCTATGCCGAATGGACCGCCAGCTTCGACGCCGCCCCTGAAGAAGCCGACAAGATCGCCGCCGGCATGGGCGCCAATGTCTTCCTGGGCGGTTTCAACGCCCTGAAGAGCCATTTTGCCGGCCAGGACTGAGAACAGGAGCGTTCCATGGCGCTTGCCCTCCAGACTTTCCCGACCGTGAAGGACGCCAACGCAGCGCTGAAGGCGGCCGGCAGCCGCTATCTCGGCGGCGGCACGCTGGTCGTCCGCGCCGCCAACGAAGGCGATGTTTCGGTCTCCGGCCTTGTCAGGTCGACCGATCCGGTCCTATCGGCCATCGCGGTCGCCGACGGCAAGGCCCGCATCGGCGCTTCGGTGACCTTGGCGGCGATCGCCCGCCATCCCGACCTCAGCGCGCTCGCCAAGGCCGCGCGCGCCGTCGGCGGTCCGGCGGTCCGCAACATGGCGACCGTTGGCGGCAATCTGTTCGCGCCGGCGCCCTATGGCGATTTCGCCGTGGCCTTGCTGGCGCTCGACGCCATGGTCGGCACCGAGGATGGCGAATTGCCGATCGAGACTTTTCTCGCCAAGCGGGACGGCAGCCGCTCCATTGTCACGTCGGTCAGTTTCGCACTGCCAAAGGCCGACGGCTTCCGGTTTCTGAAAGTGTCGCGGGTCAAGCCCAAAGGCGTCTCGGTGCTGAGCATCGCAGCCGTTCTGGAACAGGCTGCCGACGGCACCGTGTCCTCGGCGTGGATCGCGCTTGGCTGCATGGCCGACCGGCCGGTGCGGGCCAAGGCGGCGGAAAAGGCGCTCGAGGGAAAGAAACTCGACCAGAACGGCATCGCTGCAGCGCTGGCCGCCGCCACCGAGGGCATCGCGCCGATCACCGACCCGATCGCCAGCGCCTGGTACCGCGCTGAAGTCCTGCCGGTCCATCTCGGCCGGCTGCTGCTGACCTGAAATCACCGTCGGGGGGCGCGCGTCTGTCCGATCCGTCGGGCAGGCGCGCAAGGAGGAAACATGGCGAAGGTCCCGGTCCAATTCACGCTCAACGGCTCCGAGAAAGCCGAATTCATCGACAGCGGCACGACGCTGCTCAACGCCCTGCGCGACAAGATCGGCGATACTTCGCCGAAAGGCGGCTGCCATCAAGGCACATGCGGCGCCTGTTCGGTCATCATCGACGGAGAACTCAGGCTCTCCTGCCTGACGTTGGCCGAAACCTGCAATGGCGCGGCCGTCACCACCACATCGGGCCTCGCCGAAGGCGGCGTCCTGCACCCGCTGCAGCGCGCCTTCCTCGACACATTCGCCACGCAATGCGGCTTCTGCACGCCGGGCATGATCATGGCCGCCAAGGTGCTGCTCGACCAGACGCCCAACCCCAGCCGCGACGATGTGGTGGAGGCGCTGTCGGGTAACATCTGCCGCTGCACGGGCTACGAGCCGATCATCCAGGCGGTGCTCACGGCGGCCCGCGCCAATTCGCAGAACGCGGCCTGAGGGACCAAAAATGGAACTGCGCAAGAACTACTTTGCCGATGTCCGCAGGGACGATCTGCACGAAATCGGCCAGCCTCGGCCCCGTTCGGATTCACCCGGCCACGTCACCGGCAAGACCGCCTTTTTCGCCGATCGCAGCTTCCCCGGCATGCTGCACCTGAAAATGGTGCGCAGCCCGCACCACCACGCCCGCATCCGCTCGATCGACACATCCGAGGCGGAGAAACATCCGGGTGTCGTCAAGGTGCTGACCGCCAGGGACGTGCCGCACAATGTCTACACCATCCTGATCCTGATCCAGATCGGCCCTGAGGACGAGACCGTGCTGGCCGACGGCAAGGTGCGCTGGAAGGGCGAGGCCGTGGTGGCGGTGCTGGCCGAGACCGAGCGCGCCGCACAAGAGGCCGCCGCCAAGGTCAAGGTCGACTACGAAGTGCTGCCGGCCGTCTTCGACATGGAAGAGGCGCTGAAACCCGGAGCGCCGCTGGTCAACGAGTATCACGGCCAGAACTATTACCTCTATGATAGCGGCGAGTGCCGCAAGGTGCGCTTCGGCGATGTCGAGGCGGGCTTCGCCGGCGCCGACCACATCCTGGAGCAGAGCTACCAATCCTCGCCGATCGAGCATGCGCCGACCGAGACCACCGGCTGCGTGGTGGTGCCCGAAGGCAATGACCGCTTCACCTGCTACACCAACACGCAGGCGATGTTCTTCACCCTCGACAACACCTCGATCATCCTGCAGATGCCGGGCTCGAAGCTGCATTTCGTCGGCGGCACGGTCGGCGGCGGTTTTGGCGGCAAGGTCGACGTCATCGTCGAGCCCATCGCCATTCTCGGCGCCAAGTTAACAGGACGACCGGTCTGTTTTATCTACAGCCGCGAGGAGGAGATGCAGATCTCCTCGCCTCGCGCCGCCGAAAAGGTGGTCATCAAGGACGGCGTGATGAAGGACGGCCGCATCGTCGCCCGAAAAGTCACCGGCTATACCGATGCCGGCGCCTATTCGCGCCACTCGCCCTATGGGGCGCAGAAGGGCGCCGGGCACTATCCCGGCCCCTACACCATCCCCAATGTCTGGATCGACACCTACTGCGTCTACACCAACCGCACGCCGTCCTCGGCCATGCGCGGCTTCGGCGTCACCATCGGCGATTTCGCGCTGGAGGTGCAGATGGACAAGCTTGCGCGGCTGATCGGCATGGACCCGCTCGAATTCCGCTTCATCAACGCCTATCGCGACGGCGACATGAAGGCGCATCGCCAGCCGACCGAAGGGGCAGCGCTCATTGAGTGCATGCAGGAAGCCTCGCGCGCCGCCAACTGGCCGGTGGCGGAAAAATTCATGGCGATGTCCTCCTACAGGAAGGGAACGTGATATGGCGATCCGGCGCGGACGCGGCGTCGCCGCGATCAACTACCCCACCGGCATGAATCTCGGCGGCGACCCGACCCAGGCGCTGGTGCATTCGACGCCGACCGGCAATTTCATGGTGACGCTGTCCTCGGTCGATCTCGGCCAGGGCATGAAGCAGATCATGGCGCAGATCTGCGCCGAGACGATTGGTGTGCCGACCGACCGCGTCGTTGTCGACACCGCCGACACCGACACCGGCCCGCACTGCATGGGCACCTTCGCCTCGCGCGGCACGCACCGCGCCGGCAACGCCGTCATCCAGGCCGCCAGGGAAGCCCGCCAGGTGATGCTGGAAGTGGCGGCCGAGGAACTGGAGGTCAACGCCGCCGACCTCGAGACCGACGGCCAGGGCAACATTCTGGTCAAGGGCGCGCCGCAGAAATCGATCTCGATCTTCGATGTCGCGCTGTCGGCGCATTTCAAGCGCGGCCGGTCCATATCGGGACGCGGAATGTTCCTGATCCCGCGCTCCTATCCCGAGATGGAGACCGGCGCGATGAAGCCGTCGACCTGCTATGCCCACGCCTGCACCGTGGCCGAAGTGGAGGTCGACGACGAAACCGGCGAGATTACCGTGCTGACAGTGAAGAACGTTTTCGAGATCGGCCGCGCGCTCAACCCGAAAATGGTCGAGCAGCAGCTGGTCGGCGGTTCCTGGATGGGCATCAGCCACGCGCTCTATGAAACCACAGAGCCCTACTATCCCAACCGCGACCATGGCGGCACCGACTTCAACCAATATCTGATGCCGGGGCCTGGCGACCTCGCGCAAACCGAGATCATCGTGCTGGAGCGGCCGTCGGCGGATGGCCCCTATGGCGCCAAGGGACCGGGGGAAATGTGCGCCAACCCGCAAATCCCGGCGGTCGCCAATGCCGTCTTCGACGCGGTCGGGGTGCGCATCGACACGCTGCCGATCACGCCGGAGCGCATCCTGCGCGCGCTCAAGGCGCAAGCGGCGAACTGACATGTCCGAGGTTATCGCCGGGACTGTAGCGACCTCGCCGGAGGCGGTGGCGCAGCAACTTGCCGATTCGCGCTATCTGGCCGACGACAGCCTGGCCACCGCCATCTTCCTAGCCATACGCCTGGGCAAACCGCTGTTGCTCGAAGGCGCGCCAGGGGTCGGCAAGACCGAAGCGGCCAAGGCGATCGCCGAGCTGCTCGGCCGCGAGCTCGTGCGGCTGCAATGCTATGAGGGCATCGATGCCGCGCACGCGCTCTACGAATGGAACTACCAGCGCCAGCTGCTCGCCATCCGCCATGCCGGGGAGCATGAGATCGATATCTATGACGACCGTTTCCTCATCGCCCGCCCGCTGCTGCAGGTGCTGAAGGCGCCTGAGCAGCGTGTGCTGCTGGTCGATGAGATCGACCGCTCCGACCATGAATTCGAGGCGCTGCTGTTGGAATTCCTCTCCGATTTCCAGATCAGCATCCCCGAGCGCGGCACCATCCGCGCCGCCGCCCAGCCGATCGTCATCCTGACCTCGAACCGCACCCGCGAGCTCGCCGAGGCGCTGCGCCGGCGCTGCGTCTACCATTGGATCGGCTATCCCGACGCCGGGCGCGAGGCCGCCATCATCATGCTGCGCGCCGGCGATGTCGCGGAGGCAACCGCGCGCGCCGTGGCATCAGCCGTCCAGACCATCCGCGCCCGCCCGCTGGCCAAACCCCCCGGCATCGCGGAAGCCGTCGAATGGGCCAATGCCGCGACCATCCTCGAAAAAGGCGGCAGCCCCTGGCCGGAAGCCTTCCGCCGCGCCATCGGCGTGCTGATCAAGGATGAGGAGGATCTGTCCTATATCGCGCCCGAGCTTGGCCGGATTGTCGAGGAGGCGCTGGGATGATGCGGGAGGTTATTTCGCAACGCCGGCGGGACAGAGGGGGGCGCGAAGGAATGATGCGTGGGGAAAGCTTGCCTCCCGCCGCCGCGCCATTCCTCGGCTTCGGCCGCTTGCTGCGCCGCTACGGCTTCGCCGTCGCCCCCGAGCAGATCTCCGGTTTCATGCAAGCGGTGACATTGCTCGGCCCAGGCTCAATGTCTGACATCCGTGAAGCCGCCCTTGCCACGCTGGCGCCGCCACCCGATCGCCGCGACGAATTCGAGGTCCACTTCCAGAGCCATTTCTACGGCAACATTTCAGCCGTGGCTGAAGGCGAAGCGGACGAGGAAACCCAGATCAAGGACGATGGCGGCCCCTACGACTCACGGATCGAGGCTGAGCGCAGCCGGGAAGCCGGCGAACTGTCCTCCGCTCTGGAACAGTTGAGCACACGCGACTTCCGTCGCGACGACGACAGGCTGGCCGCCTTCCGCCGCAAGCTCTCGACCGCATTGCCCGCCCGCCGCTCCTTCCGCACCGTGCGCACCCCTTCACGCGGCAAGCTCGACCTGCGCCGCTCGCTCAAGGAAATCGTCAGTGCCGATGGCGACGTGCCCTCGCCGTTGCTGCGTCGCCGCCAGACCGTGCCGCGCAAGCTGCTGCTCCTGATCGACGTCTCCGGCTCGATGAAGCTGCACACGGCGGACTATCTCAAGCTGGCGCATGCCGCCGTGCAAGGCGCCGACCGCGCCGAGATCTTCACTTTCGGCACGCGGCTGACCCGCATCACCACCGCACTGCGAATCCGCGACCGCGACCAGGCGCTGGCGCGTGCGGCGGCCCAGGTCGACGACTGGGACGGTGGTACCCGCATGGGACCGACGCTGCTCGCTTTCCTCTCGGTGCCGCGATTTTCGTCCTTCGCGCGCGGTGCGGCGGTGGTCATCCTGTCCGACGCGCTGGAGCGCGGCGACCATGCCGAACTGGCGATCGCAATACGAAGGCTGAGCGCCCGCGCCTTCCGGCTCTCGCTGGCCACGCCTTTGGCCGGCGACCCGCGCTTCCACCCGGCCACGGCAGCGCTGCGCGCCATCCTGCCTGACCTCGACGATCTCATCGACGGCTCGTCGCTGACCAGCCTCACCGATTTCATCCTGTCGCTCGCCTGCCCCGCCCCCGCGGCATCGACAATCTGGAAAAGGGTATCGTGATGCAGAAAGCCATCGACGCGCATTTCCACATCTGGCGCCAGAAGGACCAGCCCTGGCTGGTCGGGCCGATGGTGCCGCGCATCTTCGGCCCCTACGAGCCGATCCGCCGCGACTATTCGATCGAGGAATTTTTGGCCGACCAGGCGGGCGCCGGCGTCGAGAAAGCCGTCTATGTCCAGACCAACTGGGCCAAGGAGGAATTCGAGAAGGAGGTCGCTTTCCTGCACGAGACTGCCGGCGAGACCGGCTGGCCGCATGCCATCGTCGGCTATACCGACATGACCGTCGACGATATCAGGCCCCAGATCGACCGTCTGATGAAGTACCCCTTGCTGCGCGGCGTGCGCATGCAATTGCACTGGCACGAGACGCCGGCCTTTCGCTTCGCCGCCTCGGCCGATCAGGTCATCGACCCCAAGGTGCGGGCCAATGTCGCGAGGTTAAAGGACTACGGCCTGTCCTTCGACCTTCAGCTCTTCCCCGCCCAGATGAAGGACGGGCTGACGCTGGTCGGCGAGAACCCCGAGACCAACTTCATCCTCACCCATGCCGGTATGCTGACCGGCACCGAGCCGGAAACCACCGAGGCCTGGAAGGCTGGCCTGCGCACGCTATCGGCCGCGCCCAATCTCTATGCCAAGCTGTCCGGTCTCGGCACCTTCGTGCACCGCAACGACCCGGCTGTCATCAGCTACATCGTCGACAACGCCATCGATATTCTTGGCGCGGACCATCTGATGTTCGGCTCGAACTTTCCGATCGAGAAGCTCTGGACCAGCCATGCCGAGCTGATCAAGGCGCACCGCGATGCGGTGGCGAGGCACGGCGCGGCCGCAGAGGCCGATATCTTCTGGAACACGGCGGAGCGCGTGTATCGGCCGGTGTAGCACAGCTTCTTCCTTCCCCCTTGTGGGGGAAGGAAGAAGCCACAACAAGCCCTTACTGCGTCGGCAGCATGCCTTCGACATCGCTGGCCGCGTCATTGAGCGCGTCCTTGGGCGAGGCCGACTGGTCGACGATGCGCGACAGATTGTCGACGATCGTCTGCGTGACCTTGACCCCATTGGTGCCCGGGAAGGCATACCACGGAATCATCCGCGGCATCTGGCTGAGGCCAGCCTGGAACAGAGGGTTCTTCTTGTAGAAATCGCCGAGATAGTCTGATGATTTCGCCGCCAGCTCGTTGTTGGGGACATAACCCGTGCCGGGCACGACGACGGAGGCGCCGTAGGGACCTGCGGCGAATTTCGCGAACTTCCAGGCCGCCTCCTGCTTGGCCGTATCCTTGGTCAGGATGACCACGGCGTTGCCGCCGGTCGGCAGATGGCCGTTGACTGGATCGATCAGCGGAATCTTGGCGGTGCGCAGCGTGAACTTGTCGCCGACATTCTTGATCGTGTTGACCAGCGCCCCCGTAGTCTGGAATTCGAAGCCGACTTTGCCGGCCGCGAAAGCCTGTTCGCCCGCCGGCTTGGTGAAGACCGGCATGCCGCCCTCCTTCACCATCCGCTGCAGGATCTCCACGGCCTTCTCGCCTTCCGGCCCGTTGAAGGCGACCTTGCTTTCGTCCTCGTTCAGCATCTTGCCGCCGGCGCCGAACAGCAGCGCCGAGAACATCCAGTCGTCGCCCTGCCAGCGGAAGTCGATGCCGTCGACGCCGTTGCCGAGCGCCTTGATCTTGCCGCCGAGCGCGATCACCTCGTCCCAGGTCTTGGGCGGACTGTCCGGATCACCGCCGGCCGCCTTCACCAGGTCGGCGTTGTAATACATGATCGGATTGGAGGTGGCGAAGGCGAGGCCAACCTGCTTGCCATTGACCTGCGCCAGCTTCAGGATCGTGTCGGAGAAGCCGAGCTCCGCCATGTTGCCTTCCTTCTTGACCAGCGGGCCGAGATCGACGGCGACGTCGCGCTCGTTGAGCATGCGCAGGCGGTTGAGGCCGATGAAGGTGATGTCGGGCATCTCGTCGGTGCCGGCCTGGCGAAGAATGGTCTGGATGCCTTCTTCATAGGTCGCCGACGGGCTGGCGAACTGGATCTTGATGTCGGGGTTTTCCTCCATGAACTTCTTCGAGATCGTGTCCATGACGTTCTTGAAGAAGCCGGGCATCGGGTAGTGAACCGTCAGCGTCGTCTCGGCATAGGCCGGAAGGGCCGCCGCCAGCGACACCGCCGCCGCGGCAAAAATCCTGGAGAAATGCTTCATTGGTCGTGCTCCTTGTTGGTCCGGTCAGCCTTTGAGACCGGTCATGGTGATGCCCTCGACGAAGCGCTTCTGCGCGAGCAGGAAGGCGGCGACGAGAGGAAGGGTGATGATCAGCGTGGCGGCCATCAGCGCGCCGTAGTCGTCGCCGGCCTCGGCGGCGCGGAAATACATCAGGCCGAGCGGCGGCGTGGCGTAGGCCTGCTTGCTGACGACGATCAGCGGCCAGTAGAGATCGTTCCAATGCGCAACGACGGAAAAGATCGCGAAGGCGGTGACCGCCGGCCAGGCATTGGGCACGATGACGCGCGCGACGATGCCGAGTTCGGACATGCCGTCGAGACGCGCCGCGTGCAGCAGGTCGTCGGGCATGGCGCGGAAGAACTGCAGGAACATGAAGATCGCGAACACCGATATGGTGAAGGGCGCGACCAGCGAGGTGTAGCTGTTGAGCAGCGACATCCTGTCGAAGGCGACATAGAGCGGCAGCGCCGTCGCATGGATCGGCACCAGCAGGCCGAGCATGACCAGCACCATCATCAGCCGCGCGGCGCGGAACTTCAGCTTGGCCATCGCATAGGCGCAAGGGATCGCGACCACGACCTGGAAGAAGAAGATCAGGCCGCACACGATCACGCCGTTCCACAGCAGCGTCGCCATCGGCACCTTGGCAAACGCCTTGGCGAAATTCTGCGCGAAGTAGAAATGCTGCGGGATGAGCGACAGCGACGAGGTGAAGATGTCGCTCTGCGTCTTGCCCGCCGTCGAGATCATGAAGATGTAGGGCGCAAGGATCATCAGCGCGCCGAGCGAAAGCAGCGCGAAGCGGATGATGCGGCCGGCCGGAATGCTGATCATGTGTAGTGCACCCGCCGGTCGAGCACGCGGTATTGCACAAGCATCAGCACGACCAGGATCGCCAGGAAGACGACCGTCATCGCCGAGGCGTAGCCGACGCGCAGATAGACGAAACCCTCCTGGTAGATGGTGAAAAGCAGAACTTCGGACGCCTTGTTGGGGCCGCCGTCGGTCAGCATCTTCACCGTCTCGAAGACCTTCACCGCATTGGTGATGCTGATGGTCACGACGAACAGCGTCGTCGGTCCGAGCATCGGCCAGGTGACGAGGAAGAACCGGTCGAGCGCCGATTTCGCGCCGTCGACATGGGCGGCGGCGTAGAGCTCGCGCGGGATCGCCGTCAGGCCCGCCAGGAACAGCACCATGTTGAAGCCGACCGACTGCCAGATGCCGATAATCGACAGGCTGTAGAGCACGGTGTTCGACGCGCCGAGCCAGTTCGGGCCCGGAATGCCGGCCAGCGAAAGCAGCGCGTTGAGCGGCCCGATCGTCGGGTGGAAAATGTATTGCCAAACGGTTGCCATGGCGACGATCAGCGAGGCGACCGGAAGGAAGTAGACGGTGCGGAAAAAGCCGCGCGCACGTCCCTCGCCTTCGATCAGCAGGGCAACGCCCAGGCCAAGCACGATCGAGACCGGCGCGACGATCGCGGTATAGACCGAGGTATTCCACAGCGACCGGCGAAAGGTGCGGTCGTTCAGCAGATGCGCATAATTCTCGAAGCCGACGAAGCGAAACTTGCCGTAGCCGAGCTCGAAATCGGTGAAGCCGAGGAAGATGACGGCAGCCACCGGCAACAGCACGAACAGCAGCAACAGCACGATGGCCGGCGCCGCCAGCAGCCAGGCGGTCCTGTCCTCGCTGCGCGCACGCAGCGCCGCCGCGCTCGCGACATTGCCCGCCAGCGCGACGCTAGACATGGGCCGGCTCCTGCCGCGCACCCGCCGCGATGCGCAGCCGCTTTCCTTCCGGCCCGAAGACCATCGCCTGCTCAGGGGCCAGAAGCACACCCACCTTCATCCCGGCGATCAGGTCCCTCGCCTCCTGCGGTGCCAGCTTGGCGACGACGCTGTCGCCGGAGGCGTCGAGGCGGCAATGGGCAATGACTTCCGAACCGAGGAATTCGAGCCGTTCGATCCGCCCGGCAAGGCCGCTCCGCCCGCTGGGAGACAGTTTGACGAATTCCGGCCGGATGCCGAGGCTGACCGGGCCGTTCGCCACCTTCTCCAGCAAAGCCAGCCGGATGCCTTCGAAGCCGACACGGCCGCTTTCGGCCTGCGCCGGGATGATGTTGATCCTCGGCTGGCCGACGAAGCGCGCGACCTCGATATGGGCGGGATCGTTGTAGATCACATCGGGCGCGGCGAGCTGCAGCAGATTGCCGCCGATCATCACCGCCACCCGGTCGGCCATCGAAAGCGCTTCGGCCTGGTCGTGCGTCACATAAAGCGTCGGCACGCCGGCGCGGCGGTGCAGCTCGACGATCTCGCCGCGCGCATGCACGCGCAGATTGGCATCGAGGTTGGAGAGTGGCTCGTCCATCAGGAAGATGCTGGGATGGCGCACCATGGCGCGCGCCAGCGCCACCCGCTGCCGCTGGCCGCCCGACATCTGGCCCGGCTTGCGGTCGAGCAGATGGTCGATCTTGAGCAGACCCGCCATGTCGCGGACATCGCGCGCGATGCCGGTGCGGATCTCCTTCTGGCCGGGCAGCAGCGAGCCGACCAGCGGCAGGCGCTGCGACCGGCTCAGCCGCTTCATGGCGAGCGGCACGGCAATGTTCTGGCCTGCCGTCAGATGCGGGTAGAGCGCGTAGGACTGGAACACCATGGCGATGTTGCGGTCGGCGGCGGCAACCGGCGACATGTCCTTGCCGCCGACGAAAATCTCGCCGCTGTCGGCATGGTCGAGCCCCGCCAGAATGCGCAGCAAGGTGCTTTTGCCGCATCCGGACGGGCCGACCAGCGCAATGAATTCGCCGGCTTCGACATCGAAGCTCACGCCATTCAGAATGGCATTGCCGCCAAAGGACTTCCTCAGGCCGCGAAGCGACAGCGCGCTCATGACGCGACCCGCTTTCGAACCTTGTGCGCCTCGTGCGGATAGACCTCGGCCACCACTTCATCGAGAACGTAAGCCGTCATGCCGGGGATGGCGACGATCTCGCTGGCGACAGTATCGCTGAATTGGTGGATGACGGCGCCAAGCAGCCGCTCGCCCGGCATCTCGCGCTCCATGTCGCCAACCACGAAGGCGGCCGACGGACCCCATATCAACGACGTGTTTTCATACCGGCCTTGCCATGCCCGGTGCAGGTGGCCGCTTGCAAACAGCGCGACATCGTGCGCGGCGATCAGATCGTAGAGGCGCTGGCGCTGCGCCGGCCTGACACTCCAGTAGCCGGTATCGCCCTCGGCGGGCTGATCGACGAACAGCGGCTTGTGGGCGAACAGCGCGACGCGCCGGCCGCCGCGGCTTTCCAGCGCGCTGCCCAGCCAGTCGAACTGCCCCTCGTCCTCGGCATCGTCAAAGCCCATCAGCAGGCTGTCGAGCCCGATGAGGCGCCAGCTCCCGGCGTCCTCCATCCAGTAATCGGGCCCAACCAGCCGACGCCAGCGCTCGAGGCGCCCGGCATTGACCGGCTGCGGCGAACCCGGCAGATGGCCGACATCGTGATTGCCGGGCACCAGCAGCATCGGCGTGGAGATCTCCCGCATCAGATCCATGCAGAAGGCGATGTCTTGGTCCTTGTCGGCACCGTCGACGCTGAGGTCGCCGGTGTGGATGACAAGGTCGGCGCCGCTCTGCTCGATCCAGGCGGCCAGCGGCGCCCAATTGCCGTTGAAGTGCGCCTTGGTCGGACTGAAATGGGTGTCTGTGATCTGAACGATTTTCATGCCGGCTCCACCATGCGAGCCGCGCCCCCAGGCAAGTGGCATCGCATGGGGGCTTCCTTAGTGCCGTTCCATGTCACTTCCTTAACAGCGGCCGGGATAAACCGCACAATTGCGGGAAACGGTCCTCGAAGACCGCTGGAGGCACGCGCGGCAACGCGGAAACCGAAAAGATTTCAGCCGCTTACCGTCGTTACGCGACACATTGGCCGCACTCACAATCTTGTGACGGCGCAGCCGGAGATCATGCTCACTTCACCTCGAATTGCGGATCGACCGGGATCTGCATCGCCGTCACCAGATGGTTGGTCTGGCCCGCCAGCCCGATGATCGACACCAGCTCGCCATGTTGCGCATCGGTCATGCCCTTGGCCCGCGCCGCCGCCGTGTGCGAATGGACGCAGTAGGAGCAGCCATTGGCGGTCGAGACGGCGATGTAGATCATCTCCTTGGTCAGCGGATCGATGGCGCTGTCGGCCACCATCACCGCCTTGAGCTGCTCCCACACCCGCTTCAGCGACACCGGATCATTGGCCAGCCCGCGCCAGAAATTGTTGACGAAATCCGATTTGCGCGTCGCCCTGATGTCATCGAACACCGCCTTCACCGCCGGGATCCTTTCGACCTCGGCGTCGCTGAGGAGTCTTGTGGAGGCCATGGCGTTTTTCCCTCGTTGAGTCGGCGGATCAGGTCGTTGAATCAGGTCTTGAGCAAAGGTGGCTAATCGGCACTTCCGATTCAGTTTTTAGCGCTGGAAAGCAGGGACGAACGATTCGGCGAATTGTCAAAGTGCCCACCAGCCAGCACCCCTAATGCACGGCCGCGTACATGATCTTCTCCTCCGTGGCCTCCGCCGGCGAAAACTCCTCGACGATACGCCCTTGCCGGCACACCAGAATCCGGTCCGACAGGTTCATGATCTCCGGCAAGTAGGACGAGATGACCACGACGGCGAGCCCCTCGTCGGCCAGCCGGTTGATGATCTGGTGGATCTCGGCGATGGCGCCGACGTCGACGCCGCGCGTCGGTTCGTCGAAGATGACGATGCGCGGCTGCTGCACCAGCCCCTTGCCGATCACCACTTTCTGCTGATTGCCGCCGGAGAGTTCGACGACGCGGGCATTGTCGTTGATCGCCTTGATGTTCAGCGTCTTGGTCCAATCGGCCGACAGCGCGCGCATCTCCTGCTGGTTGATCACCCAGGCCTTTTCGCGGCCCGCGGCAAGCAGCCCGCCGAACAGGTTCTCGGCGATGCCCATCGTCTCGAAAATGCCTTCGCTCTTGCGGTCCTCGGTGACGTAGACGATGCCGTCGGCCACCGCCTCGCTGGGCACGAGGTAGCGCACGGGCCTGTCGTCGAGCTCGATCGCGCCGCCGCGCAGAAAGTCGCGCTTGTAGATGCCCGAGACGATCTTGAAGGTCTCGGTGCGGCCCGAGCCGATCAGCCCGAATACGCCGGTGATCTGGCCCTCGAAGATCGAGAAGGAATTGTTGCGCACGACATTGCTCATCGAAATGTCCTGCACCGACAGCACTTTCTTGCCGGCCTTGCGCAACCTGGCCTCGTCGCGCTGGCGGTAGATTTGGCCCGACAATGTGCGCCCGACCATTGCGGCGACGATCTTGTCGCGGTCGAAGGCCGACGTGTCGTCGGTGATGACCAGTTCGCCATCGCGCAAAATGGTGATGCGATCGGCGATGGCAAGCGCCTCTTCCAGCGCATGGCTGATGAAGACGATGGAGACGCCGCTCGCCTTGAGCCGCCGGATCAGCGCGAAGAAGTGGCGTTTCTCCTCCGGCGTCAGCGTCGCCGTCGGCTCGTCGAAAATGATGATCTCGGCATTGTGGTGCACAGCGCGCGCGATCTCCACCATCTGCCGCTTGGCGGCACCCAGCGTGGCCACCATGGCGTTGGGGTCGACCGGGAAGTTCAGCGACTGCAGGAACTGCTGTGCTGAAATATACGTGCCGCGCAGCCGGTTGAGGAATTTTTCGGTACCGAGATAAAGGTTCTGCGCCACCGTCATCGACGGCACCAGGCTGGTTTCCTGGAACACCATGGCGATGCCGGCCTCGAGAGCCGCGTGCGGCGAGGCGTAGGCGATCTCTCGGCCCTTGTGGAACATCTTGCCCGAGGTGGCGTCGACGACACCGGCGATGATCTTGGTCAGCGTCGATTTGCCGGCGCCGTTCTCGCCGAGCAGCGCGTGGATTTCGCCCTTGCGCAGGTCGAAGCTGACATTCTTGACCGCGGGCACGCCGCGATAGTTTTTCGTGACGTTTTCCAGGCGGACGATCGGTTCCATCAAAAACCTCCCGCGTCGAGCACACAGTCGCCGCCCTTGCAGGCAATGAACAGCCGGCCGTCCTTTTCCGCTACGCTGCAGATGCCGTGGCGTGTGCCGTTGGCGCGGCTGTGCAGGCTGAATTGCGGCTGCATCTTTGCGTCGAGCCTGACCACCAGCCCGTAGGAGCGGCTCGGCGACCACGGCTTGTGGATGCCCATGGTGCGGATGCCGCCGCATTGCAGCGGCTCGAGGAAACTGCGGTTGGAGGCGAGCGCCGGCGCGATCCAGTAGGCCGGCGGCACTTGGTCGATCATGTCCTGACGATAGTGCGTTTCCTGCAGCACGAATTCGATCAGCCGGTTGCGCGGCGCAAACAGCGCCAGCCAGGCGCCGCCATCGCCGGCCGGCGCCAGCCGCGCGGGATAGCCGGGCAGATGCGTCAGCACCGTCGAGCGGCTGCCGGCGGCGCCACCGAAGCGGATGAGCCGATGACGCCAGCTTTCGCTGACCAGCACATCCCGGCCGATTGGATGGAGCCCATAGGGAAAAGCGAGATCGCCTGAGACCTTGCGGAACGCGCCCCCTGTCGCGTCGCGTTTCCAAAGCGAACCGGACGCCCCCTTCTTCATCAGATCGGCGGCCCATTGCGACGGCGCATGCTCGGCCGACCCGTTGGCCAGCCACAACGTGCCGTCCACGGCGTAGGCGAGCGCGGTGATGCAGCGGATGTCGGCCGGCAACCGAATCTCCTTGCCTGATATCAGCAGCTTGCCGCTTTCGAACGCCACTGTCAGTTCGCCCGATGGCGACAGCGCCAGCGCCGTGATGGGCGACGGAAAGGCCTCGGCAATCTTGGGCTCGGCTCCTGCGGTAAGCGCATAGACGGCGTTGCCGCTGGAGGCGAGCAGCCGATCGCCGGAGACCAGCAGATTGTCCGGCTCGGTCAGCTCGGCGAAGGCCGGCGCATCGTCGAGCCGCGTGTTGGGCCGGAAGGCGCCGTCGAGCGGCGGGATGGTCACCGCCTTGCCGCGAAACATGTCCAGGATCGGATCGAGGATCATGGCTTTGCTCCCCAATAGGAAGCGGGGCTGGTCCAGTTCGGGTCGGCGCCTGTAATTTTATAGCGGCCGATGCGGTTGTTGAGGATGCCGCCGACGAACAGATAGCCCTTGTGTTCGCGCATCGAGGTGACCATTGGATGCGCGTCGCCGGAGAGATCGCCCAGCGCCTCGACGATGCCGCCCTTCTCGTTGAATTTCACCACGCCGCCGGTGTTGATATTGGGGAACAGCCACTCGTCCTGCGGCAGCCGGCGCGTCATGCGCTTGCGCATGGCGGGATGGCGCAGCGACAGGTCGAAGCTCGGCGTGCGCATGCCGAGCCACGCCATCCAGTAATTGCCGTCGGACGCCCGGTTGATGTTGTCGGGATAGCCCGGCATGTCGCGGATGACGCATTCGGCGGTGCCGGCCTTCGGCCCTTCCAGCCAATAGCGGTGCACGCGGCAGGCCCAGCTTTCGGCGAAGAACAGCGATTTGCCGTCATGCGCCATGCAGACGCCGTTGGTGTAGCGGTAGCCGTCGAGCAGCGTCTTCGTCGACCCGTCCTTCGGATCATAGACCAGCAGCCGGCCGGTGGCGCGGTTCTCGATCGAATCCAGCGCCCAGTCGTGGGCGTCATAGCGCTTGGTCGAGTCGGTGAAATAGATGCGGCCGTCCGGCGCGATGTCGCAGTCATTGGGATCGCGCAGCCGGGCGTCGTCGACGATCGACGTCCAGGAGCGCGCCGTCTCGGCCGACAGACGCTTCACCTCGCGCTCCGGCGAAACCGAGTAGAGCCCCATGGCGCCGACGCAGCTGATCAGATTGCCTGTCTTATCAAAGGCGAGCCCAAGCGGAAAGCCGCCAATGTGGGCAAAGACTTCCGATTTGACATAGTCCGGCGCGAAGAAGCGGACGATCTCGCCATGGCGGGTGCCGCAATAGAGATGATCGTCGCGGTCGAGGATGACGTCCTCCGGCCCTTCCAGTTCGCCAAGCCCGATATGGTCGGCTGCCGACAGCCGGTTGTCGAGTTCGTAAGGCGTGCCGGAGCCCGGCACCGCCGATTGCGTCTCGCCCATCTTGAGGTAGACCGGCGCGACATAGACTTCGTTCAGCACCTTATGGCGGTTCTTCAGCCAGCGTATGTCGATGGTCACCGCCACCGCCAGCATGATGCCGAGCACCATCTGGTTGATACCGGTGCCGTAGCCCAGCCGGATCAGCCCATTGGTCATGGTCAAGACGATGATGGCGCCCATCAGCCCCTTGATCACCGAGCCGCGCCCGCCGCCCAGGCTGACACCGCCGACCACCGCCGCCGTGAGCGCCATGATCTCGAGGTTGAGGCCGGTGCCCGGCCCGGCCCCGCTCAGCCGGCAGGCGATGAGAAAACCGCCGATCGAGGCGCAGAAACCGGAAAAGACATAGGTCATGAACACGGTGCGGCGCACGCGGATGCCGGCATTGTGCGCCGAGCGCCTGGAGCCGCCGACCGCCAGCACATGCCATCCCGGCCGCGAGCGCGTCAGCGCGATATGGGTGACGATAGCCAGGATGATGGCCAACCACACAGAGACGGAGAGCCCCCAAAAGGTGCTGTCGCCGATGAAGTCGAGCACGTCGGATGTGGCGGTCGAGAGCTGCACGTCGGCGGCATAGGTGGTGACCAGGATGTCGAACAGCGCCCGGCCGAAGATGAAGGTGACCAGCGTGGTGAGAAAGGCGCGCAGCCTGAGGTAGCCGACGAGATAGCCGTTGATGGCGCCGAAGATCAGCCCCGTGGCAAGCGAGGCTGCCAGCGCCAGCCAGATCGACTGTTCGAGTATGAAGAAGACATAGACGGCGGAGAAGCAGGACAGCGCGAAGATCGAGCCGACCGACAGATCGATGCCGCCGCCCAGCATCACCACCGTCATGCCGGTGACGACCATGGAGAATTCGCCGAGCTGGCGGGTCGATTCCTGCAGCGCGTTCAGCTTGAAGAAGCCGGGAATGATCGAGCCGAAAGTCGCCAATGTCACCACCAGCGCCAGGAACGGAATGGCGTTGTCGGTCCAGCGTTTGGTCAGGATCTCGCCGACCAGATGGTCGGGCACGAGATTGTAGCGCCAGGACTGGAGGCGTTCGCGAAAGGACATTGGCTGCCGTTGATCAAGAGAAGGAGGTGGCCGAACTGATCCGGCCACCTCGTGGAGTCTGTTCGACCGCGCGGCTTATTTCGCCGCCGCTTCCGCCTGCAGCGCCTTCAAATCCCAGCAGCTGTCGGGCTTGAGGTCGGCCTTGGTCGTCGCCTTCTCCAGCGTGTAAATGTAGGTGTGCGAGGTGCCGGCCGGCTGGCCGCTCTGCAGCAGGAACTTGATGATGGCGTTCATGTCGCCCGACTGGCGGGCAAGCTCGGTCATCACCACGGCGCCGTAGGTGCCGTCCTGAAGCTTGTCGCAATCGGCGGCTTTTTCACCGCCGCCGGTGGTGACCAGGAACACCTTGCCGTCGAGCTTGGCGTCGCGGATCGCGGCGGATGCGCCGGTGGCGTCACCGTCCCAGAAATCGATGATCGAGCAGATGTCCGGGTTCTGCTGCAGCATCGTCGTCGTCACATTGCGGGAGGTCGTCGCATCCCAGTTGGAGTCGGGCTTGGCCACCACCTTGAAGTCGGGATGCTTGTCCAGCACCTTCATGATGCCGGCATACTGGTAGAGGCTGGAAGAGTTCGCCTGGTCGCCCTGCACCAAGCCGATCTTCTTCGACGAGTTCTCGCCGCAGCCCTTGATTGCCGCTTCGGCCTCGAGCTGGCCCAGCCGGTCCCAGTCGCTACCGACAAAGGCATCGGCCGGGAAATTGGCGGGATTGTCGACCAGAAGAACATAGGTGCCGGCCGCCTGCGCCTTCTTCATCAGCTTGGAGTAGGAGTTGAGGTCTGGCGCGTGGATGATCAGCACATCGGGCCTGGTGTCGGACGAGATGGCGTCGGTAATCGCCTGCGCGCCGGCATCGACCACCCAGTTCGGATCGCGCGTTTCGAACGTGCCGCCCCAGGCCTCGACCTCCTTCTTCAGATAGTGCGCCCAGCCCTGCGCCAGGTCGAAGCCCATCGCCAGCGGCACCAGCATGACGCGCTTGCCCTTGAGCGCCTGTGCATAGGCCGCCGGGCCAGGATCGTCGGCGGCGAAGGTCGGCGCCGCGAAGGCGGTAATGGCGAGCGCCGTTGCGGCGGCCATAAGTGTCTTGATCAATCTCATGTCACGTCCTCTGGTTCGGTTTCATTGCCGGCCGATCGTCGCGATCGCGCCGGGTACCCCGAGCAGATGGGCTAGCCCATCTGCTCTAAATGTCGCCTTGTTGCGCGGTCTGTTCGTCGCGCGGATTGATGATGCCGTCGACGATGATGGCGCCGAGCAGGATCGCCGCCTTGATCAGGTTCTGGTAGAGCAGCGGAATGTCGATGATGGTCATGGCGTTGAGCAGGATGCCGATCAGCGCCGCCCCAACCAGCACATTGCGCACCCCGCCTCGCCCGCCGGACAGGCCGATACCACCGATCACCGCCACCAGCACGATGTCGTAGAGCAGCGTGGAATTGACGACGCGCGTGTTGATCGAATGCAGGCTGGCCGCAGTCAGCAGGCCGGCGATCAGCGCCACGAAAGCGGAGAGCACGTAGCGCAGCACCAGCATCGGCCGCACCGGAATGCCGATGTTGCGGGCGGCGACCGGATTGTCGCCGGCGAAATAGATGTAGCGGCCCCATTTGGTGTAGCGCAGGAACAGGAAGAACAGGAAAGCCAGCCCGGCGAAGACGAACACCTCGATCGGGATATCGAGAAAGCGCAGGCCGCCAAGCAGTTCGACCCAATGGCCCTGCGGCACCGGTACCGCGTCCTGCGTGATCAGTTGCGAGCGCACATAACCGAAGACGAAGGACCCGGTTGCCAGCGTCACGAAGATCGCCGGAACGTCGGCATAGGCGACGAGAAAGCCGTTGAGCAGGCCGATGGCGAGCACACCGGCCAGCACATAGGCAAAAGCCAGCCCGTCCGAGGTTCCGGTGTTGAGCAGTTGCAGATACCAGGCGACCGACATCGCCATGATCGCCACGGCCGACAGGTCGATGCCGCGGCCGATGATGACGACCGCCATGCCGAGCGCCAATATGCCCAGCACCGACACGGACCTGACGATGGCGACGAGGTTGTTGGGGTCGATGAAGCCCGGCAGGCCGATGGCCGCTGCAACGAACAGCACCACCGCGATGGCAAAGACAATGCCTTCCTGATTCAGGCGCCTGAGATTTAGCCAGCCGATCGTGTTCATGTCTGCATTTGCCCCGATGGCAGCGCTGCCATCCCGAAGGCAGAGCTAATCGGCTCAGCGCCGGTTCGTCAAATGAATCCGCGTTCGGAACGGGGCCTTATGCCGATATTCGCCGAGTGGACGCATCGATTGCCAAAACTGGCGCAATGCCCGGAAACTCCTGCATTTTTGGCAATCGATTGCGCCATCGCAGGCATTCGCGAAAGTGCGGCATCAAGGCGAAAGGATGAGGCGGAATTTATCTCCGCATCAGGCGGGAAAATCCGATTTTCAATTCCCCGGCGCGTGGCCGGAAACCTCGGCGCCCGCAGTTGGCGGCAGCACGAGAAAACGCAACGCTGCCACCAGCCCGATGGCGCCGATCACGAAAAAGGCGATTCGAAAATCGACGAGGTCGAGTGCCGGCTGGGCCCTGGCGATCTGCGACAGATTGAGGATCGCCGCGGCCACGGCAACGCCGAACAGCATCGCCACCTGCTGCAGCATCGAGGACAGCGTTGCCGCCGAGCTGCGCCGCGCGGCGTCGATATCGGCGAAAGCCAGCGTGTTGAGCCCCGTGAACTGCATCGAGCGCGACAGGCCGGCGATCAGCATCAACGCCACCACCAGCGCCTGCGGCGTCTGCGGCGAGATCGCCCCGCAAGCCATGATCGAGGCGGAGGCGATGATGCCGTTGACCACCATCACCGAACGGAAACCGAAGCGCCGCAGCGTCGGAGTCGTCACCGCCTTCATGCCGAGATTGCCGAGGAAATAAGCCAGGATCATCAGGCCGGCATCGACGGGCGACAGGCCGAAACCAAGCTGGAACAATAGCGGCAACAGGAACGGCGTGGCGTTGATCGCCACCCGGAAGATGGTGCCGGCGGCAAGCGTCGAGATGGCGAAGGTCAGCACCTTGAACGAGGAGAGGTCGAGCAGCGGATGCGGAGCGCGCCGCAGATGCCGCACCGCCAGCCAGCCGATGACGATCCCCGCCGCGATCAGCGCCACTGTCGGCAGCATGCCATCTTCCGGGTGCGCGATGCGCCCGAGGCCGTAGAGCAGGCAGGTGAGCCCAAGCGAGGTCAGGAAAAACCCGGGCCAGTCGAGCGGCTTGGGATCGGCCTCGCGATCGCCCGGGATGAAGCGGGCGACCAGTGCCAGACCGATCAGCCCAAGCGGGATATTGATGAAGAAATTCCAGTGCCAGGACAGAGTGGTGGTGATGAAGCCGCCAAGCACCGGACCGACCACCGGCGCGAACAGCGCCGGCCAGGTGATCAGCGCGGTGGCGTTGAGCAGCTCGGATTTGGACGCGTTGCGCAGGACGAGAATGCGCCCCACCGGCGTCATCAGCGCACTGCCCAGCCCCTGCACGGCGCGGGCGGCAACGAATTCGGTCAGATTTTCCGAGAAGCCGCAGGCAAGCGAGGCCAGCGTGAACAGCGCGATCGCCACGAGAAAGATGTTGCGCGCGCCGAAACGGTCAGCGAGCCAGCCCGACAGCGGCACGAACACCGCCATGGTCAGCATGTAAACGGTGATGCCGATGCTCATCGCCACCGCCGGCACGCCGAAGGACTGGCCCATCTGCGGCAGCGAGGTCGAGATGATCGTCGAATCCAGCAGTTGCATGAAGAAGGCGATGGCGACGATCAGCGCCACGCGCCGCGCATTGGTGGCTGTTTCGGGTAAGGCTTCAGTCTCGGGAATGGCAGTCATGTCGGTACGGGTTTGAACAGCATCTGGCCGACTGCGTCCATAGCCAGCGCAACAAACTTTCGTGTCGCGCCCCGGCCTGCTATGGGAAGAGCGGGGCGACCGAGGAAAGTGCGCGCGCAGAATGAAGCCGATCCATATCGACTATCTCAATGCCCTCGACATCGAAGCGCTTGCCATGACCGATGGCGAAATCATCGCCGCCGTCGAGGCGGGCCTCGTCGCCCAGGGCAAGGGCCAGACGGTGATCGAGCCGCGCGTCCATCTCGAACCGGATCCATCCTTCCACGGCCATTTCAATGTCTTGCGCGGCTACGTCGCCCCGCTCGACACGGCGGGCGTGAAGATCGTCGGTGACTATGTCGACAATTATCTGCACGGCTTGCCCTCCGAATTCGGCATCCTCAATCTCTTCGATCCGCGCACCGGCACGCCGCGCGCCATCCTCGACGCCACCGTCATCACCGACATGCGCACCGGCGCCGTCACCGCCATCGGCGCCAAACATCTGGCGCGCAAGAATTCCAAGGTGCTCGCCCATATCGGCGCGCGCGGCACCGCCTACTGGAATGTGCGGCTGCTCGACCATCTCTTCGACTTCGACGAGATCCGCGTCCATTCGCGCCGCTCGGAAAGCCGCGACGGCTTTGCCGCCAAACTCGCCGCCGATCTCGGCAAGACAGTCACGGCGGTCGCCGACTGGAAAAGCTGCGTGGAGGGCGCCGACATCGTCGTCGAGGCCTCGCGGCTGCCGGAGCCGCAGCCGCTGCTCAAGACCGAATGGATCAAGCCCGGTGCGCTGGTCGTGCCCTATGGCACGATGAGCGCGGTGGAGCTGTCGCTGACCGACATCATGCAGAAGATGGTCGTCGACGACTGGGGCCAGTGCAAGGGCGGCAAATTCGGCTCGCTGCGCGCCCATGTCGAGACCGGACGGTTGAGCGAGACGACGCTGCATGCCGAACTCGGCCAGATCGCCGCCGGCCTCAAGCCGGGCAGGCAGAGCGACGACGAGACCATCCTGTTCTGGCACCGCGGCCTGTCGCTCTCCGACATTGCGCTGGGCAAGGCGATGCTGGCCAAGGCAGGGGAAAAAGGCATCGGCCAGAGGCTGCGTTTCGCATGAGCGCGCTGATCCTCACCGGAGCCGGCGTCAGTGTCGGTGATGTCGCCACCGTCGCCCGCCAGGCGCGCAAGGTGGAGATCGGTCCCGAAATCATCGGCAGGCTGGACAAGGCGCGAAAAGTGCTCGACCAGGCCGCCGCTTCCGGCCAGCAGATCTACGGCCTGAACACCGGGCTCGGCGCCAATCTCGGCACAACAGTCGACGGCGACGCCAGCGCCTTCCAGCGCCAGTTGCTGGAAGGCCGCAGCGGCGCGGTCGGCGAAGCGCTCCCGATCGAGACCGTGCGAGCCACCATGGTCGCCCGCGCCTCGATGCTGTCGGCCGGCGGCTCCGGCCTGTCGCCCACCGTGTTCGTCGCTCTGGTCGATGCGCTTAATGCCGGCGTCCATCCGGTGATGCGGTCGCTCGGCTCGATCGGCGCCGGCGACCTCGTGCTGATGACCGCTCTTGCCCGCCTGCTGACCGGCGAAGGCGAAGCCGACTACCAGGGCCGCCGCATGCCGGCGGCCAAGGCGCTCATGATGGCCCGCCTCGCTCCCATCAGCCTGGCGCCGAAAGATGGGCTGTCGCTGATCAACGCCTCGGCGGTCTCCGCCGGCAGCGGTGCGCTGGTCGTGACGGATACGCTGTCGGCGCTGGCCCAGCAGCAGCAGGCCGGGGCGCTGACCATGGAAGGTTTTGGCGCCAACCGCACCATCCTCGATCCGCGCCTGCAGATGGCGCGGCCGGCCGCCGGACAGCAGGAGGCGGCGAAGGCCTTGCACGACCTTCTCGCCCGCGACGAGATGCCGGCGCCCACCACCATTCAGGATCCCCTGTCGATCCGCTGCATGCCGTCGATCCACGGCGCGCTGATCGAGGCGATCGGACAGGCGAAACGCGCCGTCGAGATCGAACTCAACGCTGCCGCCGACAACCCGCTGGTCATCGGCGACGACGAACTGGTGATGTCGACCGGCAATTTCCACACGGCCGCACTCTCGCTTGCCTTCGAGACGCTCGGCCTGGCCATCGCGCAATGCGCCGCCGCGAGCGTCGCCCGCTTCATCCAGCTCACCGGCTCGAGCCGCAACGGCCTGACCAAATATCTGTCACCCATCGGCGGCGCCTCGGCCGGTTTCGTGCCGCTGCAGAAGACCGCGACATCGATCCTGGCTGCCATCCGCCACAAGGCCAATCCGGTGATGCTCGACTTCCTGCCCGTTTCGGAAGGCGTCGAGGACCACGCGACCCAGTCGCCCCTCGCCGTTTCGAAATGCGCCGGGATGATCGCGCTATGGCGGCGGCTGATCGCCTTCGAATTGATGGCGGCCGCGCAGGCCGTCGACCTGCGTGAAGGATTTACGCTGGCGCCGCGCACCGGCGCGATCTATGCGGCGGTGCGCGCGCATGTATCGATGCTGAAAGACGACCGGCCGCTGGGGACCGACGCCGAGGTGCTCCAAGCGATGCTCGCCGATGGAGCGTGGCAAGGCGCCGCGGCGGCCAGCAAAGAAGCCGAATAATCAGCTCTTTGCGTCAACTCTTTTCATGAACAGGCTGAGCTCCGCCGGGTCCATGTGCACGACGTGCCTGTCCTCGGGATAGGCGCCGCTGGTGACGTCGGCAACATATTCGGAGAACGCCGCCACCCGCTCCGCTTGCAGCCGGTCATACTCGGCGGCGAAGTTGCGGTAGACCTTGGAGTGGCGCGGCATGTGGCCCCGGTTCTGGCCGAGAATGTCGTCGGCGAACAGATATTGCGCGTCGCAGCCGGTGCCTGCCCCCATCGACAGCATGATCAGCGAGGTGCGCTCGGAAATCGCCTTGGCAACCTCGACCGGCACCACTTCGATCTCGGCGCCGACAGCGCCGGCGGCCTCCAGCTGCTTCACCGCCTCGAAAACCTGGAGGGCGGTGTCGGCGGTCTTGCCGACCGCCTTGAAGCCGCCGGTCCAGGTGGCGCGCGACGGAATGAGGCCGACATGGCCGACAACGGGAATGGCATCGTCAGCCATCCGCTTGATGGTGGCGTAGCCGGCGCTGCAATAGACCGCGTCGGCGCTTGCCTTGTAGAGCCGGAAGGCCCAGCGCACGAAATCATCCGCCGTGCCGATCTCGAAGAAATTCTCGCCCGGCATGGTGAACAGGCTGGGCGCGGCATCGCGATATTCAGGGTTCAGCACCAGTTCGGGCGGCACCGAGACGACATCGACCCCTGCCCGCTCGGCCGCCTCCGCCTCATCCAGGTTGAGCACGCGCAGCATGGTCAGCTGGCGCTTGCCCTTCATCGCGCGCAGATCGGCGACGGTCGGTCTCTTTCGGCTCATTTCAACGTCCCCTCTGTGATGCTGGATTGGTTGCCGCGCGTCAAATCTGGATCATCACCTTACCGGCCTCGATCTTCACCGGATAGGTCGCGAGATTGACGCAGACCGGCGCGCCCTTGGCGGCACCTGTCTTGTAGTTGAAGCGGCCATTGTGCTTGGGGCATTCGATGATGTCGTCCATCACCAGCCCGTCGGCCAGATGCGCCTTCTCATGCGTGCAATAGCCGTCGGTGGCGAAGAACTCGTCATCGGGCGACCGGTAGACCGCGAAGCTGCGGCCACCATGGTCGAAGCGGATGACGTCCTCTTCCTCGATATCATCCACCGCGCACGCTTCAACCCAATCAGCCATCTCGGTCTCCTGCAAAATTCGCGATCGCTATTCGGCCGCCGCCGACATATCGATCTCGTGGAACTCGCCGCGATAGGGTCTGGCCGTCGGCGGCAATTCGCGCTTGAGGTAATAGTCTTCGTATTTCAGCTGCCTGAGCAGGACCGGCCAGACCTCGCGATAGGCGTTCCACATCGACGGGTTCGGCTCGGGCAGGTCGTGCTTGATCAATTCATGCAGCCTGGGCAGCGCGTGATACGGCACCATCGGGAACATGTGATGTTCGACATGGTAGTTCATGTTCCAGTAGATGAACCGGCTGATCGGGTTCATGTAGACGGTGCGGGTGTTGAGCCGGTGGTCGACGACGTTGTCGGCCAAGCCGATATGCTGCAGCAGGCCGGTCATCACCATGTGCCAGGTGCCGTAGAGGCGCGGCAGGCCGACCAGCACCAGCGGCAGCCATGATCCCAGCGCGATCGCAAGCGCGATCGTCGCAACGTACACGGCCATGTGCCAGCGGGCGGCGACCACAGCCTTGTGTTGTTCCATCTCGGGGATGTAGCTCTTCTCCTCCTCCGATAGCGTGCCGAAGGCCTGGCGCACCAGCGTCGGCAGCGAATAGCGGAAATCGAGAATGCCGGTGAAGGCGAGCGCCGCCTTCAACAGGTCCGGCGGGCGCATGACAGAGATCTCGGCGTCGCGGCCGACGATGATGGTGTCGGTGTGATGGCGGGCATGGCTCCAGCGCCATTGCACGGGATTGCGCATCAGCATGAAGGAGGCGATGTGGTAGACGACGTCGTTCATCCAGCGCGTGCGGAAGGCCGTGCCGTGGCCGCATTCGTGCCAGCGCGAGTCGCTCGACGAGCCGTAGAGCACGCCATACACGAACAGGAACGGCACCACCCACCACGAGCCCCAGAACCAGGCGACGCCGGCGGCCGAGACCACGATGACGGCGAGCCAGATCGCTGTGTCGCGGATCGCCGGACCGTCCGAGCGCTGCATCAATTCCTTCATCGCCTTGCGCGGCACGTCGGTGTGGTACCATTCGGCCGAGGCCAGGCCGGTCTCGATCGCGGCCCGCGTGCTTTCGCCGACCAGGCTGTAATCGCGCTTTGTCTTGGCCGTCGTCATCGTCGCCTCCCACGGCCCCGAGAGCATGATGCCAAAAAGTGTGAAGCGGTTTTTGGACGACATCATGCTCTATCTCTTCGATTTAGATGCCGTTGGCGCGGAATTTTCCGTCGAGGAAGGTTTTCGCGCGCGGCACGTCGTCCTCGGTCAGATGCTCGATGATGACCGGGATGTTCGGGTGCTTTTCGCTGAGCCGCTTCAGGTAAAGATCATAGTTGAGCGAGCCGAGGCCAGGCGCCGGCAACTCGATCTCGCCGACGCCGCGGAACGTCAGTCCCTCATGCGCGTCCTGGTCACCGATGTCGGCATGCTTTTCCGACTTGTCGCTGCCCGAGCGCTTCACATCCTTGGCGTGCGCGATGCGGATCTTGTCGGTCAACGTGTCGAAAACCTGGTTCAGCACCTGGTCCATGCGGTCGATGTTGTGCGCTTCGAAGTAGTTGGTCGGGTCCATCAGCAGGCCGAGGCCGGGATGGTCGACCTGCGCGAACATCTTCACCGTCTCCTCGACCGAGCCGACGACATTGTTGACATAGGTTTCGAGCAGGAAGACCGCGCCATGGTCATAGGCGGTCTGGGCAAGATCCGAAATCACCTTGCGGCACTCCTCGAAACCTTCCTCGGTCTTGTTCCTTGGGTGATGCACCCAGTCGGATTCGGTGTTGTAGGTTCCGGTCTCCGAGATCACGTAGGGCGAACCGAATTCGCGCGCGTTGCGGATGATTTCCTTGAGATAGCCGACGCGTTTCTCGCGCTCGGCTTTGTCGGGATGGATGATGTTGGTGTAGCCGGAGATGCAGCAGACCGGCAGATTATGATCGCGGAACGCATCACGCACTGTTCTTGCCTTGTCCCTGGTGATCTGCCCGGCGGTGAGATCGATATCCCGGAAATGCAGGTCGAGCTGGACGGTGTTGAAGCCGAGCGCGCGGATGCGCCTGGCAGCCTCGTCGAGTTCGTAGGGGAAGTAGCCGGTGAAGATCCCTGCCTGCATCATGATGTGAGCTCCTCCCGGTAAGCGATTCAGCCGCCACGCTTCTTGCGCGGTGGCGTACTTCAGTTGGTCGAGATTTCAGAAAGCCTGACGGTGCGGCCTTCCGCCATCGAGCGGTAGCCGGCCTCGACCACCGCCATGGTCTTGACGTTGTCGGCAACGGAGAGGGCCGGTGGCATGCCAGTCTTCACCGCATATTGCAGCTGCTCCATCACGCCGATGAAGGCGTGCGGAAACCACATCGTGTCCCAGTTGGGCGTCACCCACTCACCGCCCGTCGTCTGCGTCGAGGCGTAGGTCAGCGTCGAAGCGACGCCCGTCGGCCAGCCGATCGTGCCCTTGGCGACACCCTTGGTGCCGTCGACACGCCAGTTGATGTGCTGGTCGTCGCGATAGCCCTGCTCGCGCGGGCCGGACCAGACATCTTCCAGCGAAACGGCGAGCACCCCGGAGGGGAAGCGCAGCGTCGACACGGTAATGCCGTCGGAATGGTCGAAAGCCGTCCGCGGATCCTTGCGCGTCAGCGTCGTGATCTCCTGGGGATCACCGAACAGGAAGCGCAGCACGTCGAGATGATGCACGCTCATATTGGCAAGCGTCAGCCTGTTATAATCGGCAAGGAAAGCCTGCCAGTGCGGGATCGCATGCATGTCGATCTGCGCGAAGACGATGTCGCCCAGCGCACCGCTGTCGACGATCTGTTTCAGGACGCGCATCGACTGGTCGTAGCGCATGTTCTGGTTGACCGAGAGGATCTTGCCGGACCTTGCCGCCTCGTCGCGCAGTTTGACGGCTTCCTCAACCGACAGCGCCAGCGGCTTTTGCGCCAGTATCGCCTTGATGTGTGGCTGCCTCAGCGCGTGACGGATGAGAGCCGGCTGCTGGTCGGGCGGAAAGGCAAGGTCGACGATCTCGACCCTGGAATCCTCGATCAATTGCTCGGGCGTATCGTGAACGATCGGAATATCCCAGCGCCTGGCCACCTTCTCGGCGCTGGCCTTAGTCCGCGAGGCGATCGCCACCACCGGGAAGCCGGCTTGCGTATAGGCGGCCAGATGGCATTCGGCCATGATCATACCCGCACCAACGCAACCGATCCGGTATTCCCTGCTGCGAACCTTCACATCCGGTTCGAAATCCGCGCCTGCCATCCATTCCTCCCTGGAGGACAGCATATAGCGCCATGGCTTGCCGGTCGGCCAAGGCCGGCCCCATCATTTCCCATCACTGCCGTCATCAGGGACGGCTGTCACTGGGCTTTATGGATGACCGCCTCGCCCTTCTCACCAACACGGACCGCGAGCCTGTCGCCGGAAGCAATTCCCGCAATGTCGCAGACCACCAGCGGCATATGGATGTCGTAGAGAAACTCGGCGACGATGGCCCCCACCGCCAGGATCGGGTCGGGCCGCTCCAGAAGGATCGCCGCCGGCGCGGTGCCCCGGCGGATCGCTTCGGCCAGGACAGAGGACGAGGAGGACGAGCCTCGCCCGCTCGGCATGACCAGGATCTTGCCGGCGACATTCTGCCCGAGACCGGGATGCGAATGGTCGATGATTTCCCCCGTCTCGGCGTCGATGCCGCCCCAGAAACTGAGCGGCTGCGAGAACACCAAAGCCGGGCCATCGGCCTCGCCGGCAAGTTGGAAAGTGCCCAGCCGATCGGCCGCGTCCGTTGCAACCAGCTGCGTCACGAGGCACCCCGCACGACATGTCCGGCCGCGGCGGAGCGGATGCAATCCGCCATCTCGGCGAAGGCGACCGTCACGCCGATATTGCCCGGCGCGTAATGCGCCCACTTGCCGGAATTGGTCATCACCACGCCGTCGAGGCGCTCGAGGATGGAGGTGACATAGGTGCAGGTGTCGGCGACCGGGATCAGGCCGAATGCCTCCATGCCGGCCAGTGCCCCTTCCTCCTGCAGCCGCGTCAGCGTGGCGCGCCCGGTGTTGACATAGATCGGGATGCCCCTGCCCGGCGCTGCCTCGCGCAGCATGGGCAACAGGCGCGTCCATTCCTCATGCGAAAAATGCGGCGTGCCCAGCGAGACGGCGGCAACCGGCGCCCCGTCGGCCACTCCGGACAATCTGGACAGCGCATGATCGATGTCTGCCTGGGTGATGCGGATCGTCTCATCCGGCGCGTGGCCGTGAAACGCTTCGTCGAGCGTGTTGGCCTCCGGCGTGATGTCGAGCCCATGGAACAACGCCACCGCGCCGGTCGTCGCGGCCGCCGCGCCCAGCGCCTTCAGTTGATCCTCGTCGCGCGGCTGCGGCAGGCCTGATATGACCGGAATACGGTCACCACTGGCTTGCCCGATGATCAGCCCGACGCCGACGAACAGGCTGTCGCTCGGTTCGGCCTCGGCGGTATCCAGTTCGAACAGGATGCGGCCGCGCCGGTTTTCGCTGAGATGCAGGCCCCAGGCCGGCGCGCGCCCGGTCATGGCGCAGCACAAATCGATGAAGTCGCCATAGCGGTTGGTGCGCGCACCGATCACCGAATTGGCGAAGACGATGGCGTTGGATTCGCCCCAGGCGATCTGCTGGCCGAATTCAGGCCGGAACCGTGTCTGGTAGGGCGCGCAGGTGAAGGTCGCCTGGCAGCCAAGTTCCAGGTGCGCCTTCATCAGCCGCCGCGCCGGCACCTCTTCCACCGCCGGCATCTTCACCATGCCCGGATGGATGAGATCGAACGAGCCGACATTGAGCGTCGTCGGCACCTGCACGCGCCCGCCGCCCTCGACCAGCCGTTCGACGATATCGAGCCCCGCCTTGCCGTGATAGAGGCAGCCATCGATATGGGCGCCTGAGATGTCGAGCAGGCCGCATGCGCCGATGGCGTTGGAGAAGGCGGCCAGGATTTTCATGGCGGCGGCTGCCGACGGGCCTTGCTCGCCGTCAAGCATGGATTGGTCGCGTGTGCTCAGTTCGAGGGTCATCAGTACTCCAGGCTCGCTATCCGAAAAGAACAGCAGGACAGAGGGGGGCGTGAAGGAACGCCAACGGTCCTTATGGCCTACAGTCCTATTTAATTCGCAGCAATCAACACCGTGCTCTCCGGCGACCAGCGCAGCACCACGTCCTGCCCTTCCGCCAGCCTGTCGGCGCCGGTGTTCTGCACGATGACCTTCAGCGTCTGTCCGGCACGCTCGACGAAATAGGTGCTGTTGTTGCCGGCGAAGATGCGCTTGGAAACCTGGCCCTTCAGCATATTCGCATCGCCATCCAGAGCCCCGGCATCGGTGCCGATCCGAATGCGCTCGGGCCGCACGGCACAGCTCGCCTTGGCGCCTGCCGCAAGCCTGTCGCCGGCCCCGGCCGCAATCGCCGTGCCGTCCGGCAGCCGGATGCCGTTGCCGGTCGTATCGCCGCGAAAGATGTTGGCGTCGCCGAGGAAGGTGGCGGCGAATTCGCTTTTCGGCCGGTCATAGATTTCCTCCGGCGGCCCCTCCTGCACCAACCTGCCGTCCCGCAGGATGCCGATGCGGTCACTCATCGTCAGCGCTTCTTCCTGGTCATGGGTGACGAAGATGGTGGTGACGCCGATCTCGCGCTGGATGCGCTTCAACTCGATCTGCATGTCGACGCGCAGCGCCTTGTCGAGCGCGCCGAGCGGTTCGTCGAGCAACAGCACGCGCGGCTTGGTGACGATGGCACGTGCCAGCGCCACGCGCTGGCGCTGGCCGCCGGAGAGCTGGTGCGGCCGGCGACCGCCGAGCTTGCCCAATTGCACAAGGTCGAGCGCGCGCTGCACTTCCGCTGCGATCACCGCCTTGGCCTCGCCGCGCACCGAAAGGCCGAAGGCGACATTGTCGGCGACGCTCATATTGGGAAACAGCGCGTAGTTCTGGAACACCATGCCGATGCGCCGCTTTTCGACCGGCACCCGCTCGACGCTCTCGCCGCCGATGGAAATGCGGCCGGTATCTGGAAAATCGAAGCCGGCGATCTGGCGCAGCAACGTGGTCTTGCCGCTGCCCGATGGACCGAGCAGCGCGTAAAACCCGCCATCGGCGAAGTCGATGGAAACGTCATCCAGCGCCTTGTGCGCGCCAAAACTGCGCGAGACGTTCGCTACCTGCACGCCGGCCATTATTTCTCTCCGCCGAATTTGAAGAAGCGTGCCGTGAGCAGCATCAGCGCCATCGACACGACAATGATGATGGTCGAGACCGCATTGATCTCGGGCGTGAAACCCTTGCGGATCGCGGCGTAGATCTCGACCGGCAGCGTCGTCTGGCCGGGGGTCGACAGGAAGTAGGAGACGACGAACTGGTCAAACGACACGGCAAAGGCAAACAGCCCACCGGCGATGACACCCGGCGTGATCCAGGGCAGCGTGACGCGCATTGTCACCTGCCACTGGTTGGCGCCGAGCGAGCGCGCCGCCTCTTCCAGTTCCGGCGCGAAGGTCTGCAGCCGCGCCGAGACGACGACGATGACATAGGGCAGCGCCAATGCCACATGGCCGAGCAGGATGGCGAACAGGCCGCGCCCGATGCCGACGCCGAAGAAGAAGATCAGCATCGCCGTGCCGGTGATCAGCCACGGAATGGCGATCGGCGGGAAGAGCAGCGCCTGCAGCACCCTCTTGCCGCGAAATTCGTAGCGGTAGAGCGCCAGCGACGCCGCCGAGCCGAGCACCACGCTGATCAGCGTGGTGATGACAGCGATCTCGAGGCTGTTCCAGGTGGCCGCGATCAGCTGGTCGTTCTGCCACAGCGAGGCGTACCATTCCGTCGTCCATTCGAACGGCAATTGGTAGAAGGGCGAGACGTTGAACGACATCAGCGCCATGATGATGATGGGCAGATACAGGAAGGCGAGCAGCAGGATGATGTAGAGGCGGGCAAGTCCTTCGAGGATGCGGGTCGTCATCATCACGCGGCCCTCCGCAGCACCGGCGAGGCAATCGCCAGGATGACCAGCACGACGGCGAGCAGGATGAAGGACAGTGCGGCCCCGAGCGGCCAGTTGAACACGGCGACGAACTGGTCCTCGATCACCGTGCCGTAGAAGGTGCCGGTGCGGCCGCCAAGGATGCGTGGCTCCATGAACGAGCCGACGACCGGCACGAAGATCAGCGCCGCTCCCGCCACCAGTCCCGGCATCGACAGCGGGATGATCACCCGCTTCAGCACCTGCAGCCGCGAGGCGCCGAGCGAGCGCCCGGCTTCGATCAGCGAGCCGTCGATCGCCTGCAAGGTGAGGTAACAGGTCAGCACCATATAGGGCACGTAGGAGTGCACCAGCCCGATGATGACGGCCGGGTAGGAATACATCAGATCGATGTTGATCTTGAACGGCAGCACGGCATTGAGCGCCGTATCGAGGATGCCGCCTTCGCGCAAAACCATTGCCCAGGAGAAGATGCGCACCAGCCCGTTCGACCAGAACGGCAGGATGACGAGCAGGAAGATGGCCTCACGGCTGCGGCCCTTCAGCACCTTGGCGAGCACATAGGCTGCCGGATAGCCGATGACGACGCACCACAGCGTCACTTCGAGGCCGAGGCGCAGCGAGGCGAGCAGCAGCGTGAGATAAAGGCTTTGCGAGAAAAAGGTGGCGTAGTTGCCAAGCGTGAAAGCCCATGGCTTTCCGGTCAGCGGCAGGTCGGTCATGAAGGAGAAAAAGACCATGGCCGACAGCGGCAGGAAGATCGCCACCGTCAGCCAGAGATAGGCCGGCGCCAGCAACGGCAGAGCCGATCTCAGCCCGCTGCGCGATGCGACCGCTCCCTGTGCTGCCATGCCGCCCTCCTCCCACGATTGAAACCAGCCGGCGCGAACCGCCGGCTGGTCCGGACGTGGACTTTACTTCACGTCGACCTTGAGCTGCTGCCAGAGTGCCAGATAGGCCTCGCGCTGGGCATCGGTGATCGGCGCCTGGAACTGGATGCGCTTGGCGACCTCTGGATCGCCCATCACCTTGCGGTTGAAGGCATCCTGCGGCAGCGCCTCCACCGCCTTGGTGTTGGCCGAGACAGGCGCGCCGACCTTGGTGACCCATTCAACGTAGAATTTCGGGTCGATCATCCAGTTGATGAAGGCCTGCGCACCCTCGACGTTCTTGGAGCCGACCGGAATGGAGAAGGCATCCAGCCAGGCTACAGCGCCTTCCCTTGGAATGACCAGCGAAACCGGCAGCTTGAAATGCGTCTTGGCACGATCGGCCGAGCCGCTCCAATAGGTGCCGATATCGATCTGGTTGGAGGCGACCATCTGGTTCCAGTCGTTCTCCGAGCTCCAGAACGTCTTGATCTGCGGCATCAGCGAGGTGAGCTTCGTCTTGACCGCATCCATATCCTTGATGTCGTTGATGTTCTGGCCGGTGGCGATGGCGCCGAACTGCACCGCCTCGACGGCATCGTCGCGGATGACGACGCGGCCCTTATGCGCGGGATCCCACATTTCGGCGATCGACGTCGGTGGCTTGTCGAAGGATTTTTCATTGATGGCGAGCGCGGTCAGCCCCCACACCCATGGCACGCCATAGACCTTGCCGTCATGGTCGAGCATCGGTGAGCCGGCCTTGTCCTTGCTGATGTCTGCATAGTTCGGCAGTTTCGACACGTCGATCGGCTGGATCAGCTTTTCGGCCATCGCCTGGTCGTTGAAGGCGGCGTTGATCATGACCACGTCATAAAGCCCAGGATTGGTCCGGATCTTGGTCAGCATTTCCTGTTCGGAATTGAAGAAATCGTTGACGACCTTGTTGCCGGTCGCCTTCTCGAAGGCGGCGACCGCCCAGGGCTCGTCGGCGCCGTAGCCTTTCCAGTTGAGCACATGCACTTCGGCGGCACTGGCGGCCAGCGTGAGTGCGGTGGTGAAGACGGCGGTCGCCGTCAAGAGGGCAGTCAGTCTTGGCATGCGCATGTCGGTTCCTCTCTTTGTTTGCCCGCTTGGCGGGGCTTGTCAGGCTGTCTGATGGGCCTTCTGGTTCTGGCCTGGCGTGCCGGTCGCGGCGGCCTGGCTCAGGAAAGTCTGGATTTCCGCATCGGTTGGCGCCGATGAGCCGCCATGGCGGGTGACCGAAATGGCCGCCGCCGCATTGGCATAGCGCCCGGCCTCGAAGGGCGGCACACCGCGCGCCAGCGCACTGACGAAAGCGCCGATATGGGTGTCGCCGGCGCCGTTGGTATCGACTGCCGTGACCGTAAAGCCGGCAATGGTCTGCGCCGTGCCGTCGGCCAGCCTGATATGGCAGCCCCTGGCCGCCGAGCGGACGACGACGCCGGCGGCCCGGGGGCAATGGTCGGCAAGCAGCCGCGCAGCGAGGCTCTCGACATCACCTGGGCCGGCAATCTCGGCGGCTTCCGTCGCGTTGCAGCTCAGCCATGTGATGCGGGCCAGCACACGCGACAGGATGGAGCGCGGAATGTCTGAAATGACTGGCGTCGGGTCGAAGACGAACGGCGTTTGCCCGGGCAGCGCCTCGATCCAATCGGCGAGCGCGTCGCGGCTGCCCGCATAGCTCAGCGTATAGCCTGAGGTGAACACCCAATCATCCGGCGCCACCGATACCGGCGCCATCATGTCGAGGGTGAGGATGCTCTCCGCGCCAGGCCACGAGACGAAGGTGCGTTCGGCATCGCTCGAGATCATGGCAACGCAATTGCCGCTGTCCATATGAGGCGATGGCGGCGTCAGCGTCTCGATGCCCTCCGCGGCGAAGGCGGCGCGCAGGAAATCGCCGTTCGGCCCGCTGCCGAGCTGGCCGCCGAACACTACCGTCATGCCGGTGCGGCTGGCCGCGACCATCATGTTGAATCCGCCGCCGGCGACCTGGGCAAAGCTCGATGCCGTCTTCTCGCTGCCCGGCGCCGGCAAGGCGTCGATGCGGTAGACATAGTCGACCACCGCGCTGCCGATATGGACGAGACGCCCGCTCATGCCGCCGCATCCTTGCCGGTCTTCGCCAGCCTTGCCGCCACGAGATCAGCGGCAAGTGCGCGCACCTCTGACATGTCGATGCCGACAAGCCGGGCAACATGCTGCTGCGGCAACCGAGAAAAGCCCATGCAGGCGCCGGCCATGCCGGCCGCGATGGCGCCGATCGTGTCGGTGTCGCCGCCGAGATTGGCGCTGATGACGGCCGCTTGCCAGGGATCGCCGCCGGCGACTTCCAGCACCGCGAAGGCCGCCGGAACCGATTCCTGGCTGGCGACGCCGGTGCCGACCAGATCGGTGATCAGCCGGATCGCATCCCCCGTCATCTTGCCGCGCACCAGCTCCTGTGCCCAGACGATGCGCGCGGCGATGTCGCCGCCGGTCACCCAATGGCCAAGCGTCGCCCCTCGCCTGGCCGCAGCGACGGCACTGTCGGATGCGGCGCGCCAGTCGCCGCCGGAAACGCCACAGCTGACGGCGGCCGCAACCGCCGCGGCAGAGGCGATCGCAATGGACGTGTTGTGCGTGGCGCGGCTGGTCTCGGCCACCTTGGCGACGAATGCGTCGAGCGGCTCCAGCGGCATCATGATGCCGACCGGCGCGATGCGCATGGCAGCCCCATTGGTGTCGCCGCTGCGCCCCGCTTCCTCGACCGGCATGCCATTGTTGATGGCGTCGATGGCGCGCTTGGTCGACGGCCCCAGCAGATCGTAGCTGCCGCGCGCTTTGACCTCGCGCTCCCAGTCGAGCAGCGCGTTGACCCAGCGCGTGTGGTCGAAGCGCTCGCCTGAAACAACCAGGATGCGGCCGAGCAGCAGCGCCTGTTCGGTATCGTCGGTGATGGTGCCGGCCACGAGACCCTTCGACACCGGATGGTCGGCGAAAGGCGCGACGAAATCCTCGACATGGCCGTAGAGCTCGGCAATACGCGCCGGCGACAGGAGCTGCGTCGGCATGCCGAGTGCGTCTCCCAGCGCTCCGCCGGCAAGCGCGCCCATGGCGCGATCAAGCGTGTCCGGCATCGCTCAGAACCTCATATGCAGCGCGAAATGCGCGGGATTGAGCAGGCTGGTGACGTATTCGATCGGCCGGTCGTCGGCCGCACGCGTCAGCCGGCGGCCGCGCAGGAAGGGCGTGCCTTGCGGGCAACCGAGGATCGCCGCATCCTCGGCATTGAGCATCTCGATGCCGACCCACTCCTCGCCATGGTCGGGGATAAGGCCGGCACCGCGCAGCGTCTGGTGCAGCGAGCCTTCGCGCAGGCCGCGCAGCGGCACATCCTCAAGCTCCGGCGACAGTGGCAGGCGGCTGCGCTCGATGGAAATCGCATGGCCGTCGCTGGCATTGGTGCGCACCCGGTCGACAGCGATGAAGAACGGGCTTTCGATTTCCAGCAAGGCGGCGAGATCGGCGTCTTCGATGACCTCCAGCCGCAGCGTCCTTGTTTCGGCATTGGCGCCGGCATTGGCCAGCGCCCGCGACCAGCCGATGGAGTCGTCGACCGGCTTGCCGTCGAAGGTAACGAAGGAGCCGATGCCGACCTTGGTAGTGATCAGCCCGCGACTGGACAGCTCCTCGAGGCCCTTGCGGACCGTGTTGCGACTGACGGAAAAGCGCTGGACGAGTTCGTTCTCGCTTTGCAGGCGGTCGCCGAAGCCGAGCACGCCGGAGCGGATTTCATGCTCCAAAACAGTCGCGATCTGCTCGGGCTTGCCCGTGCCGGGAGACAGTTGAACCGCGCGCCGCTTCATATGCATACCTGTTCAGTGAACCTGTATAGTCCTGTTCAATATATGGTCGCGGCAGCCCTGTCAACGATCGCTGGATGAACGGCCCCATGCAGACAGTTTTGGCACGAACTGACCGAACCGGATCCTCGATATCGACGAGACCACCGAGGCCAGGGCATTTCCAAAAATATCATGAGAAAAGCAAAGCCCGCTCCGGGATACCGGGGCGGGCCTTGGAGGAGGATGAAGGGGTGGGACCCTCTCCTCTTGTTTCCACGGGGGTGTGGACCGAAATCACTATACGCCAGTCCTGCGGAATGTCGGATCACAAGCCGGCTCGCTTGCATCACAATCCGGTGCGCCTCGGCCCCGACGCCGTCACGAGAGTGCGATCATCCTGGTGGCTGGCAGGCAGCTAGATACGCCCCAGCACGACGAGGATGATGATGATCAGCAAGACAAGCCCGAGCCCGCCGCCGCCATAGTAGCCCGTTCCATAGAACGGCCCGCCGCCTAGCCCGCTAAAGCCGCCAAGCAGCGCGAGGATAAGAATGATGATGAGTATCGTGCCTAAGCTCATGGTTCCCGCTCCCTTGGGCGCCGATGCGCCGGTTTCGAACACCGTCGCTTGCGATGTTTCGAAGATGAGAACGTTCAAGCCGCCTTACCGTTCCGCCCGACTGTTCGCCAGCGAACGAAGGATCCGATTGTCCCGATGGACACAGGCCCGGAATTGAAAGCGCCCGACACGCGGGAGGCCCGCCCGAGTGCCGGGCCTCCGACCGGCCGGAGGCCAGGCCGTCAAAAGCCTCACGGCCGATCGTGCACGTCCCTCCCTGGCGGCTTTGGCGTCAGCGGCGGGCGATCAACAGGCAGAGCTGACGCAGGTCGCGATCGTAGCTGCCCTCACTGCTGAGCACGTCGACACAGCGCTTCTTCATGCGCGCCACCTGGCTGCTGGACATCTGGGCCACGACACCCGGCAGGTTCGGATTGCTGGGGGTCGAGAGATTGCTCGGGTTGGACGGATTGCTGGGATTGGTTCCAATGCCCACGCCGATGCCGCCCGTGCCACCGACATTGGCGCCGAGCCCGGCGGTGGCACCACCAGTGCCGTCAACATTGGTGCCTGCATTGATGCCGTTGCTGCCACCGACGGAAACGCCGAGCCCGGCGGTGGTGCTGCTGGAGCCGCCGACATTGGCACCGGCTCCGGCATTGATGCCCCCGCCGCCACCCACCGAGGCGCCGAGCCCGGCGCTGGCGCTGTTGGAGCCGCCGACATTGGCACCAGCCCCGGCATTGATGCCCCCGCCGCCACCCACCGAGGCACCGAGCCCGGCGCTGGCGCTGTTGGAGCCGCCGACACTGGCCCCGACCCCGGCATTGCTGCCGCCCACCGAGGCGCCGACGCCGAGGCCGGCTGCGCTTGCCGGCATGGAAAGAACGAGGACCATTGCACTACCCGCCAACATACTGGCGACTGTCTTGATGGTGAAAGCCATAACACTCTCCTGTTGTCGTTGCCCTATGACAGCCGGCGCACAGCCGACTGCAAACTCAGCTACGCCGCAGGTGAGATTCAGTTTCAATTTCGCGCCTACTAGCGTAGGCGATGGTATTTATTCCTAAAATACGGACAATATAAGAGGAGTAAAACTATACTACATGTGTAACGAATATTCCTAGCTTTGAAAAAACTCCATCGATATATTTTGTTGGATATGATGAAAAACGATTCTATGGGAATCGCCATTGTTGCCGGCAGGAACTTCACCAAAACAAAGGGAGGGAACGCATCAGCGCTTCTGTGAAATGGTGAACCGCCCGAGGGAAGCGCCGTTGGCCAACCCCACGCCAAACAGGATTGACCACCGCTTCAATCGACGGTCTTGTCCTCAGAATAGGCGATAGAACAGCCTGTAGCGCACACGTTCCATGTAAGCGCGATACTCCGGCTCGGCGGCCAGAAGGGCCTCCTCGCGCAGGATACGATACAGCTGCATATAGGTGATGACCACATAGACCGCGAGGTTGTGGAAGGAAAAGGCCGACAGCAGATAGAGCACATGGCCGGCAAGGTAGCCGGCATAGATCGGGTGCCGCACAATCCGGTAGGCGCCACCGGTCATCACACCGCGGTTGGCGGGCAGGATGGCAAAGGAACGGCCAAGCGATATCTTGCCCCAGATGACAAACAACAGCGCGACGAACTGCAGCGGCGCGGCGAAATAGACCGGAACAAGCGCTATGCCAGGCTGGAGGCTGATCAACGCAACCCCGAAACTGGCGGTCACGGAGACGATGACCGTGAGCGGATTCCAGTCACGCGTCACCGGACGCCGCGACAGAAGCAGCCAGGTGAATGTGAGGATCTCGGAAATCGCCACCAGCGCGGCGTTGAGCCGGGTGGGGTCCTCCACGAGCTGGGACACGCCCCGATAGACGAACAGCCCCGCGCAGGCCAGGGCACAGAGGCGAAAAAAGCCTTCGCGCAGGTCGACCAGTATTTCACGCCTTCGCGCGGCGGAGAAAAATCCGCCCTCATTACTGCGCGAAAACGCTTCACTTTTTGACGTGAGCAACGCAAACACCCCGATGATCCCTCAAAGCGACCATTGCACGCAACCATTGCCGTGCGGTTAACCCGGAAGATCGGATCGGCGCGAAATCGGGTTCGCGCCAGGCGCGAGATCAGGTTTAACGGTGTCAGTAGGGCGCCTGCAATTTATGCTTGCATTTTTGGAACAAATAAGGAACAATGCAAGGATTACCGCTGAGGCGGGCCAAGGTTTTTCGTGGGAGGACCAGCGATATGGCGAGCTGGAAGGATGCGTGGCTGCCCGCCGCCGCGATTGGATTGCGTGTGCCGATGAAGGTTTCGCCCGGCCGGCTTTTGGCTGCGCTCGCGGTCGTTCTTGCCCTGAACGTATCGGCGCTCGCCGCAGAGAAGGACTATGCTACCTGTATCGGCAAGGACATCGAGCCGGACAAGCGCATCGCCGCCTGCACGCCGATTGCCGGGGACACCACGGAGATGACGCGCATCCGCGTCATGGCCTACTTCTATCGAGGCGTCGCCTGGGACGACAGGCAGGATCAAGATCGCGCGATCGCGGACTATAGTGAGGCGATTGCGCTCGATCCAAAACAGGCCTCGCCCTACTTCAACCGCGGGGCCGATTGGTACGACAAGGGAGACGACGACCAGGCTATCGCGGATTTCAACGTCGCCATCAGCCTGGAGCCGTCGTCCAGTGATGCTTATTCCAGCCGCGGCGCCGCCTTCCTGCGCAAAGGCGAGACCGACGCGGCCATTCTCAATTTTCAGCAGGCGATCGAGGCCGATCCCGGCAACGGCAAGGCGCATGGCGGCCTCGGGATCGCCTGGGACAGGAAGAATGACCTGGTGCGTGCCGTCGCCGAATATGACGAGGCGATCCGCATCGATCCGCAGGACGTGATCGCCTACATCAACCGCGGCGTTGCCCGCGCCGCCAAGGGCGAATTCGATCCCGCCATCGCCGATTATGACGTTGCGCTAGGCCTCGATCCCAAAAACGCCTACGCCTATGCCAGCCGCGGTGCCGCCTGGCTTGGCAAGAACGATTGGATTCGCGCGATTTCCGACACCAGCAAGGCAATCGAACTCGATGCCGCTGGTGCGGAGGGTTACTATTACCGAGCCGTAGCGTGGGCAAGCAAAGGCAACAACGATCGCGCCATAGCCGATTTCGACAGAGCGATCGCACTTGATGCAAACTATGCCAGGGCCTATTTCGGTCGCTCCCTGGTGCGCACCCGCGGCGGCGACGCCACCGGCGCGGCCGCCGATTGCCGAAAGGCCGTCGAGCTCGATCCGAAAAAGGCAGATGGCTGCGACACAGGGCCGGTGGGCGCGAAGGCGCCGGCTGTGCCACAGACATCCAGGCCTGCCGCATCCCCGGTCTACGAACCGCTGCAACTCTACCCCAAAGAGGATCACTCCGAACTCGTTGCCTGGAATCTCAAACGGGGGCTGGAACAGCAGGTGCAAGGCGACGTCGGAGGCGCGATAGATTCATTCAGCTTTGCGATCCAGCTGGGTCCTTACGACGCCGGGGCCTTTTCCGACCGGGCGCTTGCCGAGGCATCCCAGGGAAAATACGCCACCGCCGCAACCGACTGCCGGCGCGCCATCGAACTCGACCCGAGGCGCGCGGGCTCTTGCAGCGAACATGCCCCGGGCGAAACAGCGCCGTCGGCTGCCACAGGGAAGGATCCTGCAGCCGCAAGAATCCTGCTCGAGCGCGCCTCGGCGCGGCTTGCAAAATATGGCGTCGAAGGCGCACTTCTCGATCTCGACAAGGCGATCAGCCTGGATCCCGAGAGCGCCGAAGCCTATTTCCGCCGGGCAGGTGCAAGGACACTGAAGGGCGATATGGTCGGTGCAGCGGCGGATTGCCGTCGCGCCGCCGAACTCGATCCAAAATGGGCGGGAGGTTGCAGTGAACAGGGTAAACACAGCAAACCGCCACCATTGCCGGACACTCAACAGCCCACGCCGTCAGCCCTCGTTCCCGATGTAACGGCCACGCAGGACACGCTGGCCGCGAAGGCCCTGGAGGCGACCGACCCGCAGGCCCTGGAAGCGATCCTTGGCGGCGATGCCTTCCTGGACATGGGCAAGTACGATCAGGCGATCGGCGCCTACAACCATGCGATTGCGCTCCACCCGAACAACCGGTTCGCCTATTTCGGCGGCGGCAAGGCCTGGGCCGCCAAACGCGCCTACCAGCTGGCGATCGCCGACTACGGCAAGGTCATCGAACTCGCCCCCAATTTTGCCGCGGTGCATTTTCGCCGGGGCCTCGCCAAGATCACGCTTGGCGACATCGATGGTGCTCTCGCCGATTGCGACCGCGCCGCCACGCTCGATCCGAAGGCGCGCGACGCATTTTACTGCAAAGGCATGGCTCAGCATGCCAAGGGCGACGCAGAAAGCGCAATCGCTGCCTATTCGGTGGCGATCGGAATCGATCCGAAGGACGATGCCAGCTATTACGGGCACGGCATGGCGTGGGCCGACGGCAAGGACTATTCGAAGGCGATTGACGACTTCGATCAACCCATAAAGCTCAGCCCCAGCAATCCAGACTATACGGTTGCGCGCAGAGCGACGGTGGCTGTGCTGTCAGAAGGTGGCGCCGCGTCGGATGTGGTCGGCTCAGACTCGAAGAACCTCAAGGCTTTCATCGACCGCGGCGAGGCCTTCTACGACGAAGGCAAATTCGATCGCGCCATCGCCGAATACAGCGAGGCGATTGCGCTCGATCCAAGAAAGGCCTCGGCCTATATCGGCCGCGGTCTGTCGCTCGTCGAGAAGGGCATGTACGACGCAGCCATCACCGACTTCGGCGAGGTGATCGAACTCTATCCCGGCCATTCAGACGCCTACATCGGCCGCGCCGTCGCGTGGACAAACAAGAACGAACTGGATCGTGCCATCGCCGACTACAGCCGTGTGATCGAACTCAACCCCCAATATGCGCCGGCTTATTTTGCGCGTGGCACTGTCTGGTTCACCAAGGGCGACTACGACCCGGCGATTGCCGACTTGGACCAGGCGCTGAAGCTCAATCCAAAGATGGCCCTCGCCCGCAAGAGTCGCGAATTGGCGATGCTTGCAAGAGACGAAGCCAACGCGTCGAAGATGCCGGGCCAAGCCGCTGGCCGGGCTGGCGAGCAAGCGACCAGGCCGAGTTGGACTTCGCTGGCCGCACAGACCTTCAACAAGGGTCGAGCCCTGTATAGAAAGGACGACTATGACGGCGCCATAGCCCTGTATGGCAAAGCGATTTCATTCTTTCCGGCGTTCCACGATGCCTATCTCGCCCGAGCAGAGGCCTGGGAGGCCAAGAGCGATTACGCGCATGCGGTCGCCGATTACAGCCAGGCGATTACGCTCAATCCGGGTCTTGCCGAAACCTACTACGACCGTGGCCAAAACCTCGGTTTCCAAGGCGATTACGATGGCGCGCTCGCGGACTACGACAAGGCCATCAGCCTCAACACCTCGGACGCAAGGGTCTATGCCGATCGGGGTCTCATATGGATGGGCAGGCATGAGGACGTCGCAGCGTTACGCGATTTCGAAAAGGCACTCAGCCTCGATCGCGGAAACCCCTTTGCCTATTTGGGCCGAGGCGTGATCCAGACCAGCAGGGCGGATTATGACGGCGCCATCGCCGATTTGAGCCAGGCGATAAAGCTCCAACCGGATTTCGCCACCGCCTACAACGCGCGAAGCATGGCGTGGGAAGCCAAGGGCAACCATAAGCGCGCCGAGGCCGACCGCAAGAAGGCGCTGAGCCTTGGCGTGAAGTAAGACAGTTCAGGAGGGCAGGAGGATGGGACGTTGGAAAGGCGTGGGCGTGGCGGCAGTAGCCGCTTTGTCGTTCGTTGCGGTGAAGGTGTTGCCCTGGGCGCTCGGCTTTGCTGGTGGCAAGTATCTCTACCACGCGGCAGGCTCGTCCGATCCGCAGACGCTGACCACTGCTCAGGTGAGCGAACAGATTGAGAGCCAGGGAAGCCAGATCTTCAAGGCAATCAAGCAGGAGTTTCCGCAAGACTACGAAGCCGTCGTGGAAAAGATCACGGCCGTGGCCAGGCTTGGAAATGTCGACCAGGTGCGAAACACCAGCAGGGTAGCGGTGGCCGATCTCAGGCAACGATACGCGTCCCTTCTGTCCTCGGCTCCGGACAGCAAGGCTGCGGAAGCCCTGCGCGCGCAATTGGACATGCTCAACCATGTCATGGCGCGGGAAACCGCTGCCACCTGCAACAACTACCTTCGCCAGGGGCCGGGCGCGCTCAGCACGCCTGACCGGGATTTTCTGGGTGACATGGACAAGATCGGCGCCACCCTGTTCCAAGCCCTCGGCGCGGCGAAAAAGGGCGGCCTGCCGGCCGCTTCGGCCAGCGATGAAGACTGGTCGCTGCTGGCCGACGCTTTCATCAAGGCCGGCGGCACTCCCGTCGAGATGAACGCCATTGCCAATATCAGCCTGGAATTCGAAGGGCTCTGCCCGGCCGTCGCGAAACTTTATACGTCCGCTCTGTCGCTGCAGGGTGAGGCCGGGCGGCACATCAAAACCACTTTGCTCTATGAGATCGCCCGGAATTAGCCGGGTCTGCGGATCCACGCGGTTGATCAGGATCTGTCATGCCTGGCGAGCCCCTTTGGGTCGACAGGCATACCTCGGTTTCGAGAGGCAGACTGGCCGCCCCCGGTTTACCGTTTCACGGACGACAACCACTCTAGCTTAAAGCTGAATTGCTGAAATACTTCGTGAAATCAGGGCGTTGCGTCAGAATCTTACCATCGGCGTCGCGCAAAATGCCCGCTTTGAAGAGATAGTCGCCGATGGCGTCCATTTTGGCCGGATCCATCGTGCCGATGGCGCCGTTCTCCGCGCGCAGATAGTGTCCGTCGATCAGCGCCTTCAGCGACGCCTCGATCAATGCCGGATTGGTCAAGGCGTCCTTGCTGGCGGCGATCAGCAGCGCGGCGGCTTCCTTCGGATGATCGACGGTGAACTGATAGCCGCGCCGCGTTGCCTGGACGAAGGCCGATGCCAGTGCCGGGTTTGCCTTGAGATAGGCTTCGCTCGAGGAAATCAGCGTTGTGTGCTCGTCGGGCACGCCGTAATCGGCATAGACGAAGCTGCGCTGCTTGATGCCTTTGAGTTCGGCCTCGACGCCCTCCCAAGTCGAGACTTCGAGCGTGAAATCGACGGAACCATTGGCCAGCGCTTCATAAGCGGAAGTGCCGAGCGTCACCGTTTCGAAATTGCCCTTGCCGCCATCGTGGCGGATGATGGTCGAGATCAGCGCGTTTTCCCAGGCGCTGCCGAAACCGCCATAGGTCAAGCCGTCAAGGTCCCTCGGACTTTTGATCTCGCCGCGCGCCGCATTGAAGACCACCCGGCCGGTTTCGGACTGCACCACGGCGTAGACGGCCTTCAGATCGGCGCCGGCGGTCTTCTGGGTGAACAGGCTGATGGTGCCGTTGATGCCGAAATCGGCGACGCGGTTGGCGACCAGCGTGCCGGCGCCGGTATCGCTATAGGGCAGAATATCCATCTCGAGGCCGGCCTCGCGGTAAAACCCCTTGTCGCGCGCGACGAACAGCCCGATGTGGTTGGTGTTGACCGTCCAGTCCAGCGCGACAGTGACTTTTGGCGTTGCCGCGAAGGAGCGGCTCGATCCGGCGATCAGCGGAAGTCCGCTGGCAAGGGTGAGCAGCAAGGCCTGCCGGCGTGTCAGGTCAATCATGGTCATGTCCTTTGGAGAGTTGAGGGTTGAGCAGAATGTCGAGGATCTCGGCTTCGAGTGCGCTGGCCTGCTGCGCGGCGGCGCCGGTCGGATTGCGCGGACGCGGCAGCGGCACCCTGATTTCACGCAGCACAAGTGCCGGGCGCGCCGACAGCACATAGATGCGGTCGGACAGGAACACCGCCTCGCGCACATCGTGCGTGATCAGCAGCGCCGTCCAGCCATGATGCCGCCACATCCGCTCGAGCCAGCGTTGCATGGCCGCGCGGGTCAGCGCGTCGAGCGCGCCGAACGGCTCGTCGAGCAAAAGCATGTCGCGCTCCTGCACCACCGTGCGCAGCAATGCCGCGCGCTGGCGCATGCCGCCCGAAAGCTGTGCCGGAAAATGCCGTTCGAAGCCGGCAAGGCCGAACTCGGCAAAAAGCGGCGCGACACGCGCCCGCGCCGCCTTGCGTTTGACGCCTTGCACCTCGAGCCCAAGCGTCGCGTTGTCGAGGATGCGCCGCCACGGCATCAGCGCGTCGCGCTGCGGCATGAACGCGAAATGCCGGCCATGGTCGTCGAGCGGCATACCGTCGAACAACATCTCGCCTTCGCCATGCTCGGCACCCGTCAGAAGCTGGAACAGCGTCGACTTGCCGGCACCCGAAGGCCCAAGGATCGAGACGAATTCGCCGGCACCGACGCTGAGCGAAATGTCGGCGAGCACGTCAAGCCCGCCGAACGCCTTGCGCACATGCCGCAATTCGAGCCGGCTCATCGCAATGGCCCCTTCCCCGCAGATTGCGGGCCGGCCCGCTCCCAAGGCATGGCGAGGCGCTGCAAGAGCACCGCCAGCCCGAACAGGATCAGCGTGAGCGCGGCACTGACGCCGACCGCGGCCAGCACCAGATCGGGGCGGAAATTGTTCTTGGCGTTGAGCATGTAGATGCCCAGCCCTTTGGCCGCACCGGCATATTCGGCGAAGATGGCGCCGACCACGGCATAGGTGATGGAGATCCGCAGGCCGGCGAAGAAATAGGGCAGTGCCGAAGGCAGCCGCGCCAGCACGAAGACGCGCCAGCGCCCTGCCCCCATGGCGCGCAGCATCCGGCCGATCTCCACCTCGGTCGCCTCGTAGCCCTGCACCAGAGCCACCAGCATCGGGAAGAAAGTGACCAGCGCTACCAGCATGATCTTTGGCGTCAAACCGAAGCCGAACCACAAAACCACCAGCGGCGCGATCGCCACCAGCGGCAAGGTCTGGCTGACGATGAAGACGGGAAACAGAGCGCGCCGCAGCGGCTGGAAGAATTCGACCAGCATAGACAGCGCGAAAGCGGCGGCGAGCGAGCAGGCAAAGCCGATCAACGTGGCGCGGATGGTGGGAATGGCGTTGTCGATCAGCGCCTCGCGATTGAGCATCGCCTGTTCGAAGACGCGTGACGGCGCCGGCAGGATCGTCGGCTTGATGCCGGAATAATCTGCGTAGAGTTCCCAGGCCATGAGCAGCAACCCGACCGACACCACGGCCGGTGCCAGCTTGGCGAAGAGGCCCGCGAGCTGCCGCGGGCGGCTGGATGACGATGAAACCACGAAAGGACAACCTTGACGGCCGCGCGAAGAAAACGCGTTCTGTTCAGACAGCGGTCGGGCTGTTGGCCGAAACCGTGACGTCGAGGGTTACGTGGCCGGCGCCCGGCCCGAAGCGGCAGAAGGCTTCGTTCAGCGCCGAAAAGATCGCGCCGGTATCACCGCGCAGTTTGGTGCAAAAGTTCTTGGAACGATCATAGACGCCGGACTGTTTCAGGAAGTCGATGCAGCCATAGATCTCATCCATGTGGTCGCCGGTGCCCATCACATAGAGCGAGAATTGCGCCGCCGCCGGCTGGCCGGTGGCAGCAGCATTGCGCACCGCGGTGATGGCGGCTTCCTTGCGCGGGCCGAGCGGCCCGACAGGCCCGCCAAACGCATCGGAGCGGCAGATCGGATCGTCCGGCTCGCCCGGGCAGCCGCGCGAAATGGCTGCCGACAGCACGCAGTGCTTGCCGCTTTGCGCCGCCGCAACGAACAGGTCGCGCAGCGCCGGGAACAACACTTCGGGTGGCCCGACCAGCAAGGTCGAGATGTCGTCGGTCTCGATCCGGAGCCTGTCCCGGTAGGGATCGAGCGCGCCGAGCGCGCCCAGGATGACGCCGACGAAATCGTCGGCCATGGGATATAGGGAGATCTGTGCGCCTGAAAACATCGCCCGCCTCGCTCCGCTGGTATTACCCAGATCAGCTTCTAGGGTCTGTGGGCTTGCCGCCCCCGTCTCAGCCCCGACCGTACGGAGCACCCCTGTGGATGGGCGCGTTAAAGCACCATTCGTGCCATTGGGGAAGCCGTTTTTTCAGCGCACCGGGCTAAAAGCGTTGCACCAGTTCCGGCCGTTGCGTGGACGCAGGCGATGCCCCGCAGCCGTGCACGCCAGCCTCGCCCAATACGCTCGATCCGGCAATTACCAACAGCACGACCATCGCGCCGCGCGACATGAACTCCAATGCGGATCGGAATTGCCCGACCAACCCGCAAGGTGCGCAGACCTATGCCAACGGCAACGCGACGGCTCCCACCGTCAACGACAACAACTGCGGCAGGTAAATGATTGCCCAAAAACGAAAAAGCCGCCGGACACCGGCGGCTTTCGACATCATTCCCAACGCTGTTTTTGCTCAACCGTTAGGATGCGGCCTTCTCGCGAACCGGCAGCTTCCAGCCCGGCCTGACGAAGTGGCAGGTGTAGCCGTTTGGATATTTCTCCAGATAATCCTGGTGTTCGGGCTCGGCTTCCCAGAAGGCGCCGGCCGGCGCGACTTCCGTAACGACCTTGCCGGGCCACAGGCCGGAAGCATCGACATCGGCGATGGTGTCTTCGGCGACGCGCTTTTGCTCGTCGCTCGTATAGTAGATCGCCGAACGGTAGCTCATCCCGACATCGTTGCCCTGGCGGTTGCGCGTCGTCGGATCATGGATCTGGAAAAAGCGCTCCAGCAGCGTGCGATAGCTGATCACCGCCGGATCGAAATTGATCTCGATGGCTTCGGCGTGGGTGCCGTGGTTGCGATAGGTGGCGTTGGCCACATCGCCGCCACTATAGCCGACACGCGTGGAGATGACGCCGGGATAGCGCCGTATCAGATCCTGCATGCCCCAGAAACAGCCGCCGGCTAGCACTGCGCGTTCGGTCGAAGTCGCCATGTCACGTCTCCTCAAAAGGCAATTCCAGCTCGTGTAGCGGTTTCCCGCTCGGAATTGCGCAGACAAAATTGGATTTCCCAATAGATGGGCATTGTCGTCCGTTTCGTCCAGTCGCGTGGAACCAACGCGGCCATGAGCGAACGATATCACGACGCGGTCGGGGATCGAACCGTTTCAGTCGCGCGGTTGCCGGGTCTGGCTGTCGACGGCAAGCGGCGGATACAGCGTGCCGGGCGGAATGGCGGCAAAGCTGATCTGCAAAGGCGGCGCCGTGCGCGACCAATTGAAAAGGACGGTCTTGACCGGCAGGTTGCCCAGCCACGTCCGCAACTGCGGCGGCACGCCCTGCCCTGGCCAAACCATCAGCATGCCGTGGTCGTGCAAGCGCTGCCTGGTGATCCAGGGCGCGAAGTGAGTATCGAGATCGGTGAAGATCGACGGCTTGTCATAGGCATTGAGGCCCGCCAGCATGGCCACCTGGGTGTCGCCGCCGACAATGTCGAGCCGGCCGGGCGCCGCCGCGTGCCAGACCGCCTCGGCCTCGTCGGCGATCGGCTGTGCCGGCCAGCAGACGGCGTCCAGGCGCCCCCGCACATTGCAGCCCGTCCAGCGCAGCGCCGCATAGGCGCCCGACATGGTGACGATGCAGAGGAACGCGCAGATCGCCAGCCTTCGCATCTCGATGGCGCCGAGCCGATGGCCGAGAAAGGCGAGCACCGTGACACCGACAAGATTGTACATCGGCGCGCCCCAGGACTCGCCGGTGCCGGTGAACAGCGAGGCCACCATGATCAGGGTCGCCGGGCCGAGCCCCATCCACACCAGATAGACCAGAATACCGCGCTCGACCGGCGCTTCCGGGGCGGGCGAGCGCCGCAACAACCCGGATATTGTCAGCACCAGAAGAAAGCCGGAGAGCCCGGCCATCTGGACACCGATATAGTAGAGGCGCCCCCGGTTTTCGGTCACCCATTGGTCGCGGGCGGCGAAATAGGTCAGCGGCAGGAAATCGATGTGGTAGAGCGCGATGGCCAGCGGCGCGGCAACGGCGAGAAAAACCGCAAGGCCAAGCCATGGCCAGGGCGTCGCCAGCCGGCTGCGCGCGCGCGCGTCGCACAACAGCCAGAGTGCGCCGAAGGCAAGCAGCAGGCCGGTGGAGAACTTGGCATAGAGCCCGACGCCCGACACCAGTCCGAGCGCCAGCCACCAGCCCGGCCCGCCGCCACGGCCGGCGCGCCAGAGCAGCCAGCAGATGGCCGCCCAGAACGGCATCTGCGCATAGTCATGATTGAATTGCGGGGTCGGCCAGCCGAAGAAATAGACCGACGGCATCAAAAGCACGGCGGCCAGCGCACGGCTTTGCCCGAGCATGTCGCGGGCCAGCAGATAGACCAAGACGAAGGTCGACGAGATCGTCAGCTGGGCAAGCATGTATTGCGGCCAGCGGAACGATCCGGTCAGAAGATGGCTGGTTTCGAGCAGCCAGCCTGGAAGCTGCGGGTGCTTGTATGTCAACAGCACCCATTCGCGGCCCCACATGAAGCCTTCCACCACATCGCCGGGCGGGGCGGGATCTATCAGGGCCGGCACCACCGTCCAGCACAGGATCTGCACCAGGCACAAAAGCGCCAGCAAATACCAGGGATGGCGGAGCAGGCCGGGCCATATCGATGACGGTTCGAGGCCGGCGGCATTAAGTCCCGCCGGCGCCCAACCATCGATGGAGTCGTCTATTCCCACCATGCGGCGCTTAAACCACATCGTCCGGTTTGCCGAACAGCCCCAACGTCAAAGCTTACGAAAAAGTATACTTGCAAGCCATTGCAAAACCAAGATTGGGCGGGAATTTCGGCGCCCGTTGCCCGCCCCCGGCAGAACAGCCGCCCATTTGATCCTGCCTGAACGTCCCGGATATTCGATGCGTCATCAGCATGCCGTCATCCACCATCGTGCGCTCGACTTCTGGCTGGCACGTGCGGCTGTCCTCGTCATCATCTGTCTGCAGCTCCTGGTGATAAACGATCTTTCGTTCGGCCCGCGCTGGCTGGCGCCGGCGCTGGAGGCCGCCCTACTCGTGCCCCTGTCCGTCGCCACCGCCTGGACACAGGTCGCCACACAGAAAGCGATCGAAGAGGAGCACTGGTATCTGGTCGGCCGGTTTCGCGTCATCATCCGCAGGACGGCGCTGGTGATGACGGGCGTCGTCAGCGTCATGAATTGCGGTTCGCTGGTGTTCCTGGTGCGCGCCTTGCTGGCGGGCCATGCCGGCTCCAGCGGCCCGACGCTGCTGATCGACGCGCTCAACATCTGGGTCACCAATGTCATCGTGTTTGCATTATGGTTCTGGAGCACGGACCGCGGCGGGCCGCCGACCTGCGGCCTCGTCAAACGCGCCCATTCCGACTTCCTGTTCCCGCAAATGACCCTGAACGACCGCGAGATCCGCGACTGGCTGCCGGGCTTCGTCGATTATTTCTTCCTCGCCTTCACCAATGCGACGGCGTTTTCGCCGACCGACACCTTGCCGCTGTCACAGCGCGCCAAGCTGTTGATGATGGCCGAGGCGATGATCTCGCTGTTGACGATCGCGCTGGTCGCGGCCCGCGCCGTCAACATCCTCGCCTAGACCCGGAAACGCGAAATAGCCCGCCCGGCGAACCGGAGCGGGCTATCGAATGATCTGCGACTGCCTCGAGGCTGGAGCGCGGAGTGGACGATCCTCAATCCGCGCCGAGGTCGCGTTCGAAAACCACCTGGTCGCGCAGCGGAATGCCGTTGACAGCCGAGCCTTCGGGGTAACCGGTCGATGGCCCGAACGCATCCTGCACGATGCGAGACATTCGAAAGCCCTGTCTCTGGTAAAATCGCAAATTGCCGATATCGGCTGCCGCGGTCGCCACGGTCAACCGCCGGCCGTAGCGCTCGCGGCAGCGGGCGATCGCCGCCGCGACAAGGGCACGCCCCAACCCCTCGCTCTGCCTTGCCGGACGAACCGCCAGGCTCTTGAGCTCGAAGACACCGCCCTCGCCTGTCTCGATGAGCTGCACGTGGCCGATGATCCTGTTGCCCTCGCGCGCGACCAGCACCTCGCCCTCCTCGATATAGCTGGAAACCTGCGTGGGGGAATCGTCGGCAAGGGCAAACAGCGGCAGCAATATTTCGCGGCTCCCCTCATATCGTTCAATGTGCATCTGAAACCCCGGGCTGGATCAACGCCGCCGCGAGTCCGGCAACCTTGCACCGCGATATAGCAGTGGCCGGTCAGGAGCCACAAACACAAAAAGCCCGCCTCGGCGTGAGCCGAGGCGGGCACTGGCTCGATCGAGCCGTCAGGCGCGAATTCTCGGACGCAGGGCAAGGCCGGAGCTCTTCCTGGATCGCGCCCCGCCGCGGCAACCTGTCACCCGAACCAGCCAAACGTGACGCTAACCACGAAGACCGCGATCAGGATTGAGAGCGGCACCGCCATGAGCAGCCCAGCCTCTAAAAATCGGGTTTCCTTGTCACTGAACATTAGGCCCCCCTCATTAAGCTTCGCTCAGATAGAAGCTGCGAAGCCTGTTTCAGTTCCGAATGCCGGCGAACTACGATCCACGAGCGATTTGGCTTGACGTGGTTGCCTGGAGAGCGAAATCGTTCGGTTTGCCCAATGACGCCGGCCATGTATTTTGCAATGATAGGGGAGGCAAGCGCATCATTCGATTGGTGCTCCATTCCGCCCCAACAAGGGCGCGGGGGCTTCCGAAGCAAATTAGTCCGCCCAAATACTGGTGTTCCTGGAGGCGCGGCAAGGCAGACTGAGGGCGAAGGTGCCCATCCCCGATGGCGAAGCCACGACAGCTGCTCGTTCCTCGAAAACCGTGATTCAATCAGCCTCCGCTGAAATTGTTCCTAAAACGAAAAGCCTGCCAGCCGGAGCCAGCGCGCCTTGCCCTTCCTTCGTTCGCATGTTTCGCCGATATGAGCAGGGGGGCATACATATTCGCCAGTCGGCGCTGCCATCCTCAAGGCCCTGCCGGTCAGGCCCAGCGGCTTTCCGCTGCCAGTCCCCTCTAGCAACAGGCCGCTGGGCCGCAGGTGGAGTGATTTGCGCCACATATGCGGCATGAAGGCGCTGAACAGAAGGTGTTGCTCGATGCTCCGGACAGACAATGGCGCGGCACTGAGGCTTTCAGATTTTGCCGATCCTAACGATGCAGTAATTGCCGCAATCGAACTCTATGGGCCGGAAGCGCAGACCGCAGCGGCCTACTGTGCCATGGAAGCACACTTCGCCGGGCGACCGGCCGATTTCCGCCTCTGGTGCGAAGTCTTTCGTGTCTTCAAAACCAGATTCCACTGAGAGGCACTTATATCGGAGCCAAAGGCCGCCACGGCCATCAGCGCGGTCGCGCCGCCTAGCCTGCCGGGAGACAACGAAGCAACCATCAGCAACACAGAAGCCCGCTTCTGCGGCCTTTCAGTCATCCGTCGCCGGCCTGAACTTCCGCACGATCACCTCGAACAGAATGTCCGAGATCCACATGGCGCAGACGCCGATGAGAAACGCCGCCGCCAGCGTCGTCGTGTCGTCATTGGCCAGCGGCAGGCCCGTGGCGCGGGAATACTGGACCACGGGCAGCGTCAGATAGGCCGCTGCGAGCGCGCCGCAGATCGGCGAGGCCACCATTTCGCGCAGCTTGTAGCGGTGGCGCGACAAAGCGCGCAGCACACCGCCGGCCAGACCGGCGACGACGACCGGTCCCTTGATGCCGAGCAGGTCGAAGAGATCGTGCATCATTTCATCGCCCTCGCGACGAGGAAGCCGAAGATCGATCCGGCGCCGAAGATGACCAGCCCGGCAAGCAGCATGGCCGCGTCCAGCGGAAGTGCGACGACCGTCATGGCTTCCACCCGCACAGTTTTTCGCCCTTGCGGTTGTGCGCCAACATCGCCTTGACCTCGGCGTCTGACAGCGCATCGACCGCGGCCGCCGACAGGCGCAGCGGGCTGGACACCCCACAGAATCCGCCCTTGACGGTGGTGCAGCCGGCCAGAGCGGCCAGGACGGACACAAGCATCAATCCCTTGCCCATGATTTGAGCTCCTTTCGCGCTGTGGCGGCCGGCAGTGCGCCGACATCCTTCTGGACCTGGTCGGCGATGTCGTGCGCGGCGGCTTCGGCGGCGGCCTGCCGGGCGCGCTCGCTTCGCTCGCCGGCAAGCCGCTGGCGAACACCCCAGCCCAGTGCAGCGAGGATCGCCGCACCAATGCCGAGAAGGGTCGGATTGCTAGCCACGAATGTGAGAAGCGCGCTCATCGGTTGGGTTCATCCTTGACCAGATAGCCGAGGGCGAAGACCGCAATCGGCAGAAGCGTGGCCCAGGTTTCGGCGTCGTACCAGGACGGCCAGAGATTGCGCACGAAGACACCGGACACCGACATGGCCGCGGCGGCAATGGTCGCGGCCGTCAGCTTATTGGTCGGGCGGCTGGTCGGTTGGGTGATAGTGGCCATGGTCAGAACATCCCTTGCAAGGCGACGGCAATGTGATGCCAGGTGGCATAGGCGATGAGCAGGCAAGCTGCGATGACACGGCTAGCCCTGGCAGCAGCCGGTACGCCGGAACCGCCCGGTGTCGGCGACGCCGGCACGGGCGCGTTGCCGGCGGGCGTTTCAGCTCCGGGCGGCAGCTGGACCGGTCGAGGAACCGGCCCGGGCGTCGCAGGCTGTGCCGACATCAGCAGGGCCTGGGCTCGCACCGACCCGACCCGATCGGACCAGCCGCGCCCGAATGTCGCCCATGTCGGCAATCGCCTGAGAAACGCCAGCCGCGCATCGCAAAGCTGGTCGATGACGACGCCAGCCGGCTTTATCTTGACGGCCGCCAGCGTCGCCGGACCGATGCGCCCATCCTGCGAGACGCCCACGCTTGCCTGCAGGTATTTTGCCGCCCTGCCCGGTCCGCTGTTCACCGCGAAGTCGAATACGGCGTAGTCGACACCATCGGGCAGTTCGGCGCCAAGCACCACATCCCAATAGAAGCGCCGAAAAAGCCTGAACTCCTCCCACCAGTCGGCGAGCGTCGAAAACACCTTGAAGCGGCTGGATTGCATGCGGTCGAGCATCTCCATCAGCCCGGCCTCGACCGAGACCGAACCGTCCGCAAATTGCGCGTGGCGCGACAGCATGTTCAGCCCGTGCGCTGAATATTGCTTGGCCAGCGCCACGCCGGCCCCTTCCAGCGTCTCGCGGCGGCCGTCGCGCGGCCAGGCAAAGGGCAGCCATTCGCCCCAGGGTTTTAGGGTCAGCGTCTGCATCGCCGGCGTCTGCTGCGAGGCCCGCGCTGCTTTTGTGACATAGACGACATCAGCCTCCGTATCCCAGGCGAGTTCGACGGCGGCGGAAGGATGGTCCCAGCCGAAATCGAGCGCACCGATACGCGGCCAGTAGCGCGGCAGCCGGAACGGCTCGCAGGCGATCAGCGCCTCGGCCACCGGAAAGATGCGGCCCGAGCCCAGCACCGGAATGCCCAGCGCGCGGGCCTCGCGCTCATGCTCGGGATAGGCCTCAACGATCGCCGCGCGTTCCTCGGGCGAATAATGCGCGGCATCGTCGATGGTCATGAAGGTGACGTGACGGGACATTGGGGGAGCCTTTGGAAATTTTGGGTTCCTCGCCCCCGCGAATGTGGGGAGAGAGGTGGCGCGGCGAAGCCGCGACGGAGAGGGGGATGGCGCTGACTTAGCAAGACGAAGCAAGGCCGATCCTGTTAAGCCAGCGCCCTACGAAGCCCCCTCTCCGTCCGCTTCGCGGCCACCTCTCCCCCGCCCCTGGCGGGCGCGAGGAACCAGGTTTTGAGAGGTGCCCCGGCCTTTCGCAGGCTCAAGGCGTTCGAAGCTCGAAAAGCCAAGCAATTGGCTTTTCGCCCGCTAAAGCGGACCGCTTCTCACCCCTTCCCCATCCTCTCCACATCCCCCGCCGACAAAAACAGCAGCACCACATCGCTCATGCCGAGCAGCGGCGTAAAAGTGACGATCGTAATCCCGCCGGTCGCGTTGGTGCGGGTCAGGCCTTCGGAATAGATGTCGAGCGGCGGTTCCTCGTCGAACCAGACGCCGTGCAGCGTCTCGCCCTGCCATTTCTCGCGGCCTTTCTCGAAGCTCTTGAACGACAGCACGCTCTCGCCGGCCTGGACATCGCCGCCGCCGCCATGGCGTACGACGACGCTGTCGAGCGCGCTCGGTGCACCGCGGCCCATGATGGTGTGACGAATAGCATCGGCCGGGATCATGCCGGTGCCCCAGGCCGCCTGCTGCTGCGGCGGGCCGACCAGCACGCGCTGCGGGTTATCGCGCGTGCCCTCGCCGGTCACGCCGGCGGCCCACAGCCGCACCAGCGTGTCGAAAACCTTGCCTTGCCACCACGCGGGATAACGGCCGGTCAGGTGCATCGCCCATTCGGCGCCGCCGGCCCTGGTCTTGCCGAGCTGGTTGCCGGCCATGAACAGCCTTTCGCGGTTGAGCGCACCTGCCGCGTGAAATTCAGCCTGGCGAAAATACGGCTTGTAGGCCGCCAGCTGGTTGCAGCGTCTGCGGCGGTCAAGCTCAGCCAGCAGCGCCAGATATTCCGTCTTCGCTGATATCGGCGGATTCTTCGAGGAACGGCTTGAGGATGGTTTCGAGGTTGCGGATACGACTGCGGATTTCTTCATCGCTCAGGGCGTCCAGATGGTTGACGGCGACATCAAAATCCCTTGGCAGCGCCGACAGCACGATCTTCAGATACTGGTCGGGCTTGTCGGCCCGCACCTCGGCAATGACGCCGGCGCCATGCGCGCGGAAATCGGCCCGCACGGCGGCGAGAAAATCATCGCCCAGCGTCTTCTTCGTCCGCGTCGCGTGAGGCTTCCGTGCCAAGGCAGGCTTGGCGACGGGCTTGCGCCTTGCCAGCCTCGCCTTGGCGCGCGTCGGCTTGCCGGCGGCTTCGTCAGCCATCGGCTTGATCCACGGCGCCGCTGGCGGCAGCAGCCAAGGCCGTCTTCGGCACCGATCTCGCCGGTTTCTTCCGGCGGGATTTCCTTTTCGCCACCTTGGCGCTCTTCGCGCGCTTCGGCTTTGCGGTCGCGGCAGGGTCTGGCGCAACGGCGCGTTTTGCCACGCTGGCCTGCGCCCTGAGCCGCGCCAATACGAGACCGATGGCCTGCCCGCCGATGGCGGCTTGCGGGAAACCAAAGCCACCCTCCGCATCCCGCACCATGCCGATCAGCACGCCTGCTGCCACCGGCTCGATCCGGCCCAGGCGCGGGCGTGGCGGCGCGCCCTCGAATTCGCCAATGGCGCTGACGATTTCGCGGCCGTCATCGTCGGCGATGATCGTGGCGTAGCGCTGGGTCATTGGATTTCTCGCAAAGATCGCTGGCCCGCCGGCATACAAAGTTGGCGGCCGGGCGGATCGGCCGACAAGGCGCCCAAAACACAAAACCCGCCTCGGCGGCGGGTCTTTGGCGCAAATCAGCACCATGGACAAAAATGTAGCATGCCTGCCCTCACCCGGTCAAGGAAAAAATTCCTAGATCGCTAAAACCCTCGAGCCTCCTCCTCGATCAAGCTCCGCGCCGCGGCCGAAACCCACATCGGCTAGCCGGCTTTTCATCAGCCGGCAGCTGTGGGACCATCAGAAGAAGCTCATGGAATGATTCGCGTCGCACGGCCTTGTGGGAGAGGACGATGGACAGGCCAGCCATGGCATCCGTCTTCAGGATGCGGCATGCTCCAGCCACGGTTTCCGGTGTGCGCAGCACCGGTCAGGGCCAGGCTGATCCGGTCATCCGCGTGAACTCGCTCGGCGAAGCGATCCGCTTCGTCGCCAACGCCTACCCCAATTATGATATCGGCGCCGTCACCATCACCTGCGGCGATCCGTCGATCCCGCGCCTCGGCAGCCTGGAGGTCAAGGCGGTGTGGCGCGAATATGGCGAGCGCCTGACGCAGGAATAGGCCAGTCGCACGAGCCAGCGCCCTGCCCGGCATCCCGGTTGAAACCGGCTCGCGCCTGGCTTCGGATCGGAAACGCCGCTGGCGCGTTTCCCCTTTGGTCAATGGAGGGAACCCCAATGAACGTCGCCAATCTGCAACTCGAAGGCCTGCTGATGGCCGTCGCCTCGATCAACCACGTGCTGGTTCGCAAGGGGGTGCTGACATCGGAGGAGATCGACATCGCGCTACGCAAGGCCGAGGCCAGCGAAACCGGCGAGGAGCGGTCCAATGGCATGTCGGCGTCGAGCCGCGACGCCGTCAATTTCCCGATCCGGCTGCTGGAACTCGCCAACCAGTGCCAGCCCGAGGCCGACATGCCGTCCTTCTCGAAGCTGGCCCGCATGGTCGGCCAGATGAAGGAGCCCTACAACGATCAGCTGTGAGGCCCGGATGGTTCACCGTTTCACGGAAACGGCGAACCTGCAATTTTCGTTGCTCGCCTTACGCCCTGCCTCCCCTCACGCCCTGCCCGGCCAGCCCAGGTTCAGCGCCAGCGTCCGTCCCGGCCCGTGGACGGCGGCGAAGAGCAGGCCGGCGGCGAACGGGAAATGCGACATGAAGGCGCCGAACTCGGCCTGGTTCGAGGCCCAGTGCGACGGGCCGTGGAAGGCAAAGCCGAGGAAGGTGACATAGACCGCCGCGACGAGCGCCGCCGGGGTCAACAGCGCGCCGGTCAGGAAGGCGATCACCAGCAGCGTCTCGAGGATCGCGGCGCACCAGGCCAGAAACAGCGGAAACGGGAAGCCGGCGGCGGCGATGTAGCCGGCGGTGGCCCCCATGTCCATGAACTTGAAGGCCACCCCCATCAGGAACATGGCGGCGAAGATCAGGCGGGCGATGAGGATGGCCGCGGTCTGCCACGGCGATTGAATAATGTCCGGCATATTGTCTCTCCAGGGTTGCGATGGATATCGACCCAAGGACGGGCGAGGCCGTGCGGTTCCGACACCGGCCTGAAATTTTGTCCGCAAGCGCGGCCGCGGCGGGCGTCGGCAGCGGGCCGGCGCTCACCGACAGGACGCCGTCGCCGGGTTGCAACCTTGCCGCGACCCGCCCCGAAAGCTACCCTCGCCAAGGGGGCGTGATCAGTTTGCGAGGGAGCCAGCAATGGCGACGGTCCGGTATCTCGTCAGCGATGTCGAGCAGGCGATAGAATTTTACACCAGCCATCTGGGGTTCGCGCTGCGCCAGCAGTTCGGTCCGGCGATGGCCATCCTCAAGCGCGACGACCTGACGTTCTGGCTCGCCGGCCCGATGGCCTCGGCGGCAAGACCGATGCCGGATGGCCGCACGCCGCAGCCTGGCGGCTGGAACCGCATCGTCATCGAGGTGCAGGACCTGCCGGCGCTCGCCGCCCGGATGGCCGAGGCCGGCGTGCCGTTCCGCAACGAGATCGTCGACGGCCCCGGCGGCCGCCAGATCCTTTGCGAAGACCCGTCCGGCAACGTGGTCGAGCTTTTTGAACCAAGGGCATGATCCCCGAGCGCCCGGCCCTTGGCGCCAGCGCGCCTTGCGCCGAATGCGCCGAGACCGCCCCGTGCCGCGGGCGCTGCATCGGCCTGACGACCTGCGATCCGCGTCAGGCTTCTGTCCTCCGCCATGGAACCAGCAGCGCCGGTCGCTGTTATGTCTGACCGCGGCATCCTATATAATGATGTCCGCGTGATCATGCGGCTGACAGAGAGCGAGGCCCGGCATGCCCGACGACAAATCGAAGACCAAACAGGACCGCAAGCTGGTTTCGAGCGAGGAGACCTACGAGGTCGCCGCCTTCGCGCGCAAATACGGCATCCCGCAGAGCGAAGCCCAGACCATCATCAAGCGCTACGGCCCGTCGCGCAAGAAGCTCGACAATCACATGGCCGCGCGCGGATAGGACGGCCGCAAGCCGCAACCATTTCGCCGGCATGGCGTTGAAGATGCTGCGGGCCGCATCGGCCGGGTTGGTAGCACCACCCCGGTTGGCGAAACGGGATGTCTTGTCCCGGTTTCTGGCCAACAGAATGGCCGACGAGCATCTGTCCCGCCCCGCCAGCAACGTGCCAGACTGACGAACGCCAGACCGAGGGAGGGCCGCGATCATGTCCGACACCACACGCAGAACCGGGAGTTGCCTGTGCGGCGGCGTGCATTTCGTCGTCACCGGCCAGCCGATCCGCGTCGGCCTTTGCCACTGCAAGGACTGCCGCAAGGCGAGCGGCTCGGCCTATTCGGCCTTCGCCATCTGGCCGCTCGACGTCTTCAAGACATCGGGCGAGGTCGCCAGCTACGGCACGCGCAGCTTTTGCCCGACCTGCGGCAGCCGCGTCGCCTGGATCGGCGACACCGAGGTCGAGGTGATGCTCGGCAGCCTCGACGTCGCGCCGACCGACCTGGAGCCGCAATATGAATTGTGGATCGGCCGCCGCGAGACCTGGCTGCATGCCTTGCCCGGCACCGAACAATTCGAGCACGACCGGCCCCTTGACGGGCCAACGCCTGAAGATGCCGAGCCGCCGGCGCCGAGGCCTTTGTCGGACACCGTCGCGCACGATTGAAAATTGATCCTTCGGGCCTGGAACCCTCCTTTGTCGGCGCCGTTATCCGACGCCCCTCATGCGTGCCGCCGTTCCAGAACGACGGTCACTGTCGGGCGACATGCCACGGAGATTTCAGTTGAACGACAAGATGTTTCCCCGACCGATCCGCCTGAAATTCGCCCCCGAGCGTGAACGCGTGGTGCGCAGTGCCTGGGAGGGGCTGGAATGCCTCGGCGACTGGCCGGCCGGCCGAGGCCGGCGCTACCAGGCGGCGCTGCGCTGCTGCCGCGACGCACTGGATGGCTGGACGCCGCCGAAAAAGGCGATGCGGGCGATGATCGACGCCGCGCGCGAAGCCCGCATCCTCCAATAGCGGAAAAACCAAAGGCGGGAAAAGCAATGGCCGATGTGATGTTGTCGACACCGGTGCGGATCAAGCCGCACGGCTCCGACACGATCCGTGAGGTGGCGACCCTTCAGGACGCCAGTGAAATCCTGATCGACTGGCCGCATGCCAGCCGCGGTCCCTTCTACCAGGCCGCGCGCGAAAAGATCGAGGCGGCGCTGGAAGACAAGGACGGCGCGGCGCAGGCGCAGGAGGCCTTTACGGCGTTGTGCGATCATGCCGGCGTGCTGGTTCGCTAGGGCTGTGGCCAGCAATCCCTCCCGAAGCTCTTGGCGCCATCGGCATCAAGACGATCGCCTTGCGGAAACAATGCCCGGACCGCCTTCTACTGAGCCGGAGGCTGGGCCGGAATTTGGCCCGGCTTGATCACCGGTGTCTTGCCTACGTCGGGCGCCGGCGTGGCCATGCCCTGGTCGCCAGTGGCCGGCGGCCTCAGCACGCCGCCGCAATCATTGAGCTTTTCGCTCAGATTGCCGCCACCTGGCTGCTGCTTGCCTTGATCGGGCTGGACCCGGCATTTGTCGACCTGCGGGGCCGGGTCGGTGCCCTGCTGGTCCGTCTGTGCCGCCGCCGGCACGGCCAGGGCCAGCATCAGCGACGCGATGACGAGAGGTTTCATCCGAGCCTCCTTTTGCTTGCACGGCCGCCCGCGGCGGCCTGCCTCGCAGGGACAACGCCCAACGGCCCGAAAGGTTGGCGAACAAAGGTGGGCGCCCCGGCGCGACCGTCCGCAACCAAATCCAGCCTCCGGCCGTTGGCGGCAAGGAGGCACCATCATGCTCCGTAATTTTCAGACGATGGAGATCGATACCGGCGAGGCCGGCATATTTGTCCGCCGGGCGGGCAGCGGTCCGGCGCTGCTGCTCTTGCACGGTTTTCCGCAGACCCATCTGATGTGGCGCGACGTGGCGCCTGAATTGGCCAAGCGGTTCACCGTCATCTGCGCCGACCTGCGCGGCTATGGCGCCAGCGCGTGCCCGTCGTCGGACAGCGCGCACGCCCCTTATGCCAAACGGGCCATGGCCGCCGACATGGCGGCCCTGATGGCCAAGCTCGGCTTTGGCAGCTTCATGGTCGCCGGCCATGATCGCGGTGGGCGGGTTGCGTACCGCATGGCGCTCGATCATCCCGGCCGCGTTGAAAAGCTTGCGGTGCTGGACATCGTCGCAACGGCCGACGCGTGGGATCGGGCCGACGCCAGACTGGCACAGGGCTACTGGCCGTGGTCGCTGCTGGCGCAGCCCGAGCCCTTGCCGGAGTTGATGCTGGCGGGATCCGCCGAGCCGATCGTCGACAACGCGCTCGGCGGCTGGGGATCATCGCCGTCGGCGTTTCCGCCCGAGGTGCGCCAGGCCTATATCGATGCCTTGCGTGATCCCGCCCACATCCACGCCATTTGCGAGGAATACCGCGCGGCGGCGACGCTGGACCGTGAGCACGACCATGCCGACAAGGCCGCCGGACGGCGTATCCGCTGCCCGGTGCTGGCGCTGTGGAGCGGGCAAGGCGCGCTTGCCGATTGGTATGCGGGCGAAGGCGGGCCGCTGGCTCTTTGGCGGGGCTGGGCCGATGATGTCCGCGGGCGGGCCATGCCCGGCGGCCATTTCTTCCCCGAGGAGGCGCCGGAACAAACCGCGCGGGCATTGGCGGATTTCTTCGGCGAACCGGGCCGCGCCTAGTGGTCGACCTTGCCGGCGCCGCCGCCTAAAGGACCGGGTCAGCTAGGTTTCTCCGCATCGTCCGATGGAGCGGCAGGCGGATCGGTCCTCTGCGGGCACTCCTCATAGAGGCGGTCGCGGCCGCCGCAGAAGGAACAGCACATGGCTTCGGGCGCAATGCTCGGCCGTCGCGGAACCGGCGGACACATGATGGGTTTTATGGGACAATGCATGCAGCACCCGAACCAAAGAGGCCACCATGTCCGCTCGCCTTCCTGTCCTGTTGATGACCTTGGGCACCATGCTCGCGGCGACCGCTGCAGCCGAGGCGCGACCCGACAGCCGCGGCATGAGCTGCGCCGAGATCCGGGCCATGATCCAGAGCCGCCGCGCCGTGGTGCTGACCACGGGACCGAACACCTATGACCGCTATGTCAGGCCGTTCGGCAATGAATGCGACTGGCCGGACGTGCCGATGTCGGCCTATATCCCGGCGCGCGACGGGCACTGCCCGGTCTATCGCTGCGAAGAGCCGGTCGACAACTTCCCGAATTGACGCCTCGCCGTCCTGGCGGCATAACCATCCGAGCTTCTCCCGCTTCGTCTAATGGTAGGACAGCGCCCTTTGAAGGCGTGAATCGTGGTTCGAGCCCATGAGCGGGAACCAGGCACAATCAGATCGTCGGCTTCCAGATCTGTCGAATATCATCGCACAAGGAAGGTTCAGGACATGGGACCTGGGCAAGAACGCAAAGCCACCTTCCCGGTGTCTCGGCGAGCAGGAGCATCCCACCGTGTCTGTAACCGAGCCCCAAACCTGCCTTCCGCGATCACACCATAGGCTGACGCGGCCACTTGGTTCACAGTGCAATCACAAGCGGTCGATTCCTTCGGGATGTAGCCACTACAAAAGCCCGCTGCAGGTCGCTCCTGCGGCGGGCTTTTCCCATGGGGACCAAGGTCCCATGGTCCTCACGCAAAGGTCTGACGTAACCGCTTTGGTTCCGGTATCGTCCATTGGACGTTCCGTTACTTTATCCAATCGCGATATACACCTCCTTCATTTGAATGCTTCAGCCCTACCAGCCATGCCGCATATATAGCCAGCCGGCAGCCGCCCCACGCCGGTTAGGCCCGGCACATCACTTTCCCCCAACCAAGTGTGCCGGGCCGCCGCCCCGTTCTATCGGCGCGGAAAAGCCCGCGCTCTCGGGAGAGGCGCGCGGGCCGATCGGAGAGCCGATCTTCAGCAGGAATGCCCCCATCCTGCCGACAACGTAAACTATTAGAAACGACTAATGTTCCGTCGACCCGTGATTCATCTTCCATCGAATGCCGTTCCCATCGCTGGAACATCGCCGTTCGATTAGCGCAAACTTAATTAGCTATCTTGGATTTTAACGAATCGTTGACCGCGCTGTCCTATTTTGGAACAGCGCGGTCAGACCCCAACCGGACCGCGTAGGCGGCTCCGGCAACCCGGCCCCCGTTGCACTGCCGGAGCCGCTACCACACCCATTCAAAATACCAGCAATGGTTGAATCAACAGTTACCACGCGTGCTTTCCAATGCGCTAACGACGCCATTTTCCAGACAGTGCCGCGTATCGAGGAACAGGTCTCGCTATCGACAGGAAGCCCTCGGGACCTTCAGGTCTCGTGCCTCGTGCATATCTCCGAGCGAACTTTCGAAGATGCAGCGATCGTGGTCGCTAAGGGCACCCTCTGGCTAGCGCTGCTGGCGCGGCCAGGGACGATGCGTTCTTGGCCGACGCCCAGCCTCACGCGACAGTGATTGGAACCGGTGAAACTTTGCGCCGGCATGCGCGTTTTTCGCCAGCAACTTTGTCGAGGTTGCAATGCAAACTGCATGGTTCTCCAGGCCCGTGGTGGTTTCGGTCGGTGTGGCCGGCGCCACCCGTCACCTGTCCAATACACAGCAGGCCATCGAATTGTTGACGACACACTGGCGCGACGCCGGCAGCCCGAAACATCAGTCCGCGCTGCGCGCCTGCCGCCGCGCGACAAGCGGCGATGTGTCTCCCGATATCGCCAGGGAGGCTTTGATCGAGGCCGCGCGCGAGGCGCATATACTGGTCGAGTAGGCCGCGCCGCATTCACGGACCGCAACCCTCATTCACAATTTCGTGATCGACGGAACCGTTTGAAACGGCAAGCGTTTTTTTGCGGACGTCTTTTTGTCAGGCAACATCAGGAGGCGTTTATGCGCATCATGAACCTCGTCACGCTCGCCCTCATCATCCTTGGCGGTCTCAACTGGCTGTCCATGGGTGTGACCGGCTATGACGTAATCGGCACGGTCCTTGGGGGCGCCATGCTGGCCCGCCTGGCCTATCTGATCATAGAGCTTGCAGCCATATGGCAGCTCATGCCGGGCTTCCAGAGCTTCACCATTGGGGAAGTCGATGCCGAAAGGCATCTCCCCCATCACCGGTGACCGGCAAGCCGGGGCGGCGGAAAAACCCGCCGCCCCGGTTGGGCACGACGCCAATCCTGATGGGGCAAACGGGGCGTTCAGATGCCGAAGCCCGGCGCTGCGCCGTCGTCGGGTTCGACGCCGGCTTGCGGCACGATGATCGATGCCAGCGGCGCGCTGAGGCGCCAGCTGAGACGACCGGGCGAGCGCTCCAGTTGAGCCGACCCGCCCAGCGACTGCGGCGCCACCCGCTGCAGGACAACGGTGCCGAATCCCTTGCGCGTGCTCTCGTCTCGCCTGTCGTCCCCACGGGGCTTGGAGGTCTCGGTCCACAGCAGCTGGAAGTCGCGCCCGCCCGATGCGCCGGCGTTCTTGGTGCCCAAGTCCTTGGTGCCCAAGTCCTTAGCGCCCAAGTCCTTAGCGCCCAAGTCCTGGGCGCCGGAGCCCTGGGCGCTTGAACCGATTGTCCAGGTGATCTCGACCTTACCGTCTTCGCTGCCCAGCGCGCCATATTTGGACGAGTTCGTGCCGAGCTCGTGGAAAGCCATGCCGAGATTCTGCACCGCATTCGACTGCAACGTCAGGACCGGGCCGGAGAGCAGGATCTGCTCCTCGCGGCCGAAAGGCTTCAGATGTTCCTGGATCAGGTCGAACAGGCTGGCGCCGGCCCACTCCGAGGTGACGAGCAGATCATGCGAACGCGACAACGCCATGATGCGGGCGCGGATCAGTTCCTCGAACTCCTGTGGGTCGCTCGAGCGCTTGCTTGTCTCCCTGACCATCGACAGGATGACGGCGAACTGGTTCTTGACGCGATGGTTGACCTCCCGCATCAGCAGCCTGATCCGGCGCTCACTCTCCTTTGCGGCGGAAATGTCACGGGCGATCTTGGAGGCGCCGACGATCTCGCCATTGGCGTTCTTGATCGGCGAAATCGTCAGCGAGACGGAGATGAGCGCGCCGTCCTTGCGCCTTCGCGTCGTCTCATAACTCGCCACGCGGTGGCCACTGCGAATCCTGCTGATGATCTCGGTCTCCTCGCTCTTGAGGTGATCGGGGATGAGCATGAGGATCGACTGGCCGATGGCTTCCTCGGCGGTGTAGCCGAACATGCGTTCGGCCGCCAGGTTCCAGCTCGTGATGATGCTGCTCAAATCCTTGCTGATGATGGCATCGAAAGAAGAATCGACGATGGCCGCGAGGCGTGCGTCGGCGGTCGCGTTCTGTTTTTGGTTGTTTGTTGCGATGTCCGCCGTCGTCGCCACCATTTCGCTCATTGGCATGAGGTAGCGCGAAAGCCGATCAAGGCAATCTCCCCCGCGCGCAATTCGCATATGGGGCGCGTCACCGATGGAGCCGGCTTCACTCCGAAGGCCTATCGCTGGTCTTGTCGTCGTCGGGTAGGACACCGAACTCCTGCGACTTGATCCCCTGCTCGGCCATCAGGAACCCGTCCGAGGAAAGACCGCGCCGCAGCAGTTCCCTGACCGCTGCCGAGCGGCTTGGCATGCGCCTTTCGAAACGCCAGTTTTCCAGCGCCGCCAACTCGTCCGTGGTGAGCATGATCTGCAGACGTTCCGGGCGTTCCAGTTCAGCCACGTGCGCCCTCCTCCCTCAGGACTAAAAATACCGTGAGTTAGTATTTAGCTCATTCAGCTTATAAGTATGGTGACGCTCATTACACGTCAAGACCAGCCAATGGGCCCTCAACACATCAAACTCATGATACCCATCGAACGCCTGATGCACATTTCTGTAACTATCCTAACTAACTGATTTTATTTGGATATTCCGAAAATTTCACTTGCCAGTCCGACGCTCCGGGCGCATGCTTTAGCCTGAACAGAAAACCGTTCCCTTTGGGAGGTTTCGATGCGGCACGAATACTCCATGCGCCTGCGCGGCGACGTCAATTCAGCGGTCGAGAAGGCGTTCAAGACGGCAGGCATCGTCAACATCACGACGACGGCCGAGCAGGTCAGAGTCCTGAATCTGGCCGAGAACGTCGCCCTCGAGGATATTGAATACCTGGTTTTGCGGGCGGCCCAACTGCTTGGCGCGCCAATCGAATTCGACACCTTGGTCAACGGGTTGGCGCTGTCCGGAAACGGCATTGTCGAGGGTGAGGAACCAGCGATCAGGCCCGTCATTCTGTCGCAGCCGGCCTCGATCCAGTGATGTCGCTCCGACGCAGCGCCATGTGGGCGCGGCGTCGCTTCCAACATGTGGACTGACGCATGGCTCCGGCGTGAGCCTGGCCGGCGCCCTTGATCACAGTCGGTTGAGGCGGCGCGAGACACCTATGGCAACTGAGCGCACGCTCTATATGGTGCTGCAACCCCCAACCGGAGCAGCGCAGCCATGACCCTCACCACACGAAAACTCGGCAGCCAGGGATTGAAAGTCTCGGCCATCGGTCTCGGCTGCATGGGCATGAGCCAGTCCTACGGTCCGGCCGACGAGGCCGAATCCATCGCCACGCTGCATCGCGCCATCGAACTTGGCTGCACCTTCCTCGATACCGCCGAGGTCTATGGCCCGCACACCAACGAGGCATTGCTCGGCCGGGCGCTAAAGGGCAAGCGCGACCAAGTGACGATCGCCACCAAATTCGGCTTCCGCATCGAAAACGGCAAGCAGATCGGCGGCGTCGATAGCCGGCCCGAGCATATCCGCGAGGTTGTGGAAGCCTCGCTCGGCCGGCTCGCCACCGACCATATCGACCTGCTCTACCAGCATCGCGTCGACCCCGGTGTGCCGATGGAGGATGTCGCCGGCGCGGTCGGCAAACTGGTCGCCGAAGGCAAGGTGCGCTTTTTCGGCCTCTCGGAGGCAGGTAGCGCCAACATCCGCCGGGCGCATGCCGTCTTTCCCGTCTCGGCGCTGCAGAGCGAATACTCCCTGTGGGAGCGCAATCTGGAGCCGGAGATCATCCCGCTGCTCGGAGAACTCGGCATCGGCCTGGTGCCGTTCGCGCCGCTCGGCCGTGGTTTCCTCACCGGCGACGTCAAGCGCGCCGAGGACTATCCCGAAGGCGATTTCCGCCGCAACGACCCGCGCTACCGGGGCGAGAATTACGACGCCAATGTCGAGGCGGCGAGCAACGTGCGCGACATCGCGGCTGCCCGCGGCGTCAAGCCCGGCCAGATCGCGCTGGCCTGGCTGCTCGGCAAAGGCAGCGATTTCGCTGTCGATATCGTGCCGATCCCCGGCACCAAACGCAGACAATATCTGGAGGAGAACATCGCCGCCGCCTCGCTGAAACTCGACGCCGCCGAAATGGCCGCGCTGGACGAGGCGCTGGCGCCAGGAAAAATCTCCGGCCCGCGTTATGGCGAGCGTGGGATGGCGATGGTCGATCGGTAGCCTTGGGGCCCCGATCAGGGCGCGTGCTGTCGATCGTCCAACACAATTCCGAATACCGAAACATGTCGGCGCGGCCCCCTCGCCGGCATCAGCGCCGATCCGTTTTTCCCGCGCGATCTGAAGCCCTCGCTGTAGATAAGGTTCCGACGATGCGCAGCGCCTGCGGTCGTTGGAATTTTGCCGTTGTTTGGGTTATGATCAGCAGGATGCTTCCCTCTTGAAAATGGCGGTGAAGGCATGTTGCGGAAGAGCTTTTCCAGCTATTTGAGGCAAGGGCTCCTGCTCGCGTTCCTGGCCGCGTTCAGCGCGCTTTGGCTCGCCCAGGCCCACGCCGAGCGGCGCGCGGCCATTGTCGTCGGCAACAGCGAATATCCGTTTGCCCCTCTGACCAATCCCCGCAACGACGCCAAGCTCATCGCCAATACCTTGACCGAGCTCAAATTCGACGTCCTGCTCTTTTACGATATCAAGAAATCGGCGGAGAAAGACCTGAACGATGCGATACGCGCGCATCTCATAGGCGCCGACATGGCGGTCTTCTATTACGCCGGCCACGCCCTGCAGTATAACGGCCAGAACCTGCTGCTCCCCGTCGATACGCGGATCTCGTCGGCCAAGGACGTCGCGGCCGACGCCATGAGGCTCAACGATCTGATCGACATCGTGAAGAACGATCCGGTCGGCGTGAAAGTCTTCATCCTCGATGCCTGCCGCAACAATCCGGTGGCCAAGGAGAAGGGGTTGCAGCAAGGCCTCGCCTACACGGAGGCCGGCAGCGGCCAGGTGCTGGTCGCCTTTGCCACCAGCGCCGGTGAGGTCGCCTATGACGGGACGGGCATCAACAGCCCCTATTCGTCGGCGCTCGCCAACGCCCTGCTCATGCCCAATCTCGATGTGTACGACACGTTCCGCACGGTGCGGGGCGACGTTCGCCAGGCGACAGCCGGCTCCCAAATTCCCTGGATCACCGGCTCGATCGAAACGAAATTCGTCTTTCGGCAGGGTGACGCCGGCAAGCAGGTTGCGCAAGCCGAGCACGCTGCCGAAGCGAATGGCGGCCTGACCATCGATGAGGTGTTATGGTCCTTCATCAGCGACAGCCAGAATCCGGAGGACTTCGAGCGCTTTGTGAAGGTCTTTCCGAATAGCCGCTACGCGGCCGAGGCGACGGAGAAGAGCCGCTTCAAGGTGGCTGCGTTGACCAAGCGCGGGCTCTATGTCAACGGCAATCTGGTCTCTAGCTCGATCGCGGCCGCGGCGCCGGTCGAGGCGGGTGGCAAGGCCTTGAGCGAGGAGTTCGTGTTCCAGCAGGCCGGCGAGCGCGCCGTCAGCGAGACCTTTCGTATTTGGCCGAGCAACCTGCCCGACACGCAGCGCGGCATGCGGACGATGGTCACGGATTGCGATCTCTACGCCGCCGATCCCAACGACCCACAGCGCGCGGTGCCCGGTGTCACCAACGGGCTCGTCAACGTTCGGGACGCGTTGCGCGCTTGCGCTTTTGCACTGGCGGCCGACATCAACAACCCGCGCCTGCAGTTCCAGTTCGGCCGTGTTCTGGAAATTGCCCGGCGCTATAGCTGGGCCGAGCATTTCTACGAATTGGCCGGCAATCAGCAATACAGCGCCGCGCTCATCAACATGGGCTACATGGCACGCGTCGGCATGGGGCGCGAGATCGACTACGGCCGCGCGTTCGACTTTTACGTTCGGGCGGCCGCGCTTGGCAATCTCAGAGCCAGGACCGACATCGGCTCCGCCTATATTGCCGGCCAAGGCGTGCCAAAGCTGCCGGAGGAAGGCGTTCTTTGGTATCGCTTGGCCGCATCGAGTGGCTGGGCGAATGCGATCACCGCGCTTGGTGACGCGTACCGCCTCGGCACTGGCGTCAAGCAAGACTACGTCCAGGCGGCCTCCTTGTATTCAGCAGCAGCCGATACCGGCCAGATCGATGCGATGGCAAACCTGGGACAGGCGTATCTCGCGGGCGAAGGCGTGAAAAAGGACGTACCGCGAGGACTCGAACTGTTGCAGCGCGCAAACGACATGGGCAACAGGTACGCACCCTATTTTATGTCACAGCTATATCTGAAGGGCGACCGCAAGCTGCCTGCCGATCCTCGCCGCGCCCTGACCCTTCTTGAGCTTTCCGCAAACCGGGGAAATGAGTACGCCTACGTCCGTCTCGCATGGGGGCATCGCGACGGTGTATTTGCCGGGGGCAAGCCTGACCTGCGACGAGCCTACTTCGACGCCTCGCTCGCCGCGAGGCTTCGGGCCGATCAGGGAGAACAGGCAAAGGCTGAGATAGCCGGGAAAATAGACCCCGCAACTCGAAAGGAAATAGACGGCGAAGTTGAACTGTACATCAAACAGAACGGTCCGTAACGCGCGATAGAGACCAAAGACGGTCCCGATCGTTGGGGCCGAACAGATCAATAGTGAGAATTGCCGTGCCTCGGGCTCGATTTGTCGCGTCGAGGCGTGCTTACCTTGGTGATCTTGGTGACTTTGGTGACCTTGGCGCACCGTCCATCCTTCGGCGAAAAGCCGAAATCGCAAATGATGGGCCTTCCTGCAATCGTCCCGCATCCGCTCAGTATGACAGAGGTCGAAACCAAGGCGGCGGCCGAAGCCATCTTTGCCAGCAGCAATCTTGCCATTTGCGTCGCTCCAGCCTCGGCCAAAAACGGCCGCGGCATCGCATCAGGACTTTCAACGTCACGCCGTAACAAGAAAATACGCCTACTGCCCTACAGTCAAGGGCAAGGCGGGCGAATGCACCAGCCCTGGCCACTGACGGACTGCCGGCAGAGTTTGGCGAAGGCATGTAACCGGAGTGTGCCGGCGTTGCGGGCTTTCTCGCCACGCCTGCATAGGCTGCACCGACCAGCTCAAGGACAGTGTGACGGCATCACACGACGCGGCGCGTCGACTTCAACGTTTGACACGCACAAATCGCCATTGGTAGATTCCCGCATCCCTCATGTGAGCGCCATTCAGATGAGAAAGCTGAAGGAACTTTTCCTTCGAAAGGATGAGCAAAATCCGGGAGTTGGGGACCCCGGAAGTATCTATACGTACAAATCAAAAGAAGACGTCTCAACAATTATTGTTACAATTTTAGGCGTAAATCCTGATTTTCTCGAAGAAATCATTGTTACGACCAAGCGCAAGCTTCCCGGAAAGCGCGATCGGCTCATCTATCTGACCGACAATCCGGACTTCACGATATTCCGCCGTCACGGCGTGATCTTCGAGTATCTGCCTCCGTTGACGGAGCAGCGGCTGCACGCGGCAGACATGCCCTGGCAGGCTTATTTGCGGGAGCGCTGGCGGCTGCTTCTTGCAAAATGGCGCCCCCGCCGTGTTCTGACTTACGGCACGAATATCGACAGTTTCCTTGGCACCGGCGGCATCCGCCCGCAAAGTGCCGAACGTGCCCAAATCATGAGGCTGGACATTCTGTTTGTCGCCGATGTCCGCTTCGAAGGCGGCACCTCCACGGCGCTCGCCGTGGAAATCCGAGCGGCCGCCCGTGCGGGTTTCAAGACCGGCTTGCTGGCCGTGAAGGGACCATTGCTGCGTCACCCCTACCCGATGCATCCGGACTTGCGGGCACTGGTAGATGGCGGCGCGACAGAACGGATCGACCCAGACACCAAGGTCGATGCCGGCCTCGTCCTGGTGCACCATCCGGCGATAATGTCCAACCGCTTCACCAGGCGGACCGGCATCCGGACCGAACGCATGGTCATGGTTCTCCATCATCCCATGGTCGACCGGCGGGGCAAGCCGCAGTACGACCTGGCGCGCATCGTAAGCAATTGCCATTGGGCGTATGGCGTCAAGGTTTGGCTCGCCCCCGTCAGTGCCGTCGTTCGGGATGCCTTGCCCCGTCGTTTGCCTGCGGGCGCGGAACTCCTGCCTGAAAACTGGACCAATCTGATCGATCTCGACGACTGGCCTCGCAGGCCTGACGGTCCGCCGCACAATCCGGTCGTCATCGGCCGCCATGCCCGCCCGGATAAACTGAAATGGCCGAGCAGGGCCGCCGACGCGCTGCGCGTCTATCCTGCCGACGCAGCCCGCTACAGCATCAGGATCCTGGGCGGCGGTTCCTTCCTCCAGGAACTCTATGGTCCGCTGCCGGCCAACTGGGAAATACTGCCCTTTGCATGGACCGGCATTCCCGGGTTTCTCCAAGGGCTCGATTTCTACGTCTACTACCATAGCGATTCCTGGTCGGAAGCTTTTGGCCGCACGATCCTCGAAGCGCTCGCGGTAGGTCTCGTCACGATTCTCCCCGCGCACTTCCAGCCATTGTTCGGTGACGCAGCAGTCTATGCGGCGCCGAGAGATGTTGAGCACGTCATCGGCAAGTTCATCACCGACGTGGAGGCCTACGCGCAGCAATCGGCCTTGGCCAGGGAGTTCGTTGCCCGGCACCATTCTGCCGAGCTCTTCCCGCAACGCCTTGAGAGGCTGTTCAACATTTCCAGACCACGGGATGCGGCGGCCGTGCGAGCGTCGATGATTCAGCCTTTGCCGATACGTCAGGTGCTGTTTGCATCGTCCAACGGCATCGGAATGGGGCATCTCGCGCAGCAGCTGGCTGTCGCCCAGCGACTGCCGCCAGGGCTCAAGCCCGTTTTTGCGACAATGTCCTATGCCATGAAAATTGCAACCGACGAGGGGTATCACGCTCACTTCCTGACCCATCACCGCGCCATCGATGCCGCGCCCGAGGACTGGAACGACGTGCTTGCCGAAGAACTGTTCGACCTGATCAGTCACCTGCGTCCCGCGGTATTTGCCTATGACGCCACGGCTGTCTTCGACGGTGTCGTCGCAGCCCTTGCCATGGACCCCAACCTGTTGTCGATCTGGGTACGTCGACCGATGTGGCGGGAATCGCACCGCCCGTTCCTTGAGATGGCGGGCGCTTTCGACGCTGTGATAGAGCCTGGCGAACTTGCCGATGAATTCGATCACGGCCCAACCTTGGAAGTGCGCGACAAGGTTCTGTTGGTTCCGCCGGTGTTGTTGCTGGAGCCAGATCAGCGCCTGGACACAGCCGCCGCGCGCAACTTCCTCGAAATACCCGATGGCATGACCGTCGTCGCCCTGCAACTCGGCTCTGGCAGCAATTTCGACATGCGCGGCGTCCGCAACGGCACTCTCAAAGCCCTGCTTGACCGTCCCGATACGCTGGTGCTGGACATCCGCTCGCCGATCCGCGCCGATTTCGAGTCAGACGAGCCGGTCGGTCCGAGGCATCGCATCATCGAGCTGTTCCCGAGTTTCCGCTACAGCCGCGCATTCGACGCCGCGGTGGTCGCGCCTGGCTACAATACGTTTCATGAAAACATCCTTGGCGCGGTGCCGACCTTGTTCGTGCCCAACGAGAGCGATGAGATGGACCTGCAGCTCAACCGCGCTCGCTGGGCAGAGCTTGGCGGTTTTGGCCTCCTGATGCGGCGCGACCATGACCTTCCACATGTTGACCGCTTCATTGAACAGCTGCTCGACCCCTCCGAGCGCGAAGGAATGGCGGCGCGCTGCGAGGCGGTCCCCTGGACCAACGGCGCCGACGTCATCGCGAACTATATCGAAGACCATGCCAGGATTGTCCGAACTGACCGGGACATCACCCAGGATAGCTGACGTATGGCGGAACTGTTCCATGCAACACCTCGGCCCGCTTCTCGGTAGTGGAAACGTTGCGGACGTACATGCATTCGGCACTCTTGCCTTGACACTCTACAAATCCACCGACGCAAAGGTGTCGGCTTTTCGCGAAGCCGCGAACTCATCGAGAGCATCCCTGATGTGATTGTCCCCCGCCTTTTCCCTGAGATTTCCGCCTGTCGATTTTGCCAATTCGCCTGGAACGAAGTTTTTTCGTTGAGGTTTACCCCGCGAAGGGACTGATGCTTTCGAGGAGACCTCCCATGAAGCATATTTTGATCACCAGCATGCTCGCGCTCGGCATCGGATGCGGTGCCGCGATTGCCCAGACACAGCCGGCTGAAACCCAGCCGGGCGGTGACGCCAATTGCGCCTCCGGCGCGGCCAACTGTCAAAAAGGCTCGAAGATGAAGATGGGCGAGCAGGCCCAAGGCAAGGCGAAGGTCCAGACGGACCAACAGGCCCAGGGCAAGCCGAAACTCAAGACCGACGAGCAGGCTCAGGGCAAGGCCAAGGTCGAGACGGACCAGGCCCAGGGCAAGTCAAATGCGACCACCGATCAGGCCCAGGGCAAGGCCAAGGTCCAGACGAACCAGCAGGCCCAGGGCAAGCCAAATGCGACCACCGATCAGGCCCAGGGTAAGGCCAAGGTCCAGACGGACCAGCAGGCCCAGGGCAAGCCAAATGCGACCACCGATCAGCAGGCCCAGGGTAAGGCCAAGGTCCAGACGGACCAGCAGGCTCAGGGCAAGACCTCGACGCAGACTGATCAGGGGTCGACTGCTTCCATCAGCAATGTGACCGTCGAACAGAAAACCCAGATCACCCAGGTCATCAAGGAGACCCGGGTCGAGCCGGTGTCCAACGTCGATTTCGACATTGCGGTCGGCATCGAGGTTCCCCGGCACAAGATCCGGTTGCATCATCTGCCCAAGCGTATTGTCAAGATCGTACCGGCGTACGAAAGCTACGACTATTTCGTATTGGCCGACGGTCGGATCGTCATCGTCGATCCGGATACGTTCAAGATCGTCGTTATCCTGACCTGACTTGTGGCCATCACGCCCGCCACATCCAGGTGGCGGGCGTTTTTATGAAACCTACCGCTAGAGCAATTCCCGGAACAGTGTGAGCGGTTTTCCCGGGAAAAGCGCGCAGCGCTTTCCCTTGGGAATTGCGTCAAAACAAAGAGTTAGAGCGTTTTGCCGTTTCCATGAAACGGTGAAACGCTCTAGATCAACCGGGCGAACGGACCCAGGACGGCTTTCCGCGTCATGGAGATTTAGCCATCAGGACATTAAAGCTGAATTTCAGCCCCTGCCTGTTCATCGAACAAGACTGAGCAGCCCCGTGCAAGCGCTACCGTGGAGAGAGCGTTTGCCACCACATCGTCGGGTGACACGAAATCGCCGGTCAGCACCCGCAACTCTTCCACGCCTTCAGCCATCGAGACAAAATTTCCGACCACTCGATCGTGCCTGCAGGCCTCGACCACGCAAAGCAGATCGATCAATTCGAAGCTGCGCATGTTCAGCCTCCAACAAAAATGTCCCTTGCTGGATCGTGAAACGCATTGGTGGAGCGTAATGTTCCGACAGACCCTGTAGCTCGCCGCCGGCAATCAGGGTTCAGATGTCAGGATCGTCGAGAATGCGAGACAGCGTGCTGCGCCCCAGCGCGCTCATGGCGGGGTTGGTGCGGCGGTAATACCAGACGAGACCCATGGCCTGCTGGAATGCCCAGGCAGCACTGCGCTTCCATAAGAGGTCCTCGACCTGAAGGCCGCGCCGAAAGATCGCCCTTCGCTCGTGGTCCAGCAGATGCCACGCGACCACCAGATCCAGCGACGGGTCGGCTGGCCCGAAACTGCCGCAATCAAGCACGCCGACAAGACGCTCGCCCTGCACGAGAAGGTTTGCTGGAATAAGGTCCTTGTGGCTCATCACGACAGGCCCAGCGGAGGGCAGCTCCCGCAACCGAGCCCACAAATCGCGCAGTCGAGCCACATCCAGCAGGCCCTCGCTGTTTTCAAAGCAGACGGCCATCCAATCGTCATGATCGGGGAGATGTCCACCACGTCCTTGCCCGTCGAAGCGCCTGCCCCGTGTGTCCGCCTGGCGCAACGATGCCACGAGGTGTGCAAGGTCGTGGGCGAAAATCGTCGATCCGCTTAGCCCGAGCGGCGTGGCAACCTCGCCTTCGATCCACGTCTGCAATGCCCATGGCATTGGGTATCGAGGACCGGGTTCGCCGAACCCAATCGGTTGCGGCGTCGGAAACAGGCAATGTTGTCCAATCTCGACCAAGGCAGCGGCCTCCGACCGAAGCATGTCGGCGCAATCGGCCGGCTTCATCGCCCGCAGCGGGAACCGCGCAGCGGTCTTTGAGCCAATGCGGAAGATCGCGTTGACGGTTCCCGACGATCCAATCGAGGTGATGTCCTCATGGCGATATTGGGGAAACTGATCGCGGATCATCTGGCCGGCGATATCGATGTCGATATCCACCTGATCGTCATGCATCATCAGTTCTCGTCCTGCCGGGCATGATCCGCCGGCGCCGACGACCGGGATGAGGCGCAAAGCCGTTATAAGCGCCTTTGCCGGCCGCTTCGTTGCCTCCACTTTCGCACCGTCGACCGCTGGCGCCAGCTTCGTACTTGCCTTCCGCGCCCTGCGTCATCAAGCAGTCGCATCTTTCGGCCGCACCCCACGCAAGACCTGATCGACAAGCTCGTCGCCATATTCTTCCGTGAGCGGAGCGAACTTCAGCATGAGGCGGAGATAGATCGGGCCAAAGAGAGCATCGATCAGCAAGGTGGCATCTGTGTCGTTTGAAAACTCGCCCATTGCCTTCCCGCGTTCGACATCCGCCGCCGCCGATGCGCGCCTTTCGGCAATGTGCTTGTCATAGAGTTCTCGCAGGACCGCAGGATCGTTTTGGCCCTCTGCAATCAGGTCCGCAAAGAACTTGCCAAACAGGCCGTTGAACTCACCGATCAGGACCCGCACCCTGACACGAAGGACTTCCTCCGCCGTCACGGCTTCAACCGCATCCAGTCTACCCGAGACGCGCTCCTGGAACATCGCCATGATCAGTGCGGCCTTGTTCGACCACCATTTGTAGAGTGTGGGTTTGCCAACGCCGGCGCGCTTGGCGATGGCTTCCATGGTCAGGTCGCGAGCCGAGGTCTCCTGCAACAGCTCGTAGACGGCATCCATGATCGCCGTGTGGGCTTCGGCGGCCTCGCTCCGTGGCCGACCCGAGCGGGGTGTTGAAACGGGAATCTTGGACATGAACCAAAATTAACAGAACGGCACGTAAAGGCAATTGACATCGATTTACGATTACGATACGTTTCGTTAATTAAATTAGATCGTCGCTGTCAACTTGCGGAGAGCAGTCATGAAATCGGCATCGATACAAGACCCGGCTCGGTCCGGACCGCGGGTCACAACCCACCCGCTCACCAGCGAGGATGCTGCCGCCATGGCGGCGCTGCGCGGCCTCGCCATGCCCAATAAGGGTCGAATGCAGGGCGTCGGCGCTCGCGGCATCTTCGACGCCATCATAAGCAAGGTCAGTGCGCCCGAGGACGTCTTCTACCGATCCGACACCGTGGGCGGCGTCGCGGGTTGGTGGTGCATACCAGGCGACGCCGCGGCTGGGCAGGCCCTCCTGCACTGCCATGGCGGCTGGTTCAACTGGGGCACGGCGGAAGCATTCCGCCATCTGGTGGGGCACATAGCCGCCCGGGCCAACACGGAAGCCTTCATTCCCGATTATCGGCTGGCCCCCGAACATCCCTTTCCCGCCGGATTGGACGACGTTGAAGCCGCTTATGACGGCCTGGTCGCAACAGGCGCCCAGCGCATCGTCATCCTCGGCGACTCGGCGGGAGGCAACCTCGCGCTGTCGCTGCTCTCGATCCTTGCGGGCCGCTCCGACAGCCTCAAACCAGTCGGAGCGGTCGTCTTGTCGCCGGTGACAGACCTGACGCTCTCGGGTGCGTCCTGGCAGAGCCGTGCGACGGCCGACCCATACTTCACGCGGGTCCAGGTTGTTGAACTGGTCCGCTCCTACCTTGCCGGTCACGACCCGACCGATCCCTTGGCTTCGCCATTATATGGGAGCTTGGCGGGCCTTCCTCCGATGTGCCTGCATGTCGGCGACGACGAGATGCTTCTTGATGATGCCACGCGCTACACCGAGCAGGCCGTCGCGGCGGAAGTCGATGCCACGCTCGACATCTGGAACGGCATGCCACACGGCTTTCTGTCCGGTGTCGGTCACCTGTCGGCAGCGGACAAAGCGCTTGACGCGATCGGAGCATTTCTCACCGCGCGCTTGGCCGCCGGTCAAGCGTAGCCTGAAGGTCGTCCGCTCTAACTCTTTGTTTTGGCGCAATTCCCTACGGGAATACCGCTCACACTTTTCCTGGAACTGCTCTAGCCCGCCGCCGCGGCCGCTGCCTTCCTTGGCGCCGCGCGCGGCCGCCGTGCGCGCCGTTTGGCGACGAGCTTCAGCGCCACCGGCGGCTCGTTCGACAGCGCACCCGTCACGGCGTCCCCCATGCCATGCGCAACGAAATCCGCATTGATGTCCTGGGCGAGCTTGGCCGCCGCTTGCTTGTCCCCATTGCCGGTCTCCGACCAGAACACGATGCCCACCCGTAGTGCCGCCTTCGCGCGCTTCAGCCGCCGAACCAGGAAGCGGGCGTGCTTGACGGAATCGCGGTTCAGGAAGCCGACCACCACGGTGTCGACGGCCTCGAGCTCGAGGCGGCGGATGCTGGCAGGTTCCATGTCGACAAAGTCAGCCTTCGACACGGTCGCCCCCTGGACCTCCAGGACCTGCGCCAGCATCGCCGCGGCGGCATCGTCGAGTTCGCCGCGCCCGCCGGCACAAAGCACCGACAGGCCACTGCCGTCGGGCAGCTCGGCCTCGTCCTCGGCGGCGGCATCGCCGGGCTCGCCGGCCTCTTCAGCCCCGTGCGGCGCGTCCTCCTCGGCCGCTTCCTCCCTGGCATCGTCTTCGAGATTGGCCACCAGCGCGAGCGCGCTGGCCGCCACCTGCCGCCTTTGCAGGTCGCCCATGACGCCGCGCACACGGTCGCGCTCGCCCAGCAGAAGCGCCGGGATGGCCACCTTGTCGTAGAATTCGACCAGATATTTTTCCTCGAGCATCTCCTCTGCGTGGTCGGTGGCTTCGTCCGGGTCGCCGGCCAGAAGCCGCTGGTAGAGCCGCGCATGCGGTTCCAGCACCGGCTCGTTGCCGAACAGCACGTCGAGGAATTCAAACTGCGGCACGTGCCTGCCCAGCACGACCAGGCAGACGGTGAGCGGCGTCGACAGGACGAGCCCGAGCGGACCCCACAGCCACGTCCAGAAGATCGCCGCAACGATGATCGCCAGCGGCGACAGTCCGGTTCGCGAGCCGTAGAGCCAGGGCTCGACGACATTGCCGGTGACCAGTTCCATCACCACGAACAGCGCCGCCGTCCACAGGACGAGCGACCAGCCGGGAGCGACGGCCAGCGCCAGGAAGAGCGGCAAAAGCATGCCGATGGCCGGGCCGATATAGGGAACGAAGCGCAGCGCCAGCGCCAGAAGCCCCCACAGCAGCGCGTTGGGAATGCCGAGGACCCACAGCCCGATCGCGATCGGTATGGCGTAGAGAATGTTGACGACCAGTTGCATGAGCAGGTAGCGGCCCACCCGCTTGGCTGCATCTTGAAGCGCCTCGGTGGTGCGGTGAAGGTCGCCATAGCCGACAAGCCTGATGAAGCGGTCGCGCAAATCCTCCCGCTCGAGCAGCATGAAGATGACGACGATGATGATCAGGCCTGCGGACCCGAGCGGGCTTATCAGCGGACCGACGATGTTCTGCAGGACTTCGAGCGGCCTCTCGCGCGCAACGATCTCGACCGGCACCGGCTCGCGCGGCGGCTTGTCTGGCGTTGCGGCCGGCAGCGTGGCGTCCTGCCTGTCGATCTCCTGGCCGACACGCTCGACCACGCTGCTCAATCTGGCGATGATCCCGCCCCCGACGCCGGTTTCCTTGAGCGCGCGGATCTTGGTAAGGATGTTGGTTTGGTAGACCGGAATGTTCTGCGCCAATTCGCTGACCTGCGTGGCGACAACGAAGCTGAACAGGGCAAGGGCGGCGAAGGCGCTCAGCACACTGGCGATGACGGCGGCGATCCGGGGAATGCCGACCCGTTTGAGCGCCGAAACCAAAGGCGCCAGCGCGAAGGTCAAAAGCAGCGCGATCGCGATCGGCAGGAACACCTCACGGCCGAAATACAGCGCCGCCACCGTGGTGACGGTGGTCGCCACATTGGGCAACGCGGTTCGCGGACGGGGCGCGGCGGCCGAAAGAATCTCGTCCAGCCCATGCGCCTCGGACGCCGTCCCGTTTCGACGAGTGGCCGCCACTTGATGTCTCTCCCCCTGCCACCGCCCATGGTCCGCTATATTGAGCCGGCGTGCAACCTTGGCCGGCAGACCACTGGTTACCCTTCAATTCCGGCCGGGTCAGTATGTTCCCGGCGGGCCCGAGGCAATGGAGAGAAGTGATTTTGTCCGCCCGTCGGGATTCATGCTTCAGGGCCGGCGGCAACCTTCAAGCTGCATAGGGCGGATCACCGCGCCGCATGCCTTGCCAGCGCGTGCTCGATCAGCACGTCGATCACCTTGCTATAGGCAATGCCGGCCGCCGCCAGCGCCTGGGCGTACATGGAGATGTCGGTGAAGCCGGGCAGCGTGTTGACCTCGTTGACCAGCAGCGAACCGTCGGCGCGCAGGAAGAAGTCGACGCGCGCCATGGCCTCGCAGCCGAGCGCCCGGAAGGCCCGCGCGGCCATCTCCTTCGCTCTTTCGGCGACATCGGCCGGGACATCGGCGGGCACCTTGACCAGCGCGCCGTCGGCATCGAGATATTTGGCCTTATAAGTGTAGAAGCCATGCTTGCCGGCGGGAATGATCTCGCCCGGCAGCGAAACCGTCAGCGAACCGTCGGCCCGCTCCAGCACCGAGCACTCGATCTCGCGGCCGTCGACGAACTCTTCGATCAGCGCCTTGCTGTCATAGCGCAGAGCCGTTTCGACGGCCTGCTCGAAGCCATCCCTGTCATGCACCTTGCTCACCCCGAAGGACGAACCCTGGCGCGCCGGCTTGGCGAAGAAAGGCAGCCCAAGCGCCCCGGCAATCTCCTGGAACGAACCGACCTCGCCTCTTAGCACGGTAACCGAGCGGGCAACGGCAAGCCCTGCCTCGCGCAACAGCCGCTTGGCGACATCCTTGTCCATGGCGGCGGCGGAAGCCAGGATGCCGCAGCCGACATAGGCGACGTCGGCGACCTCGGCATAGCCTTGCACCGAACCGTCCTCGCCGAACGGCCCATGCAGCACGGGAAAGACGACATCGACAGGGTCAGGCTGTTCGCCATTCTCGGTGAGAGCCACAAGCCGGCCCTTGCCGCCGGGCAGCAGGGCGACCTCCAAGCCATCCTCCGACACCAAAGCCCCTGCCCCGTCGGCGCCAGCTTGCGACGAAGGCTGCAGCCGCCATCTGCCGTCCCTGGAAATGGCGATCGGCACCACCTCGTATCGCGTCCGGTCGATCGCCTTCAGCACGTTGGCGGCCGACAGCCGCGACACCTCGTGCTCGGCCGAACGCCCGCCATAGAGGATGGCGACCCTTGTTTTTTCCTTCATTGAAATCCCTCGAAATCAAATGGCGACGGCAATGCCGCGATTGGCAAAGAAACGGTCGAAATCGGCTGGCGCCAACACTGCGTTTGCCTGTGTGGCGCTGGTATGGCCGGATGGGTTGTGAAAGCGAAAACCGTCATCCGACGCGGCAGTGACCAGCACCAGATGGCCGCCCTTCCACGGCGGCTCGCGCTCGGGCCAGCGGATCGCGCTGCTGACCGAAGCGATGAAGAAGCGTGACCGGGCGAGGATCGACGGAATGTCCGAGGTCGCGACATTGGTCATCACTTGCGCCTCCAGGCCGAACTCCGCCTTCACGAAGGTGACGAAGGGCGCGTAGATCAGCCCCTTGATCGAGCCCTCACTGACGACATAGCCGCCATATCCAGTGCAGCGTCTCGCCAGCTCGATCGTCGGCACGATCTCGCCGCGGGTCGCCAGGATCATCTTCAGGCACGCCATACCGCAGATGTTGGCGGCCCAGACCGCATATTCGTCTGGTGTTTCCGCGCCCGACCCTTGCCACAGCGGATCGCGCCTGAGCGCCACATTGGCGCCATCGGCGAGCACGGCCAGCGTCATGTCAGGCGTCTCCCACTGGCTGAAAAACGGCACGGCTTCAGGCAATGGGCTCATAGGGTTCCCGGGCGGCTCGCATCAATCTCGTATGCGAGAATAAGAGATTGATGAAAAGCCGTTTAAAGACTGTCGAAGTTCAATGACGTGTTGCGTGGCGCCTACTCGGCCTTCGTCCAGCCGAAGACCAGCCAGGCATATTTCGACTTTTCGTCGGGCTCGGCGGTGTAGGTCATCTGGATGTCGCCGTCCTTGGCGTAGATGTCGAGCCTGGGCGCCGTGTCCAGCTTGAGCCATAGCGAGCTCTTGCTGAAGGACCAGGTTCCGCACCAGACGCAGGCGCCCGACGCCGGGTCACCCGGCTGATGGAAATTGTAGCGGCCGTCCGCGGTGATCTCCAGATAGTCGAACGCGCCGTAGAAGGTGGTCACCGTCTGCATGAACTCGGCGGCAGCCGCGTCCTGTTCCGGCGTCGGCGCATCCGTCATGTCGCGCGGCGGCCGGATGGCCGAGCCGCTGAGCTTCCATTTGCCGACAAAGTCCTTCTCTGTCGGAAGATATTCCTCCTGAGCCTGCGCCGATGAAATATAAGAAACCGATAATATGCTTGTCGGCGAAATGGCTCCTCCCATAAGTAAAAGCGTGGCAGCGCAGATTGCCTTCGTCGATCTTTGCATGAAATATATTTCTCCACGATGGGGAAAAGATGTCTCAGTCCGGCAGAAATTCACGGAGTACCTTGCCTTAATGCCGATTCCGGCCGCCTTTGCACGGTTAGCAACGGGGTCAGCGACCTGGCAACTATAGGGACGCCGTCAATCCGCGTTGGATCAGGACGCGCGCAAATGCCGCCGGACGGCGGCCGCGGCTGAAATTCCATGAAAGTCCCTAGAAGGTGACCTTTACCGAAGCGGCACTGCGCGCGTGCGCACCGTGATGGACGGCCTCGATGTTGTTGCCGTCCGGGTCGAGCAGGAAGGCGGCGTAATAGCCGGGATGATAGGGCCGCTCGCCCGGCGCGCCATTGTCCGTGCCGCCGGCCGCTAGCCCGGCCTTGTAGAAGGCATCGACCATCGCATGGTCCCTGGCCTGGAAGGCCAGATGGTGACGGCCGGTGAGTTTTCCCTGCGCGGCCCGGCTGTCGGCGCTGGAGATGAACAGCTCGTCGGACCAGAAATAATCCTCACCGGTCCCGCCGATCGGCACGTCGAGCACCTGCAAGACCGCCTCGTAGAACCGCCGGCTGGCGGCGAGATCCCTCACTACCAGCTGGAGATGGTCGATGAGCCGGCCGCGGTGCAGTTCCATGCAAATTCCTCCTTGCAAGGCTGCAAATCTAGGTTTGCGAACGGCGCCGTCAATGCGCGCGCCGATGGGTCACTGCTTCAGCAGCGCCGCCAGCCGTGGAATGCCCTCCGTCACCGCGCGCTGGTCGGCCAGCGTGAAGGACAGCCGCAGCGTGTTGCGTCCGGTACCGTCGGCGTAAAAAGCATTGCCGGGCACGAAGGCGACGCGCGCCTCCTTCACCGACCGCGCCAAAAGCTCGGTGGCGTCGGACCCTTCCGGCAATGTCGCCCAGACGAACATGCCGCCTTCCGGCCGGCTCCAGGCCACGCCCTCAGGCATGTTGGCTTCGAGCGCGCCCAGCAGGCCGTCGCGGCGCTCGCGATAGGCGCCGATGAGTTTGTCGACCTGGCCGTCGAACACGGATTCGGCGACGCGGTGCATGACCAGCTGGTTGATCGACGGGCTGTGCAGGTCGGACGCCTGCTTCATCAGCACCAGCTTTTCCACCACATGACGCGGCGCGCACACCCAGCCGACGCGCATGCCGGGCGACAGGATTTTCGAGAACGAGCCGCAATAGAGCGTGCGCGCCTTGTCGATGCCGCCGGACCGCGCGCAGTCGAGCGCCAGGATCGGCGGCACGCCGTCGCCATCATAACGCAGCGCCCGATAGGCGGCGTCCTCGATGACGGCGATGTCGAGTTCGCCGGCGAGGTCGAGCACCGCTTCGCGCTGCTTTCGATCGAGCGTGTTGCCGGTCGGGTTGGCGAAGTCGGGCACCAGATAGGCGAACTTGACCTTGCCGCCATTGGCGGCGGCCGCGGCGCGATAGGCGTCCGGCGTCATGTTGCCGCCTTCCGGCCGCAGCCGGTCGTAGCGCGGCTCATAGGCGTTGAAGGCCTGCAGCGCGCCGAGATAGGTCGGCCATGTCACCAGCGCGGCGTCGCCCGGCGACAGGAACAGTTTTCCGAGATAGTCCAGCGCTTGCTGCGAGCCGGAGGTGATGAAGATGTTGCCCTCGTCGCAGGCGACGCCGAGCTTGCCCATCTGCCCGGCGATCCAGCGCCGCAGCGGCAGATAGCCTTCCGACACCTGGTACTGCAGCGCAGCCCCGGCCTCGGCGCCACCCAGCACCTCGGCATAGGCAGCGCGGATCGCCTCGGCCGGAAACAGCGCCGGGTCGGGAATGCCGCCGGCGAAGGAGATGATGTCGGGCTGGTCGAGCAGCTTCAACAGTTCGCGGATTTCGGAGGCCTTCATGCGCGACGAGCGCGAAGCCAGCAGGTTCAAAAGGGTCAAGTCACGCCTCCCCAGACGATTTTCATATAGGTCAATGTAGCTGACCTATATCCGCTTTGTCAGGCAATTTGAATAGTGCCTGAACGCCTTCCGCTATACGCCAGTCGCCGCCTGGGCGGAACGGAAGCGCCTAAAGGTTCTTCTTGTAGCCAATATGGCTGGCGGTGAAGCCAAGGTTCTCATAGAAGCGGTGCGCGTCCGCCCGCCCCTTGTCGGTTGTCAGTTGCACAACGCCGCAGCCGCGTGCCCGGCACTGCTCGATCGCCCATTCGAGCATCAGCCGGCCGATGCCGCCCGAGCGCCGGTGGCCGGCGACCCGCACCGCCTCGATCTGCCCGCGCCACGCACCCTTGCGCGACAGCCCGGCAAGGAAGGTGATCTGCAACGTGCCGATCACCTCGGCCCCGTCCATGGCCACCACCAGCAACTGGTTGGGATCGGCATCGATGGCGTTGAAGGCATCGAGGTAGCCCCGCGCCAGCGGCAACGAGGCATCTTCACGGGCGGCGCCCAGCGGATCGTCGGCCAGCATCGCGACGATATCAGGCAGGTCGGAGGCTTGCGCCTTGCGGAAGGTGATCATGGTGCGGGGATAGCGCGCGGCGGTGGTGGCGGCAATATTGTATGGAGATGCGAGACTTCGATGCGCGCCTGCGTCTAAGTCAGACCGGCTCTTCGGCCTCGACACAGCCGAGCAGCTTGTTCGGCCATCCTCAACGCAGCCGGTCGCGCGCCTGCATCAGCGCAAACCCCAGGAGGTTGTCCCCGCGCCACAGCAGCGGGTTCGCCGCTTTCTTGTCATCGGCGGCCAGTCCGATACCCCAGACACGATCCATCGGGCTCGCCTCGACCAGGATCTGCTCGCCGGTCGACAGCAGATATGCGCGCAGGGCGGCATTCTGCCGGAATTTTTCAAAACTCCCCTCGCCCACGATGCGCCGTTTCTCGGCGTCCCATCTGGCCTCGTCAAAACCGCGCACCTGCCGGCCGAACTGCTTCGCCTGCTTCGGGCTTCCCGCCTGCAGGATCTGCGCCGCCGTCTCGCCATCGCCGAACAGCCGCGCTTTCTCGGCCATCATCCAATGTTCGGTTGTTGGATAGCTCCGCCCAGCCAGGACAAAGGGGGCTGGCCACCACTGGCTGAAGCAGGACGCAGTGATGCTGCCATCCTTGGAGGGCTGATGTCCCCAGAAGAAGAGGAATTTGAGCCGGGACTTCGCCCGGAAGGCATCTTCGAGCTGGGAACGATCGTAAATCATGGGCGCGACGGAACAGAGCGGACGGGTGACTTGTCAATACCGTTCCTGCTGTGCCGGCAGCACCAAGCTATCAGCTTATGCCTTGGCCTCACCCTCATCGGGCGTCGGTGCTCGGGCGCTGTCGGCGATGTTCATCGACGGCGCGCGAAGCACGGCGCCTCCTCAATCAGCATCAGTGGCGGGCTTCGCCTTCCCGCACTGCGCCAGCACTTTGCCTACGGCCCCCTTCGAACCCTTCAGCGGAAAACTGTTCGAACCATACTTGGCCGAACTGACAGACACATCGCCCTTCCCCCGCAACAGATCGAGCAGCGGATCAGCTTTCTCCAGATCCACCACGAAGTAATTGTACATGGCCTCCAGCTGCAGCGTCTTGGTCACGATCTTGCCGTCGGCCTTGAAATCGAACGCGCCGCTGAGGCCGGGCTCCAACTGCTGGCCGCTGGCACCGAGGTCGTAGCTCAGCACCGGCTTGTCGAAACAGGCCAGCATCAGATGCGCATCGCCTTTTGGTCCGCCGCAGACCGAGGCGGTCAGCACGCTGCCGCCCTCGTCTTCCTCCATCTTGGCGCTCCAGCCGCCGCACGACCCGGCAAAAGCCGGCTGCGCGGCCTGCAATGCGGCCACGACACCAGCGACGACGAGATATCCCGCTTTCATGATTCCCCACCTTACATTTGCAGCACCGACCGGCAGCATATAGGAAAAGCGATCCGGTGCCATTGTCTGTTCGGCACGGCCGTTCGGTTTGGAGAGTGTTGTGCCGAGAGTTCGTCTGTGTCTTCTGCTGACCGCCCTGGTGGCCTTGCCGGTCACCGCCCATGCGCAGTGGAAGCCGGTCGAGAAGGTCGAGACCTACGCCATTTCGGGCCAGTCCGGGCTGGAGCTCTACCGGTCGATCGGCGAGAACGGACCGAATGTCGGTATTGCCCGCGCCATCGCCTACACCAACTTCAAGCTGACCTGGGGGGTCAGGGACTACAAGCCCAGGGGCAAGGACTGCGTGCTGACGGCGGCGAAGCCTAGACTGATCATCACCTACACCTTGCCAAGCCCTTCCGCGCCGCTGCCGCCCGCCGTCCAGAAGAACTGGGAGGTGTTCATCGCCGGCGTCAGCGCCCATGAGAAGGTGCATGGCGCCAGCATGGTAAAAATGGTGCATGACATCGAAGCCGCGACAGACGGACTGACCGTCGCCGATGATCCCAAATGCAGCAAGACCAGGGCCGAGGTGGTCCGTCGGCTCGACGCGATCTCGAAGGCGAGGATACAGGCAAGCCGGGATTTCGACCGCGTCGAGTTCGGCAAGGGCGGCAATCTGCAGAAGCTTGTCCTCGCTTTGGTGAATGGCGGCTGAGCGCCTTCAAGCCTCGGACACCAGATCCTCGAGCAGCGCCAAACCTTCCGGCCAGTCGCCCAGGCCGCTGTCGGCATTGATGTGGCCGAATGGCCCGATCACGGCCAGGCGGCTGCCCCATTGCGTCGCCCGCGCCTCGGCATATTCCTGCGAGCCATAGGGATCATCGGTGCTGGTCACCACCAGCGAGGCGAAGCGCAGCTTGCCCAGCGGAATCTTGGCGAAAGCCATGCCGTATTCGGGAAAGACCGCCGACGCCGGATCGGGAACGCCGACCAACAAGGCCGCCCTGACCGGTCTTTGCGAAATCTTCTGCCAATGCGCGATCAGCAGGCAGGACAGGCTGTGCGCGACCAGCACCGGCGGCTCGGGCGCCACGATCACCGCGGCCTCCAGCGCCGCCAGCCAGTCGGTGAAATCGGGCAGTTCCCAGCTCGAGGGCTGGAAGCGCCGCATCGCCGGATCGGCGCGTTCCCAACGCGATTGCCAATGCGCCGGACCCGAGCCGCCGCTGCCCGGCAGGATGATGAAATGCGTCATGTCGCCTTGCTCCTATCGATTATGGCGCATGGTGGCGTCTTGAATTGGCCTCGGGAATGGGAAATCATCGGAAAAAACATGTCCTAGCCGATGGATTCAAAGTGACGCCATGAAGACCAGCGAGGAGCGCGCGCCGCTCGACCCGACCGACATCGCCATCATCGAGGCCATGCAGGAGAACGGCCGCATCGGCATATCGGAGCTTGGCCGACGGGTCGGCCTGTCGCAGCCGGCAACCTCCGAGCGGGTCAAGCGGCTGGAGGAGCGTGGCGTCATTGCCGGCTACACCGCGGTGATCGACCCGGCCGCGCTTGGCCTCGGCATGATGGCCATCATCCGCGTGCGCACCACGCATGAACACATCCGCCCTTGCCTGAAGCAGTTCGCCGAAATGCCCGAGATTACCGAGGTGCACCGGCTGACCGGCGAGGACTGCTTCATCCTGAAAGTGCTCGTGCCCTCGCCCGCCCACCTTGAAACCATCGTCGACGCCGTGGCGCGCCACGGCGCGGTCACCACGGCGCTGGTGCTGCGCAGCGAGACGCCGAAGTCGATCGGCCGCGAACTGATCCGCAGGTCAAGTGGTTCGATGGTTTGAGACGTCACCCACAGACAAGGGGAGAGGAAGGACGTCAGGGTCGGCGAACTCGCGCTTATGCGATCCTCACCCTACCGGATGAGATCGAGCGCGGCGGAGAGATCCCCCATCGGCGGCTGGTCGTTGCGCAGCGCCTTATCGCGGGCGACTATGCGCGGGAGCACTGGCACGTCGTAGCGCGGGGTAGCTGCGGAGCGAAATGGACCTGGAACCGATGACGACAGGACGAGGCAAACGCCTGATGATCGCGGCCGCCGCCGCATCGTTGTTCGGCTTTGCCATCACTTTGCCGGCAACCCTTGTCCGCGCCGGGCCAGGCACCGTCCACCCCGGCCCGCTATCGCGCGCCGACGCTTACGCACGGGCGCAGGCACTGACCGCCCTTGGCCGGAAAATGTTCTTCGATCCGGCGCTCTCCGCCTCCGGCAAGCAGGCCTGCTCGTCCTGTCATGATCCGCGCCACGCCTTCGGTCCGGCCTCGGCGGCACCCGTCGAGATGGGCGGTCCAAACCTCGACCGGCCTGGCGTACGCGCCGTGCCGTCGCTGCGCTATCTCCAGGCGGCGCCCTCATTCACCGAGCATTTCTACGATTCCGAGGACGAGGGCGACGAGAGCGTCGACAATGGCCCGACCGGCGGCCTGACCTGGGACGGCCGCGCCGACCATGGCAGGGATCAGGCGAAAATCCCCCTGCTCTCGCCCTTCGAGATGGCCAACAAGGATGAGGCCGCCGTCACCGCTGCCTTGCGCAAGGCCGCCTATGCCGGCGAGTTCAAGGCGGCCTTCGGCGACGACGTGTTCGACCACGCGAGCGCCGCCTTCGACGCCGCCGCCGAGGCGCTCGGCACCTTCGAGCAGAGCGCTGCCGACTTCTATCCCTATTCCAGCCGCTACGACGCCTTCCTCGCCGGCAAGGCCGAGCTGACGGCGCAGGAGATGCGCGGCCGCGCACTGTTCGAGGACGAGACCAAGGGCAATTGCGCCAGTTGCCATCTCAGCGAACCGGCCAATGACGGCGAGCCGCCGCAATTCACGGATTTCGGCCTGATCGCCATCGCCGTGCCGCGCAACGCGGCGATTCCCGCCAACGCCGATCCCGCCTATGTCGATCTCGGCCTGTGCGGCCCGCTGCGCACCGACTTCAAGGGACGGACCGAATATTGCGGCCTGTTCAAGACGCCGACCTTGCGCAACGTCGCGCTGCGCAAGAGCTTCTTCCACAATGGCGCCTTGCACACGCTGCGCGACGCCGTCGCGTTCTACGCCAGCCGCGATACCGACCCGGGCCGCTGGTACCCCAGAAATGCCGATGGCACGGTCAGGAAATATGACGATCTGCCAAAGGTTTACTGGGGAAACTTGAATCAGGATCCGCCCTTCAACGGCAAAAAGCCCGGCGACAGACCGGCGCTGACCGATGCCGAGATCGACGATATTGTCGCCTTCCTGGGCACGCTTACCGACGCCGACCAGCCGGCGGTGCCAGCGAACTGAACCGCCTTGCCCGGTCTGGCCTGCCACCAGAAGGTGTCTTGATCTTGCCGGATTTGATCCGTCGCAACGCCGGGGACCGGTAAAGAAAGACATATCGCATTAGCGCTTCCTAAACCGCCCTGCGGTATTCCTTGTCACTCGATGGTGGGACGCGGATGAACGCATTCAGGCGAGCGGCCGGATTTGTTGTGATCCTGTTGACCGGCGCGGCGACGCTGGCGGCGTTGCATATCGATGCCCAGCGAAACTTCGCGCTGGCCAAGGAGCGCTATCTCGAGAACTCCCAGGCAGCTTCCAGGGCAACGGCCAAGACCGTCGAAGACGCCTTGCAAGCCATCTATGAAAATGTGCGGACCCTGACCTATCTGCCCAGCGTCCGAAACCTCGACCGGCACGGTACAAATCTGGGCGACGAAGGCCGCGCGACAATCCAGCAGATCTACAACAACCTCGCCAACAACGTCTCGATTTCCGAGGTTTACTTCCTGCCGCTGGATTTCAACCCGGACCGCTTCGACGCGGTGACCGGCAAGCTCGAGGAGCCGATCCTCCAATTCGACCAGCTGATCGTCAATGCCGAGGCGAGATCCCAGGCCGCTGCCGACGCAAAGCCCGGAAAGTTGGACCAGAATGCCCTGGTCCGCCCGCCGGAGGAGATCGAGACCTATGAGTATCACGAGCTGGCCAAACAGCTCGCCTGGCTGAAGGCGAACTATCCGAATTCGGGCGCCATCGACGGGCTCAACGTGCCGATCATCGGCACGAAGGAGCTCATCACCTGCGACAACACCGATTTCATCCACACCGGCAATGATGCCGACCGCTCAGGCTTCATCCTTTCGGTCCCGGTCTTCGGCCAGGACGGCAGCCTGCGCGGCTCCGTCTCGGCGATCATGCTGACCTCGGCGCTGCGGAAACTGTTGCCGGGCAGCGACTACGTCATCGTCAATTCAGGCTACGGCTTTGAATCCGACCAGCACAAGATGTCGACGGCCCTGGCGGCGGATTCCCGTGCCTTCACGGCGGCCGACCCCAATCTGATCTATTCCGAAGTCATCCCGCTCTCGCTCAACGATCCCAGGAGCGCATGGCGTCTCTGGGCCGGTTTCCCCAACAGCCGGTTCGAAAGCAACCTGGACGTCCAGTCCGTGCGTCAATTCGAACTGGCCGGTTATGCGGCGGTGGCGGTGGTCACGCTGCTGGCGCTGGCCTGCTGGTACGCGATCGGGCGGACCATGACGATGCAGGTCGAGGCTGCCGAGACCCTTGAGCGTCGGGTCGAGCAACGCACCGCCCAGATTCAGCACCTCGCCACGCATGACATTCTCACCGGCCTGCCCAACCGGGGCCTCCTGGCCGACACGATGGACGAGGCATTGCGAAGCCTCAGGGACGGCGAGAAGCTGGCCGTCCATTGCGTCGATCTTGATCGTTTCAAGCCGGTCAACGACACGCTCGGCCATCCCATCGGCGACGAGCTGCTCGGGGCGGTGGCGAAGCGGTTGAAACACGATGCCGGCGAAACCGCCATGGTCGCCAGAATTGGCGGGGACGAGTTCGTCATCCTTCAGCTCCTGCTCGATGGCAACGACGAGGCCGGCGTGCTGGCAAGCCGCGTCATTCATGCCCTGTCCGACGAATTCTCCATCCAAGGCCACAAGATCAACATCGGCGGCAGCATCGGCATCGCCGTCTTCCCCGACGACGGACAAAATTCGGAAACCCTTATCCGCAATGCCGACCTTGCCTTGTACAAGGCCAAGATGGAGGGCCGCGGCACCTGCAGGTCGTTCGAGCCGGGAATGGACGCAAGGCTGCAGGAGCGGCGCCAACTCGAATCGGAACTGGCGCTCGGCGTGAAAAAAGAACAGTTCGTCCTGCATTATCAACCGCTGCACGACGCAAAGACCTCGCAGCTCACCGGCTTCGAAGCGCTGGTGCGATGGAACCATCCGCGCCTCGGCCTGCTGGCGCCGTCGGAGTTCATCCAGTTGGCCGAGGAGACCGGCGTCATCGATGCGCTTGGCGAATGGATCATGCGGCGTGCCTGCGCCGACGCCGCGAAATGGCCCCTGCCCGTCAAGGTCGCGGTCAATCTCTCGCCGGCCCAGTTCAAACAACATGGGCTGCCGCTTCAGGTCGCCTCGGCGCTCGCGGCTTCAGGCCTGCTGCCGTCACGGCTCGAACTGGAGATCACCGAGTCGGTGCTGTTGGCGAACAACGAAAACACGCTGAACACGCTGTACAGCCTGCGCGACCTCGGCATCTCCATAGCCATGGACGATTTCGGCACCGGCTACTCCTCGCTGAGCTATCTCAGGTCATTCCCGTTCAACCGCATCAAGATCGACCGCAGTTTTGTCAGCCTGATGTGCGAGAGCAGTGAAAGCCGGGCGATCGTCAAGGCCGTCGCCGAGCTCGGCACCACGCTCGGCATGACGACGACCGCCGAAGGCGTCGAGACCGAGGACCAGTACCAGCTGGTCAAGGAGAATGGCTGCACGGATGTCCAGGGCTGGTATTTTGGCCGCCCGATGCCGGCCTCCGAGCTTCATACGCTTTTCGAACAGCCGGAAGCCCTCACCGCGTAGTCTGCCAGCCGGCACGATGGCGTAGCGGCATCTAACCCCGCCAGGCCGCCAGATCGCCAGGATCCGCGCCTTCAGCGCCGGATCGGCGTAGCTCGCCCGCACCGATGTCGCGGCGAGCTGGCGGATGGTTTCGTCGTCCCAGGCGAAAGCCTCGGCGCAGGCGGCGTAGGATGCCTCGAGCGTGGTGCCAAGCAGCGACGGATCGTCGGTGTTGATCGAGACCGGGACGCCGGCCTTGCGCAAGGCATCGATCGGATGTTGCGCAAGCGAGGGATAGACGCCGAGCGCCAAATTGGAAACCGGACAGATGCCCAGGGGGATCTGTTTGCGCGCCAGCAAGTCGACGAGCTCCGGGTCCTCGATCGCCCGCACGCCATGGTCGATGCGGTCGGCGCCCAGCAGTTCGATGGCGTCGCGAACACCCTCCGGGCCGCTCGACTCGCCGGCATGAACGGTGCGCCGCAAACCCGCCGCGCCGGCCCGGCGAAACGCTTCGGCGAAGCGCGGGCCGGTGCGCCCGGCGGCCGCTTCGTTGCCGTCGATCGACAAGGCGACGACACGCCTGTGCCTGATCGTGCTCAACAACTCCACCAGCTCGATCGCCTCCGCCGCCGACTGGGTGCGCAGCAGGCTGACGCAAAGCCCGACCGGCGGGTGGCCATCCTGTTCGGCGACCGCGAAACCGGCATCGAACGCGTCGATCATCCTCGCAATGTCCTTGTGCCAGTGCGGCCAGTGCGTCGGGTTGACGATGACGTCGGCGTAGCGCACGCCGCTGCGGCCCATGCGCTGCGCGAACTTGTAGGCCGTGGTGGCGAGCTGCTCGCGCGTGCGAAAAGTCCCGCACAACCAGTCGAGCATTTCGAGGAAGCTCTTGAGATCATGGGCCTCGAAGAGCCTGTCGCGCGGCGCGCGCAGCGGAATGCCGGCCTCCTCGCAGTTCCGGATCACATCGTCGGCCTCGAAGCAGCCCTCGATATGGATGTGCACTTCGGCTTTCGGCAGTCCGATGAAGTCGGCCAATGACGCCTCCCCTCTTGGCTGGCGTCATCAAATCATGAAACGGCCGGTGCCGATTTCAAGAAATGATTGAAAGAACTACGCATGGGTCGTGGGAGCCCCGTGCCCGACGCCTCACAGCGCCCTGATAACACCCCCATCCACGCGGATGTTCTGGCCGGTTATATAGCCCGCCCCATCCGAAGCCAGGAACGCGATCGTCGCGGCGACCTCCTCCATTGTGCCGTAACGCTGCATCGGCACGTTGTCGCGGCGCTCTTCGGTGGCCGGCAGGCTGTCAATCCAGCCGGGCAGCACATTGTTCATGCGCACATTGTCGGCTGCGTACGTGTTGGAGAAGATCTTGGTGTAGGCGGTCACTCCGGCGCGGAACACGGCCGAGGTCGGGAACATCGCGCTCGGCTCGGCCACCCAGGCCGTCGAGATGTTGATGATGGCGCCGCCCTTCTGCTTGACCATTTGCGGCGCCACGATGCGCACCGGCCGGATGACGTTCATGAGATAGACGTCCATGCCGGTGCGCCACTGCTCGTCCGTGATCTCCAGGATCGGCGCGCGCGGCCCGTGGCCGCCGCTGTTGACCAGCACGTCGATGCGGCCAAAGCGCTCCAGCGTCAGGTCGACGAGGCGCTGCAGGTCGTCATTCGACTGGTTGGAGCCGGTGACGCCGAGGCCACCCAATTCCTTGGCCAGTGCCTCGCCCTTGCCCGAGGATGACAGGATGGCGACCTTGAACCCATCCGCGGCCAGGCGCTTGGCCGCCGCAGCCCCCATGCCGCTGCCACCGGCCACGACAACAGCCACTTTTTCTACACTCATTGGGTCTTCCTCTCAGCGGACACCGCAAGCGGTGTTTTTCGGTATCTGAACGGTGATATAGCTGGTTCTGTCGCTCGGTTCGAACCAGAATGCCTGAAATCAACCAGTAGAAAAACTCCTGTATGCCCGAAGCCTTCCTCAGCCTGCCACCGCTGAATGCGCTGCGCGCCTTCGAGGCCTCGGCGCGCCATCTCAACTTCCGCATCGCCGCCGAGGAGCTCAACGTCACCCAGGGCGCGGTGGCCCAGCACATTCGCGGCCTGGAGGCCCATCTCGGCACGAAACTGTTCGAGCGGCTGCCGCGCGGCCTGGCGCTGACCGATCAGGGCCGCGCCTATGTGCCCAACATCCGCCGCGCCTTCGACCTGATCTCGGAGGCAACCCAGCTGTTGCGTCCCGAACCGGCGCGGCTGACGATCAGCGTGACGCCGAGCTTCGCCACCAAATGGCTGATTCCCCGGCTGCAGGATTTCATGGCCGACAATCCGCTGGTCGACCTGCGCGTGCTGGCCAGCGAGAGCCTGTCGAGCTTCCAGTCCGACGGCGTCGACATCGCGGTGCGGCAAGGCCGCCCGCCATTCGGCGCCGGCCTGATCGTCGACCTGCTGTTTCCCCAGCAGATCATCGCCATCTGCAGCCCGGCCCTTCTGCCGGCCGGCGCAACCGAAATCGCGGCGGCCGAAATCCAGCATCACGTCCTGCTGCACGACGCGCACAATCTGTGGCCGGAATTCATGGAAAAGGCGGTCGGTCTGAAGATGACGGCCGAGCTCAAGCGCATGCGCTTCAACCAGACCAGCCTCGCCATCGACGCGGCCATCGCCGGCCAGGGCATAGCGCTGGCCAGCCGCTTCCTCGTCGCCGCCGACCTTGCCGCCGGCCGGCTGGTCCAGCCGGTCAGCGGCGAAATGCGCGGCACGCAGGATTTCCATGTCGTCATGCCGAGAAAGCAGCGCTATCCCGAACCGACGCAGGCCGTGCGGCAATGGCTGCTGGATGCGGGGGAACCGGTCTAGATCGGCAGCAACGCGTCCGGCTTCACGTTGGCAATCGAGGCGTAGGTATGCGTCTCCCTGACGCCGGGCAGCGGCAGGATCACCCGCTGCAGGAAATCCTGGAACATCGCCATGTCGGCGATGCGCGCCTTGACCAGATAATCGAAGCCGCCGACCACCATGTGACATTCGATGATCTCGGGCGCGCGCAGAACCGCTTCGGCGAAGCGGTCGAAGACATGCGGCGCCGTATGATCGAGCCGTACCTCGATGAAGACCAGTTGCGCCTGCCCGATCCGGGCCGGGTCGAGAACGGCCCGCACCGCCCGGATGAAGCCATCGGCGAAAAGCCGCTTGATGCGTTGCGCCGCCCCGGTCGGCGACAGGCCGACGCGACGGGCCAGATCGAGCGTCGTGCGACGGCCATCCTCCTGCAGCAAGCGCAACAGCGAGCGGTCGATACGGTCGAGGTCGTCCATTCTGGATTCACACATTTCGGCCATAGATGGCGCGATTATCACGCAAAAATCGTGAAAACAGCATATTTCATCACGCTGCCGAGTGGCAATACCGTTGGCGGGCAACGCAACCCGACCAAGGAAAAATTCCATGATATCGGCCACACCGACCAACCGCAGCGCCCAGACCAAGGGCGACACAGCTGTGCTCATCCTGAGCGAAGCCGAGGTGAAAACATGCATCGACCTGCGCCGGCTTCTCGATGTGCTGGCGGAGGGCTTCAAGGCATTGTCCGGCGGCAAGATCGTCAATCCGGCGCGGCCGCAGCTCGACATTCCACGGGCCGGCTATTCGCTGGCGATGCCGGCCTGGATGGCGGGCATGCATCTGACGGTGAAGATCGTCAACGTCTTCGAAGGCAACATCGCCCGGGCCATCCCCAGCCATCTCGCCACCATCCATCTGTTCGACCCGCAAACGGGCATGCCGGTCTGCGTCATGGACGGCACCTATATCACCGCCGTGCGCACCTCCGGCTCGGCCGTGCTCTCGGTGCGGGAACTGGCCCGCCGCGACGCCAAAGTGGCGACGGTGGTCGGCGCCGGCGTGCAGGCCGGCCAGCACTTGCACCTTCTGCCGCTGGTGCGGAACTTCGCCGAAATCCGCGTCGTCTCGAAGGAGCTCGCGGACGCGCAGGCACTGGCAGCCCAACATCCGGGCGTCGTCGCCGTCAGCGATATCGAGGCCGCGGTGCGCTCGTCGGATGTCGTTTGCCTGGCAACGCATTCCTACCAACCGGTGATCTCGGCCGAATGGCTGCGGCCCGGCACACATGTCTCGTCGGTGGGCGTAGCACCCCCCGGCGGCGAACTGCCGATCGAGCTTGTCGGACAGGCCAGCCTGTTCGTCGAGACCAGGGCCGCCTTCGCGCCGACTCCGGTCGGCTCTTGCGAACTCGATGGCATCAATCCGCAAACCGGAACCGAGCTTGGCGAGATGCTGCTTGGGCTGCGGCCGGGAAGGACCAGCGCCGACCAGATCACCGTCTACAAGGCCATGGGTGTTGCCATGGAGGACCTGGTGGCGGCGGATCTTGCTTATCGCGAGGCGGTTCGGCGAGGACTGGGGCGGGCCGTGACCTTGTAGAGGGGGGCTGCGTATTGCCGGAGCCAGTGCCTGATTGCCCTGCCGGCCATTCTCTCCTTGGAACGGGAAGAAATGTCCAGTCAAACGACCAAGGGCAGGTCGCACCGTTTGACTGGATGCGAAATCATTTTTACGACTGCTGGATGCAGTCGAATCCTTCCCAAAAAATCGTCGTCATCGGTGGTGGCATTGCCGGCCTTTCGCTTGCGGCGGCCGTGCGGGACTGGGCATCCGTTACCGTCCTCGAGCGCGAGCCGCATCTCGGCTATCACGCCAGCGGCCGTTCCGCTGCCTTGTTCACCGAGACCTACGGCAACCGGCTGGTGCGCGCGCTGACGCTGGCCAGCCGGCAGCAAATCGTCGAGGGCGGCTTCGTCGCCCATCGGCGCGGCGCGCTGCATGTCGGCTGGAAAGGCGACGGCGCGGCAATAGACAGGCTGGCCGATGAATTGCAGGCGCTGGTGCCCAGCGTGCGCCGCCTGTCGGCGGCCGAGCTCCACGCGCTGGTTCCCGCCATTGCCACCGAAGCCACTTGCGGCGGCGTCTATGAGCCGGACGCGGTGGATATCGACACCGGCAAGATGCTGGCGGCCTGCGCCTCGGCGCTGAAGGCCAGCGGTGGCTTGATCCGCACCGGCGGGGAAGTGCGCGCCATTTCGCAAGACGGCGGCCGCCTGCGGGTGGAAACGAGCGGCGGTGTCTATCCAGCCGACATCGTCGTCAACGCCGCCGGCGCCTGGGTCGATGTCGTCGCTGGCCTGGCCGGACTGTCCGGCCTTGGCTTCCAGCCCAAGCGGCGTACCGCCTTCCTGTTCGACCCGCCTGCCGGCACCGACATCGCCAGCTGGCCACTGGTGGTCGACCTGCACGAACAATTCTACTTCAAGCCCGACGCCGGCAGGCTGATCGGCTCGCTCGCCGACGAGACCGACTCCGAGCCTTGCGACGCCTGGCCGGAAGACATTGATGTCGCCATCGCCGTCGACCGCATCGAGCAGGCGACGACGATGCGCATCGATCGGCCGTCGACGCCTTGGGCGGGCCTGCGCACTTTCGCGCCCGACCGCACGCCGGTCGCCGGCTTCGACCCCCGCCTGCCCGGCTTCTTCTGGCTCGGCGGCCAGGGCGGCTATGGTTTCCAGGTGTCGCTGACCTTGGCCAGGCTGAGCGCGGCGCTGATGCGCGGCGAGCCCCTGCCGGAAGATGTCACGGTCGGCGTCACGGCGGAAGCGCTGGCGCCCGACCGTTTCCTGGTTCCGGCGACGACGCCATGAAACCCACGCTGCCGCTGCTGCTCAGCCTCAATGGCGGCTATGTCGACACCGCCGGTTTCCTGGCGCTGCAGGGCCTGTTCACCGCGCATGTGACGGGGAATTTCGTCACCCTCGGCGCCTCGCTGGTGCTCGGCATTTCGGGCGTGCTGGCAAAGCTGCTGGCACTGCCGGTGTTCTGCATCGTCGTCATCCTGACCCGGCTGGCCGGCGAGCATTTGCGCCGGCGCGGACATCAGGCGCTCGGGGTGCTGCTGGCGACCAAGCTGGCGCTGCTCGTCATCGGCGCCGCCCTGGCGATCCGCTTTGGCCCCTTCGCCGGCGGCGACAGCGCGGCCGCGATCGTCACCGGCATGGTGCTGGTCGCCGCGATGGCGATCCAGAACGCGGTGCACCGGGTCCACCTGGCCGCAGCGCCGCCCTCGACGCTGATGACGGGCACCACCACGCAGATCATGATCGACCTCGCTGACCTCATCAGCGGCACGGCGCCGGAGGCCCGCCCGGCGCTCATTGCTCGCCTGCGGCGCATGGCGGCGGCGGTCGCCGTCTTCGCCGCCGGCTGCGCGGCCGCCGCTCTCGGCTATGCCTACGCCAATGTCTGGTGTTTCATCGTCCCCCCGGTGATCGCGCTCGCCGCGCTGCTGCTGCGGCTTTCAGCGCCGGACGGGGAGGCCGGATAGGTCACCCTCAGCCTTCGTCCGTCCAGATCAGGCGCAGCAGGCGCAGCAGCGTCGCCCGCTCTTTCTTCGTCAGCCTTTGCAGAAACCTGTCCTCGTGCCGGCGAACCTGTCGCCGCCAGCCCGGCATCGCCTGTCGGGCCGCCGGCGTCAGGGTCAGCACCCGCACGCGTCTGTCTACGGCGTGGTCGTCGCGCTCGACCAGCCCGCGCTCTTCCAGCTCGGCGAGCAGCGGCGCCATGTTGGCGCTCTTCATGCCGAGCAGGCGGCACAGTTCCGCGGCGCGGATGCCTGGCCGCTCATCGATCAGCGCCAGCATGCCATAGGTGACCGGGCGCAGGCCCGCTTCGGTCAGTTCGACGGCGAAATCATTGAGCGCGAAAGCCGAGGCACGCTTGAGATTGTAGCCGATCTGCGCATCGAGCGCGTCGTCGGCCATCATTTCCGGCCCGGTGTGAGGCTGGGTTTCGTCCATGCCAACCGATCGCCGCGATGTAGGCTCTTGTCAAGCAAAAAATACTATGCGACATAGCAATTGAGATAGCTATGCTCCATAGCAATTTCCTATGATTGTGATCAGAACTGTGATCATGACTACGATGGAGCGGGAGGAGACCGACCATGACCGATGAGACCGTTGCCTTCGACGTCGAGAACGGCATCGCCTGGGTGCGCTTCAACCGGCCGGACAAGCGCAATTGCATGAACCCGGCGCTCAACCGGCGCATGATGGAGGTTCTCGACGAACTCGAGTATCGCGCCGATGTCGGCGTGCTCGTCCTGTCGGGCGAAGGCAGCGCCTGGTCGGCGGGTATGGATCTCAAGGAGTATTTCCGCGAGACCGAAGCCAAGGGGCTCGGCGCCGTCCGCAAGGCGCAATCGGAAGCCTATGGCTGGTGGCGGCGCCTGCGCTGGTACGGCAAGCCGACCATCGCCATGGTCAATGGCTGGTGCTTCGGCGGCGGCTATGGCCCGCTCTTCGCCTGCGACCTCGCCTTTGCCGCCGACGAGGCGCAGTTCGCTCTGTCCGAGATCAACTGGGGCATCCTGCCCGGCGGCGGCGCCACCAAGGTGGTGGTCGACCTGCTGTCGATGCGCGACGCCATGTACCACGCACTGACCGGCGAGCTCATCGACGGCAGGAAGGCCGCCGCCTGGAAGCTGGTCAATGAAAGCCTGCCGCTGGCGGAGCTGAAGGCGCGGGTCACCGAGGTCGCCAGCATCCTTCTGAAGAAGAACCCGATAGCGCTGAAGGCAACCAAGGACGCCATCCGCCGCGTCGGCGAAATGACCTATGACAATGCCGAGGACTATCTCGTCCGCGCCCAGGAGGCGGCCAACTCGCACGACAATGAAGGCCGCAAGGAAGGTATCCGCCAGTTCATCGACGAGAAGAGCTACAAGCCGGGCCTCGGCGCCTACGACAAGACCAGATGACGCGATAAGCCACGACGCGATCGACGCAATCTGGGAGGAGATGCGCATGCCGGCCTTGACGACTTCAGACCCGGTGGCCCTGCATGCCGGCGCGCAGCCGGACCGTCTTGCCTGCGTCGACCTGGCCTCCGGCCGGCGCTGGACCTATGCCGCGCTTGACGAAGCCATCCAGCGCGCTGTCGGCGTTCTCGAAACCGGCTACGGCGTCAAGCCTGGACAACGGATCGCCACGCTTGCCCGCAACAGCGTCGACCTCCTGATCCTGCAGCAGGCCGCAATGCGGCTCGGCGCCATCTTCGTGCCGGTCAACTGGCGGCTCGCCAGTGCCGAACAGCAGGCGATCCTTGCCGATTGCGATCCGGCGCTGCTGCTGCATGACGCCGCCTTTCAGGCGGGGTTGCCCGGGCGCTGCATCGCTGTCGATGTCGCCGCCTTTGCGGTGGCGGTCGAGGTACAGACGCCGGCGCCGCGCCGTCCCCTGCCCGCCGATGATGCGCCCTCGATCATCCTCTACACTTCGGGCACGTCGGGCCGGCCAAAGGGCGTCATCGTCACCGAGCGCAATGCCTTCGCCACGGCGGTCAATTTCGGCGTGCTGGGCCGTGTCGGCAATGCCAGCATCTTCCTCTGCGACGCGCCGATGTTCCATGTCATCGGCCTCCTCACCAGCCTGCGTCCGCCGTTGCTTCAGGGCGGCACCGTGCTGATCTCGCCTGGCTTCGATGCCGGCGCCACCAATCGCCGCCTCGCCGATCCCGCCCTCGGGATCACCCATTATTTCTGCGTGCCGCAGATGGCCAGGATGCTGCGCGACCACCCCGATTTCACGCCGTCGCGCTGGACCTCGCTCACCGCCATCTTCACCGGCGGCGCGCCCAACCCGGCCACGGACATCAGATGGTGGCTCGCCCAGGGCGTGCGCATGGCCGACGGCTTCGGCATGACCGAGGCAGGCACGGTGCTTGGCATGCCGGTCGAGGCCGGCCGCATCGCCGGCAAGGCGGGCTCGGCCGGCCTGCCGGCGCCGACGATCGGCCTGCGCCTCGTCGACGACGACGGCCGCGACGTCGCGGCCGGCGAGCCAGGCGAGATATGGCTGTCCGGCCCCTCGATCACGCCGGGCTACTGGAACCGGCCGGAAGAAACGCAGCGCGCCTTCACCGCCGATGGCTGGTTCCGCACCGGCGACATAGCGCGGCGCGATGGGGAAGGCTTCGTCACCCTCGTCGACCGCCGCAAGGACATGTTCATTTCTGGTGGCGAAAACGTCTATCCCGTCGAAATCGAGACGGTCTTGCTCGATCATCCCGGCATCGCCGAAGCCGCCGTGATCGGCATCGCCGACGCGCGCTGGGGCGAAGTCGGGCGCGCCTTCGTCGTGGTGAAACCTGGATGCGTCGTCGATCCGGCCGATCTGGCAAGCCATTGCGGCGCCCGCATCGCCCGCTACAAGGTGCCGAAAGAGTTCCTGCTCACCGATGCATTGCCGCGCACCGCATCCGGCAAGATCCAGAAGCACATCCTTCGCACATGGGCGACACCTGCCGGCGGGCAGGACTGAAGCGGACCGCAGCTCAGCCGGCGGACGCGGAGCGGAAAACCGCCACCGCCGCCGCGACGATCTCCGCATTGTCCTTCGCCACCCTTCCTTCGGCCAGCGTCTTGCCATCTTCCAGCCCGACCCTTGTCGACCAGCGCTTGCTGTGCGCCAGCTCCACGAACGGCCAGACCGTGGCGTCGACGCCATGCAGCAGGATCGGCCGCCGCACTTCGGCGCGTTGGAGCACGGCGGCGATGCCGTTTGCCTCGTCGAGCGCCTTTGACAAATCCTGGATATCGATCTCGATCAGGATGCGCAGCACTCGGCTGTGATCGGCAAGCGCCACGAACCGCTCGGCATCGGCAACGGTGGCGAGCCCGGCCTCGATGCCGACGCCGCGCTGGCGCAGCAGCTCCATCACGGCGGGCGCGTCGGCTTCCGACAGGTTGACCGAGGCATAGTCCGGCAGTTCACGCCAGCCGGCGATCGCCGCGCGGGTGCGCGCGACATCGTTCTCGATCCAGGCGCCGGTCGAAACGCCGACCAGCGTGCCCGGGCATGCCTGGCGCACGGCCAGCACCGTCGCATCGACGGCAGCCAGGCTTTCGCGCCCATCGGCGCCGCGCGGATGGATGTGCAGTTCGGCGGCGCCTGCAGCGACGCAGGCAGCCGCATCGCTGGCCATGGCTTGCGCATCAAGCGGCAGTTTCGGGTGAAAATCGCGCGGACGCGCTCCATTGATGCAGGCCTGGACGATCATGAAAGTCACCTCGGACAAGGAGGCGGCAGTCTAGCCGCGCCGCAAGGCTGGGCAAAGACCAGCGCGGCGTCTCTCCTGACAGCGCGGCCCCGCCACCATTCCGCGGCATTTGAATAAAACCCGCCTGTGGATATTTACCCCGCATTCCGCCGGGCCAGCCAAGATAAATTAGGGCGGGATCATGGAGGGAACCATTGACCAGCGATTTTTCAGCCGCCCGCATCCATCTCGAACGCGCCTATCACTATCTGCGCGGCAATGACGAGACGAGCCACGCGGCATGCGAGGCTCTCGACCTGCTGATCGAAATGGTGGCGGAGGCACAATACAGGCGGCCCGAGGCCGGGGTGCTGGAATTCCCACAGGCGGCGGCGCGGCACCCCGTCTGATTGAAGCGCGTCAACGCGCTTCAAGTCCTCGTCTGATGCATGTCCTTATCCCAAAACCGCTGCGCACTTTTGGGGGACATGCATCAGGACGCCCTGCGGGCCAGTGCTGCGCTTGCAGGTCTGGTCGCACGCGCCACGATCTGCTCTAGCGGCTCAGGCCGGTGCAGCAGGAAACCCTGGCCGAAATCGACGCCCATCGTCTGCAGAATGCCGAGCGTCTCGGCTTGCTCGATCTTCTCGGCCACGACGGCGCAGCCGACGCTGCGGGCAATGCCTGATATGGCCGAGACGATCTCGCGATCGAAGCGGCTCTCGGCCATGTGTTCGATGAAGGAACCGTCGATCTTGATGGCATCGACGGGAAAGCGCCTGAGATATTCGAACGAGCTCATGCCGGCGCCGAAATCGTCGAGGCTTACCTTGCAGCGCCGCTCGCGCGCCTTGCGCACGAACGTCTCGGCGGCGTCGAAATTGGTGACGGCGGCGGTTTCGGTGATCTCGAAACCGATGCCGGAATGCGGCGCCCCGGTCTCCTCGATGATGCCGTCGACGAAATCCCACAGTCCGGGATCGCTCAGCGTCTGCGCCGACAGGTTGAAGCCGAGCGTGATCGCGCCGGACTTCATCGCCGCGCCATGCCGCGAGAGCGCGGTGCGGATGATCCAGCGATCGAGCCTGGCGGCGATGCCGAAGCGCTCCGCCGCCGGGATGAATTCGCTGGGCGGGATCAGCTTGCCGCCGCGCCCGGCAAGGCGCGCCAGCACCTCGACCTGGCGGTTTTCCCGCCACGGCCGGCCCAGCCGGTGGATCTCCTGGCCGAACAGTTTCAGCCTTCCGTCCTCCATGGCGTCGACCGTGTCGGCGGCGAGCCGCGCCGCGTTGAGGCCGCCGGTGGCGGCTTCGGCCGAAAACACCGCGAAGCGGTCGCGCCCTGCGGCCTTGGCCGCGTAGCAGGCGTCGTCGGCGCAGGCCAGCGCATCGGCCACCGTGGTCGCCCGGTCGTTGACGACGGCGATGCCGATGCTTGCCGCGAGTCGCCGCGCGGTCGCGGCAAGGCCGAGATCGGCGCCGCGCACGGCCGCCAGTATGGCCCCGGCCAGCCGCTCGGCTTGCGCGGCGTCGCAATGGGGCACCAGCAAAGCGAATTCGTCGCCGCCGAGCCGCGCCGCATGCGCCGATGGCGGCAGGCAGCGGCCAATGCCCGCCGCCACGCTCTTCAGCGCCAGATCGCCGGCGGCGTGGCCGGCGAAATCGTTGAGCGCCTTGAAGTAGTCGAGATCGACATAGAACACCGCCAGCGGCACGCCCCTGGCGATGTGGTCGGCAAGCAGCCTGTCGAAGGCGGCGCGGTTCCACAGGCCGGTCAGCGCATCGTGACGGGCGGCAAACGCAAGCTCCTGTTCGCGCAGCTTGTCCTCTGTGATGTCGCGCACGGTGCCGAGGATTTGGCCGGCAGCGCCCGCGGCGGCGACGTAACGCACCAGCGATTCGATGTGGCGGATCTCGCCGTCGCGCTTGACGATGCGGTATTGCGAGGCGGTAACGCCGCTCGAGCCGGGCGACGGCTGGTGGGCTCGCTCGGTGGCTTCCTTGTCGTCGGGATGCAGAAAACTGTGCCAGAGGTCGGCGGGCACCTCGTCGGCATCGGCGACGACGCCGAACATCTCCCTGGTGCGGGCGTCCCAATAGCTCGTGTGGGTGGCGATGTCGTAGTGCCAGATGCCTGTGCCGCTGGCGGGGAGCGCCAGGCGGAAGCGCATGGTGACCTGTTCGAGCGCGGCCTCGGCCGCCTTCTGCTTCGAAATGTCGGTCTGCACGCCCATCAGCCGCAGCGGCCGCCCGTCGGCGCCGCGTTCGACGATGCCGCCGCGGTCGAGCACCCACACCCAGTGGCCCAGCTTGTGCTTCAGCCGCAATTCCGTCTCGATGGCATCGGTCAGCCCGGCAATATGGCGGTCGCCGCTGGCCAGCGCCCGGTCACGGTCGTCGGGATGGGTGAGCCGCAGCCACAAATCGCTGGTGTTGGCGAGTTCATCCGCCTCATAGCCCAGCATTCGCGCCCAGGTCGGCGAATAGAAGCACTCGCCGGTGCGAAGATCCCAGTCCCAGACGCCGAGATGGGCGCGCTCCAGGGCCTTGGCCCAGAATGCTCCATTGCGACTTTTCTTACCCTGACGCGCCATCGCCTATTTTCGCCTGCTCCCACCCGCGGGCAATCTGCGACAAAACCAGAGAAGAAACAGTTACCGGCACGCGGAAGGCATGCCTTCTCGCCTGCAATATTTCGTGGCGCCCCGTCTTTCGATTGGCCGGCAAGAACCGGAGTTTTGGGTTCTCCCGATGGTCCTAGGAATGGCCCAGGTCATCGGCGACATCGATGCGCCGATGACCCCAGCCAAACAAGAAAGGACGCTCCCCATGACCAAACAGGAAGACAACAAGGCCGTCGTCGTCAGATGGTTCACCGACTTCTGGGGTGAAACCTGCGATCTGTCCGTCGTCGACGACATCGCCGCGCCTGACATGCTGCTCAAATATTCGCTGCATGAGCCACGCCGGGGCCGCGACGACATCAAGGCCTTCATGACCGATTTCCGCGCCGCCTTCCCGGATTTGAACTTCTGGGCCACCGCCGATCTCATCGCCGAGGGCGACTATGTCGTCGGCCAATGGGAAGGCGGCGGCACGCATACCGGCCCGGCTTTCGGCGATTTCCTCGCCGGTTCGCTGCCCGCCGCCACCGGCCGCGCCATGCGCTTCACCGGCACCACGGTGCTGAAGGTGATCGACGGCAGGATCGTCGAGGAGATCGGCCTCGACGACGGCGTCGCCGCGCTGACCCAGCTCGGCCTGATCAAGGCCGCCTGAGGCGGTCGCGAGGAACGGTCGTTTGAGGCCAGGCGGCGTCAACGCCGCCTGGCCTCATTGCTTACTGGCTCGGTGCCATTGGCAGGAAACGGGTGGCGCGGCCGGTTTCCGACGGCTTCAATGGCGCCATGTTCATCACTCTCGCCAAAGACCTCAACTCCAGCCCGCTGCCTGTCCCTGACGACCCGCGCTGGGTGCGCATCGTCGCGCGCGACAAGTCGGCGGACGGCGAGTTCTGGTATTCGGTGGCGACGACCGGCGTCTACTGCCGGCCCTCCTGCCCTTCGCGGCGCGCCAACCCCGCCAATGTGCAGCTGCACGACACGCTGGCTGAGGCGAAGGCGACCGGCTTTCGCGCCTGCCGGCGCTGCAACCCCGATGGCCCCTCGCTGGAGGCCGGCAATGCCGCGATGGTCGCCGATGCCTGCCGCAGGATCGAACAGAGCGAGGAAGAGCCATCGCTGGCCGAACTGGCTGATGCCGCAGGGCGCAGTGCCGGCTATTTCCACCGGATCTTCAAGGCCATCACCGGGCTGACGCCGAAGGATTATGCCGCCGCGCATCGTGCCGCTCGCGTCCGCCAGGGCCTCGAGGACGGCACCAGCGTCACAGCGGCGATCTACAATGCCGGCTTCAATTCGAGCGGGCGCTTCTACGAGAAATCGACCGGCATGCTCGGCATGACGCCGACGCGCTACCGTGCGGGCGGCGCCAACGAGGACCTACGCTTTGCCATCGGCGAGACCACGCTCGGCGCCATACTGGTCGCGTCGAGCCGCAGGGGCGTCGCCTCGATCCTGCTCGGTGACGACCCGGACGCGCTGGTGCGCGACTTGCAGGACCGTTTCCCCAAGGCGCGGCTGATCGGCGGCGACCGCGACTACGAGGCTCTGGTCGCCCGCGTCGTCGGCTTCGTCGAGGCCCCACGGCTCGGCCTGGACCTGCCGCTCGACGTGCGCGGCACCGCCTTCCAACAGCGCGTTTGGCAGGCCTTGCAGGACATCCCGGTCGGCAACACGGTTTCCTATGCCGAGATCGCCGGGCGCATCGGCTCGCCCGGAGCAACCCGCGCCATCGCCGCCGCCTGCGCCGCCAATGCGCACGCGGTCGCCATTCCCTGCCACCGCGTGATCCGCAAGGACGGCGCGCTGTCCGGCTACGCCTGGGGCGCCGAGCGCAAGCGCGCGCTGCTCGACCGCGAGGCCCAAGGGTCGGCGAAGGCCGCGGACAGCGCCGGCCGGTCTTCGCGGGCCTGACGAGAACCAGCGATGCGCGCGATGGCAAGGTCTTCCGCCGCCGGTGCGAACATCGAGATCGCCAACGGTGCTGCCATCGACGCGAAGTCACAGGTCTTGGCCGCCATCGGCAAGCTTGTCGCCGATGGCAGGGCCGAGTGGAGCCGCACCGCGAACGGGGAGATTGAACTGCGGCTGTTGTCAGGCGAGGTTTTCCTGCTTGGCGAGGTCGCTGTCACGCGTGTCGCTTGAAGCGCTCACCTCGGCATCCTTGTCCTCGAACGCGACGATTTGAATTTGAAAGCAAGCATCGGAGTGAGGGACGCAACGCACATGGCTAGGGTTCAGGCACAGACACAGGAGTGAAGACAATGAACCCGATGCAAACCCACATGCCGGCGACAGCCCGCAACGCCGCCACTCTCGACACCATCGCCTACGCCGTCGGCCAATCCGCGATCGGCAAGATCCTGGCGGCGCGCAGCCCCGTCGGCGTCTGCGCCATCCTGATTGGCTCCGACGCCGACGCGCTGGAGCAGGACCTCGCCGACCGTTTCCCCGGCAAGCTGCTGGTCGAAGACGAGGCCGCCCTGCGCGGCGATCTCGCCGCGATTGCCCGCTTCATCGAAACGCCCCGCGCCGGTCTCGACCTGCCGCTCGACATGCGCCACGGCACGCCGTTCCAGCAAAGGGTGTGGGAGGCGTTGCGCGCCATCCCCTGCGGCGCCACCATCACCTACACCGCGCTTGCCCGACGCCTTGGCCGGCCGGACGGCGCGCGTGCCGTGGCGACCGCCTGCGCCGCCAACGCCATCGCGCTCGGCATTCCTTGCCATCGTGTTGTCCGTGCCGACGGCACGCTGTCGGGCTACCGCTGGGGCATCGAACGCAAGCACGCACTGCTCGATAAGGAGGCCGCGATATGAACGCCCACGCCAAGGTCGCCACAGCGGCGGTGGAAGCCGCCGAAACGCGCATCGCCGCATACGACTGGCCGGCGCTTGCCGACGAGCTCGATGGCTTTGGCTGCGCGGTGATGGAAAAGCTGCTCTCGCCCGAAGAGTGTCGGCAGATCGCCGGCCTCTACCCCCAGGAAAAACACTTCCGCAGCCACATCCACATGGCCAGGCACGGCTTCGGCAAGGGCGAATACCGCTACTTCCGCTATCCCTTGCCCGACCTGATCGGCGGGTTGCGCAGCGCGCTCTATCCCAGGCTGGCCGAGGTCGCCAACCGCTGGAACGAGCGCATGGCGATCCCCCTGCGTTACCCCTCCACGCATGCCGAATTTCTTGACCAATGCCACGCCGCCGGCCAGGTCAGGCCGACGCCGCTTCTGCTGCAATATGTCCCCGGCGATTTCAACTGCCTGCATCAGGACCTCTATGGCGATCTCGCCTTTCCCCTGCAGGTGGCGATCCTGCTTTCCGAACCGGGCGAGGATTTCACCGGCGGCGAATTCGCGCTGACCGAACAGCGGCCGCGCATGCAGAGCCGGGTCGAGGTGGTGCCCTTGCGCCGGGGCGACGCGGTGGCCTTCGCCGTCCACAACCGGCCGGTGCAGGGAACGAAAGGCAACTACCGCGTCAACCTGCGCCACGGCGTCAGCCGCCTGCGCTCAGGCATGCGCCACACGGTCGGTATCATTTTTCACGATGCGAAGTGAGGTGCCGGCTCACGCCTCCCAAGAGGGCGGATCGCCAAAGGCATCGCGGAGCCATGCGGTAAGCGCGCGCAGTTTGGCGGATCCGCGCCTGTCCTCGGGACAGGCGATATAGATGGTGGCCCCTTCAGGCTCGGCACCGACATCGATGACCGTCAATCGCTTGTCGGCGATCTCGGTCCGGATGAAATAGGCAGGGAGCAGCGCCAGGCCGAGGCCGGCAAGCGCGGCGTCGCGCATCAAGATCCCGTTGTTGACGCGCAGCGCGGTTTCCGGGCGGATCGTCACCAGCCGGCGCGAAATCTTGAACCGCCAATCGGCGGCACCGCGGATGGAATAGATGATGCCCTTGTGACGTTTCAGGTCGTCGGTGGTCGCCGGCAATCCGCACCGCTCGATATAGTCCGGCGAGGCCACCAGGAAGCGACGGCTGGAAGCCAGCTTATTGACGATGACAGGTCCGCCATCGACGACCGGCCCGTGACGCACAATGGCATCGTAGCCATCGGCCACCATGCTGACGAAGCGATCGTCGACATCAAGCGTCAGTTCGATCCCCGGGTGCCTAGCCAGGAAGCCGTACAGCGCCGGGCCGAGATGGAGGATGCCGAAACTGGTCGGCGCCGATATTCTGAGCGGTCCGGCGAGTTCGCCGCGATCTTCGGCGATTTCAGCTCTCGCATCGGCCACCTCCTGCATGATGCGCTTGGCGCGCTCGTAAAACCCACGCCCCGCTTCGGTGATGAAGAGTTTGCGGGTGGTGCGGTCCAGCAGTCTCGTGCCGAGGCTGCGTTCGAGTTCCGACAGCCGCTCGCTGACGACGGACTTGGACAGGCCCATGCGCCTGGCCGCCTCGCTGATCGAGCCGGATTCCGTGACGGCGACAAACGCGGCGGCGGCTTCAAGCTTTAGCATTGTTCGGCTTTCCCGAATTCACAATCAGGCGACCGACGCCTAACGAAACCGAGAGCACGGTGCCATAGTTGAAAGGACCGCGATACATGCGGCGGTGACAAAATCTTGGGGTATTTCATGAAGTTTCGTCCTTTGGTTATCGCACTTGGTCTGCTGTCGCTCGCCGCGCCGGCCTCGGCGCGCGTGATCCCGTTTCCGCCAGCCTTCAAGACGCAGTCGATCGAGACCAACGGCACGAACCTCTACGTTCGCGTCGGCGGCAAGGGTCCCGCCGTCATCCTGCTGCACGGTTTCGCCGACACCGGCGACATGTGGGCGCCGGTCGCGATAAAGCTGATGAAGGATCACACGGTGATCGTGCCGGACCTGCGCGGCATGGGCCTTTCAGCGCATCCAGACAGCGGCTACACCAAGAAGAATCAGGCGCTCGACATTGCCGGCGTCATGGATGCGCTGAAGATCGACAAGGCCGATCTGGTGACACACGATATCGGCAACATGGTCGGATATGCGCTGGCCGCGCAATATCCCAAGCGCATCACCAAATGGGTCGTCATCGACGCACCGCTGCCGGGCATAGGTGACTGGGACAAGATCAAGCAAAGCCCGCTGCTCTGGCACTTCAACTTCCGCGGCCCCGACATGGAGCGGCTGGTCGCGGGCCGCGAGCGCATCTACCTCGACCGCTTCTACAACGAACTGTCGGCCGACCCGAAGAAGATCGACAAGGCGACGCGTGTCCATTATGCAAAACTCTATGCACGGCCGCATGCCATGCATGACGCCTTCGAGCAATTCAAGGCCTTCGACCAGGACGCCATCGACAACCAGGCGATGCTTTCCACCGGCGGCAAATTGCCCATGCCGGTTCTGGCGGCCGGCGCGGAGAAATCGGCGGGCACGACACAGGCCGACACACTGCGTTTCGTCGCGTCGGACGTGACGGGAGCCATCGTGCCCGCATCCGGCCATTGGATCATGGAGGAAAACCCGGATGCTACGGCCAAGCTCATCACCGATTTCCTCTCCAGGTAACAACCGCCCGGCGCGACCAGTTCGGGCCTGCTGAAACCGATCTCACGAAACCAAGCCGATGGGCTGTCCCTTGCAAGGCGGCCTGTCACGAAAAATGGAGCCATTCGATGTCGTTATCGCATCTTCTCTTATCGGGAGCAGCCGTCCTCATGGCGATGGCTGCCCCGGCCTCGGCCGCCGACGCGCCGAAGAAAACGGTCGTGCTGGTGCACGGCGCCTTCGCCGACGGCTCGAGCTGGAACAAGGTCATTCCCTTGCTGGAGGCCAAGGGGCTCAAAGTGGTGGCGGTGCAAAATCCGCTGAGCTCGCTCGCCGCCGATGTCGACGCAACCAGGCGGGTCATCGATGCCCAGCCGGGGCCGGTCGTCCTGGTCGGCCATTCCTGGGGCGGTGTCGTCATCAGCCAGGCGGGCGTCAACGACAAGGTCAAGGTGCTGGTCTACGTCGCCGCCTTCGCGCCGCCAAAGGGCGTGTCGGTGAACGATCTTGGCAAGGGGCAGCCGGCGCCACCCTGGGCAAGCGCCCTGGAAGCCGACAGCGGCGGCTATGTCAGGCTGAGCGCCGAAGCCGTCGCCAAATTTTTCGCGCAGGACCTGCCGCCGCAGGAAATCAGCCTGATCGCAGCCACGCAAGGTCCGCCCTTTGCCGGCATCTTCGACGAGAAGCTCGCCGCGGCCGCCTACGAGACCAAGCCGAGCTTTTACATCGTCGCCAAGCACGACGGCATGATACCGCCGGCTGCTGAAGCGGCGATGGCCAAGGCGATCGGCGCCAAGGTGACCGAGCTTGCGACCAGCCATGTCCCCATGCTTTCCAAGCCGCGCGAAGTGGCCGATGTCATTCTGGCAGCCGCGGACTCGGTGAAATAAACGGGAAAGCGATCCCGGCGAGAAGACACTGCCGGACAGATCCATCATCCGTCGGCAGCGACCATCTCCAGGATCCACGGGCAGGCATAATAGTCGGCGATGCGGTCGATGACGCCGCCGCCGGCATGGATGCGCACAAAATAGGCTGGCCGCCAGACCTCGCCATGGCGCCTGTCGACAACCAGCATGGCCTCCCCTTCGATCGTGTCTGGCCGCATGCGCCAGGGCTCGCCGCGCTCGTATTCGACGAAATAGGGCGAGTTGGAGAGCAGGCCATTGTAGCAGTCCGAAACCCGCAGCCGGGCGTCGGCGCTGGTCAGCGCCCGCACCCCGTCCCAGTCCCTGGCATTGAAGAGCTCGACATAGCGGCTAAGCAGCCGCTCCAGATCAGGGTCGTGCACGGGTGCCGCGACCGGCTGCACCGGCAAGGCGGCGAGCTTGGCCCGGCCGCGATTGAGCGCCGACTTGACGCCGCCTGACGTCGAGCCGACCAGGCCGGCGATCTCGTCCAGCGAATGGTCGAAGACATCCTTGAGCAGCACGCAGGCGCGCTCCTTCGGCGGCAGGTGCACCACCAGCCGCTCGATGGCGCGGCCGGCGCCCGGGCCGGCGGGCTCGACGGGCAGCACGATCTCATCGCTGGCATAGCCTGCTTCGGCCTTGAGCCGCGTGCGGCGGGTGCGGATGAAGTCGATGCACCTGTTATGGGCGATGCGGAACAGCCACGGCCGCAGCGCCTGTGCATCGTCGAGCAGCCCGATCTTGCGATAGGCCTCGAACAGCGCCTCCTGCATGATGTCCTCGCCGTCGAGGGCCGAGCCGGTCATGCGCGCGCAATAGCGGTGGAGACGGACGCGCAAATGCGAGACTGTCTCCAGGAACGCCCTGTAGCGCATGTCGAAAAGGCCTTGAGGATCGAGGCGCGGCTCGATGCCTTGCCTCACCTCACGGGATTTGCGGATCTGCTGGTTCATCGCGGCGCGTCGCTCAGCCTTGCCGCAGCATCGCGCAAGCACCACGCATCCACAAGCACCAAGTGCGACCCGAGCGGCCTGCCCATGCCTACGCCGCCTTGCCGGCAACCTTGTCACCGGCAGCCGGCAGCCCAAGCCTCGGCCGCACCCAGACGGCAAGGCGGCCGATCGCGTCGTCGGCTTCCGGCGCCCGGCCGGCCATCATCTGGAACGAGTGCAGCATGTCGTCGAAGACGTCGAGGCGCGTCTCGACGCCAGCCTGCCGCGCGCGCTCGGCGAACATGCGGCTTTCGTCGACCAGCGTCTCATCGCCGCCGGCCTGCAGGTAGACGGGTGGAAAGCCACGCAAATCGGCATAGAGGGGGCTGACCTCCGGATCCAGCCGATCGTAGTCGCCGATGAAGTTGGTCACCAGCCAGTCGACGCCTCCCTTGGCGAAGAAAGGATCCTTTTCGCGGTTGGTTTCATAGCTGGCAGCGGTCAGCGCCATGTCGAACCAGCCGGAGATGATCAGCGTGGCGACGGGCAGCGGCCGCCCCTGCGCGCGCAGCCGCTGCAGGACGCCATAGGTCAGCACCGCGCCGCAGGAATCCGCGGCAAGCGCGATCCGCCTGGTGTCGAAGTCCTGGTCGATCAGCCAGTCCCAGGCTGCCATCGCCGCCTCGAGCTGGGCCGGATACTTGCCCTGGCTGGCCAGCGGATAGCCATAGAGCAAGGCACGGCAGCCGACGGCCTTGGCCAGATGGCCGACCAGCTTGCGGTGGGTGTAGATCGAGCCGCCGAGGAAGCCGCCGCCATGCGCATAAAACAGCACGCGCTCCTCGTCGGCGCCCTTCGGCACGACCCAGAGCGCGGGCATACCGCCGGCGTCGACCTCGATATAGTCGACGCCGCCGGGTTCGCCAGTCAGCGCCGTCCAGCTGGCATCGTTGAACTCGACGAACGCCTGCGGGCTCATTTTGCCGGCATTGGCGCCGATCGTCGCGTAGTGGTTCCTGTTTGCTTCGCTCTCGATGCTGGCCATGATGCTCTCCTGGTTACCGGTCGCGGACCGCGCGACCTTTCGAGAAGCAGAGACGGATGGGCTGACGATAAAGATACGTCGGCGCTGACGATTTTTCCGCCCCGGCTAACCCTCGCCCCGAAACATCGCGGCGTGGCGTTGGGCGAATTCGACGAACGGCGTCGGCCGCACGCCGAACATGTCGTGCGTCGCCAGATGCACCCGCGATTTCGGCCGACGCAACCGCTCGGCCAGTTGTTCGTCCAGCGCATCGGCAAAGCCCGCCGGAACACCGCTCGCCAGCAGGTTGCGCCGCCGCTCGGCGGGACTGACATTGACATAGCGAACCGGCTTGCCGATCGCCTTGGAGATAAGCGTCGCGATGTCGCTCATCGTCAGCGCCTGCGGCCCGGTCATATCGAGGCTCTCGCCTTCATGGCCGCCATCGCGCAGCAGCCGGAAGGCCACTTTGGCGATATCCTCGATATCGACCGGCGACAGCTCGGTCTCGCCGAGCGCGAGATAGAAGGCGCCCTCGGCGGCAATGGTCGGCGCGTCGCGCAGATAGACTTGCATGAACTGGCTGGGGCGCAGATGCGTCCAGGCCATGCCGGCCGCTTCCAGATAGCGCTCGACCTCCTCATGCATGCGGGTGAAGCGGAACCTCGTCGCGTCGTAGCCGATGTTGGATTCCGCGCCGGAGAATTTTATCACATGCGCGACACCGGCCTGCCTGCAGGCATCGACGAAGCGGCACTGCGTTTCCGTCATGTCGTCGGCGGCGGTCGAAATCATCAGCACGCGATCGATGCCGTCGAGTGCCGCGCCAAGCGTGTCCGCCCGGCGCATGTCGCCCTCGACCAGTTCGACGCCGGCCAGTCCGCCGAGCCCCGCCACTGACGCCCGGTCCCCATCGCGCACCAGCGCCCTCGCCTCATGCCTGTGCCGCGCGAACTCGCGCATGATCGCTTTGCCGTTCAGCCCCGTGGCACCCGTCACCAGGATCATCGTCATCTCCGTCTGGGATTGAGGCGGCCGTCACACCGGCGACCGCACCTTGAAGACGAAGAGACGAGGGCAAAGGATTCTGCCCAAACAGTTTTTTGACAGGAACCTTCGCCGTGCCAATCACCGCGCCGGGGCGTAGCGGTTGACGATCATGCCACAGGAATAGGCTTTCGAGCCGAGCAGGCGCAGGTTTCGGAAACCGCCCTGGTCGAAGATGCGGCGGCCGGCGCCCAGCACGGCCGGGTTGATGAACAGCTGGAACTCGTCGACCAGCCCGGCGGCGATCAGCGACGAGGCGAAGCCGGCGCCGCCGAAGACGATGATATCGCCGCCCTCGCCCGCCTTCAGCGTGTTGACCTCACGCGGCAGGTCACCGCTCACCACCGTCGTGCGCTCCCATCGCGAGGTTTTCAGCCTGTCGCTTGGCACCACCTTCCGGACCTCCACGATGCGCTGGGCGAAGGCGTAGAACGGATCGCGCGGAAACTTCTTCGCCGCATTGCCCCAATGGCTGAGATAGCCCTCTTCGGCCATCTTGCGGCTGAGCAGGATGGTGTCGATGCTGGCGAAGACGCTGTTGAAGTCGCGCTTCAGCTCCTCGTCCCAGCCAATGTCGTCGCCCCATTCCCAGAGCTGCCAGCGATGGTCGTCATTGGCGCCGACAAAACCGTCGACCGACATCTGCATCTGCAAGATGAGCTTCTTCATCGTCGTCTCCTCATTTGTCCAGCTCAAGTGAATTTGCTTTACTTTTGGAACCATTTGACGTATGCGGAGAATGGTGTCAATAGTAAAGTGATTTAATAATGGAACCATAGACATGTCGACGCGCGAAAGATCCGGCTGCCCGATCAACCTGTCGCTGGAACTGCTCGGCGACCGCTGGACGCTGCTCATCATCCGCGACCTGGTCTTCGCCGGGAAAAAGCATTTTCGCGAGTTCCTGCAGTCGGATGAAGGCATCTCCTCGCGCACGCTGGCCGAGCGGCTGCAGACGCTGCAGGACGAAGGCATCCTCACCCGCAGCGACGATCCGAGCCACGGGCTGAAGGCGATCTACCGGCTGACGGAAGCCGGCATCGACCTGTTGCCGGTGCTGGCCACGCTCGGCGCCTGGGGCAGCAAGCACCGCAAGGCCGACGATCAGCTCGCCCGCACCGCCGACGAATTGGCGGCCGGCGGCGAGCCGGCGCTGGAACGGATGAAGGCGGCGCTGCGGGCCGAGCATCTGGCGAACACATGATCGCCGAAGCTCCTGAAGGATGGCCCGAGGCCTGGCCGCGCAACCGCACGCGATGTCGGATCATCAGCGATCATCATACTCGTCATGAAGGCGGACCCAATCGCCCAGCGTATGCGACGGCCCGTTTTCATTGCGGCCGATGGGCGTGAGGTCGAGATAGCTATAGGTCCCGATCAGGTTCTCGCCGCCCCGGCCCCGCACCTGGAAAGTGCAGTAGACCGTGCCGTCGCCATCCCGGTAGAAAACGGTCGTGCCGCCGCGATCCCTGCCTGTCATCGCGACCTCTTCGAAATTGAACAGCACTTTGCCCGCTTTGATCTGGTCCTCGGTGAACGACACCTGGAAGTCGAAATTGAAATCGCTGCCGAATGACGAAACCCAATCGAACCGCCAATTCATCCGCGCCTTGAAATCCGTGAGCTCGGCCAGGGGAGCGCGCGCGCAGACGACCAGGGACACGTCGTGATGCCTGAGATGCTGGTCGGCGGCGTCGATGTGGTCGCACAGGAACGAACAGCCGGTGCAGCGATAGTCCGCATTGGGCGGAAACATGAAGTGATAGATGATCAACTGGCTGCGGCCTTCGAAGAGATCGGCCAGGGATTTCCTTCCCTGGGTCGTATCGAACTCGTAGAGCTTGTCGATGCGCAGCCACGGCAGCGCGCGCCGCTCCGCCGCGAGTTGTTGACGCTGGCGCGTAAGCGCCTTCTCTTTTGCGAGATGCGATTTATGCGCTTCAAACCAGTCCGAGTAAGGCGCGATGATATGGTCGGTCATGTCGTGCTCCTTGCGCACTCAGGCATGTGCTGACGGCCTCGTTGCCCGTCTTGAAGACGGCGTTGAAAACCGCGATCCGACATTGGCTGTGCAATTTTCGTGGGAAGGGCTCAGCTGATCCAGCCGGGCGCGGACATGCCGCTTGACAGATGTACATGTTATGTTCTCTATTTGTTCCAATCCATCAGCAACCGTGGATATGCAGCCGGATGGAAACGACAGCCACCATCCTGCATGCCGATCTCGACGCCTTCTATGCCTCGGTCGAGCAGTTGCTCGACCCGTCGCTGCTCGGCAAGCCGATCGCGGTCGGCGGCGGCGTCGTGCTCGCCGCCTCCTATGAAGCGCGCGCCTTCGGCGTGCGCGGCGGCATGCCGGGGCGCAAGGCGCGCGAGCTTTGCCCGCAACTGATCTTCGTCGGCGGCAATTTCAGCCACTACCAGCGGCTGGGCGACGCGGCGATAAAGGTGCTCGACGATTTCACGCCGGTGGTCGAGCGCATTTCCATCGACGAGGCCTTCTGCGATGTCGCCGGCTGCACGCATCTGTTCGGCTCGCCACGGGAGATCGCCACAGCGATCCGCCGCCGCGTGCGGGCTGAACTCGGCCTGCCGATCTCGATCGGCGTGGCGCGCACCAAGCATCTGGCCAAGATTGCCTCGCAAGTCGCCAAGCCCGATGGGCTGGTGGTGGTCGATCCTGGCACCGAGCTCGCCTTCCTGCACGATCTGCCGGTCTCGCTGATGTGGGGCGTCGGCCCAGCGACCAAGGCAAGGCTGGCCGAGATCGGCGTCGAGACCATCGGCCAGTTGGCGAGGACGCATAGCGGCGCGCTGACGCGGCTGCTTGGTCCCGCCGCCGGCGAAAAGCTCGCCGCTCTCGCATGGAACCGCGACCCGAGGAAACTGGAGACCAGGCGCCGGGCGCACTCGGCCGGCGCGCAATCGGCGCTCGGGCAGAAACCGGCCGTGGCACGGGTGATCGTGCCCACCTTGCTGCATCTGGCCGACCGCGTCGCCAGCCGGCTGCGCGCCAAGGCGCGGCCCGGCCGCACGGTGACGGTGCGCGTGCGCTTTGCCGATCTCAGCACTGTTTCGCGCTCGATCACGCTCGACCAGCCGATCTCGGCGACCACCCTACTGGCCGAGATCGCCGGCGACCTGGTGCGCGGCGTGCTCGCCGACCATCCACGGGAAAAGACGATCTCGCTGCTGGCGATCTCGGTCTCGCATCTCTGGGAGAGCACGGAGTTGCAGCTCGACCTGCCGCTCGGCCTCGCCGACGAGAAGCGCCGGCCCGGTAGCAAAAAAGGCCTCGCCCGCTTTGGTGCCGACCGCGCCATCGACAAGATCCGCGAACGTTTTGGCAAACAGGCGGTCGGCTACGGCACGGTGGCGCTGGAAGCGGCGCGCTCGGTGCCCGACGAATTCAGGGAGCTGGCGGAGAAGGAACTGTGAGTGCGGGAGCGTCCGTCCCTCATGGCTTGCCAAGAAAATGCGAAATTGCCGTGCGAGCCGGGATCGGGAGACGCCTCAAAACCGCGCCGTGCCGAAAACCCGGTCCCACAACAGCGACGTCACGCCGAAATTGGCGTTGTCGTCGATATGGTGGTGCACCGCGTGGCGGCGCTTGAGCGTGTAGAGATAGCTGGGATGGGCGGGATGCCAGTGATGGATCATGTGGTGGACGCTGATGTACCAGAGATAGCCCAGCATCAGCCCGCAGCTGACCGCGCTGGCGGTCGCGAAATCCGAGAGCAGCCAAACGGGCAGCGCGATCAACGCATGCACGCCGAGGCTGAGCCAGGTCGGCGTGCCCACCGGATGCGCTCCTCGACGTGATGACGGTCGCGCAGATCCCTGATGTAGGGAACGTGATGCAAGACGAAGCGGTGCAGGACGTATTCGATCAACGTCCACAGGCCGAGACAGATCAGCATCGTGCCGATCCAGTCCGGCGCGCTCTCTTCCCCGGCCTCGATCAGCCCGGCCACGCCCAACAGGGCGATCGCCAGCGGATAGACCACGAAATCGCTGTAGTAGCCGATCAGACCGAGTTGCATTCCGGACGCCCCATCTGATTTCGACGCCGCCCCAGAAACGACGCATCAAATTGCCGACCTCGCGGGTGGGGTGCAATGCACATGCATCTGACATAGCGTCGCAATTTCCCGGTGCAAGTTCAGCACGCATGATCGACTCGGAATCGGCAGACCTCGCACCGGCGCCGCAAACGGATATGCAAAAATGGCAAAACGCAGTGCGGGCCTGTTGATTTATCGTCGAGGCGATGGGGATATCAGGGTGCTTCTGGTTCACCCCGGCGGCCCGTTCTGGGCAAGGAAGGATGATGGCGCCTGGTCGATCCCGAAAGGCCTCATCGACGAGGACGAGGACGAACTGGCGGCAGCGCAACGCGAGACCGGGGAAGAGCTCGGCATCACCTTCGACGGCCCCTTCGCACGCCTCGGCGACTACAAGCAACCGGGCGGCAAGATCGTCATCGCCTGGTCCGTCGAGGCCAGAGCCGAGATCGATGTCGCAGCCATCAAGAGCAACAGTTTTACGATCGAATGGCCGCCGCGATCCGGGTCGATGAAAGAATTTCCGGAGGTCGATAGGGCCGGCTGGTTCACCCTGCCCGAGGCGGAGGTGAAGATTCTGAAGGGTCAGCGCCCTATGCTTTCGGATTTGGCGGAGCAGTTGGGCGTTGGATGATTTCAGACACCAAGATCGAGGTCAGGTCTTCTTTTCAGGTATGCCCAAGTCAAGTTCGTACTCGTGGCCGTCGCGGACTTTCTTCAGCAACTCCACAGCGTCGTGTGAATACTTATGGAATGGGGTTTTATTAACACGCTCTTTTCTATGATAGCGATTGTCATTGGCCTTTATGCTGACTTTCTTCTGTTCCAGAATCTTATCGATCAATTGGTTGGTCAAATGCCACGAAGCCCCGCCAAGCGCCTGCCCAACTTCTGTTGGGCTGTAGGGGAACTGCGCGGAGGCCGCGCTATAGTCGTTAATGTTGGCGATACCAAACAACTTGGCGAATGTTTCGGAGCTTTCTACGGCCGAGGAGAGCATCTTGAAATCAGCTTCAACGGTCATCTTTGGGATATCGTGCCGAACAAGCTCGTAAGATCGTGCCACCAGCGACCTCAGCACTCTCGTGTTCACTTGATTAAGTGCAGGATTCGCAGCAAAGGCATCAAACACCCACCCGAAGTCGGAGGCTTCGATCAACTTAACTCGGACGTTTCGATCCTCTTCGGTAGGAATGATCCTGTCTCTGGCTGGCCAACTTTCGTCGGTTAGATCGGGATTCCACTGCAGGATAAAAACGTTCGGTATCACACCTCCCTTCTCGGGCAGAGCCTGATCAATGTCCGAGAGGATGGCCCTTATGTTTGGGTCACCAGCGCTATAGCCAATAAACAAAAGGGGATGGTCATTGAAGAATGTAAGCAACTTCGCAGATAGGAACTTCTTTCTTTTCATGAAGTCGTTATAGTCAGCTTCTGTAAAAACGATACTCTCATGATCAGACACGCAGCCATGGATCTTAAATAGCTCGCCGATAGAGAAGTGCTGTCCTTTAAGTATTTGCTGCCCAATGATCCGCTGGTGATCTGGAAAGATCATCTCGAGCATTTCGTCATAATTAGTAGTTATGATCGCGTGCGGCCGGATTCGCGACAAAGATTCGATCTCGGCTTGATGTTCGGCGCTTAACCCCTCTATCGCGGCGGGCTTCAGTGAACCCAAGTGGGCCGCTATCATGTATTTTATATAGGACTGGGCTCCAATATTCTCCTTGAACATCCCCTCGGGAAATTCATTGTGGCCCGCACTCCAAGCCAATTCTTAGTAAAGGCGCGCGAACTCCTCGCCAATCTTGATTGGATCCTTTAATAACTGCTTGTAGAACACAAGCCCCTTGTCGATGTTAGAAGCCTTTTCAGCAAGAAATCCGAGTAATTCCTCCCATGAAGGGGCACCCATGTATCTCTTCGACAGACCTGATCCTACGAAAAGAATCGGCTGACAACCAAATTCCTCGACTGTATTAGTGATATCCTCCGTGATTTCAGCGACGTAGCGTTCATACCTGGGCTGCTTCACTGCTTCGCCTGCCACCGCCATGCGTTCCTCCAAAGAATCAGGCATACACTTTAACTTAGATCGTGGCTCGTGCCTTTATTGATTGGCACATCCACCTAGCGCACCATTGGGGTGCGCTGCATGCGCAACACGCGGGTCTCGGCTACATCCACCAGCCATAATGAAGGCCGACCTGCCATAGCATAAAGAAGATGCTAGCGACGGCTGTGACCAGCAGGATCCTGTTTGACATGTCGAATCTCCATGATGGGTTCGACATGTGAATTCCACACGAATAGTTGCCGCGAAAAACACAGGTACCAGACGGACATGTCAAGCAAAGCCTCGTTGGGTCCGATCAAGCAGCCATGCGTCAGGCAGGTAGGAGCAACCAAGTAGCAAAAGCTTAGCACCCATTGCCAGAGACGCAGAGATAGCGGCCACTGTATTCGGAAAGCGCCAATCCTCAGTCGCCGCGTAATGTGAGACGGCGGCCCGTTCCAATAATATCCCGCCACGGCCCGGGGGAAAGTGCCTCCCCCGCCACGCCATTGCGGATATATTGTGCCAAATGCAATCGACGCCCGGCATCCGTCCCTCCGAGCGCTGAACTAAGCGGTCAGCGTCACATCAAACTGGCTCTGCGACAAGGCAGTAGAGCAAAGGGGCTTAGTCCGACGGGATTATTCTGCCTAAGCAACTTCAGGACCAGGTACACCAGCCTCTTTCAAGGCCCGTGCTAGTTTTGCAAATAGATTAGGGTGGCCGCGTTTGCTGGTTTGCTCGTCAGTCACAGTAGTGTGGAACCAACCAGAATGCGGCAAGGTCAAATGAATGTGCCCGGTACTGGAATCGTACCATGCGCCGATGTTTAGATAGGCAGTGTTGCCGCCCTTTTCGCTCTTTCGGATATCGTCGGGCATATAACCTCCCATGTGTGTCGCTACAAAAGCATATGAGAGTTCGGCCCAGGATGCGACAAGGCGGACTGAAAATTCCTTCAAGACATCCAAAGGACCGGCTCTCGTCCACCTTACCCGAACCGCGCCGGCGTCCACGCGCCGCCCGCCGCGTTCGACGCCACCGCCGCCGCGACAAACTTCACGCCTCGCGCGCCGTCGACCACATCGGGCACCTGCGCGGCGCGCGCGGCATCGACCACGCCACCGGAGCGACGCGCGCGGATGATGTCGGCGGCGTCGCGATAGAAATTGGCGAAGGCCTCGATATAGCCTTCCGGATGCGCCGCCGGCATGCGCGAGACGCGCCGGCTTTCTTCGGTCGAACCATGGCCGCCGCGCACCAGCGTGCGGGTTTCCTCGCCATAGACGGAAAAACGCAGTTCCTCCGGCCGCCCGCCCGACCATTCGAGGCCGGCTCTGTCGCCATAGATGCGCACGGACAGATCATTGTAGTGGCCGGGCGAGGTCTGGCTGGCCAGGATCGTGCCGCGCGCTCCATCGGTCCAGCGCACCATCACATGCGCATTGTCGTCGAGCCGGCGTCCCGGCACCGCGGTGAACAGGTCCGCCGACACCGCCTCGGCCTCGCAGCCCGAAATATAGCTCGCCAGATTGAAGGCATGCACGCCGATATCGGCCAGCACCGCCGACTGCCCTGCCCTCGCCGGATCGGTGCGCCATTCCGCCTGCTTCTGCCCCTCGGCGTCGATCGGCCTGGTCAGCCAGTCCTGGATGTAGGCGCCATGCACCGAGACGATGCGGCCAAGCTCGCCCGCCATCACCATTTCGCGCGCCTGGCGGACCATGGCGTAGCCGGTGTTGTTGAGCGTGACGACGAAGCGGCGGTTTTTGGCGCGCGCCAGCGTCACCAGCGCTTCGGCGTCGCTGAGCGTCGTCGAAAGCGGCTTGTCGCAGATCACGTCGATGCCTGCCTCGAGGAAGGCGGTGGCGATCGGCGCGTGCAGATGGTTGGGCGTGACGATGACGACCGCCTCGATGCCATCGGGACGCGCGGCCTCGGCCAGCGCCATCGCGTGGTAGTCGGCATAACTGCGCTCCGGCGCGATGCCGATCTCGGCGGCAGAGGCGGCGGCGTTCTCCGGGTCGGATGACAGCGCGCCGGCAACCAGTACGATCTGGTCGTCGAGGCGCATGGCGAGCCGATGCACGGCGCCGATGAAGGCATTGCGGCCGCCGCCGACCATGCCGACCCTCAGGCGCTTGCCCGCCGACCCATCCGATGTTGCGTAGACCATGTTTTCTCCTCCGAGCTTTAGACGTGTTGTGTCACTATCATCGTTGAGTTCTGTGGCGCCCCCCTCTGTCCTGCCGGACATCTCCCCCACGTGGGGGGAGATTGGCAGCGTCGACTGCGGCGCCTTTCATCCACGCTGATAATTGGCGAAGGCAGAGGCGACGTCCGATCTCCCCCCTTGTGGGGGAGATGTCCGGCAGGACAGAGGGGGGCGCCGTAGAGCGCAACCATTGAGCCGCAGGCCGCTCTCCAGTCCACGGCTACCACTTTCGAACACAATTTCCAATTTCCGTATTGTAATACGATTGTGCCACGCTAGCCTGAGATCATGAGTGGGGCGGGCAAATCATCGGGACGATCCCTTGCCGACGAGGCGGCGACGCGCAAGCGCGGGCGCTCGCTGGCAGCGTTGGGCTATATCAAGCCGCAGACATATGAGGAACTGCGCGCGGTGCTCTCCTCCGGCACCGTGCATTTCCCCAAGCGGCTGCGCCAGGTGGCGATCTTCATGTGGCAGCATCCGAGCGATGTCGCGCTCGGCACCATCGCGCAGGTGGCCGCACAGGCCGGCGTGCAGCCCTCGACGCTGGTGCGCTTTGCCCAGATCTTCGGCTATTCCGGCTTTTCCGATTTCCAGGGCCTGTTCAAGGAGCACGTCAAGGGCTCCTGGCCGGAAGCGCGCGGCGAGCCGCGCACCGAGGCCGAGCCGAATGCCGCCATGCATTTCCTGCACGGCATGGTCGGCGCCTCGCAGGCCTCGCTTGGCCGCATCGAGGCGGGCTTCGACATCGAGAGCTTCGAAAAGATGGTGACGCTGCTGGCGGCCGCCGAGCTGATCTACGTCATCGGCTCCAAGCGCGCCTTCCCGGTCACCGCCTATCTGTCGCTGACCTTATCGCAGCAAGGCGTGCGCAATGTGCTGGTCGACAATGTCGGCTCCTCCGCGCTCGACCAGGTCGGCTGCATCGGCGAGCAGGATGCGGTGCTGGCGATCTCCTTTAGCCCCTACAATTCGATCACGCCCGACCTGGTCGCGGTGGCGCATGAGCGCAAGGCCCGCATCGTCACCATCACCGACAGCACCTTCAGCCCGCTGATCGCCTTGTCGGACAGTTGGCTGGAAGTGGTGGAATCCGACTTCGCCGGTTTCCGCTCGCTGGCGGCATCGCTGGCGGTCGGCATGGCGCTGGTCCAAGGCGTCGCCGCAAAACGCGGCGCGTGAGGCGCCTCTGGCACAATTGACTATCGGGAATTTCCGTTCCATATCTCAAAAAATAGAAACTTTGTTCCGGGAGGAGGAATGGAGCTTCATCTCCAAGGCAAGGTCGTGCTGGTCACCGGCACGACGCAAGGCATCGGCCGCGCTATCGCCGAGGCGCTCGCGCGGGCCGGCGCCGGCGGGCTGCTGATCACCGGACGCGATGGCAAACGCGGCGACGCAGTGGCGGCGGAACTGTCGGCCATCGGTACGCCGGCCATCTTCGTCGCCGCCGACCTTGGAGACCCGCAGACCCCTGCTTTGTTGGCGCAGTCCTGTATCGAGCGCTTCGGCCGCATCGACGGCCTCGTCAACGCAGCCGGCCTGACAGACCGCGCCTCCTTCCTCGATGCCGACCTCGACGACTGGGCGTCGCTGTTCGCCGTCAACGCGCGCGCGCCGTTCTTCCTGATGCAGGCCGCGATTGCCGACATGAGGAAGCGCGGGGAGCCTGGCGCCATCGTCAACATCCTTTCGATCAACGCCCATTGCGGCTCCCCCGAACTCGCCGTCTACTCCGCCACCAAGGGCGCGCTGGCGACCCTGACCAAGAACGCCGCCAACGCCCACCGTTTCGACCGCATCCGCGTCAACGGCATCAATGTCGGCTGGACCGACACGCCGGCCGAACGCGTCATGCAGGCCGAGACGCTCGGCCACGGCCCGGGCTGGCTCGACGCCGCCAATGCCGCGCAACCTTTCGGCAGGCTGCTCAGGCCGGACGACATCGCCAACCTTGCCGCCTTCCTGCTTTCCGACGCGGCCGGCCCGATGACCGGCGCCGTGATCGACCAGGAGCAGTCGGTGATCGGGGCGAACCGGTGAACGCCGCTTCGACAGCGACGGAAACGCTCGGTCCAGCCTTGCTGGACCAGCTTCCGGCCGCTGTCCGGACGCCTGGATATGACCGGACAACCCTTGCGCCCGGCATGGCGCATCTCGGCGTCGGCGCGTTCCATCGCTGCCACCAGGCCGAATACACCGATGACCTGCTGGCGCGCCAGTTCGACCGCTGGGGTGTTGTCGGCATCAACATCCGTCCGCCCACCCTCGCCGACACGCTTGGCCGGCAAGGCGGCCTCTATACAAGGCTGATCCGCGAAAACAGCCACATCGAGGCCCGCATCATCGGCAGCATCGTGAAGGTGGTGGACAGTCAGGCAAGTGCCGCACCGGCACTCACGGTGCTGTCCTCACGCGATATCGACCTGGTGACGATGACGGTGACGGAGAAAGGTTATTGCCACGTCCCGTCGAGCGGCGCGCTCGATCTCGGCCACCCCGACATCGTCCATGATCTCGCCAACCCTCATGCACCGCGCAGCGTGCCCGGCATCCTCGCGCGGGCGCTGGAACTGCGCCGGGCCACGCATGGCCGGTCCGTGACGCTGCTCTCCTGCGACAACATCCCGGCCAACGGCGTCATCCTGGAAACCGTCGTACGGACCTTCGCCGAACGGCGCGGCAATGGCCTTGCCGACTGGATCGCCGCCAACGCCGCCTTCCCCTCGGCCATGGTCGACCGCATCGCGCCGGCGGTGACGCAGGAAGATCTCGACAGCGTCGAGCAATGGTTCGGCTACCGCGACGCCGCCGTCGCCGTCGGCGAACCGTTCCGGCAATGGGTGATCGAGCAGAAATTCGCCGGCCGCGTGCCGCGCTGGGACCTGGTCGGCGCGGCCTTCGTCGACGACGTCACGCCCTTCGAGCATCTCAAGATGCGGGTACTGAACGGAGCCCAGACGACGCTCGCCACGCTCGGCGTACTGGCCGGGCTGGAGCATACATCGGACGCAATCGCCGACCCGCTGCTCTCGGCCTTCGTCAGGCGCATGCTGGTCGAGGAAACGCTGCCGACGCTGATGCCGGTGCCTGGCATGGATCCATCGGTCTATATCGAGCAGAGTCTCGGCCGACTGAAGAACACCGCGATCCGCCACCGCAACCACCAGATCGCCACCGACGGATCGCAGAAGATCGTCCAGCGCCTGCTCAACCCGATCCGCGACCGCTTGCGACAGGGCGCCAGCATCGGCCTGCTGTCGGTGCCGGTCGCCGGCTGGATGGCCTATCTCATCCACGCCTCGGCAAGGTTCAGCAAACGCTGGCCGGTGTCGGACCCCTATGCCGGCAAGGTCGCCGGGATCGCCGACGCAACCGGGCGCGATGTGCCGGCTCTGGCCTCGGCCATCCTCGCCATCGATACGATTTTCGATCCCAGCCTTGCCGAGAATACCACGTTTCGCGAGGCCGTCACGTCGGCGCTGAACGAGCTGCTTACGGACGATCCGATGGCGGCTGTCCGGCACAGTCTCGACCAAGATGAGGCCGCAAGCTTGAAACGATCCAAACAATAGACATTATGAACATCGGCCGTGAAGGCACGGCACAAGCAATTCCAGGAAGGTGTAAAACGGTTTTCCCGTCCGGAATTGCGCAAACAATGGGAGAGCTCCTCAGCGTTTCCGAGAAACGATGAAGAGAGCTCGGAGAGGCATAATGAAACTTGGACTGCTCACCGCGCCCTTCGCGGACACGCCGCTTGCCGATGTCGCCGCCTGGGCGGGCTCTGCCGGCTTCGAAGCGCTGGAAATCGCCTGCTGGCCGAAAACCTCTGGCGCGACGCGGCGCTATGCCGGCACCAGCCATGTCGACGCCGCTTCCACCTCTGCCGCGCAGGCGAAAGAAATCGCCGCCTCGCTGGCGGAAAAGCACCTGACTATCTCCGGCCTCGGCTACTATCCCAACCCGCTGCATCCCGATGCCGCGCACCGCGAGGCAGTGGTCGGCCATCTGAAGAAGGTGATCGTGCTGGCCGCCAATATGGGCGTGCCCGTGGTCAACACCTTCTGCGGCGGCGATGCCGCCAAGACCGTCGACGTCAACTGGCAGGACGCGCTGAAGGTCTGGCCCGAAATCGTCGTTTTTGCACGCGGCCACGGCATCAAGCTTGCCTTCGAGAATTGCCCGATGATCTTCAGCTATGACGAATGGCCGGGCGGGCACAACATCGCCTATTCGCCGCAGGTCTGGCGCCGCATCCTGGAGACCTGGGGCGGCGATGTCGGCATGAATTTCGACCCTTCGCACCTGGTCTGGCAGATGATCGACCAGGCCCGCTTCATCCGGGAGTTCGGTCCCTACATGCTGCATGTCCACGCCAAGGATTTGATGATTGATCATGATGGTTTGTACGAGCGCGGAATCCTCTCGGCCGGGATAGGCTGGCAGGTGCCGCGCATGCCGGGGCTGGGCGATGTCGACTGGAGCGGCTTCTTCTCCGGCCTCTACCGTGCCGGCTATGACGGGTCGGTCATCATCGAACATGAGGACAGGCGGTTTGAAGGCAGCGACGAGCAGGTGAAGCGGGGTTTTCTGCTCGCCCGCGACGTTTTGCGGCCCTACGTCAAGTGAAGGGAAGGCATGTCGCCCAAAAGTGTCTCGCGGTTTTGGGGCAACGACATGCCTAGGGAAAAGCATGTCGGCGACGACATGCCGAGGACAACGAGTTGAAGCGGGTAGCCTGAATCACTTTCTGCGCGACACGTTTCAACGACTTGGAACTGGAAACTGAAAACAATGTGGAGGAAGACTGAAATGAAGAAGATCCTGACCATGGTCCCGCTACTGGCGGGCGCTGCCTTGCTGGCTTCGGTGGGCGTCTCGTCGGCCGCCGGCAAATACACGATCGGCATTTCCAACACCGTGCAGGGCAATGGCTGGCGCGAGGAGATGGTCTGCGCCATGAAGGCGCAGGCGCTGGCGTCCGGCGAGGTGGCAAAACTCAACATCGCCCACCGCAACACCGATGCCGCCGGCCAGCTCGAGGATATCCGCAACCTGATCAGCGCCAAGGTCGACGCCATCGTCGTCAACCCGGCCGATCCGGCCGGCATCAAGGCGGGCCTGGAAGAAGCCACCAAGGCCGGCATTGTCGTCGTCGCCGTCGACCAGGCGGTCACCGAACCGTCGGCCTACATCATCTCCAACAACCAGGAGGAATATGCCTATCTCGGCGCCAAATGGCTGTTCAAGCAGATGGGTGGCAAGGGCGAGGTGTTTTACATGCGCGGCGCCGCCGGCGCTTCGGCCGACTCTGACCGCGACAAAGGCTTCAAGAAGGCGCTGGCCGAATTCCCCGACGTGAAGGTGGCGCAGGAAGTCTTCACCGGCTGGCAGCAGGACCAGGCCAAGCAGCAGATCCTCTCCTTCCTCTCGACGGGAACGCCGTTCAACGGCATCTGGACATCCGGAATCGACAACGTCATCGTCGACGCGCTGGTGGAATCGCAGGCGCCGCTGGTGCCGGTGGTCGGCGCCGACAACGCCGGCTTCGTCGGCCAGTTGAGCTCGGTCAAGGGCCTGGTCGGCGCCGCCGTCACCAACCCCGGCTCGATCGGCGGCGCGGGCGTGACGCTCGCCCTGCAGATCCTCGACGGCAAGAAGCCGGCGCAGCAGACCGTGCTGGTGCAGCCGCAGCTCTGGGAAAACGCCACCGAGGAGGGCAAGGCCAAGATGAAGGCCGCGGCCGACCCGTCGCTCAGCCCCGAATGGCCGGTCTCGATCTCGATCCCGGACTGGACGACATACACGAAGGACCAGATCGTGGCCTGCAAGGGGCCGGGGGAGTAAGTCACCGATTCTCCTGCCTTACAAGGGCGGGAAAGTCACATATGGGCAAAGGCCCCCTCACCCGGATTGCCAACCGAGTTGCGAAGGGCAATTCGGGGCAATCCGACCTCTCCCCCAGGGGGAGAAGGTGGACGCGAAGCGGCCGGATGAGGGGGCCTCTCCACACGCGCTAGCTCTGCCACATAAATCGAGACCCAAACCATTTGACCACCAGCCCCCTCCTCGACGCCTTCGGCGTCGCCAAGAACTACGGTGCGGTTGCCGCACTTCGCAACGCGTCGCTCTCCGTGCTGCCCGGTGAGGTGCACGCGCTGATGGGCGCCAATGGCGCCGGCAAGTCGACGTTGGTGAAGATCCTGACCGGCGCCATTTCTGCCAATGCCGGGCGCGTCCTGATCCGGGGCGAGGCCCGCGACATACGCTCGCCCGCCGCCGCGCGCCGCGCCGGGCTGCTGCCCGTCTACCAGGAGCCGTCGCTGATCCCCGATCTCGACGTCCTGTCCAACCTGCGGCTGACCGGCACGCCGGTCGAGCCGTTCCGCGCCTGGGTGCGCGAGCTCGGCATAGCCGACCTCGACCTGCGCGACACCGCGCGCGACATCCCGCTGGCCGTGCTGCGCGTGCTCGACCTCGCCCGTGCGCTCGCCGTCGAGCCCGACGTGCTGCTGCTCGACGAGATGACGGCGGCACTCCCCGCCAACCTCGCCGAAAAGGTCCTGGAAGTCGTGCGCCGCCAGGGCGACGCCGGCCGCGCCGTGATTTTCATCTCGCACCGCTTCGTCGAAATCTCGGCGCTGTGCGACCGCGCCACCGTGCTGCGCGACGGTGAGACCGTCGGCGTCGTCGACATCGTGCCGGGCGTCGAGGAAAAGATCGTCGAACTGATGCTCGGCACGCGCCTCGTGAAAACCCATGTCGCCGCCCGCAGCGCCGCCGAGAAGGCAGCGCCCGCCCCTGCCCGCCCGCGCCTTGCCGTGCGCAATCTGCGCGTCGGCGCCAAGCTCAACGACGTCTCCTTCGATCTCGGGGATGGCGAGGTCGCCGGCGTCGTCGCGCTCGAAGGCCAGGGCCAGGACGAATTGTTCGCGGCCCTTGCCGGCTCGATCCGCCCCTCGGGCGGGACGATCGAGGTCGATGGCTATCAGGCGAAATTCGCCCATCCGATCGACGCCATCCGCGCCGGGATTGCCTACGTGCCGGGCGACCGGTCCGAGGCGCTCGCCATGCAGCGCTCGGTGCGTGAAAACATCGCGCTGCCCTTCAGCGCTGCGCTGCGCAACTGGGGACCCATTCCCATGCGCCGCGAGCGCGCCAAGGTGCTGAGCGCCATCGAGCGGCTGCAGATCGACACGCGCGCGCAAGGGGAAGTGCAGCGCCTGTCCGGCGGCAACCAGCAGAAGGTGACCATCGCCCGCTGGATCGCGGCGGATACCCGCACCATACTGTGCTTCGACCCGACGCGCGGCATCGATGTCGGCACCAAGCAGGAGATCTACAGGCTGCTGCGCGAGCTCGCCGGCCACGGCAAGTCGGTGCTGTTCTACACCTCGGAGCTGGAAGAGGTGCAGCGCGTCTGCGACCGCGTCATCGTCATCTTCGGCGGCCGCCTCGTCGACATTTTCCCGGTCGAGGAAGCCGACGAGGCGGCGCTGATGCGCGCCGCCTACGGCCTGCCGCGCGGCGCCAAGGCCGATATCGGCATATTGGCCGACCCCGCGTCGAATTCAACGAATTCGACGGAGACGAAGCCATGAACCATTTCCTGCGCCGCCAGGGTTGGGTCATTGGCCTGTTCGCCCTGCTCATCGTGCTGTTCATCGCCACCAGGATCATCCAGCCCGGCTATGGCAGCGGCGATTTCGGCTCGCTGGCCCGGGCCGTGCTGCCCTATGCCTTCGCCGTCGCGGCGCAGACGGTGGTGGTCATCGCCGGCGGCATCGACCTGTCGGTCGCCGCCATGATGGCGCTGACCAGCGTCACCGCCGCCTCGATGATGGCCGGCGCCTCGGAAGAATACGCGCTGTTCGTCGTGCCCTTCGTGCTGGCCATGGGTCTTGTCCTTGGCGCCCTCAACGGCCTCTTGATCGTCGTCACCCGCGTGCCCGACATCGTCGTCACGCTCGCCATGCTGTTCGTGCTGCAGGGCGCCGCCCTGCTGGTGCTCGACGCGCCCGGCGGCGGCGCCGCCGAATGGCTGAAGGCGCTGATCTCGGGCACCGTGCCGATCCCCGGCCTGCCCGACGCCATCGACGCCTGGCTGCCCAAGGCACTGCTGGTGCTGATCGTCTGCCTCTGCCTCATCTGGATACCGTTGCGGCGCTCGCGCCTCGGCCTGTCCATCTACGCCATCGGCTCGAGCGAACTGGCGGCCTTCCGCTCAGGCGTGCCGGTCAAGCGCACGCGCATCATTGCCTATGCACTGTCGGGCCTGTTCGCCGCCTTTGGTGGCCTGGCGCTGACCATGAGCACCGGCATCGGCGCCCCCATCCCCGGCCCCTATCTGCTGGCCAGCGTCGCCGCCGTGGTGCTGGGCGGCGTGGCGCTCGGCGGCGGCAAGGGCGGCCTCCTCGGCCCCATCGTCGCCGTCTTCGTGCTGCGCCTGGTGCGCACGGACCTGACCCTGCTCGCCATTGACCCCAACGTCACCGCCATCATCGAAGGCGCCATCATGGTCGCGGTCGTGATGTTCGGCGCGTTTATTACGATGCGGGGGCGGCAATGAGGGGTGGATATGAAATGAAGGGCTGCGCCCTACGACGCCCCCCTCTGTCCTGCCGGACATCTCGCCCACAAGGGGGGAGATTGGCTGTCATCGCGGCCTTCGCCAATCTCCAAAGGTGCAAGAAGGGCGCCGGCGCCAAAGCTGCCAATCTCCCCCCAAGTGGGGGAGATGGCCGGCAGGCCAGAGGGGGGCGCCGTAGGGCTCTAGCCTCGCAGAACATCACCTCATCGCGAACCGGACCCACCCCATGAGCACGTCAGCGATCACCCCCGTCCCCTTCGGCCGCCGGATAAAGCGCTTCATGGCCGACCGGCCGCTCATCCCGCTGATCATCCTGCTCATCATCCTGTTGGTGATCCTGCAATTCCTGCGCCCCGGCATCGTCAACGAGCGCTGGATCGCCAACACCATCAAATTCGCCATTCCGCTGGCCATCCTCGCCGGCTGCCAGACCATGACCATGCTGACCGGCGGCATCGACCTGTCGGTCGGCACGGTGGCGACGATGAGCGCCTTCATCATGGCCACGCAAATCGTCAACCAGGACCCGGCGGTGGCTTTTCTCCTGGCGATGATGCCGGCGGTGCTGATTGGCCTGGTCAACGGCATCGGCGTCGGCGTCTTCCGCGTCCACCCGCTGATCATGACGCTGGGCACCAGCCTGATCGGCACCGGCTGCCTGCAGGTCTACCAGCGCACGGTGATCGCCTCGGGCGCGAAAATCCCCGATTTCCTCGCCTGGCTCGGCACCGGCGTGACATGGGGCTTTCCCAACGCCCTGCTGCTGTTCATACCGCTGGCGGCGCTGATAGTCTTCACGCTGGCCCGCACCGGCTTCGGCCGCCTGCTCTACGCCGTCGGCGACAATGAGCACGCCACCCGCCTCTCCGGCGTGCAATACTGGCAGGTCATCACGGCGCTCTATGTCACCTCCGGCCTGCTCGCCGGCATCACCGGCCTGCTCTATATCGGCCTGATCAAGGCCCCTTCCCTGTCACTCGCCGAACCCCTGGTCCTGCCCTCGGTCGCCGCCGCCGTTATCGGCGGCACCTCCATTTTCGGCGGCCGCGGCGGCTACACCGGCACCATCGTCGGCGCCCTGATCCTGACCGTGCTGACGACGCTGCTGACGATCCTGCAGATGCCGGAGGGCGCGAGGCGCATCCTGTTCGGGTTGATCGTGCTGTTTGTCACGGCGGCTTATCTGCGGATTGTCGAGGAGCGGTGACAAGGACCTTGAGCGACAGGCCATGAATCTATCGCCCGCACGCTTCCATATCTCATCGAAGTACAATCAGTCTCTTAATTTAGAAATACATTATATATCTCAAAAATAGTTACATCGGATCGCAATATTCAGAATTTTCTACTGGCGGTAAAATAAAACACTGCTAGATTTCTCCTATTGCGGGCAGTGGCGTGGCTGAAATGCCTTGCAACACCCAGGCGATGGCAAATTCGTCGAATTGCGAGGGGAATAGCATGGTAATCAATGGCACGAGCGCTGGTGAAACGCTGAACGGCACTTCGGTTGCCGACGTGATTTCGGGCAAGGGCGGAAACGACATAATCTACGGCAACGCAGGCAATGATATCATCTACGCCTATAGCGTTGGCTACACATCGTTTTATCTCGGCAACGCCCGCATCTGGGGCGGCGATGGCGACGACAAGATCTATCTGCAGAACTCGAACATCACCAACTATGCCTATGGCGAGCAAGGCAACGACCAGATCACCGGACTTGGCGCCAATGACGTGATTGACGGGGGGAGCGGGAACGACGTCATCGACGGCGGTGGCGGTGCCGACAGCCTCTATGGCGGCACGGGCAACGACACCATCAGGATGGGCATTGGCAGCTCGACCGCCGCATCGATCATCGACGGCGGCTACGATGATGACGATATGTATTTGAGCTACAGCGGCAATCTGACCGCCAATGGCGGACAGGGCAATGACGACTTCTTTGTCGGCCAGCCCTGCTTTGGCGGCACGAAATATGACGGCGGAACCGAAACCGACAGGATCGTCGCGGTCCAGAGCAATATCCTGATCGGCATCAAATCCATTACCGGCATCGAGCAGATCACCAACACCAGCCTCGAATTCGGCACCTTCACCGGCGTGAAGATTTCGGCCTATGCGGGGTCGGCGCCTCTCGACTTCACACAGACCGCGCTGGACGGCATTGACGAAATCCGGGGCTACTCCAGCGACAACAACATTATCTACCTCGCCGGCAAGAACGCAGGCGACGCGCCCGGCCTTGGCCGTGCCGATCTCGTCAATGCCGGCGACGGCGACGACACCGTATATGGCGGTTTTCTCAACGACACGCTGAACGGCGAAAACGGCAACGATACGCTTGCCGGCGGTCAGGGGGATGGCGACAGGCTTACCGGCGGCGCCGGCGCCGATACATTTATCTTCAAGTTTGGCGACGGTGCCGACACGATCGCCGATCTGTCGATCGCCACGGCGGGCGAGCATGTCAGCATCGGCGCTTTCGCCGGCGTCGACGATTTCTCCGATCTCGCCGGCCTGATATCGCAAGTCGGCGCCGACACGGTCATCGATTTCGGCGGCGGCGACACGCTCACGCTGACGGGAATCACCGCGACCGACCTGACCGCCGCGCAGTTCGACTTCTTCGTGTAGGCAACGCCCCCACGGCGACTGACGAAGCGCCGTCACGGACCAGGGGCTTCACTCTGTGTTCAAATCACCTGGATTTTCGACAATCCAATGACTGGACACAGAGGGCCAAGGTATCTTTTTCTGGAAAATCGTCGCCTCGGCGCATTTGCCAATTATATTAGTTGTTGTTGAATTATATTTGGCGAGCGCTGCCGGTGTCAGAATAACTATTTCTTCCCAGAACTCACTTTCAACCATTGCTTAACTGCTGTGCTACATTCTGCAAATCGCAGGCAAGGCATGCGGAATTCAAGGATTGCTCGATGCAGATCACCTCGGACCTCACCGTTACGATACAGAAGCTGCTGTCGGCCAGGACGGGTCTTGCTGGCGCCAGCCAGCAGACGTTCGTCAAGGCGGGCACGGCGCTGCGGACCGAGGCCCCGGTCATTCGCCCGGGCGCGACCGGCGACGAGGATGGCACCGAATACGATCCGTTCGGCAGCTTCGGCCAGGCCCCCGATGTGCCGGCGGCTTCGTCCGCACCCTCCACCACGACGGCGGGCTATATGCATGCCGGCAAGGCCAATTATGGCGAGCTCTATGCCGAGTATACGCGCTTCATCGGCTCGATGGTCGAGGCGGATCACCAGCACAAGGAGTCCACCGCTGCGCGCTACTTCATCCCTGCCGGCGAGACGCGGGAGACGGTGATGGCCATGGATGAGCACGACTATATGTGGGCCGTCCAGGACGAGATGGAAGCCGCCGCCGACCGCAGCCCGCAGGCGCAGGCCAACAAGGCGCTTGCCAACCAGAGCTACAGCGACGCCACCAGGATGGCATCCGATGCCTTGTTCAGCCTGCAGAAGGCATTGCCGGCCCTGAACGACACGCTCGCGCGTCTGACCCCCAAGGCGGTTGAAGAACGCCTGCAAAGCGTCGGCGACGACGCGAAGCTGCAAAGTCTGGCGCAACAAGTGGCCGAGAACGATATGCTTTTCGCCAAGAGCAGCCTTCGCTATGTCGACAGGATCGTCAGAAGCATCGAGAATGGCCCCAACAAGGTCAACGGCGCCATTCTGGTCAAGAACGACCAGGGCCAGTACCAGCTTGGTGATTTCTCGATCTCATTCAACGGCCAGGTGATGGTCACCTCCAGGGACACTTTCAAGCCATTCTGAACGTCGCAAACGCGTCAGCCGCTTCCCGGCATTGCTCGCGAGCCCCTGCGGCGTGCGATACTGGCAGGTCACGGCGCTCTACGTCACCTCGAGCCTGCTCGGCCTGCTCTATATCGGCCTGATCAAAGGCCCCTCGCGCGCCGAACCGCTGGTCTTGCCCTCGGTGGCGGCGGCCGTCATCGGCGGCACCTCGGCGGCCGCGGCGGCTACACCGGCACCGGCGCCCTGATCCTGCTGACGACGCTGCTGACGATTTTGCAGATGCCGGAGGGGGCTAGGCGGATTTTGTTCGACAGATCCAGTTCTTCGTGACGGCGGCTTATCTGCGGATTGTGGGGCGGGTCTGCTAAATCGCCTTGTCGCGCAGCGCCTGCAGCAGGCCGGCCCACCAGGCGCGCGCCTGGCGGTCCGCCCGGCGTGGTAATGCCCATATCGGTCTCCTTCGACCAATATGAACCATAAGCCGTCCATCAAAGGGATCCTCGATCCTTTAAATCGCGGACTGGTTTTGGCCCGGTGGCGGAGCAGCCACAGGGTGGACATTTCAGCCCACATGGAAAATGATCATGTTGCCATGCACAATACGGTAGTGCTCTGATCTCGACGAGCAGCCTGAACGTAGAAGCGGATCAACCGACCTCCGGGTCCAGCGAGCGAGGACGCAAGTGGACACCCCAGAGAATGCGCAATTGCATCGCGACGCGGGTGGGCGACCCCGTCGATCGGCCGGTTGGTTTGCCCCCACCGCCGTGTCGGCGGCATTCCTGCTCGGCATGGCTTTCAGCAGCACTGCGTTTGCGCAGGACCAGCAGCTACCCGTGGTGACGGCGGCCAAGCCGGTGGTCCGTGAAATCGTCGAAGACGACGAGTTCGTCGGGCGCTTCGAAGCCGTCGACCAGGTCGCCATCCGCTCGCGCGTCAGCGGCTATCTGGACAAGGTCAGCTTCCAGGACGGCGCACTGGTCAACAAGGGCGACCTGCTCTTCACCATCGACCAGCGTCCGTACCAGGCGGCTTATGATGCCGCCAAATCGCAAGTGGACGTCGCCAAGAGTCTGCTCGAATTCTCCAAGATGCAGCTGGATCGCGCTGACGAACTGGCCAAGACCGGCAATATCTCAACCGCGACGGTCGACGACCGCCGGCGGGAGTACCTTTCGGCGCAGGCGCAGATGCAGGGCGCGACGGCTGCGCTGACGACGGCCAGCCTGAACATGGAATTCACCGAGATCAAGGCGCCCTTGTCCGGCCGCGTCGACCGCCGGCTGGTGTCGGTCGGCAACCTCGTGCAGCCGGATTCCACCTTGCTGACGACCATCGTTACGCGCGATCCGATCGACTTCTATTTCGACGTCGATGAGCGTCTGTATTTCAGCTACGCCCGCGACGCGAAGGCGCGTGGCGGCAGCATGCAGGAAGGCGCCGGCGGGCTCGAGGTGGCGGTTCACGTCGCCGACCGCGCCGAGGCGGTATTCAAAGGCAAGCTCGATTTTGCCGAGAACCGGATCGACAACGCGACCGGCACCATGCGGGTGCGGGCAAGGTTTCCCAACGCCGACGGCATTCTCCAGCCAGGCATGTTCGGGCGCATCAACGTGCCTGGGTCGCTGCCGCATACCGGCGTGCTGGTACCCGACGAGGCGATCGGCGCCGATCAGGATCGCCGCATCGTGTTCCTGGTGGATGAGGCCGGGATGGTGTCGGCGAAGCCCGTGCGCACCGGCCCGCGTCTCGACGGCTACCGGGTGATCCGCGCGGGCCTGACCGGCAACGAGACGATCATCGTCAACGGGCTGATGCATGCCAGGCCCGGCACCAAGGTCAAGGTCGAGATGGTGACGCTGCCGTCCAAGGCCGAGACCGCCGAGTTGCAGCAATGAGGTTCGCACATTTCTTCGTCGACCGTCCGATCTTCGCATCGGTCGTTTCGATCGTCCTGCTGATCCTCGGCGGGATTGCTTATACCCAGCTGCCGGTCGCGCAATATCCCGAGATCGCGCCGCCGACCATCGTCGTTCGCGCGCAGTATCCGGGCGCAGACGCCGAGACGGTCGCAACGACGGTGGCAACGCCGATCGAGCAGGAGATCAACGGCGTCGAGGGCATGCTCTACATGTCGTCCTATTCGTCGGGCGACGGGGCGATGGCGCTGACCATCACCTTCAAGCCGGGCACCGATCTCGACAAGGCGCAGGTGCTGGTGCAGAACCGCGTGTCGGTCGCCGAGCCGCGCCTGCCCGAAGAAGTGCGCCGCCTCGGCATCACCACCACCAAGAGCTCGCCCGACCTGATGATGGTCGTGCACATGCTGTCGCCCGACAATACCTACGACCAGCTCTACGTCTCGAACTACGCCCGCTCGCGGGTGCGCGACATACTGCTCAGGTTAGACGGCGTCGGCGACCTCATCATCTTCGGCGAACGCGAGTATTCGCTGCGCATCTGGCTCGATCCGGAAAAACTGTCCGCCTTGGGGATGACCTCGGGTGATGTGGTGCAGGCGTTGCGCGACCAGAACGTCCAGGTGTCGGGCGGCTCGATCGGCGCGCCGCCGACCAACACCGGCACGGCGTTCCAGTACACGGTCACCACGCAAGGCCGCTTCAACGACGCCCGCGACTTCCGATACGTGATCGTCAAATCGACCGACGACGGCCGCCTGATCTCGCTGCAGGACGTGGCGCGCATCGAGCTCGGCGCCAAGGATTACGTCACCAACTCCTATCTCAACGGCAAACCGGCGGTGGCGCTCGCCATCTTCCAGCGGCCGGGCACCAATGCGCTCGCCGCGGCCGCGGAGATCCAGGACAAGATGAAGGAGCTTTCCCGCGACTTCCCGAAGGGGTTGAGCTACGACATAGTCTACAATCCGACCGAGTTCGTCGCAGAGTCGATCCAGGAGGTCTACAAGACAATCCTCGAGGCGATGCTGCTGGTCATCATTGTCATCATCGTCTTCCTGCAATCGTGGCGCATGGCGATCGTGCCGATCGTGGCGATCCCCGTGTCGCTGATCGGCACGCTGGCGGTGCTTTACGCCGCCGGCTTCTCGCTCAACATGCTGACGCTGTTCGGCCTTGTCCTGGCGATCGGCATCGTCGTCGACGATGCGATCGTCGTGGTCGAGAACGTCGAGCGCAATATCGCCAGAGGGCTGGCGCCCAATCCGGCGTCCCACCTGACCATGGACGAAGTCGGAACGGCGGTCATCGCGATCTCGCTGGTGCTGATAGCCGTGTTCGTACCGACAGCCTTCATCCCCGGCATTTCTGGGCAGTTTTATCTGCAGTTTGCGATCACCATCGCGGTGTCGACGGCGATCTCGGCATTCAATTCGCTGACGCTTTCGCCGGCGCTGGCCGCACTGCTGTTCAAGCCGCACCACGCCGCGGCGGCGCCGCCGCGCTTTTTCCTGGCGCGGTTCGGACGGGCGCTCGCCGACGGCTTCAATCGCGGCTTCGACAGGGTCGCCCATTGGTATTCGAGCATCATCCGCGTGCTGGTCGGCTCGCGGATAACGATCGCCGCCATGCTGGCCGTTTTCGCGGCCCTCATTGGCGCCACGGTCTACATGGTGCAGGCGGTGCCGCGCGGTTTCATTCCGTCTCTCGACCAGGGCTATGCGATCGTCGTTGTCCAGTTGCCGGACGGCGCCTCGCTGTCGAGGACCGACGCGGTCATCCAGCAGGCGTCGCAGATCATCCAGAAAACGCCAGGCGTCGACTATGCGGTCGCCTTCGCCGGCTTCTCCGGCGCGACCTTCACCAACGCCAGCAACGCGGGCGTGATCTTCGCCAGGTTCAAGCCGTTTGACGAGCGACTGAAAGCCGGCCAGTCGGCGACCCAGGTCATCGGCAATCTGTTCGGTAGCCTGCAAAGCATCAAGGAAGCCTTCATTATCGCACTGCCGCCGCCGCCGATTCGCGGCGTCGGCAATGCCGGCGGCTTCAAGCTGCAGATCCAGGAGCGCAACAGCGCCGACATGCGGCAGATCCTGGCGCTTGCCTATGAAATAGCCGGCAAGGCCAACAAGACGCCGGGGCTGACGGGCGTGTTCACCACCTTCTCCGCGTCGAGCCCGGAATTCTTCCTGGCGATCGATCGAGACAAGGCGCGCATCCTGAACGTGCCGATCCCCAACATCTTCGAGACGCTGTCGATCAATTTGGGCACCGCCTACGTCAACGACTTCAACGCTTTCGGGCGCGTCTACCAGGTGCGGGCGCAGGCCGACCAGGCGTTCCGCCTCGATCGCGCCGACATCTTGAAACTGAAGGTGCGCTCGGCGACCGGCGCGCTGGTTCCGCTCGGCACATTGATCGAGATCCGCGACGTCACTGGCCCGGCGCTGGTCCAGCGCTACAACATGTACGTCTCGGTGCCGCTGCAGGGCAACGCCGCGCCTGGCGTTTCCACGGGCGAGGCGCTGGCATTGATGGAAGGGATCACGGCAAAGACGCTGCCGGCCGGTACCTCCTATGAATGGACCGAACTCGCCTATCAGGAGCGCAACACCGGCAATGCCGCTGTCTATATATTCGGACTGTCGGTGCTGTTCGTGTTCCTGGCGCTGGCGGCGCAATATGAAAGCTGGGTGCTGCCGTTCGCCATTGTGCTGGTGGTGCCGCTCGGCGTGCTCGCGGCGTTGCTCGGCGTGTCTTTCCGAGGGCTGGACAACAACATCCTCGTGCAGATCGGCCTCATCGTGCTGATCGGGCTTGCCGCCAAGAACGCGATCCTAATCGTCGAATTCGCGCGGCAGGCGCAGGAACGCGGCCTGTCGGCCGCCGAGGCTGCCGTCGAAGCCTGCCGGCTCAGGCTGCGGCCGATCCTGATGACCGCCTTCTCGTTCATCCTCGGCGTCGTGCCGCTGATGATCGCAACGGGCCCGGGCGCGGAAATGCGCCAGTCGCTCGGCACCGCGGTGTTCTCCGGCATGCTTGGTGTCACCTTCGTCGGCCTGTTCCTGACGCCGGTGTTCTACGTCACGCTCGGGTCGCTGTTTTCACGGCGCAAGCCCCGTGCCGAGGCCGAGCCCTCGGGGCCGGCAGAGGCGCCATCGGAGACGGCCGCCGAGTAGGGAATTACGAATTACGGGAATTACGGTGACAGTGCACTCTTTGAATTAGGGTGACAGTGCACTCTTTGCGTTGCCTTGTCGGCTAATCACCCGCCCCGCACCATCTCCCCAATCCCCTCCAGCAACACCCCCTGCTCCCCCACCCAGAACCAGTGGTCCTCCCCCTCCACCTCGACAAACCGCGCCCCCGCAATCCTTCCCGCCAGGTACCGCCCGGCCTCGACCCGCACCGCCCGGTCACCCCTGCGATGCAGCACCAGCGTCGGCGCCCTGACTTTTGACAGCAGCGGGCGGACGTCCGCGTCGCGCAGCGACTGCAGCAGGCCGGCGACGGCGCCGGGGCTGGAGGCGGCCCTGAGCAGGCCGGCCCACCAGGCGCGCGCCTGGCGGTCTTCAGCGAGGCTCGGCGCGAAGGTTTCGATTTCGGCCGGGCCGCCCCAGCCGGCGAGCAGGCGCTGTTGCCACAGATCATATTGCGCCGAGGTGAGCGCGAAGGGATAGTCTGGCGCGCGGCTGCCCTTGGCGAGCGAGCCCCACAGGACCAGGCCGGTCAGGCGGTCGGGGTGGTCGACTGCGAAGCGGATGCAGCCCGGCCCGCCCTCCGAGGCGCCGACCAGCACGGCTTTGCGGCTGCCGGCCGCGTCCATCACCGCCAATATGTCGCGCGCGGTCGCCTCGACGGTCGGGCGGGCGCCGACGCGGTCGGACAGGCCCATGCCGCGCCGGTCGAACAGGATCAGCCGGCCGAGCCGCGACACGGCGGTGAGCCAGGCGCGGCAGCTCCTGTCCTCCCAGATGCGCTCGACATGCGAGATGAAGCCGGGAACCAGCACGATATCGGCGGGGCCGCCGCCTATCGTCTGGTAGGCTATATGGATGCCGTCCACCGCCACATAGCGGGTTCTTGGCATCTCCGCTTCGGCATTGGGCGCGCGCAGCAGAGCGAGTGTGGCGGGATCCGGCGCCACGCCGAGTTCCTCGCGCAGCAGCCGCGTATAGGTCTCGCCCTGGCGTTCGGCCGCCGCCCGGTCGCCGGCCGCCAGATAGGCGCGGATCAGGTGCCGATGCGCGCTTTCGCTCAAGGGATCGAGCGCGGCAAGACGCGTTGCGTGCAGCACGGCAGTCCGCGCGGCGCCGCCGGCGATCCTGGCCTCGACCAGCCGCTCCAGCGCCTGCACCAGCCGGCTGCGCAAGGCCTCGCGGCGGAAGAACACCCATTCCTCGAATTCGGGACAATCCGGCAGCGAAAAGCCGGCGAGATAGTCACCGGTGTAGAGGCCGGCGGCCTCGTCGAGCAGCCCGGCATCGCAGGCGTGGTCGAAGCCGATGGCATCCGCCTCGACAAGGAGCGCCGGGCGCAGGCTGAGCGACGCCGCGCCGGCCGATATGACCTCCTCGCCGAAGGCGACGCGGATCTTGTAGAGCGTGCGCCGCAGGCGGGCGCGGGCGGCTTCCGCATCGGCCTCGGGCCACAGCAGCGTGGCGGCGACGTCGCGCGCCACGGGTCCGCCGGCCTCGGCCAGGTAGATGACGAGCGCCGCCGCCTTGCGCAAGGCGAGCTCTATCCGTTGCCCGTTCAGCCGGAACTCCGGAAAACCCAGAAGTCTGAGTTGTATCAGCTCCATCGATCCGCACGCGGCCGCGCAAGGAGAGGACGTTGAGGGGACGCCGGCCTTCTATCCATCCCCCGGTTTCGCGCCGATCCGGCCCGATCAACTCCCTTGGAGCGAGAAATGTCACCGGTCAATACATCAAGCCACCACACTTCAGAACCGCTTGCCCACGGCGTCCCTGCCGCTACCGGACACGGAGGCTGAACCATGTGCCAGACCTGCTTGTCCTGGTACGCACGCTGCGTCGCCCCCTATTTCGTCCATGCCGGCTGTTCGGCCGGCGCATTCGCACGGATGCGCAGTCGCGTCATCCCGAGGGCGCAAGGCGTCGTCGTCGAGGTCGGCTTCGGCTCGGGCCTCAACCTGCCCTATTACGACGCCGCGAGGGTGGAGCGGCTGGTCGGCATCGACCCCGACGGCACCATGCTCGGCCTCGCAGCACCCAAGAGCCGCGCCATGCCGTTCGCCGTCGAATGCATCCGGGCCGGCGGCGAAAGCCTGCCTTTGGCCAATGGCATCGCCGACACGGTGGTCGTCACCTATGCCTTCTGCACCATTCCCGACCCCGAGGCCGCGCTGAGCGAAATCCGCCGTATCCTGAAGCCGACGGGCCGGCTGATCTTCATCGAGCACGGCCAGGCCGAGGGACCGCGCTGCCGCCGCTGGCAGGAGCGGCTGAACCGGCTGTGGGGATCGATCGCCGGCGGCTGCCACCTCAACCGCGATCCGCTGCGCCTGATCGGCGGGGCGGGTTTTCGCCTGCTCGAAGTCCAGCATGGCCGGTTCCCCCTGCCCCTGTGGCAATTGGGCAGCCACCACGCCGGCATCGCGGCGGCAGGCTGACGGGTCTTCTCCGCGCTCACTTGGCGCTAGCCTTGCAGAGACCCTGCCTGCAGCTTGCCCGGTCAAGGGTCATCTTGCCCCGTGCATCGATGTCGCGCCGGGACTTGCACGCGTCACGGCCACCTCACAGCGCCAGGCTGCCCTGCTCCGCCTCTTCAGCATTGGGGTCGCCGGGCGCCGTGGCCCAGGCGAGTTCGACCAGCGTCACGGTGCGCTTTCCCGTGCCGTCGAGCTGGCAGACGATCAGGCCCTGCTCCTCGATATAGGTCAGCAGGCGGCGGGCGCGGCGCAGCGAGTGCGAGCCATAGGCGCGGGCGATCGCGGCGTCGCTCGGGCACGGCCAGCCTTCCTTGGCCGCGCGCGCGATCATCATGAACACGCCCTGCATGTCGTCGGGCAGCAGCGAGGCGCGGACGGAAACGTCCCGCCACGCGTCATCCTGCGTCGTCTCGGAGCCGAGGCCGGCGCGGGCGCGTGTCAGCATGCGGCGGAATTCGGCGAGGTCCGGCACCACCGAGGCCAGGCCCTCGATACGGCAGCGCACCACGAACTCCTGGTAGAGCACGCCGATCACGCGGAAGCCTGCATCCGGCTGCGCCAGGATGGCGCGCAGCACGCGGTCCACCCGCTCGCGCCGCTCCGCCAGGTCCTCGGCGCTGATTTGCGGCTCCGCCGGTTCGGGGCGGATTTCCAGCGCCGCTGATTTCGCCGCCATCAGCTGGTCGAGCAGGTCCGGCGACGCCACCCGGCGCGGCGTGCGCACAGTCTCGGGCGGCGGCGCCGCCAGGATGATCGCGCGGGCATCCTCGAGGACCGCTTCCGGCATCGCCATCAGCCGCGGCGTGCCGTTGCGCGGGCTGGTGTCGGTCGGGCCGATGCGCAGGCCGAGCGGCCGCCGCGACAGCGCCGGTCCCAGCGCCATGAACTGCCCGCGCTCCAGATCGCGAAAGGCCTCCGCCTGCCGCCGCTCCATGCCCAAGAGGTCGGCGGCGCGCGCCATGTCGATGTCGAGGAAGGTGCGGCCCATGAGGAAATTGGAGGCTTCCGCCGCGACGTTCTTGGCAAGCTTGGCCAGACGCTGCGTGGCGATGATGCCGGCGAGCCCCCGCTTGCGGCCACGGCACATCAGGTTGGTCATGGCGCCGAGCGAGAGTTTGCGCGCCTCGTCGGAAACCTCACCGGCCACCGCCGGCGCGAACAGCTGCGCCTCGTCCACCACCACCAGCATCGGATACCAATGGTCGCGGGCGACCTCGAACAGCCCGCCGAGAAAGGCGGCGGCTCGCCGCATCTGGTTTTCGGCGTCGAGCCCTTCGAGGTTGAGCACGGTGGAGACGCGGTGGATGCGCGCCCGCTCACCGGCCGCCTGCAGGCCGCGCTCGGTATGCTCCTCGGCATCGATCACCAGGTGGCCGTAGCGCTCGCCGAGCGAGACGAAGTCGCCTTCGGGATCGACAATGGTCTGCTGAACCCAGGGCGCGCTCTGTTCCAGCAGGCGGCGCAACAGATGCGACTTGCCGGAGCCCGAATTGCCCTGCACCAGAAGGCGGGTCGCCAGCAGTTCCTCGAGATCGAGGTTCGCTGGGGCGCCCGCCGTGGTGTGTCCCATCTCGATCGCAACGGTCATGTCTCGACTCAAAAAGGTCTCCTGCGCGGCATGGGGCTTAGCAACCCAGGCGCGGCCCGTCGAGCACCGATGGCCGGCGGCCCGGTGTTGCGCACAGTTGTGAGGAAAGCGCCGGCAGGAGTGGCCGCCGACAGCCGCCCCTGTGGATAGTAACCACTCGTTCACCATGGGCCGGCGTTGCGATTGCGGAGGCCGGCCATCCGTTTAGCCTGACCTGGCATCACGCCCCAACGGGATGCACCCCAACGCCCCCAATGGCGGCCGGCGTTTTCAAGTTTCGTTTGTGTATACGCCGGTCGTCAGTCTACCTCCTACGTCACCGAGCTTCCGCCGTTGGCACCAGTGCGAGGGGCGGTGCGTCCAGCCCCTCGAAAGGGTCGCGCCAGGCGTCGATGGCCTCGAGCCGACGATACCAGCGGTCGAGCGCGGGATAGTCGCCGAGCGGCAGGCGGGCGGCATCGTTGAAAGGCAGGAAGGCCGCCATGCGGAAATCAGCATAGGAAAGCGACGTCCCGACCAGCCATTGCCGGTCGGCCAACTCGGCCTCCAGGATCGCGGCCCCCTTGTGGAACTCTTCCAGCCCCTCCGTGACCTTGTCCTCGTCGATCGGCCCGAGGCCATAGCGCTGCTTGGTGCCGCGCTCGAAATGCACGGTGTCGCAGGCGCGCATGAAATTCTCCTTGCCCCAGCTCAGCCAGCGGATCATCTCGGGTTCGTCCTCGCCGGTGCGCCAGAAATCGGAACGCGCCGCGCGCGACAGCCGGCAGGCTATGGCGTCGGCCTCCCACAGGCTGCCGCCGGGCCAAGCCAGTATGGGAATGGAGAGGTTGGGATTGAGCGGCCGAAATCGCTCCGCTTGCCCCGGCGCAAAGGGTGAGGCGAATTCGAAAGTCACCCGCGCCTCGAGATGACGCGCCACCGCGACCGCCAGGCGCGGATTGGGATTGCGGCTGAAGTACAGTTTCATTTCGCCCGCGGCCGACACCGGCTCGACCTTGTCATTCATGAATGCCTCTCCTCGTCCCGCCGAATATGCCAGACCAAGGACGCGACCGGCAGGTGCAATCCGACAAAGTGTGGGTTGACCACCATGGATGGCGAGGCGACACTTCGCCTCGCACCAAGGCAGGAGGAATTGCGATGGACGAGCCCGAACGGTGGCGCCACATGTCGACGGCGCCCAAGGACGGCAGCCGGATCCTGGTCACGGTCCGTCCCTCCGAACAGGGGCCGGCCGAAGTCGACCTCGCCTACTGGTCGCGCGGCGACCAGTTCGCCGGTGAAGGCTGGCGGGCATCCGATTCCTCGCCGGGCCGCGTCGTCGAATATGCCGAACCCGAGCTGAAGTGCTGGATGCCCATGCCCTCGGCCAACCTCAGCCGCGGCGGCTCGATGCCGGCCCCTTGGGAAGGCGACGACGCGCAGCAACTGGATGGGTCCGGGATTTAGGTGGCGCCGGTTGGCCGAGGTTGGCAATCTCCCCCAGTGGGTTGGATGGTCTGGGATTTGATGCGCTGACGGTGAAGCCGCCGATCTCCCCCCTCGTGGGGGAGATGTCCGGCAGGACAGAGGGGGGCGCTGTCCCGCGGGCCTATCAGGACGTGCCAGCTAGCCCTGCAACGATGATAATATGCTGGCAGACATTGTCGATGTCGCGGATGACATCGTCGTTCCAGAACCGCAAAACAGTCCAGCCATCCTGTTCCAGACGCTTTGTCCTTGAGGCGTCGGCGGCTGCAAGGTCTGCATCAGCATGCTGAGAGCCATCGAGCTCCACGATGAGCTTTTTCTGCGGACAGGCAAAATCGACGATATAGCCGGCGATCGGGAGTTGCCGGCGAAAGCCAAGCCCCATCAACCGATGTGCGCGAAGTGCATTCCAGAGCTTCAACTCGGCATCGGTCATGGCTTTGCGCATGGACCGTGCGTGTAATCGATTCTGTGGAGGCAATGGAGTATGAGGCATGGTCGCCTTTTAGATTGACGCTAGCGCCCTACGGCGCCCCCCTCTGCCCTGCCGGGCATCTCCCCCACAAGGGGGGAGATCGGCAGTTTTGCCGTCGGCGCGCCCTTGTTGGCACAGCCGCTTTGGCAAGAGCCTCGCCTCAAAACAAAAATGCCGCCGTCGCCGGGTTCGGGCCGTTGCGGCCGTCGGCCGAATCCATGCCGGCGATCGTCTTCAGGTCCTGCGCGTCCAGTTCGAAGTCGAAGACGTCGAAATTGGCCGCGATGCGGTCCTGGCGGACCGACTTGGGGATGACGATCAGCGCTTGCTGGAGATGCCAGCGGATGATCGTCTGCGCGGCGGATTTGCCGTGCTTGCGGGCAATGCCAGCGATCGTCGGGTCGCCGAGCAGCCGGCCACTGCCGAGCGGGCTCCAGCTTTCGGTGTGGATGTCATGCCTGGCATGAAATTCCCTGAGCGCGCGCTGCTGGAAGCGCGGATGCAGCTCGATCTGGTTGGCCACCGGAACCAGGCCGGTCTCGCCGATGATGCGTTCCAGATGGTCCCTGTTGAAATTCGAAACGCCGATCGACTTGATGCGGCCGGCCTGCTTCAGCTCGATGAGGGTCTTCCAGGCCTCGACATATTTGTCGCGGCTGGGCACAGGCCAGTGGATCAGGAACAGGTCGATCTGCTCGATGCCGAGTTTTTCCATCGTGTCGTCGAAAGCGCGCAGGGCCGCGTCGCGCTCCTGCGCGCCGTTGCGCAGCTTCGAGGTGATGTACAGCTCGCTTCTCGCCACATCGGCGGCGCGGATCGCCTCGCCGACGCCTTCCTCGTTCTGGTAGCCCTGCGCGGTGTCGATCAGCCGGTAGCCGGCCTTGATCGCCCAGCCCACCACATCGGCGGTGATGCCGTGATCGACCTGCCACACGCCAAGGCCTAGCTGGGGAATGGCGGCGCCGTCGTTCAACGTGATCTGTGCGGGCATAGTCGGGTCCTTGCGAAGAGATGTCCGGGCGGACGCCCGACCCAGCCAATCTAGGCAAGCACCGGGACGACGGCCAGTCACCGGTGGACAAAATTCGCGAGGCTTGACCTGGCAGCCCTGATGCCTCCGTCAGGGGAACCGGCTCATTTCGGCCGGCGCACCGCCCGCACCACCGCGGTGGATGTGCTGCCGCAGAACAGGCGATCGCCACCATCGGATTCCAGCCCCGAAATGGTCATGCCATCAGGCATGTCGAGCCGCTCCAGAAGCTTGCCGGTTTTCGGGTCGACGCGGCGCAGATCGCTCTCGTCGCCGTCCAAGGTAGCGTGCCACAGTTCGCCATCCACCCAGGTCACACCGGTGACGAAGCGGCTGGATTCGATGCTGCGCAGGATCTTTCCGGTCTCGGGGTCGATCTGGTGGATCTTGCGCTCGCGGTACTGCCCCACCCAGAGCGTGCCCTCGGCCCAGGTGAGCCCGGAGTCGCGGCCGCCGCCTGGCGCCGGGATCGTGGAAAGCACCGCGCCCGTATCAGGATCGATCTTCTGGATACGGTCATTGGCGAGCTGGAAGAAATGCCGGCCGTCAAAGGCAGTGCCAGCATGTGCGGCGACATCGATCGAACGCAGCGTCTGCCCGCTTTGCGGATCGAAGGCGTTCAGCCTGTCGCCCGAGGCAAACCAGACGTTCTCGCCGTCAAAGCTCACCCCATGTATCCGCTCCACGCCGGGAAAGGGCCCGTATTCGCGCAGGATTTCGGCCTGTGAATGCTTCATGTCTTGATCCTCGTGGTCGTCATCCAAGGTGTCGAGATTCAGGTCGGGTCGAGTCGAAAATGGCAGGCCGGCCTCACCTGAATATCGCCACACCTTAGCCATTTGGCAGCGCCGCCGGGAGTAACAAGGTGGTCGTGAATCCGGCCACCGGCGGCGTCATCCAGCGTCGCGCCCGGCCGTGGCCGAAAGACTGCACCTTGCCGGCCTCGGCGAGCGGCTCGAGCGCCCGCTGCACGCTGCGTTGGCCGGTTCCGAGCGCCAGCGCCAGTGCCGAGCTCGACCAGGCTTCGCCATCGGCGAGCAACGCCAGCACGGCGGCGTGGCGTTCCTCGATCGGCCGCGCCAGCACCATCACCGGGCGCGCCAGGCGTGGCGCCAGCGTGAAACCGCGCTTGGTGGCGCTGATCTCGGCCAGCGCGGCAAGCTCGGCGCGCAGCCGCCCGATCTCGACGCGCAGCCGGGCGCGGTGCGATTCATCGGCATGCTTGCCGCCAAAGGCCCGCGCCACGAGCTCCTCGCGCGACACATCCCCGGGCCAGCCTTCAGCGAGTGCGCGCGCCAGCGCGAACAGCACCGGCCGGCTCGCCAGCGAGACTGTTCGGTCCCCGGCGCGCACGGTGTAGCGAAAGGCATCGACGACCAGCGCCGGCGATGCCTGCAGCGCCTCGACCTGCTCGAGCAGCAACGGCCGCTCCGTGCCTTGCGTGATCAGCCGCGCCGCCGGTGTTTCCAGCGCCAGGGATGCGGTCGCGACCTCGGCCATGAGGCCGGGAATGCCCGCCTGGCGGGCGGCGTTGCGGGCCCATTCCAGCGCCGCGCGCGCCGGCCGGGTCCTGAGCCGCCGCATGGCGATGCCGGCGACGGCGAGCTCATGCGCGGCACGCGCGGCCGGCGGCAGCGGCGTCGGGTCGAGGCCGGCCAGCACATGCTCGGCCTCGTCGAGCCGGCCGATCAGCAGCAGGCGCCGCACCTTGAGGTGGCCGGCATGCGCCGCGTTCAGCCGGTCGCCATGCTTCTCCAGCGTCGTGCGCGCCGCATCGAGCGCCTTGGCCGGCCAGCCCAGATCACGCGAGACCAGCGCGATCTCGGCCTCGGCGACGACGCATCTGGCGCGCGCGACAGCCTCTTTCGGCCTGAAGGCGCGGGCCGCCCGCCGCAATAGAAGCTTGGCGCGGTCGAAATCGCCGAGCTGCGCCATGGCGATGCCGCGCAGCGCCAGCGCCGGCGCATCCTCGCGCAAGGCGACACGGTCGAGCGCGCCGAGCGGATCGCCTGCCGCCAGCGCCAGCGCCGCCGCCGTGATCAGCGAGTCCATTCAAATCCCGTCACACTTGTAACTCCCACCACGGCACATTTGCGCCCTAACTTAAATCACCACCGCCGGTCAGCAAGCGGCGTCGGCCCGATGGACACCTAGCCATGTGGCTGAGGCCGCCATCGGCACGGTTGACGCCAATTCCGGCACCCGGTAGCCTGAGCATCTCAGGTATTAGTAGTAAGCATCTCATTAGGGATAGTTGAAAATGCCTGCAACCGACAATCTCGAACACACCGCACGGCCCCGCCACCCCTGCTGCGCCGGGCCGGAGGATTCAAATCCCGTCGCGGATGTAACTCACCCCGCCCAGCCTCATCGCCCTGGCCTGGATCCCAACGCGATCACAGGCCGCGACGGCACCATGACTGACAAAGGAGAAGAGCAATGACCAAGCACATGACGATGAAGACCCCGCCGGTCGTTTCGCGGCAGGAATGGGACGCCGCCCGCGAAAAGATGCTGGTGAAGGAGAAGGCGACACTGCGCGCCAAGGACGCGCTCGCCGCCGAACGCCGGCGCATGCCGTGGATGGAGGTGGACAAGGCCTATGTGTTCGAAGGTCCCAATGGCAAGGCAAGCCTGCTCGACCTGTTCGAGGGCCGCCGCCAGCTGATCGTCTACCGCGCCTTCTTCGAGCCGGGCGTCTATGGCTGGCCCGATCATGCCTGCCGCGGCTGCTCGCTCGGCGCCGACCAGGTCGGCCACCTCGCCCATCTCAACGCCCGCAACACCACGCTGGCCTACGCCTCGCGCGCGCCGCAGGACGACATTGCGCGGCTGAAGGCGCGGATGGGCTGGGAGATGCCCTGGTACACGATCACCGACAGCTTCGACAAGGATTTCGGCGTCGACGAATGGCACGGCCACAACGTCTTCATCCATGACGGCGACCGCGTCTTCCGCACATACTTGATCAACAGCCGCGGCGACGAGGCGATGGGCACGGTCTGGAGCTATCTCGACGCCACCCCGCTCGGCCGCCAGGAGATCTGGGAGGATTCGCCCGAAGGCTATCCCCAGACCCCGCTCTACAGCTGGTGGAACTGGCACGACAACTACGAAGCCGGAGCCGACAAGAAATGGGCCGAAGTGGCCGCCGCCGGCGAGGCCGCCTTCAGGGACAAGGGCGAGTAGGAACGGCTGTCCAGCTTGGGTTCCTCGCCCCACGAGAATGGGGGGCGAGGAACCCAGATCCTGAAGGGCCGCAACCATCAAGGGATTAAGACCATGAGCGACATCCACATCAGCACCGGCAGCGCGACCCCTGAAAACGCCATCACCCTTGGCATCGCCGGCTGGCTATGCCTCGCCGCGGCGCCCACCTTTGCCCTGATGGCCCTGTTGTCCTGCCTTCAAGGTGGCGACGCCGCAATGTCGTGCATGGGCGCCTCGCCGCTCACCGGCCCGTCTTTAACCGGGATGCCGGCCATGTATCTCTTGATGAGCGCCTTCCACCTGGCGCCCTGGCTGCGGGTGATTTCCGGCCGCCAGATCCGATAGCGCCGGTTCGCCGCCGTATCGAAACATCCCACACTTCGGAGAAGACAATGAGGCTGGTCAGGCTGAGAGCGCCGGGTGGCTTGGACAGGCTCGACCTGGTCGAGGAAGATCCGCCGCAGCCAGGGCCGGATGACGTGATGGTCAGGATCCGCGCCTGCTCGCTCAACATGCGCGACGATTTCGCCGTGAAAGGCAAGATGCCGCTGGCCGACCGCCGCGTGCCGCTGTCCGACGGCGCAGGCGAAGTGATCGCCGTCGGCAGCAATGTCGATACGCTCAGGCCCGGCGACAGCGTCGTCAGTGTCTTCTATCCCTGGTGGCTGGACGGCGACATGACGCCCGCCACCCGGCGCGACATTCCGGGAGAAAGTTTCGACGGCTTCGCCAGCGAATATGTCTGCATGCCGGCGCAGGCCTTCACCAAAGCTCCGACGGGTTATGCGCACGCGGAAGCCGCGGCACTCACCTGCACCGGCGTTACCGCCTGGCGGGGCCTGGTCGTGTGCGGCAAGGTCAAGCCCGGGGACACGGTGCTGGTTCTGGGCACCGGCAGCGTGTCACTGTTTGCGCTGCAATTCGCCAAGGCCGCCGGCGCCCGGGTCATCGCCACCTCCTCCGACGAGGAAAAGCTGGAGCGGCTCAGCCGCCTCGGCGCCGACGCCGTCATCAACTACGAGGCCGTGCCGGACTGGAGCCGCATGGCCAGGGAATTGACGGACGGACGCGGCGTCGACCACGTGATCGAGGTCGGCGGCCCCGCCACGCTGGCGCAGTCGATAGCCGCCTGCCGCACCGGCGGCCACATCGCCCTGATCGGCGTGCTGACCGGCTTTGCCGCCGATGTCTCGATCCCGGCCGTATTCTCGAACCAGATCCGCATCAGCGGCATTTCGATCGGTAGCCGGGCGGACCAGGAGCACATGATCCGCGCAATAGACGTCAATGGCATCAAGCCGGTCATCGACCGCCGCTTCCCGCTGCGCGAGATAGCCGCTGCCTTCACGCACTACGGAGCTCGAAAGCATTTCGGCAAGGTCTGCCTGGAGCTCTAGGATTATATGAGCAACAGATAATTGACAGCCAATGGGAAACGGAGCTCAGTTCTTTGCGCAGGTGGATCGCAACATAGGCGGGCGATTTCGGCCGCCGGCGTCACCTTGGGGAGGATGCCATGCCAACAGTCATTGGCCATCACGACATCTCGAAAGACAGCAAGCACTGGCTCAGTTCACCCAAGCGCAAGGAGCTCTTCGGCTCGCTGGGGATCACCAACATCCGCACCTTCGTCGATCCACAGAACCCGAAGCGCGTGGCCGTGATGATGGACGTGCCGGATATGGATAAGATGGCCGCGCTGATGCAGAGCAAGGCGGCAGCCGACGCCATGGCGCATGATGGCGTGGTGCCGGAATCTCTGGTGATCCTCGTCGAAGCGAAAGCCTAGAGCGATTCCAGGAAAAGTGTAAGCGGTTTTCCCGGGAAAAGCGCGTAGCGCTTTCCCTAGGGAATTGGGTCAAAACAAAGAGTTAGAGTGATTCGCCGTTTCCATGGAACGGTGAAACGCTCTAGCCGCGCCAGATCAGGCATCTCAGGTCGCGATGTCGTTGACGGGCAGCAAGGGCTTGGGCAGGTCAGCCTCGCCAAGTCCGGCGCGCAGTTCGATCTCGATGTCGCGGCAGATCTGCGAGATCGGAACATCGTTGGCATTGCCTTCGAACGGGTTGGCGCTGCTCTCGCCGACCTGGTCGAGAGACATATAGGCCCAGCCCAGCAGCGTGCTGAATGGGATCGTCAGCCAGATGCCGAACGTGCCGAGCACACCGTCAAGCTTGCCCATATCCGCAAAGACCGGAACGACGCCGAACGGCAGCAGCGTGCAGAAGATCATCACGAACATGGAACTGACGATAGCGTACTGGCGCGGATAGGGATTGTTCTTGATGCGGTCGCAGCGCGCCTGCTGGTCGTGGAAGTCGCGGATCAGCTTGGTCAGTTCGACGTAAATCTGCGGGGGAAGCTTGGCGTCCTTGAACAAGCCATTGACCTGGACCGATTGCATTTCGAGCAGGGCCAGCGCCGGCTGCGGCGATTTCAGCACCCTGTCGGTCTGTTCCGCCAGCAGCGGCGGCAATTCTTCGGCGAGCGAGCCCTTATCCTCCCGGACGCGGTAGCGCCGCATATATTCGATATTGGCCGCCTTGCCCATCGATTCCCAAGGCATCGGCCGCCGCAGCGAAAAGCGCAGCGCCGTCATCCAGGCGATATGGCGGTAGATGAGCTGCCTGGCCGTCGGCGCGTCGAGGAAGTCACGGCAGAAATTGGACCACATCCGGCTGCTGGCGATGATTTGCGTGAAGGCCTGCAGCGCCTCGCCGCTGCGGGTCAACACCTGCGAATTCTTGAAGCCGGCGACGAGCGACACGGTGGTGCCGAGCACCAGCACGACCGACCATGGCACGGAGAAACCAGCGATACCGGGAAGACGGTAGGCCGCGACGGCCAGTCCGCTCACCACCACCATGTAGATGACGCTGCGCCGCGACCACAGCGCGAAATCGATCAGTTTGTAGGAACGGCCTACATACATCGCATGCCCTCGAAAACGTGGATAACAGGCAAATCAAGCTATTGACGCCTAGCATGCCGCGCGCCCGGGATGAATGGCCGTTCCGGCTATGATGGGCGCGGGTCTTCCCGCGCCCATGCAGCTACCTCAATTGCATTTCGGCTTGGCGCTGTTGCAGGCGTCGACGAGCTCGGCCGGCGGATCCTTGTGGAAGACGGTCTTGAAGGATTCCAGCACGTTGGACTGCACCACCGGCAGCGACTGCACGCCGACCCAGGCGGGCGTGGGTTGCCCGATCAGCGCTTTCATCATCGCCAGCGCCTCGGCGACGCCCTGGTCATAGGGGCGCTGCGAACCGGTTGCCTTGAGCGGACCGCCCTTGGCGATCTCGATCGCGGACTGCAGGCCGAGATCGACCGTGGTGATCGGTATGTCGATGCCTTGCGCGCGCATCGAGGACAGCGTGTCCAGCGCCGGCTGGTCCCACACCGCGAACAGCCCCTTCACATCGGGATTGCCGGTGAGGAAGTCGCCGGAGATCTGCGAGACCTTGGAGGGATCGGTGAAGTCGACCTGCTTCATGACGATGTCGGGACGGTTCTTCTTCATCCACTCGCCGACGCCCTTGGTGCGCTCATTGGTGCTGAAATAGTCGACGCCGAAATTCACCAGGCCGATCGTGCCGCCCTTGGGCATGCAGGAGGCCAGGATCTGCGCCGCGATCTGGCCGTTGCCCTGGCTGTCGGCCGAGATCATCGAGGCGAAATCCTTTGGAGATGAGAGGCCAACCGGAATGCTGTCCATGAACACCAGCTTGATGCCGGCTTCGCCCACCTTCTTGTAGGTCGGCGCCGTCGCGGTGAAGTCGACGGGGATGGAGATGATGCCGTCCGGATGCTGCTGGATGGTGTTCTCGATGTCGGCGATCTGCTTGTCGACCTGATATTCGGCCGACGCCACGCCGGTGACGGTGACGCCATATTTGGCCAGCGTCTCGCTGATGCCTTGCACCTGCAGCTGCGACCAGTCGAGGTTCACCGTCTGCATGGAAATGCCGACCTTGAACTTGCCGGCCTTGACCTTGGCGGCTTCGTCGTCGGTCAGTTTCAGCTCGTCGGGCGAGGCTGCCTTCTCGCCATGCGGGCCTTGGCCGACAATGCCCTTGGGACCGAGCGTCGCCATGTCGACGCCAGTAACGCAAGTGTCCGGGGTTTGCGCCCAACTCATGGACGTCGACAGCGCCAAGGCGCTGGCGGTGAGGCTCAATGTACAAAACAGGATTCTTGCCGATTGTTTCATGACTTCCTCCGTTGATCTCTGACGTTTGTCTTGCCGTTTGGAGCCGGCGGTTCTGCTGATTTCCGCGTGCGCCTTACCTCCTCGTGAACGCGACCGCGGCGACGATGATTGCTCCCTTGATGACGAGTTGCAGTGACGAGCTGACGCCGAGCAGCACCAGCCCGTTGTTGAGCGTGCCGATGATCAGGCTGCCGAGCAGCGTGCCGAGCACGAAGCCGCGCCCGCCGAACAGGCTGCAGCCGCCGAGGATGACCGAGGCGATGACGTCGAGCTCCATGCCTTGCACCACATCGGGCCGCGCCGCGTGCGAGCGCGCCGACAGGATGAGCGACGCCAGCCCGGCGAGCGTGCCGGTCAAGACGAAGGCGAGCGTCGTGACCTGCTTGATATGGACGCCGGAATAGAGGGCGGCCGTCGGGTTGCCGCCCGCCGCGTAAACCCGCCGCCCATAGACGCTGTAGTGCAGCAGCAAGATGCCGGCGATGGTGACGCCGAGCGTCCACAGGATCGGCGCCGGGACGCCGAGTACCGAGCCCTCGCCGAAGATCGCGAAATAATATTCGTTGGTGATGATGACCGGCTTGGTGTTGGTGACCATCAGCGCCAGGCCGCGCGCGCCGCTCAACGTGCCCAATGTCACCAGGAAGGACGGGATTTCGAGGCGCGTGGTCAAGACACCGTTGAGCAACCCGATCAGCGCCCCGGTGCCCAGCCCCGCGACGGCACCGACGACCCAGTTGTTGGCGACAAAGGCCATGGCCAGAGACGCGCTCATGCCCGAAAGCGCCAGCGTCGAGGCGACGGAGAGGTCGATCTGCCTGGAGATGATGACGAATGTCATGCCCACCGCAATGATCGACACCAGCGTCGTCTGGCGGCCGATGTTGAGGAAATTGTCGATCGACAGGAACCAGGGCGACGCCAGGCTGAAGACGATCAGCATGACGGCGAAGGCGACATAGAGCATATAGGGCCGCTCGCCCTGCAGCAGATGTTGTAACGCCGAGCGACCGCCCGGCTGAGTGGCGGCGGCTTTCGCCGGGCTTTGGGTGTCGGTCATGCCGCGTGCTCTTGCGATGGCTGCGAAAGTTGAATGAGGTGATGAAGGTCCTCGGCGCTGCCGAAGTCCGGCCGCGCGACAATCCTGGTGATGCGGCCATCGACGACGATCGAAATGCGCTCGCAAAGCTGCAGCAGTTCGGAGAGATCCGAAGACACCAGCAGCACGCCGCTGCCGGCCGCCGCCGCGGCGCGAATGACGCCGTAAATCTCCTCGCGGGCGCCGACATCGACCCCGACCGTCGGCTCGTCGAGCAGAAGCACGCGCGGGCGCGGCTCGTTCCACTTGCCGAACACCACCTTCTGCTGGTTGCCGCCCGACAGGTTCTTCACCATGGTCGACGTGCCTGGCGCCTTCACTGCCAGCCGGCGCATTGCCGCATCGGCGTGTTCGCTCGCCGGCCGGCGCTGCAGCCAGCCAAGGCGCGAGAAGTACGGCAGGCGCGGCAAGGTCAGATTGCGCTCGATCGAATGTTCGAGGACCAGGCCCTGGACGTGCCGGTCCTCCGGCACCAGCGCGATGCCCAGCCCGATCGCCGCCGCCGGGTCCGTGCCCTTCAGCGACACGCCGTCCAGGCTGACCTCGCCCGACTGGACGGGCCGCAGACCGAAGATGGTCTGCAGGATTTCGGTGCGTCCGCTGCCGATCAGGCCGGCAAGGCCGTGGATTTCGCCGGCGCGCAATTCGAGGCTGGCCCCGTCGAGCCGGTCATTGCCGACGCCTTTCAATTCGAGCACGGACTTTTCAGATGAACCCGCCGTTGACGGCACGCTCTGCCCTGCCGCCGCGCCATCCGCCTTCAGCACAGCGTGATCCGGCCCGACGATCGCGCCGACCAATTGCCGCATGGTGGTTTGCGCCGTGACGAAAGTGCCGGCGTTCTGGCCGTCGCGGAACACGGTCACCCGGTTCGAGATGCGGAACACTTCGTTGAGGCGGTGGGTGACGTAGATCACCCCGACGCCCCGCGCGGCGACCGCCCGGATCGCCTCGAACAGGATCTTCTCCTCATCGTCGGTAAGCGCCGAGGTCGGCTCGTCGAGGATGAGCAGGCGGACATCGCCCATCAGCGCCTTGGCGATCTCGGTCATCTGGCGATAGGCGAAGGGCAGCGAGCCGACCATGGCGCGGGCGTCGAGCGGAATGTTCTGCGATTTGAGGAAGGCTTCGGCCTGCGCCACCAGCTGGCGTTTTTTCAGGAAGCCGAGCCGCGTCTTCGGTTCTCGCCCCAAAAGCAGATTGTCGGCGACCGACAGCGACTCGACCAGGCTCAGATCCTGGTAGACGACCGCCACGCCGGCATCGCGCGACTGGGCCGGTGAAGAAAACGAGACAGGCTTGCCGTCGATTTCGATCGAGCCGCCATCATGCACATGCACGCCACTGAGGATCTTGATCAGCGTCGACTTGCCGGCGCCGTTTTCGCCGAGCAGAGCGTGGACTTCACCGGACAGGATTTCGAGACTGACGCCGCGCAGCGCATTGACGCCGCCGAACCGCTTCCTGACGCCCTCGACGCGCAGCAAGGGCGTCCCGGAAAATGGCGCAATCGAACCCTGTCCGATCATGACGCCCGCACTTCCTCCCGTTGACGCGTCCCCTACCCCTGTCGTGTCCCTTTTGAGACTTCTCTTACTTATTTTGTGAGTTTTCCATCAGGCATGCGAAATGTCAAACGGAGTCAGGCCTGCGGCAGGAATGAATCCGGCCCGACCTCGCCATGCTCGGTGATGACAGCGTCGAAGCCGTCCATGGCCGAGAAAAAAGCGCGCTTGAGCTTGCCGATCTTGCTCGAGTCGATGACCAGATAATTTTCGCGCGCCAGGCTCATCACCTTCTGCTTCACCACCGCCTCGTGGAAATGCTCGCAGGTGGCGCCGCGCTTGGCATCGACGCCGGCGGCCGACAGGAAGGCCGCGTTGATGCCGACACTGTTCAAAATGTCGAAATCATGCGTGCCCGAGAAAGACGCCGACGCCGGATGGTAGACACCACCCAGCATGATGATGGTGACATTGGGCTTGCGGCTCAGGCGTTCCGCCACATTCATGGCGTAACATATTGCCGTTATTTGGTAATTCTCAGGAATGAGATCGATCAGATGGATCAGCGTCGTGCCGCAGTCGACGAAGATGGTCTCGTCGGGTCGTATCTTGCGCACCGCATGCGCGCAGGCTTCGCGCTTGGCCGCCGCATGGCTGTCGGCCGCTGTCGCCAGTTCGTAGGGAATATCGGCCTCGATCTCGGCCGCCGCCAATATATGTCCGCCGAGATAGGCGATCTGCCCCTGGTTGGTGGCGATGTCGCGCCGCACCGTCATCTCGGAGACGCCGAGCAGCGCCGCCGCTTCGCTGAGATGGATGACCCGCCGCTGCGACAAGAGATCGATCAGCCGTGCCGTCCTTTGCGCCTTGCGAGCCGTCATGCGTTGGGCCTGTGCATTCCTGAAATGTGAGGATTTTAACAACCGCTCGCATTCAGATGCAAGTGCACAGTCCAAGTCCGCCCTAGGTCTCTTTAGGTGCGGCGCGAGAGATAGTCGCGAAGACGAAGCAGGCGCCGTTGAATCTCTGGCGTGTCGAACAGAAACGGGCCGCCACCGGGTCTGTAGCTAGCAAGACCTATAACCGCACTTTGAACAACCTCATCATCAGGATAGGCCTCGTCGAGCAACACCTCCAAGCTGTCGGCGGCTGCCAGGCTGGTGTCCTCCCCGCTGACGAACCTTGTCAGCAGCAGGCTGAGGTCATCCACGATGTCACCCCTTCCCCGCCCCGAACCGCAAGCCATCCATCAAGAGCTTGACCAGCCGCCGCGAGCGGTCGCGCCATTCCGGCGTGTCGGGGGCGGAATAGATGCCGCCGAGCGCGTGCAGCACATCCGAGGCATCGACGTCGCCACGGATGGTGCCATCGGCCACCGCCGCCTCGACCAGTTGCCGCAAGGCCTGCGAGACCCGGCCCGACGTATCGGAAAACAGCGTCGAATTGGTGGTGAGCAGGATACGCAGGCTGGTCGCCAGGCCGCGCTTGGTGGCGATGTAATCGACGAAGCGCCGCATCCACTCCTCCAGGGCGACATCGGACGGATGCTTTGCCGCGAGCTCGCCGGCGGCGGCGCACAACGCCTCGACCTCGCGGCGATAGACCACCTCGACCAAATGCTCGCGCGTCGGGAAATGCCGGTAGAGCGTGCCGATGCCGACGCCGGCGCGGCGCGCGATCTCCTCCAGCGAGGCGTCGATGCCGCGCTCGGCAAACACCGCCGCCGCCACCTCGACCAGCCGGTCGCGGTTGCGCTGCGCGTCCGCGCGCAGCGGCCTGGTTTCCGCGGCGGTGTCTTCAGCGATGACGGCTTCGGCCAATTTTTTCTCCACGGACAAAATATGGGGACTTGAACCCGGCCGGGCCAGCCCCCACGTAATAAACGGAGGCACCTCCGCTTTAAGTGGAGTGCTTTCATCATATAGGCAGGGAACCCCGTATGTCACGCACTGAGAGCTTGCAAGATAAGGTCGTCTTTGCTCGCTGGAGATTTGCGAAGGCGGCCAGGCGGCCGATCTCCCCCCTCGTGGGGGAGATGTCCGGCAGGACAGAGGGGGGCGCTGTCCCGGGAGCCTATCAAACGACTGCAGTCACTGCCTTGGACCGCCTTTCATTTGAACGGCCAAACCACAAACGTCGCGATCCTTCACGCCCCCCTCTTCCCTGCCGGGCATCTCCCCCACAAGGGGGAGATTGGCTGTCACTGGCGCTTCCGCCAACACCTAGCCGTCCGCGCCCCTTGTCCACCCCCGCCCCGACACCAGATCATTCCCCTCAGCGTCAAGCAACTGGAGCCAGACGCCCATGACGAAAATCCCCGTCCATCTCGACATCAACGGCCAGCATCACGAATTGCAGCTCGAGCCGCGCGTCACGCTGCTTGATGCCTTGCGCGAGCGGCTCGGCCTGACCGGTACCAAGAAGGGCTGCGACCATGGCCAGTGCGGCGCCTGCACCGTGCACATAGACGGCGAGCGTGTGCTGGCGTGCCTGACGCTGGCCGCGCAAGCCGAGGGCCGCGCCATCATCACCATAGAGGGGCTTGCACGGGATGGCGAACTGCATCCCGTGCAGGCTGCCTTCCTCGAGCAGGACGCCTTTCAGTGCGGCTATTGCACGCCGGGCCAGATCATGTCGGCGGTGGCCTGCATCCGCGAGGGCCATGCCGGCTCGGATGAGGAGATCCGCGAATACATGGCCGGCAATCTCTGCCGCTGCGGCGCCTATCCGCACATCGTCGCCGCCGTCCGCCAGGCAGCCCAGGAGTTCGCATCATGAGGGATTTTTCCTATCTTCGCGCCACTTCGACCGACGTCGCACGCCAGGCGGCCGCCCTGCCCGGCGCCATGCTGCTGGCCGGCGGCACCACGCTGATCGACCTCGCCAAATGCGGCGTCGCCGAGCCCGAGACGCTGGTCGACATCACCCATCTCAAGGGCCTCGACCGGATCGCGGTCGACGAGCGCGGCGCCACCATCGGCGCACTCGCCAAAATGGGTCACGTCGCCGACCATGCCGACATCAAGAACCGCTTCCCCGCCATCTCGGAAGCGCTGTGGCAGGCGGCGTCGGCGCAGATCCGCAACATGGCGACCATCGGCGGCAATCTGATGCAGCGCACGCGCTGCCCCTATTTCCGCGACCCCTCCAACTTTTCCGCCTGCAACAAGCGTGTATCAGGCAGCGGCTGTTCGGCGATCGGCGGCGTCACCCGGGGACACGCTGTCCTCGGCACCAGCGAAGCCTGCATCGCCATGTATCCCGGCGACCTCGCCACCGCTTTGGTCGCCTTCGACGCAACAGTTCATCTCGGCGAGCGCAAGCTTCTGGTCGACGACTTTTTCCTGCTGCCCGGCACCACGCCCGACAAGGAACACGCGATCGAGCCGGGCGAGATGATCACCGCCATCGAAATCCCCGGCTCCGCCGCCGCCCGCCGCTCGACCTATCTGAAGATCCGCGACCGGCAGTCCTATGAATTCGCCGCGGCAAGTGCGGCGGTCGGCATCGAATTCGAAGCCGATGGCCGCACCATCCGCGACCTGCGTGTCGCGCTCGGCGGCGTCGCGACCAAGCCCTGGCGTGTCCGTGCCGTGGAAGACGCCCTGAAGGGCAGGATGCTGGAGCCGGAAACCGTCCGCGCCGCCAGCCTGCTCGCCGTCGAAGGCGCCGTCGACCATGGCGCCAACCACTACAAGATCGAGCTCGCGCCGCGCGTTGTCGCGCGCGCCATCCTCAAATTGGGAGAAACGGCATGACCGTTCACAACATCAGACATGGCGACATCAGACATGGCGACGCGTCCGACGGCGCACTGGCGGAGGCCGTCGGCGGCCGGCTGTCGCGCGTCGACGGCCCAGCCAAGATCACCGGTGCGGCGAAATACGCCGTCGAGCAGCAACTCGAAGGCCTCGCCTACGCCGTGCTGGTCGAAAGCACGATCGCCTCGGGCAAGGTGCGCGCGATCGACACGGCAACCGCTGAAGCCTCGCCCGGTGTGCTGCAGGTGCTGACGCCGGACACCATCATCAGCCTGAGAACCGCTTCGGACTGGTTCGGCACGCCGCCGCCCGACAAGCCCTATTGCCCGCTGGCGCGCGACATCACCTTCTCGGGCCAGCATGTCGCGGCAGTTGTCGCCGAGACCTTCGAGCAGGCGGTCGCCGCGGCGGCGCTGGTCAAGGTCAGCTATGACGAGACGCCTTCCATCGTCGATCTCAGCGACGGCAAGGCCGGCGACGGCATTCCGATCGACGCCATGACCAGGGAATGGGGCGATGCGCCGGCCGCCTTCGCCGCCGCGCCGGTGCGCATCTGCGCCGCCTACAACACGCCGCGCGAATACCAGGCGCCGATGGAACCGCATGGGCTGATCGCGCGCTGGCAAGGCGATCATCTCACCGTCTGGGAGCCGAGCCAGTGGCTGGACGGCATGGCCCGTACCTATGCCGAATGGTTCGAAGTGCCGTTCGAGAATGTGCGGCTGGTCTCGCCCTATATTGGCGGCGGTTTCGGCTCCAAGGCGCTGGCGCTGACCCATGGGGCGGTGGCGGCGAGTGCCGCCAAAATGCTGGGGCGGCCGGTAAAGCTGGTGATGACGCGACCGCAGACCTTTACCGGCTATGGCGGCCGCGCCGCGACGCGCCAGACGGTGACGATCGGCGCCGACCGCGACGGCATGATCCAGTCGATCGTGCATCGCGGCGTCAATGAAACATCGATCGACGGCATGTGGGTCGAGCCGCTGGGCTCGGTCACCTCGATCATGTACGCGACGCCGAATTTCTCCTCGAAGCAGAATGTCGTGCGGGTCAATTCCGTGGTGCCTGGCGCCATGCGCGCGCCGGGCGAAAACCCTAGCGCCTTCGGCATCGAAAGCGCCATTGACGAGCTCGCCTATGAGGTCGGCATCGATCCGCTTGAAATCCGCCTGCGCAACTATGCCGAACAGGATCCACACGCGAAAAAAGCCTGGTCCACCAGGCAGTTGCGCGAGGCTTTTGCCGCCGGCGCCGAACGCTTCGGCTGGGCGAGGCGCTCGCCAAAACCACGCTCGATGCGCGACGGCAACCAGTTGATCGGCTGGGGCGTCGCCGCCGGCACCTATCCGGTGCGGCGCGCCTATGGCGAGGCTGTCGTGCGCATCCTGGCCGACGGTTCCGTCGAGGTCGAAAGCTCCTCCATCGACATGGGCCAGGGCACCTACACCATCCTGGCACAGACCGCCGCCGAAACGGTCGGCGTGCCGGCCGACGACGTAGTGGTGAAGCTTGGCGATTCCCGCTTTGCCCGCGCCGGCGTCAGCGGCGGCTCGCGGCTGGCCGGCGTGATGACGGGTGCGGTCCACAAGGCCGCGACCTCGGCGCTCGACCAGCTGGTCGGGCTCGCCATCAGCGACCCGCGCTCGCCCTTCCACGCGCTGCAGGCCAACACGCTGGTCGTCGCCAAGGGCCGTATTTCGTCGCCGCGCGGCGACGGTCCCGATGTCTCGATCGCCGAACTGCTCAAGAGCGTCGACCGCGACCGCATCGAGGCGACCGGCGACACCATGCCGGCCAATTCCACCGCCGAGGACCGCTACAAGAACTACACCACCATCGCCATGGCGTTGCCGCACACCGAAGGCGACTATTCCCGCTACTCCTGGTGCGCGCATTTCATCGAGGTGCGCGTCGACGAGGATTTCGGCACGGTGCGCGTCTCGCGCGTGGTGTCGGCGCTGGATTCCGGCCGGCTCTACAACCCCAAGCTCGCCGAAAGCCAATGGAAGGGCGGCATCATCATGGGCATCGGCCAGGCATTGCTGGAAGAAGGCATCATGGATCGTCGCCATGGCCGCATCGTCAACAACAACCTGGCCGATTACCTGGTGCCGACCAATGCCGACATTCCGGACATCGAGGTGATTTCGGTGGGGATACCCGACCTGCACTCCTCGGCGCTCGGCGGCAAGGGCGTTGGTGAACTTGGGATCGTCGGTGTCGCGCCCGCGATTGCCAACGCGGTGTTCCACGCGACGGGGAAGAGGGTGCGCGATTTGCCGATCACGCTGGAGAAGCTGATCTGAGGGTGGAGCGCGTAATCTCCCTCTGCGGTGGAGATTACGCGCTCGGTCGCTTTCGCCCCTACCACTCCAACCCGAACACCAGTTTGCCGAAATGCAGGCCGCCGGCGGCCATGTGGGTGTAGGCTTCGGCCGCGTCATCCGGTGAAAACACCTTGTCGACGACCGGCGCGATCCCGGCCGCGCCGATGGCGCGGGCGGCGTCGCGAAGGTCGGACACCGATCCGGTGTTGTTGCCGATCACCTTCAGCGCCTTGATGATGATCGGCAGCAGGTTGACCGTGGCCTCGGCGCCGGTGACGAAACCGATGGTGAACAGCGTGCCGCCGGGCGCGGTGGCGTTGATGGCGCGGGCGAAGGTGGCGGTGCCGCCGGTCTCGACGACGAGGTCGGCGCCGAGGCCGCCGGTCAGTTCCAGCACCTTGCCGTCCCAGTCGGGCGTTGCGCGGTAGTTGATGAGATGATCTGCGCCCAGCGCCTTCGCCCGTTCAAGCTTCTCGTCCGACGACGAGGTGATGATGACGGTGGCCCCGGCCGCTTTCGCCAGTTGCAGGGTGAAGATCGAGACGCCGCCGGTGCCGAGCAGCACGACGACCGAGCCCGGCCCGACATTGGCGGTGCGCAGCGCGTTCCAGGCCGTGGTGCCGGCGATCGGCAGCGTCGACGCCGCCTCGAAGGAGAGATGCGCCGGGACCGGCACGAGCGAATTGGCCGGCAGCGCGACATATTCGGCGAGCGACCCCGGCAGCGCGATACCGCGCATCTGCGTCATTTCGTAGGGCCGCGGCCGGCCGCCGATCCAGCGCGGCTTGGCATGGGCGACGACGCGGTCGCCCGTGCTGAAAGTCGTAACGCCCTCGCCCAGCGCGACGATCTCGCCGGCGCCGTCGGCGACGGGGATGAGCGGAAAGCTCGGCCCGGGATAATTGCCGCTCGCCACCGCGACATCGACGAAATTGAGGCTTGCCGCACGCTGGCGGATCAGCACCTCGCCGCGCTGCGGTTCGGGGGTGGCGACGGTGGCGGCGCGGAAGGCGTCGAGCCTGGGTTGGCTCAGTTCGATGGCTTTCATGATTTTCACTCCGGTGGACGATTGATGGTTGAGTGAACTTATCTGCTGCGCTATTTCTGGATAATCATTCCATTTTGCATTTGAGTAATGCGAAACATGCAGCAATCGAACGAACCTGCGGCGCTTGCAGAAATGGCGGCCTTCGCGGCCATCGCCGAGGCGCGCTCCTTCACCAGGGCAGCAGTGCGTGTCGGGCGCGACGCCACCATCCTGTCGCGGCGCCTGCAGTCGCTGGAGGAGCGGCTGGGGGTCAGGCTGCTGCATCGCACGACGCGCAGCGTGTCGCTGACCGAAGCCGGTGCCGAATTCCTGGTGCGCGTGCGCGCCATCCTCGCCTCCGTCGACGAGGCCGAGGCCGCCGCGTCGGAGCATGCCGACGGCAGCCCGCGCGGCCTGCTCAGGCTGGCCCTGCCTGGTACGTTCGGACGCATGTGGATCGGACCGCTGCTGCCGCAATTCCTTGCCGAATATCCCGATATCCGCATCGAGGCCGAATTCTCCAACCGTTTCGCCGATCTGGTCGCCGAGAATTTCGACGTCGCCGTGCGGCTCGGCGCGCTGGAGGATTCGCGCCTGGTGGCGCGCAAGGTGGCGACGCGGCGCCGGCTGCTTTGCGCCGCCCCCGCCTATCTCGCCCGAAGAGGCAGGCCGCGGACGCCGCAGGCGCTGCTCGAACATTCCTGCCTTGGCTTCAGCGGCTTCCAGACCTTTCCGGCCTGGGAGATGACCGACCACGAAGGCCGGCGTGCGCGCGTCGAGGTTTCAGGGCCGTTGGTCAGCGACGATGCCGAGGTGCTGGTCGAGGCGGCCGTGCAGGGCGTCGGCCTGATGATGAGCACCGACTGGCTGATCGGCCGCGAACTCGCCGACGGACGGCTGGTGCCTGTCCTGGAAGAATGGACGCTGGCCGACGAAGGCGCGGTCTACGTCGTCGTGCCCTCGGCCAAGGGACAAGCCGCCAAGACCCGCGCCTTCGCCGACTGGATCAGCAAGCGCTTCGCGCCGGAGCCGCCCTGGCGGGTGTGAAAGGTGCGAACCGCCCCCTTCTCCCACAAGCAAGGGGAGAAGGGGGCCGCGACCTCACTTCCCCTGTCCCTTCATGAACTGGCTGAGCAGATCCACCGGCAGCGGGAACACCACCGTGGACGAGCGCTCGCCGGCAATGTCGTGCAGGGCCTCGAAATAGCGCAGTTGCATGGCCTGCGGCTCGGCCGCCAGCATCCGGCCCGCCTCGACCAGTTTCGCCGCCGCCTGCTGCTCGCCATCGGCATTGATCACCTTGGCGCGCCGCAGGCGCTCGGCTTCGGCCTGCTTGGCGATGGCGCGGATCATGCTCTCGTTCAGGTCGACATGCTTGATCTCGACATTCGACACCTTGATGCCCCAGGCGTCGGTGCGCTGGTCGAGGATCTCCTGAATGTCGCTGTTGAGCTTGTCGCGCTCGGCCAGCATCTCGTCGAGTTCATGCTTGCCGAGCACCGAGCGCAGCGTGGTCTGCGCCAGCTGGTTGGTGGCGGCCATGTAATCCTCGACCTGGATGATCGCACGCTCGGCGTTGACGATGCGGAAATAGAGCACCGCGTTCACCTTCACAGAGACGTTGTCGCGCGAAATCACGTCCTGCGGCGGCACATCCTGCACCACCACGCGCAGATCGACCTTGACCATCTGCTGCACGAAGGGGACGAGGATGATGAGGCCGGGACCCTTGACCCCGGTGAAGCGGCCGAGCGTGAAGACCACGCCGCGCTGGTATTCCCGCAGGATACGGACGGCTGCGGACAAGAACATGATCACGACCAGCGCTACGACCAGATAGGCCACATAACCAACCATCATTGTCTTGCTCCATTCCTTGCCGCATCGCGCCGCCGCACGGTGAGCACGAGGTCGCTGATGTCGGTGACCTCGACGCTGTCGCCGGCCGCGATCGGCTCGTCGGCCTTTGCCCGCCAGCGCTCGCCCAGGGCCAGCACATGACCCTCGCCGCCCTGCCAGTCGAGGATCTCGACCGGCAGGCCGCGCATCGCCTCGCCGCCGACACGCGGGGGATTCTTGCGTGCCGCCCAGACATAGGTGCCGGTCAGCAGCGCCAGCCCAAGCGTCAGCGCGGCGGCGGGACCGATGACGGCCCATGACATGGCAAAGCCCGGCCCCTCCACCCTCATCAGCATGGCGGCGCCGAACAGAAAGGCGGCCACGCCGCTGAGCCCAAGCACGACGGTGGGATTGAACGCCTCGATGACGAGGAAGGCGATGCCGAGCAGCATCAGGGCAAGGCCGGTATAGTTGATCGGCAGGAGATCGAGCGCATAGAGGCCGAGCACGAGGCAGATGGTGCCGACGACACCGGGCGCGACCGCGCCGGGACTGGTGAACTCGAAGATGATGCCATAGACGCCGGCCAGCATCAGGATGACCGCGATGTTGGGATCGGTGATGACGCCGAGCAGCCGGATGAACCAGCCGGGCTCCAGCGTCTCGACCGGCAGCCCTTTGGTCGCCAGCACCACCTTCTTGCCGGCCACGTCGACGGTGCGCCCATCGGCCAGTTGCAACAGCTCGGTGGTGTCGTGGGCGACGAAATCGATGACATGCTCCTGCAGCGCCGCATTGGCCGACAGGCTCGCCGCCTCGCGCACCGCCTTCTCGCCCCAGTCGCCATTGCGCCCACGCAGTTCGGCGAGCGAGCGGATCAGGGCGACCGCGTCATTGGTCACCTTGGCCATCATCGCGTCGCCCGCCGGCCGACCGTCCTGGCCCTTCTGCTCGCCCTGGTTCTTCTGATCGCCCCCGCCCTTCTGATCGCCCTTGTCGCCGCCCGGCAGCGACGGCAGCCCGCCGATCTCGACCGGCGTCGCGGCGCCCAGATTGGTGCCCGGCGCCATCGCCGCGACATGGGTGGCATAGAGGATGTAGGTGCCGGCACTCGCCGCATGGCCGCCGGCCGGCGCGACATAGCCGATGACTGGCACCGGCGAAGCCAGGATGTCGGCGATCATCTCGCGCATCGAGGTGACCAGCCCGCCGGGCGTATCGAGTTGCAGGATGAGGACTGCGGCGTCCCGCTTGGCGGCGACATCGAGCGCTTCCTCGAGTTGCCTGGTGCTCGCCGGCCCGATGGCGCCGTCAATGGCGACGCTCAGCGCAACCTTCTCGCTCCCAGCCGAGGAGAACGGAGAAAATGCAGCCACGGCGGCAAAAACCGCGGCAAGAAGGGCCACCCGCGCGAAGGACACGCTCAACGCTCCATGGATTCAATATGGGTGGTGTCCCGGCGAAGTCCAATGGGGAGCTGATGTCGGCGATTGGCGGAGGCCGAATTGACCGCGAGTTGCGTACCCCGCGCGGCGAAGCGCGCGGGGTGTTTGCCTGGCGGATCAGAACTTGTAGCTGAGCCCGACCCGGATATCGTGCGTCTTGAGATCGACGTTCGAAACCGTGCCAGGACCCAAAAGCGGCACCGAGATATCCTTTTTGCCGAAGTCTGAGTAACGATATTCGACGCTGGCGATCCACTTTTCGGTGAAGGCGTGCTCAACGCCAGCTCCGGCCGTCCAACCAAGATGGGTTTCGTCGTGGACTGGTATTGTACCGCCGGGGCCGGCCGTGACCACGCTCACTTCATACTTGGCGGCAGCCACGCCGGCAGTGACGTAGGGCAAGGTCCGATCGAAAGCGTAGCCAGCCCGCAGGCGCGCCGAACCCGACCACCGGCGGTCGGTCTTGAGCAGCGCTCCGGCGCCTGCGAAGGTGCTCACCCTATCTACATTGCCGTAGGCGAGGTCAGCCTCGGCACCGAGCACGAAGCTGTTCGCCAATTCCTGGTTGAAGCCGATATGGACGCCGCCAACGAAGCCGCTCGGATCGAGAGGAGCGTTAACGTCGGTACCCCCAACGCCGGCGCCGGCGATGAAGAGGTTGGATTTTCCGGCTGCGTAGCCGAAGTGAACGCCCGCATAGAGGCCGGACCAGTCGTAGGCGGTGACCGGCGAACCCTCACTGACATCCGCCGCTGATGCCAGGCCGACGGGCGCGAGAACAAGGGCTGTGGCGAGAAGAATCGTTTTCACTGTTTGCTACCTCAAAGCTGTTGCATCCCCCTGGCTGAGGACATGTTTCCGCAGCGATTCAGGTGTCGTCGAGGTGTTGCATCGCCCATCGGCCGCGTCTTGGGCTGGGCCGCACTGGAATTGTCCCGAAACGCGCCACTGTACTTTCCCGATCGCTGTGGCCGATCGGCCTCAGCCGATCGGCGCATCAGGAAGCTGCTGATGTCCTCGGCAAGGCGGAGATCGGCAGCCTCAGCCGGCTCGCACTATGATTCGGGAGCCGCGACGGGCGTGCCAATATCCGAAATGAGTTTGACCAGATCGGCCTGGCGGCGGGTGCCGGTCTTGGCGAAGATACGGTTGAGATGGGTCTTCAACGTGTTCTCGCCAATGCCGAGCGACAACGCGCTTCTGGACGCCGACAATCCGCTGCCGATGCGCAGCAGAACCCGCGCCTCCGCCGGCGTGAGGTCGAACAGCGTGGTGAGAACGGCCTCCGGCAGTGGCGAAGAGGACGTCGTGGTCGAGACGAAGACAGCGGCACAGGCGGGCCGGAAAGCCGCGCGCGCGGTGCCTTCGGTCAACGGGAGCACATAGGCGACGGCGGGCGGCTGACCTGGGGCCGAAATGGGCAGGCCGATGCCGCGTGAACCAAGCGAGCCATCCGCGTCCGCGGCGCCGGCGATCGCTTCCAGCAAGGCGCGGGCAACCGCGGGATTCTCCGTCTGCAGCACGCCGTTCCTGGAAAGAATGGGACCATGCCCCGCGAGCATCAGCTCGGCGGCTCCATTGGCATGGAGGATCGCGCCGCTGGCGCCGGTCAGAACGACAGGCACGGCAAGATGGTCGAGCGCCGCGCGATAGAGGTTGGCCGCCACGCGGGCCTGATCGAGCAGATCGCCGATCAGCGACGCACGGCGCAGATGTGGCGACAGCAGGGCCAGGAAACGCTGCTCCTCGGCCGAAATCACCCCCCTGCTTGCCCGCGTGGTGCAACCCAAGAGCCCAATCCGGTCCGGCGTATGAACGAATTTGGTGATGCAGCCTTCACGCAGACCCTGCGGCTTGGCCCAATTCTGAAAAAAGGGCGTCCGCTGGAGGTCGGCTTCGCGCATGTGCGACAGTGTCGCGACGGGCGTGTCGATATCGCCGACGACCGCGGCCTTCAGCCCGGGAATCGCGTCAAAGTCATAATCCTCCTGGAGCACGCGCATCCGCTCTGGATCCCACGGCGATTGGGCCGCGAAGCGGCCATGATTGCCGGCGGTGCTGGCAAGCGCGATGGTGGTATAGGCCGCATCCATGGTTTCGGTGATGCGGATCATCACCTCCGTCCACCCGTCGGGGTTCAGCACGCAATCGTAGATATCGCCGACAATCGAACTAAGGACTTCGCTGCTCAGCCTTTCCACCGTTTCTCCTACACCCCAGTATGCCCGCCATGATGGATGGCCGGCAAAAGATGAAACCAGCAATTTTGAGCGGCGGAGCCGGCGAAAGGAGGCCGATCCTGCCTGGACGATTTTGCTGGCGTCATACTTTCGGGTGACGCCAAGCGTGATTGAGCTCGACTAAGGGTCCAATTCGATCCGTTGAACGCTTGGCGACCTATGTCGCTGGTTATTCCTCGAATGGAAAGCGCCGCGTTCGATTTTTTTAAGACTGCGGGTTTAGCGGGGGCGCTTCCTTGTCACGAAAGACGGTGTTTTCATCCGCCGATTTGCCGCAGCATCTTGGCGACCGCGATCGATTTTCGCTCTGGCAGGATATCCATGTCGCCCAGCGATGCTTGCACAGGATTATCTACAATTCCAGCGACCTCATCGGCGGAGAACAAATCCAGAAAGAGCAATGGATCTCAACGCTGTCATCCGGTTACGCCCGTCTGCGTGCCGATCCGGCGATCGGCAGATCGTTCGAAGGCGAGCTCAGGATTGTTCGAACTTGCGACGTTTCGGTGGGCACGATCCAAGGCACTGTCAAATCGATATCGAGAACCACTGAAGACATTGCGGCCCAGAGCACCAACAATGTCGTGTTGCTTCTCAATGCCGGACACTCCCCGCTCAGTGTCGACCAGTCGGGAAGGAGCGTCGATCTGAGTCCAGGCGCGTCCGTTCTTGTCGAGCAGAGCGCTCCCTCAATCATCCGGGCGAGCAACGGACAGTGCGGCCTGATTGCCGTGCAGACCGATCGAGAACGCGTGCGTCAGCGATGTGCAGGGTTTGAGGATCGCCTGATGACGGTCGCGCCTAGCTCCATGATGATCAACGCCCTTGTTCGTGCCTATGTCGGCGTTCTGGCCGATGAGAAAGAAGCCGAGTCTCAACTGACCATGCAGTTCGTGGCCGATCATATTGCCGATCTGATCGCCGCCACCGCTTCCATTGCCGCACCTGTGACGGCGCGCGACAACGCCGACGCGCGAGGTCTACGTGCGGTACGGACGCAAGCGATTCTTACTAAAATTCGCGGCGGCTTCACCGATCCAGAAATCTCCGCGCAAGGCGTCGCCAAAGAACTCGGGCTGTCGGCGCGCTATGTCCAGGACCTGCTCCAGGAGACAGGCGTCAGCTTTTCCGAACGTGTTCTCGAACAGCGCTTGCAGGGAGCACGCAAGATGCTCTCGCAAAGGCACAAGGACGCCCTGCGCGTCAGCGAAATTGCGCTGATGAACGGGTTCAGCGATGTGTCCTACTTCAATCGCTGTTTCCGCCGCCGCTTCGGCCACACGCCAACGAGCGTGCGATAGATTCGGATGGTTCCGCTGACGGGCGCCGTAATTCCCCTTCGTTCCGAGAGGGAGGTTAGTCGTCCGGCCGCGCCCGAGGCGGCCGATGGTGCCAAACCATCACAGCGCCCGGAAAAGCCACCGCACTTCGCTCCAGTCCAATTCCAGTGCGGTCCTGCCCAAGACAATTCCTGGCTCCGATGCCATGTCGGATCAGGGTGAAAACGACTGACATATCAGGGGATTGCATGCCACAGAGCATATTTGGAAGCCGCAGCGCGACGCTGAGTTCGAGCTGGCAGACGAGCTACCGGCTACGCCATCCTCGCTCCGGCGTCAGTTCGCTGGCGCTAATCCTTGCCGCAGCCGGCCTCGTGGCAACGGCCCTTCCGGCGGCGGCCGCCCCCGTGACCTGGAACGGCGCAACGTCGAGCAATTGGTTCGACCCCGGCAACTGGACTCCGGGTACGGTGCCTGACGCCACTAATGTCGTCAACGTCAACACGCTTTCGCCGAACCCCACGGTGATAAGTGGCGCTGGCGCCAATGGGCTCACGGTTTTCGTCGGGAGGAATGCCGGTGACGTCGGTTCGCTGGAAATCATCAACGGCGGGACACTCAGCGATTCACAAGGCTCCGTTGGCAGATTCGCGGGCGCTACCGGCACCGTCACCGTGGACGGAGCTGGATCGGCATGGCTGCACAGCGACGATTTCTATGTCGGAGCGGAAGGCACGGGAACGGTCTCCATCCTCAAAGGCGGCCTGATCAGCAATGTCAGGGGCATCCTGGGCGACGGCGCCGACGCACTCGGGATCATGTCCGTGGACGGTACGGGTTCGACTTGGGCCAACAGCTCAACCTTGGTGGTTGGGCAGAACGGCCCCGGCGTACTCAACGTCACCAAAGGCGGCGCGGTCAGCGACACCGATGGGTATGTTGGCAAAGGCAGCGCTTCGAACGGCTCCGTCTCGGTCGATGGTGCCGGCTCGACCTGGACCAACAGCGGATCGCTGACGGTGGGCGACAACGGCACCGGCTTGCTGAACATCACCAAGGGCGGCGCGGTCAGCAATGTCGTAGGCACGCTCGGTCGGTATGCGGACTCCAACGGCACGGTGACGGTCGACGGTGCGGGCTCGACCTGGACAAACAGTTCCAATCTGTTCGTCGGCTATCAGGGCACAGGTGCGTTGACGGTCTCGAACGGCGGTGCGGTCAGCAATCTGAGTGGTATTCTGGGCAACCTTGCGGGCGCCGCCGGCACGGCAACTGTCGATGGCGTTGGCTCGACCTGGAAAAACGCGGCCCTCGCTGTCGGCAACGCCGGTTCCGGTGTGCTGACGATCTCGAATGGCGGCGTGGTCACCAGCTCGGTGGGCTATGCAGCCTATGCCGCGGGTTCCAACGGCGCGGTAATGGTCAACGGTGCCGGCTCGGCCTGGAAGAACTCTTCCAACCTGTTCATTGGCGATCAGGGCACGGGTGCGCTGACGGTCTCGGGCGGCGGCGCGGTCAGTAACGCCATAGGCTATGTTGGCGACTTCGCGGGCTCGAACGGCGTGGTATTCGTCGATGGTGCCGGCTCGACCTGGAAAAACACTTCCAACCTCTATGTCGGCAATTCCGGCACGGGCAATCTTGCCATCACCCATGGCGGCGCGGTCAGCAATGACGCGGGACTTGTGGGCGCGATCGCGGGCTCGACCGGCACGGTCTTTGTCGACGGCGCCGGCTCGACCTGGACCAACAGTTCCAGCCTGGCCGTTGGCGATTTCGGCGCTGGCAGCTTGGTGATCACCCACGGCGGCGCCGTCAAAAACGCCACGGCCTATGTCGGCAATTCGGCAGGCTCGACCGGCATGGTGTCGGTCGCCAATACCGGCTCGACCTGGACCAGCACGGCCCTGTATGTCGGCGGCCTCGGCACCGGCACGCTGTCGGTCTCGAGCGGCGGCGCGGTCATCAGTGACTCGGCCTCTATCGGCTATGGTGCCGCCTCGACCGGCACGGCGTTCGTTGACGGCGGCTCGACCTGGACCAGCAGTGGCAATCTCGCCGTCGGCAATCTTGGAACGGGCACGCTGGCGATCAGCAATGGCGGCAGCGTCGCCAACCTGGGAGGCGTTGTCGGCGCCGCCGTGGGTGCCAGCGGCTCGGTCACGGTCGACGGTATCGGTTCGGTTTGGACCAACAATTCTTCCCTCATCGTCGGCGCGGACGGCACCGGAACGCTCGCGATCTCAAACGGCGGCAAGGTCACCAGCGATGCCGGCTATCTGAGCTTTGATGCCGGTTCCGTGGGCACGGCAACAGTCAGCGGCGTGGGATCGACCTGGACCAGCAACAGCCTCCTTTTTGTCGGCCAACGTGGTACGGGCTCATTGATCGTCTCGAATGGCGGCAAGGTCGCCAACACGAATGGCTTTGTGGGCGGCAGTGCCGGGTCCATCGGCATGGTCAGCATCAGCGGCACCAACTCGACGTGGGCCAATAGCGGAAATCTGTATGTCGGTGGTTTTGGCCCAGGCACGCTGACGATTGCGAATGGCGGCACTGTGTCGGCTGGCGGTGTGGTCAACATCGCCAGCCTTGCGGGCTGGATCGGCACGCTGAACATCGGTGCGGCGGGCGGGCAGCCGGCGACGGCCGCCGGCGCGCTCAATGCGGCTAGCATTCAGTTCGGACAGGGCGCGGGTACGATCAACTTCAACCACACCGACGCCAGCTACACCTTCGCTTCGGCCATGAGCGGCGCGGGCACGATCAACCAGATCGCCGGCACGACGAACCTGACCGCCGATTCGAGCGGCTTCACCGGCGCCACCAATGTGACCGGCGGACGGCTGGCCGTGAACGGTTCGCTGGCCGGCTCACTGGTGACGATCTCGGGCGGCATTTTGGGTGGCAACGGCACGGCGGGCGGCATAGTCGCTCAGTCGGGCGGCATCATCGCGCCGGGCAATTCGATCGGCACCCTAAATGTCGCGGGCGACATCGACCAGGCAGCAGGCTCGATCTACCAGGTCGAACTGACATCGACCGGCCAGTCCGACCTCCTACATGCGACGGGCATGGCGACGATCGCCGCCGGCGCGGTCCTCGACGTGGTCAAGGCGGATGCGGCGCCGTATGTGCCGGGCACGCACTACACGGTGCTGCAAGCCGATGCCGGCGTCAGCGGCACCTACTCGGTCGTCGGAGTGGGCCTATTCACCGGCCTTACCGCCAATTACGACGCGACGCATGTCTATCTCGACATCGTCGAGGCAAAGTCCTTCGCCGATGTCGGCGCAACCCCCAACCAGATCGCCACCGGCGGCGGCGCTCAAAACCTGGGCAGCGGCAATCCGCTGTTTGATGCCATTATGGGCCTGCCGACCGAAGCAGTTGCGCAAGCCGCCTTCGACCAGCTCTCGGGCGAGATCCATGCCTCGGCCAAGGGCATGCTGCTCGAGGACTCCAGCTTCATCCGCGACGCCGCCAGCAACCGCATCGCTTCAGCTTTCGGCGATGGCGGCACGGCAGCACTTCCGGTGATGGCCTATGGCGAAGGCGGCCCCGAAATGGTCGCCGCCGACACCGATCGCTTCGCCGTCTGGGGCCAGGCTTTTGGCTCCTGGGGCAATACCGACGGCGACGGCAACGCCGCCGCCTTCGACCGCTCGACCGGCGGCCTGCTGGCCGGCGCCGATACGCTGCTCGGCGGCTGGCGCGTCGGCCTGCTGGGCGGCTACAGCCATTCCTCCTTCGACGCCGACGATCGCAATTCCTCCGGCAAGAACAACAGCTACCATCTCGGCCTCTATGGCGGTACCAATTGGGGCGCCATCGCCTTCCGCGCCGGTGCGGCCTACAGCTGGAACAGTCTTTCGACCAAGCGCTCCGTTGCCTTCAACGGCTTCACGGATGCTCTGTCGGCCGACTACGACGCCGGCACGGCGCAGGTGTTCGGCGAACTCGCTTACAAGGCAGATGCCGGGCAGTTCAAGTTCGAGCCCTTCGCCAATCTCGCTTATGTCAGCTTGCACACTGACGGCTTCAGCGAAACCGGAGGGCCGGCGGCCTTGACCAGCGCCGGTTCGACCACCAACGCCACCTTCACCACGCTCGGCCTGCGCGGCTCGACCGATTTCGCGCTTGGCGGCGTCAATGCCACCGCGCGCGGCATGCTTGGCTGGCGCCACGCTTTTGGCGACGTCACGCCGACCTCGAGCTTCGCCTTCGTCGGCGGCGACGCCTTCACCATCGCCGGCGTACCGATCGCCAGGGACGCGGCCGTCATCGAAGCCGGCATCGACATGAAAATGTCGCCCAATGCGACGCTCGGCGTGTCCTACACCGGCCAGTTCGGCGGCGGCGCCGTCGACAACGGCGCCAAGGCCAACCTCAGCGTCAAGTTCTGACGACAAAAGGCCGCCGGCGCGCGCCAAAATGACGTCGTCAGGCGGTGCCTATTCCGGCGACGGCACCGGCGGCTTCGAGGTCAGCGCCGTGCCGGCGGCAGCAACAATGACGGCGGCGATGCCGGCCAGTTGCGGCGGCGTCAGGCTTTCGTGCAGGAACAGGAAGCCGGCGAGCGCGCCCAGCCCCGGCTCCAGGCAGGTCAGCGTACCGTAGATGCGGGCCGGCATGCGGGTCAGCGCCACCATCTCCAGGAAGAACGGCAGCGCGCTGGAAAACAGGCCGACGAGCAGCGCGCTGACCAGGATCGACGGCGCCAGCAGCGCCGTTCCCGCCTGCGCCACGCCGAAGGGCAGCACCAGCACGGCGGCGATCGCCATGCCATAGGCGGTGGTGCGGGTGCCAAGCTCCGCACCTGCCTTCTGCGCCAGCACGATATAGAGCGCCCAGAAGCCGCCGGCCGCCAGCGCCAGCATCACCCCGGTCGGATCGAGCGGCTGCAAGGAGTGGATGAAGGGCGACAACAAGATGATGCCGGCCAGCGCAAGCGCGATCCAGGCAAAGTCGCTGGCGCGCCGCGAGGTCAACGTCGCCACCAGCAGCGGCCCGGAAAATTCGAGCGCCACCGCGACGCCGAGCGGGATCCTGGCAAGGGCCGCGTAGAACAGCAGGTTGAGCGCGCACAGCGTCACGCCATAGGCGACCAGCCACGGCAAGGTGGCGCGCGACGGCAGCATCTGCCAGGGCCGCAGCACCGCGATCAGCATCAGCGCACCGATGACCAGCCGCAACGTCGTCGTGCCTTGCGCGCCGATCTGCGGGAACAGGGTTTTTGCGAAGGTGGCGCCGATCTGGATCGACACCATGGCCCCCATCAGTGCCGCGACGGGCAATGGTGCCGCTTCGCGATTGGCAACCGGCATCGATGTCACTTGGTTTGTCCTTCCCTGCCGGGCGGAAAGCGCCTGGCGGCATGGAAATAGGCCGAACCGGCCCGCCTGTCGTGAGGCAGCGCGGGCGGCTTGATAGGGTCAGGACAGGTGTCGAGGCGCGCTGGCGCCCTCCCCGATTCAGCCGCCGAACGACACGCCCCGGCGGCGCATCCCTGCCTGCACGCCGCGCACGATCAGCCGGGACAGCATTTCCATGTCCCAGGGCATGCCCGGACGCCAGACATCCATGAGCAGAGCGATCCGGGTTTCATCGGCGTTGTTCATCACCTCGTGCGGATAGGTGTCGTCCCACAGCATGCCTTCGCCGTCGGTGATCCGCCTCTCCTGATGGTTGATCATCATGATGGTTGCCGGGCGGCCATCGGCCTGGCGTGGGATGACCAGGCCCAGGTGGAACCGCATGATGCCGCGGAACGGCCCTCGGTGGCTGGGTATATGCTTGCGCGGCGCCAGGAACGAGATCGCCGCCGATTTGACTTCCGGGCATTCGGCAAGCAAGCGGCTGAGAACCGGCATCCGCGCCAGGTTCTCCGGCACAGTCATGTCATAGGCCTTGAGCACGAACATGCGCCAGTCGAGGCCGTCATTGGCCGAGATATCGGCCTGCTCCGGCATGATGTCGTGGAAACGCGGGATCTTGCCCAACTGCACGCCCAGCGCTTCGTCGCGGATGTCGCGCCAGGCATTGGTGAATTTCGCCGCGTTCGGAAATTCCGTGGCGGTGTCGAGGATTGCCGGCGCGTCAATGCGCCTTTCATAGACACGCCGGATCACATCGGATGCAAGATCGTAGGTGTGGGACATCGCATTGCCTCCGTCACATCATAAACGGACGACCCCCGATTTTGGTTACACATTTTGTTCACGACGCCGTGCGCAGCCCCGCCCGGTCCTCACGGCGACGGTCCGAAACGACCTCGACGGCTACCCGGCATTTCGGGGGATTGCTTCACCGATCCGGCGCCGGCATCTTGTGGCCGGCAGCGTTCCGGCGCTATTTCAGAAATCTCTAATATTAATCCGGAAGCGCTATGCTGCTGTCGCGCGGGGTGTATTAACCGAGATCGGATGGAGGGCGGCCGGGGATGGTCACCACGGTATTCATTGTCGACGACCATCCGCTGCTCCTGCGCGGCCTGGCAGACCTGATTGCCCGCGACTCCGGCTACAGGGTCATCGGGACCGCCCTGGACGGCAGGAGCGCCCTGACCATGATTCGGCAACACCTGCCCGACATAGCGGTGATCGACCTGAACATGCCGGGATTCAGCGGCCTCGACGTTGCCGTCGAACTCGGCAAGGAGACGCCGACCACGCGCTGTGTGATGTTGACGGCCGGCGCATCACAAAGTCAGCTCTACGAGGTGATCATGGCCGGCGTCGCAGGGATCGTGTTGAAGGAGGCCGCGATCGGTACGTTGCTTCGATGCATTCACCGGGTCGCCGCCGGCGGCCGCTGGTTGCCGGCCGAAATAGTCGGCGAAGCCTTCGGATCGCATTCGACATCGCGAAAGACACGCTGAAAATCGATATGAACAATCGCAAGTTGGAGGTCGCCTCGCGGCTATGTGAGGCTGAGGCCGGCCATGGTTTCTTTGCCGTGTGATAGGCCTTTCCAACACCCTGCGGCTTTGCCGAATGCCTGCCTTTAAGGGAAGCAAGCCGTGTGGTCGGCTGACGAACAAGGCGATTATGCTGCACCGCAAAAGCCAATGATTCCAGCTCATTCACCGGATAGCCCCGAATTAATCCAAATAGGTAAAATGTAGATTTCTAAAATCTCAAGATCTTTTTAACAATGATTCGAGCGCTTCCTATCTCCCGAAGCAGAAATGTCTCCAATCAACCAAAGCGAGTGAGCCGGAAAAACTCGAACCAAAAGGTTGAGATGCTATCGAGAAACGCCAGAAACCGAAAAAATGGCGGCTTTTTGCCCATTTTTTGCCTTGCTCACATAAGTATTTCAGGTCGCTAAATTTATTGTGTTGCGCTGCACAATGCCGTGGCCGAACCATCCGCCGGGGGACTCATTTGCGACTGGACATATACCGTGAAGGATTCCGCCGGGTTGACCGACTTGAGCCAGCCGTCCGTCGACTGCGAGATCGACCCAGGCAGGCTCGCACGGCGCGGGTTTGATGGCGTAGCGGCGGGTCTCATGCGCATTGGCTTGCCGTTCGAAATGGCATGCTGCCCGCTTGATCGCGGACATCAAGCCGCGCTTGGAGGCCGCTGATGGCAAACGCCCGCGACATCCAGCTGGACGCACTGAGGGCCATCGCCGTGACGATGGTGATGTATTCCCATTTCTTCGCCGCGGGAGGATCTTCGTTCTGGGGCCATATGGGCGTGCGGCTGTTCTTCGTTCTGAGCGGCTTCCTGATCACCCGCCTGCTCCTGGAAGCGCGTTCGGCCGCTGTGTTTGAAGCCGGTCCCGCGCTGCGGTCCTTCTACATCAGGCGCGCGCTGCGGATATTTCCTCCCTACTTTGCCGTGCTGGGTTTCGTCTGGCTGTTCGATCTGGAGCAGTCCAGGGGATCTCTGGTCTGGCATGCCCTTTACCTGTCGAATTTCTGGTATGCGCTGCGCAACGACTGGACCCCCTGGCTTCTCTGCCATTTCTGGAGCCTGAGCATCGAGGAGCAGTTCTATATCGCCTGGCCATTGGTCGTCCTGCTGGCTCCGTACCGGCGCTTCGAGTCTATCTGCATCGGCGTCATCGCGCTGTCGCTGGCCTATCGCTTCTACTGGCCGGTCACCGCCAACCCGGCGCTGGCGCGCGACCTGCTGCCGCCGGCATCCATGGACGCGCTGGCGTCGGGCGCGCTGCTTGCCTGCTGGCGGTCGAGGGGCGCCGGCCTGCCGCAATGGATGCGGCTGGGCTGGCCTGCTTTCGCGGCCGCGTTCCTGATGATCGAGTGGTTTGTCCCCGCACCTCCGGATCCGACGCTGGAATGGGCGCGCTGGCTGCTGCTGCAAGTCCTGCCGCTGGTGCCGCTGATGGCTATAGTCGCCGCCGGCTCGCGTGGCCTTGGCGGCATCCCTGGCAGGTTTGCGGAACTGCCGCCGCTGCTGGCGCTGGGCCGTATCAGCTACGGCGTCTATCTCTATCACCCGATCTTGCTGTCGCTCGCCATCAAGTCGCAGCCCTGGATTCCGCTCAATGTCTCGCAGCAAGGGCCAGGACGGTTCCTGGTCGCAAGCACCGCCACGATTGTCGTGGCCGCGATTTCCTGGCTGGTTTTCGAAAGGCCGCTCAACAGCCTCAAGCGCCACTTCCCTTATATCCGGCGAGCCCAGGCCGGTCATGCCGGCTGGTTTGCCAGGCCGGCGCAAGCCTATCCCGGCGGATCGCCCGATGGCCGCACGCCATCCCTCGACCTCCCGCGAACGGATGCAAGACCATGACCGCCGCGCCGCTCGTTTCCGTCCTGCTGCCGGTCTACAATGCCGGACCCTACCTCGCGGCAGCGCTTGGAAGCATCCTGCGGCAGGACTACGGCCGCTTGGAGGTCATCGCGATCGATGACGGCTCGAGCGACTATTCGCTCGAGATCCTCGAGCGATACCGGCAGGCCGACAGCCGCGTCTCGATCATCTCGCGCGAAAACCGCGGTCTCGTCGCGACGCTTAACGAAGGTCTTGCGGTCGCAAGGGGCGAGCTGGTCGCGCGGATGGATGCCGACGATGTCGCCTATCCCTGGCGCCTGTCGCGCCAGGTGGCGCTGTTCGAGCAGCGGCCCGAGCTGGGCTTCTGCGGCGCGGGCGTCGACATGTTGATCCGCGGCCGCATCGCCAGGGGCAAGCCCGATCCGGTGTTCCGGTTCGGCCGCATGCCCATATTGGCGATGTTCTTCACCATCTTCATGCACCCGACGGTCGTCTACAACAGGAAGGTCATCGAAGACGCCGATCTCCACTACGACCCGACCTACAGGCACGCCGAGGATTTCGATCTCTTCAGGCGGCTGACCGCTCGCTACCCGGCGGCCATGATGCCCGAAAACCTGCTCGTCTATCGGATCCATCCGACGAGCGTGACCAGCCGCCACGGCAAGGAGATGCGCAGGACGCATTTGCGGATCGTGGCCGAGAACCTCGAGCGCGAGGACCTCGCGAAGTCCACGCGGGACCTGCGCGACATCGGCGAAGCGGCCAGCTTCGACACGGTTACCCGTGCGGCCGACTTCATCGTCGCGCTGGAGGAGCGGATTCGCTCGCTGCCGGCCGAGACGCGGCCGAGCTTCGAGGCCGGCGCGCTCAACCTGTTCTATTTCCTCTACCAGCTCGTCGCCGACGAAAAGCAGCCCCCATTGACGCATGAATTGCTGACGCGGACCGCCAAGTGGAACGCCATCCGGCGCCGCGAGAAATATGCGCTGCGGCCGGGCGCCTTGGCGCCCTGGCTCAGCCGCGCCTCGCTGGCGGCCGGCAAGCAAGCCGAAGCCGTGGAATACTTCTTCAAATCCGCGCCGGCCGCGGCGGTTCTGGCATCTCATCAGGTGGGCTAGAGGAATGACGGTCAAAGTCCACCAACCTCTGCGGGGCGAGCGCTCGACCGCGCTTAGGCTCGCCCCGGCCGATCCTCGACCGGAACGGTCAGGCCCGGAAGTCAGCTTCATCATCTGCACGCGCAACCGCATCGCCGTGCTCGAGGCCTGCATCAAGTCGGTTCAGGCCGCGTGCCGTGCCCATGCCGGCTTCGCGGCCGAGCTCGTGGTCGTCGACAATGGCTCGAGCGACCGCACGGCTGAACGCCTGGCCAGCATCGCCGCGGTGTCGGATATTCCATTCACGCCCATTTGCGAACCGCGCCCCGGACTGGCGGCTGCCCGTAATGCCGGGTTGAGGCGCGCCAGGGGGCGCGTGCTGGTCTTCGTCGATGATGATTGCGCCGTGCATCGCGACTATCTGGCCGACCTGGAACGGCATTATTCTTCCGGGGAACAGGGGCTCATCCGGGGAGGCCGCGTCGAGCTTGGGGACCCCAGGGACTTGCCTTTCACGATCAAGCGATCGCCGGTGCGCGAGCGGCTGACGCGCGATATTCATCCCGGCGGCTTCGTGTTGGGCTGCAACATGACCATGCACCGCGACGTCGCGGCCCGCATCGGCTATTTCGACGAACGCTTCGGCGCGGGCGGGCCATTGCGGTCGGCGGAGGATACCGATTACCTCGTGCGGGCGGTGCTGCTCGGCATCCCGGTCGAATATGTGCCGGACATGACGATATTCCACCACCATGGCCGGCGCGATCGCAAAGCCATCGAAAAGCTCCACCGCGACTATAGCCTGGGCAATGGCGGGCTCTGCCTGAAACATGTCCGCCACGCGCCCTGGCTGCTTCGCCATTTCTACTGGGCCGCGAGGGGGGCTTTGCGGGAATTGGCGGGCGGACCCACATTCGATCGCGAACTCGATCTGTCGCACAGGCCGATCGTCGGCATGAATGTGCTCGGCGCGGCCAGATACGCGCTGCTCCTGCTGGCGCGACGGCCGCAGGCCGAGCCGGTGCGGCAGGATCAACAAGCCAATGCGGAGGCCTGATGCCATTGCTCCCGCCTAGCCTGCCAATGCTGTTCCGCGCCTTCGGGGCGCGGCAACTGCGTCTGGTTCCGGCCGTGCTGGTCCTCGGCCTGGTCGGCGCGGCCCTCGAAGGGTTCGGCATCGGCCTGATCATCCCGCTGCTGGGCATCATCATGGGCCATGGCGATGCGACGGGAATGGCCGGCTTCTCCGCTGTTCTCCAGCAAGTCGGATCGGGCTTCAGCGAGCGCGACCGGCTTGTCGTCATCTCGGCCGCCATTCTCGGCTCGATCATCCTGAAGAATTTTTTCGGCTTCGCCAACACGCTGCTGACGACCTTCATCTCCGGCAAGGCCAGCCATTCGATCCGCAGCGCGCTGTCGGAGCAACTCCTGCGGGTCGGTTACCCTTTCTTCCTGCGGCAGAGCCCTGGACGGCTGCTCAACATCATATCCAACGAATCCTGGCGGGCGTCCGATGCCATCCAGATCATGCTGTCGGCGATCGTCAGTGCATCGGCCGCCATCATCCTCCTCGCCTTCCTGCTTTTGCTGTCGTGGCACATGACGCTGCTGGTCACACTCGGACTGGCGCTCGTGCAGATCGCGCACGCCATCCTCTCGGCCAATCTGAAGGAGCCCAGCCGCAGCGTCGCCTCGCGCAACAGCCACCTCGCCTCGCAGATGCTGCATCTGGTGCATGCCGGGCGACTGATCCGTATTTTCGGCCAGGAGGCCCGGGAGAAGGCGATATTCGACACCGCGTCCGATGCGGTTCGCCGCGCCTCCTTCGTCCTGCAGGTCCGCCAGGGGGCGCTGCCGCCGCTGACCGAGGTTCTCCACGCCATGCTGTTCCTGGCGGTGGTGATCGGCGCCTGGCTGGCGCAGGTGGGTTTCCCACTGATCATCGCCTTCGTCATCCTGCTTTACAGGCTGCAGCCGCATATGCGGGCCCTGCAGGGATCATGGAGCCAGTTGCAGGGCCTGAGCGGATCGCTGGAAGAGGTGGCATGGATGCTGGATCCCGCCGGCAAGCCCAGGCCGCCGCAAGGCGACGGGCCTTTCCACGGTTTGCGCCAGGGCATCAAGTTCGATGACGTGACGTTCACCTATTCCGGCACGGACCAGCGTGAAGTGGTGCTGCATGCCGCGACGTTCGACATCAAAAGTGGCCGCTCGACGGCGCTGATCGGCCGCTCCGGCGCCGGCAAGACGACGATCGTCAATCTTCTGTGCCGCTTCGTCGAACCGGACACCGGCAGCATCCTCGTCGATGGATCGCCGCTCGACCGGATCGACGCCAGCCAGTGGCGGCGTCACATCGCACTGGCCAGCCAGGAGCTGGAACTGGTCGATGGCACCATTTTCGAAAACATAAGCTACGGGCAGGACGCGGCCACAATCGGCGACGCCGAGCGCGCCGCGAAACTGGCCGAGGCGCATGAATTCATCGAACGGCTGCCTCAGGGCTACGAGACCCTCGTCGGCTACAGGGGCGTCAACCTGTCGGCGGGACAGCGGCAGCGGATCGCCCTGGCCAGGGCGCTGGTGCGCGACCCCGATCTGCTCATCCTCGACGAAGCCACCAATGCGGTCGACGGGCTGTCGGAGGCGGCCATCGTCGAAACCCTGAAGTCGAGGGCGGGACGGCGCACGACCATCGTCATCAGCCACCATCACAGCACCATTTCGTTCTGCGACGACGTGGTGATCCTGAGCGGCGGCCGGGTGAAGAAGCAGGCCCCTTTCGGCGCCCTGGCGTCGCTCTCCATGGACGAGCTCTACCAGCATGAACCGCAGGACTGACATGGCCGGGCCGCGACTCCCGGTGCGCGGTTCGGCCATCCGAATCAAGGACCTAACACTTGCCGCTGGCACCCTGCGCGATCGCACCAATGCCATGCGGTGCGTGGACTCGTTACCGTTCCTTCGCGGCGGACCTGTCGATCCGCCCGGGCCGGTGCCCATCGCTTACTCTCCAGATGCGGCGCCGGCCTCCCCTCGTTCCGGTCATCCGCCGCCTGGCGCAAATGGCCGTGTTCGCGGCAGCGTGACGGGGGATGGGAGGCTGGCAACGTCGGCGGGACAGAGGGGGGCGTCTGGCGCTAGCCTTCGGAGTATAGGCCTGCGGCGTCGCGCTGCCCCCACCCCGCTGCCTTCGCAGCGACCCTCCCCACAAGGGGGAGGGTAAAGATCAACCCGCGATCGCCATCGGCACGGCGCTCTTGTTGGGGATCTGGATATCGATCTCCAGCGTCGACATGGTCTCGCCGCGGTCCATCGAGACCTGCAGGTAGTCCTGGTCGATCTGCACATGCTTGGCGATCACCGCCATGATCTCCTCGCGCAGGATGGAGACGAGGTCGGGCTGGCTGCGGTTGCGGCGCTCATAGGCGAGCAGCACTTGCAGCCGCTCGCGCGCCACCGGCGCGCTGGAGCGCCGCTTGAAAAGGTCGAACACGTTCATGCCGCCCTCCTTCCCAACAGACGGTCGAGGAAACCCTTGCGCTCGAAGGGAACGACAACAGGCAGATCCTCGCCTTCCAGCCGCCTTGCGGCGTCGATATAGGCCTTGGCCGCGGTGTTGAGCGGCTCAGACAGCGTCACCGGCGACCCGAGATTGGAGGCGCGCAGCACATCCTGGCTTTCCGGAATGATGCCGAGCAGCGGCACCGACAGGATTTCCAGCACATCGTCAATGCTGAGCATTTCACCGCGCGCGGCGCGCCCCGCGTCATAGCGGGTGACCAGCACGTGCTTGGCGATCTGCTCGCCCTGTTCGGCGCGCATGGTGCGGGCGTCGAGCAGGCCGATGATGCGGTCGGAATCGCGAACCGACGACACTTCCGGATTGGTGACGATGACCGCCTCGTCGGCAAAGCGCATGGCGAGTTGCGCGCCGCGCTCGATGCCCGCCGGGCTGTCGCAGAAGACATAGTCGAACACCGAGCGCAGCTTGTCGATGACTTCGCCGACGCCCTCTTCCGTCAGCGCGTCCTTGTCGCGTGTCTGCGAGGCCGGCAGCAGGAACAGCGTGTCGACGCGCTTGTCGCGGATCAGCGCCTGCGACAGCTTTGCCGTGCCCTGGATGACGTTGACGAGGTCGAACACCACGCGGCGTTCGGCGCCCATGATCAGATCGAGGTTGCGCAGGCCGACGTCGAAATCGACCAGCGCCACCTTCTTGCCGGTCTTGGCCACGGCGGCACCGAGCGCCGCCGTCGAGGTGGTCTTGCCGACGCCCCCCTTGCCCGAAGTGACCACCACTACCTTGCCCATCAAAAAGCCTCCGTTGTTATCAGTTTGTTGTCCCGGGCCGCCCTGACGACCGTTTCTCAGCTCAAAGTCTCGACGCGCAGGCCCTCGCCATCGAGGAAGGCCTGCACCGGTTTGCCGCGCGACACCCCTTCCATCTCCTCGGCGGTGATGTACCAGCCGTCGACCGACAGAAGCTCGGCCTCGTTGCGGCGGCAGAAGATGCGCGCGGCGGTGTTGCCGAGCGCGCCCGCCGAAGCGCGCCCGCGCAGCGTGCCATAGACATGGATCGAGCCGGCGGCGACGATCTCCGAACCGGACGCGACCGAGCCCAGCACGATGACATCGCCATGCGCATGCATGATCGCCTGGCCGGAGCGGATCGGCGTCTTGATCATCAGCGTGCCCGAATCATAGTGCGAGACCTGCGGCTGGCTTTCGTCAGTCTTGCTTGCGCCAGCCTTGCCCTTGCCGGCACCAGCGTCCACACGCACGTCCACGCCGTGGTCCCTGCCCTCGGCAGCCTTGCCGTCCGGCTTGCCGGCACCCTCGTGCCCGCCTTTGCGGCCAGGCAGCAGCCCGTCCGTCGTCGCCTCCTTGGCGCCGACCAGCAGAGGCGGCAGGTCGGGCCCGAGCGTGGCCCCTTCCAGCTCGATGGCATAGATGCGGATGCCGCGCGTAAAAAGCTCCGCCACCAGTGCCGCGATCTCGCTCGGCGCGGGCTTCAGCGTGTTCAAATCGAGCAGCACCGGCCGCCCGGCAAAATAGCCCGGCGAGTTGCCGATCCAGTGATCCAGCCCCTGCAGCCACTCCACCATGGGCGCTTCCGGGGTCAATGTGAAAGCGACGAAAGAACGGGCACGAAAGCGAATGGATTTGGCCTCGAGGGGAGCGGCAAAAGTCACGGCTGGCGAATCCTTACTGAGAGGTAAACGCTAGCGAGGAAATGGTTAACGAATGGTTAATGAGGGGGGCTTGGCAGTCCTCGAGAAATTGGACGGTCGGCCAAACGCCAGTTGCGGTCGCTGCCCGCGACACGCTGATTGTCTGGATAGGGATCGCCTCCAGACTGTCCGATTGTGGAACGCCGTCCGGCAAGCAACCCCTAGCGATAACATCGTGGGTTCGCCGAGGACTGTTCAGGTTCGCGCTATGTCACGGCTCGTGTAAGCGTTCTTCTGCTATCACATGTAGCGCGTGCAAGAACTCTCTCTGCCGCAGGCCGACGTCGCCACGCCTCTTGGCGCGATCAGTAAGTTGCTCAAACGTTTCTCGAATCTGGGCAGGAGTTACCAGTCGTTTCACACCCTTCGGGGTTGCTCCCCTTTTCATAACGGCAATTCGCGTCGCGTCGTCGGTGTAGAACTGCGCCAGGGCTTCAGCCGATTCCATGTCCATAAGGGGTTGTAGCTCAATCCGGTTCTCCAAACGGCTTCTGAACGCAGGGAGGGCCGTCGAGTAACGACGTAGCGCGTCCGGAGTGACCGCAATCATCATGAACAGGTGCTCAGGAAGGGCATCGATAATTGCTCGCATCGACGACAGATACCGTACAACGGCGGTAGCGCTCAGCACGCCGTCCTGCTTTTCGAGTTCATCGAGGAGTAGAAATATTCCGTTCAGCAGTTTGACGTAGCTACTTACCTGAACGAGGTCCCGGAGGGCCGCAGTCTTCGATTCGACCGTATCAAGTCTAAAGTTCACCCCCAGGAGTTCCCTGTGAACCTTGAGAAGGCGAAGCCCAAGAAACCACTCATTCAGGCTCCTTACTACGTCCTCTGCTCCGTTCGACTGTGCCAGTTTGCGAAGGGCGATGCGTACCTCGTGACTGCGCGCTAGCCCAATGGCCACATCCCCATCAGGGCCGCGCAGCGCCTCCGCGAGCTTGCGGAGATGGTCAATGCCGAGTTCCTGAAAGAGCCTTCTAAGCGTACTGTCGAAGGAAGCTTCTGGGTCCGCGAGGTATCTAACGACGTAAAAACCGTCTAAGGATTCAAGGGCACTTTTAAGCTCGTTCTCAAAATAGTTAAGTACGTTGGTCTTTCCTGTTCCTTGGGTTCCTTCAACTACGATCACCTGAGAACGTCGGTCGCGAACGAAGCTCTCTATCCGAGCTTCAATTTCGTCATCGACTTGGGAGCGTAGGTGAGGATTGTCAGCAGTCTGGCTAGATGAAGGAAACGGATTTTGCAGAACGCCATACCGAACGAAAAGGTCCTGCGCCTGCGCTGGTTGAGTAGCCTGCGCTAGTTTGTCTTTCAAGCTCACTTTTTTGGCTCCCCAAGCCTAATACTGCTGCTGGACTTGCCAGGGATGAGAAAGTCCCCCCTGTAGAGGTGGACCGTCTCCACAGTTGGTTTGCCGCCCTGCGACTTGAGCACTCGAATAACGTGCTGATCGTGGCGCGTGTCGGTGGTTGATCCCTCTGTTGCGCGAATAATCAGCCCCGCAGCGCTGGCTTCTTCTAGCGCTTCGCGTGCAAACGCGGGGTGCACGCCCTCAGATCTGACTAGTGACTCCAACCACGCGCCTACAGACACATATCCATCCCCTTTGTCGAGTTCTTGGTATCGCCTGAGCGCCTTCTCAACAAAGGTTGGCAGATTGGGGAGCGAGGGGGTTGGGTAATAGCCTTCGCCGGGGATAGAGGCGCCAAGGCCAGTCAACTCGCCCAATACTTTGTAGGTAGACTCCGCTCGTGAGGGTAAGGTTAAGTCGGCCGGCCTCCCAACTGCGGTTGCGCCTAAGCTTTCTCTGAATGAGGCGAATGAGGTCACATTCGACAGGGCATCTGCCAATTGCCTACGATCTGATCGAACGATTGCATCAACGAGTTCGAAGCCTCGCTCAGTCAGTGCCCACCGACCGTTCTCGACCTTTACATAATCTCCGGCTGTTAAGAAGCGGATATACTCGCCGGGAGTGGCAGCTTCGACAATTTTGAGAGCGTCGGCCTCGGTGAGATGTCCTTCGCCTGCGAGGGTCACAATCAACAAGAACATTCGCTCGATGTTAAACCGATAGTAGCCCACCACATCCGGGACAGCTGCTGCCTTTGGCTTCTGAGTTTTGAAAGCACCGGCAGCGCTTCTTCCCGGCTTTGGAGTCACAGCGGGCTTCTTTCCCACGGGTGGCTTGTTGTCCTCGTCGATGGCCTCAGTCGCCAATGGGGCAATGCCTGAAGATCTCATCCAAAGAAGGTCATTTTGTGAGTGCAGCGGTGACCACGTGAGGTCTGTTCCTATCGCCGCGACCTCCACCCAACCTACGTCCGAAACCAGACGTGCAGCGCCGAAGGTAGTTGCCAACTCCCACAGCACTGCCTGAAGCGGCGTCCTGACGATCTCGGCCGAGAATGGGTGCATCATCGCGCCGGTAAGGCGTCTTCCAAAGAAGGCTTCCGCCCCAATCGTTCGAAAATAGAGCGGGGCGATTCCCTCAGCTAACGCCATTCTAGCCAGCCCTTGATCGGCAGTTAGCAAACGCACCATGTGCCCCGGGTTGGAATGCGCCTGGTGAAGGCGAGCAGCCTCGAGGATCAGTCGATCACAGTAGCTTCGAAGAGGAACACTGATGTTGAGGTCAGCCCATTCCGGCTCGCTGTCCTTTTGAAATGCATTCCGCAGGGGGTCGCCCAGCAGGGGGGTCCTTTCTATCTCGGTATCAGGACGCAATTCCAACCTAAGCAACACCCGTTGACCGGACTGGCTGAGCATGTGGTCGAAGAGGAGCGCGCTCGCATTTGCCTTGGTCGCCCGACGTCGCTTTAGGAAGCTATCCGCCGAGTTAATGACTTCCATGTGCACCACTGCCGGGACCTTTATCCTCGCCATCGGATGCAGGAATTGGGCTACAAAGTTGATTCCTCCCTGAAGGACACCGGAAGTGTCGGCAACAACCGTACACGCCCGTCTGAAAGGCATGTCCTCGAGCAACAGAGGGTCAAGGAGCGGGTGCACCAACCCCAACCGAACAGCGACGGTCGCTATAGCATCGAGGATTCGCTCAATCCTACCAAGGGTCTTCTCGTGTGCATCTTTAGCGGCGCCTTTTGCATTTGCGTCGGGGGCGATTATCTCCATCAACGTGTGGAGAGCGGTCCGCGTCTCGACTAAGTCGGCGACCACCCACTCGAAACTGCCACGCTTCGCTGACGAAACCATTTGCGAGGAGTCGGTGCTATCACCTTCGAGTTCAATTTCACCCAAAGGCAAGAATGCTGCGTCCTTGAACGCTTTGTCCTCTGACACCTCAATACGACACTACCCCGTGTTCAGAAACAACGGAGCAAACAGCCTCGCGGAGTCCTGGCAGGCGACTAGCTTGTACGTCATCGGATCGAAACCGACGCGCCAGGTACGTCCCGGAACACCTGATAAATCCATTCAAGCTGGCGGTAAAAGGAAAGGAGCGGATTCAATCGCATTGGTGTTTCGCCATCATTCTCAAATTGCTGACCGCTCGTTGCCCACTCCAATCCATCTAGTACTGCCTCAACATCCTTAAGATACGCCCCAAGTTTTTCCAGGCTACGCTCATCGGGACGAAGTGCGGGCTCGAACTCCACTTGCAATCGTTCACTGAGACGCGTTCGGACGTCAGCGTCGGCCAAGCCGCCCCAGATGTCCTCTTTTGGTTGCCATGTGAAGGCCTCCCTTTGGAATAGAAAATCGGGACCGACCACCGTAACCGAGTCGGCCTCGTGCGTTTGAAATGTCATTGTGCGGTCTGGCGTAAATGCGCGCCAAATTGTAACGCGAACCCCCGCAGACGTGTCCTGCGCCATCCGCCACCCCCGCAAAGCTGTGCGCCAATCGACCACCAGCACCGTATGTGCTTAGAAGCGCGCAGACAAGGGCTGGGAGCGCTCTCGGGCATCCGCTCATCGAGGGAAACTCATCCGATCACCGATTCTCGCCCAAATGAGGCGCCTACAGTCTTCAACTGAATGTCTGCTTTTGGATGCTGCCCGGCATAGACTGAACGACCGGAATCAGGCGCAAAGCTGCCCTGTGATTAGCGGGATCAAGAGTAAACCGGTCACGCAAGCTTGCGGCGTATCGCTATCGCGGTCGCCAGAGGTACGCGCCGAACAGCCCCCTCAATGCCACGTGAAATACTGCACCTCCCGCTCATGCTTCCCGGTCTTCTCGTCCTTCTTGCGTGAATAAAGTCGGCATCTGCCGTCCTTGAGTCTGCGGATCATCTCGCTCTCCCTGATCAGGATTTGGCCTCGATCAAGATCGCCTGTCTCGCCCCGTGGAGTTCGAGAACGCAGCCATGCTGGCCTCCATCGAGCCGGCTGAAGCTCGGGGGCAAGTCATGTTGGATCAATGGACCAATTTCTTCGTCATGGTGGGGGGCGGCGCGGCGGGGCTTGCCGGGTTGATCTTCGTCGCGATCTCGATCAATCCCGAACGCATTGTCCGCAACACGACGCACAAGAACCGGGCAATCAACATGCTGTCGGGCTTCAGCGCGATTTTCATGGCATGCAGCCTTGCGCTTCTGGGCGGTCAATACCTTCCCGCACTCGGGTTCGAATGGCTTTTCCTCTGGGGCATAGCAACATTCATCTTCGTCAGGGGATATGTCGTAGCCATCAAGGCGGGGATGAGTTCCATCGGGTTGACCGGGCCGCGGCTGGCGGGCGGCACGATGTGTTACCTGGCCGAAGTCGCAGGCGCGATTTTCCTTATTCTCGGGCGCGGCGCGGGCCTTTACATCGCGGCCCTTGGAACCATCGTTTTGTTCGCCTTCCTGATTTCAGGCGCATGGCTCCTCATCATCGGCATCTACGAAGAGCCGGCCAAGGGATGAGCTGCACGCTCGACGCCGCGAAGGCAGGCCCCTCAATGCCGCTTGAAATACTGCACCTCCTTCTCATGCTTTTGCGCCGCCTCGCGGTTATCGAACGTCCCCAGATTCCGCCGTTTCCCGGTTTTCTCGTCCTTGTTGCGTGAATAAAGCCGGTATCTGCCGTCCTTGAGTTTGCGGATCATCTCGCTCTCCCTGGTCAGGTGCCCTTTTTGGCCTTCAGCCCGCGCGCTGCCTGCTCCACCGCGGCACGGTCAGTGCCCAGGCGGTCGAGCAGCGCTTGCGCCTCGTCGCCCGAAATGCCGGTGCGCATGGCGAGTTCCTCGACCTCCAGCACATCGGTGCTGGCGATCTCGCGCGGCAAGGCGTCGTCGGCTGTCAGCGGCAGGGCCGCTTCCCTGTCGATCTCGGCCTCGGCCCGGTGCCAATGATGCTCGGGATCGCCGCCGCCTTCACGCTCCCAGATCTGGTATGCGCGCTGCTGGATCTTCTCGTGCCGTTCGTCGCCCATTGTCGTTCCTCCTTCGTGTCAGGGATGAACGCCGGGCTTGCGCGAATGATCCAAAAAATTTGCGTGATCACTGGTCCTGGTGGACCGGTCGAGTTTGGCGCCCTACGGGACGCCCCGGCAGCCTCCCCATCCTCCGGCAACTGGTTCTCCACTGCCAGCAGCGCCGCCACCGTGTATCGCGCTGTCACTGTCACTGCCTCAGCTGTCCGGCGAATGGCTGCCCGCCCCTCTATGGCAAGCGGCGCCTATTCGCAATGGCGCCTGGGTCCGCCGGAGTATGGCTGGTAGCTGTTGTCCTCGGGGCGGTAGGAGCGGTAGCGGCTGAAGCAGGACTGGACGTGGTCGTCCGAAAGATCCGTTGTCGCAACCAGAGGGGCGCTGCCCCCCTCGACATAGCTGACTTCGTCGGATTGCTGCGCCGTCTGGCCGGCGGTGGCGTCGGCGTCGAGATAGGGCGACACGCAGGGGCGCTGCTGTCCGCTGTAGGACATGTAGCTGTTGTCGTCGGGATTGTAGGAGCGGTAGCGGTTCGTGCACCAGCCGACATGGGCGGCCGGCAACCTGGCCTGCTGCTCGCCCGCATCGGGCGCCACCGCGGCGGTCTTGATCGGGTCGGGCGACTGCACCCTGGCGGCGGCGTCGGGTGCGGTGGGCTGCGCGGCGGCCACGCGCTCCAGGCCCGGCGCGGCCTTGTCCACGGGCTGTGCGTCCTTGGTCCACAGCTGCGAGACACTGTCGGCGGGCCTGGCCTGGTGCACCGGCTTGGCGACAATCAGCCAGGCAGCGAAAGCCAGCCCGCTGGCGAAGACCGCAAGGGTCAGGATGAAGCCCGCGACCAGTGCCAGAACCGCTTTCATCACACACTCCTTGAGCCCCTGCTAATAGAATGCGGGGCATCGGGACTGGTTCCAGCAAGCGAGCGTTTGGTACGGTGGAGGACATCCAGCCGGCCTGGTGCCCTCAAACCGGCAGTCGCACCGTGAACTCGTGCTCCACGGCCAGCAAGGCCTTGGCCATGTCCTTGTCGCGCTGGCGCTTGTGCAGATAGCCTGCCAGCAGCCAGTCCAAAGAGATCCGGCCGGCGCCGACGGCGGCCAGCACGAACATGCCGCCTGATATGGCCAGGTCCTTTTCGAAATGCAGCAATTCGTTCTGGCTGGCGAAGTTGATGTGGAACAGCAAGGCGGTGGCCAGGCAGAACAGGCCGAGACCGATGCCGCCCAGCCGCGTCAGCAGGCCTGATGCCACCGAGAGCCCTGCCCCCAGTTGCAGCGCGATGGTGGCGACGAACAGCGGCAGGCCGACGCCAAGTGCCGCCATCGCCTTGGCTGCAGCGTCGAAATGGGTGACCAGCGTCACGCCCTCATGCAGGAAGATGAAGGACATGAGCAGGCGGCCGGCAAGCAGGGTCACGTCCCTGATGTGGTATTTCGTGGCGAGGCCGGTGAGCTTCGCGGCGATTTCGTTCGGTGTCATGGTCAGCCTCCAATTTTTGAGCATGAGGCAAGCGCCGCCCGCCGTGCGACTCGCGAAAAACGGCGCCTGCCAGCTGTGATGTTCGAAAAGGCCGGAGCCGGCTCGAGGGAGAGGCGCCGGCTCCGGCAATGGGCGCCAGCCACGAGCGCCCAAACTGTGTTTCATACCGGCATGAGTCAGCGCCAGGCCCCCTCATCCGGCCGCTTCGCGGCCACCTTCTCCCCACTGGGGAGAAGAGAAAGGCGGCGCCTTCCTCTCCCCTGGGGGAGAGGTCGGATTGCCCCGAATTGCCTTTCGCAATTCGGTCTTGGCAATCCGGGTGCGGGGGACCTTACTGCGTCACCTTGGTGTCGATGGCCTTTTGCAGGTCGGAAAGCTCCTCGCAGCCGCCGGGGCAGAGTTTCTGCAGCGAGGCCAGTTGCTCCTTGGCCTTGGCCGTGTCGCCGGTCTCGACATAGAGCTCGCCCAGATATTCGCGGGCGGCCTTGTGGTCGGGCTTCAGCTCCAGCGCCTTGTTGTAGTAGGTCAGCGCGGTGGTCAAATCGCCGGTCTTGCGCAGCGTGAAGCCGAGCAGATTGTAGACGTCGGCCTGCTGGTTGTCCTGTGCGAGGTCGCGCAGTTCGGCCAGCGCGCCCTTGTAGTCCTTGGCGGCGATCTTGGCCTGGACGGCGGTGAGGTCGGGGGCATCGGCGCCCTCTATATCATCCACCGCGTAGGCCGGCACGATCGTTGCGACGGGAACGACGGTCAGCACGGCGATGGCGCCGAGCAGGCCGAACAGGGCGTTTCTGCCCAAAAGAAACTGTTTCATTGTCTTACTCGCTTGGTTTGGGGTTTACCCGTTCAAATTTGAACGGGAGAGAAGCCATAGGCATTGCCGTCCTTGACGAAGACGCCGGTGCCGGGGAACGGGAAGTGCGACCCGGAAATGCGGATATTGTCCGCGATCACCCGGTCGATGATCTTGTGGCGCGTGGCAATCGCGGTGGGCCCATCCTGGTCGTAGGCGCCCTGCCATTCCGGGTGCGGCGCCAGCAGGGCCGGCACATACATGGTATCGGCCGAGATCATCAGCTGTTCCTTGCCGGAATTGGCGAGGTACACCGAATGTCCCGGCGTGTGGCCGGGCGCGGCGACGATCTGGATGCCCGGCGCCACTTCCGCGCCATCCTCGACCAGCTTCCAGTTCTTCCACCTCGGGAAGTTTTCGGCGATGCGCTTGCCCGCCGGCTTGCGGCCCTCAGGCAGCTTGGCCAGCCGGCTCGGGTCGGTCCACCAATTGTATTCGGTGGCGTTGACGATCAGCTCGGCATTGGGGAACACCGGCGTGTTGGTGCCCTTCTCCATCAGGCCCCAGACATGGTCCGGGTGGAAATGCGAGATCATGATGGTGTCGATCGCCTTGTAGTCGATACCGGCGGCGGCCATGTTGGCCGGCAGGTGCGTGGCATTGGCCTGCCATTGGCCGACGCCAGAGCCGGCATCCATCATGATCAGCTTGCCGCCCATCTTGAGCACGACGACGGTGAGTGGGATGGGCATGAACTCGGTGGTCAGCCCCGCCTTGGCGAGCGCCGCCTTGGTCTCGTCGACCGAGACATCCTTGATGAAGGCCGGGTCGTGCGGCTTCTTCCAGATGCCGTCATAGATGGCGGTGACCTCGATGTCGCCGACCGTGTATTTGTAGAAGCCGACGGTCGGCTCCACGGGCGTCTCGGCGAAAGCGGGGCGGGTGAATTCGAGCTTGCCGGCAAGGCCGAAAGCGGCGGCGGCGGCGGCGGATTGAAGCGCTGTGCGGCGTGTCATGCTGAACATGGTGGTCTCCTGTGGGTTGCGGTGGCGGCAAAAAATCGCGGGAGGAGCGACGGAGGGCCACGCCACATGGCCCCCCGTCCTGATTGCGGACAGGGTCGGGACCTCGAGGCTGTCCCGCCCCCTGAACTCAGCGGCCCCAGATGCCCTGGCCGGGTTCGTCCGCGTCAGCCGTGTAAGGGATCGAGGCGGTGGCATTGGTGTCGACGGAAGCGGCAGGCTCGGCGCCGAAATGGTCGCTGCCGGCAAAGGCAGCACTCGAGGCAAGCAACATCGCGGCCACGCTGAGAGCGAGCTTGGTCATTTTGACAAATCCTGTTTCGTTTCTTCGCGTCGCGGGCCGGTTTGGCCCCGCTGAAGGGAAGACCCGGCAAGGCGATGCTTTATTCCCGAGGGTGGTGAGATTTTTTTGGAAGGGGCGGATTCGAGGGGCGGCGACCAAGCAAAACCTGGTGAAAGGCGGCGGCATCACCTCCGGAAAAGACCGTCAAGGGCAAGGCAGGAGGAGCGCTCAGACACAATTCAGAAACAAGTTTCAACAATTCGGAAAAACTGGCGAAAAGATCGGATGGCATAACCATCCTGCGGGGGACTGCGTGGACTTCCTTTTCCGAAGCTTCGGTCCGCCATCGACAAGGGTCAAATTGCAGCGGCGGCACAGCCGAAAATGCCTGCTCGAACGGCGACATGAACAGCCGGGCGATACGCGGCCAGGACGAGAAAGTATGGAAATGGATTACGGTGTCGATATCGTCGGCCTGGACAAGGGCGCGGCAAGCCAGGGCAATTCACCCGAGCCCGGCCTGGCCGGAACTGGGCTGGCCCAAAACGGGCTGGCAACCGTCGACGCGCTCGCAAGGCTCGCTCACGATTCGGCATCGGCTGCTCGCAACCAGATCCTGTTGGGCGCCGATTTCGCGCGGGCAGGCCAGCCCGACGAGCGGCTCGACGCGGTCTTCGAAGAGCTTGCCCAGACATTCGCCAGCTTGCCGGCGGTGATCTCCGAGGGACGCGTCTGGACGTATCAGGAGCTGGATAGCCGCGCCAACCAGTTCGCCCGTGTGCTGATCAAGCGCGGCGTGCGGCCGGGCCACCGGGTCGGGCTCATTCTCGACCGGTCGGCAGAGACCTATGTCGCCTTGCTCGCCGTCGTGAAGGCGGGCGCCGCCTTCGTGCCGCTGGCCACCGCCTTTCCGCAAGAGCGCATGGCGCTCATCATCGAGGACGCCAGCGTCAGCCTGATCGTCACCATCGCTACCTATGCGTCGCGGGCCGACCAACTGCCGGTTCCCCATGTGCTGATCGACAGCGCCGCCGCCGAAATCTCCAAACAGTCCGGCGCGCCGCTGAAGCCGCACGAGGCGCCGGCGGAAGACATCTGCTACATCCTCTACACGTCTGGCACGACCGGCAGGCCGAAGGGCGTGGCCATCCGGCACCAGAGCTTCGTCAACTTCATTCGCGTCGCCGCCGCATCCTACGGCTACAGGCCGGGCGATCGCGTCTACCAGGGCATGACGATTGCCTTCGACTTTTCCTCCGAGGAGATCTGGGTGCCGTTCGTCGCCGGCGCGACCGTGGTGCCCGCGCCCGGCCAGATGCCGCTCGTCGGCGAGGAGCTGGCGGATTTCCTGCGCCTCCATGAAATCACCTGCATGGCCTGCAGCCCGACGCTGCTGTCGTCCATGACATCGGATGTGCCCAGCCTGCGCACGCTCCTGGTCGGCGGCGAGGCCTGCCCGCACAATCTGGTGGTGCGCTGGTCGAAGCCGGGGCGGCAGATCCTCAACACCTATGGCCCGACGGAAGCGACCGTCACGGCAACGATGGGCGCGCTGACGCCAGACAAGCCCGTCACCATCGGCGCGCCGCTGCCCACCTATTCCATCGTCATTCTCGACCCGTCGCTGCCGGAACTGGCCGAACCTGGCGAACTGGGCGAGATCGGCATTGCCGGTATCGGGCTCGCCGTCGGTTACCTCAACAGGCAAGACCTGACGGAACAGAAGTTCATCGCCGATTTCATCGGCCTGCCGAACAACCCCTCGCAGCGCATCTACCGCACGGGCGACCTTGGCCGGATCAACGGCGATAGCGAGATCGAATATGCCGGGCGTATCGACACCCAGGTGAAGATCCGCGGCTATCGCATCGAGCTCGGCGAGATCGAGGCGGTGCTGCTGGACCAGCCCGAGATCGCGCAGGCCGCCGTCACCACCTGGGAGATCGAGCCCGGCCGCGTCGAACTCGTCGCCTATTACGCGCCCAAGGCTGGCCAGCCGGCGCTCTCGCGCGCCGATCTCGCCCAGACGATGAAGCGACGCCTGCCGGACTACATGGTGCCCTCCTATCTGGAGGAACTGCCAGCAATCCCGATGACGGTCTCCAACAAGGTGGACCTTCGCCAGCTGCCGAAGCCGACAAGCGTGCGGCTTTCCGCCGACCGCGAGATGATTGCGCCCGGCAATGACGACGAGCGCTTCCTGGCCGAGGCGCTGGCCGCGGTGCTGAAATTCGACGCGGTGTCGGTCGAGGACAATTTCTTCGACGATCTCGGCGCCAACTCGCTGCTGATGGCGCATTTCTGCGCCCGCGTGCGCACCCGAAAGGAATGGGCAACGACGTCCATGCGCGACATCTATCTCCATCCGACGGTGGCGCGCCTGGCCAAGCACCTGCGCGTCTCGGAAGAGATGACGGCCGCCGCCAACGAGCCTGTTCTCACCCGCCAGGCGTCGAATCTTGCCTACTGGACCTGTGGAATGGCGCAGTTGCTGTTCTACGGGGTCTACAGCTATGTCGGCCTGTGGGCGATCAACATCGGCCTCAACTGGATGTATGAAGCGCTCGACGAGCCGCTGCAGCTCTATATCAGGTGCGTGGCGCTCTCGGCCGGCGTGTTCTTCGGCATGACGGGCTTTGCCGTCCTGGCGAAATGGGTGCTCGTCGGCCGCTGGAAGGCCGAAGCCTTCCCCATCTGGGGCCTGCGCTACTACCGCTTCTGGGTGGTCAAGACCTTGATCCGCACCGCGCCAGTCGTGCTGTTCCGCGGCAGCCCGCTCTACAGCTTCTATCTGCAGCTTCTCGGCACCAAACTCGGGCACAACGCCGTCATCGAATCCAAATCCGTACCGGTCTGCACGGATCTGATCTCGATCGGCGCCAACACCATCCTGCGCAAGGAATCGATGATCCTCGGCTATCGGGCGCAGTCAGGCTATATCCACACCGGGCCGCTGACCATCGGCCGCGATGCCTTCATCGGCGTGGGTTCCACGCTCGACATCGACACCAGCATCGGCGACGGCGGCCAGCTTGGCCATTCGTCCTCGCTGCAGCGCGGGCAAAGCATCCCGGACGGCGAACACTGGCATGGGTCGCCGGCCGTGCCGACCACGGCGGACTATTGCAAGGTGCGCAATGTAGATCCCTACCAGGTCCGGCGCTTCCTCTATGAGGCCGTTCAGTTGGTGGTGCTGTTTGCCATCGTCACCCCGCTGCCATTCCTGTTCCAGAGCTATTGGGAGAGCGTCGGCGACGACTACCAGGAGACGATCGGCCTTGTCGCGGTCGGCACCACGGTCACACTTTTCGGCTATATCGCCGTGGCCTTTCTCGTGGCGACGCTGGTGCCCCGCTTGACAAACCTGGTTCTGAAGCCGGGCCGCACCTACACGCTTTACGGCTTCCGCTACTGGCTGCAGACCGTCGCCGAATTCACCAGCAACTCCCGCGTCCTGGGGCTGCTGTTCGGCGACAGCTCGGCGATCGTGCACTATATCAGCGCCATCGGCTGGAACCTCAACAAGGTGGTGCAGACCGGTTCCAACTTCGGCTCCAACCAGCAGCACGAAAACCCGCTTCTGTGCGAGATCGGCACCGAGACCATGGTGTCGGACGGCCTGTTCATGATCAACATGCACAAATCCGCCTCGGCATTCCGGCTCGAGCGGACGCGCATCGGCGAGCGCAACTATCTCGGCAACAACATCTATTATCCGCCGGATGGACGCACGGGCGACAACGTCCTGCTCGGCACCAAGGTGATGATCCCCATCGATGGGCCGGTGCGCGAAAATGTCGGGCTCCTGGGTTCGCCTGCCTTTGAAATCCCGCGCATGGTCAACCGCGACAAGGAACTCATCGCCGGGGTCGACGAGGCGGACCGACGCCAGCGCATCCCGCACAAGAACCGCCACAATCTGGTGACGATCCTTCTGTTCCTGGCCACGCAATGGGCCATGCTGTTCGCCACGCTGGCGATCTGGGACCGGGCGCTGAACTACTACACCGAATGGGCTGAGGTGGCCCTGTTCGTCGCCGTCCTCCTGACCTCGGCGATCACCATTCCGTTCTACATCCTGGTCGAGCGGGCAAGCCTTGGCTTCGGCCGGCTGAAGCCGCAGATGACGACGATCTACGACGTCGCCTTCTGGCGCCACGAACGCCATTGGAAACTCGCCGATTCACCGATCGTGCGTCTGTTCGCCGGCACGCCCTTCCGGCCGATGATCCTGCGCATGCTGGGCGTCAAGGTCGGCAGCCGCGTCTATGATGGCGGAGCCAACCTGACCGAACGCTCGCTGGTCGAGATCGGCGACGATGTCACGCTCAACGAAGGCTGCGTCATCCAGGCTCACTCGCTGGAAGAAGGCGCGTTCAAGTCCGACTACATCCGCATCGGCAAGGGCTGCACGCTCGGACCGTCCGCCTTTGTCCATTACGGCGTCGTGATGGGCGAAGGATCGGTGGCCGACACCGATTCCTTCGTGATGAAGGGCGAGGAGCTGGAACCCTACTCCATCTGGCGCGGCAACCCGGCCAAGCTGCACCGCTTCGTGATCCCGGTCACGGATGACGGCGCCAAGGCGTCGGCTTGAGGGCCGGAGAAATCCGTCTCGCTCCCGTGACCGAGGCCAATCGGGCCTTGGTCGGGTCGCTGGAACTGGCGCCGCAGCAAATGGATTTTGTCGCTGGCAACGCGGAGTCTCTGGAGGAGGCGCAATCCGACGAGGACGCGCGGCCGCGTGTCATCATGGCCGGGGATCGCATCGTCGGTTTCCTCATGTACGACGCGCCGGAAGACGACGACGAGGCGCGCATCTACCGTTTCATGATCGACCGTGCCTGGCAGGGCAGAGGCTATGGCAAGGCCGCGTTGCGCGAGGTGCTGCGCGAGATTGGCGGGCTCGGTCACGTCAGGCACGTCTCGATCTGCTATGAGCCGCAGAATGAAGCGGCACGCCAGCTCTATCGTGCCGCCGGTTTCGTGGAGGAAGGGCTCGACGAGGATGGGGAAATGATCGCCGACCTCGTCCTGCCGAGGGATGGCCGTTGACGCTTCCGCCCTCCCCTGAAGCCGCGTTGACCGAGGCGATGGCGGCAATCGCGCCTCGAAATGTCCGGACCGGGTGCCGGCTGATAGGCGACGCGGACGAGGCCCATCTGCTGCCCGAGGAAGCGCGTTCCATCCCTGCGCGCCAGCCGGCCATGCGGCGCGCCAGCGGTGCGGCCCGCTGGGTCGCGCACCGGCTGCTGGCCGATATCGGCGTCAGCGACCTCGCCATTCCGCGCGCGCCATCCGGCGCTCCGGTCTGGCCGGATGGGATAGTTGGCTCGCTCGCCCATGACGACGACATGGCCGTGGCGGCGGTCGCGCCTGTCGGCGGTATTGTCTCTCTCGGCATTGACGTCGAGCCCGCCGAACCCTTGCCGGACGATATTTTCGCGATCGTCGCAACCGGCGCGGACCGGATCGGCGCGGCGGACCCGCGGCTTGTCGGCCGCATCCTGTTTGCCGCCAAGGAAGCGGTCTACAAGGCAACCTATCCGCTCGATCGCAAGGTGCTGGGCTACGAGGATATCGCCGTGGACCTCGATGCCGGCCGCGCGACGACGAAGACCAGCCGCCAGGTCAGCCTCGCCTACTGCGTCGCCCCGCGCGTGGTCGTGTTGGCCTCTGTCGGGAAATAGCGCGGCCTATTCGCCCACAATCTCCCGATAATCCCTCACCTTCCCATCCAGCCCGCGTATCCGCCAGTTCTCACCGTCGCGGCCCTCGACAGGACACGTCCCGAGCGGCACCTTGCCGCCGCCTTCCGGCAGGTCGAGCACATAGACGGGATTGCAGATGCCCGACAGCCGCGCCCTCAGCGCTTCCACCAGCGCCTGGCCCTGCGCGATCGTGGTGCGCCTATGCGCCATGCCGCGCGCGAGGTCGCCATGGTGTAGGTAATAGGGTTTTACCCCGAGCCGGTACATCAGCTCGCGGCAGAGCTCCTCCAACGCCTCGACCGTATCGTTGACGCCCTTGAGCAGAACGCTTTGGTTGAGCAGCACGAAGCCCGCCTGCCGCATGGTGCGGCAGGCCGTTTCGGTCGCGGGCGTGATCTCCCGCGCGTGGTTGAAATGGGTGACGACGGTGACCATCAGCCGACCCTGCAGCGCGGCGACCAGCCCCGAGGTAATGCGCGACGGCAGCGCCACCGGCACGCGGGTGTGGATGCGCAGCAGCCGCACATGCGGGATCGCCTCGATGCGCGCGACGATTTCGGCCAGGGCCTTGTCGGGCAGCGACAGCGGGTCGCCGCCGGTCAGGATGACCTCGCGGATCTCGGGATGATCCGCGATATAGGCCAGCGCCGGCTCGAGCGCCTCGCGCGTATAGCCGCGGCCGATCGATGTCAGCGATTCCTTGCGGAAGCAGAACCGGCAATAGACCGCGCATTGATAGGTTGGGAACAACAGCACCCGGTCGGCATGGCGATGCGTCAATCTGGGCACCGGGCTGAAGTCATGGTCGGCGATCGGATCGTCAAGCTCGCCCTCAGCCTCGTCCAGTTCGTCCGGCGACGGGATGACCTGCGCGCGGATCGGATCGGCCGGGTCATTCCAGTCGATCAGGTCCAGATAGGTTTTTGGCGCACGCACCTTGTGGCGGCTGGCGGCCTCCTGGGCAGCGGCACGCTCGTCCGGCGACAGCGGCAGGCGGTCGAGATCGCGCACATGGCGCACGCCCTGGCGGACATCGTCCTGCCAGTCGGGGGCCTCGTCGGGGTTGGCGCGGGTTACAGCTTTGAGGTCGGTCATTGCAGGTCTCGGAGTGATCGCGCGGACCTATCGGCCGGATGGGCTGTTGGGTCAACCACCGTTGCAATGCCAACGACGCAAGCCGCGCCCTACGGCGCCGGCCCTTGCTGTTCAGCGAGCCTTCACCCAGTCCGCCCCTCCCTCGCCGCCATCGCCACAAAAGCACTCTCAATGCTCTCAAAACTCAACTCCGGATAAAGCGCACCCACCTCCGGCGTATCCGACTCCAGCGCGGTCTCGCCGCGGATCCAGGACGCCCGCAACAGACCAAGGCCGGGCACGGCGGCGATGAACGCCTCCAGCTCCTGCGCGCTCATCTTCACGACACGCGGCGAGCGGCCGCCGACCCGGCGCCACAGATCGATCATCGCGCCCTGCGTGACCCTGTTCCGCGCGATGCGGGAGGTAGAAAGCCCGCCTTTTTGCCGCATCTCCACAAGAGCACTATCGAATAGGCGGGCACGGCGTCGCCTCACCCTCCCCCTTGTGGGGAGGGTCGCTGCGAAGCAGCGGGGTGGGGGTCCTGGCGCAAACCTATCAAGACCTGAGCACCTCACCCCGCAGCGCGGGGAGAGGTGTGGTCAGCTCCAGGGCCGGCCCTACTCCTTTACGCGATAGGCTTCCGGCATGACGAACACTTCGTCGGCCCGGCCGTAGCCGCCGTCGGCTACCTCTTCGACCAGCACCATCGTGGTGGGCCGCACGCCTTCGCCGAAAAAGTCGACGAACATGGCGGTGGTTCGGTGGATGAGGTCTTCCTTCTGCGCCTTGGAGAGAGCGGCCTGCGGCAGCTTGATGTTGGCGAATGGCATGGTTGTCTCCTTCAGATCGCGCCGCCATTGGCGCGGATGATTTGCCCGTTGACCCAGGAGCCGTCCGGCCCGGCCAGGAACGAGACCACGCCGGCAATGTCGTCTGGCTGGCCGAGCCGACCGAGCGGGATCATCTTGCCGATGGCCTCGATCTGCGCCGCGCTCTTGCCGTCCATGAACAGCGCGGTCTCGACCGGTCCAGGTGCCACGGCGTTGACGGTGATGCCCCGCCCGCCAAGCTCCTTGGCCAGGATATGCGTCATCGCCTCGACCGCCGCCTTGGTGGCGGCATAGACGCCGTAGCCCGGCTGGTAGAGGCCGACGACGCTGCTCGAGAAATTGACGATGCGGCCGCCGTCGCGAAGGCGTTTCGCGCCCTCGCGCATGCCCCGGAACACACCGCCGAAATTGATGGCGATCTGCGCGTCGAAAGAGGCATCGTCGGTCCCGGCGATCGGCGACAGCTTCATGATGCCGGCATTGCTGACCAGCGCATCAACGCCGCCGTAGGCCTTCTCGCCGGCATCGAACAGGGTGGCCATGCCCGCGGGATCGGCGATGTCGGCCTGCACGGCGATCGCCTTGCCACCTTCGGCTTCGATCGCGCCGACGACCGCTTCGGCCTCGGCGCGGCCCCGTGCATAGTTGACGACGACGGCGAAGCCGTCGCGGCCAAGGCGCCGTGCGATCGCCGCACCAATGCCCTTGGAGGCGCCGGTCACGATCGCGGTTCTGGTTGGGTTGCCCGTACTTGTCTGCTGGTTTGTCATTGAAATCTCTCCGTGTATTCAGTGACACGGATATAGACATGGCGATCTTCCGGATAATCAGCCGTCTCTTGACATCTCTATTCGGAAACTGCGAACAAAGAGCATGGATCGCCTGGACACGATGCGGCTCTTCGTTCGCGTGCTGGAGCGGCGCAGTTTCACCGCTGCCGCCGCCGATCTCGGCCTGCCGCGCTCAACCGCGACGGAAGCGATACGCCGGCTCGAAGAACATCTCGGCGCGCGTCTGCTGGAGCGGACGACGCGGCAGGTGAACGCCACGCAGGACGGCGAGGCCTATTACCGGCGCTGCCTGTCGATCCTGGCCGAGATCGAGGACGCCGAAGCCGCCTTCCGCAAGGCCGAGCCCTTCGGCCTGCTGCGCATCGACGCCAGCACGCTGCTCACCCGCACCTTCCTGCTGCCGCGCCTGCCGGAATTCCTCGCCCACTATTCCCGCATCGACCTGCAGATCGGCCAGAGCGACCGGCTGGTCGACCTTGTGCGCGAGGGCGTCGATTGCGTCATCCGCGTCGGCGAGCCGCCCGACAGCGGCATGATCATGCGCCGGCTGGGGATGATCCGCGAGATGACCTGCGCCAGTCCCGCCTATCTCCAACGCCACGGCATACCCGCCTCCCCCGACGCGCTCGACGGCCACCAGGCAGTGGGCTTCGTCTCGTCGCGCACCGGCGAGGTGTTGCCCTTCGAATTCACCGTCAACGGCAAGACCCGCGAGATCAGGCTGCCGGGGCGCGTCGCCGCCAACAATTCCGACACCGCCGCCGATCTGGCGCGGCTCGGCCTCGGCCTCATCCAGGCGCCGCGCTATCGCTTCGAGAAGGACCTTGCCGACGGAACACTGGTCGAGGTGCTGGCCGAGTGCCCGCCCTCGCCGACGCCGCTGTCGGCGCTCTACCCGCAGAACCGCCAGCTCTCGCCGCGCCTGCGCGTCTTCCTCGACTGGGCGGCGCGCATCTTCGCCGAGGCCAACCTGTAGAAATGCAGCCGCTGCTCGTCATGGGTATCTCGCCGCCATCGACCCGATCGCGACGAACCCTAGGTATTGAAGCAAAATGGCACTATTCTGCGCAGGGTCTTGGGACAAGCGGATGGATTTCAGCACGGGCCATGGCTACCTCCTCATCGGCGGCCTTATCCTGGTCGGCACCGGGCTGCTCACCCTGTCGCTGATCGTCAATCTTCGCGTCGCCCACAGCGTGCGCGACGACGTGCGCCATCGCGAAAAGCTGCTCGAATATTATCGCAACATCTTTTCACAGCTGGGCGTGATCCTGATCGGCATCGGCGTGTCGCTGTTCATCTTCTTCTTCCAGCAGAACTATCAGGACCAGCGCAGACGCGAGACGGAGCTGCAGCAGGTTCTCGCCAAGCTGGCGGCGCGCATTGCCCGCGGCGCGCCGGTCATGCAGTCGCTGGAAGAATTCGACGAGTTGCTGGATGAAGGCGGGCCCTATCTCAGCCCCCAACTCGGCGGCAAGAACACCGCCGTCAGCGTTCACGGTACAGAACTCGGCAAACAGGCGGCCAGGATCCTGCTGGTCGAACGCGACGTCGATCTCGGAGATTTCGAGGTGCTGAATTTGTCGCGCGATTTCGAATCCTCTTTCGTCGTCAACGAGCTCGATTCCAAGCTGTGGTTCGACATCGTGCACGACGAGAGCGAGATCAAATACGCCACCACTCAGCTCGCCCTCGACTACAAGGACCTGCGCGACACGATCGGCGGCGATCCGGCCGAGGCAGTGGTCGCCGACCCTGAAAAGGAGCGCCGCGTCAAGCGGGAGGTGCTCGACATCTTCTACGATGCCGATCTGCTGCGCGAGCGCTCCAGGCGGCATCTGGCCCGCGCCTGCTGGCTGTTCAGCCAGGGGCGCGGCTTCGTCGGTGCGGCCCCGGTCAATGCCATCGAGGCCGACGCCAGGTCGCACCAGGAATGGCTCGACAGATCGAAGCCGGTGTTATCGCAGGCGAAGTCGGGCAGCGGCGATTGCTTCAAGCTGCTGCGGTATGGTCAGGGGTCGTGAGGCGGGAGCGAGCGGGCAAGGCCCGCTGCTCTGGTGACAAAGCCAAACACTTTCAAAGACCGGGGTCGGCGCCGGATGCGGACTGTCAGCTATTGAAGGCAATCCATCCATAACCAGCCCCTCAGTTTATGACAACTAATCAGAAGAGTCGGAGCAGACATGCCCGGCAGCATCGGTCCCGGCGCATGGGCGATCCATGTCGTTTCCGTGTGTAAGTAAAGCTGGACAATTGTGCAGTGCAATTTGAATACTTGTTGACTACATAAGGGTAAGCGATCAATGTAGCAAATTGCGAGGGAGGAAGCGATGATCGAATTCGTAAACAGCGACGGGCTCAAGTCGTCTCTGAATCCTAGGAACTTGGTCCAGCTTTTGTATGTCGACAGACACACTTCAAAGTCGGGGACTAGCATAATTTGTAGCAATTGGAGCGATGAAACGGCCGAGACGGCCGAAATTATCGCCGCGCGAATAATGACCCAGGCAAGAATTGTAACTTTTCGTCTATTTGTGGGCGGGAAGGCTTCAATTCCTACGTGGTTCAATGCTGACGCCATTGTCGAAGTACATGAAACGAAAACCGGTCATTGCGCTATCATTGCGGAAAATGGCACGTTCACTCTTGTCGCCGAGACCTACCAGCAGGTCCTCGCGGCCCTTGCAGCGGCAACGGTGACCTTATCCTCGTGACGTAGCAAGAAGGTCGAGGTGGCTGTCGCACCCACGCCCCCCTCGCTTTGGCCTCCAATGGTCGAAGTCCGGGTACCAACTATGAATGGGCCGCATTCGCTGATTTGCGGGGAGCGATATTGACATCTGCGGCCGGCAAAAGGTGGGGAAGATCTGTAGCCGACAGTTTGCGCGCCGACGACTGTGATTTTGACACCTGGGGTGAACTCATCAGTCAGGATTCATTCGCCTCAAAGGCGATGATGGATCCACTGAAGACAGGTTTCGATGCAAACGCGGACATCATATCCAAGTGCCTCGGCGTCAGTCCGCGAATGTATGAACCTGTTAGCCCAAACTGCCGCAATTGAAATTCCATAACAGGGCGGTTTGTCAAAGCCGCCCTGTTTTTGATAACTCCACGGCGTCTATGCCGCAGCGCGGGATCATCCAGACTAGTTGTCTGAAATGGGCTGGATGCGGACTGTCCGTTTCCGACGCCGCCAGTTACCCCGCTTTGCTTAGCTGGAGTTCGTCGCTGAGCGCGCGCTCGTTGGGATCGATCGAACCCAAATTCTTCACAACCCGGAATCGACCGCCCTGCGCCTGCGCGATGTACATGTTCATGCGCACATGGTGCTGGCCGGGGACCATTTCGGCAGGGCCACCCGGTCCCTCGCTTATGCGAGCGTGATCGAGAGCCCGGATGACCGCGTCCCGCTCAGCACTGCCCGCTTCCTTCACCGCCGCTTCCCACATCTTGATCGCCCGGTAGTGCCCGGTGCATCCGCTGCCCGCGGTCAGGGTAGCCCCACCAGGGAACCGCTCACGGTAGCGGCGCAACAGCGCGCGACCGAACGGTTCGTCGAGTTCCTGGTAGTAGTCGAGGCAGCTGTAGAGGCCCTCGATTCGATCGGACGGCACCAGGTTGAAGAAGTTCTCGTCGAAGTAGGTGCAGACGATCTTGCCGCCGCGTTTACCGAAACCGGCCTTGTGCAACTCTTCGAGGAACGGCGTCAGGCCCGGCGGGACGATGGTGTTGAAAACCACGTCGGTGCCGCTCGCCATGACCTGCTGCACGGTCCGCCGGAAATCGACGGTGTCCAGCGGGAAATACTCCTCGCCGACGATCTCGCCGCCATTGGCGCGCACCGCCCGGCTCGCCGCCTTGTTCAGCAAATGGGGCCAGATGTAGTCGGCCGACGGCAAATAGAACTGCTTCGCCCCGGTGCTGTTCATGAGCCATGGTATCAGCGGCTCAACCTGCTGCGCGGGTACGGGCCCGGTGCAGAAGATCAGGGGATCGTTTTCCTGTCCCTCATACTGCTCGGTGTAGATGTAGAGCGTCTTGCCCCGCGTAACCGCCTCGCTCTTGATGGCCAGGCGGGTCGAACTGTAGATGCCGCCGACGACCACGTCGACCTTGTCGACGTCGACTAGTTTCGCGGCCTTTGCCTTGGCAACGCTGTCCGTGGTCTCGCCATCCTCGATGACGAGTTCCACCGGCCGGCCAAGGAGGCCGCCTTTGGCGTTGATATCGTCGACGAGCATGGTGGTGAGGTTCGCATTTGCAACGCCCATGAAAGACAATGGGCCGGTGAGTTCGGCGATAAGGCCGATCTTGATGGGTTTCGGATTCATTTGATTTCTCCAAATCTGGGGGTTCGTCGGGCGCGCCGCCAGGCGGCGGGCGGCGTTCAGCGCGGGATCTCAGGCCTCGTAGTGGCCAAGCAGCAGTGCCGCCCGCGGCTTGCCGACATGGCCGGCTTCCTGCAGGATCGCTGGCACCTCCGGATCGGACACGAAATTCTTCCAGCCCTCGGCGTCCCAGTCGAAAATCGCCCAGACGCGGTCGGGCTCGCTGGGGTCGCGGAAGACGGTCGCGCCGTTCGAGCCGTGCAGCCGGCGCTTGTCGGCGCCCTTGGTCGAAAAGATACGGATGAAGTGGTCGATATCAGCCACTTTGGTCGTTGCGAGCAGCATTTTGATTTCCTCCTGTCGGTCGCGGCCATCATTGGTCCGTCGACAGGATCACGATGCGCGCCCCGGAGCGGGCGCGCATGGGGTGGATTCCCTATGCCTGCGTTTCGCCTGGTCGGACAAGGCCGTGCTCGACCGCGTAGAGCGCGGCCGCGGCACGGGTGGTCACGCCGATCTTGGCATAGACGCTCTGGATATGGTGGTCCGCGGTCTTGGGCGAGATATCCAACTTCCGGGCCACTTCCTTCGCCGTAAGTCCGGCGGCGATCAGGCGCAGCACCTCGATTTCGCGCGGCGTCATGCCGGCCAGCGCTTGCGGCACGGCCCGCCGCGCTGGCTGCCCCGCGAAGGACAATACGGCCTCGGCGGCATCGGGGCAGATACAGCCGTCACGCACGGCAGCGCGCAGCTGGGCCGCCGCCGCCTCGCTGGACAGCGCCTTGCGGTGCGGACGTTCCTCTCGCGACGTCTGGAAGGCCTCGGCAGCGGCCAGGATCCTTGCCGCCGGCGACAGGTCCGAGCCGCCGACCTTGCGGTGATAGCCCGAGCCATCCAGGCGCTCGTGATGGCGAAGCACGAGGGCGGCCATCGCCTCGCCCTCGCGACCGAACGAGGCCAGGGCGCGCTCGCCATAATAGGCGTGCAGGCATGCCGCGTCGCGTTCGCGCACCGACAGCGGGCCGCTGCGCATCCAGGTCGCCACCGGCACCACCAGTTCGCCAATGTCGTGGATGCAGCCCGACCAGCGCAGCGCGCGAACGTCAGGATCGGGCAGCCCGATCCGTTTGCCCGCACCCGTGGCCAGCTCCGACACCATCCGCGAATGGCCCTGCGTAAACGGCATGCGCATGTCGATCATGTCGGCTATGGCCAGGAACGCCTCATCGCAAGCCCCCTCATCCAGCGTCACCGGCGGATCCGGCTCGAGCGCCAGGATGGTCTCGCGGTCGACCGTCGCGCCGATGCCCTCCATCAGCACCGCCGCGTTGGCGGAGACGAGCCGGGCCAGATCGGCTTCGTATGGACCATCGCCGCGGCTGGCGACGGTCTCGGCCATCTTGTCGATGCCGACGGCGTCGCTGAGCGCAATCGCATCCTGCGCCAATGTGATCAGGCGCACGGCGGGCAGGACCTCCTCGCCACTCAGTCCGCGCGGCAGCCCCTTGCCGTCCCAGCGTTCGTAGATCTGCCCAAGATTGCGCCGGATCTCGTCCGACAGGCCGAGCCGCTCGCCGATCCGCTGCGCGACCTCGCAATGCGCTGTGAGCACCGGGCGCGCCACCGCGAGCGCCTGCGACATCGCGGCCTCGATCGCCCTGGCCTGCGCGTCAGGCTCGAGATCGTAGTAGAACCGCTTGAACGCCTGCACGAAGACCCTGCCCAGTTCCGCACGATTGCCCATGTCGAGACCGACAAGATCCTGGCGCAGGGCGATTTCGTCGCCGAATGTGGCCGACAGAAGGTCCGTGTCGGCATTGCAGCCGACATAGCGCAGCATCGACTGATGGTAGGCGTTGCGCCGAACCTCATCGGAAACACCCGCAAGCTCGGCGATCCGCATTGCAAGCACGCAGGATTTCAGCGCGAAGTCGCGAGAATGACCAGTGGCGAGGTCCGAGGCATAGGCCAGGACCATCATGAAGTCCGCGCGGCGTATCGAGACATCTGTCATCGCACACCCCCAGTGATCCCTATGCTAGCCCCGAGTGCCGTCGATACCTAGGGGAAAAATCCCAAGCCGGATGTAGAAAAACAAGGACCTAAAGCGCGTCGCGTGCATCGGTTCCGACGCGGCATCGCTTATAGATTTGAAGGCTTCGGCGGCGGATCTTCGTGCCCGACCGCAAAGCGAACAGGCGGCAGGGGGAACGGGCAGCATCCCAAAGTCACCAGCTCTCGAGCATTTCATAGCGACGGCGCATCAAGTAGATGCTGGCGTTCTCGTAGTCGCGCCGGTCGAGCATGGCGCGGTCTTCGGCAAAAGTCTCGCCGCGAAACATCCGTCCCAGGCGGGGATCGAGTTCGGCTCGGGCCTGGGCCCGCAGGTCTTCCGCGCAGGCGCTATCGCCCATCCCATGGCAGGCGGCGGCGCCGATTACAGCAAAGTCCGCATTAAAGCCGCGCACCTTGAGATAGTAATCCGCGAAACTGGCGGCGCGGGAGTATTCGCCTGCGCTGTACAGTTCGTAGAGGATACGGAAGTTGAGGTTGCGCGAGAGGATGTGCGGAAAGGCCTGGATCGCCTCGTCGAAGCCCTCCAACAGCCCCTGGTGCTGGTGGCCGGTGAGCCCGGAAAGCGCCATGACGTAGTTGCCCAGGGCGGCGACCAGCGGGCTTGCTTGTGGATCGAGGAGGTATCCGATATCCCCTGTCGCCTGCGAGGCGTCCATCGTGGCGAAGAAATCGGCGTCGCGCCAATAGTAGAGATCCGGCCTGGCGACGCCCGGCGCCAGAGCGGCGGCGGTTTCGATCATCGTCTTTCCGTCCATCGACTGGAACAGAACCGCTTCCTTCAGAACCGAGCCCATGGTGTCGAAGGGGACCGAGAACAGCTTGCGGTCGCCTTCCGTGAACCAGCGGCCGCCAAAGTCCTGCAGCAGGCTATTCGCGGAGAGAAGAAAGTTCTCCTCGGCCCGCGGATCTATGAAGGTCACCAGCCTCTTGTCGGCCTCGATCCGGTAGATCATGGTTGAGTGGTCGGTAAAGCCGTCGCTCAGCATCGCTTCGTCGCCCGGCGCAAGAATGCACGGCCAGCGATCGATTGGCAGCACGAGGTCGCCGCTCGGCAGCTCGACTTCGGTGGCGGTCCCCGCGGCCCCAAAACGCACCACGGGCAGAGGCGTGTCCGGATTCTGCTGCGTCCAGATGTTCAAGAGGTTCTGGTCGGCCGGTCCGTCCTCTTCCATCGCCTCGTTGTTGAGGTACGGCGCCTCGTTGGGGCTGCCGTAGGGCGATGCCGCCCTGAGGTCGAACAAATGCTCGAGGTTCTGCAGCGGCTGTTCGCTTCGAACCACCGGACAATCGGCAATCCCTGCAATGCCGGCAACGGCTGGCAATGTCGCGCCCGCCAGCAGGCTAGTTGTGCAGATACAGAGGCTCAGAACGCGATTCATGATCAACCCCATCGATAGTGTATCTGGCGATGATCTGGAGACCCTTGAGCGTGGCGTCGAGATAGCGCAGCCGCAGGTCTAGGGTATAGGTGGCATCGGTCGGGTTGAGCTCGATGACTTGCGCTCGGTCTTTGCAATCGAGAAGGTTCTCCGGCCGACAGGGTAAGAACTGCCCATTCGCATCATTGTAGACGACCGTGGTCCCGCCGCCTTTTATGACGCCGAGATAGGTATTTACCGGCCGGGCCCCTGCCCAGGATTCCGGCTTGCGATTGGGCGGGGCGGCGTTTGCCTTCACGGCCGCCACAACCTCGGGCGGCACCGCGTCGATCGGCGCGATGGCGATGGCGTTGATGGCGATCCGGGGGGCAGGAGTCTTGAGCGAGAGCTGGGCGCGAAGCTTCACGCCCTCCGAAAAGACCCTGGCCCCGGCGACCTGGATCATGGTGCCCCCCGACAGCGGCGAAAGCTCCTTCTCGTCAAGCTTCACATGCAGTCCATCGTCGATCCGCGGAGCCGGAGCGAAGCGATCGTGGAGATCCAGGAGGCCGACAATACCGACGATGATGGCGGAGATCGTGGCAATCGCGGTCGCGATCGGATACTTCGCGAAAAAGGCAATCAGATTGCCAGCCAGGCCCCACGGTCTCGCTTGAGCAGCCTCCGGCTTGCGACGTACGCGTGCCATGGCGGATCCCCAACCCGTCACATTGTAGCATGTGGGCGCGGCACGCTCCAGCCGAGCGGATGAGCTTGCGCGAGGCTTCAGCGCCGGATGTAGAAGAACCGGATGTAGAAAAAACAGAGCGGTCTGTTTTGGACCGGATGCGGTCGACTGTTGAGCGCTTCCCGCGACGCGTCCGACGCAGGCGCGGGAAGTCTCCGTCTCATGCCTGATCCGTCCTGGGCTTACGCCTTGGCGGCGTTCTGTGCAGCCTCGAATACATCGCGCGCGGAGGTCGTACCCGCTACGTGCTCCGTACCTTCAACTCCGAGGTCCATCCATCCTGCATTCACGGCCTCAAACATTTCTTCAGCAGGTCCGGTGTGGCCCTTTGGGATGCCGAATTGCTCGAACGCTTCCGCCCACCCTGCGCGCGGGATTGCAAAGGCTTCCACGTCGCGATTCAGCACTTCACCCAATTGCTCCGCGACTTCATCGGCGGTGACCATCGAACCAATCTCGACGATACGCTGCCCTGACCAAGCTGGCCCGGTCAAAAGGGTTGCGACCTCCGCGCCGATGTCGTTCGTCGCGACCATGGTCGATTTCCGGCTTGTTGGATTGTAGTGAACCGGTAGCGTTCCGCCCCGCGCGACCTGCAGGCCGTAAAGAAAATTTTCGAAGAATCCGCCTGCGCGCACAAATGCCATTGGCGATATCAGGTCGCGAAAACCTTGCTCCAGAAGCGACAAGGCCGTGATCACCCCATGCCCGCTGGTTCTGTTCGCACCCATCGACGAAAGCGCAACCACTCGCGGCAGCGCTGCCTTGGTGAGCGCCTCGATGTAGTTTGCAATCACGCCCTTTGCTTCTTTGTAGTCGGGCGACGGCGCCCAGACAGGGGGCAACATGACGAACGCGCCTTCGACGCCTTTGAGCGCTTGCTCGATGGCTGCCGGATCATTCCAATCGCCATCCACCAGTTCCACGCCGCGGCTCGCCCAGTGAGCCGCCTTCTCGCGATTGCGGACGAGCGCGCGTACCTCCTTGCCGTGCGCCAACAGATGTTCTGCCGTTGCGCCGCCAACTTTTCCCGTGATGCCCATTACTAAAAACATGTGTTTTCTCCTGATGTCGAGGGACAGAGCACTGCCCCGGTTGGTTCAATGGATGAGCGGTAGAATGGCCCGGATTCGGGGATCGCGGGCGTAGAGGCCGCCCCATGTCATCGCGCCCAGAAGCAGGGAAATGATTTCCGGCGGCGACCCCAACTCACCGATGCGGACATGGGCGCAGATGGCACCTCCCAAAAAGCCAGTTACCAGGATAGCGCCGAGGACGGCGGTGGCCGGGATGGCGTAAAGGATGGCGCAGGCGAGTACGATCGGACCCACGATACGGGTCAGGTCCATCGCGAACCCGGTTTCCTGCATCATGCTCGCGAACTGTGCCGGCGCGAAAAGCTGAATGGTGCCGTCTGTCGCCAGAGCGGCAACGACAAACGCGCTCATTATCCGGCCGGCCCACAGGGCGCGATGCAAGGTCATGGTTTCAGGCGGCTGATGCAGGTTCATCGTTTCGGACACTTGTCATTCTCCGATGGGGGGATCCCATATTCGAAGCTTACTGTGCGTCTTGGATGTGATAAACACCGACAAAGAGAACCAACTGTTCTCTTTTTGGGAAACAATACCGGGGCACGAAAATGCAGAACCTCGAACCCATCCTCATCTTCATAACCGTAGCGGAAATGGGGAGCTTCACCCGCGCGGCCGATAGTCTGGGCATCCAAAAAGGGAGGGCCTCAACGGCGGTCCGGAAGCTGGAAGAAGATGTCGGGGTCAGGCTCCTGCACCGGACGACGCGCAGCGTGCAGTTGACGGAGGACGGACGCGCGTTCCATGCCCGTGCCCGCGATCTGCTTGCTGAAGTCGATGATCTGCACTCGATGTTCGCAGGCGATCGCGTGGCGCTTCGCGGGCGTTTGCGGGTCGATCTTCCGACCGAGGTGGCGCGCACAACGATCATGCCGGCCTTGCCGGATTTCATGGCGGCTCATCCCGAGTTGGAACTGGAGGTGTCGAGTACGGATCGGCAGGTCGATCTGGTTCAAGAGGGGTTCGACTGTGTATTGCGGCTTGGCCCCATAAGGGACGAGACGCTGGTTGCCCGCCCGCTCGGCCTGTTGCGCATGGTCAACGCTGCCAGTCCCGCCTATCTGGCGCGCCATGGCGTCCCTCGATCGCTGGAAGATCTCCAGCGCCAGGAACATCGGACAATTCATTTTTCGACGATGCTGGGCGCAAGACCCTATGGATGGGAGTATCCAGACGGCGACAGCTACGCGACGCTTCAGTTGCCAGGTGCACTACATGTCAACAGCGCGCAGACCTACGAAGCGGCTGCCCTCGCCGGCCTTGGCCTGATTCAGGCTCCGCTCTTGGGCGTTGGCCGATACTTGGAGAGTGGAGCGCTGGTGGAGATCATACCCGATTTTCGTCGCCGGGCGCTCGCCGTCTCACTCGTCGTGGCACATCGGAGCAATCTGTCGCGCCGAGTCCGCGCATTCATGAAATGGATCGAAGATGTGCTGACGCCATATCTGGAATAGCGAGATGCAGCTTTCCGTTGATCAGCCCAACCGCGTGAACGTCGGCGCTGACGCGCAAGGCGCGCGTCGGTTTCGTAAAGTCCACCTCGGTAGAAATGGTGAACTCACTCGGGGTAGCCCCCAACGTCCTCCGGCCCCGGCTTGTTGAAAAGGATAAATACCAAGGGATTGCCGGGCTCGGACACTGCATCGCTGCGCAGGCCCGATATTTCTCCAGCCACGCCGCTTGCGTACTCCGCAACCACTTCGCCGAAGCTATCGCGCTGTATGGCCACCTTCTGTCCGGCTTCGACCTTGTCGTTGAGCTTTACCAGATGCTCGACGAGCCCGCCGGCGGTAGCCAGGATCGGGAACGCACTGTTGCCGACAAAGACGTGCACGTCCTTGCCCGTACGTCCCATCGGGCCGGCAACGATGCCGTGATGCTTGAGGACGTTCATCGTGCCTTCCACGAACAGGGAGATCATCTCGAGGTCCAGGAGACGTGCAGCGCCGATCTCCGGACAAAAGGACGGAATGCCAGCGGCGATGAACGCGTTATGCAGGACACTGGGATACACATGATTGTCGAAGATCTGGCCGACCGGGTAAAGCTCCAGCATTGCCTTGATCTCGGGCACATCCATGCCGCCAATATTGAAGGCCGCGACATCGAATCCGGTTGTTCCGGTATGGAAATCGATCGCGAAGTCGGCGTTCGGCCGGAGCAGCCGGTTGAACAGGAGCCCTGCGTGCCGACTAGCCGCGGTGACGCCGTTCTCGTTCCCGGGCCATTCCCGATTCATATCGATCAAGTCAGTGCCTCTGCCGAAATTGGGCCATCTGCGCTGCATGCCTTCCATGGCCGGGCGGGACACGTCCGTGACCGCCATCACGGTGCCCGACATCTGCGCCGGGTCGAGCTGGTTCATCACGGTTTGGACGGTATGCACGGAACTCATCTCGTCGCCATGCACGCCACTGACCAGCACGCCGCGCTTGCCCGGCTTTGCTCCCTTGGCGACGGTCACGGACACATGCCAGTGCTGTCCGGTGGGCATCTCCACGCCCTGGAAATACAGAAGGTGCTTCTTGCCGGGTTCCAGGTCGTTGACGTCGAGCGTGCTGACGACTTTCTTCCCCTGGATCACATCGCCGACATAAATCGTCGCCGATGGCGCACTCGCTGCCGGAGCGGACGAGGAAGTCGCCGAGTCCTCGGCGTTCGCCGAGCCGGCGTTGGCCGCCAAGGCGGCCGCGGCGCCGACCGTTGCAATGGATGCCATTAAAAGATCGCGGCGATCAATGCCCTTCGAGGATTTGTCCGACATGATGGGGCCTCTTTGCAGAAATCCCCCGCGACTTCAAAATACTGACATGCCGCCGAACACGCAAGCTTGCATGATTTCTGTGCCGCAAGCACAGGATGCTTGCCGCCTGCGCCACGACAAGAAGAGCTATCTCGACACCGTCATGGTCGGCGCCGTCACCCCTGGTGGCGCTGGTCGCATTCGGCTCCGTCTGAGGCGAAGACCATCCAGACCCCGGCCTGCTCGGAAGTTATTCCCTTGACAATACGCTTTTCGAGGAAATGATTCCACGGGAACCAAAGCAACGTCACGGAGAGTTCCATGTCTCGTCCCTTGTTTGCTTGCCTGGGTCTCGTCCTCAGTCTTGTCGTGCCCCTGGCTCTGCCGGCGCCCGCCCATGCCGTAACGATCAACATCAATATCGGCACCAGCCTCAACAATGGCCGAGCGATCACATGCCGAGACGGCGAGAGGCTGCTGCGCAGCCGTGGTTTTCGAGACGTCCGGCGAGTGGATTGCCGCGGGCGCCTTTTCACCTATCGGGCACGCCGCGCCACCGGCCTGTTTGAAATCGGTTTGAACGCGCGCAATGGCCGTGTCGTGGACCTGCGCCGCATCAGGCGGTGACCGCGTCGCGGGTCCGGCCGCCGCGGCCAGCCTTTCCGACCGGCGAAACAATCGCATGAGGCGCCCGTCGCAAGCAGCGATCATATCCTGGCGCGAGCGGCAAGATGTAGAGGATCACTTGATGGCCGATTTGGTGAAACTGGCATTGAAGCTGGCGCTGGCGGCTTCGGTGCTCGTGCTTGGCGGCATTCGTACCCATGCCGCCGATCTGGTTATTGCGATGCCGAACTGGTCGTCGGGCCAGGCGACGGCCAATATCCTGAAGGTGAGTCTCAAGAAGGAGTTCGGGCTCGATGCGGATGTGGTGGAGATGGGCACCATGATCGCGTTCGCTGGCCTCGACTCCGGCCAGGTCGACATCCATCCGGAAGTGTGGCTGCCGAACCTCGACACCCTGATCAAGAAGTATGTCACCCAGGCCGGTACGGTCGCGATCAGCCCGATCGGGGTTCCGGCCTGGCAAGGCATCTGCGCCAACCGGACAGCGGCGGACAAATACGGCTTCAAGGACATTTCCGACCTCGGTGATCCGAAGAAGACCGAGGCGCTCGACACGGACGGAGACGGCAAGGGCGAGATGTGGATTGGCGCCCAGACGTGGTCGTCGACCACGATCGAGCGCATCCGCGCCAACAGCTACGGCTATGCCAGGAACCTGACGCTGCTGGAGATGCCGGAAGATGTGGGCATGGCGGCCGTCGATGCGGCGGAGGCCTCGGATCGGCCGATGGTCTTCGCTTGCTACGCGCCGCATGTGGTCTTCAAATTGCACGACATCGTTCGGCTGACCGAACCACCATACGATGCCGCCAAATGGAAGATCGTCCTGCCGACGGAAGATCCGCAATGGCTTTCGAAATCGCGGGCCGCGGTTGGCTGGGACACCGCCCATTACCACATCGCCTACGCGACTTCGCTGCGCAAGAAACATCCGGAGGTGGTTCGCTTCCTGGAGCATGTCGATTTCAAGCCGGAGGAGGCGATCGCCATGAGCTATGCGCTGCAGGTCGAGCGACAGGCGCCCAATGCATACGCCGAGCAATGGGTGACCAGCAACGCGGCGCGCGTCGAAGGATGGGCCAAGCAATGATCAGACGCTCGAAGACGAGGTTCGGCACGGACGAACGGGCGACGGGAACCGGCGGCGGGCACGCGGCGGGTCTGGCGGTTGTGCTGGCGCTGGGGCTGGTTTTTTCCACCGCCGCGTCCCTTGCCGCCGGGACCCAGGTTTACAATCCCAAGACACGTCAGTGGACGGACTACAATCGCACCAAGGCCTACCAGTATTACAAGCTGCACAAGCAGGTCCCGGATGCCTTCCGTCCGCAACTGGTCAAGTTCCGGACCGCCGAGCAGCCCGGCACCATCATCATCGATGGCAACCAGCATTTCCTCTATCTCGTCCAGCCCGGCCAGCAGGCGATCCGCTACGGCATCGGCGTCGGCAGGGACGGCTTCGGATGGGCCGGTATCGTCAAGGTCGGGCGCATGGCGGAATGGCCGACCTGGACACCGCCGGCCGAAATGGTTGCCCGGGATCCAAAAGCCCGGCCTTGGGCCAATGGCATGCCCGGGGGACCCGACAATCCGCTCGGCGCGCGGGCGCTCTACCTCTATGAAGGCGACCACGACACGATCTACCGAATCCACGGCACGCCCGAACCGTGGACGATCGGTCTGGACGTGTCTTCCGGCTGCATCCGCATGAACAATGGCGACATCATCGACCTGCATTCCCGCATCAAGGTCGGGGCGAAGGTCATCGTGCTGATGCAGGGGGCTGCCCTCTACAAGGGCGTCTGACACAGGGGCGTCTGACACAGGGGCGTCTGACCGAGGACGGGCGTATAGTTCGACAATGGGGATAAGACTATGGCTATGTTGACCCGCAGACAGTTCCGGATGAGGCACTGGACCATTCACGGATCAGCCTCGATTGTCATCGCGACGGTTCTTGGGGCATGCCAGAGTGCCCCGACACCCGACCAGATGTCGAGGACCGCGGTCGAAACCGCACCGGCTGATCTCCAGCTTCTTTGCGCCGGCGCGGCGGCGAAGGCGAGCGGGGTCGATAGCAGCAAGGCGCTGCCGACCAGTTCGCGCAAGCTCGATTCCAAGAGCTACCAGGTCGAACTCAACGTCGCGGGAAAGCCAACGAGTTGCATCGTCGACACCGACGGCAAAGTGGCTTCGGTTCAACCGGCCTGACGGAAGAAGAACGCAAATGCGTTGAAGCGGTGGCGTCGATGCTTTCGCTCGCTGGGCGGATGCGACCATGATCCGAAATCGGGCACTTCCAGACCTTGGCGCACCTGAGTATCAAGAGCCCGCTCGGCTCGTGGAACACCATCTGGTGAAAGCACTGCCTTCCGTATGAACTAGCGTCCGCCCTGTCCGTGCTATAAAATGGAACTATCGACGCCGGCCTTGACGCCGTTCCATGGCCGACCGCCATTTCAGCATGCCCAAGGACGTATGTGCCGCATGGGCTCAAGCGACCCGCCCGCACATCCGTTGTGGATTGACCCGCGAGGAGGGATCAGCATGTCGGAACGTCTCAACATAGGCCCGCTGCAACCTGGCGAAACGGCGCCCAATGTCGTGCTCGACGCGATTACCCGCGAGGGCAAGATCGCCATCGACGATTTCCGAGGCGAGAAACCAGTGCTGGTTGGGCTGTATCGAGGTCTCCATTGTCCTTTTTGCAGGCGTCATATCGCCATGCTTTCGCAACTCACCCCAGCCCTCAACGAGAAGGGCATCGAAAGCCTGACAGTGGTCAACACGCCCATCGAGCGGGCACGCCTCTATCTGCGGTACCATCCGATGCTTGGCCTACTCGCGGCATCCGATCCTGAGCGGACTTCACACCGTGCCTTTGGACTGCCGAATATGCAGATCACCGAAGACGAGAGCGCATGGCCGCAAAAGGTTTCGATGAGCGATGTGAAGTCGATACGGGTCGCCTTGCCCGGCGAGATGCCGGAACCGATGGAGCCGTTTGCGGCGCTCGAATATCTGAACAAGAAGGACGGCTACGATATCACGGAAGCGGATCAACAGATGATGGCCACCGGCGTTGGGCAGCTCGTCGGCCAGTTCTTGCTGGACCGCGATGGCGTCGTTCGCTGGACTTCCAACGAGGTACTCGATGGCGGCCTATTCGGCGCCCCGAACACTCAGGAGCTGATGTCGGCAGCGTCACAACTCGGAAGGTAAGACGCAGCTTCGGTATTGGGGCCAGGCGCAGGACTACGCGAAATTTGCAGCCGTCGCCTGATAGAGGCCCCACAATAGACACCGCTCCCGCCTGCCCGGTTCGAGCAACTGCCTGCCTCTTCGGCTCACATGAGGCGCAACCGCGACCTCCAGCGCGGTTGCCGCTAGCGTCTGCTTTCAGTGGTTGGCAGGACTGGGTTCTACAGCTGCGGCGCAAAGCGGACGTCGTTTTCGTTAAGTCCACCTCTGCAGAATCCACCTCTGTAGAAATACGTCGTGAGAAAATCCGCTCGCTTGTCAGGCGGGCCTGCTTCCAGCGCTGGCACTGTCGCGCATCGCGATCGTGTTGTGGCAGCGCGGCGCGGTGAACCATCGCATCGATCTTTGCGACGATCCGACATCGGGCAAGCATGTCTGGAACGATGAGCTGCGGCACAAGATCTGCGACCAGACGCCGCTCGTTGCCCCCGTCAGCCCTAGTCGCCCACGCGGCGCAGCGTGCCGAGATGATTGTCGTCGAGGAAGCCTATGGTCATGGCCGATGCCTTGCCGTCCGGGCCGACGGCGAAGCTCACGCCGGTTGGCCTGTCGGGTGTCTCGGCATCGGGGAAGGTCAGGAACAGGTCGCCGTCGAAATGCGCCAGGGAATAGGACCGGGCGCCGGCCGGACCGACCTTGAGCACGAGGCCGTCTCCAGCACTCGCCACGACAGCGTCGCCGAAGAAATCGTTGGCGTAGCGGCCGGCATAGGCGCTTGCCGGCCGGGCCGGCCTTGCCGGAGATGGCGGCGTGGCATAGGTGGCCTTGGCCGCCTCGACCACCGGCCCGAACATTCCGGCATAGATGCCGTCCCAGGCCTCGACCCAGTCCTTCTGCACCGAACCCTCGAAGACGAGGTCCGCGAAACTGTCGGACAGCCCTTCCGGCACGCCTGTCGGAAAGGCGTTGGCGATGATGACGATGCCAAGCTTCTCCCGCGGGAAGATCGTCACCAGCGTGCGCGCGCCGACGCTGAAGGCACCGGCATGGCCCCAGCTCAGGCCATGCCGGCCGAATTCGACATTCCAGCCGAGGCCGTAGAACGACGCGCCGCCGGAGACAGGGTTCTTGCCGCGCGTCATCAGCGGCACATGCGTCTGATCCAGCGCATCGGCTGATATAAGCGTCTTGCCGGCATAGACCCCGTCGCCGAGGATGAGGCGCACCCATTGCGAGAGATCGCGTGCGGTGGAACTGACGCCGCCCGCAGGCGCCTGCGCATCCGGATCGCGCTCTATCCTGGCGACCCAGGCACCATTGACCTTGATGTGCAGCGCGGCACGATCGGCGTGCTTGACGAAGTCCGAATGACGGGAGCTGGTCGAGGCCATGCCAAGCGGACGGTAGAGCTTCTCCTCGGCGACCTCTTCCCAGGGCTTGCCTGCCGGCACGGCGGCCGCGACGGCGCCCTCGGTCAGTCCGAAATTGCTGTAGGAATAGCCGGCACGGAAGCTCGACGATGGCGGCACGAACCGCAAGCGGTGCAGGATCTCGGCGCGGTCGTAGCCTATGTCCTCGAGGTCGTCTCCGGCGGTGCCGGGCAACCCGCTGCGGTGCGAAAACAGGTCGCGGACGGTGAGCTGGCTGGTCGGATAGGGATCGGCCAGCCGGAAGGCCGGATCGAGGTCGGCGATCTTCGAATCCCAGGACACGACCCCATCGCTGACCAGCGCCGCCACGACGGTGGCGGAGACCGGCTTGGAGAGCGAGGCGATCTGGAACACCGTGTCGGCGTCGACCGCCTCCGGCTTGCCGGCCTCGCGATGGCCGAAACCTTTCAGGAAGATCACCTCATCCTCGTGCACCACCGCGATGGCGAGACCGGGCACCCCACCGTCGGCGACGGCGCCTTCGGCGAGCGTTTCGAGCTTCGACAGGGCGACAGCGATGCGCTCCGGCGTAATGGTGTCGGCCGACGCGGCACGCGGCCAAAGCGCCAGCACGGCGATGCAGACCCAGATTGGCCAATGGCAGAGATTCCGATCCAGCCGCACGCTCGAGCTCCTCTCCTGCATTCACCTGGCTATGATACAGGCCGGTGCAAACCAGGCCAATGCCCGGCTGTCCACCTTCGTCGCAATCGACCATGACCACGATTTCGGGCAATCTGACGGATGATGGCGCCCGATGGGGAGATGGGCGCCGCCAGGGAGGACTGACATGACCGGCCTGCCACGCTACGAGGACGCCGTTGCGCGCTTCCGCATCGAGGATGAGATCGCCAGGCTTCACGGCGACCCGGCGACCGGCATCAACGCCTATGTCGAATGCTGCGGCCGCCACACCGGCGAAAACCGGCTGGCGCTGCGGGCGATCTCCGCCGGCGGCGAGCTCAGGCAATTCAGCTTCGACGACCTCGCTGATATGTCGGGCCGCGTCGGTAATCTGCTCAAGGAGTTGGGCGTCGGGCCCGGCGATGTCGTCGCCGGCATGCTGCCGCGCATTCCCGAACTCATAGCGCTCATCCTCGGCGCCTGGCGCGTCGGCGCCGTCTACCAGCCGCTGTTCACCGCCTTCGGCCCGAAGGCGATCGAGCACCGCCTGGGCTATAGCGGCGCAAAGCTGGTGGTGACCAATCCGGCCAATCGCGGCAAGCTCGACGAGATCGAGAACGGCCCGCCGATCGCCATCATTGTTGGCACCGGCGATGCCCTGCCCGCCGGCGACATCGATTTCCGCGCAGCCCTGGCCGCCGCCTCGGCCGATTGCGAACCCGTCATGCGCAAGGGCGACGACCTGTTCATGATGATGTCGACCTCGGGCACGACGGGCCTGCCCAAGGGCGTGCCGGTGCCGCTCAATGCGCTGCTCGCCTTCGGCGCCTATATGCGGCATGCGATCGGGCTGCGTCCCGACGATGTCTTCTGGAACATCGCCGATCCCGGCTGGGCCTACGGCCTCTATTACGCCATCACCGGGCCCTTGATGCTCGGCATAGCCACGACCTTCAACGAAGGCGCCTTCACCGCCAGGAGCACCTATGAAGTCATCGAGCGGCTCGGCGTCACCAGCCTTGCCGGCTCGCCCACCGCCTTCCGCCTGCTGCTCGCCGAAGGGCCTGAAGCCGCCGCCCGCGTCAAGGGCCGGCTGCGCGTGGTGAGCAGCGCCGGCGAGCCGCTCAACCCTGAAGTGATCCGCTGGTTCGACGTCCATCTCGCCGCCCCCATCCACGATCATTACGGCCAGACCGAGAACGGCATGATGGTCAACAACCATCATGGGCTCGCGCATTCCGTGCGCGCGGGTTCCGCCGGCTTTGCCATGCCGGGCTATCGCATGGTGGTGCTGGACGAGGCCGGCAACGAGCTGGGCCCCAACCAGCCCGGCATCCTCGCCGTCGACATCGCCAGTTCGCCGCTGAGCTGGTTCGATGGCTACCACCAGGCCGAAACCCCGGCGATCACGGGCGGCTACTACCGCACCGGCGACACGGTGGAATACGAGCCCGACGGCTCGGTCTCCTTCATCGGCCGCGCCGACGATGTCATCACCTCGTCGGGCTACCGCATCGGCCCCTTCGACGTCGAAAGCGTGCTCATCGAACATCCTGCGGTCAACGAGGCGGCGGTGGTCGGCGTGCCCGACCCGCAGCGCACCGAGATCGTCAAGGCCTTCGTCATCCTGGCGTCCGCCTACCAGGGCAGCCCTGAACTCGCCGAGGAACTGGCGCAACACGTCCGCAAGCGGCTCTCGGCCCACGCCTATCCGCGCGAGATCGATTTCGTCGCCGAATTGCCCAAGACACCGAGCGGCAAGATCCAGCGGTTCCTGCTGCGGAAGGCGGAGGTGGAGAAGCGGAAGGGGTAGCACGGCCGCATGTGCCGACCGACTCGGGCGACACCGGCGGAGCGCCGCGTGCCCTGTTGCGGATCGGTTCTATATGACCGCTATCACCCTGCCCGCAGCGTTGAGGCGACAACCGACTTGTGCTTGCCGAACTTCGATGCCACCGCGTCCTGCATAGTCTATTCGCACCTGGATCGGCGCCGTCAGCGCACCCCCACGTCGACGCACGGCACCCGCGCTGACCGCACGGACACGGACGGCGCCAAGCGGCCCGGCGGCGGATAGGATCGCCGCGCGACAGGCCAGCACGACCGCGGCTGGCGTGCCGGGTTTGGCTTTCAGTGCTTCCAGGGGTGCAAAGGGATATCCCCTGGTAAGGTCGTCCTGACCGGCTTTGGACGGCCTGAGGACGGGCGGCAGGGCGATCGATGGCCTGGCGGTCTTGGCAATGGCGGTCGCGGCAGAGGCAGTGCCAGTCGCGGCGGAGCCACTGGCCGTGGCGGCGGCCGAGCCACCTGGAGCGGCCGCCGATCCGTTTTCGGCGGAGGAAGCGGCGCCAAGGCCGACACCTGTCGAAAGGCCTCTGCCTGTGGTGCCAACGTTGCCACCGGCACTGACACCTGCGGAGCCGACGTTGCCGCTGGCACTGACGCCTGAGTTACCGACGTTGCCGCTGGCACCGACGCCTGAGTTACCGACATTGCCGCTGGCACCGACGCCTACGTTGCCTGCGCCGACCGAAGCGCCGACGTTTGCGCCGCCGACACCGCCGACGCTCGCGCCTACCCCTGCGGATGCGCCTTGCGAACCGGCGCTCACTCCAGCGCCGATCCCGAGGCCGCCGACCTTGCCGCCCAGGCCTGCATCGAGAGCCGAGGCCGGCCCGATCGCGATGCCGATCGTCAACGCCGCCGCGAGGTATTTTTTCACTGTCATCCTCCGTGCGCCACGCATTTCGCTCCCCTGTCTTTCACTGCGAAAGTGGTCGGGTTGGCAGCAAAGCGGGGGGAAGAGCGAAGGTTGCCATCATGACAGGCTGCCGCGACTTTACGCCCTTCACCTTATGTTTTTTCAGCAAGCCCGGTTTACGCGCTGCGACCGGACGCGATGGTGAGCTTGCGAGCGCGGTCTTGGAGGCCTCGGGTGCGCGCACCACGGCCGCGGTTCGACGTTTTTCCCCGGCGCTTTCGATCTTCAAACTGTCGATGTCCTCGCGCGCGGCACTGAGGCTGCGGGCCAGGCCGTTGGCTCTTTCACGCTCCTGGTCCAGCGCCGCGCTCAGATCCATCGAACTCTGCTTCAAGGCGTCGCGCTCCTTGCGGGCACTATCGAGATCACGCATGGCTGAATCTGCTCGTTGACGTTCCAGTTGGAGCGCATTGCGAGCCTGGTTTGAAGCGGCGTCGGCCTGTTGTCGGTCCTTCACGGCCTTGGCCTGCTCCGCGACGGCCATATTTGCACCTGTCTTGAGAGCATCGATCGTGTGGCGGGCCGTGGCGAGTTCCCGTTCCAGGAGTTCAACCTTGTGGCGCTGCTCATCAAGCGCCTGCGCCGAAGCGGCGTCGGCCGCTTGTCGGTCCGTCACGGCCTTGGCCTGCTCGGTGACGGCCAGATTTGCGCCTGCCTTGAGCGCATCGATGGTCTGACGGGTCGTGGCGAGTTCCTGTTCCAGGAGTTCAACCTTGTGGCGCTCCTCATCAAGCGCCTGCGCCGAAGCGGCGTCGGCCGCTTGTCGGTCCGTCACGGCCTTGGCCTGCTCCGCGACGGCCAGATTTGCCCCTGTCTTGAGGGCATCGATGGTCTGACGGGCTGCGGCGAGCTCCTTTTCCAGGAGCCCAACCTTATGGCGCTCCTCATCCAGCGCCTGCGTCGCGTCAGGCTGCGAGGCGTCCGTGGAAGGAGGCGCTTCAGCTATAGCGCCTTTCTTGCCGTCCCAGAGACTGGCTTCCGTTCTGAAATCTTCGATGGCACGCTGCGCTGTCTCCAGATTGAGCTTGAGCGCTTCGTCCGTCTGCTGCTGCTCCTTCAGGACCTGCGCTTGCCTGGCCAACTCAGCCCGTGCCGAGGCCAGTTCGCTCAGCAAGGCCGCCTGCCCATCATCGCCTTTCGCGATATCGGTGCGGTCCGAAACCACGACCGGCGATCGGCCATTGGCTGCGGGCGATGACGCATCGGGCGCCAGCTGGCTATTTGCCGGAGATGCCAACAGCAGGATGAGGATTGACGAAACGGTTGGCAGCATGGCGCTACACCCGCTGCCACATATCGCGCGAAGTGAAATAGAAGGCCGTCTTTTGGGAAAGGTGAAGTCAAAGCGCAGACATTTGGACCTGGTACCCTGCAAATGATTCATCACTTGACCTCACCTGGCGCGACCTTCACCGCGATCGTATTCTCCACTTAGTTCGAGCCACGGCGCTGGATGCCGCGTCACCTGGACGCTACCTCCTATTTCCCTGCTTGTTGTCATTCGAACGAACGAATGAAGCTTTCCCCTGTTCCATGCGGCAAAGACGGCTCTGTTTGAATCAGCGGCGCCGAGCATGCGCCGGCAGGCGCGCGACGAGATTTCCGCAGGCAAGGGCGTGGCCTGGATCGGTCGAGCACCAGAGCCTTGACTGCCCGCGCGCGCCAGCCTCTTGTGCCCACAAGTTCGGCCGACAAGGGAGGTGCCTAACATGGAAAAGATCATCCTGGACTGCGACCCCGGGCATGACGACGCCATCGCCATTCTGCTCGCGGCCGGCAATCCGAAGATCGATCTCCTCGGCATCACCACGGTTTCGGGCAACCACAATGTCGACAACACCACGCGCAATGCGCTTTCCGTGTGCACCGCCTATGGCATCAAGGTGCCGGTGGCGAAAGGCTCTCCCGGCCCGCTCATCATCGATCAGGTGCTGGCCGTCGAGATCCACGGCGATACAGGGCTCGACGGCCCGGTGCTGCCGCCCGCCTCGTTCGAGCTCGACAGGCGGCATGCCGTCGACTTCATCATCGACACCGTCATGGCGCATGAGCCGAAGACGGTGACGCTGGTGCCGGTCGGTCCCTACACCAACATCGCGCTCGCCGCGCGCAAGGACCCGCGCATCGTCGAACGGGTGAAGCGGGTCGTCGCGATGGGCGGCAGTTTTACGCGGGGCAACATCACGCCGGCGGCGGAGTTCAACGTCTATGCCGACCCGGAAGCCGCCGACGTGGTGTTCCGCGGCGGTTGGGATGTCACCATGGTGGGGCTCGACCTCACCCATCAGGCGTTAGCCACCCCGGACCTGCAGGATCGCGTGCGCGCCATCGGCGGCCCGATGGCCAGGTTCATCCTCGATATCTGGGAGTTCATAGCGACCACGCATGGCGGCCTGCTGCAGATCGAATATCCCGCCATCCATGACGCATGCTGCGTCGCCGCCATGATCGACGGAAGCGTCTTCACCACCGAGAAGGCCGATATCCGCGTCGAAGTCGCTGGCCGCTGGACCAAGGGGATGACCGTCTGCAATTTCGAGAAGATGGGCGGCATGCGCCATTTCGGCGGCACAGCGGGCGAGCAGACCGACTTCCGCCACACCGTGGCGATGAAGCTCGACCACGCGAAGTTCTGTGACCTGATCGTGGATGCGCTGGATCGGCTGACTAGGCAGAAGGCGTGACTCAGGCTTCGTGCCGACGATCCGGTCGCCGACAGCCTTGTAGGCCCGAGACTCGGCCGGTCAAAGCTATTGGCTATCGTTCTTGATGCTCTGCGTAACGTTGATCCCGTCCGCCTCGATGGTCAGTGTCTCATTCAGTTCGGAACCGCTGGCTTCAATTGACTTGGTAAAGCCGACCAGTTTCGCTCCCGGATCGGATGGCCGACCCATACCTGGGTTATCAATAATATTGAACGAGTGTTGCGCGACCCATAATTGCTTGTCCGGGCGCACGGCTCCCCATGTATTCGTATTTTTGACGTGCTTTCTTACGTAGTATGCGTTGGTCTCTGCATAGTACCAAAATACAGAAAGATGAAGGGCGCTGTCGAACTCGTCGCAACCGCCATTCGGATTTAATATAAGCCATCCGCGAGACATGAAGGAATCATAGCCCGGCTGGGCGTAACCTATTGAAAAATAAACCGTCTGCGAAAAATTATTGCATATTCTTATTTCCGCCGAAGCGCGCTCTGCGTAGATCGCCAAGGGAAGCGCGAGCAATAGAACCGAAAGGACACGTCGTGAGGCGGACATGCTAACCCCCATCGGAACGGAGCGGTCCGAACAATCCAAACCTCTTCCCGCCAGTCAAGACAAGTGCGTCAGCGGAGGCCTCTACGCCATCCCTCCCCAAACTTGCGATGACAGCCGGTGTAGGCCATCGAGGACCATATCAGGCTGACGGTATTTTGTCACTTGGCGCCCATTCAGCGCGCCACGCCATCCGAAGTGCGCAGCAACCTCCAGGTCGGGCCGAGACGGCCGTGGAGCTGCGCGGCAAAATGTTCCGCCGCCACATCCTCCAGCCCGTTATCGACGAGCGCCTCGATACTTCGCTGCATCAAGGCAAGCTGCATCTGACGCGGGTTGGCAGAACACAGGACGGTGCGAGGCCGTTGCGCCTGTCACAGCACATTCATTGTCGACGGTTACTTTTGTTGAGACGTCCTTTTCGGCTGCGATGAGGAAGCGCCATGCTTGTTCACCCTCAGTATGACAGCGATTGCCCTAAAGCCGCCGTGGAGCTGTCGGAGGGTTTTGGTGGCTGGTTTGCCCGCGTATGCGAGAACGACCATGAAACCTTCTATCAATTCAGGCGTGAGCGCGATGCAATTGCCTTCGCGGATACCCAACGCATGCGCCTTGGGCTGCCCCGCCCGCCGTTGGAACGGACAGCATCCGACGGCCATGGGGCGATCGGAAAGATCGGCCAAATAGCAGGTGTATTGAGAACCGGGAGGCTCGGTCGGTTCCTCCAGCAGGCGGGCGCTCGCATAGGCAGATGGAAATAGCGTCCGCCATCGGAATGCACTTCGGCGCTTCTCGACGCCCGCCCGCCTGACGCAGAACAGGGTTCAGTGATTGATCAACTCATCATAGGCGCCGGAACTAGAGGTATGGGACGGAGCATGGAGATCGGCGATGAGGTGGCGCTGACGGCGACGATCCTGATGGTTCGTCGCAGTGGCCGAGCATGTGTGAGCATTCCAAGCCACGGCCTCCCAGTTGCCATTGAGCCTCCGCGGAAAGCGAAGCCCGGCGACAAGGTGGCGATAACGGGGCACGTGACGCGCATCGATGATGAGGCCGGCAAGATAACGGTCAAGATTAGCGCTCGAGTCATCGTCGAGATCGACACCGCAACGGCCCACCGAAAATTGCACCCATCCGAACGACAGAACCCGTTTCACGAGAGATGGTCATGAACCCCGCACAGGCCAGGGGCCGCACGGATCGTGCTCCATCTCTAGCGTCGGGTGTCACGAGGCATCATTTTTCCGACGATCCTATAATCGCCGACGATATCGCCGACAGGGTTTCGAAGGCGGCCGAGAGCAATACGATTGAGCGACTTCCCGGGAAATCAGTGCGCCAATCCATCCAAGGCGTGCAGCAGCCTCCACGTCGAGCCTAGATGACCGTGGAACTGTGAAACACATTGCTCGGCGGCGACGTCCTCCAGGCCGTCATCGACCAGCGCCTCGATGCTTCGCCGCATCAGGGCGAGCTGCATCCGCCTTGCGTGTTCCTGATTCGCCTCTCGCATGATTTCCGTCACGTGGTAGGCGACGACGGGCTGGCCGAGGCATGACAGCAGCGCGTTGGCCTCGGCTGTTACAGCGGTCACTGCGTCTTCGATCTTCATTCTGGCGGTCCTCATCAAGAATGATGCTGACGCCTCCCCGCAAGGCGACGGTGGTCCGTCGCTTCTTTTTTTGAACCTGCCGTGCACGACCGAAAGTGGCGCGTCAGGCTTGTGATTCAGGCTTATGATTACTGTCGTCTCCGGCCTCTCGAGCAGCCTCGTTTGGCCTGGAAACAGTATCCGTCAAAATTGATTCAAAGGCGACCGGATAGTTAACTGATGGTTAATGGCGGCGCTTGCCATGCCTCCCCGATCAGGATGTTTCGCCGCGATGTTTTCTGCCGCGCAATAGCCGCAAAGCTGCCCGATGGCTGCCTGGCCTGTTGATCCGCCACGAAGAAAGGTTCTGTCATGCGGTTGGTCTGGACGGTCATGTTTGCACTGGCGAGCAGTGCTGCCTTCGCGGCCTCGCCCGAGGACGATTATATCGCCGCGCGCGACAAGGCGATTGCCGACATCGCGGCGATGGAGAGCACGAACGCGCCGGTGGAGACGCTCGATGCGGCCAACGAAAAGGCCCGCGCCGATCTCGAAAAGCGCCTTTCCGCCCTGCTCGGGCCTTTCACGGTCAAGGATTTTCCGGCCGCCGGCAAGATCAACATCGAAAGCCTCAGTTCCTCCGATGTCGGCTTCGGCATGCTGGACGGGCTTCGCCACGGCACAGAGGATGGTCCCAGCATCGTGGCCTCGACACGCGGGCTGGTCGAGCACTGGCTGCAGTCGCGCGCCGCCGAGACTGACGCCGATCTCAAACTGCCCACCAGCTTCGACGCGGCGCTGAAGCTCGATGCCTTCTACACCCAGGCCATCGGCAGCGACGCTGCCTTCACCGGCACGCTCGACTTCGCGCTGAAGAAGCCCGACGGCGCCGACATGGCGATCGCCCGCCTCGGCGGCTGGGCACAGGATATCGGACCGAACTCCGACCAGGAGGTCGTCGTCACGGTCGTCAAGGGCAACAGCGTCCTGATCGCCGAAGCGCCCGCGGCACCGCCCGTCCCCAAGATCGCGGCCTGCGACGACGCGTGGACCGCCGCCGACGCCGCCGCCCAGAAACTCGCCAAGCAGGCCACCGACGACAGCGACGAAAACACATCCGATGCCGCCAACGCCGCCTGGACGAAAGGCGACAACGACTTCCGCGCCTGCATGGGCAAGAGCCTGCCGGACACCCCGGCCTACCCGGCGCTGCTCGCGCAGGCGCAGGCGCTGGCGGATCACATGGCGGGGAAGTAGGGCATCCAGCTTGGTTTCCTCGCCCCCCAAGAAAGTGGGGGAGAGCGACCCAGATCCTGAGACGTCGGGGGGACATCGCCCCCCTCTGCCCTGCCGGGCTTTCCTCGCTCGGAAATCCAAGCAATTGGCTTCCCGTCCGCTGCGCGGACCGCTCCTCAACCCCCGCGAGGGGGGAGATCGATAGTTTCGCCGCCGACGCCCTCTTGTCGCCTTCGCATCCCACCACCATATCGTCGGCGCGCTGGCACGCTGAACGCAGTTGCCAGCACCACTAAAAATGGTTGAAAGGAAAGTCCCGAACGCGCCCGGCGCGGCGGGGCGGATGAACAGCGTGGGAAAATCTGAATGACGACGGATACGAAAGCGACGGAAACCAGGGCATTCGAGGCCGATGTTTCGCGGCTGCTGCACATGATGGTGCATTCGGTCTATTCCGATAAGGACGTCTTCCTGCGCGAGCTGATTTCCAACGCCGCCGACGCTTGCGAGAAGCTGCGTTTCGAGGCCGTCAGCCGCCCCGAATTGCTGGGCGACGATCCCAAGCCGCGCATCTCGATTTCGGCTGATGCCGACAACAAAGAGATCACCGTCGAGGACAATGGCATCGGCATGAGTCGCGACGACATGGCCGAGGCCCTGGGCACGATCGCCCGCTCGGGCACCCGCGCCTTCATCGAGCGCGTCGGCACAGGCACGGAGGACACGCAGCTCATCGGCCAGTTCGGCGTCGGCTTCTACTCCGCTTTCATGGTGGCTGACCGCGTCGATGTCATCAGCCGCCTGGCGGGAAGCGACGAGGCCTGGCGCTGGTCGTCCGACGGCAAGGGTTCGTATGAAATCGCGCCGGCCCCGCTCGAAGCCGCGCCCAAGCGCGGCACCCGCGTCGTGCTGCATCTGATGGATGACGCCGTGTCCTACACCGGCGCCTACCAGCTCGAACAGCTGGCCAAGTCGCAGTCGGGCCATGTGCCGGTGCCGATCACGCTCATCGAAAAACCCGGCGCCGAGGCGCGCGACATCGCCGATGGCACCGCGCTCTGGGTGCGGCCGAAGAGCGAGATCAAGCCCGAGGAATACACCGACTTCTATCGCAGCGTCGCCGGCCAGTATGACGAGCCGGCCGCCACGATCCATTTCCGCGCCGAAGGTCGGCAGGAATACTCCGTCCTCGCCTTCGTGCCGGGCTCGCCGCCGTTCGATCTGTTCGACCAGGACCGCAAGGGCCGCATGAAGCTCTATGTGCGCCGCGTCTTCATCACCGACGATGCCGACCTTCTGCCGCGCTATCTGCGCTTCGTGCGCGGGCTGGTCGATTCCGCCGACCTGCCGCTCAACGTCTCGCGCGAAATGATTCAGGAAAGCCCGCTGCTGGCCTCGATCCGCAAGGGGCTGACCAACCGCGTGCTCGGCGACCTCGCCAAGCTGGCCGAGAACGACGCCGAAGCCTACGCCAAAATCTGGGAGAATTTCGGCGTCGTCCTCAAGGAAGGGCTCTACGAGGATTACGAGCGGCGCGAGCAATTGCTGAAGCTCGCCCGCTTCCACTCGACCGCCTCGGGCGAAGGCTGGCGCGGCCTTGCCGACTATGTCGCGGCGATGAAGGAAGGCCAGAAGGCTATCTTCTTCATGGCCGGCGACGACCGCGCCCGGCTCGAAGCCTCGCCGCAGCTCGAAGGGTTCAAGGCTCGCGGCATCGAGGTGCTGCTCTTGACCGACCCGGTCGACAGTTTCTGGGTGACGATGGCGCCGGACTTCGACGGCAAGCCGTTCAAGTCGGTGACGCAAGGCGTGGCCGAGCTGTCCGACATTCCGTTGCTCGACGATGCCAAGAAGCCGGATGCGGCGGCAACGCCCGAGGTCGACGGCTTCCTGGCCTTCGTCAAATCGGCACTTGGCGATGCTGTTTCGGACGTAAAAGCCTCCGACCGCCTGACCGAAAGCGCCGTCTGCCTGGTCGCGCCGGAGCATGGTCCCGACCGGCAGTTCGAGCGGCTGATGAACGCCGCCGGCCGCCTCGACAAGGCGGCCAAGCCCATCCTCGAAATCAACCCGCGCCACGAACGCGTGTTGGCGCTGGCGAGCCTGGGCGACGAGGAGCAGGCCTTCAAGGACGACGCGGCCCACCTTCTCTACGACGAAGCGCGCGTGCTCGACGGCGACAAACCGGCCGATGCCAGGGCATTCTCCGAGCGTCTGGCGCGGCTGATTGCACGCGGCATCGCGAAGGGCTGAGCTTCGCCAACGATCGTCGGAGCCGCTGCGATGCCGTCCGCCGACACGGCGTCCATCGCAGCCGGCGACGCGCCTGATGTCCGCTGGCTCAATCGCCTGGTGTAGACATCCGGCCACCAATCACCCAATCTTGGCCCGGGAACAAAACAGGCGCTTCAAAGAAAGCGCACCGGGTGCTCATGAAACGACGATGGACATTGTATGATCCACGGCTGGCATGGCTGCTGGTCGCGCCGGTGCTCCTGCTGCTGATCTTCTTCCTGGTGCTGCCGATCGCCGTGATGGCGGCCTACACCTTCTTCACCTTCGTCACCGCCGGCGTGGAAACCAGCGCGCTGACGACGGCGAACTGGCACGAATTCCTGACCGACAGCTATTATGCCAGCTTCCTTTTGAAGACGCTGCGGGTCGGCGCCATCACCGCGCTGCTCTGCGGGGTGCTGGGCTATTTCCCGGCCTATTTCATCTGGGCGACGACCTTCAGGCACAAATGGCTGCTGCTTCTCCTGCTCATCGTGCCGTTCTGGATCAGCTTCACCATCCGCACCTTTTCGTGGATCAACATCCTGGGCGAACAGGGCGTCATCAATGTCGCGCTGCTGAAGCTCGGCATCATCAGCGAGCCGTTGCCGATGCTCTACAATGAGAGCGCGGTCATCCTCGGCATGCTGCACTTCCTCCTGCCCTACATGATCCTCAACGTCTATGTCAGCCTCGAGGGCATCGACCGCACCCTGATTTCGGCCGCGCGCTCGATGGGCTGCACCAGCGCGCAGGCGTTCCGCGAGGTCACGCTTCCGCTTTCGCTGCCCGGCCTGGCGGCGGGCCTGCTGCTCTGCTTCGTGCTGGCCGCCGGCAGCTATGTGACGCCGCAACTGCTCGGCTCCGGCCGCGACGCGCTGTTCGGCAATCTGATCTACGACACCATCATGGGCGAGCTGAACTGGCCGATGGGCGCCACGCTTTCGATCGTGCTCTTCCTCGTGCTCGGCTTCTTCGCCGCCATCTACACACGTTTCATGGGCATGTCGCAGATCGTCAAGGGGTTGGGCGGATGAAGGCGCGGCGCAAAGAGGAAGGCAGATGGGCCTGGCGGCTGACCGGCTTCGTCACGGTCTGCGTCTACATCTTCATGTTCGCCCCGATCGTGGCGACTGTGATCCTGTCGTTCAACGCCTCGATGTTCGGCGGCTTCCCGATGACGGGCTTCAGCCTGCAATGGTACGGCAAGCTGATGGCCAACGATCAGGTGCTGACCGCGTTCCGCACGTCGCTGTGGATCGCACTGGTCACGGCCGCCGTCACCACGGCCATAGGCGTCGTCACCTCCTATGCGCTGGTGCGCTTCGAATTCCGCGGCAAGCAGGCGCTCAGTACGCTGGTGATCCTGCCGGCGCTGGTGCCCGAGACCATCCTCGGCGTCGGCCTTCTGGTGCTGATCAAGGCGGTCGACCAGCCGCGCACCATGCTTCTCCTGGTGCTCGGACATATACTGCTCGCCGTGCCCTATGTGGTGCTGATCACCCAGGCGCGCATGGTCGGCATCCGGCGCGTCTATGAGGAGGCGGCGCTCTCGCTCGGCGCCTCGCGCTTCTCGTCCTTCCGCGAGATCACGCTGCCGCTGCTCATCCCCGCCGTCGTCGGCGGCGCGCTGCTCGCCTTCACCATCTCGTTCGACAACACATCGGCCAGCCTGTTCTGGCGGCCGGCGGGCGTCGAGACCATGCCTACCCAGATCCTTTCGATGCTCAAGATCTCGATCAGCCCGGAGATCAACGCGCTCGGCACCGTCATGATCCTGGTGACCGTCGGCATCCCCCTGCTCGGCGGCCTGATCCTGCAAAGCCTGACCAGATTGAAACGACGCGGTGAACCAAAGGAGAAGCACGATGAAATTGTCCAACGGCAAGCGGCTTGAACGGCTGCATGATCGATATCAAAACGGCGATCTCAGCCGCCGCACTTTCCTGACGCTGACCGCCGCCGCGGCCGCCGCGGTCGGCCTCGACATGCCCTGGATGCAGCAGGCGCTCGCCGCGGTCGAAGAGGTTCGCTTCGACGGCTGGGGCGGCACGGTGCAGGACGCGATCGACAAATATGCCTTCCAGCCCTACACGACCAAGACCAAGATCAAGGTGGTCCAGGGCACGTTCGGCGACGAGGACGAGATCATCACCAAGATCAAGACCGCCAAGCCCGGCGACTACCAGGTCATCCATTCCTCCGGCGTCAACTACTACATCAAATATGTGAATGGCGGCCTGACCTCGGAGATCAACGAGGCCAACATTCCCAATATGGCGAACGTGCTGCAGCCGATGATCGATCCGTTCCGCAAGCTGACGCCGAAACTCTCGGCCGTGCCTTACGACTACGGCACGACAGGCATCGCCTATAACACCAAGGTGATCTCGCCCGAGGAAGCCAAGGAAAAGGGCGCGGCCCTTTTGCTCGACAAGAAATATGCCGGCAAGGTCGGCGGCTATGACGACATGACCACGCGCGTCTGGTACGCCGCGCTCGCCACCGGACAGGATCCCAACAATCTCAAGGACATGGACGCGATCTGGGCCAAGGTGCGCGAGACGCGCGACCTCGCCAAGAAGTTCTGGAGTTCCGGCGCCGAGCTGATGGACCTGCTTTCCAAGGGCGAGATCGTGGTGACCGACGCATGGTCGGGCCGCGTCGCCGCCTTGCAGGACCAGGGCCATCCGATCGGCTATCTCGACCCAGCCGGCTCCTATGCCTGGATGGAGGACATGCTGATCCTGAAAGGCTCGCCGATGGCCGAGTGCGAGGAGCTGATCAACTTCATGCTCGACCCGGCGACCTCCATCGCGGTGGCCGAGGGCCAGAGCTATCCGCCGTCGCTGGACCCGACAAAGGTCAAGCTCACCGAGAAGATCGAGAAGCTGCCGGCCTTCGACAAGACCGGCACGATGAAGTCGCTGACCTTCGCCGACCCGGTCTACTGGGCGACCAACGAGGATGTCTGGACCAAGCAGTGGAACAGGATCTCGAAAGGTGCCTGACAGCCACGACCTTTCGGAAATACCCCGGCCGGCAGCGGCCGGGGTGGCATGGCCCGGCCTGGACGGAGCCGTAGCGAGCGCCGCCCCTGGGACGAGCCAGCCCGCGGTCGAGTTCCGCGACATCGACATCGCCTATGGCAAGTTCGTCGCCGTGCGCGATTTCTCGCTCTCGATCGCCAAGGGCAGCTTCGTCACCTTGCTCGGGCCTTCGGGCTGCGGCAAGACGACGATCCTGCGCTCCATCGCCGGCCTGGTCGACATTTCGGGCGGCCAGATCATGATCGACGGGCGCCGGGTCGACGACGTGCCGATCTACAAGCGCAATATCGGGCTGGTCTTCCAGAGCTATGCGCTGTTCCCGCACAAGAACGTCTTCGACAATGTCGCCTTCGGCCTGAAGTACCGCAACGTGCCGAAGCCCGAGATCGCGCGCAAGGTCGGCCAGGCGCTCGAAATGGTGCGGCTGCCGGGCAGCGAGAAGAAGCTGCCGTCGCAGCTGTCGGGCGGCCAGCAGCAGCGCATCGCGCTCGCCCGCGCCATCGTCTTCGAGCCGCAGGTGCTGCTGCTCGACGAGCCGCTGTCGGCGCTGGACGCCAATATGCGCGAGGAGATGCGCGTCGAGATCAAGAAGATCCAGAAGGAAACCGGCATCACCGCCATCTTCGTCACCCACGACCAGGAGGAAGCGCTCTCCATGTCGGATCGCATCGTGGTGATGAATGCGGGCGCGGTTGAGCAGATCGGAACCCCGCAAGAGGTCTATGAAACGCCCGCCACGGCCTTCGTCGCGGACTTCCTCGGCAAGGCCAACATGCTGGGCGGAACCGTGAGCCGGTCGGGCAAGGCAATTGCGGTGGCACTTGCCACCGGCCAGACGGTCGAGGTCGCCTGTGCAAGGCCGCTTGCGCCGGGCAGCAAGGTCACTGTCGTGGTGCGGCCGCAGAAGCTGTCGGTCGGCGCGACGGCAAGCGCCAACAGGCTGTCCGGCCGTGTCGTCTCGGCCTCGTATCTAGGCGGCAGCGCGATCTACGAGGTCGACATCGGCGGCAAGACCAGCGTCCGCGCCAACGCGCCGATCACCGGCCGCGTGCTTCGCGAAGGCGAAGCAATCGACCTCGGCTTCGATCCCGAAGGCGGCGTTCTGCTCGACGAGGACGGTCAGCGCATTTCGTGACGCACGTCGCCCGGGAGCCGGCCCAGCTCGGGCGCTGCTGAGGTGGCGCTACGCGGCAGGCTTTATTGCCCCGCCGCGGCGCTCGCCATGCGGTTGGGATGCCTCAGATGGGTTGGCGTGATGCCCGTCTGCTGGCGGAAGACGCGGCTGAAATGGCCGGCATTGGTGAAGCCGCAGCGATAGGCGATGTCGCCGATCTGCAGGTCGCTGCCTTCCAGCAGCGACTTCGCATGATGCACCCTCAGCGCCAGATAGGCCGCCATCGGGCCGATCCCGAGTTCGGTGCCGAAAAGCCGCTCGAGCTGGCGCCGCGAGCGGTTCAGCCGGGTTGCGATCTCGTCGACCGACAACGTCTCCTGCAGGTTGCTCTCCATCAGGAGCAAAGCGCGCTTGACCGCGCGGCTCGACGCCGCCGGAAACAGGTCGCCGACGGGCTGCACGTCCCGGCTGCTCCTGATGCGGTCGAGCACCAGAATCTTGGCGGCCTTTTCCGCCGCCTTCTGGCCGATGAACTGCGACACGAAATAGCCGGCGAGGTCGGCCGCACCCGTGCCGCCGGCGCAAGTCGAACGGCCCCGGTCGACGGAAAACAGGCTGTCGGCATGGGCGTTGACATCGGGGAACTGGTTGCGGAAATCCTTGATGTGGAACCAGCTGACGGCGGCGGCGTAGCCGTCGAGCAGGCCGTAGCGCGCCAGCACGAAGCTTCCCGTGCAGAGCGCCGTCAGCGGCACCCCCTTTTCGGCCGCCCGCAACAGGAAGGCCTCCTTGTCGGAACTCAGGCTGCGGTTGGTGTCGAGCAGGCCGCCGACCACGACGACATTGTCGAAATCCTCCGGATTGCCGATCCCCTTTGTCGGCAGCAATTCGACGCCGCAACTGGCCCGGATCGGCAGGCCGCGTTCGCCGACGATCTCCCAGTCGAACTCGATCCTGCGGCTGCGGTCGCCCTCATCGCCTGCCAGCCGCAGCGTGTCGATGAACAGCGACAGCGGCGACAGCGTGAAGTCGCGCACCAGGAGAAATGCAAACCGCCTTGCCATTGTGTTTTTCCGGAACCGTCCCCTCGTCCGTGCTGGAACCTGTTATCGCCGATGCGCATGGTTTGGCACAGATGCCAAGCCCCGTGCTCTTCAGGAGCGGTCGCCGAATGTCGGAGATGAGATCGACGACCTCGGGAGAAGGTCCTGCTCGTATGGGCCGACGATTAGACCTGCGGTTCCACTTGCGATCCCGGGCTGCTCTGCCCAAGGCGCGGCTCCGTCCCGGCCACCAGCCGCCCGATGTTGGCGCGATGACGCGCGATCACATAGAGGCCGCCGGCAATCACCAGCAGCCGGTACGGCAATGGCTGCGAAAGAGCACAGACGAAGACGATCGCTGTCAACGCGGCCAGCATCGAACTCAGGGAAACAATCCTGGAAATGGCCAGCACAATGCAGAAAGCCGCTCCGGCGCCCAGACCGATCGGCCAGGACAGCGCCAACAGCACGCCGAGCCCCGTCGCCGCGGATTTGCCGCCGGTGAAATTGAGCCAGATCGAACGGCCGTGCCCCAGCAAAACGGCAAGTCCTGCCAGGCACACCGCCCAGGGCACGAAGCTTTGCAGGTCGAGCCCGGTCGGGGGCGTCAGAAACGGCAAGGCATAAAACCAGCGGGCAAAGACGATCGCCGCCACGCCTTTCAGCACATCGACCAGCAGCACAGCCAAGGCAGGTCCCTTGCCAAGGGTCCGCAAGACGTTGGTTGCGCCCGTCGACCGGGAGCCATGCTCCCGGATATCGATGCCGCTCAGTAGTCTTCCCGCCAGATAGCCGGTGGGCGTGGAGCCGAAGAGGTAGGCGATCGCCAATCCGGCCACGCTCGCTATCCAGAAAACCATGACTCACCCTGTTGCGGATCGATCGCCATGACCTTATATCGGCGCTGTCGGAAAAGGCAGGGTTGGTTTGGTAAGCCCAACTCCTCTCGGTAACGAGAGCTCTGGTCTTTGGCTTCGTGCCCGAGATCCCCACGACGAACATCGGACGCTGATCGAGCGTTCAATCGTTCGTCCGTGTGGTTCTTATCTCGAGGAACGCTCCGGTCGAACATCGACCAAGGAGTAGTTTCATGCGCAACCACCACCCGATTTCCTATGACGTCGTCATCTCCGGCGCCGGCCCCGTCGGCCTGTTTCTCGCCTGCGAGTTGCGCCTGGCAGGCCCCTCCGTGCTGGTGCTGGAAAAGGCCGAAGACCCGCATTCGCCGCTGAAGCGGCTTCCCTTCGGCATGCGCGGTCTCTCGGCACCCACCCTCGAGGCCTTCCATCGGCGCAGCCTGCTGGACGCCGTTGCGCCGGCGAAGAAGGATGGCACGGGCGAGAGCAAATTGGCCGCGCACTGGATGCAGCAGCCGCGCCGGCCGGGCGGCCATTTCGCCGGCATCCAGTTCCACCTCGACGCCGTCGACAGCTCGAAATGGCCCTATCGCCTGCCAGGACCGGCGGGCACCAGCATGGCGGTCGAGATGGAGCATCTGGAAACCATGCTTGCCGCGCGCGCGACCGCCATGGGTGTCGAGATCAGGCGCGGCCTTGGCGTCGAAAACTTCGACCAGTCGGATGAGGACGTGACCGTCCGCGCCGGTGGCGAGATTTTTCGCGCATGCTGGCTCGTCGGTTGCGATGGCGGCCGCAGCACGGTGCGCAGGCTTGGCGGCTTTGCCTTCACCGGCACCGATGCGGAGTTCACCGGCTATTCCGTAGACGTCGAACTCGCCGATCCGGACGTGCTCAGCCTTGGCCGCCACTACACGCCGACGGGCATGTACACCTACTCACGGCCAGGCATCATCGCGATGGTCGAGTTCGATGGCGCCGCTTTCCACCGGACGGAGCCGGTCACGCTGGAGCATGTGCAGGCGGTGCTGCGCCGCGTGTCCGGCACCGACGTCACCCTGACGGCGCTGCGCCTCGCCACGACTTGGACCGATCGCGCCTGCCAGGCGTCCACCTACCGCGACGGGCGGGTGCTGCTTGCCGGCGACGCCGCGCACATCCATTCGCCACTGGGCGGCCAGGGGCTCAACCTTGGGATTGGCGATGCGATGAACCTCGGCTGGAAGCTTGCCGCCACCATCCGCGGCGATGCATCGGCCGACCTGCTCGACAGCTATTTCGACGAGCGCCATCCGGTCGGAGCGCAGGTGCTCGACTGGTCACGCGCCCAGGTCGCGCTGATGCGGCCAAGCCGCAGTTCACGCGCGCTCGAAGCCATCATCCGCGACCTCATCGACACACGCGACGGCGCAACCTATTTCGCCGAGCGTGTCTGGGGCGTTTCGCTGCGCTACGATCTCGGCACAAGCCATAGACTGGTGGGCCGCAGCGCGCCCGATTTCGAACTGGCCGACGGGACGAGGCTCGGCGAACGCCTGAGGGCCGGCCAGGGCCTGCTGCTGGACTTCGATGCCCACCCTGCCCTTCAAGCGCTTGCCAGCCGCTGGAGCGGGCGGATCGCCTATGTCGCCGGGGACGCCAGGGAGCGGCTGGGGTTCAGCGCCGTGCTCGTGCGCCCGGATGGCTTTGTGGCCTGGGCCGCTGATGCTGAGCCTGACCTCGAGGGAGCTGCCCAAGCCGCATCGCGCTGGTTTGGCGAATTCGAATAGGCGCCTGCGCATGCCAAGGAACTGTTTGAGCCCGATTTCGGTTGTCTGCTGTGCGAACTGCCGTTCCACGAAGCCACCTGTTGAGCGAACATGAAGCATGGCAGACAAGAAGCGCGATTCCCTGCGAAAGGTCCTGAGTGGCATCGTCGCGGCAATTGCCGGCGCGCCTGACCGCACATCCGAGCACGGCGTGAGCACCGCCAAAGCGTCGGTGGTCGCCGAATGGCCGTTGCCGCCATCGGCAACACTTGGCTCCGCCTTGCGCCTGAAGGGGATCGAACGCGAAATTCGGGCCCGTCTGCCGTGGACTGTAAGGAAATTTGCCAAGGCTGAGACGGGCCGCATCATCTTGCGCATGTTGCGAACCGACGCGGAGGCGTTCCAGGCGGCGTCGGCAACCATTTCAAGGACACTGGAGGGGATCGAAGCACTGGCCGTGCTTCCGCGCGAGGCAGAGGACATTCTCACCATCTCCGACCGCGAGCGCCACAAATGGCTGAAGGACGGCCGCCTGAAGAGCATCGGCACCCGCACCGTCAAGATGCGCGGGCGATCCAAGGCCGTAACCTTCCATGTCTTCGATCCACGCCACATCGAGGACGTTCTCGATCGCGACCTGGCGAGCGCCTGGCGGGAGGAAGATGCGCGGGAAGCGTCCGAAAACAGACGGCGCGGTGCCGGCAAGGCCGCCCTGACGCGCGCAGGAAAACGGGAGCGCAAGGCGCGCAGCGCCGGGACTTCGGGAAAGGACGACACTCCACCGCCGAAGCTGGAGGGCTGGGACACATTCGAGGCGGAAGGCCTGCTGCGCTAGAACCGAGGACGCATCCAACCAGCCCGAGCCGTTAATCCGCGGTCCGGAAAAACGAGGCGGTTGTCGGGAATCGCCCCGGTCGTTCGTCCTCAGAGTGCAAAGAGCAAGAACTGCACACTATTCACCCGGAGCCTACCATGATCCCCACCATCACCGCCTTTGAACGATCGCCCGATGGCGGCAAGGGACTGGCGCGCGACACGCGCGTGCGTTGGGCGCTCGAAGAAGTGGGGCAACCCTATGAGGTTCGTCTCGTTTCCTTCGCCGGGATGAAGGCTCCTGACCATCTGGCCATCCATCCCTTCGGCCAGATTCCCACCTATGAGGAAGGCTCTCTGTGCCTGTTCGAGACCGGCTCGATCGTCTTTCATCTTGCCGAGCAGCATCCGGGCCTGCTGCCCAGCGATCGCGATGCCCGCGCCCGCGCAATCACCTGGATATTTGCCGCACTCAACACGGTCGAGCCGCCGATCCTCGAATTGACGACGGCGAGAATATTCGAAGCCGACAGGGCCTGGAGCGGGGAGCGCTTGCCACTGGTCAAGGACCGTGTTCGCGCGCGGCTGGACCAGCTCTCGGCCTACCTCGGCGCCGCCGACTGGCTCGATGGTGCGTTCAGCGCCGGCGATCTGCTGATGGTGTCGGTGCTGCTGCGACTACGCATGTCAGGCATTCTGGACGAATATCAAAACCTGGCTGCCTATGTGGCGCGCGGGGAAGCCCGGCCCGCTTATGCCAGGGCTTTCGCCGCGCAATTTGCGGTCAACGCCGCATCATAAAGCCGACACACCAAGGCGCGGCGCTTCCAGCCTGACCGTATCCCCAGCGACACGGCTACGGATATTTCGCCTTGGCGCCTGCCGGGCTCAGATCGCCCTGTAATTCCTTCGGCAAAGGCAGGCTCGAGCATTGCAGGTGCACATCGCGGGCGTAAAGCTTTCGTTGCTTCTGCTCGGCCTCCTTGGTGGCCGCAATGATGCCCAGCCCGTACGGGCCAAGCGCCGCGAATTCCCAGCCCGGGTGCTGTTTTTCGCGAACCTCGTAGGCCGCAGCCGCCGCGCGGGCCTGCTGGCATGGCGGCGACGCCCATTTCGCGTCCTGCGGCGAAAGCGACGCGCCATAATCGACGGGAGAGGTCGCGCATCCAGCCACAGTCGCGGCCAATGCGGACATTGCAATTCGCATCGCAATTCTCATCCCGAAGCCCTTCTCGCTTTCCGCAGACCTCGCAGGCGTCCCGTCCGCGCCAATCACGTGTACGCGATGTCTCGCCCGAGCGCTTGCCATAGGCCTCGCTTCATGTCGATCTTCCCGCGGCCAGATTCAGGCCGCGTGCCTGGAACCAAATGACGGGCGAGACTGTTCCGTTGTAACTTTAACACAGCGCTGGCGCGCCCGGCCGGTTGGGCAAGCGGCGACTTTGAGGAGCTCTCATGATGAATATTTCCTCCGGATTTCGTAGAATCGCGGTTGCCGCCATCGCCACCGCGGGCATCGGCTTCGCCAGCGCCGCGCATGCCGACAGCGGAACGATCCGCTTTGCCGTCTACAAGGCGGCCTTCTTCGTCGGCGGCTCCGGCGGGGAAGGTACGTTTACTTTCCACGGCAAAACCTACCCAATCTCGATCGGGGGCGTCTCGGGCGGCCTCGCCTTCGGCGTTTCAAAGACCTATTTCCGAGGCACCGTTCGCCACATCAGGCGCGTCCGCGATGTGACGGGGGTCTACGGGGCGGCGGGCGGCGGCGGCACGCTCGGCAAAGGCGCCCAGGTGATCGTCATGACCAATGACAGGGGTGCCCAGCTCGAACTCACCGGCAAGCAGGTCGGGCTGCAGGTCAACGCCGATCTCAGCGGCCTGGCCATCTCGCTGAGGTAAGGGACCCTATTCCTTCGACGGTAAGAGGTCGGACGGAAAATCCAGAAGGCGGCGTCGACTCGACAGCCGCCTTTTCCCTGGCCGACGGCCGACCAGCTTTTGATCCAGACACGAGGTTGGACACATGGCGCTCAAACGGATGGACAATGTCGGAATCGTCGTCGATGACCTCGAAGAGACGATCGGTTTCTTTCGCGAGCTTGGCCTTGAACTCGAAGGGCGGGCCACGATCGAAGGCGAGTGGGCCGGACGTGTCACAGGACTGGGCGATCAGCACGTCGAGATTGCCATGATGCGCACGCCGGACGGCCACAGCCGGCTCGAACTGTCCCGTTTCCTCACGCCGCCGGTCGTCGCGGATCACCGCGACGCCCCGGTCAACGCCCTGGGCTACCTCCGCGTCATGTTCACCGTGGATAACATCGACGAGACGCTTGAAAGGCTCCGCAAGCGCGGTGCGCGGCTCGCAGGCGAGGTCGTCCGGTACAAGGATGCGTATCGGCTCTGCTACATTCGCGGGCCTGGAGGGCTTCTCGTCGGCCTCGCCCAGGAACTCAGTTGACCGCACTACGACAAAACGAAGGGCGACCGATGTCAGCGAGCGCGTCTCGCAAAGTCCTTAGTCTCCTAGCTCCGCAGCCCCGGCGCTTCCTGGCCCGTGCGCTCGACATATTCGGTATAGCCGCCGCCATAGGTGTGGATGCCTTCGGGCGTCAGTTCCAGCACGCGGTTCGACAGTGCCGCCAGAAAATGCCGGTCGTGCGAGACGAACAGCATGGTGCCCTCATATTGCGACAGCGCCTCGATCAGCATCTGCTTGGTGGCGATGTCGAGGTGGTTGGTCGGCTCGTCCAGCACCAGAAGGTTCGGCGGGTCGAACAGCATCAGCGCCATCACCAGCCGCGCCTTCTCGCCGCCTGACAGCACGCGGCATTTCTTCTCGATCTCGTCGCCGGAAAAGCCGAAGCAGCCGGCAAGCGCGCGAAGCGGCGCCTGGCCGGCCTGCGGAAAATTGTCTTCCAGCGTCTGGAACACGGTGCGCTCGCCTTCGAGCAGTTCCATGGCGTGCTGGGCGAAATAGCCCATCTTCACGCTAGGCCCGCGCGCCACCGTGCCGGTGTCGGGATCGGAAGCGCCCGCCACCAGCTTGAGCAGCGTCGACTTGCCGGCGCCGTTGACGCCCATGATGCACCAGCGCTCGCGGCGGCGGACTTGAAAATCGAGCCCCTCATAGATGGAGCGGCTGCCATAGGCCTTGTGCACGTTCTTCAAGGTGACGACATCCTCGCCGCAGCGCGGCGCCGGCTGGAATTCGAAATTCACCACCTGGCGGCGCTTGGGCGGCTCGACGCGGTCGATCTTGTCGAGCTTCTTCACCCGGCTCTGCACCTGGGCGGCATGCGAAGCGCGCGCCTTGAAACGTTCGATGAAGGCGATCTCCTTGGCCAGCATGGCCTGCTGGCGTTCGAACTGCGCCTGCTGCTGCTTGTCGGCGATCGCCCGCTGCTGCTGGTAGAATTCATAATTGCCCGAGTAGGCGGTGAGCGAGCCGGCATCGATCTCGACGATCTTGTTGACGATGCGGTTCATGAACTCGCGGTCGTGCGAGGTCATCAGCAGCGCGCCGTCATAGCCTTTCAGGAACTGCTCCAGCCAGATCAGGCTTTCGAGGTCCAGATGGTTGGACGGTTCGTCGAGCAGCATGACATCGGGCCGCATCAAAAGGATGCGCGCCAGCGCCACGCGCATCTTCCACCCGCCCGACAGCTTGCCGACATCGCCGTCCATCATCTCCTGGCTGAAACCGAGGCCATCCAGCACCTCGCGGGCGCGGCCGTCCAGCGCATAGCCGTCGAGCTCCTCGAAGCGATGCTGCGCCTCGCCATATGTCTCGATGATCTCATCCATCCGGTCGGCCTGGTCGGGATCGGCCATCGCCGCCTCCAGTTCCGCCATCTCGGCAGCCACGTCGCTCACCGGCCCGGCACCGTTCATCACCTCGGCGACAGCGCTGTGGCCCGCCATGTCGCCGACATCCTGGCTGAAATAGCCGATGGTGACGCCGCGATCGACCTGCACCTGGCCCTCGTCGGGCTGCTCCTGGCCGGTGATCATGCGGAACAAGGTCGTCTTGCCGGCGCCGTTCGGCCCGACAAGGCCGACCTTCTCGCCCTTCTGCAAGGAGGCCGACGCCTCGATGAAGACAAGCTGACGGCCGTTCTGCTTGCTGATGCTTTCAAGTCTGATCATGCGGTTTCCGAGGGAATTGGAACTTGGGAGGATTTCCCCGGGGCCATACGCGATGGCGAGCGCCAGAGGAAGGGGCACAAGCGCCGCAGACAGCCGATCTCCCCCCTCGTGGGGGAGATGGCCGGCAGGCCAGAGGGGGACGTTGGCCCGCCGGCCTCTCAATCCTTCGATATGGCAGAAGCGTTCGTACCCTATCGTAATGCCCGCGAGGTTGGCGTTCCTTCGCGCCCCCCTCTGCCCTGCCGGGCATCTCCCCCACGAGGGGGGAGATTGGCAGCTTCACCCCCAGACACACTTCAGAAACAAGATTCAACATGCGGGAAAAACTGAAGAAAAGATCGTCAGGCATAACCATCCTCGTAGCAACCGGACAGCGGTCGCCACACAACGCAAAGGGATGGTCCCGACAATGCAACGACGTTCGACCGGATGGATGGGTGCCGGAGCCGGCATTTCGCTCGCCATGCTTGCGGTCGCGCAATCGGGTGCGGAAGCGGCGGTTACCCGGAGCGAATATTGCAGCCGGCTTGGTTCTCAACTCGACGGAGCCATCCGGACCAAAGCCGAACCCGGTGCCAGCGCGAGCCAGATCGCCACGGCAACGGCACTGCAGGACAAGGCCAACCGGTTTTGCGCCGAGCGCAAGGAGGCGCAAGGCATCCGGACCTACGCCAACGCCCTGAAACTTCTTGGAGTGACACCGGTCGACCTCGACCAGTGACAGCAGCCATCACAGGAAAGCCTATCATGAACAAGCCCCTCCTCTCCGCGCTCGGCCTGGCCATCGCTCTCGGTCTGGCCATGCCGGTTGTCGGCGCCAGCACGGCCAATGCTGCCGCCACCACCACCACGACAACCGCTCCGGCGACGACGACCGCCCCCGCGACCGCTCCAGCGGCTCCCGCCGCCGTGGACGCAGCGAAGACGCCGGTCAAGGCAGCCGCGCACAAGCACCACAAGAAGCATCGCAAGGATGGGCGCAAGCACGTCGCCAAGAAGCACACCCACAAGAAGCACGGCCACAAGCACGCCAAGGCGGCTTGATCGCCGCTCTTTCTGACTTCCTCCCGGGAAAAGGCCGCCATTCGCTGAAAAGCGAGGCGGCGTTTTCTTGTCTGCGACAAGGCAAGCCAGATCCACTGAAAATTCGTCAAAACAGGCGCTTACGGCAATTCCACGATTCAGATCGTGAACCGCCTCAGGCCACGTCGAGTGCGGCCCGAACCAGCGGCCCGCTCATGCCGCTGTCGAAAACGGCCGTGCCCGGGTCGAAGCGCCTGGCCTGCGACAGCGGTCCGACCACGACCGGATCGAAGCCGGCATCGCTCACCAACCGGGCCGCGAGCGCAACGGCCTCTTCGTCATCGCCGGCGAGCGGAATGCCGACCCTGTCGCCGGCGCGATGCGCCTGCGATTGCAGTGTCGTCCACATGACAGTGCTGAAGGCGCGAACCAGTTTCGCGCGCGGCAGCAGCGGGGCGACGGCGAAAGCCACGCCATCTTCGCGGGCAAGTGCGGCGTCGCCGAAGGCACGGTCGCGTGGCGGGTCGGGCACCGTGGCATCGAGCAGCACCTTGTCGCCGAGCGTGGCCGCGATCTCGGCCGCGACACCGGGCCAGGCCCGAAACGGGATGGCGGCCAGCACGACATCCGCGCCGGCAACGGCATCGATGGCCGAGCCGGCCGTGCCCTTGCCGCCAAGGCTGGAAAGCATCGAGCGCCGCCGCTCGGGGTGCCGCACGCCAAAGCTCACCTCATGTCCGGCCTCGGCCCACAGCCGCCCGACCGTGCCGCCGATCATGCCGGCGCCCAGAATTGCAATTCTCATCGCCGCCTCCTGTTCGCTCACCACGGCAGTTTTTTGCCGTCGCGGAAAAAGCCGCCAGTCGGGCCGTCATCCGGCAAGGTGGCGGCCCAGACGATGCCGGCCGCCCCTTGCGCCACCGGGCGTCCGCCCGGCCCGCCCATGTCGGTGGCGACCCAGCCGGGGCAGATGGCATTGACCAGCACGCCGGAGCCGCGCAATTCCGCAGCCAGCACACGGGTCAACGCATTGAGCGTCGCCTTCGATGTCGAATAGGCCGGCGCCCCCGCCCCCATCGAGGCCAGAGAACCGCCTTCGGACGACACATTGACCAGCCTGCCGTGGCCGCCGGCCTTGAGCAGCGGCGCGAAGGCGGCCGCCACCCGCCAGGCGCCGAAGACATTGGTCTCGAACGCTTCGCGGATGACAGTCCAGTCCGGCCGCAAGGCGCGCGAGCCGGTGTCGTAGTGGATGGCGGCATTGTTGATCAGCACGTCGAGCCGACCGAACCGGCGCTCGACCTCAGCGGCTGCCCTTGTTGCCGCGTCGGATGCGGCGACATCGAGCGCGATGGCCTCGACATGGCCGTCGAGCCCTTTCGCCGCCACCTCGCCCTTGGCCACATCGCGCACACCGAGCAGCACGGTGAAGCCAAGTTTCGCCAGTTGGCGGCCGGTCTCCAGCCCGATGCCGCGATTGGCCCCGGTGATTAGGGCGACTTTGTTGGGATGCGTGGTCACGGGCCCTTCCTGGATTTCGATTGCTTGGAGAAAATGGCACGAGGCGGATTGATTTATTAGGCGTCAGAGTTCGCAATCTTCATGCGATTTGATGCATGAGTTGCGAGGTTGCTTTCCAAAGTTGCATTCCGTGGCGCCAAGCGCCAACGCATCCAGACTGTCGCCCCATCCCGCACTCAGCGTCTCTGCGAATGCTCCGCCGCAGGAATCGGGTGTCGCCTGGCATCTCGCCATGCAATTGTTCACCCATCACGAGGACCTGTCATGCTCACGCTTCACGATTATCTGCCATCGCAAAATGGCTGGAAAGTCCGGGTCCTGCTCGGCCTGCTGAAGATCCCTTACGAGACCCGCATCGTCTCGATCTTCGAGGGCGAGAGCCACACCGATGCATTTCACGAACTCAACCCGGCCGGCGCGGTTCCCGTGCTCCAGCTCGAAAATGGCAGCGCCATCGCCGAATCCAATGCGATCCTCACCTATCTCGCCGAAGGCACGCCTCTGCTGCCGGCGGACCGCTTCCGGCGTGCCAAGGTGATGCAGTGGCTGTTCTTTGAACAGTACAATGTCGAGCCCGTCATCGGCTCGCTGCGCTTTTGGACCTTGACCGGGCGGCTCGACCGCAACCACGCCATGGTTGCCGGCAAGCGCGAGGCCGGCGCCCGCACGCTGGCCGCCCTGGGCCGCAGCCTTGGCGAGACGCCGTTCCTCACCGGAAACGACCTCACCATCGCCGACATCGCCATCTACGCCTACAGCCACCGTGCCGGGGATTGCGGCTTCTCGCCGGCGGACTACCCGGCATTCCTCGCCTGGACCGGCCGCGTGCGCGATGCCATCGGCCCCGGCTACCCCGTCCATTCCTACAGCCTCGACCCCCACTCGGGCGGCTGAGAACTACTTCTTGCCCTGCGGATAGATCGTCTCGCCGCGTTTCAGCATTGCGACGAAGGTCTCGATCTTCTTCTTGCGGCCAGCCTCGGTCTTCATGTTGTGGGTGCGGAAGGCGAGCGAGAAACGGTTCTGCGCGCTGAGCTTTTCCAGCATTGCCTTCGCCGCCGGCTCGGCATCGATGGCCGCCTGCAAATCGCTAGGGATTTTCATCTCCTTGCTGCCGCCATAGGCGCGCGCCCAGCGCCCGTCGGCCTTAGCTGCCTCGACTTGGCTCAGCCCATGCCCGGTCATGCGGCCCTCCTCCACCAGCCGCGCGACATTGTCGATGTTGATCTTGCTCCAGATGCTCTTCTTGCCGCGCGGCGTGTAGCGCTGGAGAAAGCTGTTCTCGTCCAGCCCCTTGCGCACCGCGTCTATCCAGCCGAAGCACAGCACGACGTCGATGGCCTCCTTCGGCGTGATCGACTTCAGCCCCGACCCGACCTTGTGCACCTTGATCCACACTTCGCTTTCCGAGGCGTGGTGCTGGCCGAGCCAGGCATAAAAACTCGCCGCGTCGGGGAATTCCCGCACCTTGTCGGGATCGACCCTGACCGGCGCCATCAGCGGGCCTGCCGGTTTAGAATCGTCGTCACTGGCATCCCTGTCATCGTGGCTCCGTCATCCTGCTGCGATCTCGGCATCATGGCATCGCGCACTGTCAGATCCCGTCAGCAGCGCGACACGCCGCCGCGAAGTAGCGAACGCACCATACATCGCCGCGTTGCGGCCGGAGCGCAACCGACCGGATGGAGCAGCGCGACACTTCCCCACCGTGCTATAGGACCAGAAATGCCACGCTGGGGGATACGTCACAATGAAATCTCTGCTCTTCGGCCTTGGCTTGTTGCTGCCGGGCGTGGCGCTGGCCGAACCGGTCGAAACCCGCAAGATCATCACCGCGCTGACCGGCGACTTCAATGGCGATGGCGCCCCGGACCTTGCCATGGTGGTCGAGACCGGGCCGACCGACCCGATGGACGTCCACTTCTTCCTCAGGGACAAGGAGCACAATTACCTCAAGCCCGTCGAAATCGTGCACGAACAGATCGGTGGCGAGTGGAACGGTTACGACCGCCCGGGCTACGAGAACTCCGACACCGAGCCGGAGCTGACGATGCTGCCCAACGGCTCGATCAAATTCTATCTGCCGGCGCCGCCGATCGGCAGCGAGCGCACCAACCAGACGCTGACCATCGCCTACCGCGACGGCGCCTTCATCGTTGCCGGCTTCGCCTATGATTCCAATGATTACCTGCAGGAGAATGCCGCCAGCGGCTGTGACTACAATGTGCTGACCGGCAAGGGCACCAGTTCGAAGCAGCAGCCGGACGGCAGCACCAAGCACAAGACCGTGTCGACCGAAGGCCGGACCATCGCATTCCGGGACTGGGACTCCGGCGACGCCTTTACCGCTTGCGACCAATAAGTGGCGCGCCCTACCCCTGCGACCGCCCCTTACCGAAACCGCGCTCATGGCATCATCATCGGCATTTCCGATAACGCTATCGGTTTCTTCCGTTTCCCCTCGGCACACCGGCCTGCCAATCCCCTGCCCTTGTCCCATCAAAGCAAAGGCAGAGCGAAATGAACCTTTCGAACCAGAAGATCCTGATCGTCGGCGGCGGCTCCGGCATGGGCCTGGCGCTTGCCAGGCGCTGCGTGGAGGCCGGTGCCATGGTCATCATAGCCGGGCGCAGCGAAGACAGGCTGCAACAGGCGCGTGAGGCGCTTGGCAATCCTGCCGGCCTGAAGGTAGCCGTCGTCGACATCGCCCGGGAAGACCAGGTTGCGGCATTGTTCGCCGAGATCGGCGCGCTCGACCACATCGTCAGCACGGCGGCCGACATAGAAGGCGCCTACAGGCTGCTGCCGGAGCTTGACCTGAAGGCAGCACAGCGCATGGTCGACAGCAAGCTCTTCGGCCCGTTGCTGCTTGCCAAGCACGGCGCGCCCCGGCTTGCCGCGAGCGGCTCGATGAGCTTCGTCTCCGGCATCGCCGCCTACCGGCCGGCCGCGCGCGGCTCGGTCGTCGCCGCCGTCAATGCCGCGCTCGAAGGGCTGGTGCGGGCGCTGGCCGTCGAGCTCGCGCCGATCCGCGTCAACGCCGTGTCGCCCGGCTGGGTCGACACCGAGATCTGGGCGCAGGTCGCCGGCGACCGCAAGGCCGAGACGCTGGCGGGGATGGCCGAGCGGCTGCCGGTCGGCAGGGTCGGCCAGCCCGAAGACATCGCCGACGCGATTTTCTTCCTCCTCGGCAACGGATTTACCACCGGAACGACGCTGCATGTCGAAGGCGGGCACCGGCTGGTTTAGCTGGCGAGACCCTTCGCCAGGAAGTTGTTTGGAAACAACGCTTTGGAGCTATCCGCCGATTCAAGTTCTGAGCCCGTCTCGAGGCGTTCCGGCGCCAGCGTGTCGCGCGCGGCGGCGAGCAATTGCCTGAGCGTCGGCGGCTGGACGCGCCGGCGTCGCCAGATCATTGTCAGCGGTGCTCCCTGTGCCGGGCCGGGCCACGGCAATTCCATGAGCTCGCCGCGCGCCAGCGCATCGCTCACGGCAAGGCGCGGTACGAGACCCAGCCCAGCACCTGCAGCCACCAGCCGGGCAATGGCGCCGATGCTGCCGACTTCGGCCGCGGGTTTGGGCGGCGCCATATCCGCCTCGGCGAAAGCGGCGTCGAGCATGTGCCTGTAGATGCATCCGGGCTCCGTCGCCACGAAGCGCAGCGCGGCAAGGTCTGCCAGGTCACGCGGCGGGGTGGCTTGTCCGGGAGCGGCGACCAGCACCAGCGTTTCGGCGCCTATCGTGCGCTTGGCCAGGCGCGCATCGTCGTCCTTCGCACCGTCCTGACGCTCGAAGCAGAAGGCGACGTCGATATCGCCGTCCTCCAGCAGGCGCCGCAGCGTGCTGCTGTCGGCCACCTTCATCCGCACGGTGATGTCGGGATGGCCGGCCTGAAACCCCGGCAGCCAGGGCGCCAGACGGGCCGAGGCGATCGTCTCCAGCGCGCCGATGGTCAGCACCCCGCTGGCGCGCCCGGCAGCCGCCAGCACCGCCGCGCGCGCCTCGCCGTCGAGCCGCAGCAGCTCGTCGGCGATGGGCTTCAGCGCCAGCCCAGCCGGCGTCAATTCAAGCCCTGACTTCGAGCGCGTGAACAGGGCAGCGCCAAGCTCGGCCTCCAGGGACTGGATCTGGTCGCTGACACTCGATTGCGCGAGGTGCACCGCTTCGGCGGCACGCGTGATGTTGCGGCTGCGCGCCACCGCGAGGAAGGTCTTGAGCAGTCTTGGATGCATCGCCTGGCCGACATCAGGCCTATTGCAGCTGCGGCTTCTTCAGGAAACTGCCGCGGTCGGCGGATTTGACGCGCAGCCACGTCTCGCGGCCGTCGCGCACCACCCGCATCGGGATCTCGGCGCCGGCCGAGCCGCTGTCCCACAGCTTGCGATAGAAATCGGCGAGCCCGTCGACAGCACCGTCGCGGACCTCGGAGATGACATCGCCCTGGCGCAGGCCGGCCTTGGCCGCCGGGCCGCCCTCGGTCACGCTCATCACCACAACCTTGCCGTCGCTTTCGGCCGACAGCGCGCCGAGCCACGGGCGTGGCGGCTTGGCCACCTGGCCACGCGTCAGCAGGTCGTCGAGGATCGGCGGCAACAGGTCGATCGGCACCACCATGTTGATATCGGCGACCTCGCCGGCCCGGCTCATCTGCAGGCGCAGCGAACCGATGCCGAGGAGCGCCCCATCGGCGCCGAACAGCGGCGCCCCGCCCCAGGACGGATGCGCCGGCGCGATGAAGATCGCCTCATCGAGCAGATACTCCCAATAGCCGGCGAATTCCTGCTTGGTGACGATCTTGGCCTCGACCGCCCGGCCGATGCCGTCGGCAAGCACCACCACATCGCCGATCCTGGCCTTACCGGCATCGCCAAGCGCCACGGCCGGCAGGCCGGTCGGAGCCAGCGCCTGGACCAGGCCGAAACCCGATTCCTGGTCATAGGCCAGCGCATGCGCCGGGATGACGCGGCCGTCATACGCGGTCAGCCAGACCTCCTCGGCCTCGGTGATGAGATAGCCGATGGTCAGCACCAGCCCGTCATTGCGGATGACGACGCCGCTGCCTTCCCTGAGCGTGCCCAGCGCGCCGGCCGTGAACGCATCCTCGGGAACGGTGGCGCGCACGGCGACGACGGAGCGCGGATTGGGATTGATGGCCATGATTTTGTCCTGCGATGCAAATGCTTTGCGGCTTCTTCTATAGGTATGCCTCGGAGGGGATGGTGCAAGGGTAGAAGGTGCAATTGCAGAAGGCGGCGCGCCCCATCCGCCTGCCGGCACCTTCTCCCCGTATAGTGACGGGGAGAAGGCAAGCTACGTTGGCCTCGGCGCTCTTCTTGCGACATTGGTGATTGGCGAAAGCGCCGATGACGGCGTCTTTCTCCCCGTCACTATACGGGGAGAAATGTCCGGCAGGACAATGAGGAGCAGCACCCCCATAAAACAATAGTTCAACGCAAGTTGAACTTCCTCCTCCGCAGCCCTAGCTGTAGATGTGTCCGCTCAATCCCGTCCTTCCCCACGAGGCCCGACATGACAGACTACACCCCGCCGAAAGTATGGACCTGGAACAAGGCAAATGGCGGCGCCTTTGCCAGCATCAACCGGCCGATCGCCGGGCCGACGCATGACAAGGAATTGCCCGTCGGCAAGCACCCGCTGCAGCTCTATTCGCTGGCGACGCCGAATGGCGTCAAGGTCACCGTCATGCTGGAGGAGCTTCTGGCGCGCGGCCACAAGGGCGCCGAATACGATGCCTGGCTCATCAGGATCAACGATGGCGACCAGTTCGGCAGCGGCTTCGTCGAGGTTAATCCCAACTCCAAGATCCCCGCCCTGCTGGACCGCAGCGGCGCCACGCCGGTGCGCATCTTCGAATCCGGCTCGATCATGGTCTATCTCGCCGAAAAGTTCGGCGAATTTCTGCCCACCGAACAGCCGGCGCGCGCGGAAGTCCTGTCCTGGCTGTTCTGGCAGATGGGCTCGGCGCCGTATCTGGGCGGCGGCTTCGGCCATTTCTATGCCTACGCGCCGCAGAAATTCGAATACGCCATCGACCGCTTCGCCATGGAAACCAAGCGGCAGCTCGACGTGCTCGACCGTCGGCTGGCCGAAAATGAATATCTCGGCGGCAAGGATTACACGATCGCCGACATGGCGGTGTGGCCCTGGTATGGCGGGCTGGCGCTTGGGCGCATGTACAATGATTCCGGCGAGTTCCTGTCCGTGCAGGAATACAAGCACGTCCAGCGCTGGGCGAAGGCGATCGACGCCCGCCCGGCGGTCAAGCGCGGCCGCATGGTGAACCGCGCCTTCGGCGAGCCGGCCATGCAGTTGCACGAGCGCCATGACGCCAGCGATTTCGACACCAAGACGCAGGACAAGCTGGCAGCCGAATAGGCGGCAGCAAGAGCTTCACGAGAAAGCCCGCCACGAATCGTGGCGGGCTTTTCGCTATGCTGGCGTCGCACCCGCTGTCATGGCCGAGCCATGGATTAGTGCAGAACCTCGACGATCTGACGTGTATCGGGGTCGACCAGGACGGTCTGGTCGTTGATCACGGCGACGCGATACTTGACGTTGGGCACTTCGCGCAGCTCGACCTTGTCAGGCACCGGCGAACCGAGCTTGAGCTCGAGGCCCAGCAGGTTGACCGACGCCAGCGGCTGCTTCCTGACGTATTCGCGGACGACGGTCTCCTGCTCGGGCTGCAGGACGATGGTGTCCGCCAGCGCCGTGCCAACGCCGCCCATCAGGATGATCGCGGCTGCCGCACTCGAAAGATAATGTTTCATAACTACCTCCATATCAATTATTCCAGTCCCCGCCCTGTAGGAGAACTCGGCCATTGCCACGAGGTTCCATCGCAGTTTGTGGAATAAATGCGGCACGCCCAACAAATGCCTGTTTCTATTATTTTCGAAGCGAGCGGAAAGCGCCCCAGTCTATGCTTGACTGAGCCGCGATTAATTACAGCATCTGGGATGAATAGTGTGAAATACACTTACCTCGGACGATGCATCCGAGGGTGCTGTTTTCCAAACAGGAGGCGAGCGGCTGATTGCCTTAGAGACGACTAACGTAGGGCGCGAGATGTCGTTCCAGTCCGAGGCATGAAAAGGCTCGCCCGGCCGGGAGCAGGGCGAGCCCCAAACGGTGCCGGCGGAGGTGGCAGCCTCACCGGTCACATCGGGAAAATGCCGGCATTGACATCCGGTTCCAGCTCGGATGATGCTTGTCGCTACCGCGTTGACGGCGCCCAAGTGCCAGGCCTCACAGCGAGACGCCGTCGCGATGCAGCGGCGGACCAGCGTCGACCTCACCCTGACTTGCCGCTTTGCGCGCGCGCGAGTAGATCAGCCGCATGACGAGCGCGAAATAGGCGACCTGCAGGACAACCAGCACGGCTATCGCCCAGCCCAGCGCCTTCCAGAAAGAACCGGTGGCCATATAAGTCCAGACCGCGACGATAGTGGTCGTGGCTGACATTCCCAGGAGAAACTGTCCAAAGTACATCGATCCACATCGCCGAAACCGCCCGGTTTCGCACGACTCCCTACCCGAACTCCCAATGCCCGCAGACAAAATTCCATTATTTTAGCAACTCCGCAACTATGTGATGGTCTGACCCTTGACCAACCTCGAAAATTGTTGCGCGCCGACCTGGTCAGGAGCAATTTGATACTCACGGGCTGAGGTCGCGCAGAAAATAAATCCGGGGGGATAGGGAAATGACGCTCAAACTGATCGGGGCCGGTTTCGGCCGCACCGGCACGTGGTCGACTTTTGCCGCGCTGAACAGGCTCGGCCTGCCCTGCTATCACATGCAGGAAGTGATCATGAACAAGGCCAACAAGGGCCATCTCGATTTCTGGCGCAAGGTGGCCAACAGCCCGCCCGGCAGCCAGCACGACTGGAACCGCGTCTTCGCCAACTACACGGCGACCGTCGACAATCCCGGCTGCTGCGTGTGGAAGGAACTGCTGGCCGCCTACCCCGACGCCAAGGTGCTTTTGACCCTGCATCCGCGCGGCGCCGAGGCGTGGTACGAAAGCACGATCGACACGATCTACTTCACCGAAAATGTCTGGCAGTTCAAGATCCTGGAATGGCTGACGCCGTTCGGCTGGAAATTCGGCGATATGTCGCGCAAGCTGATATGGGGCCGCACGCTGGACGGCGTGATGAACGACCGCGCCAAGGCGGTTGCGCGCTACAACACCTATGTCGAGGAGGTGAAGGCCGCGGTGCCGCCGCACAGGCTGCTGGTCTACAAGGTGACCGAAGGCTGGGCGCCGCTCTGCGATTTCCTCGGCGTGGCGCTGCCCAACGAGCCCTTCCCCAACCTCAACGACCGAGAGACGATCAAGAAGATCATCCGCGACATCATCAACGGCTCCTACATCATGCTGGGTCTGGCGGTAGCGGCCGCCCTGGTGGTGGTTGCGGCGCTGTGGTGGTGGCTGGGGTAGCTGCGGGACATAGCGCACGCTCCGCAATGTCCGCGTAATCCCTCAGGGCTAACTCCGCTCCCACAACAGCCGTGTTGGATGGATCTTGAGTTTCGAAACAAGCGAGCGCGCCTGTAGCGGGCCTTTTGTAAATGTGGAAGGTAGCACATCATCGTCGAGCGGCAGGCGGCCGACATTTTGCCCTTTCCGCCGCCCGCTTTTGCCCCTCGACAGGGTAAAGCCATTATATCTCAATTGGCTAAAATAGCGGAACATCCGATGGACATTGCCGGAACCGAACAGGACCCATCGGACCTTTGCTTCCGGCACCTAAGACCTTGGTCCCAAAAGGAAACGCAAAAGGCTGATGAGGCTCTCCATCGGGAACATCCCGCCTCCGCCGTCGTTTGCCGCAAGGTCCGCGGACCGGACTGGATTTCGGAGGAAGAGCGATGCGCCAGCGGTCCATCATCACCAGAACGGGCTACGGCCCGGGTACGGCGGTCGCCGTGTTGATGGTCGGACTGGCGGCGGTGGGGATCGTATTCCTCGTCCTGGGCGGCTTGCTCTATTTCGGCGAGCAGCCACCCGATCAACGCGCGCTGTCTTCCGTGCCAGCCCGATCAGCCCAGGCGGCCGACCGCAGGGCGGTCGATTGATGAGGCCGCGGCGCGGCCATCATGCGTCATCGAAGATTGCGGCGGCGACCCCGGAGCCGGCCTGTCGTCTCAGAATTTGTAGTTGATCTTGCCGACCACGACATTTTCCGTGTTGCGATTGTCGACGAAGAAGCCCGGAACTACGTCGCTTTCGCCGCTTTTCGAGCCAAAATCATAATAATTCCATTCGACGCCGGCGGTCCAATGGTCGGTCAATGCATATTCGGCGCCCAGGCCCGCCGTCCAGCCTACCCGGGATCCCCCGCCAAATGACTGCTGAAAACCGTCGACCTCAGCGATTTTATACTTGGTGAAGGCAACACCGGCATCGCCATAGATCAGGATCCGGTCGACCGCATATCCCAGACGGCCACGCACCGAGCCCAGATAGTCCTGCTTGGTCTCGCAAGTTGTGCCCAGGGCAGTAGAGCATTGATCGTCGCCCTTGACGGTAGAGCCCGCAAGGTCGCCTTCAATGCCGATGACGAACTGGTTGATCTGGTAGTTGTAGCCGATCTGGCCGCCGAAAATGCCGCCGGATCCGTTTGTGTTGAAACTTTCGAACGTGGCGCCAGACCAGCGGCTGTCGTTCCATCCGCCGCCCGCCTGGACGCCGCCATAAAACCCGGTCCACGAAAAAGGCATGGCGGCGACGGGTTCGACGATATCCGCCGCCAGAGCCGGAGACGCGGCTGCCAGGAATGCAACCGAACACAGCAGTGCGAGCTTCATCAATGTCTCCGCATCAATCGCCCTTCCCCGCCTCACATCAATACCACAAGGCAGATCGGCGGCAGTAGCTGAAAGCACCGAAAGGTTCAGGCGAGAGTGTTTTTGAGTGCATCCCGTTGCACGGCAGCAACAAATAGACCGCAGTTTGGCAGGAAAGCCTAATGAGAGGTGCTGACGCCCAGCACCTTGCCGTCCCTGGCCACCGCCTTGCCCCGCCGATAGACCGTGCGATCCTTCGGCACGGCCACCACCGCTTCGGGCACGTGCCGCGCCGGCATGGCGACGAAGTCGGCGCTGGCGCCGACGGCAATGCCATAGTGCGCCAGCCCCAGCGCCCTGGCGCCGGCATGGGTCACCACATCGAAGGCCGCTATCCTCGTAGAAGCCGGAGCGGTAACCGATCATGTTGGCCCGGTTCAGCATGTCGCCATCGCCATAGGGCCACCAGGAATCGCGGATGTTGTCGGAACCGCTGAACACGGTGACGCCGGCCTGCCTGAGCGCCGCCACCGGCGGGAAGGCATGGTTGCCGGGCGCGTTGGTCATGATCGCCACGCCGGCCGCCGCCAGCATCGCGCCGGCCTTCGCCAGGGCGTCGGCCGGGATGTCGCCAAGGCCATAGGCATGGCTGACGGCGACATGGCCCGTCATGCCGAGCGCCCTTGTCCGCGCGGCGATCTCCTCGACCTGGAACAGGCCGAGCGCGCCGCCATCATGCAGGTGGATGTCGACGCCGGCGCCATGCTTTTGCGCCAGGGCGAACACCTGATCGAGATGGGCGTTCACGTCACGGTCGAAGCTGGCGGGGTCGAGCCCGCCGACAAGGTCGCAGCCAAGCTTCAGCGCCTCGTCGAGCAGGTCCGCCGTGCCCGGCGAGGACAGGATGCCGCTTTGCGGGAAGGCGACGAGTTGGATGTCGATGAGATGGCGATATTTTTCGCGCACGGCCAGGATGGTCTCGACATGGCTGAGCCCGACCGAGGCGTCGACCATGACATGGCTGCGCATGGCCAGGCTGCCATTGCCGACGCAGAGCTCGAGCTGGTTCTTGGCACGCTCCGCCATCGGCGCGGCGGCGGCAAGGTTTCGCGCCTGGAAGGCGACACGCTCGCGCACGTCGAATCCGTTGGTGCAGGGAATGTGCGGGCGCCAGGCGTCGCCATAGAACGAGGTGTCGAGATGGATATGCCCCTCGACGAAGGCCGGCACGACAAGCTGGCCGGCGAGGTCGACGATGCCGGGGGCGACGGCGGCGAAATCAGCCGGCGGCGCCTTCCCGGCCGGCGCGATGGCGCTGAAGCGGCCGCCGGTGACGAAGAAATCCGCCAGCGACCCATCGGCCAGTTTCGCGTTGCGGAAAATCGTCTGCTCGCTCAAAATCGTCTGCCTGCTCAAAATCGTCTGCTCGCGCATGGGCGCCATCCCCGCTGAAAGCGCCAGTCCTCGCCGCCCGCCCGCCACGGGTCAATGCGGCGGACAAGAAAAACTGTTTCGCGCAATTGCCCTGGTTCGGGCGAGGCAGAGCGCGAATCCGCACCGCGGCTCTTGCCTATTCCGCTTTCGCGGAAGTTTCGGTGGCCCCGCAATATGCAATCGTGTTATCGCGGCGGTACGAGCCGCCCTGGTTGACGCGGGCGCCCAGCCATCCCAACAATGCGCCCCCCGCCCGCGTCGGCCATGGCAAGAGCCTGGGTGCGGTGATCACAGCAGCTTGCTGTCGATCTGGCCGTTCTCTTTCATCATCTCCAGATAGGTTTTGGCGCTGGGACTGCCGTGTGCCGCTGCCTTGAAAAACCATTTGGCGGCTTCCGCATAGTTCGGTTTTCCATCCATCCCGCGATAGTAAAGCATCCCAAGGCTGGCTTCGGCGTCGGCGTTGCCGGTCTTTGCCGCGGCGAGCCACCAGAACTCCGCGGACTTGTCGTCTCTTAATATCCCTATGCCATTGGCATAGGCGTAGGCCAAACTGAGTTCCGCGTTGACATTTCCCTGTTGCGCGGCCTTGAGCCACCACCCAGCCGCGTCACTGTTGCTATGCGTAATGCCTTTGCCTTTTGAGTACGCGTTTCCGAGGGCCTCCTGCGCCACAGCGCTGCCCTGGTCCGCCGCCTTGCGCCACAGCAGGACGGCCTGTGCTTCGTCCTTTGGGACGCCCACCCCGTCAAAATACATTCCACCCAAGGCGAATTCAGCTAAGTCGTTGCCTTGGTTGTTTGCCTTGCTCAACCAAGTAAATGCCAGGGCTTCATCTTTGTCGATGCCCTGTCCATCACGGTAGCAGATGCCGACATTGTATTGCGCGACCGCATGGCCACTGACTGAAGCCTTCATCCACCATTTGAAGGCTAGCGCCTCGTCCCGCGCAACCCCAAGGCCTTCATGATAGAGGATGGCAAGCTGATATCGAGCATCCGCATTGCCTTGGTCAGCGGCGATCCGAGCCCATTTGGCAGCCAGCTGATAGTCCTGTTTGACGCCTTCGCCGAGATAATACCCCCGGCTGAGATTGTAACCGGCTTCGGCATTTCCTGCTTCGGCAGCCTTGCTCCACCAGACGACAGCTTGGGCATAATCTTGCCGCACGCCCAGACCGCGCGCATACATCCCCCCAACGCCGGATTGCGCCAAGACATTGCCTTGATTGGCCGCCTTGCTCATCCAGGAGAATGCCTGAGCATCATCCCGGCCAATACCTTGTCCCTTCAAATAGGCGCTGGCGAGACTGTACTGCGCGAGCGAGACGCCGCTGGCCGCGGCTTTCATCCACCATTGGAATGCCAGCCTGTCATCCTGCGGCAGCCCGACGCCCTGATGGTACAGGATGCCAATCTGGCCTTGAGCATCCGCATTGCCAGCCTGCGCGGCCTTCAGCCACCATGACGCCCCATCCGCATTGCTCAGGGGACACCCTTGCCTTTTATATATGCGTTGCCGAGCCACAGTTGAGCCTGGGCATAGCCTTGGTCTGCCGCCTTGCGCCACCAGACAGCGGCCTGGACATCATCTTGTTGCACACCCGAACCAAGTGAATACATCGTACCCAGGTCGGATTGCGCCGGACCGTGGCCTTGATCGGCCGCCTTGCGCATCCAGAAGTACGCCTGGACGTCATCCTTGCCGATGCCGTTTCCTGTGCTATAGGCGCCTGCAACGCTATATTGAGCCTGCTGAACACCGCTGGCTGCAGATTTCATCCACCATTCGAATGCTAGCCGATCATCCTTTGGCACCCCTTGCCCTTGGTGATACAGCACACCAAGCATGTATTGACCATTGGCGTTGCCCTGATCCGCCGCCTTCCTTGCCCAGATCACAGTCTGCTGATCATCCTTCGCAACGCCCTTGCCGAAGGAATAGGCCAGGCTGAGACTGTAGGCGGCATCGGAGTTTCCCCCGTCAACCGCTTTTCTCCACCATGACACCGCCTGCGCCTCGTCCCGTGCAACGCCATAACCTTCCCAATACAGACTGCCCAGCAGGGATTGAGCGGCAGAATTGCCGCCGGCCGCCGCCTTTTGGGCCCAAATCGCCGCCGACTCGTAGTCCCTCTTGACGCCTCTGCCGAAATAATAGGCCGCGCCAAGGCCGGACGCAGCATTCACATTTCCCGCCGAGGCAGCCTTGTTCCACCAGTCCACTGCAAGCAGGTCATTTTGTGCAACACCCTGCCCCATCCAATACATCAGGCCAATATTGGTCTGGGCATCGACGTTCCCATCCTGCGCCATCAGCTTCCACTGATTGAACACTTCAGCATAATTCTTGGCGAGGAGTGCCGCCTGCGCCTTCTGCGCAGCCGACCACTGAACATAATAGTTGCGCACCGGAGCGAGCAGCGCCCATGCGGCCAGCACAAGCAAGATGAATGGCCAGAGTCTCCAGCGACGTGGCGCAGGCACGCTCGACACAGTCGTGGTGGCCTCAGGTGGCCAGTCTTCACTATAAAAACGAGGAGATTCACCTGCTGACATCGACAGATACTAGCGCAGAGCAATTCTCTCCGAAATATACCTTACCCGGAAATTCATTCACCCCGGCGCGCCCGCAAACAGCACCACGCCATCGCCACCCGCCGCCGGCCAATCCCTGATGGTTCGGTCGTAGCCGCCGGTCAGCACCGTGCCGTCCGGAGCGAAGGCCACGGCGTAGATCGGTCCGGTCTGGCTGTCGAATAGGGCGATCTGGTTCCCCGTTTCCATGTCCCACAGCCGCGCCGTGCCGTCGAGCGAGCCCGACAGCAGGCGTTTGCCGTCGGCCGACAGCGCCAGCGTATAGACCGTGCCTTCATGGCCCTCGAAGCGCTTCACCTCGCGGCCGCTGTCGAGATCCCAGACCTTGATCGTCAGGTCGCCGCTGCCGGTGATCAGATGGTGCCCGTCGGCGGTGAACACGGCGCCATAGGTGCCTTGCTCGTGGCCGTGCCAGCTGCGCAATTGCTTGCCGCTCTCGATATCCCAGAGTTTCAGCGTGCCGTCGATGCTGCCGCTCAGCGCCTGCTTGCCGTTGGGCGAGACGGCGACCGCGCTGATCGACCAGTCGTGCCCGGTCAGCACATGCAGCACGGAATTGTTGACGAGGTCCCAGACGATGACATTGCCGGTATCATGCCCGCTGACGGCGCGCTTGCCGTCCGGGCTGATGGCGAGCTTGTTGACGCCGCCATTCTGGCCGGCCTGGAAGACATGCAGCACGGCGCCATCGGCAAGTTTGCGCAGCACGATCTCGCCATCGTCGCCGCCCGTCAGCGCGCTGGCGCCGTCGGGCATATAGAGCGCGGTGCGCGCCATGTCCTTGTGGACGCCGAGATTGCGGATCAGCTGCTTGCCGCCAATGTCCCACAGCTTGATCACACGGTCAGTGCTGGCGCTCATGATCGATCGGCCGTCCGGCGCCACCGAAAGCCAGACGACCGCGTCCCGATGGCCGTCGGGCTGCGTCGGCGCCGCCGGCGGCGGTGGCGGCAACGGCGCCACGGTCGGCGGCGGAATGACCGCGACCTCCGGCGGAGCGGCCGGCGCCTGCGGTACGGCCACGGGTGGCGCCGACGGCGCGGGCACCGGCGGCGGGTTGGCGGCTAGCGGTGGCGGTGCTGGCGCAGGGGCTGGCTCCGGGGCCGGTGGCGCGCTGGCGACATCCTGGCCCTTCGGCTCCACTGGTTTGGGTTCGGCAAGTTTGGGCTCATCGGGCTTGGGTTCACTGGGCTTGGGTGCGCTAGGCTTGGGTTCGGCCGTCTTCGGTTCGTTCGGCAGGCTGGCCGCCTCCCCGCCGCCCCACGGGCCGAATCGGTCGACGGCCAGCGCCGCCAGCACGATCAACGGCAAGGCGAGAAAGACCTTGCGCAGGCCGGGCCTGCCGGTCTCCTGCAGTTCGGCTGCGCGGCCGAACAGCGGTGCCCCGGCCAGATGCGCCGGCCGCCCCGGCAACAGCCCGGCCCAGAACAGCACCGCACCGACGAGGCAGGCGAACGCCAGCAGCGAGAAGGCCACCAGCTGCATTGCCCATGGCTCACGCATGGCCGTGAGACCGAAACCCTTGCCGCCCGGCAAGAGATAGAGATGGACAAGGCAAGCCGCGGCCAGCGCCATCAACAGCACCGCCAGCAACCTGTCGGCAACCCTGTTCATGGCGCGAGGCTCATGCCGGTGATGCCGCCGATGACGGCATCGGCCTCGATATTGGCAGGCTGTGGTCGCATCGAATTCCTCGCCGCGGCCGATCTTACGCAAGGCCGCGGCGGAGTCGAGTGGCCGCCGGTGCGAATGCCGCATGGGCGAACGCACGGAAATGGCTGGACATTCCTCGGCTGGTTCGAAAGAAGGCTGGGCCATTCAAGGGAGCGTCCATGACACAGGCGACCAAACCGGTGCTGACCGGCAGGACGGTAACGCTGAGGCCGCTGACCCGGCATGATGCGCCGGCGATTCATGCGGGGCTGGAAGAACCAGAAGCGAAGCGGCTGACGGGCACGCACGCAAAGCACACGCTGGCGGTGGTGGAGGCCCATTACGCAAGAGCCGAAACGGCAAGCCACCGCTGCGACTATGGCATCATCGCTGGCGGCGCCTTGATCGGCGAAGCCGTGCTGAACGGAATTGACTGGCCAAACAAGACGGCATCGTTTCGCATCGTCATCTGGGAGGCGACCGGTCGCGACAGAGGCCACGGCACCGAGGCCGCCGCGCTGCTGCTTCGCCACGGCTTCGAGACGCTGGGGCTGAACCGCATCGAACTGGAGGTCTACGCGTTCAACCCGCGCGCCGGACGGGTGTACGAAAAGCTCGGCTTCCGGCTCGAAGGCACGCGGCGCGAGGCCTTGATCTGGGATGGCGAAGCTGTCGACGCCCACATTATGAGCCTGCTGAAGCGCGAATACTCCGGGGCATCGCCGACGGTCGGATGACTGCGGGCATCGCCGCTTGCCGGGAGAGGGCGCGACCTACTTCAACTCCACCCAGACCGGCGCATGGTCGCTGGCGCCATCCTCGCCGCGCACGTCGCGGTCGATGCCCGCTCCCTTCAGCCGGCGGGCGAGCGTCTTCGACAGCAAGATGTGGTCGAGCCGCAGACCCGCATCGCGCGGCCAGCGGTTCCGGCGGTAGTCCCAGAAGGTGTAGAGCGTCTCCTGCGGATAGACTTTTCGCAACGCGTCGACCCAGCCCTGCTCGATGAGGGCGGCGAAGGCGGCGCGGCTTTGCGGCTGCACCAGCGCGTTGTCGTCATAGGAGCGCGTGGCATAGATGTCGCGCGGCTCGGGCACGATGTTGTAGTCGCCGGCCAGCACGACCGGCAGGCCGGTGTCGAGAAGCTGCGCCGCATGCGCTTCCAGCCGCTTGTGCCAGGCAAGCTTGTACTGAAATTTCGGCCCCGGCTGCGGATTGCCGTTCGGCGCATAGAGGCAAGCGATGACGATGCCGTCGACCGCCGCCTCGATATAGCGGCTCTGCCGGTCGGCATCGTCGCCGGGCAAGGCATCGCGGGTCAGCACCGGCTCCGCGCCGCGTGCCAGTATGGCGACGCCGTTCCAGGTCGGCTCGCCCTTCCACACCGCGCCATAGCCGGCATCGGCAAGCGCGGTGCGCGGAAACTGCATATCGCGCGCCTTGAGTTCTTGCAGGCAGACGACATCGGGTTTCGCCGCCGCCAGCCATGCCAGAAGGTTTTCGAGGCGGCTGTTGATGTTGTTGATGTTGAAGGTGGCGAGTTTCATGGTTGGATGCCGAAAGCGCCTCTCGTTTCGTCATCCTCGGGCTTGACCCGAGGATCCATGCACGCCCGCCAAGGAACGCGGCGGTGCAGAATTCTCGACCGTCGCAACGCTCGCAGGTCGCGGCATGGATTCTAGGGTCTGCGCGCGTCGCTTCGCTCCTTGCTTTGCACTAGGATGACGAAGTTCGTGACCTCTCTGCCCAAACCTTCACCGTCTCCGCCAGCGTCTTCAGATGATCGGCCGTCGAGAACCCCGAAACGCTCTTGCGCGGCTTGAGATCATGGTCGCCATCCTCGAGCCAGATCACCTCGATCGCGTCGGACAGCCCATAACCCGCCACCTCGTCGCGCGTACCGAACTCGTCTCGCGTGCCTTGAAAGATCAGCGTCGGCGTCTTCAGCCCGATCAAATGTTTGGTGCGCAACTGGTCGGGTTTGCCCGGCGGATGAAAGGGATAGCCCAGGCAGACCAGCCCGGCGATCTCGCCCTTGGCGAACATCTCGTCCGCGACCATGGAAGCGACGCGCCCGCCCATCGACTTGCCACCGATGATAAGCTTCCCGGTCACGCCCCTGGCCCTGAGATCGCCGATCGCCTTGACATATTCCGGATTGACCGTCTCCGCGCGCGGCGGCGGTTTGCGGTGGCCGTAGCGGCGCGCCGCCATATAGTGGAATTCGAACCGCGCCACCTGGAAGCCGGCGGCGGCCAGCGCCTTGGCGGTTGCGGTCATCGAGGGGGAATCCATCGACGCGCCGGCGCCGTGGGCAAGCAGGATGGTGAGGGGAGCGGTGTCGAAGCCGTCGAAGAGGAAGCTGGTCATGGGGAGTCTCGCGCGGCAGTGACACTGCCAATCTCCCCCCTCGAGGGGATTGAGGAATGGTCCGTGAAGCGGATGAAAGCCAATTGCTTGGCTTTCAAATGACGAACGCCCGGCAGGGCAGAGGGGGGCGTGAAGGAACGCCAGCCTTCGGTCGGGCTTGCGTGCAGGAAAACGATCTGAAATGAGCCGATCCGTTGCCGGGACAGCGCCCCCCTCTGTCCTGCCGGACATCTTCCCCACAAGGGGGAGATCGGCTGTCATCGCGACCCTCGCCAATCATGGTCACCCCGCCGTCCGCGCCAGCTGCATGTCCACGAACTGCACGCCCCTGGCCGCCACCCCGGCCCATTCGCTATCCGCGTCGAGCTCCAGGTAGCGCACCCAGAGCCGGCGCGCCTCGGGCAGATTGCCGGCGTCGAATTCCAGCCTGGCGAGGTTGAACACCGGATCGGCATAGCTCTTGTCGAGCGCGATCGCCTTCTGCAAATGGCGTCGTGCGGAGGCGTCGCGGCCCTGCTCGCTCATCAGCCCGGCGAGATTGAACCAGGCTTCGACAAAGGCCGGATCGAGCTTTATAGCCCTGGCATAATCATGCGCGGCATCCGCCGCGTGGCCGCCGGCGCGCAGGCAGTTGGCGCGGTTGAAGGCGGCGATGGCGTCGCTCGGGTCGATGGCGAGGCAGCGCTGGTAGAGTGCGGCAGCACCTTCGTGGTCGCCGCCCTCCTCCGCCGCTTCTGCCTCGGCGAACAAATCTTCCAGCGTGTCGTCGCCACTGGCCGCGGCGCCCAGATCGAACAGCAATTGCCCGTCGAGCTCGCTCTGGCCGCCTTCGAGATAGATCGCGTCGGGGCGGCCGTGCTGCGAGCCGACATTGAGCGATTTGGCGGTGAGCGAGGCGACCGGGCCGGAGCGGTGCACGGAACGCGCGATCGCGCCCCAGGTCGCGCCGCCTGCCACCAGCCCGGCATATTTGCGCGCCAGGATCAGGTCGCGGAAGGAGTAGGGTTCGCAATCACGCTCGAAGGCATCGAACAGCGACAGCAGGTCAAGGTCGGCGCCCGACAGCCGCGACTGCTCGATCAGCGATTGCCTGGACAATGACGACGCCTCCGGCGCCTTCATCAAGCCGAGCAGACGCAAAAAACCGTTCTCGCTGATCAGCGTGCGTCCCGCGGCGCGCTCGGACGCGACGCGGCGCTCGATCCCGGCATCGCCGCTCTTGGTGAGTCCGGCCTTGGCCAACATCGTCCTGCCGAACACCACATGCGTCGTCCGCCTGGTGATGCCGCGCCTCAGCTGGCCGTGCTGGCGCTCGACCTCGCGTGCGGCGAGCCGCAAGGGGAACGCCGCCAGCGCGCCGATGGTACCGAAGACGGCCCCTGGAACCGAAACGGCCGGTGCCGTCATTTCTTGCTCTTGCCGACCGCCTTGAGCAGACTGGCCTTCAGCGGATTTTCAGGCGCACCGCCCGCCGCTGCCTTCTTGGCGGCGGGTTTTGCGGCCCCTTCGTCGGCCTTGCTCTTGGACTTGGCCGGCGGCTTCGATTGCGACAGGCTGGCCTTCAGCGCGTCCATCAGATTGATGACATTGCCGCGCTCGGGCGCGGCCGCGATGATCGGCTTGTGGCCCTTCAGCTTCTCGCGGATCATCGCCATCAGCGCGATCTCGTAGCGGTCCTCGTAATCCTTCGGATCGAAGGTGGTTTCCTTCTGCTTGATCAGCGCTTCGGCGAGCTCGAGCATTTCCGGATCGGGCTTGCCGGCCGGGATGTTGCCGAAATATTCAGCAGTTCCGCGCACTTCGTTCGGGTTCCTCAAGGTGCACACGAACATACCGTTCTCTCGCGCGCCGATCGTCACCACCCGTTCGCGGCTGGACAGCACCAGCCGCGCGATCGCCAGCTTGCCGGATTTGCGCATGGCTTCGCGCAGCACGGCAAAGGTTTCCTCGGCCATCGCCCCATCCGGCGCCAGGTAATAGGGCGCGTCCTGGTAGATGACATCGACCTCGCCCTCGTCGACGAAAGCCTCGATGTTCATCGTGTGGTTGGATTCGATACGCACCGCGTCGAGGTCGGCATCATCGATGATGATGTACTGCTTGTCCTCGTACTCGTAGCCTTTGACCAGGTCCGAGCGCTCGACGAGCCCGAGTTCGGGATCGACCGGCTTCATGTTGATGCGGTTATGCGTCTTCTTGTGCAGCTGATTGAACGAGATGCGCTCGCTGGCGCTGGTGGCGGGGTATAGCCGCACCGGACAGCTGACGAGGCTGAGCTTGAGGTAACCTTTCCAACTTGCCCTGGGCGCCATGATACACTCCTACGCGGCCATGCACTCACATCGGTGCAGCGCTGTTCGTCCGCAGGACGATTAAGGCTGCGCAAATCCTACACCGACCCCGCACAATACAGAAAAATTCCTGACGAAATCTTCCGCTGCGTCTTTGAGGTCGCGGGGAGAGAATAATTCAAATTGTATGAAGCGTCGATGGCACCCAGCCTTTCGGATCAAGCCAGGAAGATGACCCGGCATCCCTCTTCTTCGTCATCCTGGGGCGGAGCAAGGAGCGAAGCGACGCGGCGCAGACCCTAGGATGACGAAAGATGGGTAGGCAAATCCCGCGCAAAGTCCTCGATATCCGCCCAGGGATCGCCTGACGTCTCCAGCAGTCCCGGCAGCGACGAATAGTTCAGATCCTGCGGCGCATCGATCGCCTCCAGGTCGCTCCAGCTCACCGGCGTCGAAGCCGGCAGATTGGTGCGGGCGCGCAGCGAATAGGGCGCGGCGGAGGTGTGGCCGCGGGCGTTGCGGTGATAGTCGATGAAGATGCGCTTCTTGCGGTTTTCCTTGCCCATGGTGGTGGTGAATGTGTCGGGCGCGGTCGCCGCCAGATGCGTGGAGATGGCGCTGGTCGCCTGATGCAGCTTCTTCCAGTTCTGCTTTGGGGTCACCGGCACCGTGATGTGGATGCCGCTGCCGCCGGACGTCTTGGCGAACGGCACCAGCCCCAGCCCCTCCAGTTCGCCCTTGATGTGGATGGCGGCTTCCACCACTTCGCGCCAGGAAATCCCCTCGCCCGGGTCGAGGTCGAAGACGATCTGGTCGGGTTTGTCGAGGCTCAAGCGGTGCGTGCCCCAGGTATGGAACTCGACGACGCCGAACTGCGCCAGCGCCAGATAGCCTTTTGCCCCCTCGACCGAGAGATAGGATTTGGTCTCGCCCTCGGAATTGGTCGCCTGGAACGTCACCACCGAAGGCGGCATGCCGGTGAAGGCGTGGCGCTGGAAGAAACAGTCCTTCGGCAGGCCGGTCGGGCAGCGCACCAGCGACACCGGGCGGCCAAGGATGTGCGGCAGCATGAAATCGCCGACCAGCGCGTAGTAGACGGCGATGTCGAGCTTTGTCGGGCCCGTCTTGCCGAACAGGCGCCGCTCCGGATTGGTCACCCAGATGGTGGCAAGATCCGCCTCCGAGATCAGCCGCTTGCGCATGGGCGAGACCGGCGTCGACAGGCCGACATCCCTGAGACCGCGAAACACGCCATGGCGCAACGAATTGTCAGCCGTGCGGTTGGCGTAATGGATGCGCGCCGAAAACAGCGGCTTGACCCAATGCATCTCGCGCAAGATTTCGCGCGGCGCGCCTTCCGGCGCCGTGGCGCCCGATGTCAGCGGCTGCAGCCGTGCCAGCAGGTCGGCAGCCGTCTCGGCATCGAAGCCGGTGCCGACCTTGCCGCGATAGTGCAGCTCGCCCTCCTCCCACTCGGCCATGCCGAGTGCCGCCAGCCCTTCCGCCGCGGCCGAAATCGTGTAACCCGCGATGACGAAATCGTCCTTCTGCAGCGCCTTGCACTTGGTCCAGCTCTTGGTGCGGCCGCTCTGGTAGATCGCGGTGGCGCGCTTGGAGATGACGCCTTCGAGCCCGAGTTCGGTCGCCTGGTCGTACAGCCCCTGCCCTGAGCCCTCGACATGGTCGGAGAACTGGATGGCGGAATTCGCCCCGAGCCCGCCAAGCAGCTCGGCCAGCAGCGCCTTGCGCCGGATGAGCGGCGTCTTCAGCAAGTCCCAGCCGTCGAGATGGAGCAGGTCGAAGGCATAGAAATGCAGCTTGCTGCCGGCGCCCTCGGCCAGCGCATCCTGCAGCAGCGCGAAGCGGCTGATGCCCTTGGCGTCGAGCACCACGATCTCGCCATCGATGATCGCCTCGCGGCACGGCAATTTGGCGAAGGCATGCGGCAGGTCGCCATAGCGCTTCGTCCAGTCGATGCCGCCGCGGGTGATCAGCCGCACCTGCCCGTCGGACAGATGCGCCATGGTGCGGTAGCCGTCGAATTTGATCTCGTGCAGCCAGAGTTCGTTGGTGTTCTCGGCAGGGCCTTCGCCGCCCGGCGGCCTCAGTGCCTGCGTCGCCAGCTGCGGCTCGATGCGGCTGAGCGCCGGCGCCTTCACCGCGCCCGGCAGTTCGCCGGGCTTCAGCGAGCCCGGCTTTGGCGCGGACTTCGCGACCGGCTTTGCGGCCGCCGCCAGTTCCTCGATGCGCAATCCGGATTTCACGCTTTCCGGCCGCGCCTCCAGAATATTCAGCGCCGTGTCGGCGGCGAGGTCGCGCTCCTTGAACAGCAGCCAGTTCTTCTTGTTCTCGTCCTCGCCGGGCTTGGGCTTCAGGCGGGTCAGCATCCAGCCGCCATTGAGCTTTTCGCCGGCCAGCCGGAACTTGAAAGCGCCGGTGCGCAGGCTCTTCTCGATGTCGTCCATCGGCGCCCAGGTGCCAGTGTCCCAGACGATCATCGGCCCGCCGCCATACTCACCCTCGGGAATGACGCCCTCGAAATCGATATATTCGAGCGGATGGTCCTCGGTCTCGACCGCCAGCCGCTTGTCGGCCGGATTGAGCGAGGGCCCGCGCGGCACCGCCCAGCTCTTCAGCACGTCGCCGACCTGCAGGCGCAGATCATAATGGTCCGCGGTGGCGTGGTGCTTGTGGACGACAAAGCGGTTGCCCTCGCCGCTGATCAGCCCACCGGCCGGTTCCGGCGTTTTGGAGAATTCGCGCTTGGCGCGGTAGGTCTTGAGTTTGGGTGAGGTGGTCATGATCAAAGACCGAAGCGCACGACAGTTGGAAACAATAACCGCCTCGTTCCTTCACGCCCCCCTCTGTCCTGCCGGACATCTCCCCCACGAGGGGGGAGATTGGCAGCCGTGCCGCTGGCTCTCCCCTTACAACTTTGGAAATTGGCGAAGGCCGTCGCAACATCCGATCTCCCCCCTCGTGAGGGAGATGGCCGGCAGGCCAGAGGGGGGCGCCGTAGAGCGCTACGTTTGCACCACTCGCGATTGTTCACTTGGCCTCAATCGTCGGCGGCCGGCGTCAGCTCGAGCTCGGCCGGCGACAGGCCCTGCCGAAGTTGGCTCAGCCGGAACTCATCCACCCAATAGGCCTCGCCGTCGACCAGAACGCGTGCGCGGTAGGCGCCGTCCGAAAAGCTTTGCGCGGTGATGTAGACCTTGTGGGCGTCGAGCGCCCTGCGCACCGCGGCGCGCTTGGCATTCTGGCCGGTGACGGGACTGAACATGACGCTGCCCTCGGTCGCCCTGACACATCAGGCGATTGGGTTCAAGGATGACGGAGACAAGCAGTCCTGTCAATTTCAGGCGCCGGAGCCATGCTGTTGGTCTCGCAAAAATCCGCATCCCTGTCGAAATCCGCTCCTGGCGAACGACATTGGTGCGGCGCCAACGCGCCGCGATCACCTCAAACAGGGAGCACCACCATGGCCAAGATGCTTGTCATCTACAAAACCCCCGCCGATCCGGCGGCTTTCGAGCGCCATTACCACGACATTCACGTGCCGCTGGCCAAGCAATTGCCCGGACTGCATCGCTACGAGATCAGCCGGTCGCCGATCATGAACGTCCTGCCGGGCGAGACGCCCTACAGGGTCGCCATCCTCTATTTCGACAGCCTGGAGGCCATTCGCACAGCTTTTGCCAGCGAGATCGGCCGCGCCTGCGCGGAGGACCGGCGCAAACTCGCCGGGGATGACGATCTGGTGACGATGCTGCTCTTCGACACCGAGCCGCTGTGAGCCATGTCGCCGCCATCAATTCCTGCTCCCGAAGCCGCTTCGGGAGCCGTTCTTCAATTCTTCAATTCTTCAATTCTTCAGTTCCTCAGTTCCTTAGTTCTTCAACCGCCGAAACCGCCGCATCACGCCCTGCACGGCCTTATACAGTCCGGGCCTGGAGCGCACGAAAAGCTCGGTCTTGCCGCGCAGCCTGATGTAGGCGGTCGAGCCCCTGCCCTTCAGCGTCACCGCCTCGCAAAGCTCGGCCAGCACCGCGCTCGAAGCGCCGATATGCTGCTTGTAACCCTGGCTGCCCACCGACAGGTCGAAATAGCCGAGCCCTTGCGTCACCCCCCACATCATCAGCTTGCCGATCGTCGTCAGGCCAGGCGATGCGTTGGCCACCGCGTCCTTATCGATCCCGAGCAGAAGCGCGTGCAAGGTACCCTTCATGACAAGCACGTACATGACGGCGAGATAGGTTTCACCGACACGCAGCCCAAACAGCCGCACGGAGCCGTCGGACAGCCCTTGCAACGCGGCGCTGCGGTAGAAATCGACCACCGGCGCCTGCGTCAGGAGGTCGAAGCGCCCGAGCTCGCGGAAGCGGTTGAGCCTGAGCTCGAGCAGCCTCGCGAAATGCGCCTCCACCATGTCGGGCGTGTCGGCTTCGACGAGATCGAGCTTGCCCATCATCTGTTCGAAGCGGCGGCAGTGCTTGTGGAAATTCTTGGCGAAGGACGATTTGCAGATGCGCTTTATCAGCGTCTCCGGATCGCCATTCATGACCAGGCCAGAGGCGATCTGGATGGAATCGCGCGCCAGTGAAAGCAGCGCCAGCGGATTGGCGACGCCGTGAATCTCCCGCGGAATCCCCGCGATGTGGAAGCGGTCCGTCGGCGGCAGCACGGCGCGCACCGCCGCCCAGGCGGCGTCGGCGCTCTGCGTGGTCCAGGGTCTCGCATCGGCCAGCAGCGGCGCCGAATAGTCGCACACACCGCAGCTCAGCCATTCGATCACATTGTGGCCCAGGGCCCGCCGGCGCATCAGCGGCAGCAGCATGACCGGCGCGCCCGTTGCGGCGTCGTTGACCTCGACGACCAGCACTTGCGCGCTTTTGGGCATCAGCCGGTTTGCGATCCCTTCCACCCAGGCAAAGCCCTGATGGCCCGTGCACAAGCCGGTCGCTTCGAGGTGCAGCCACAGCGGCCTTACCGAATCGAAGCTTGTGTGCAGCCGCGCGGCAAAGCGCGCGGCGGCGCCCAAACCGGCTATATCATGGGAAAGTGGTTGGCCCGGTGCATCCCCCACCGCGACTATTCGCATTGCCTGGCCTGTCACGTACTTCTCCCGTTGTTCAGGCCCGCTCTCAACGTCCTCCGCGCGAACGCCGCAAACCTCGCATCAGTCCCTGGGCTGCATTGAGCAGCCGCGGCTTGGATCGCACGAAGGCCTCGGTCCGGTTGCGTAGATCGATGACGGTGGTCGCCGCCCTGCCCCGCATTGTGTACCCGTGGCAGAGTTCCGCAAGAACCGAACCCTTGGCGCCCATATGTTCCTTGTAGCTCTGGTTGCCGACCGACAGGTCGAAATAGCCAAAGTCCTGCTCGCGTGCCCACCTCATCAACCTGCCAATGATCGCCATTCCAGGTGAGACATTGGGCACGACGCTCTGGTCCATTGCTATCAGCAGAGCATGAACAGTCCCTTGATGGACCAGCAGATATTGAACAGCGATCAGGGAGCCGCCGACGCGCAGCCCGAAGAGCCGCACCGAACCGTCCGACAAGCCCCGAATGGCTGCGTCACGGTAGAAATCGACAACCGCCTCCTGCGTCAGCAGGTCGAAGCGGCCAAGCTCTCGGAACCGGCTGAGCCGCATCCGGACCAGTTCGCCGAAGATTTCCTCCACCTGGTCCGGCGAACCGGCCTGGACGAGCTCCACGCCGCCAAGCCTTTCGAGCCGGCGCCAGTCCTTGCCGAATTCCTTGACGAAAGATGGCCTGCAGAGACGCTTGAGGACGGTTTCCGGGTCGCCGTCGATGGCAAGGCCAAAGGTGGTATGGACGGAATCGCGCGCGGCCGTCAGCAAGGCCAGGGGATTGGCGACGCCGTTGATCTGCCGCGGTATTCCCGTGATATGGAAGCGATCCGCCGACGGCAGCACGGAACGCACCGCCGCCCACGCAGCCTGCGCCGATTGGGCGGTCCAGGCACCCGCATCGGCCAGCAGCGGTGCCGAATAGTCGCAGACCCCGCAGCTCAGCCACTCGATCACCCGATGCTGGAAGGCCGATCGCAGCATCAGCGGCACCAGCATCAAGGGCGCGCCCGTCACCGCGTCGTTCACTTCAACAATGAGCGGCTCCGCGCCTGCCGGCATCAGCCGGGCCACGATCCCCTCCGCCCAGGCAAAATGCTGGTGGGCGGTGCAGACACCGTCCATTTGGAAACGCAGCCAGAGCGGCCGGACCGCTTCAAGGCTTGTGTGCAATCGCGCCGTGTACGCGTCGTTCGCGGGGACCGTCACTGGACGGGAGGCTTCCCCTGCCGGCAAGCCGTCATCCACCGTAGCGATTTGCACTGCCTGGCCAGCCACGTCCATTTCCTATCGCTTTACCGCGGCGAACGTGACCGCCCGCCGCCAGGAGCCCAAGCGGCTGTTACGCTGCTGGTCCGGATGCTCGATGTTCCACATGCGGTGATGCGCGAAATACCATGATGCCGCGAGCACGAAGGTCTCGGAGACCGCCGAGCCCAGCAGTGCCCATGGCGGGGACGCGACGGCCAAAAGGATGGCGATCAGCGCCAGCCCGACGATCGCCCCGCCCATGGTGATGAAGGCGACGATGCGGAAATCGCCGAAGATCTCCAGGACGATGCGGGGCATGATGTAGAGCATGATCGGGATAAAATTCACTGTCACCAGAAGCCCGATGAACCCGACCGAGGCATCCTGCAGAGCCTGGGATTTGATCATCGGCAGGACGAACAGGATGGCGCATCCGTAGACCAGGCCGCCAAGTCCCATCACGGCCGACCAGGTCTTCGCCTGCGACCAGACGCGGCGCGTTTCATTGCGCCGCATCAGCTTGGCGAGTTCCGGCTGCGTCATGTTGACGAAGGCAAGACTGATGATGCGCAGCGGCGCGAACAGCACGATCACCGCCGCCAGCGGCGCATAGGCCGCGGGCCCGGCAATGCCGGCGACCAGCAGCGCCAGGCACTGGCCCTGGATGTTGGTGGTGGTCGCGCTGAAGGCCGACCAGCACAGCTGGCGCCAGAGCCTGGTGTAGCGCCGCCGCGTCGGCATGCGGAAGCTGATGCGAAGCGTGCGGCGCGCCAGCCGGGCCAGCACGAAGATGCCGATCACATTGGCCGCGGCAAGGGCGTAGAAAACGGTCTGCAGCGCGGCCCCGGCGAACCAGATCGCCAGCCCGGCCAACACGGTGCCGGCGATTGTGAAAGCCGCGTCGCTTACGGACACGATCACCTGCTGGCGGCGCGCGAAGAAAGCCGTGCGCATATGGCTGCGCAGCGACCATGCGCCGACGAAGCAGCCGGCCGCAATGCCGCTCGGGTCGCCCAGGAGATGCATCAGAACCCCCGTGCCGACGGCCATCAGCAGCGCCACCACCAGCGCCGCCGTTCCAAAGGCCACGTCATGGGCGTCGACGCCTGCGCTGTTGGTGCTCTTGCCCATCCATATCGAGGCGGGAACGGCAGTCAGCGACCTGATGTAGGACAGGCCGACGCCGCCCATCACCATGGCGATGGCGAAAAGGCCGTAGCCTTGCGCCGACAGCATGTGCAGCAGCGCGATGTTGAGGGCAAAGTGAAAGCCGCTCTGCATCGCCTCGCCGCCGATCATCAGCACGAGGCGCCGCACCAGATGGAGAGGGAACTTCACGGCCGCGTCTCCGCCTGGCGGGCGCTGGCCGTCCGTCCCGGCATTGCGATGGCAGCCTTCAGCTTGTCGGCGGCGATCGCCGCGATCGCGGCGGCGGCGACCGGTTCGCTGAACACCGTCTCGTAGCGCTTGCGCCCGGCGACGACGAAACCGCGCCAGGCCTCAGGGGCGAGGATGATCTCCCGCAACTTCGCGGCCAACGCTGCTGCATTGCCTGGCGGAACATGCCAGCCGGTCTCGCCGTCGGCGACCACTTCGACCAGCCCGCCGATCGCCGACACCAGTGGCGGACGGCCATAGGCCATCGCCTCGATGGCGACACGGCCGAGCGATTCCGGACGCCGTGACGGCACGGTGACGATGTCGGCCCAGCGATAATGCTCCGAAGGGTCCGGGATGAAGGGCAAGGCGCTGACCTGTCCGGCCAGCCCCATGGTCTCGACCAGGTTCGCCAGAGCGCGCTCGCGCTCGACGCTTTCGAAGGCGCCGCCGACCAGCCGCACCTCGATCCTTGACTTGAGTTCGGTCGGCAGCGAGGCGATGGCTTCCAGAAGCACTTCCTGGCCCTTGATCCGGTTGACGCGGCCAAGCAGCAGCACCCTCAGCGGGCGCTTGCCGTCATAGGTCATCGCCTCGGCCGCGGCCGGACCGGCAACGCCATTGTAAACAACGTAGGAGCGCGCGGATCTGGGCTCGCCGAACGTGTCGCGCGTCGCTTTCGAGTTGAAGATGAGATCGGCATGGCTCCAGTGCATCAGGCCGACAAGGGCCCGGCGCAGCACGCCTTCGGGAATTTCATGGATGTGCAGCAGCGCCTTGGCAGGCAGCAGGCGCGAGGCGAGCGCATAGTCGGCGACGATCGATGTGTTGACATAGACGAGGTCGCAAACGCTGAGGCGCCGCCATGCCCGCCACAGCGCAACCGGCAGCCGCGCCATCTCGATGGTCGCCAGCCTCAGCATCGCCTGGCGCCTGAGCACCCAGAGCGGCTCGAAGACGATGCGGCTGGCATGCGGCTGCAGGATTTCGACGATCGGTCCGCTGCGCGGCAGGACCACTTCGATGTCGGCCAGCGGAAACGCGGCGCGCAGCGCCGCCACGCTCTCGGCGAAGCTGCGGTCGGAACCGTAGAGTTCGTACCCCTGATGGACGCAGGCAATCCGCATCTTCACGCGCATCTTTCTGCCAGGGGTGGTGTGACGATTCCGCCGCCTGACGCTATCGGCGACCGGAAACGTCAAGCCCAACACCCCTTTGGACTTCACTGGTTCTCAGTGTGGTCATGAAACGGATCTGGATCCGGCTCACCACACCAACGCTGCACGCCTTCCGCCGTTTCTGGCGCGCAGAAGTCCATCAGCAAGGTTCATGCCGGGCTAATATATCCAATCGCGGGCCGACTGGCCCCGGCATCGCCTCGTTTCGATACACATACGTTCGGAAGGTTGACCGATAGTGAAACAACTCCGGCGGCTGGAACAAATATTTTACAACCCGAATGCGACAATGGCTGGAATCGGGGGCTGGAATCGGGCCTGGCAGGCAAATTGCAAGGCCGGGTTTTGAGACGGGACAGCCTTCCACAGCGGATTGGACGGATTTGAAAGCGCCAGCAGCCATGAAACCCGAACAGCCTTCCATCCTGATCCTGGGAACGCGCGGCATCCCCGCGGCCCATGGCGGCTTCGAAACCTTCGCTGAGAGACTGGCGCTTTTTCTGGTCGCACGCGGCTGGAAGGTGGGCGTCTACTGCCAGGAAGAGGTCGAGCGGGTCGACCAGAGGGTGCGCCTCGACAGCTGGCGCGGCATCGACCTCATCCACGTCCAGGTCGCCTCGAAAGGCCCGCGCGCGACGCTGGAATTCGACTGGCAATGTGTGCTCGACGCCGCGCGCCGGCCTGGCGTGTGCCTGGTGCTCGGTTACAATGGCGCGGTCTTCCTGACCTGGCTCAGGCTGATGCGGCGCAAGGTCATCACCAATATGGACGGCATCGAGTGGCGCCGCCCCAAATGGGGGCGCGCGGCGCGCACCTGGTTCTGGCTCAACGAGTGGATCGGCGCCTGGGCCTCGCACCGGCTGGTCGCCGACCATCCGGTCATTGCCGATCACCTGGCGACGCGCCGGCCGCGCAGCGCCATTTCCACCATCGCCTATGGCGCTGATCCGGTGACATCGGCGCCCGAAGCGCCGGTGCGCGCGCTCGGCCTTGAGCCCGGCAAATACCTGATCTCGATCGCCCGCATCGAGCCCGACAACAGCATCCTGCCGATCGTCGAAGCCTTCTGCAGCAAGAAGCGCGACATGAAGCTGGTGGTGCTGGGCACACTGTCCGACCAGATTCCTTATCACGTCGCGGTCCGCAAGGCGGCGAACGCCTCGGTGGTCTTGCCCGGCGCCATCTACGACCAGGCGGCGGTGAAGGCGCTGCGGTACCATGCGCGCGCCTATATGCATGGTCACACGGTCGGCGGCACCAACCCGTCGCTGGTCGAGGCGCTGGCCGCCGGCAACATGGTGATCGCGCACGACAATCCCTACAACAGATGGGTCGCCGGAGCCGCCGCCATCTATTTCACCGACACGCAAAGCTGCGCCGAGCGGATGCAGCAGGCGATGGAGGATGACGCGCTGGTCAAGGCCTGCGACGAGGCCGCCAGGACGCGCGCCCGCGAAGCCTTCCGCTGGGAGGATGTGCTGCTGGCCTACGAGAGCGAAGCCTACCGGCTTCTCGGCGTCACATCAGCCCGAACGGCCGCGATCGACCGCCCCTCGCCCGGCGCGGTATGACGGGCTGGACGCGCCGGCGGCTTCTCACCACCGCGCTGTCGACGGCGCTGGTGCCTGCCGTGCTGGCGCCGCTTTCGTCCGCACGAGCGGCAAGTGGTGAATGGCGTTTCCGCCGCGGCGTCAACGCCTGGCCCTGGTTCTCGCTGACACGCGAATTTCCCGCCCCGCGCACCGACTATGATTGGCCGCCCTTCCAGTCGCAGCGGCCGGTGCCGACCCCGGACGACCTTGGTCGGCTGCGCCAGAGCGGGCTCGATTTCATCCGCCTGCCCGTCGATCCCGGCCCGTTCCTGGCAGGAGACGACGCCACGCGCGGCAAGCTGCTGGACATGCTGGACGCCGCCGTCGTCGCCACACTTGGCGCCGGTCTCGGCATCATCGTCAACGTCCAGGCCAATGGCGCCACCCATTACTGGAACTCCAATCGCATGGTCGCCAGCACCGCCGCGCCCGAATTCGCGGCCTATCGCGCACTGGTCGGCGAGCTTGCCGGCAGGCTGGCGCGGTTCACGCCGGGCATGGTGGCGCTGGAACCGGTCAACGAACCGGCACAATCCTGCGATTCCAACGTCTGGTCGCAGGTCCAGGCATCCCTGCTGACCGCGGCCCGGGCGTCATCCCGGACCTTGCCACTGGTCGTCACCGGCGGCTGCGGCTCGATGGTGAGCGGGCTGGCGGCACTCGATCCGGCGCCGCTGGCGGCCTTCGAGCCGATCCTGTTCACATTCCATTTCTACGAGCCCTATCTGTTCAGCCACCAGGGCGCGCCCTGGATGCGCGAGCCGGTCTACCGTTCGCTGAACAATGTGCCGTGGCCGGCCTCCGCCGGTTCGCTCGAACAGACGCTGGCCTCGGTCAGGGCGCGCATGGCTGCGGATAGCGAGACCCCGGAAGCCGACAAGCAGGCCGCCTATGCCGAAACCGAGCGCGTGCTGAAAGTCTATTTCGACGCCCGGCCCGACCGCTGGTTCATCGACAAATATCTCGGCCAGGCGCGCGACTGGGCCGACAGGAACGGCATCGCCCCAGAGCGCGTCATCATGGGCGAATTCGGCGCGCTGCGCACCGACGCCCGCTACACCGCCGCCCCCAACCCCGACCGCGCCCGCTACATCGCCGATGTCCGCCAGAGCGCCGAGGCGGCCGGCTTCCCCTGGGCCTTCTGGGACCTCTTCGACGGCATGGGCATGATGGACGACACCACGCGCGCGCTGGATCCGGCGATGGTCGAGGCGCTTGGGTTGAGGATGCCGGGATAGCCAACTTCCAATTTACACTATGGCGACAGTCACTTCATTTAGGCAGTTTCACAGGTTGACCATTTATGCTAAATCTGGCATATTGGCATGGTCGATCTTTGACGGAGGCATGTGTCCTTAGGTCGGCTGATCTGCAACGCGAGTGCTTGGGAGGATAGAGATGATTATGCATCAAACAGGTGAGCCGCCAGGGAGGACAGATGTCCAGACAGACGATTTTCATAGGTTCTAGTAAAGAGGATATTAGGAAATTTCCGGAAGAGGTAAGGAGAGAAATTGGATTCGCTCTATACCTCGCTGAATCGGGCGACACGGCGATAAATGCAGTTCCGCTCACTGGGTTCGGGAACGCATCGGTGCCTGAGGTTATTGTAGACAGCAACGGAGATACGTTTCGTGCAGTGTACACCATCAGGTTTCGTGAAGTGGTGTATGTTCTGCACGCCTTTATGAAGAAGTCCAAGAAAGGATGCACCACGCCGAAAAAGGAAATGGACTTGGTGAGGCAACGTCTCAGGACAGCCCACGAGCACTATGAAACCCATTTCGGCCGAAAGGGTATGAGGAAGAGATATGTCAGCACGCAAGGGCGATAACCCGCAGATCGTCCATAGCTCAGGGAATGTGTTCGCCGATCTTGGCCTCGAACTAACCGCCGAGGACGAGATCAAGATTGAAATCGCGAGAGAAATCACGCGGGTTATAAACGCACGCCGATATACTCAAACCGATGTTGCTCGCCGCCTAGGCACGACTCAGGCTCGTGTCTCTGAGATCACCAGAGGTAGGCTAACTGGCTATTCGGCAGAACGCCTCTTCCGATATCTCTTGTCGCTAGGTGTTAACGTTGACATCCATCTTTCTGATGCATCGACCGGCAACTCCGTATCGAACGAGGGGCAGGTAAGGTTCCATACACCTTTAGTTGCAGCTTGCGGTTAAGGTGTTCTGGGTTCCCCCGCACTCCAGCGGTATCCGCTACTTGGACTCCCCCTCTAGAAAGATGTCCGGCAGTCCAAGGGGGTCCCTAGAGCGCTACATCAGTTGAACGTGCGCCCTTGTGCTCCCGGACGCACCACCACCCTTGCCGGCCGGTACAACACCAGCGCGATCACCACGAATTTGGTCATCAGCGTCGTCTTCGACGCCAGGCTTTCGGAGGTGTTGAGCAGGATCAGCCAGCCCAGCATCAGCAGCCAGACGCCGGCATGGCAGCGGCGCGCCACTTCGTGCATGAACAGTGCGAAGCCGACGAACAACAGCAAGGTGAAGAAGGCGCCCTGGTAGAGGACCATGCGGATGATCGGGTTCTCGATGCCCTGTTCGAGGCCGCTGATGCGGCGCAGGCTTTCGATGAGGTCGATGTCAGGCCCGACGATCAGGTCGCGCAGTTCGAAATGTTTGAACAGTTCGAACATCTCGACACGGGCATTGGCGCTGCCGGAGTCGGATACGAAGCGCTCGAGCAGCGCATCGAAAAAGCCGTAGGCCGCCGCGACCGCGATAACCACCGGCACCAGCGCGGCAACGATGAGGCCGAGCGCCGCGCCAAGCAGGTTGACGCGCCCCGCGCGCAAGCCGCGCAGGCCCTGGATGAGCAGGTAGCAACCGCCGAGCACGATGGTCAGCACCATCGCTGAGCGGCCGCCGAAGGCGACGAGAGCCGCAAATTGCAGGCCGATCAGCCCGAGCCGCAGCGGCATGGACAGGGATCTCGAACCGGAGAGCAGCGCCAGCACGTAGATCGAGGTGACCGTGGCATTGGACAGCGGATGGCCCTGAAGCGCCGTCGAGCGCAGGTCGCTCATGAACACCTCGCCGTCGAGGCGATAGGGAAAAATCAGCGTCTTGGTGGCGAACTCGAACAAAGCGAGCAGCGCGTTCACGGTCATGATGGCGTGAACGACGGTCCGCATCTGGGCGAATGTCTTCTCGTCGTCCTCGGCCAGCATCATCACCAGCAGCGCCGGCGCCACGAAAGTGTCGATCATGCCGGCCATACCGGGACGCTGCCTGGCGACGACGACCACCAAGAGCACGATCGAGATGACCGCCATAAGCGTGCTGGCCGGCCGCCGGTCGGCGACGGCCACCAAATAGCCGACCGGATTGCCGAAGGTGCAGGCGCGCCAGGCGAACACCAGCACGAGCAGATAGGTCGACGGATGGATCTTGGTCGCCGGATTGCCGGTCAGGCCGTCGTAATTGTAGCCAACCAGCCACAGCATGCCGCCGGAGATGGCGAACAGCAGCGCCACCGTCGCGACCAGGCCGAAGCGCGTCACCCAGTCGACGGAATCGCCGGCGCGGACTTGACCCGAACCGGCCCAGCCGGCCGCCGGCTTGGCGGCCCGGGCGGCGGTCCCGGTCGCGGCCATGTCAGGCCGCCTCGTCGACCAGCAAGGCGCCGGTCGGCAACCGCCCCATCACGGAAATGGCCTGCGAGGCCGCCGTGACATCGCGCATCGGCGTCGAGTTCAGCGTCGCGACCATCACGATCTTGTCGACCATGGCGACCAGCGGCGAGGCATTGAGATTGTCGGCCAGCGCGCCGCCGTCGACGACGACGAGGTCGAAGTTGCGGCCTGCCTGGGCCAGCATGTGTTGCGTGAAATAGACGCCCTGCGCCTCGGAGAAGACGGCCTTTTGCCGGCCCCTGCCCAGAACCGCGACATTGCTGCCGGCGGTGTGCTGGCTCAGCGCCTCGAAGGCATATTCGCCGCGCAGCACGTCGAGAAGACCGGGCTGCGGCTCCTTCTTGCCGCCGCTGGCATTGTTGGTGTCGATGAACAGGACACGGCTGCCCCTGGCGGCCGCGGCATTGGCGAGCAGGCGCGCCACTCGGCCCCGTTGCGCGGCGTCTTCCGGCGGCGATGTCAGCAGGATGGACGGCACCAGCGGCCAGTTCGGCGGACGCCGGCTGGAGGCGAACAGCCGCCTCAGCGCCAGGCCTGCGACCGCATCCGTCTTCTGCCCGGCCGCGGCGGCGCCGCCGCCGAAGGGCCGCCAGCGGCGGCCACTGCCCGACTTTGCCGGCAGCACGCCGAACACCGGCGCGTCGATGGCCGATTGCATCTGCGCGCTGGAAAGCACGGTCGGCGAGGAATATTCCATGATCAGCGCCAGGGCGGTGCCCAGCCCCAGCCCGCCGAAGAGAGCGCCGAAAACCAGCAGCGGTAAAGGCGGCCAGCTCTTCTTCAAGGCGGGCATGGCATTGGAGATGATGCGCGCATTGGTGCTGTCGACATTGATCTGCTCGCGCGTTTCCTGCGCCCGCTGCAGATAGGTGGCGTAGACCGAGCGCACCGCCTCGAGGTCGCGCTGCAATTCGCGCAGCCTGACCGAGGCCTGGTCGGTGTCGAGCGACTTGCTCTTCATGCCGGCGACCTTGGCTTCCAGCGCCTGCTGGTTGGCCAGGGCCCGTTCGTAGTCGGCTTCTGCGGCGGCACTGATGCGGCCGAGTTCGCGCGCTATGAGGGCGCGCGTGTCGCGCAACTGCTGCTGGGCGGCGATCATCGAGGGGTGGCGCGGCCCAAGTTCGGTGCCAAGCTGCGAGACCTGGTCGACGAGCGTCGCCTCCTGCGCCCGCAGGCTGGAGATAACCGACGAGCGCATCGCTTCCGAGGTGGCGTCCGGCGCGCCGCCGGAGCGGCGCAACTGGTCGACCTGCGCCTTCAGCGCCGCCGTGCGGCTCTGCGCGGCCGAAAGCTGCGTGTTGATCTCGGTCAGTTCCTGGTCGCTGACCAGATTGCCCGCCGCCATCACCATATTGTGGGCGGATTTGTAGGCCTCGACGGCGTTCTCGGCCTGCTGCACCCGCTTGCGCTGCTCCTCCAGCCGCGCGGTGATGGAATCGGAAGCGTCCGTGGCCATCTTCGCGCGCGCGCTCGCCTGGTCGGCCAGGTAGGCCTGGGCGATGGCGTTGGCGAGCTTCGCGGCCTTGTCGGGGCTCTTGGCGGTGACGATCACGTCGAGCACCAGCACCTTGTCGGCGCGCTTCACCGCCAGCACCCGGCGCAGCGCATCGAGCGTCTTGCCGGTCTTGTCGGTCTCAGCCGAGCCCGAGCCCAGCACGCCGCGGAGCAAACGGCCCAGCAACCCGCCCTGTCCGTTGAATTCCGGATCCTCGGTCAGGTTGGTCGCCTCGATGGCGCGTAGCAGCACGCCTGTCGACTGGACGACGCTGACCTGGCTTTCCACCATGGTGATGCCGCCATCGGGCGGAACGCGGCTCGGATTGACGTCGTTGGTGACCACTTGCAGGTCTTGCGGATCGATGAGGATTTCCGCCACCGAGCTGTAGAGCGCCGGTGTCAGCAATCCATACACCAGCGCCCCGAGGGTCAGCAGCGCGGCGGTCAACAAGATCAGGAAACGGCGGCGCACCAATATGCGCTTCAGGTCACCCAGCTCGACGGTCGAGGATGCATGGGAGGCCGTCGGCATTGGCTCCTGGGCAGCATATTGCATCGCCTCCGGAGCGGGTTGTTGCGGCAACGAAAGCAGGGATGATTGCAAAGGTCGCTCCGACAACACTCCGTGTGCCTGCAAGTTTAAATTGCAGCTTCGACCTAGCTATTCCTCCAACTGTTAAAACACTGTTAATGATGTTGAGAGCTCCTCTGATTTTTGGCACGGAGTTTGCCTAATAAAGGCGCGTGCGTATCGACACGGGTCAGCGAGCAGGAGACGGATGGAAATGGGGCAGCTGATCAGTCCAGCCCATTCGTGCGGCCATCTCCGGTGCCCAATTTTCGAACACCAGCCAGACAAAGGTCAAGATTCTAGGGGTGCGACATGCAAGTGAGCCTGCGCCTGGACAGCGAATGCGTCCGTGCTTTTCACCTGCTGCTGCTGCAGCGCCTGGGGGCACTGGCGCAGGTCGAGGTGTCGGTCGATGCCAGGCCGGCCGGGGGCGGCATTCCGGGCAGCGCGGCGGCATTGTTCCAGCTTGAGACAGCCATCCATGGCCTGCCGGCGGACGGGCTGGCCAAGCGCCTGCCGCTTTCGGCGCTGGCGCCCTACCGGACGCAGCCGCCCGCCTCCCCTGACCTGGTGATCGACCTCTGCGGCGACGTAAGCCTGGAGGGAACCCGCGTCTGGCGCATCACCTATGACGGCGCCGCCGGAGAAGCGGCCTTGCTGGCGCTGATCCTCGACGGCCGCACCCCGATCGCCCGCATCGAGGAGGGCGGCGCCACCGTTGCCGAAGGACGCCTGGGCACCGAATATGGCGGCATCGCACTGGCCTCCTTCCAGGACATGCTGGCGCGCACCGCGAGCCTGATCCTCGCGGCAATGCCCCTCTCAGCAATGAATGGCGCGGCGCGGGCCGCCCTGCCGGTGCTGCCCGAACCGGCGCCAGTCGGCGCCCCGCCGGCGATACCCTCCACCACCAGGCTCGGCATCAGGGCGGGCAAGGCGCTGGCGCGGCGCATCGTCCAGAAGATCTACCATCTCTGCTACAACGCCCCGCACTGGAAGGTCGGCTGGCGCGAGACCAGGGGGCGGGATCTGTTCGACCTGCGCGCCCATCCGGCAACCGGCTGGCAGGTGTTGCCCGACGACGGCAGCCGCTTCTACGCCGATCCGTTTCCGATCCTGTACCGGGGACAAGTGACCCTGTTCGTCGAGGATTATATCCACCGCCTGGGCCGTGCCATCATCTCCGCCGTGCCGTTCGGTCCGTCGGGACCGATCGGGCGTCCCGAGCCGGTTCTCGACCTGCCCTACCACCTGTCCTACCCCTTTGTCTTCGAGCGCGACGGCGAGGTCTGGATGGTGCCGGAAAGCTGTGCCAACCGCACCGTCGATCTCTACCGCGCCACCGCCTTCCCCGGCGGATGGGTCAAGGAAGCGACGCTGTTGTCCGACATTGTCGCCAGCGACGCCACTCTGGTCGAGCATGGCGGGCGCTGGTGGCTGTTCGCCACTGTCCGGGACGGCGGAGGCGCCTTCTCCGATGCGCTGCATCTGTGGTCGGCGCCCGACTTCCGCGGACCCTGGACACCGCATCCCAAAAACCCCGTTCTGGTCGACATCGCCTCGGCGCGGCCGGCCGGCCGCATGGTCAGGCGCGGCAACGACCTGCTGCGTCCGGTGCAGGATTGCCGCAGGAGTTATGGCGCGGCCCTGGGCATCGCACGCGTCGCTCACCTTGATTTGAGCGGCATGGAGCAAGTCGTCGAGACCATCTTAACTCCTGGAGCGCTATGGAATGGGCGCAAGCTGCATACGCTCAACGAAGCGGGCGGCCTGGAATTCATCGATGGCTCGGCGATCGCGCCGCGCTGGAAACAGAAGCGTTCGCCGTTAACGTAAACAATGGTTACTACCAGCCACCCGCGCTGGTTGCTTGAGGTTGATATGGGTCGGGAAGATATTTCCACTGCAGATTGTGCAGGCGCAAGATGACCAGCAGAAAGGGCAAGGACATGACCACCGCCGCGGCCGGCCCGACCGAAGTCGACGTCGCGATCATCGGCGCCGGAATGGCCGGCACCACCCTGGCAACGGTGTTGGCAAACGCCGGCCGCAAGGTGGCGCTGATCGATCCGCACCGCGTTCATCATGACGAATTCAGGGCCGAGAAGATCGGCGCGGACCAAATGCAGCTGTTCGAGAAGCTCGGCCTCGACAAGATGGTCATGCCGCTCGTCACCCCGTTTACCGACATAGATGTCTTCCGCCTCGGTCAATTCTTCGCCCGTGAAAAGAAGTGGGAATACGCATTCTCCTACGGTGCGCTGATCAACGGCCTGCGCGATGCACTGCCGCCGCAAGTGCCGATCACGGTCGGCAAGGTGACGGAAGTCTCGACCGGACCTGACCGGCAGCGGCTTGTGCTGGCCGACGGCGCCGTCATCGATGCCCGCCTGCTGGTGGTGGCCACCGGCTACAGCGAGGCCGTGCGGCGCGCCATCGGCGTCGAGCGCATCGAATTGTCGAAGGCGCATTCGCTGTCGATGGGATTCGACCTCGCCATCGCGCGGCGTGACTGCGCCTATCGGGCGGTCACCTGCTACGGCAAGCGGGCCTCGGACCGCGTCGCCTATCTCACCGTCTTTCCCATCGGCGACAGGATGCGCGCGAACATGTTCGTCTACCGCACCGTCGCCGAACAATGGACGCGGGACTTCCGCGCCGATCCGCGGAAAATGCTACGCGAACTCATGCCCGAGATCGCGGCGCAATGCGGTGACTTCGAGGTGGCGAGCCCGGTCGAGGTCAGGCAGGTCAATCTGACCACGACACAGGGCCATCGCCGCGACGGCGTCGTCTTCATCGGCGACGCATTCAGCACGACATGCCCGACGCCCGGCGTCGGCATCGGGCGGGTCATGGTCGATGTCGATCAGCTCCATTCCGTTCACATTCCGCGCTGGCTGGAAACACCAGGCATGGCGGCTGACAAGATCGGCGCGTTCTATGACGACCCGGTCAAGGTGGCCTCCGACAAGGCGGGCATGCGAGTAAGTTTCTACGCCAAGCAGATCACCACCGAAACCGGACTGGAATGGCGCGTGCGGCGCCTGCGCAACAACACGGCGCGTCAGTTGATGATCATCGGCCGCAAGATGCGCCATTTGGGACCGCGGCGCGAGCCCGGAATGGCGTGAGGGTCCTCCCACTGTCTCCCGCCATCGAAGGCAGAGGCGTGTTTTCTTCTCCTCTCCCCGCGAAGAAGGGAAGCGCGCCAGCCATGTGATTGCGGGGCTGGCGGCATGGTAATCGTGAGTCTTCAAAATTAGCCGAGGCATTCCCAACTTCGTCATCCCAGGGCTAAGCAAAGAGCGAAGCGACGCGGCGCAGACCCTGAGGCCCATGCCGCGACGTCCGCCGAAGAATGCGGCGGTCCAAAGACCGGGACGAGCCGAGCGCGCCGCCGCGACGCCGGTGTCGCCGCCGCAGAAAAAAGCGGCTATTGCTGGTTTGCGGAATGCCGGCCGCTGCCTGGCGAGCCAACGGATTCCCGCATCAAGACCCGGCAAGGCTCGAGTCGCGCCGTCGGCGGCCCCTCCTCGCCTTCAATCCTGGCAAACAGCGCTTCCATGGCGTGGCCGGCGATCTGGCGCACCGGCTGCACCACCGCGGCGATGGCCGGCCATGTCACCTGCATCCATTCGGCGTCGTCGAAGCCGACCAGCGAAATGTCGTTGGGGCAGTGCCAGCCGCGCCGGCGGAACTCCGACATCGCCACCAGCGTGCCCTTGAGGAACAGCGAATAGACGGCCGTCGGCCGCTCGCCTTTCGCAAAGTAATGACGCAGTTGCGCCCTGAGCGGCTCGACATCGGTTTCGGCAAGCACGACATCGACGCGCACATCCGGCGCCAGCTGCAGCGCGGCGGTGCGAAACCCGTCGAGACGGGCGCGCACCGTCGCCGCCTGCTCGCCAAGGCCGACGACAAGGATGTGGCGATGGCCCTTGCCGATCAGTTCGCGCGCCACTTCGGCGCTGGCCGCCGCACTGTCGGCCGACACCGTGTCGAAAGCATCGTCGGACAGCACGCGGTCGATCAGCACGCCGGTCATGCCGTTGGCCTTCATGAAGGCGGCCGCCGGGCCATGCTCATTGCGCACCGGCGCCAGCACCACGCCGGCGACCCGCCAGTCATGCATGCGGGCGAGGATCTCCGTTTCGCGCGCCTCGGATTCGCGGCTCGACGCCGCCACCAGCGTGTAGCCGCGCTGTTCGGCGAGGCTCTCGAGCTGGGTGACCATCTGGCCGAAGAACTCGCTTTCGAATTCCGGCATGATGGCGCCGATGATGCGGCGTTTGGCTCGGCGCATGTCGGAGGCCAGCGGATCGACGCGGTAACCGAGCTGTTCGATCGCGTCGGCAACGCGTTGCGCATTCTCGGGCTTCACCGTGGCGACGCCGGCCATGACCTTGGAGACGGTGGCGGCCGAGACGCCGGCGCGGCTGGCCACGTCATGGATCGACGGACGCCGCTGCTGGTCTTGCGCCATTGCTCCTCCTCCCGAGGTGCGGACAGAGGCATTCTGTTCGCCGGAGAAACGAGTAAATCGATTTTTCACAGTTGTAAATCGGTTCATCGGCGGTATTTTAGCCGCCGAGCCACATGTCGCCCAAAACTGTACAAACTTGGGACAACGGCATGGGCAAAGCAAAAATGCGCGGCGTCGGACCGCGCCGGGAGGAAGCGTCGTGCCAAACAAGGATTTGCCGCTGGTGATCAGCGCGCCGGAACCGCGCTCGCTGGAGCTGATCTTCACACCGCCGCAGCTGGCGCGGTTTCGGGCGAAATACCGCATCGTCGAGACCACGACCGACGGCGTCGCCGAACTGCCGGCCGATGTGCTGGCGCAGGCCCGCTACATCGTCGGCCAGCCGCCGATCTCGTCGGAGACGCTGGGTCGGATGACGGCGCTACGCTGCGTCTTCAATGTCGAGTCCAACCTCCTCGACAACATGCCCTACGAGACGCTGTTCGCGCGCGGCATCCATGTCGTCACCACCGGTCTGGTCTTCGCCGAGCCGGTGGCCGAGCTTGGCCTTGCCATGGCGCTCAACCTTGCCCGCAATATCGTCGATGCCGACCTCGCCTTCCGCAAGGGCGAAGAGCTGTGGGGCGGCGACGGCAACCAGACGGCGAGGCTGCTTTCCGGCGCCGATGTCGGCATCATCGGCTTCGGCGATCTTGGCCGCGCGCTGAACCGGCTGCTGACGGGTTTCCGCGTCAGCATCAAAGTCTTCGACCCCTGGCTGCCGCCATCGATCCTGATCGACAATGGGGTCGAGCCGGCCTCGCTGGACGAGGTGCTGACATCGAGCGACTTCGTTTTCGTCGTCGCCTCTGTGACCTCCGAGAACCAGGGCTTTCTCGGCGCGAACGCCTTTGCCTCGATGCGCAAGGGTGCCGCCTTCATCCTGCTCAGCCGCGCCGGCGTCGTCGATTTCCCGGCTTTGATGGCGGCGGTGAAGAGCGGCCACATCGTCGCCGCCAGCGATGTCTTCCCGGAAGAGCCGCTGGCACTGGACCATCCGGTTCGCACCCTGCCCGGTTTCCTGCGCTCGGCCCACCGCGCCGGCGCGCTCGACATCGCCTTCAAGCGCATGGGCGACATGGTGCTGGAGGACATGGACCTGATCGACCGCGGCCTGCCGCCGCTGCGCTCCAAGCGCGCCGAGCGCGAGACGGTCTCGCGCATGCGCTCCAGGCCGGTGGACCGGAACTGACCGTCCGGCAGCCAGACCTTGCGCGCCCGCATTTGCGCCGTCCTGTCCTGCTCGCTCGACAATGAGCCGGTAAGCAACGATCCTCAACCAATCAACTCTGAGAAACGGCTGCATTCCCGGAGCCCGCAAGCCCGCGAGCTTCTCATCGTGATGGAACGATCCTGCCGCTGACAGGTTTTGCAAAGGGCCGGGCGGTGGGACGTCCGGCCTACTCCAGAAGGCCCGTCACGATTCGCGTCGGTGGCGGGCCTTTTTCGTTTTCCGCGTTCTCCAAGGCATGCGGAACCTTCCGGACAAGGCGACGTTGGTCCTCGCCGGTCAGGCAGACAATTCGCAAAAAGGAACATTCCATGGGAAGCACCAGTGACAAGGCCTCGGGTCTCGCCAATCAGGCCGTAGGCAAAGCCAAGGAAGGCGTCGGCAAGGCCGTCGGCAATGACCGCCTGCGTGCCGAGGGCGCGGCGCAAGAGGCCAAGGGCAAGGTCCAGACGGCTGTCGGCGACGCGAAGTCCGCCGTCAAGGACGCGACCAACAAGACCGCCGCCGCGATCAACAAAAACCTCTGAGGGTTCTTCGCTTTCTAGAGACGATTGGAGGCCGCCGTTCGAACCGGCGGCCTTCTTCATTTGAAATCGGCCGGGAACACGACTGCCAGGATCGCATCAGCCATCGCGCGTTCGATCCTTTGCTGCGATGGAAGCCGGTGCTCACCTTGTGAAGCTTCCCCGCCGGGCCATGCAGCCCAGCCATGGCAAGCGTCAGGCGGCGCGGCCGAACTCGTTCTCGACAATGTCGAGCAGCAAGCCATTATTGTCCGCGCCGACGGGCGCCCTCGACCGCCAGTCGCAGGCTGAGCGGTCGAACTCGATCGGCGCTGAATAGAGCTGGGCGAAGCCCAGCACCAGCCGTTCGGCGTCGGCAAGCGACAGGTCGCAATAGCGACCGGCCAGTCGAGCGGCAAGGACCGGAACGTTGACGATTCCAAGATCGTAGATGGTCTTGATCAGCGTGCGATTCAGGTCGTCACGCAGTTCGATCGGGTAGTTGTGCATGGCAAACTCCTGTCCAGCGGACTGGGTTTTCCCTCACTTTCACCATGCGCCCCACGATTCGTTAAAGCAAGACAATTGTGAAAAAAGTATTAATAAAATCAATTAGTTAGCATGTTGAGCCAGTGATGCAACCGAAGCACTTTGAGTGGCCGATGCAACAAATGTATTTGACTAGCTCGGAACCAAACAGGCCATTTGCAGATTGTGAGGCACATAAGTCACTTACTCATTCGGCTCACCGGCTGAATCGCCGGAAGAAGGACCTCCCCAATGGCTGACAATCTCGAACGTCCTGAACGCCTGCAGGTCATGCTGAACGAGGAAGAATTCGCGGCCCTCGACACATGGCGTTTCGACAAGCGCATGCCGAGCCGCGCGGCCGCCGTGCGTGAGCTGCTGCGTCGTGGCCTGGCCGCGGAAGGCTTTCTGCATGCCAAAAGCGGCACGCGTTCGGGAGATTTCGGTCTTCTGAATGGCGAACAGGACGCCCGCAAGACGAAGTCCTCAGGGGAGTGAGGACTGCGGTGTGGCCATCGTCATCACCGGTGTCGTCCTGATCCAGGGCTACCGCGGCACCGCCGCCATCCATGCCAAGACGAGATCATCGTCGCGCCCAACGACGCCAGGAACGACGTCGTCGGGTTCGAACATGCCGACCCGAAGGAGATCAAGGCGAAGCTCGGCAAGCTCGAGGAAGAAGCCGCGCGGACATCGGTTCGCCGGCTGAGCCGAGGCCGGCTAGCACTTCATCAGCGGCGGAACCGCTATATGAGAATCCAGCGCATTGAGAGCGAGTGCCGGACATGTGCAATGACTACGAACAGCATGTGGCATGGGCCGAGTATTGCCGGATGATGGAGTCCCTGGCGCTTCGTATACCCAGCCGCCAGAGCGAACTTGACCTGCCTCGAGCCGACGACATTCGCATCAACGACCCGGCACCCATAATGCGCGCCACCGCCGGCAGCGACGCTATAGAATTGGCGTCGATGACATTCGGATTTCCGCCCGCTGGCCCCAAAGGCGGGCCAGTGTTCAACTTCCGCTCCGAAGGCCGGCAATTCGCAAACAGTAAACGTTGTCTCGTCCCCGCGTCTGGCTTCTTCGAATTCACCGGCACGAAATATCCGAAGGCGAAACATCGCTTCACGCTCAACAGCTCCCCGTTCCTGGCCATTGCGGGGCTTTGGCGTGAAGCCGTTGGCAACAAGCCGCCCACTTTCACCATGCTGACGACGGACCCCGGGCCGGATATCGCGCCCTACCACAATCGCCAGGTCGTCGTTCTTCAACCCGCGGATTGGGAGGCCTAGATCAACCTGACTAAGCCGGAAGCCGAACTGTTGCGTCCACTTCCAGCTGGAGCGCTTCTGGTGGAGACCGTGCGCCCCGAAAGTGCGTAGCCGCCCGCAAAGCCCCACGAAAAACCTTCGACGTCGACTGACGCCGCGCGGGCACTGTCGAAGGCCGGCAACGTCTACTAGCGCACGATCCAGTCCAGACTGTCCCGGTTGATTTCGTCAAGCTCGGTCAATTCGCGCGCCAGCACCCGGGCGTGCATGCGCCATTCGCGTTCCGCGATACGATTTTCCACGACCGATTTCCTGAAGGCGCCGCGAACACCTGATCCTTGCGCGAAAGGTGGTTGTCGACGCGCGCGATCTCGAGCGGCAGTCAAAGACATAGGCGCGTGGCGTCTCCGGGAGACATGTCGTCGGGTCTGTTTCAAGACGTGCTTTTCACGTTGTCCCACACTTTGCCTGGCCGCCCTGTCATTCGATATTTGAAAACCGCTTCGGCCTTAGGGCTTCGGGTTCAATATCCGCGCTTCGCGCAACAGCGATGTCCAATTGTTCGGGCCAAGAAAGGCGACAAGCTCGCGGGCCTGCGCTTCGGTGATCCCGGTTTTATTGACCAAATGGCGAACAACCTCGTCCGTCGCGGCCGGTGGCTTCTCTGGCTCGTCGGTCATCTTTCGGATGTCCCTTCCGTGCGACCCAACGGCTGGCCGCGCGCAATGGTTCCGGGCCTGAACAAGGATTGTCACGCGCCGCGCAATATTGGCCAAAGGTCCCATTCGCGGCGGCGTGATCTTGTGCAAGATTGGCGCATATAAGCGATTACTTGAATAATGGTTCGGACGGCTGTCGAGGGGCGGTGTCGTGCCAATTCGCAAGAATCTTGCCGCGAATCTGCGACGGCTGGTCTCCGGCCATGCGTCGGTGGCCGCCGTATGTCGCGGGCTGAACATGAACCGCTCGCAGTTCGAGCGCTATCTGCAAGGCAAGAGCGTGCCCAACCGGGCCACCGCCAAGCTGATCTGCGACTATTTCCGCATCGACGAGGACGAATTGTACCGCGCGCTGGAAGCCCCCGCGCCTGAACGCAATGCCCTGTCGCCGATCCACCGGGCGCTCTACGAGAACATGGTGCGCGGCCCGGCTCCCGCCATCGCCGGCGGCACCTACTTCACCTACTTTGCGGTTCCGGACCGTCCCGACCTTGTCATGCGATCGGTCACCTTCGTGCGGCGCGAGGCCGAGTTGGTGACATTCAGGCGCGTGACCCGCTGGGCCGAGGGCCTCCGCCGGAGCGGAGCGCGGGCGCCGGGCTGGCACTATGGCGTGGCGATCTCGCAGCTGAACTGGATCTATTTCGCCGGCATCAACCGTCGCCAGACCGGCGAGCCATCGATCGTTGCCGTGCAGTGGGCGCCGTTCTCGGAGCCGGTCCTGGTCGGCAACGCCTTCGTCCTGACCGGAACGAGGCCGGTCTGCGTGAAGGTCATCATGCGCCAGGAGGTCCGCAAGATCAGCCTGAGGCAGGCGCTGCAAATGTCCGGGGTCGTCAGCCTCGATGACCCGAGCCTCGACCAACTTGTGGCCAGCCTTATGCGTGAAACGCTCTAAAGCAATTCCAGGAAAAGTGTGAGCGGTTTTCCGTCAGGAATTGCGTCAAAACAAAGAGTTAGAGCGGTTCGCCGTTTCCATGAAACGGTGAAACGCTCTAAAGACGCGGACTGAAAAAGAAGGGTGATTTCAATCTGTCGTAATTCCAGTTGGCTGCGAACTCAGAGAACTACTCGCGTCTAAAGCTGAGAATACCCCTTCCTATTGGATTTCCTGATACCAACGGATTCGGCATCCAGGCCGTAAAGACGTGGAGCGTGTCGCCATCAAGCTTGTAGAACCGTTCCTGCTCACTGCCGTTCCAGGCTTCATTCCAGGATGCGTCAACCCTGACGATGAACCTATCCTCATCTACCCGATACGGTCCGGTATAGGCCATCACAGTGCGGAAAAGTGCCACCAGTTTCTCATCTGTATTCCCTGGCTCCCGCGCCTCAGCGGTAACCAGGACCATCATTCGCCCATCAGAGCCGAAAATAAGGTACCCTTTGGGGTCGGCGCCCCACGGTTGACTGCGCTCCTTTGATTCCTGAAGCTCGGTATCGAAAGAAACCAACCGCCAGCAACCGTGGAGCTTGGCGTCGCGCTCGGACATATTCGCTCCTGTAGCAGTTTGCCTAAATGGACCCACCCGTCGAAGGGTGGGCATGTTGCCATGCAAATTGCGAAACACCATCGAATTCGCCGGATGCGTCCAAGGACCGCTAAAGGCCGGCCACAGCCAGTCGCGACCATCAAAGCATGCCTCGCGGTGGAAGCCGCGCATAGCACTTTCCCCACCGGAATTGCGTCAGATAAGGAAATGCAGCGGTTAGGCATTTCCGTGAAACGATGAACCGCTTTAGACTGGCATCCCCGGCGGACAAGAAGCCGGGAGCAGCAGGGATATGCGATGCTCAACAGCTTCGACTATGGCGGCAAGGAAGCCGACACCGTGCATGCGCTGGAGGAGGACATCATCTTCGGCCGGCTGGCGCCCGGCACGCGCCTCGTCGAGGACGTGCTCCTGGCCCGCTTTCCGGTATCGCGTCACACCATCCGCCAGGCGCTGTACCAGTTGGAAAAGCTCGGCATCGTCACGCGCGAGCGCAACAAGGGCGCCATGGTGCGCCGGCTCTCGCCGGAGGAGGTGCGGCAGATCTACGAAGTGCGCGAAATGCTGCAGCGCCAGGCGGCGCTGATGATCCCCCTGCCGGTCAGCGCGGCGCTGATCGCGCAACTGGAGGAGATCCACCGCATCTATAGCGGCCATGTCGACAGTGGCTATCTCAGGGGCATCCACGAGGCCAATGACCGCTTCCACCTGACCATGTTCTCGGCCTGCGGCAACGCCTATCTCGTTGCCTCGATCGAACATTATATGCGCCTCAGCCTGCCGGTGCGGGCCAATTCGCTGGCCGACAGGGAAAAGCTCGACGTCTCGCGCCAGCACCACGCGATGATGATCGAGGCGCTGAAGCGCCGGGACAATTGGGTGCTGGCGCAGCTCTGCGTCGACCACCTGCAGCCGAGCAAGGTGTTCTATCTCCAGGAGATCGAGACGGCGCCGGCTGGCGGCGTCGGCTAGGTGAAGCAACGACCCTCCATCCGTAATGGCGCAAAGGGAACAAGGAGATAGAGCGGTTCGCTCATTTACCTGACCTTGACGACGACCTTGCCCTTGGCACGCCCCGCTTCGACGTAGGCCAATGCCTCGTTCGTCTTCTCGAACGGAAACGTCCGATCGATGACGGGGCGTATGAAGCCGGATTCGATGAGCGACGTGATCTTGCCCAGCTGATCGCCCTGCGCCCACATGAACAGGAAAGAATATCCGACACCGGCGCGTCTGGCCTTGCTGCGTATGCCGCGGCTCAGCAGGCGCAGGACCAGCTTCAGGACCATGTTCAGCTTCTGCTTTCCCGCAAATTCGGGATCCGGCGGGCCGGAAATGGAGATGAGTTTCCCGCCCGGCTTCAGCACGTGCAGGGATTTTTCGAGCGTCTTGGCGTCCTGGCTGTTCAGGACGACGTCGTAGCCTTGCAGGATTTTCTCGAAATCGTCTTTCTTGTAGTCGATGACGATATCGGCTCCGAGACCTTTCACCAGATCGGCATTCGCCGCGCTCGCTGTCGTCGCGACGGTCGCGCCGAGATGCTTCGCCAGTTGGATGGCGAAGGTCCCCACTCCGCCCGAGCCGGCCTGGATAAACACCTTCTGGCCTCTCTTCAGCCCGGCTGTCTCGACCAGCACCTGCCAGGCGGTCAGGCCCACCAGCGGAATCGAGGCGGCTTCTTCCATACTGAGGTTTTTTGGCTTCAGCGCCACATCGGCTTCATCCATGGCGATGGATTTGGCAAACGTGCCGATCCGCCCGTCGCGCGACCGCGCATAGACTTCGTCACCCAGCTTGAATTTGCGGACTTTCGATCCGGCCCGCACGACGATCCCCGCCACGTCATGGCCCAGGATGAACGGTGGCCGATAGGGCAATATCGGCTTGAACTCCCCATCCCGAAGCTTGGAATCGAGAAGTTTCACCCCGGCGGCGTGAATTTCGACCAGGACATCATTGTCCCGCAACTCGGGTTCCGGCATCTCGGCGAGCCGCAGGGCACCCTTCTTTTGATACTTGTCGACAACAAAGGCCTTCATCATGGTCGCTTTCTAAAAATGATTCTCGGTGGCCGGCACGAACGGCCAGGCCGCAAGGCGTCGTCGGTGCAAGCGCGGATACACCGGACAAGATCGGCGATGTTGCTGTTAAATCCGCGGCTTCGTTCAGACAGGCAGGCGAAATTGCTTGCGCAAGATTTTGTCGAACATTGCTGTCGGCGCGAACCGGCGCAGCATGCTTACCTGCCGCGCTGCCTTGCCGGCGGTGTAGCGCCGCAGCGGATGCCCGTCGGTCGCAGCCCGCAGAACCACCTTGGCCACCACTTCCGGCAGATCGGCCTTGGGCATCACGTCGCGAAGCAATGCCTCCAAACCGGCCCGCGCTTCATCATATTCCTTCATGACGGAATCGGGCTCGAACCCGTTCTGGTCGAACACGGTGCGCACGAATGCCGGTTCGATGACCGAAACGCGAATATTGAAGGCGCGAACCTCATGGTCGAGCGATTCCGAATAGCCTTCAAGCGCGTGCTTGACGGCTGAATAATGGGCCGAGTACGGCGCCGGGACCAACCCCAGGATCGAGCCGATATTGACGATGCGCCCCTCGCCTCGCCGCCGCATCGACGGCAGCACCGCGTGGGTCATCCGCATGACGCCAAACAGGTTGACGTCGAACAGGGCCTGCGACTGCGAGACCGACGACTCTTCCGCGCCTCCCAGCAGCCCGATACCGGCATTGTTGACCAACAGGTCTATCCGGCCGGTCTTGCCGAGGACAGTCGAGATAAGGGACGCGACAGACGCGTCGTCGGTCACGTCGCAAACCAGCATCGATATCCCGTTCGAGCCCTGGTTGGATGTCTTGCGGCTGGTGCCGAAGACAGTGAAGCCGGCGCGTGCCAAAATCTCGGCGCTGGCACGGCCAATGCCTGAGGAGGCGCCGGTCACAACAGCGGTCTTTCCCGAATTCCGGTTCATTGTGAAGGCTCCAAACGTAAGAGGTCTTGCCTGCGGTCGGCCATTGAATTATGATCGTAATATCACATTACACTCATAATGCAATAGGGAAACGAGAAGGAACCATCATGCGCTATGACAAGGGCCGGAAGGACGCATCCCGCAGCCGGATCATGGAGGTCGCTTCGCACCGCTTCCGAGGTGACGGCATCGCCGCGTCGGGATTGGCCAGCATCATGAGCGACGCCGGGATGACGAATGGCGCCTTCTATCCGCACTTCCAGTCCAAGGCCGATCTCGTCCGCGAGAGCATGGCATCGGCGCTGGAAATCCAGTCGCAGCAATTGCAGCAGGCGCTGGCCTTGGGCGGCCTGGAACTGGCGATGGCGATGTATCTGTCGCCCGAGCACCGGGACCATCCGGAGACCGGCTGTGCTTCCGCAGCGCTGTTGCCGGAAATCGCGCGTCAACTACCCGAGACGCGCTCCCTCTACACCGAAAAGCTGCTGACCCTTGTGCGTCAGTTGGCCAGGGACCTGCCGCCGCACACCCGCGATCCCGAAGGCGTGGCGTTGGGCGTGTTCGCCGCGCTCATCGGCGCCCTTCAATTGGCCCGTGCGGTGGAAGGAACGGAATTGTCGGACCGTATCCTGGCGGCGGGCGCGGATGCGGCGCGTGCGCTGACCCAGCCGAGGCAGAAGGATGAAGCGTCCTAGAGCCATTGACCATCAGCTATTACCTCGCCGATGGCGCTGTCGATCGTGCTCCTGGTGGTGGCGAACCTTCTTGCCCGGCGCGGCCAAGGCCGCCGGGCCAGCTGAGGCCGACCATCGGCGATGGCCATCATACCGCACGGGTGAAACTTTTCGCCCGCCCTTCCCGTTGCTTCCCGGGATCGCCTCCCAGGCGATCGCAGACCTCCGATCAATGCCCCGCCGGCCCTGCCGGTGGGGCTTTTGAGGCGGGCCGGCAGGACGGCCGGCACGCAACAACCAGGGAGCAGCGACGTTTTCAAATCGGCCGGACACTGTTTGTTCGGTCGACTCCAGCGCCGATCCCGATTCGCGTCAGTGATAGTTATTGCGCAACAATCCTGTGTCATGGCAAGTTTTCGCGCCGGCATACGATAAGAGCCGGGCAATGTTTCGGAGCTACTTCCGGGCATATTTTAGAAAATTGGACTAAACTCGCGGGGCAGGCTGGAACTTTCACCCAAATCCCCCCGTTACGCCTAGGATCGTTGCTTCGACGGTCATAAAGCAACAGGGAAGGATCCTATCATGAATATCAAGATGATTTGTCTTGGCGCCATGACGCTTTCGATGGTCGCCGGTTCGGCTTTCGCGGCTGCGGGCGGCAGTGGCACATCCGCTCTCGACGACCCGGCCAAGATGCAGCCCTTCTACACCGACTCCAGCATGAAGAAGCTGCGCGGCAATGACGATTTCATCAAGGCCTGGAAGGCGCTGACGCCCGAAGACCAGAAGATGATGACGACGGCTTGCGCCGACGAGGCCAAGAACGCCAACCCCACCAACGCGCATCCGGAATTCTGCAGCAGCGTGAAACAGAACGGCGGCAGCAAGTAGACGCGCCATATCAATGAAGACAGCCCCGCCCGCGGGGCTGTCTTGTCGTGAGATGGTCGCCCTTGGCGGGCTCTGGCACATCGCGAACATTGCGGCGCTGCCAGAAGCGAAGGAAGCCGAGAAGCGTGTCCCAAAAGGTGTAGCGCCCAAGAGGCGCTCCAGGTTTCATGCCAAGGCGGCGCGGCGCTTCGAAAACGACTGCCACAATTCCGTTTCGTCGGTGAACCCGTTGCCGAAAGCCTCCATGACTTCGGAGGCAAGGAAATTCCTCTGGTCCTTGTCCTTAGGGGCCAGGCGGCGCTCCTCGCACAGCCTGTCGAACACCCTTTGGAGAATCTCCAGGTCGACGGGCGTGAATATGCTGCTGTATTTTTCGAAGGGCATGACGCTCTTCTCCCTCAGTGGGCGAAAGCGTGATCTCCTCTTTCAAGCGTCCGTGTGCCTCGGTTGAGTGCGGACGACAAGGCACATTATACCGGTCCGCGTGGCGCGGCGAATCCTTCGTAGTCGTAGATCGAAATTTCGAACCGCCTCGCTGCGCATCACCGGCTGACAAAAGCACCTCACCGGCCGGACCAACGAGGCGCCGCGCTCGCAGCCGGTTTGTACGGTCTTGCCTCCACGGAGCTGCGTCGGCGATAGTCCACAAGGCACGCCCAAGGCCGCCGGAGAACATCGATGTCGCTCAGCCCTTTGCTCCACGCCTCGCCCGTCATCCAGCTCCATGCGCTGATCGCCATCGCGGCGCTGCTGCTCGGCGCCGTGCAGCTCTGGCGCACCAAGGGCGACCGGCTGCACCGCGCGCTCGGCCGCATCTGGGTGGCGCTGATGGCGACGGTCGCCGGCTCCGGCCTGTTCATCTGGACGATCCGGCTGTGGGGGCCGTTCAGTCCGATCCACCTTCTGTCGCTGTTCGTGCTGGTGATGCTGTGGCGCGGCGTGCGCGCGGCACGCGGCGGCAACATTGCCGCCCACCGCCGCATCATGCAGGGCACCTACATTTTCGGCCTGATCATTACCGGGCTTTTGACCTTCATTCCCGGCCGCACCATGTATTTCGTCGCCTTCGGCCCGCAGGGCGCGACACCACAGAAGCTGGCGATCTTCACCGCTTTGGTCATCCTCGCGGCAGCGACCGGCCTCTATGCCGCGCGTGGTGCGAGAACCGCGGCCCCGCGCCCGAAAGCATCTCCCTGATCCAACTGCTCGCGGACCTCGGCCACCCCGCACTCCGCCTCGCGGCCTTGATCAATCCCTGACCCCGGGTCCTGCGAACAGCAGATCAATACTGATCAATTCACGCTTTGCTTTCAGCATCGGGCCTGCTCAACCAAAGCCAAAGCAAGCGGCCGCAATCATATCTGCCAGCATGCTGCAATTGACCGCCGGCAGCCATGCCGACATCTGGAAAGCATGAAATGAATGGGCTCGTTCGCGATGTTTTTCACACGAAGGCCAAGTTGACGCCAGAAACGACTTGACGGCGAAAACAATGTGGAGCCCTAATAAAGCGAAGCCTAAACAAAATCTGCCGAATGGTGCAATGAAAGGCTGAACCAACAGGGGATGACGGCACCATGAGGGTGCACCCCGGCGCAAGGTCCGAGGGTTGGAGTTTTCGGTAGCGCTGCGCAACAGTCGTGGTTCGCGGGGGCGAAACCAATGACCTTGGATGTCTGGAAAGATCCCGGCGTCATCAGCCTGCTCGGCGAGATCAAAGTGCTCGCCAAGCGGTCGGAGGTGGACAAGTTTTTCTGGCTGAAGGCAGTCGCTGCCAGAAACAAGGCACCGGGCGCCGCCTCCCACGAGTTGAAATTCTTCAACGCCGCCGCTCAGCATGGCGCAAAGCCACCGCGTAACGCCATTGCCCCGGCCGACAAAGTCTACAGAATAGCCAATATCGTGCTGCAGGGCGGCGGTGTGCTGGGTATAGCACATGCCGGCTTCGTTGCCGGCCTGGAAAGCGCCGATGTCCGCTTCGCCGGCATTGCCGGCGCTTCTGCCGGTGCCATCATGGCCATGGGCATGACCGCGGTGCGCGGAGACGATCTGCTCAACGAAACCCACAAGGACGTCGTCGACATCGTCAATGCCATGCCGATGAGCGCCTTCATCGACGGCCCATACCGGACGCGCCGGCTGATCAAGCAATTCCTGCTCAAGCGGCAGTCCTTCTCGCCTTCGTCGTGGCCGGCCTTGCTCGGCGCGCTGCGCCAGATTTTGCAGACGCGTGGACTGAACCCGGGCAACGCCTTCGAAGACTGGGTTCGCGGCGTTCTGGCTGAGCGCGGCCTGCGAACCGTCGACGACCTGTTTGCCCGGTTGAAGACGATCTCGATACAGTTGAACGCGGCCATAGATGCCGTCAAGAAGCTCGGAAAACAGCCCCTGTCATCGCTGGAACCTGTCGAAGACGAAGGGAGACACCTGCTTCAGGTGATGGCGGCCTGCACACCGATCGGCGTGAAATTCCAGTTTCCCGAAGATGTCAGATATCTCTCAGGCGAGACCAGCTCGAACTCGCCGGCGGCACTTGTGCGGGCGTCGATGTCGATCCCGTTCTTCTTCGGGCCAGCCACTTTCGGCGTCAACAAGACAAACTGGAAATCGTTCATCGACAGCAAATTCGGCGGGCTCGCCGGCAAGGACAGGCTGGATGAATTCCGCTCCATCGATGAAGTGGCGTTCCTCGATGGCGGGATGTTTTCAAACCTCCCGGTCGATGCATTCAGCGCGATCTTTCCGGACGTGCCGACGATCGCCGTACCACTGATGAATGCCACTCCTGCCCGGCCCTATCGCCGCCGGTCCCGCCTGAGCAGCCTTGCCGCCGACATCGGAACAGTGGCTTTCATGGTTCGAGATCAGCGCGATCGTGACGCCATCGCCGTGCTGGAGCGCAGAAGGCAGGTGTTTGAAAGGCGGCAAATTCAGGCGGGCCTGACGATGCCGGCGAAATTCCCGTTCCGCCTTGCGGCCATCAACGTCCAGGACGCCAATTGGCTCAACTTCGCCATGGACGAAAGGGACCAGAGAGACCTGTTCGTGATGGGCCTGGAACGGGCACGCGATTTCCTGGAACAAGATCTCGGAGGAAGCAATGGGTAGTGAGAAGCGCGAACAAGACGTGACGCCACAAGCCCCTGTATCGGGTGCGGCGAATGGAACCGAGAACTGCTCGGACAAGGCCAGGGCGCTCTTTCACAGCGTCTATTGCCTGGTCAGCCGGCAGGACAATCCTGCCATCTTCTACAATGACAAGGGGAATTCGCTGCCGTTGCCGCAGTCTGCCGAGGACGTTCCCGAAGAACGCAAGGCTCTCGGGGCCATCGAGAAGGTCGGCATCTCCAGTGGCGACACCATCAAGGAAATAAACCGCCTTCTCGACCTCGCCAGCGCCAAGCGCATTGCCGAGGAGATGGACATCGTCACCTATCATTCGAACGCGGCGCGGCTGTTCGACAGGGTCAAGGACGAGTTCATCCAAAGCCTGAAGGCGTTCGAACGGGATCAGGAGGCGATCGACAAGAAGCTGACGGAGATCGACCAATTCCGTTCGCCGCTGAAGCCGGCACCCGCCATGCAGGCTCCAGGAAATCCCGACCGTTCCGCCGACGACGACAAGCTGTTGATCGGAGCCAGGCAATTCCTCACGCGCTACCGAAACTTCCTGGACCACGCCAGGAACTATGCGGACAGGGTCGGCCGCGATTTCTACACGGAGGCCTCCGTCGACGCCTACAAGGAGGCGACACGGCCCTACGCCATGCGCATCGAGAAAACCGGACTCTTTGCCGCTTATTCGGCCCTTATCACCGGCGGATTGACCGGCCTTGTCGTCGCGATCGTCCTGATCGTTTTCGACAACAATCTGGTCCTCAAGAACTGGATAATTCCGACGGCGGCCGTCGCCGCAATCGCGGCATATGCCGCTTCGGTCTTCATCGAAAAGATCAGGCGCGACAGCTTCATGAGCGCGCTGCGGGGAACGCTTTATGACAGCGTCTTGGAGAATCCCGCCGAACTGCCGGGAGGCGGAGAAAATCAACCCGGCCTCACCAGGATGGACCGAATTCTGACCGCCATGAAAGGAAAGAGGTCTGATCAATATTTCAGCTTCACAAAGCTGCCGTGGGGGAGTTTCAACGAAATCCCTTCAAAAAAATATTTGAGATCGAAACCCCTCTCGTCAGCGCTGGAAAGATTCGTCAACACGTCCTCGTCAAGAGATAGCGTGACGTTTCTAATCAACGCAGCCATAAGTCTATTCTTCATTTCATTATTGTTGTTACCCTCCCTTGCTTCCGGAACGCTGGGTCACGACAAGCAATTCGCCTTCATCTCGCGGACCGCCGAACTCGGCTCATGTGTTCTGGAACGCGGCCGCGTTCTGCTGGCCAATGGCGGCAGCTATTTCGTCGAGACCCGCCACGGCAACCCGGTCACCGAGATCGACAAGTCGCTGGTGCTGCGCATAGAGCCTCTCGGTCAGGATGAGACGACGGCAAAGCAGGGCGATGCGATCGCCGCGCGAAGCGATGAGACAGCCGGTCAGAACGGATCGCAAGCCAAGGGCGCCCAACCCACGGACGCCAAGGGTTCGGTTCCGCAGTCGAACTTGCCTGATTGCGCCGCGCCGCGCCCGGAGCCGAAGGCGTCGGACCAGGCCGCGCTGGTGACGGCGACCGACAAACTGACCGGCAGCGTGACAGAGCTTGCCTCTGTCGCTGATAAGCTTGGCACCATCCACGACAATCCCGTTCCCCCGGATCTGGTGGGCGCGACCAGGGACCTGGCTGGCAACGTCGAGAAGGGACTTGGCGCCATCGCCGACAAGCTTGGCAAGGGCACCGGACAGGACGATGCCTCGCCGCTTGCCAGGCTGGTGGGCGCGACCGGAAGCCTTGCCGCCAACATCAAGGACGGTGCCGGCCGCCTTGCAAGCTCGCAAGCGCCCGCGGCGCCCATCGTCGTGCCCATCATTATCGACGCACCGCCGGCCCAGGCCAGCGCCCCGGAAGCGCAGGCCGGTGGCCCGACCTTCATCACCCAGGTCTATACCGCCGACGGCAAGGTTTACGACTATGGCAGCGGCGCGATGATGCTGCCGATCTTCCTCGATCCCGTTACCGGCAACGATGACAAGGCGTTCTGGGAAGGAGGCATCGATACGGAGGCGAAGGCTTTCTATTTCGGCCTCACCAGCCTGAGCAACCCGAAACTGTCGAACAGCGAGACCAAGCAGGCATTGCTGCGCGAGATCGCTGCCCGTTACAACGACTGCATGGAGCGGGCAAAGGCCGCTTTCGACAAGGCGGGGAATGGCGCCGGCACGCCCAGGCTCAAGCTGCGCGTCGAAGGCTATGCCAGCGAGAAATGGGACGGTGTCGACAATGGCACGAAGAAGCAGAACCTCAATCTCTATCTCGCCGAAGGCCGGCGCGCCGCCATCATCCAGGCGCTTGGCATCGACAACCCTCTGATCGACATCGACAGCAGGCCGAAACCGACCAAGTTCACCGGCTGGAGGGATGTGCGCGCCGACGAGATTTCCAGGAACTTCCTGTTCAAGGACTACGGCGCCATGGAAACGAGCCTGGCCAGGAGACTGCCGCCGGCGGAAGGCAACAAGACGGCATCGATCGACATATTGGCGCATGCCGCCATCATCAGCATCGATGGCGACGTGCCGCAGGAGTGCCGTCCGAAGGGGGCGGGAAAGGCGTGAAACGGCCTTCCCGGGCAGAGCGCGTCGAACAGGGAGTTGGAAGCGGTGGTCTGACGTCTCCGAGAAGCGTCGGACCACCCTGAGGCGATAGCCTTGAGCGCCCGGCGCCAGGACATTTCGCCCTTTCCGACCGATTCCTTGTTCTGGCCATGTTGCACTGCGAAAAACTTGTTGCATTGCGATATCGGCCGGTCAGGCCGAGACGCGGGGCGGGCTGGGCGTAACGAAGGAGGCCTCGTGGCGGCATCGTTTCGGCCTGATATACAGGGATTGCGCGCGCTGGCGGTCGGCGGCGTCGTGGCCTATCATTTCGGCCTCACCGCCCTCCCCGGTGGCTTTGCCGGCGTCGACATCTTCTTCGTCATCTCCGGCTGGCTGATATCAACGCACCTGATGGGCGAGATCACCGAGACCGGCAGGCTCGACCTCTGGCGCTTCTATGCCAGGCGCGCCCGGCGTCTGTTGCCGGCGGCCCTGTTCGTCATCCTGGCGACGCTTGGCTTAGGCTATTTCATCCTGGCGCCGCAGGAGCAGGCGCTCTATTCGCGCGGCGCCATGTTCGCCTCGGCCTATGCCATCAATCTATGGCTGCTGCGCTGGTCGTTCGACTATTTCGCCGCTGACGCCTTGAGCAATCCCTTCATCCATTTCTGGTCGCTGTCGGTGGAGGAGCAGTTCTATCTCGTCTGGCCGGCGCTGCTTTTGTTCGCCGCCTGGCTGCGCCCGGGCCGGCGCATGGCAGTGGTGGTGATCGGCGTCGCCGGCCTCGCCTCCTTCGCCGCCTGCCTGTGGCTGACCAGCCTCTCGCCGGCCTGGGCCTTCTACTTCTCGCCGCTGCGCGCCTGGGAATTCGCCGCCGGCGGCCTGGCGACGCTGGCGCCGGCGGCCTTGTGGCAAGAGCGGCCATGGCTGCGCGCAGTGCAGGGCTGGCTCGGCCTGGCGCTGATCGCGGTGGCCTATCTCAGCTTGAGCGAAGACCTGCCCTTCCCCGGCTGGTATGCGCTGCTGCCGGTCGCCGGCACGGTGCTGGTGCTGCTGGGCGGCGCCGGCGAAGAGGCAGCCAGCCAGGCTGGGTGGCAGGCCCTCGCGCCCGCTTCCCTGCTGTCGCTGCCGCCTTTGCAATGGGTCGGCACGCTCTCTTATTCGCTCTATCTCTGGCACTGGCCTGTCATCGTCTATGCCGGCATGCTGGCGCCGGATCTCAGCGTCCTCCAGCGTCTTGGCTGCGGCGCGCTGGCACTGGCGCTGGCATTCCTCACCTATCATTTGATCGAAAACCCGGCCCGGCGCGGCGGCTCGCTGACGGCGGGCGCCCGTGCAGTTCGGTTTGCCGCAATTCCCAAGGGAAAACCGCTTCACACTTTTCCCGGAATTGCTCTGGCCCCCGCCCTGGCGCTGACCGGTGTAGGCGTGGCGGCGGCCTATGCCAACGCGCATCTGGCGACCCGCAATATCGACCCGGCCCAGCGCGGCATCGAACAGGCCGCCGAACAGCCCTCCATCGCGCGCGCCACCGACAAAAACTGCCTGCTCGACTTCCACACGGTGAAGCCGAAACCCTGCACCTTCGGCCCGGCCGACGCCGCCCACACCATCGTGCTGTTCGGCGATTCGCACGCCGACCACTGGTCGACGCCGCTGGTCGAGGCGGCCAGGCGCAACGACACCAAGGTGGTCACCTATCTCAAATCCTCGTGCCGCGCCTCGCGTCTGCCGACCTTCAACACAGTGCTGAAGCGCGACTACACCGAATGCGACGCCTGGCGCGAACAGGCGATCGCGGACATCATCCGCCGCAAACCGCGCCTGGTGGTGATCTCGGAATTCTCGATCGGCAATCTGACGCGCGACATGCCCGCCGCCGGCCGCAAGGCCGAGACCGCGCGCTGGCAGGCCGGCCTGCGCTCCACGCTGCAGGCCTTCAGCCAGGCCGGCGTCGAAACCGCCGTCATCCGCGACACGCCGATCGGCGACAGTTTCGCCGATTCCTGCGTGGCGCGCGCTTTGTGGTGGCGCGAAGCCCCCTCGCGCTGCGACACACCGCGAGCGCAGGCCGCCAACGACAGCGTGGCGGCGCAAGAGCGCGCCGTGGTCAAAAGCGTCCCCGACACGCGCTATGTCGACCTCACCGACCGCTTCTGCGGCCCGACACAGTGTCACGTCTTCATCGGCGGAAAACTCGCCTTCCGCGACCGGCATCATCTGGCGACGGCCTTTGCCGAGACCTTGGAGGCGCCGCTGGAGAAAGCGCTGTTTTGAAAAATCAGCTCCCTTCTCCCCGTTCACGGGGGTGAGGCGTGGTCCGCGTAGCGGACGGAAAGCCAATTGCTTGGCTTTCCGAACGGCAAACGCCCGGAGGTGCCGCAGGCGGATGAGGGGCGGCGCCGACGTCGGCCCTTTTGCACAAACATCCGTCCCAGCCGGTTGATTCAGCATCAGCCAACTCTGCTACATAGCGCTCAAGTGCAATCTTTCCGCGCTCTAATCTGGTTGGTGGATCATAAAATCCATGGAACGGGCCTGGCTCCCGGGAGTTATATTAGACCAACCTTGAAAAGGAGGCAGCCATGAAGAAGCTCCTACTTGTCTCGGTTATCGCCATTGCTTCGGCCGCGGCGATGATCGCCCCTGCCGCCGCGCGTAGCCACGTCTTTATCGGCATCGGCGGCGGCTACAACGACTATTACGGCAATGACTATTACAACGGCTATGGGGACTATGGCCGCCGCTATGTCTATAGCCCCTACGACCCCTATGATGACGGCTACAGGCCGCGTTATTTCCACCGGCACCACCGTTGCCATATCGAAGTGATCAACCATTGGCGTCACCATCACAGGATCGTCGAGGAAGTCCGCGTCTGCGGATGACCTGATCCTTCGTGAAACGGATCCGGCCGGCCTCGCCGGTCGGATCGTTGCGTCACGCTCTCACCGCCCCATCATCATCCCATAATGCACCGCCAGCAGGTCCAGCCCGACCTTCAGCAGCTTTGTCACCACATCCCTGCCCTCGCCCGTCTGCTCCGCCAGGCTCTTGATCGACCCACCCACGCAGCAGACTTGTCGCACCACCGCCGCCACCTCCCAATGCCCCAGCGCCCTCGTGGCGGCGGCATGCGCGCGGCCGGCGTCGAGCACGCTGTCGGCGATACCGCTGCCCCGGCGCCCGCCATCGACGCGTTCGGTCCAGCGCATCGGCTTTACGCTGGCCTGCTGGCTGCACTGGAAATCCTCGCGGTAGCGCTGGCCGGCCTCGCGCTGCTGGCGCGACAGCGAGGTGATGCCGATGAGCGGATCCACGTTGCGCACCCGCACAATGCCGCCGGTGGAGGTGTAGCCGTCATTCGACACCTCGTAGACGCGTCGCGCTTCAGCCGTGCCGGCGGCCTGCCGCTTGCGGCCGAAGGCGTCGTCTTTCAGCGCGAAATCATGGCCGATCTCGCGGCGGATGCGCACCTGCTCGGCCTCGCCCTTCGGCAGTTTGGGGGCCTGCGGTTTGGCGGCTTTGGCTTTTTTGGGCATGGGTGGCTCCTTGGGTTGGGGGTGTGGCGTTTCGGTTAGAGAGGGCGGCGCTGTCCCGCCGACCTGTCTGATCATCCCGTCACCGGCTTCGCGGGCACTTGCGCGCCCCGCCGCGCCATCAACTCGCGCATCACCCGCCGCTCCCGCACCTCGATGCAGAGCTGCGCGCTTGAAGGGCAGAACTGGGCGTTGCCGGTCTTCACCTCGCCGCGCACGAAGCGCTGAATGGCGGCCTGCAGATCGGCAAGCTCGGCGTCGCGCACCGCGCCGAGATAGCCGCGCATCTGCATCTCGACATCAGTCAGGGCGGATTGCGGGAAGCATGAGAACATCGCGGCCAGCGCCTTCGTCGCCTGCTGCAGTTCGGCTGCGGTCATGGCTGCGGATCTCCTCGATGATGGCGTTGGCGGCGTCGGTGTGGGTCTTCGGTCGCTGCCAGCCGGGCTTCCTTCCCGAAAAGCCGGGAGTTGGTGTGTTCCTGCCCGCAGGGGAAAAAGCGGAAGCTTTTTCACTCTGGTTTCTGGAGTCTGGAGAATGCCGCGGCAAAGCGCCGGCATTTGCCGCCCCATGCGCCTTTGTTTTCAAGGCGGTGGCGGCGCCACCGCGTGCGCCGGCGGCGGCCCTCGCCTCGCTCTTGACCTGGGCTTTGTGCAATTCCCTGGTCAGCCTCTTGTGGCCGATCTCGCCCGCCTCGCGCTCGAAAAAGCGCAACAGATCAGCGCTGATGGAGCGCCATCTTTTCAGGGAAAGGCGCGCGACCCGCGCCAGCTTGGCGTCGTCGTCGGGCAGCCGGCCGCCGGCGTTCCACATCGCCATCAGGATGAGCATGTAGGCGCCGATCTGTTCGGTGGAGAGTGGCAGCGTGTCGCCGACGAAATCGGAGACATAGAGCTGCATGAAGGGCCGCTCGCTCATGCCGGCCCCGTGTCTGCACGCAAGCTAATGGAACCAGCCGACAGTCCGCACGTTATGACGCGTCGATGCCACGGGGAGGTTTGCCGATGACGGCGTTCATGCCGGTTACGCTGCGCTTTTGCGACAACAAGACCATGCTGGTCGGCTCGGTGGCCGACGCCGAGACGGCATTGCGACACCAGTGGCCCGACAAGACAGCACCCGCCTATATCGAAGCCGCAAGGCTGGTCAGGCTGGCGGTCGAGGGCAGTTGCTGCCCGCGCACCGCCTTCGAGGCCTTCAGCAAGACCGCCAGGCAACAGGGCATATTGGTGGCGAAACCGAGAAGCCGCGCGCATGACTGGCTCGACGCCGCCGCCGGCCCGTGACGCCGGTGCAATGCAACCGCGTGGCGGCCTTGCGCGTTTATAAGCGCGGGCTTTATAGTCCCGTCGAGATCGAAGGTGAACGCCGTGGGTACGCTGAAAACCGGAGTGCCGCTCAAAGTCAGCCTGGATGGACAGGTCGAGGAGATCGATAACGTCAGTGATGCCGCCGATTTCCTGCAGCGCTGGCCGATCGATCGTCGCGGCCATGTCTACCGCAGCGCGCTCAACGCCTGCAGCGCCGCGATCGCCGCGCAGATCTCCGAATCCGACGCGATAAAGGTGTTCACCGGCTTTGCCCGCGTCGCCGGCATCCTGGTTGCCGAAGGTGGCCCGGCCATGCGGCTGGAGGCACGCACCGTGCAAAGCCGCATGCCCAAGCAGGGCCGGCAGATACCGAAATAGGCTCACTGGCAAACCCGCCGCTGAAACCGCGCCTTGTGGTAGTCGCAGTAGCTTTTCTGCCCTTGGGTTCGCATGCCGCAGCACAGCATGTCGGCGCCGGGCCGGGCGCCCGGCGCGTCGTTCTCCGGGGCCTCTTCCAGCGTCAGGTCGAGCGGCGCGCGGCAGCGGGAAAACAGGCAGTCGATGAAGCGCATCGCCACGCCATGCGGCTGGCGGCCGATCGGGCCACGCTGGGGTGCAGCCACTTCCAGGCGGTAGGCCTGGCCATCGGCGATAAGCACGCCCACCTCGCGCACGAATAGGCGCGGCGGCAGCCACGCCGGCGAGGAATCGCGCCTGGACCGGGCCTTTTTCTTGCGTGCGCCTTCGCCGGCATGGACGCCGCTGGGCTCTTGCGCCACCGCCTTTGCCCGTTTGGCCGCCGGCTTGCGCATTGCCTGTTCGCCGGCGGCTTGCCTGACGCCCGGCGGCATCCCCCGGCCATTGGCAAAGCCGATCGCGCCCAGCATGGCGTTGCGGTGCACGATGCCGATGATGGCGTTGCGCGAGACCGGGCTGCCGCGCAGCGCGCTGAATCCCGCAGCGATCCTCGAGGCCGAAAGCCCCTCCTTCAGCCAGCGGGCAATCTCATGCAGTTCGGCGTCGCTGTAGCTTGCCATATCCAGGCTCCATCCAGGGGTCGGCCTTCGGCCGCGCCAGCGAGCGCGCCGTCAGTCGGGCGTCAGGGGTCGGGCCCGGTCCGGGCCACGGTCAGGGTGTTCAGTGCGAAAGCCGGCTCGCGGGCCGGATCAGCCGGAGCGGATCGAATGCCTGGCGGTCAGGCGTGCCAGCCGCGCCTCCGCCGTCTTCCTGTCGGGAGCGGAAACCGCCCTGCCCGTCATCGGCTCGAACACGGTGCCGTCCTGGGTGCGGATGCAGGAGCGCGCATGGGGACCAGCAGCGGGCCGGTCGAATTGGGGGCCGGAGCCGAGGGGAGCGGCGGCTCCGGCCGTTCCGGCCGCCAGGGACGGGCGGGCCGGACCCGAGGCATCAAGGCGCTCGGGCTTCGCCCCGGCCGGGGAGGAGGACGGCCGGGACGGAAGGGCGGCGACATCGGTCGCCTTGTTTGCCTCGCGAGAGGCCGGCGCTACCGCGCCATGAAGACTGGACAGGTTCTGCATGGCCAGATATAAGCATAACTCAAAAACAGATGCAAGCTATTCTTTCATAGACGAGAGCAGCTTTCATCGCTCACATGGGTGCCATGGCCAAAACGGAACTATCGATCAAGGTCGGGGCGGCGATACGCCAGGCGCGCAAGCAGCGCGGCCTGGTCATGCGCCACATTGCCGAGCACAACGACACCGATGTCGCCGCCGTCGGCAATTGGGAAACCGGCCGCAACCTGCCCAAGACCGAGAACCTGCTGAAGACCGCCGCCTTCCTGCGCGTCGACCCGGTGGCGCTCGGCCAAGGGCAGGTCGTCTTCCTCGACGATGCCGGCTCGGTGGCCGATGCCGAGATCGTCACCGATGCCGGCCCGATGCCCGCCGGCTCAATGGATATCGAAGTGCTGGGTGCGGCGGTCGGCGGCGATGACGGCGACTTCACCTTCAACGGCGAGCCCGCCGGCTACGTCCAGCGCCCGCCGGGCGTGCGCAACCTGCCCAAGGTGTTCGCGCTGCATGTGCTGAGCGACTCCATGGTGCCGCGCTATGAACCCGGCGACCTCATCTATTGCGGCGGCCGCGACGCGATCCCCGGCGACCACGTGGTGATCGAGACGTTTCCGGAAGAAAACGAGAAGAACGGCAAGGCCTTCGTCAAGAAGCTGGTCAGGCGCACGGCGGGCGAGCTGGTGGTCGAGCAGTATAATCCGCCGAAGACGCTGACCTTCAACCGCTACGCGATCAAGCATGTCTGGCGGGTCATACCGCTGAAGGAATTGCTGGGGTATTGAAGAGAAGAACGCCGACACCGAGGCTCCGTACGACGTTGCAATCGATGGCTGATTGCGCGAGGCTGTCGTGCCTACAAGGCACGCAGCGCCCGACATCGCTGATTTACTAACGGACGTCAGCGGCCCGGTTCTCGGCATGACCTATCGGTTTTGATCAGCATCTGCTTCTCGCAGTCTTCTTATGGATTGGTGTTCAATAGGTCTCGATTTACACGCATTCTCGCGCCACCTTGACTGCCGCCGCGGCGCTGCTGACCGCCGAAGCCCAAGCCTGCACACGGGTCGTCTATCAAGGGCCTGAAGGGCGGAATCTCACGGGCCGCAACATGGACTGCAAGGATCCGATGGTCAGCAACTTCTGGGTCTCCCTCGCGGGATGAAGCGCAATGGAGCTGTCAGCTCGCGTTCGGTGGAATGGACATCGAAGTTCGACAGCCTGGCCGTCTCCGCCATGACATCTCTACGGTCGACACCTAATGCATGTCGCGCAAAAGTCACCTCGGTTTTGCGAGAACGACATGCATCAAGCAACAACCTAAAGCGCGGCGCATGAATCCGTTTCGACGCGACGCGCTTTAGGATCCTTGCCGCGACCGAGGTAAAGGGCACAGCGAGCCAGAACGGAATCCGACAGCTGGGTCCGCCCTGCCCTAACTAGCCCTGCCTCCCTCAAGCCCTTCTCGCCCCCTCCACCAACACCTCGCGATCGCTCAGCATCTGCGCCTCGCTGCGCACGCGCTGGCGCTCGTCAATGAAGGCTGCCTGGATCGAGATCGCCGTGCCCGGCAGCCCATCGGCGCGGCAGGCCGAGCAGACGATGCGGCCCGAAAGCTCCGCCAGCAGCGTGCTGCCCGTCACCCCGAAACGCCGGAGTTCATCCGGTTTCCACCATCTGTTGCGGCCGCAATCGACGCACTCGACCGATATCGAGACGACATGCGCGATGACTGGTTTCCTGCCCGGCAATGCCATTGCCTCTCCACCCAGTTTGTTCCTGATTTGTTCGCATAATCCCGTGTTTTAAGCCCGGAGTCGAGTCGCAGTTTTAACACTTTCCCCAAAGTTTCCCTTTTATATTTTTTTGAGTTATGCTTTCAACAACTCACAAATGTGAGTCGCCTGCCGCATCAGACCCGGGAGCAATGATGGATGCCGCCGATTTCGCCCGCGCCTGCGGTTACACCGGCGACAGCCCTGCTCTGCTTGAAGCCTTCGAGGCGATCCGCCGCAACGGCATCGCACAGGCCCGCCAGGAGCATTTCCGGCGCAAGGCCGTCATCGACGAGTTGAAACAATCCGAACCGCTGTTCCTGGCGGCGATCGGCCCGGCGCTGTCGGCGGGCGAGGCCATCGAGGACACCGCCCACTTCATCGCCTGCTGGCGCAACATGCCGCGCTGGCGCCAGGAACGGCGCCTGCCCGACCTCATCCGGGCCAGGCAGCGGCGGCTCGTGGCGCGCTTCTTCCGCCGCTACGGCCACCGCCTGTGGGCGCTCGAAGCGGCCTGAGACGCGGCGCACTGGACCAGCCCTTTGCGGGTTCCAATCGTTGAATTTTCTTTCTAGATTGCGTCTGGGGGTGGCTGTTCGTTCGACGTGCATGATTTCGAATATCAGGACTGCCCGCTCAAAAGTTCAAACCTGGATCACGGCCGGCGCGGGAACCATCGCGGCGCTGTTCGTCGCTGGCCTGATGGGCGCCTTCGGCGCCTTGCCCACCCACGCCCCACCGCAGCTGCCGCTTGACACCGCCATCGATGCCGGACGCTGGCGCGTCCAGCCGGTGCGCGCCTATGTCAGCCACGCCAGGATCTATGGCGTGCTGCTGAAGCCCGGCCAGAAGGCGCTGGTGCTGGAGGCCGACATGACCAACCGCACCGCGCAATCCGACAAGGCCTATTTCGATGTCTTCAGGCCGGACGGCATCGCCCTGCCCGACCCCATGCCGATGATCGTGCTGACGCGCGATGCGACGCTGACGCCGGAACTCCATCCCGGGATGACCGAGCGCATGGCCTATGTCTGGCCGCTGGCCGGCGACGCCACAGTGCCGGCCAGCCTGAGCTTCGGCGTCACCGCCGAGATCTTCAAGCCGCGCGACAACCTCTATGGCATGCCCGGCTGGTTCAATCCCTACCGGCTCGGCACCGTCACCTTGCCGGTCGCCGATGTGCCGGGGACCGGCTCATGAGGATTCGCATCCTCGGCAATCTCGTCATCCTCTGCGCGACCGTGGCGGTCAGCTACGGCATGCAGGTGTCGAAGCCGCATTATGCCGACCTCACCGCGCCGATCCACGTCGACGGCGCCACGCATGACACGGTGCACGCGCGCAGCTTCGATGTCCGGCTCGACAAGGTGGTCTTTGCCCGCGCGCTGAAGACCAATCAGTTCGGCCAGGAAAAGCTTTTGACCACCAGCGGCCTGTGGGCGGTGGTGTCGACCAGCCTCACCGCCACCGCTGCCTCCACCACGGTCGCCGACGGCACCTGGCAAGGCCCGACCGGGCTGCGCTATCACCAGACGGAGCGGCTGGGCTACCGCCAGGACATGCCGCCGCATGGCGTCGATCCAGGCCTGCAGAAGCACGGCCTGTTCGTGTTCGAGATACCGTCCGACCAGATACGCGGCGCCAGCCTGCTGGTCGCCGCACGCCAGTTCGGCCCGCTCGATGCGCAAGCCCGCATCAGCCTCGACGGGGTGCCGACAGGCGCCGACGGCCAGCCGGCTGATGTGCTGCCGGAGTATGATCTGGATGCGCCGCAGGCCCAGACACCTCAAGGCAAGTCATGAGCGCCGTTCCTATCGCTACCGGACCGATGGCCAGCGAAGGCCTGCAGGCCGAGCGAAAATGGCGGCGGCGCAGCCTTGTCGCGCTCGCCATCCTGCTGCCGCTGACGCTGGCCGAGACCAGCCATGACAGCCTGCGCGAATGGCTGCATGGCGAGGACCTCATCGCCAGGGATGTCGATTTCGGCCAGTCCGTGCCGTTCGGCGGCAGCGACTGGAAACTGACCGATCTGCGCGGCGGCAAGGCCGGCCGCCTGCCCGACCACGCCTTCGCCGTGATCGCCACCTTCACCGTCACCATTGGCGATCCCGACCTGCAAAAGCAGTGGCTGGGCTGCAAGCTGATGCTGACCGACGCCGCCGGACGCAGCTGGCTGCCGGATGTCATCGCCGGCGTCAGCCTGCCGGCGGGTGTGATGAACTGCACCTCGGCGATCTTCTCCGGCGCCAGGAAAGGCGACGTCCTCACCATCGGCGACACTTTTGTCGTGCCGGAGGATGCGGTGAAAACCATCCGCCCGGCTGTCGGGGTGGGCAACGAACGGCCCTGGTATCTGCGCTTTCAGAGGCCGCCGAAGTAGCTACTTTCTCCCCGTCACTATACGGGGAGAAATGCCCGGCAGGGCAATGAGGGGCAGCGCCAACGCTTCGGTAAGTGGTTGCTGAGGATTGCGACAGCTGACACAAATCCAAGTGCTCTATCCTGCCACGTCAGCGCCGCCCCTCATCCGCCTGCCGGCACCTTCTCCCCGTATTGTGACGGGGAGAAGAACGCTCTTCTACGCTTCGCCAGCCTTCCCGGCCCCCTTCGACAGCGAAAACGCCGTCTCCAGCACCGCGGCGAGAAAACAGATTCTGATCGGCTCGACCAGAGTACCGGTGGAGGAATCCTGGAACGGGCTGCCGAACAGCAGCGTCACGCCATGCGAGAAAATCTGCCAGACATCGAGCTCGTGCGGGCCGATCAGCCGCGTCGCGCCGAGCCACAGCCAGGCCGCGCTCCAGTCGATGAGGCGATAGCCGATGATCAGCGTGCACAGAAGCAGCAGGCTGGAACTCACCGTCAGCCGCACGCCATTGGCGATCGGCAGATAGCGCGAGCGGTAGCCGGCGATGAAATGTTCGGCGAAGTCGCGCAGGAATTTCGGCAGGCCGGCATAGCGCTTGCCGAAGCGCTCCACCCGGTTGTGCATGCGCATCAGCGCGGCATCGTCGCGCACGTCATAGCCGTAGATCAGCGCCGCCATGACCAGCCAGATCAGCGGCAGGAGCATGTAGAAGAACAGGTTGATGGCGACCGTCGAGGGCGCGATCGAGGTGATCTCGACCGGCACCATGGGGGCGGCCGTCGCCACCGGCACCGGGCTCGTCAGCCCGTCGGCGGCCGCCTGCAGCACCGACCAGAAAGAGCGGCTCATCAGCCATTGCAGCGCCGTGTCCTTCCAGCGGCTGATCACATAGAGACCGACGAAGATCCAGTTGGTCTCGCAGATCACCACCACGATCTGCCAGAACGACGCGGTTTTTGTCCTTGTCTGCATGAACTTGGCCAGCCGGCGGATCAGCCAGGACACCGCCACCGAGATCAGCAGCCAGCGCGAATCCAGCACGTCGAGCACATTGCCGCCCTGGCCGAAACCGGCCTGGTCGAGTGTGGCGCGCGAATATTGCCGCACGATATCGCCGAGGAACCCCCAGGCGGCGTAATAGGCGAAGAACGGCAACAGCGCGATAGTGACCATGCGCACCAGCCGCGAGCCGCGCCGGTCGGCGGTAGCCTGCTCCTCGGCGGCCTTGTCGGCGCCACGCTGGGCAGCGAGCAGATGCGGCAAGCCGGGGCGCAGCACATGGAACATCGCCACCGTCACCACCAGCTGCGCCAGCGCCACCAGCGTCAGCATGGCGAGCCCGGCGAAATGATTGGCGAGCGCCACTTTCGCCGCCAACCGCAGCAGAAGATCGCCGGCCAGCACCCCGACCAGCACCAGTGCGACAAGCTGCGGCCAGAAGCGCCGCAGCAGCGAAAAACTCAAGCTGATCGGCCTGATGATATCGGCAAACATGAGGCCTCTCACGATGCCACCCGCCCCGGGCCTTTCTAGCAAGACCCGATCGTTTTGCAACCGCGCCGGGAAACGGCCGCGCATCTCCTCGGTTCGATGCCACGGGCACGGCGCCGGCCCTGATTCCGTCGAATTGATACGTTGGCTGGTCCACTCGAACCCCAGTGAAGGACCCGCCATGAAACGCCTTGTTCTCGCCGCCCTGTGGGTGATGGCGCTTGCCCTGTCCGCCCATGCCCACGACGGCACATCAGGGCTTGCCGACGCCACGGTGGCGATCGTGCGCCATGGCGAAAAGCCCGACAGCGGCCCCGGCCTGTCGCCCGAGGGCGAAGTCCGGGCGCAGGCCTATGTCGCCTATTTCCAGCCCTTCATGCTCGACGGCTTTGCCTTCCGGCCCGATGTGCTGGTGGCCAGCACCGATTCCAAGAACAGCGCGCGCGAACGGCTGACGCTGACGCCGCTCAGCCAGGCGCTGAAACTGCCCATCGACCAGCGCTTCGCCGACAAGGACGTCAAAGCCCTCGTCGCCGCACTCTCCAGCGAAACCCACGGCAAGTCGATCCTGATCGCCTGGCATCACGGCCAGCTGGGAAAACTCATCAAGGCCTTCGGCGCCGACCCGCAGGCGCTGCTGCCGAACGGCAAATGGCCCGACGATGTCTTCAACTGGGTGGTGGTGCTGCGCTTTGATCAGGCCGGGCATCTGGTGCCGGGCTCGGCGCGGATCATCGAGGAGAAGTTGCCGGGGTGAAGGTTCTTCCTTCTCCCCTGCGGGAGAAGGAAGAGCGCTACCTTCGCACCCGCGACTTCAGCCACCGGTCGAACGCCACCGCCAGGATCAGGATGAGCCCGATGACGATGCTTTGCGTGTAGGACGAGACATTGTTGAACTGCAGCCCGTTCTGCAGCACGCCGATCAGCGCCGCGCCCACCACCGTGCCGCCGACCGAGCCGATGCCGCCGAACAACGAGGTGCCGCCGATGACGACGGCGGAGATCACCGTCAGTTCGTAACCGATGCCGGCGACCGCTTCGGAGGAGTTGAGCCGCGCCGACAGCACGAAGGCGGCCAACCCGGCGAAGAAGCCGACAATGACATAGACCGAGACCAGGATGCGGTCGACGCGCAGGCCTGACAGCCGTGCGGCCTCGGCATTGCCGCCGACGGCATAGACGGCACGGCCATAGCGCGTGTAGCGCAGCACGATGTGGCACAGGACCGCGGCGACGGCGAAGATGATCGCCGGCACCGGCACCGGCCCGATCAGTCCCGTGCCGAACCAGCGCATCGAGACGTCGAAGCCCGAGATCGGGCCGCCATTGGAGATGGTCAGGGTCAGCCCGCGAAACACCGTCAGCCCGCCAAGCGTGACGACGAAGGGCGGCACTTTCAGTCGGGTGATGGCAAGCCCCTGCACGCCGCCGGCGGCGGCGCCGACGATGACGGCGGCGAGCAGCGCGGCGAACCAGCCATAGCCCTGCGTGCCTGAGGTCGACAGCGACAGCGTGTTGGCCGCACCGCCCTTGGCGACGACGGCGGCGACCATGCCGCAGAAGGCCAGCAGCGAGCCGACCGACAGGTCGATGCCGGCGGTGAGGATGACGAAGGTCATGCCGAGCGCGATCAGCCCGGTGATCGAGATCTGCCGCGTGATGTTGAACAGATTGATCGGGTCGATGAAGCTCGGCTTCAGCACGGTGAAGACGACGACCAGCGCCGCCAGGAACAGCAGCGGCCCGAAACTCATCAGCAGCCGCGCGATCGTCGCGCCGCCGCGCTGGCTCTGCTCTTCGGCGATGCTCATCGCGCCTGATCCTTCGCATCCTGCCCAAGCGCATCTTGGCTGTCGAGCGCCATCAGTTCCATCAGTTTTTCCTCATTTGCCTCGACGCCCGGCATCTCACCGGTGATGCGGCCCCGGCGCATGGTGACGATGCGGTCCGACACCGCCAGCACTTCGGGCAGCTCGGACGAGATCATCATCACCGCGATGCCGCGCGCTGCCAATTGCACCAGGATCTGGTGCACCTCCGCCTTGGCACCGACATCGACGCCGCGCGTCGGCTCGTCGACGATCAACACCTTCGGATCGCGCGCCAGCCAGCGTGCCAGGATCACCTTCTGCTGGTTGCCGCCCGACAGGCCTTCGATCGCCTGCTCTGCCGAGGCCATGCGGATCGACAGCATTTTCCTGAAACCCGACAGCGCATCACGCTCGCGCCGCTCGGCCATGAAGCCGAAGCCATTGCTGAACGTGCCCAGCGAGGCAACGGAGAAATTCGGCAGGATGCCGAGCGCGGCAAAGATCGCCTGGTGCTTGCGGTCCTCCGGCACCAGGCCGATGCCGAGCGCAATGGCATCCGCCGGTGAGGCCGGCGCGATCTGCTTGCCGTCGAGCGTAATGGTTCCGGCCGCGATGCGGTCGGCCCCAAAAATGGCACGCGCCAGCTCTGTGCGGCCCGAGCCGACAAGCCCGGCGACGCCGAGGATTTCGCCCGCCTTGAGATCGATGTCGACGCCGTCGAGCACGATGGCATGCGGCGCCTCGGGATCGCGCACGGTGCGCAAGCCGCGCACCGACAAAACGATATCACCCGCCACCGCGCGCTGGGCCGGCCTCGCATAAAGTTCGGAAGCCGCGCGGCCGACCATCTTTTCGATGATGCGCGGCAGCTGGATCGGCCGTCCCTTGTCGCGGTCGAGATGCCCGGCCAGCCGGCCGTCGCGCAGCACCGTCATGCGGTCGCAGATGGCGGATGCCTCCTCCAGCCGGTGGGTGACGAACATGATGGCGACCTTGTCCTGCCGCAGCCTGCCCATGATCGACAACAGCCGCTGCACCTCGGTCTCGGTCAGCGCCGAGGTCGGCTCGTCCATGATGATCAGCCGGCTCTGCAGCGACAACGCCCGCGCGATCTCGACCAGCTGCTGTTCGGCCACCGACAGCGCCGAAACCGGCGTCATCGGGTCGATGGAAAGGCCGACGCGGGCGATGATGTCGCGGGAGTCCCGCTCCATGCGCTTCCAACTCACCAGGCCGAGCGGCCCGACCGGCGCGCGGCCGATGAAAATGTTCTCCGCCACTGTCAGCGTCGGGATCAGGCTGAGTTCCTGGTAGATGGTGACGATGCCGAGCCGCTTGGCATCCTGCGGGCTGGACGGGGCATAGTCGGCGCCGTCGAAAGTGATGCGCCCGCTGGACGGCGGCATGACGCCCGACAGGATTTTGAGCAGCGTCGATTTTCCCGCGCCGTTTTCGCCGAGCAGGCCGAGGATCTCGCCGGGGCGGATGTCGAGCGAGACATCGCTCAGCGCGGTGACACCAGCGAAGTGCTTGGTGACGCCCTCGACGGCAAGCAGGACGGGTGCGGCTTCAGCTGGCAAGGGTGGCTCTCACGACACAAGTTCCTCTCGACGTCAGCGCTTGAACGCCCCCCTCTGTCCTGCCGGACATCTCCCCCTCAAGAGGGGAGATTGGCAGTTTCGCCGGCAGCGGCTTTCTGTAAGGCTGGTAATTGGCGAAAGCGGAGACCACTGCCGATCTTCCCCCTCGAGGGGGCGATGCCCCGCTTGCCTTGCCAATCGGCCGATCCCCACCGGCTCCCTACTTCGTCTCGCTCAACCTCTCGGCCTTGTCGAGATTGTCCTTGCCGATGACGATCGGCGTCAAAAGCACCAGCTTCTCCTTCGGCTCGGTCTTGCTCTTGGCGTAGGCGACCGCGATCTGCACGGCGGTGCGCGATTGCTGGCCGGGGAACTGTTCGACCGTGCCGGCGAGCTTGCCGTCGCGCACGGCAACCAGCGCTTCCGGCAGCGCGTCGAAGCCATAGATCTTGACGTCGGTGAAGTTGCGCGCCGCACACGCCTCGAGCGCGCCGAGCGCCATGTCGTCATTGGCGCAGATGATGGCGTCCGGCTTGCCGTTGGCGGCGAGGCCGGCTTCGGTGACCGACAGCGCCTCGGCGCGAGCGAAGTTGGCGGTCTGCTCGAAGATGATCTGGTACTTGTCCTTCAGGGGATCGAGCACATTGTGCACGCCCTTGTTGCGGTCGATCGCCGGGCCGGCGCCCGGCTGACCCTGCAGATGGAACAGCTTGGCGCCGTTCGGGAACGCCGCCACCATGGCGCTGGCCTCGGCCTCGCCGCCCTTGACATTGTCAGCGCCGACATGGGCGAGGATGCCCTGGACACCGTCGACGCGGCGGTCGATCGTCACCACGGGAACGCCGGCCTTGACCGCTTCGTCGATCGCCGGCGCCAGCGCGTTGACGTCGAGCGGCGAAATCACGATGGCGTTGACCTTCTGCACCAGCGCCGCCTCGATGTCGGCGGTCTGCTTGGTGGCCGAATTCTGGCCGTCGCTTTCGGTCAGGTTGACGCCCTGGGCCTGCGCCTCCGCCTTGATCTCGTTGAGCATGTGCACGAAGAATGGAAAGCCGAGATTGGGCACCGAGCCCAGGATAGTCAGCTTGTCCTCGGCGAACGCCGAAGGTGCGGCAAGAACCATCGCGCCGGCGGCCACCGACGTCATCAGGAATTCACGTCTGTTCATGGTTGATCTCCTCCACAGAACGCACGCCCCGGAAACCGGGACGGTTTCGGGAAGGATCATGCGTCGGTTCAAAGTGTTGGAGCATCCTCCTTGCGCGGACAGCGCATGCCGCTCCAGCTGATCGCCGTAGCAAAACTGCCTCCCATCGGCGTCAGCAAGGGAATGCTAACCCAGGGTCAACCATTTGTGCAACATCGATATAACAGTGCCGGGCGGCGAATTATCGGAATTGTCGGAATTTTGGCTGCCGGGCGTCCTGCCCTGTATGACGGACGCGGCGCTCCGCCAACCTTATCGGCTCCAGCTGACTTTCACATTCTGGTTGAAAGAATCCCTCTCAGTGTGTATAAATACACATGAATAGCGCCGAAATTATCCGTCTGTTGCAAGCTGATGGTTGGTTCGAGGTTGCCCGAAAGGGCAGCCATGCGCAATTCAAACACCGTGACAAGCAAGGGCGGGTCACCGTCTCTCATCCCAAGCGCGATATCCCAATAGGCACTCTACGCAGCATCGAAAAGTAATCTGGACTGAAACTGAGGTGACGGACATGAAGCAGTATATCGGACTTATCCACAAGGATGCCGACAGCGACTTCGGCGTGTCTTTCCCTGACTTCCCGGGTGTGATTACCGCCGGAAAGGATCTGGATGACGCCCGGTCCATGGCTGAAGAGGCGCTCACCCTCCACATCGAAGGGCTGGTCGAGGATGGCGAAGCCATTCCGGAGCCTTCCAGTCTGGAGGCCGTGATGGCGGACGCCGATAATCGTGACGGTGTCGCAATCCTGGTCGCGGCCAACACCGAGGCCAGGAAGGCGGTGCGTATCAACGTGACGTTGCCGGACGACGTTCTGCGACGGATTGATGCCTTTGCCGAAGCCCATGGCTATACGCGATCCGGGTTTCTCGCGAAGGCGGCTGAGAAAGCGATGGAGCTTGAATCGGCCTGATGCGTGTCGCCCCAAAGTAATCCCTGGAGAATGCATGAAGCCGCACATCATCTGCCATATGCTCGCCTCGCTCGATGGCGGCCTTCATCCCAGCCGCTACACGGCGAGCCCCGATGGCGGCGTGCCGGCGTGGTCGGGCCTTTATGAAAAGATCCACGGCGATCTCGAAGGCGACGGCTGGATCGTCGGGCGTGTCACCATGGCCGAGATGAGCAAGGCCGGCGCGCACCCGCCGGCGCAGGCCGGCAAGGTCGAGCGGCCGCATCATTTCGCGCAACGCGACGCGGGCAGCTTTGCCGTGGCGCTCGATGCCTCCGGCAAGCTCCACTTCGCCAAGCCGGATGTCGGCGGCGACCATGTCGTGGTGCTGCTCGGGCAGGGCGTTGCCGACAGCCATCTCGCCGAGCTCACCGCCGACGGCGTGTCCTACATCGTGTCGGAAACGGCCGAGATCGATCTCGCCGCCATGCTCGACGTGCTCGGGCGCCAGCTCGGCATCCGCCGGCTGCTGCTCGAAGGCGGCGCCGGCATCAACGGCTCCTTCTTCGCGGCGGGGCTTGTCGATGAACTGAGTCTTCTCATTGCCCCCGCGCTCGATGCGCGGGCGGGAAACCAGGGCTTTGTCGAGTTCGGCGAAAGCGGCCTCGCCGGCAAGATGCAGCTGTCGCTGACAAGCTGCGAAACGCTGGCGCATGGGCTCATCCACTTGCGCTACGCCGTGAGCCCTGGCTGAGACCGGAAAGCAGGAACCGGCTTTCCGTCCAGCCCCCATCGTTTCGTCATCCACGGGCGGAGCAGGAGCGAAGCTCCGTCGCGGAGACCCGAGGATGACGACCTTGGGAGGCTTCGGCCAACTCTCAATGTTCCACCGAGACGAACGATGAATCCTCGCCGCTGACAGGCCGCCAACCCATCAAATCCCCATGCAGCGCTGCTGGCTGAGGCCGCAGTCTCTCAATACCGCATGGCGTCGAGGTCGGCGATCAGCGTCGGGCCGGTCGGCTGCCAGCCGAGCCGCGCCTGGGTCAGCGCGCTGGAGGCCGGCAGGTCCATGGGAGCGAACATTCCCATCCACCCAAAGTGCTCCGCCGCCTGTTCCGGCGCGATCGAAACGACCGGCAGGTTGAGGCCCCGGCCAAGCGCCTCGGCGATGGCGCGCACCTCGACGCCTTCCTCGCCGACCGCGTGATAGCGCGCCCCCGGCTGGCGCTTTTCGACGGCAAGCCGGTAGAGCCGCGCGGCGTCGAGCAAATGCCCCGCCGAATAGCGATTGTGGCCTTCGCCGACATAAGCCGAGACGCCTTTTTCACGCGCGATCTCGATGAGCGGCGAGATCAGCCCCTGCTTGACCGGATTATGGACCTGCGGCAGGCGCACGACCGACACGTTGATGCCGGCTTCCAGCAAGGCATTGCCGGCGAGTTCCGAGGCGATGCGCGGATTGGGATGGCTGGCGTTGAAGACGTCCTCGACCGCCAGCTGGCCATGTCCGGGGCTGCCCATGCCGACGCCCGACGTGATGACCAGCGGCCGGTCGGATCCGGCGAGCGCCTCGCCGAGCGCGGCGATGACGCGCTTGTCCTTTTCGCAATTCTTGGCAAAGCGTGAAAAATCATGGTCGAAGGCGGTGTGGATCACGGCATCCGCCTTCGCCGCGCCGTCGCGCAGGCTTGTCGGATCCTCGAGGGTTCCGCGATGCACTTCGGCGCCCGCGGCCGCCAGCGCCTCGGCGCCGGCATCGGACCGGGTGACGCCGACCACCTGGTGGCCGGCCTGGATGAGTTCGGGAACGATGGCCGAGCCGATGAAGCCGGTGGCGCCGGTCAAAAAGATACGCATGCAAAATCTCCTGCACAGTTGCCCGCGCAGTATCCCCGGGTCTATTATTCCATTAAAGTAGTGATCTTATCATGGTATAATCTTTAACAGGATGCCTAACAGGATGCCTTCCCCCGGTTCGCTCGCAGCCTTCCTGAAAGACCGGCGCACCCGGCTCGATCCCGCCTCGTTCGGCTTCGCCGGGCGCCGGCGCACGCCGGGGCTGCGCCGCGAGGAGGTCGCCCAGCGCGCCAACATCAGCCCGACCTGGTACACATGGCTGGAACAGGGCCGTGGCGGCGCGCCTTCGGCCGATGTGCTGAACCGCATCGCCAAGGGGCTGCTTTTGACCGAGGCGGAACGCGAACATCTCTTCATGCTCGGGCTCGGCCGCCCCCCCGAGGTCCGCTACCGGGGCGACGAGGGCGTCAGCCCCCGGCTGCAGCGCCTCATCGACACGCTCGAGGCCAGCCCCGCTTTGGTCAAGACCGCCACCTGGGACGTCGTCGCCTGGAACCGCGCCGCCGAGATCGTGCTGACCGACTACGGCACCATCCCCGCCGGCCGGCGCAACATCCTGCGCTTCATGTTCCTCACGCCCCACATCCGCGCCAAGCAGCATGATTGGGAAAACCTTGCCCGTTTCGTGGTCGGCGCGTTCCGGGCCGATGCGGCGCGCGCCGGCGCTGTCTCCGAGGTCACCCAGCTGGTGGACGAACTGTGCAACGGTAGCGCCGAGTTCGCCACGCTGTGGCAGGAGAACGACGTGCTCGCCCACGGCGACGGAACAAAGCGCCTGAAGCACCCGGAGCTGGGTGACATCGAGCTGGAATATTCGTCCTTCGCCGTCGACGGCCGGCCGGATTTGAACCTGACGGTCTACAATCCGGTCGAAGGCAAGGTCGCTGACCGCATCCGGGCCTTGGCCAAGCGCCAGAGGTAAAGACCGGCGTCGCTGCGATGGCACCCCTCTTCAAGGGCGCTCGCAGACCGCCTTCAATATCCGCAAGGTCGGCCCCCAGTAGAGATTGGCATGCGGGCGGATCGCCGGTTCGGCGAAGTCGCTGAGCGTCAGCGTCAGCAGCGTCCCGCCATCCGCAGGCGCCAGGGCGAAACTGACCAGCGTGCGGTTTTCAGGCACATCCGCCAGGCGCGAGGCCGACAGCGTGCTCCAGTAACTGTAGGCGAACAGCCGCTCCGGCTCGAACGCCCGGACAATGCCACGGTTCTCGAACGCCATGCCGTGCAGCAGGCCGCTTATCACGATCGCGCCACCGGCACGTCCCTCAAGGCTGACGGTCAGCTCTTCGTCCGACATCCATAGCGGGAGCATCGCCGGCGTCGTCAGCACCCGCCAGACCTCGGCCGGCGCTGCATCGATTGCGATGGTCTTGACGATCGGCGCGGAGTCAGGAGAACCGGTCAAGGGCGCAAGGCCCACGCGATCGCGGCAGCAACGCCGCCAGGATCACGCCAGGCGTCGCAAGCCGCCAGGGGCACGGCGTTCGCCCGCCGGAGCATTCGAGAGACCATGATTTGCAAGATCCTGCTTGGGAGGTAGCGAGGCATCATCATACACCAGCCGCACAGATAGGCAGCTGACTGCGTTCCGCCGATCGCAGCTGGCTCCTGGTCAACCAGGCTGCAAAATTTCGAGGCAGCCATCTTGCGCCGCCTTCATTATACATTATATGTAATTGTATATTAATAGGAAGCCAGGTGCTCGATATGACCATGATCCGTGTAAATGACGTGCTGTGCGTCGGTCCCCAGCCTTCGATCTCCGAAATCCGGTCGCTTGCTGGCCATGGGTTTGCGGGAATGATCAACGCCCGTCCTGACGGCGAAGAGGCTTCCCAGCCCGGAAACGTCGCCGAGCGGGAAGCGGCGGGTCATGCCGATGTGTCCTACACCTTCATACCCGTCACGATGCCGACCATCACCGAGGCGGACGTGCGGGCCTTCCAGGCGGCCATGGCCGATGCCGGCGGCCCGGTCTATGCTCATTGCAAGACCGGCGCGCGTGCCCTGACCCTGTATGCATTGGGCGAGGCCCTCGACGGCCGTATGTCATCCCAGGATATAGCGGCCCTCGGACAGAAGCTCGGCATGGACCTGTCGGCGGCGTCGCGATGGTTCCAAGCGCACAGGCAACTGCGACCGGACGTGAAGGGGTTCTTCGATCCCCGGACGGGAAGCGTGCAATATGTGGTTTCGGACCCGGACACCCGAAAATGCGCCATTGTCGATCCGGTTCTTGATTTCGACGAGAAGTCCGGAGCGACCACGACGCGCAACGCCGACGCCATGCTTTCCTACGTTGCCGAGAACGGGTTGAGCGTCGAATGGATTCTCGACACCCACCCTCATGCCGACCATTTTTCGGCCGCGCAGTATCTGAAGGAGAAGACGGGCGCCCCGACCGCGATCGGAGCGCCGGTGGTCGATGTCCAGCGCCTGTGGCGGGGCATCTACAACTGGCCAGAACTTCGCGTCGACGGTTCGCAGTGGGACAGGCTGTTCTCGGATGGCGACACGTTCAAGGTCGGTTCCATCGACGCGCGCGTGATGTTTTCGCCCGGTCACACCCTGGCGTCGATCACTTACGTGATCGGCAATGCGGCCTTTGTTCACGACACCATCTTCATGCCTGACGGCGGCACGGCTCGCGCCGATTTTCCCGGTGGTGACGCGCGCATCCTGTGGAAATCGATCCAGAAGATCCTGGAGCTTCCGGACGAAACCCGCCTGTTCACGGGCCATGATTACCAGCCGGGTGGACGCGCGCCGAAGTGGGAAAGCACGGTCGGCGAGCAGAAGCGCGCCAATGCACACCTGGCCGGCGTGGACGAAGAGGCCTTTGCCGGATTGCGAGTGGCGCGTGACCGAACTCTGCCAATGCCGAGACTCATCTTGCATGCCTTGCAGGTCAACATTCAGGCCGGGCGTCTGCCGGAGCCGGAGGCGAACGGTATGCGCTATCTGAAATTTCCCCTCGACGCATTGCAAGGAGCAGCGTGGTGAGCGAGATTCGGTCTGACGCGGTGAAGATGTCGCCCGCCGCCATGGAATCGCGCGCCGGCGAAGTGGCGGCCTTGTTGAAGACACTGGCGCATCCAATGCGGCTGATGCTCGTCTGCACCCTTGTCGAAGGCGAGTATTCGGTCAGCCAGTTGGAAGAAACGCTCGACATCCACCAACCGAACCTTTCCCAGCAGCTGACGGTGTTGCGCGACGCCGACATTGTGGAGACGCGGCGAGACGGGAAACAGATCTTCTACCGGCTGACCGCCGAGAAGGCCGCTCAACTGGTTGCGGCACTTTACACGATCTTCTGTTCGGAAGGCCGGCCATGACCTCCTATCTCGTATCCCTTCTCGGTGGAGCCCTTATCGGTCTTTCATCGGTCATCCTCTTGATGCTGAACGGCAGGATCGCCGGCGTCAGCGGGATTGTCGGCAGGGCGGTCCAGGGCATCGGTGTCTGGACAAACGGCGCCTTCGTCGCCGGATTGCTGCTTGGCCCGGTGGTGTACTTCGCGGCCTTTCACCATTGGCCCACCGTGACGGTGACGGCATCGCTGCCATTGGTCATGCTCGCGGGATTGCTGGTCGGCTTTGGGTCCCGAATGGGCTCGGGTTGCACCAGCGGTCATGGCGTCATGGGGCTGGCCCGGCTATCGCCACGTTCGATCGTCGCGGTCCTGACATTCCTTGCGAGCGGCATCGCGGCCGTCGCGCTTCTTCGCGGAGCAGTCCTGTGAGACACACCAGACTACGGCCGGTTGCCGCCTTGGCCGCGGGCACCCTTTTCGGGCTTGGCCTGGCACTGTCGGGCATGCTCGATCCTGTCCGCGTCCAGGGCTTTCTCGACGTCTTTGGCGCGTGGGACCCGAGCCTGGCCTTCGTGCTGGGCGGTGCCGTCGCGGTTGCGATGGCAGGCATGGCCTGGCTCCGGCGGATGTCGCGACCGCTGCTGGCGGATCGCTTCCATTTGCCAATGAAGTCGCGGATCGACGCCCGACTGATCGTCGGCTCGGCGATCTTCGGCCTGGGATGGGGCCTGGGCGGGTTTTGCCCCGGTCCGGCCCTGGCTTCGCTGTCGCTTGGGCTGACGCCAACCCTGGTCTTCGTGGCCTTTATGCTGGCGGGCATCGTTGCCCATGACAGCTTCTTCGTCGAGCGGCCATCATGAGCGCTACTTTGTTTGCCGCCCTGGGCTCCGGCGGCCTGGTCGGTTTCACCCTTGGACTTGTCGGCGGCGGCGTCTGAGCCGGGCGGGAAGCTTCGGTATCATCCATTGTGTTCGAACACCGCGCCATAGTGATATGGCGGCAAATCGACCATTCGCAGAAGCCGGAAACCAGCAGCTTCCAGAACCGCCGCCACCGCTTCGGGCGACATGCGCATCTCCGTCCTGGGGCCGCGCGGCTGGCCAAGCACGGTCGTGTGCTCTCGCGGCAGTTGATGCCAATTGACCAGCGCAAACAGACCGCGCGGCTTAAGCGTACGGGCCACGGCTTTGACGAGGGCCGGCTGATCGGGCACACCGTGGAAGGTGTTGGCGATCAGCACAAAATCGATCTTTTCAGGGATCAGTTCCGCGACGTCGCCGGCATCCGCGACAATCCATTTCAGGACCGAAACGCCGAGCTGTTTCGCCTCGGCCTTGGCCGCCACGATCATTTCCGGGTCGAGGTCGAGCGCGTAGACGCGGCCACTGACGATTTTCGCAAGCGGAGCGGTGAAATAGCCGTCGCCGCAGCACAGGTCCAGAGCCGTCATGCCCGGCTCGACGCCCAACGACAGCAAGAGGCCCGACGGGTCTGGCCAAAGCGCCTGCCACCAATCGCGGTCAGGCATGGAGGTGGCGGCAAACATTCCAGTCATGGGCGGACGCTCTAGAATTGCGCTGCGGGGCAGCTTCCACCGGCAGGCTTCAGAAAGCAATGTTGCCGGTGCTGACAGCGGAGCCCCTCCGGCCCGGGCACCAAGGGTATCGACCCACGCAAGTTCTGAGGCCGAAATAGCCTTCAGACAACCCGCTTGCCGCTCGCGTCGATGACGACTTCGCCATCCTCCTTGGTGAACGGGCCGATATCGCGATTGGGCAGGATATCGAGCACCGCTTCGGACGGCCGGCCCAGCACGACGCCGAGCGGGCTCACCACGATCGGCCTGTTGATCAGGATCGGATGCGCCAGCATGAAATCGAGGATCTCGTCGTCGCTCCATTTGGGGTCGCCAAGGCCGAGCTCGGCATAGGGCGTGCCCTTCTCGCAGCAATTGGCGCGGCGTCATCGCCATTGCCTCGAGCAATTCGACAAGCCTTTCGCGCGACGGCGGCGTCTTCAGATATTCGATCACCTGCGGCTCCTCGCCGGATTGACGGATGATCGCCAGCGTGTTGCGCGACGTGCCGCAATCGGGGTTGTGATAGATGGTGATGGTCATTGTGCGGCTTTCATCTCAGTGACGGTCTCGGATTCGGCCAGCAGCCATCCGGCCAAGGCCAGCGCCAGCGGCGCGCCCGCCAGTTCGCGGGTTTCTGGCAGGATATGGAAACGCCCTGCCGCGTGACGCTGCCGGCACGCACCTGCACGAAAACGAGAATCGGCGTCCGAACCGCCGCCAACCGTCCACACCTCACCCCCAGCGCATCCCGCCGACGAAATCGATGAACGCCCTCAGCGGCGCCGGCGTCAGGCGGCGGCCGGGATAGTAGAGGAAGGGGCCGGAGAATTCCTGCCACCAGGGCTCCAGCACCGGCTCCAGCCGGCCATCGTCGAAATAGGGGCGCAGCCAGTCCTCGAACAGCGAGACGATGCCGCCGCCGGCGACCGCGACTTCGAGCGCCAGCGCCATGGCCGTGCCGGTGCTGACAAGCAACGGGCCGGTCGGCTCGACGCTCACCACCTCGCCGTCGCGTTCGAACTCCCAGGGCGGCGTCAGGCCGCTGGCGAAGCGGCCGCGCAGGCAGGCGTGATGCAGCAGGTCGCGCGGGTGGTCGGGCCGGCCATGCCGGTCGAGATAGGCCGGTGCGGCGGCGGTGGCGTAGTGCTGCCGTCGCGGGCCGATCGGCACGGCGATCATGTCCTGCTCCAGCCGCTCTTCGTAGCGGATGCCGGCATCGCAGCCGCTCGCCAATATGTCGACGAAACTGTCCTCAGCGGTCACTTCCACGCGAATGTCGGGATAGGCGGCGAGGAAGGGCGGCAACAGGCGCGGCAGCACCAGTTTCGCCGCGACGACCGGCACGTTGAGCCGCAGCGTGCCGGCCGGGCGGCCGCGAAAGCCGTTGACCACGTCGAGCGCCGCCTCGACTTCGCCGAGCGCCGGGCCGAGCCGCTCGAGCAGCCGCGCGCCGGCCTCCGTGGGCGCGACGCTGCGTGTCGTGCGGTTGAGCAGCCGCACGCCGAGCCCGGTCTCCAGCCGCCGCACCGTCTCCGAGAGGCTGGAGGCGCTGACATTGCCCACACGGGCTGCCTCGCGAAAGCCGCCGGCGCGCGCCACCGCCATGAACGCCTGCAGGTCTCCAAGATCCGTCGCCATTGTTCGCCTTTCCGTACAGGCTGTACCGATTGCACCATATTATCGCGCAGGCGCGCATTGTCTACATTGGGCCGATCCAAAGGAGATGAGACCATGACCGACATCAGCAAGGCTGGAACCTTCAAACTCGGCGACCGCACCGTGAAGCGCCTCGGCTACGGCGCCATGCAACTGGCTGGCCCCGGCGTCTTCGGCCCGCCGAAGGACCGCGACGCAGCCCTTGCCGTGCTGCGCGAGGCGATCGCCAGCGGCGTCGACCACATCGACACATCGGATTTCTATGGCCCGCACGTCACCAACCAGATCATCCGCGAGGCGCTGCACCCCTACCCTGCCAACCTCACCATCGTCACCAAGGTCAGCGCCCGGCGCGGCGCCGATGCATCCTGGATTCCCGCAATGTCGCCCAAGGAACTGACTGAGGCCGTCCACGACAATCTGCGCAATCTCGGGCTTGATGTGATCGAGGTCGTCAACCTGCGCTCGATGCATGGCATCCACGGTCCCGCCGAAGGATCGCTCGAGCCGCAGTTGAACACGCTCGCCGATTTGCAGCGCCAGGGCCTCATCCGCCATATCGGCATGAGCAATGTCACATCGACCCAGATCGCCCAGGGGCGCAGCATCGCCGAGATCGTCTGTGTGCAGAACCAGTACAATATCGCGCATCGCCAAGATGACGCGCTGATCGACGCGCTTGCCGCCGACGGCATCGCCTATGTGCCGTTCTTCCCGCTCGGCGGCTTCACCCCGCTGCAGTCGGACACGCTCGCCAATGTCGCCCGCAAACTCGGCGCGACGCCGATGCAGGTGGCGCTCGCCTGGCTGCTGCGCCGCGCGCCCAACATCCTGCTCATCCCCGGCACCTCCTCGCTCAGTCATCTCCGCGAGAACCTGGCAGCGGCCGAACTCGACCTGCCGGCCGACGCGCTCGCCGTGCTGAACGGCATAGCCGACGAGAAGGCGGCCGCCTGAGATTTCCTGCGATATTTCCCTGCCGGGGTGGGAACGTCCTCCTCGGCAGTGCACTCACCCCAAACTCTCTCGACTCTGCAAAGCGCGTTGACGGCCTAGGTCAAACCATTTATAGAACCATTTAGTTCCAGAACTAATTGGTTCCATAATGACGACTGCGCTCTCCCTCGACGACACATTCGCCGCCCTCGCCGATCCCACACGCCGGGCGATACTGGCCCGGCTGCTCGATGGCGAAGCCTCGGTTGCCGAGCTGGCGCAGCCCTTCGCGCTCACCGTCCGCGCGGTCTCCAAACATGTCGGCGTGCTTGAACAGGCCGGCCTCGTCACCCGCAGCCGGGCCGCGCAGAAACATCTCAGCCGCATCGAGCTCAGACCGCTGCGCGACATCGACCGCTGGCTCGACGACTACCGCAAGCTGTGGGAAGGCCGCTTCGACCGCATGGAAGACCTGCTGCGGCGCGACGCGGACAGGCCGGAATGAGTACGCCCGCCGAGCGCAGCTTTGCCATCGAGCGGATTTTAAACGCGCCGGTCGAACGCGTCTTCCGGCTGTGGACCGATCCGCTCCTGGTGGCGCAATGGTGGGGCGTCAGGGACTGCACCATTCCCCTTTGCGTGCTCGACGTGCGCGTCGGCGGCCGCTGGCGCATCGACATGCTGACGCCCAGTGGTGCGCTCTACCGCAACCAGGGCAGCTATCTCGAAATCGTCGAGAACGTCAGGCTGAGCTACCTTGACGAACCGGATCCTGAAATCCGCGAATGGGCAGGCAAGCCGCCGGGCCAGAGCCGCCACACGGTGAGCTTCACGCCCGACGGCGCGTGCACCCATGTCCATTTCGAGGTGATGCTGGCGACTGCCGCCGACCGCGAACGCCTGCTGGCACTCGGCATGCGCAGCGGCTGGATGCAGAGCTTCGACCGGCTGGAACAGCTGATAGGCAGGGGAGCCGACCATGCTGGCTGAGAGTGCCAAACCGACCGCGCAAACCGTGCTGTCGCGCGATGGAACGCCGATCGCCTGCGAACGGCGCGGCCAGGGCCATCCGCTCATCCTCGTAGACGGCGCGCTCTGCTCGCGCGCCATGGGGCCGAGCGGCCCGCTGGCCAAGGCGCTGCAAGGCGGTTTCACCGTGTTTCGCTACGACCGCCGTGGCCGTGGCGACAGCGGCGACACCTTGCCTTACGCCGTCGAGCGCGAGGTCGATGACATCGAGGCCGTGCTGCGGGCGGCCGGCGGCGAAGCCTATGTCTGGGGCATGTCTTCCGGCGCCATGCTGGCGCTGATGGCGGCAGCCCGCCTGCCCGGCATCAGGAGGCTCGCGCTCTACGAAGCGCCGCTGATCGTCGACGACAGCCGCGCGACCACGCAAGGCGACTGGGCAGCGATCCGCCAAGCCATCGCCGACAACCGGCGCGGCGACGCCGTGGGCGCCTTCCTCAAATCGGTCGGCATGCCCGGCCTGCTGATCGCGGTCATGAAGCTGACGCCGATCTGGCGCAAGCTCAAGGCAGTGGCGCATACGCTGCCCTACGACGGCGCCATCGTCGCCGGCGACCAGCTCGGCAAGCCGCTGGATCCCGCCCGCTGGACCACGCTCGGCGTGCCGACGCTGGTGACCGACGGCGGAAAAAGCCCGCCATGGATGCGCCACGGCAACAAGGCGTTGGCGCAGGCGCTGCCCAATGCGCGCTACCAGACGCTGACAGGCCAGAACCACATGCTGAAGCCCGCCGCGCATGCGCCGGTACTGACGGCGTTTTTCAACGGGCTGGATTGAGCGGCCAGCCGCTTCAGCGCAGTGGTGTTGCGGCTTGCGGAGCCGTCGCGGCCCGTGCCATCTGTCTGATGCAACCGACCAATCCGGATGAGCATGGCATCACGACCACCCCCCGCCGGCAGACCCGGCAAGCCGCCAGGCGTCAGCCTCGTCAGGGCGCTCTCGAAGCTCGGCCTGTGCTCGCGTACGCAGGCGCAGGTGCTGATCGCCGAGGGTCGCGTGCGCGTCGGCGGCAAAGTGGTGCGCGATGCCGCGCTGCGCGTCGACCTGAACCGCGACCGCATCGTCGTCGACGGCGCGCAAGTCGTTGCCAAGCGCAAGGTCTATGTCATGCTCAACAAGCCGCGCGGGCTGGTCACCACCCGCGACGACCCGCAGCAGCGCGACACCGTCTATGCCTGCCTCGCGGGGCTCGATTTGCCCTTCGTCTCGCCGGTCGGCCGCCTCGACAAGGCCAGCGAAGGCCTGCTGCTGATGACCAACGACACGCATTTCGCCAACCGGCTGATGGACCCCGCCTCGCATCTGCCCAAGACCTATCATGTGCAGGTCGGCACGGTGCCCGACGAAGCGATGCTCGAGACGTTGCGCGCGGGCGTCACCGTCGATGGCGAGACCCTGACCGCCAATTCGATCGCGCTTTTGCGCAGCGGCGGTCGCACAGCCTGGCTGGAGGTCGTGCTCGACGAGGGCCGCAACCGCCACATCCGCCGCCTGCTCGCTGCGCACGGCATCGAGGTCAAGCGCCTCATCCGCATCGCCATTGGCCGGCTGCCCCTAAGCGACCTCGCCAAGGGCACGGCGCGGCATTTGACGCCGGAGGAGCTGGCGCTGCTGGGCGGCTGAGCAAACGTCCCGCCGGCCAGACCGCGAGCGGCCAGGCTCATTTTTCCGTGCGGAGTTTGCGTTAGAATGCAGGCTTGCTCGGATTGAGCTGTAGTCTACCCCGCGAGGGAACCGATAAGCCTTGCCCCCTTCGCGGAGCCGCGTCATGCGCGCTTAGATCGGCCCCTCACGCTATCGTCCGAACAACGCCACCGTCGACACGCAAGGAAGTGCCTGTTGTCGCCGACGCCTGCTCCGAACAGACATAGACGACCAGATTTGCGACTTCTTCGGTTGTCGCAAAGCGATTGAGGAGCGATATCAGGCGCATCGTCTTCAAGAACTGTTGCTCGGCTGCCTGTTGCGTAATGCCTTGCTCTTTTGCTGCCGCCTTCATCCAACCGCCCATGATTTCCGAATTCGTTGGACCAGGGACGACGCTGGCAACAGCTTCGCCTATCTTCTTTCGGACGCCCGACTAAACCTGATGGGATCAGCATACTCGTCCGCCTGACGCCGGGGGGCATGAGCTAAATACCTGGAGTTGTCATGACGCTGAAGTTGACCCGCTGACTAGATGGGTGGGAGGGCGCCGGCAGGGGAAAAGCTATACCGCGCGATTTGCCAATGTTCATTGCCCATCTTTCGCAGAAGAAAGAGTTCATGGAAAGCAGCCGGAGCGCCCTCTCCAGTCCTAGTTGGTGTGAAGATCCCGCTAGTATCAGTACGCACGTAGGCCCATTCCGGTGACATCTCCACAAGTTCCTGGATTGTGGTTTGCACCTCAAAGCGGATGCGTTGGAAAGTGCTTTCATAGTTTGCTCGAACAGCGTTGGCCCCTGCGACGGCGGGTTGGAGAAATGGCAACATCACCGGATCCTCAAAATAAAGATCAAGTATAGCGTCGATGTTGGCATCGTTCAGCGCCTGGAAATATGCAAGGATAGTTGACTCGATAGCAGAGCGCTCTCGGGTGTTCACAGTCATATTGACGCCTTTCCATTATTTGCGAACCGGTGCAGTCCGCCAGAGGTCGGGGAAAAACTGGCGGGCAGGGCATTGGATTAGCCCTTGAGGATCAGATTTTTCGCCCAAAGAGGGTGGAAGCACTGCTGGGGCGCGCCGTCCTGAAGCGATCCAAGGTCCATTGGTGCGAAGCCCAAGTCGTCTATTAGCGCGGAGACATCCCTGCGGGCGTCAGGATCGTCGCCAGACAAGAACGCGACACGGCGCCCCCCATCTTCTTCGGGGCTCTGTGCAAGAATTGCTGCGGGTATTGTGTTGAAGGCCTTGACCACCTGCGCTCCACTTAGGGTCTCCTGAACGATGCTTGAGGAGAATTTTCCGCCCAAGTCAGACGGGGTGAAATCGGGAAAGTCGATCGCGTTTGTCGCGTCGATGACCGTTTTTCTGTTCCAGTTTGTTGTGGAAGCAAGCCCAGCAATTTCCGAAAAAGGGATCGCTAAGATGACGGTCTGAGCCTTGAGCGCGTCCTGCAGTGAACTCGCGGTCACTGTCGGCCCAATCGCCTTGGCCAGTGGCGCGATCGCCTCGAGCGGTCGCCGGGCCGCGACGGAGACTTGAATGTTGTTACGGGCGAACGCCCGGGCAAGCGCTTGGCCGATGGCACCAAAACCTATAATCGCATAGTTCATAAGATCCTCCGGATCGCTGCTTGAATTGGAAATACGCGTACGAACGCAAGGCACATCTGACTTGAGCTGTTGTCCGCTCCGAGAGGCGACCAATTTGCTTTGGCGCTTCTCGGCACCGCTCAAGCGAGCCAAAGGCGGGTTGCCTTATGCGATTGTGCGAACGACACCGCCGTCGACACGCAAGGACGTGCCTGTTGTCGCCGACGCCTGCTCCGAGCAGACATAGACGACAAGGTTTGCGACTTCTTCGGTTGTCGCAAAGCGCTTGATGAGCGTTGACGGGCGCGTCGTTTTGAGGAACTGCTGCTCGGCTTCCTCACGCGTAATGCCTTGCGCCTCCGCGGCCGCCTTCATCCAACCGCCCATGATCTCCGAATTTGTCGGACCCGGAAGCACCGAATTTACGGTGACCCCCGTTCCGCCGACGACCTCGGCCAAGCCCCTCGCAATGGCGAGCTGAGCGGTTTTGGTCATGGCGTAGTCGATCAAATCCACGGGGATTGCGAGCGCGGACTCGCTGCTGACGAAGACGACGCGACCCCAGCCGCGCTTCATCATGTTCGGCACATAGTGGCGGGAGGCGCGAACGCCGCTCATGACGTTCAGCTGGAAGAGATCGATCCATTCGCTGTCGCCTATTTCGAAGAAGGGCTTCGCGCGCCCAGTGCCCACATTGTTGACGAGAATGTCCGCATCCGGGGCCTGAGCGAACAACTCCGCCGCGCCCTCCGGGGTCGCAAGATCGGCGACGACACCGACGAATTCGCCTTTCGGGAAAAGCGCGCGCAATTCGCGAAGCGTTGCGGCGACCCTGTCCTCGCGGCGACCGTTGATGACGACCGAGGCGCCCGCACGCGCCAACCCTTCGGCAATGGCTCGGCCAATGCCCGCCGTAGACCCAGTAACGATCGCCTTGCGTCCGGTACTATCGATATTCATGGCGCATTCCCTTTCAAGCGTTGGTAGAAGCCTCATTTAGGTCATGCGGGAAACATTGATAATAACGCGGATCTCCATAAGATTGATGCCTGAGGAGAATAGAATGGACCGATTTCACGAGTTGAGTGCCTTCATCGCGGTGGTCGAATCGGGCGGCTTTTCGGCTGCTGCGCGTCGGACCGGCGAGTCACAGCCCGCTGTCAGCAAGGCAATCGCCGCGCTCGAGAAACGCCTCGGCGTGGCGCTGTTCAATCGGAGCACCCGCAGCGTGACCCTGACGGATCAGGGGCAGCGATACTATGACCGGACGAAGCCGCTCGTTGATGAAATCGACGATGCCGATAGCGAACTCACGAGCAGCACGCAGACTGTTTCGGGCCTGATCAGAATCAGCGCTGCCTCCACATTTGGCCGCCTGCATATCCTGCCGCTGATACCCGAGTTGTTGTCGCTTCATCCCGCCCTTCAGGTGGATCTCATTCTCTCGGATTTCGTACGCGATATGGTGGAAGATCGGATTGACTTGGCGATACGCGTGGGCCCCGTCGACGAACCCGACGCGGTCGTCAGGCGCGTGGCGAGCACCCCGCTTGTATGCGTTGGGTCCCGTCTTTATTTCGAGCGCCATGGTTTGCCAAAGACCCCCGCAGAGCTCGTTGACCACAACTGCCTCCTGTATGGCGGCATAGCAGAGGTGGCAAATTGGCCTTTCGTGGGGCCAGAAGGTCGATTCAGCGTGCGAGTTCAGGGGAATCTCTCGTCCAACAGTGTCGAAACGATACGGGCCGCGGTTCTGGCCGGTGTTGGAATTGGCCTGTTCGCCAAGGTTTCTCTTGCTGATGAACTCCGCCATCCCGATGTCATCACTATCCTTGACGATTTTATGAGCGATATCAGGAATATTAGCCTCGTCTGGCCCAAACGCCGGTTCGTTCCGGCCCGTGTGCGCCAAGTGACCGATTTCTTCGCGGAGGCCATTGCGCCACGGACTTAGGAAAGCTGCTCAGCGATTGTCTGAACTGCCTACTAGTGGATAGAATCTAACGTTTGGTGCCCCCGTTTGACGGCTGCAATGATTTTTCCCCCGACATTGGCAACAAGCGACTGAAGAGTTGCACTCATTGGGCGGCTGACTTTTTATGCGGCTCGCCCGGTCCGGCTTGGGCGTAACGGCGTGCATCTTCTCGCAACGATCTTCCGTTGACCAGAACGTCTGCGACACGCCGGCTCCGCAGGCCACTTGAGAGATTTCTTCACCGCGCACCGATGATTTCCATCCACTCGCGCTGTCCTCATCCATAGGCGCCGGAATTGTCCGGGCCGGAAAAGCGAGGTGATCCGTGGGATCGTTGAAAGGTCAAAATGTCGTCGTGGTCGGAGGCAGCCGGGGTGTCGGCCGCTCGATCGTGGAAGCCGCGCTCGGCGAAGGCGCGAATGTGCTTGCCGTCGCCCGCGGCGCGGAAGCCTTGAAGGAGCTCGCCTGGGAAAGGTCTGAAGTCAGGACGCTGGCCGCCGACGCCACGCAAGAGACCGCGCCCGACGCGGTGTTCGCCGCGCTGGAGCCGCACGTGCTGGTGATCTGCGCCGGCGCCCTCGCCCCATCGGCCTGCATCCAGGACCAGAGCTGGGACGAGTTCTCGGCGAATTGGGAGACGGACGTCAAGGCATCGTTCCTGTTCTGCAGGGCAGCACTTCAGGGCCGGTTGAAGCCGGGCAGCCGCGTGGTGCTGATCTCCAGCGGCGCGGCATTCAGCGGCGGCCCGCCGAACTCCGGCGGCTATTCCGGCGCCAAGCAAATGCAGATGTTCCTTGCCGCCCACAGCCAGAAGGAGGCCGACCGGCTTGGCCTTGGCCTGCGCTTCATGGCGCTGGCGCCGATGCGCATCATGGCCGGCACCGGCGTCGGCCAGCGCGGCATTTCGAGCATCTCCGCCTATCTCGGCATCAGCCCGGCGGATTTCCTGGCCAGCATGAGCGATGTGCAGACGCCCGCCGATGTCGGACGGGCCGTGGTGGCGCTCGCCGGTGGCAAGGTGCCGGGCATCGCCTTCACGGTGAGCGGCAGCGGCCTTGCCGCTGCGGCATGAGGCGCGCAGGATGCAAGGCGAACTCCGCATGGCAGGCTCGACATGACAGACGCTCCCGGCCCGTTTGAGCCGCTGGCCCCGACAGGCGGGCCGATCCTCGATCGGCCCGCCTTCGAGCGCCTGACGATGGCCCATCGCCGTGCGCTGAAGCTGCATTGCTACCGGATGATGGGTTCGCTGCACGAGGCCGACGATCTGGTCCAGGAGACGTTCCTCAAGGCCTGGCGCGGCCGCGCGCAATTCGACGGGCGCGGCTCGCCGCGCGGCTGGCTCTACACGATCGCCACCAACGCCTGCCTCAACGCCATCAAGGCGCGGGCGTCGGCGCACCGCATCCTCGAAGAGCCCGCGCGACCGCCGAGCGAAGGGCGCGCCGCCGCCGGGCCGGCCGCCGAGCTCTCCTGGCTGGAGCCCTACCCCGACGCCGAGCTGCCGGACCTTGCCGATGGCGAGCCCGGCCCGAACGCGCGCTACGAGACAACAGAGGCCGTGCGGCTTGCCTTCGTCGCCGCCATCCAGCTGCTGCCGCCCAGGCAACGCGCATCCCTCCTGCTGTGCGACGTGCTGGGCTGGACGGCGCTGGAGACCGGGCAATTGCTGGGCGGCTCGACCGCCTCGGTCAACAGCGCCCTGCAGCGGGCGCGCGCGACGCTGGCGCTGCGCTATCCGCAGGGACGCCCCCAGCAGCGATCGCAGCCCAACCCGGAGGAAGGTGCGCTGCTCGAACGCTATATCAGCGCCTGGCAGGCCAACAATCTCGACGGCTTCATCGCGCTGCTGCGCGAGGACGCCACCTACCACATGCCGCCATGGCGCGACTGGTATCGGGGACATCAGGCGATCCACGGTTTCTTCAGGACCGTGTGGGGGAATTTCGCCGGCTATCTCCCTGTCGCGACACGGGCCAATGGCCAGCCGGCGGTCGCGATCTACGCGCGCCACCATCACGAGTCGGAATGGCGCGCCCAGTCGCTCCACGTTTTCGAGCCGGCCGATGGCGGCATCGTATCGCTCACGGTCTATGTCGGCCCGCTCGGGGCAGACCTGTTCGCCGCGTTCGGTCTGCCGCCGGTCTGGTCCGGACCGGAGGCGTAGCCGTCGCAATCCTCTCCTGACACAAAGCTGGCAGGAGGCCTGGTCTATGGATCGATCGGGAGCCCGGCCGCGGCTTCAGCAATCAAGGAGCCAATGATGAATTTCGTCTCTGTCCGCATCATCACCTCGGACGTTCAGCGCCTCGTGCGCTTCTACGGCGAGATCACCGGCATGCCGGTGACGGTCTACACGGAGGACTTCGCGGAACTCGCGACACCTTCCTGCACGCTGGCGATCGGCAGCACGCGCACCTTGATGCTGTTCGGCGGCGACATCGCCCGCCCCGCCGACAACCACACGGCCATCCTTGAATTCCGCGTCGGCGATGTCGATGCCGAATTCGCCCGGCTGTCGGACACGATCGGGAACGTGACCGTGCAAAAGCCGACCACCATGCCCTGGGGCAACCGCTCGCTGCTGTTCCGCGACCCCGACGGCAATCTGGTGAATTTCTTCACGCCGGTGACCGCGGAAGCGATCCGGAAGTTCGACAAGTAGGGGGCGGGCTGCGTCGGTTTCGAGTTGGTTCAGCGCCTGCATCGGGAATCGGCCGAAGCCTCCCCGCGTTCGTCATCCACGGGCGAAGCAAGGAGCGCAGCGACGCGGCGCAGACCCGTGGATGACGAAGCGATGAGCGTTCCCGCGAGTGGCCCGCAGCGATGCCCGTTACTTCAGGTTCCATTTGCGCACGACCGGCTCGCTCAGATCATGCTCGTAGCCGAGCACGCTGATGCTGGCCGTGTCGAGCACGAACAGCGCGCCGCCTTCCGGCGGCAGGCCGAGCCAGCGGGCGGCGAGCACGCGCAGGAAATGCGCGCTGGAAAAGATCAGGATCGAGCCGCCAGCTTCGCCAAGCTGCCTGATGATCCTGTCGGCGCGAGCGCCGACATCGGCTGCAGTCTCACCTTGCGGGCAGCCGTCGCGAAACACGTTCCAGCCTGGCCGCTCGACCAGGATGTCCTTGGTCGTGCGCCCCTCATAGGCGCCGTAGTCCCATTCCTGCAGATCGTCGTTTCTGACGCTTGCCGCGCCAAAGCCGGCCAGCACGCTGGTGTTGTAGGCGCGCTGCGAGGGGCTCGACCACACCGCCGAGAACGACAGGCCCTTGAGCCGCTCCGCCACCCCCCGCGCCGCGGCCTCGCCCGCAGGCGTCAGGGGCATGTCGGTGCGGCCGGTATGCTGCCCAGAAAGGCTCCACGCCGTCTCGCCATGCCGGACCAGATGGATTTGCGGTAGCACGCTGCTCATGCGCTCGGCCCTTCGTTGATGTCGGCCAAAGCTGTAGCGGTCGGCGCGAAAGAGCGAAAGGCCCGGCGACCGCTTCGCCACCTGCGTTTCGCGCAGCTTGGGTGACGGCGGTCCTTGTGCATCACCGCTGGCTTACCAATCCGTAAGGTCCTTTGCCAACGAGTTTCACGAACCTGTCATGTCCACCCGCCTATCCTTGATCCATCGCGGGCTGCGAGACGAGGGACACTTCAATGAAAACACTATCTCTGGCGTTGGCTGCGGGCACGCTGACGGCAGCATTGGCTGGCGCGCTGTCCAGTTCCAGCGCCATCGCCGCACCCTACAAGCACGTACTGCTCATCAGCATCGACGGGCTTCATGCGCTCGATCTGGCAAACTATGTCGCCACAAATCCGAAAAGCTCGCTCGCCGCTCTCGCCGATACCGGGATTTTCTATCCGAATGCGCTCGCCAGCGCCCCGTCCGACTCGTTTCCCGGCCTTGTGGCACAGGTAACCGGCGGCACACCCAAATCGACGGGCGTGTTCTACGACGACAGCTACGACCGCACCTATTTCGCGCCGGCTTCGGACTGCAAGGGCGAGCCGGGTGCCGAGGTGGCCTTCGCCGAGAACATCGACGTCGATTCGACGCGCCTTGATGGTGGCGGCAAGCCAGGCGATTACCGCAGCCAGATCGACCCGGCAAAGCTGCCGATGACGCTGATCAACGGCAAATGCTCGGTGGTCTATCCGCATGATTTCGTGCGGGTCAACAACGTCTTCGAAATCGTGAAAGCGCATGGCGGCCGCACGGCCTGGTCCGACAAGCACCCGGCCTATGAATGGCTGAACGGACCTTCGGGCAAAGGCGTCGACGACCTCTACGCGTTGGAACAGGACAGCTTGATCCCCGGCACGAAGGTCAAGACGACGGGCAGCTTCAAGGCCGAGCGCGACTTTGATGAAGCGCGGGTCCAGGCGGTGATCAACGAAATCAAAGGCCTCGACAGCACCGGCTCGCATCCCGCGGCGGTTCCCACGCTTTTCGGCATGAATTTCCAGGCGGTGAGCGTGGGCCAGAAGCTTCCCAAGGCCGGTCCTGGCGACGAGGCCGGTCTGGTCGGCGGCTATCTGGATGCCAGCGGCACGCCTGGCAATGGTCTCGCCGGGCAGCTCGCCTATGTAGATGGCGCTGTCGGCGAACTGATGGCCGCACTCAAGGACAACAAACTCGCCAATTCGACCCTGATCATCCTTGCCTCGAAGCATGGCCAGTCGCCCATCGACCCGGCGTCGTTCCAGCCACTGGACGATGATCCCTATACGAAGACACCGGGCTATGCCTTCCACATCGCCGACGACGCCGCGCTGATCTGGCTCAAACCGCAAGACAGGGTCAAAAACCTCGCGGCCGCGCAGGATTATCTCGAGAAATCGAGCAAGGCCGAAGGCATCGCCCAGATCCAGCCCCCGAATGCCCTTGCTCTCGCCTATCAGGATCCGGCCACCGACAGCCGTACGCCGGACTTCATAGCGACGGTCAATCCGGGTGTGGTCTACACATCCGGCTCGAAGATTGCCGAGCACGGTGGCGCCAATGTGAACGATCGCAACGTGGCGCTTCTCATCAGCGGTCCTTCGCTCAAGCCGAGGTCGGTGCCAGCTCTGGTGCAGACGACGCAGGTAGCTCCCACCATCCTGCGGGCTCTTGGCTATGACGCCAACGAACTCCAGGCTGTGAAGCTCGAAGGCACCCAGGAGCTGCCGGCGGCACCGTTCTAGAGCAATTCCAGGAAAAGTGTGAGCGGTTTTCCCGGGAAAAGCGCGTAGCGCTTTCCCTTGGGAATTTGCGTCAAAACAAAGAGTTGGAGCGGTTCGCCGTTTCCATGAAACGGTGAAACGCTCTAAGCCGAGGATCATACCGTTCCACAATTGGCCGCCGGGCACGCTTGGTGGCCGGTCGACCTTACCGAGGCGTTCAGCCGCGCAGCAAAGGCCTGACGGATTCGCTGACACAACGCACGATTTCGACCTCGAGGCGCTGACGCTTGCGTATTTGCGCCCGTTTGTTCGGCCTGTAGTCGGCTGGGTCGCGCCGAACCTTCGCCAGGGGCAAGGCATACATCGTCCGGCATACTGGCCTACCCCCGGACTCCACCCAAAAGCTGTCATAGTCCGCGGTGATGCGGCGGCGCAAAGCATAGTCCCTCGAAAAGACGTGGCCTGCGTTTGACGCCGCGACAAGGCCACGCAGTTTGAGGGAGGATGCCAAATTCTGGGCGACGAGGAGCAGCAGGGTTTTCGGTCGTAGACCTTCCATGGCTTTGGTCAGTATCCGGGAATCCTCGAGACCTTGCGCACCGGTCGACATCGACTTCAGCGCGCCAATATAGAGAATGTTGCCACCGCCATCGAGTTGTAGAAGCGACCGGTCCACAATCGCCAGCCCCATTTCGATGACGGGACGTCCTTCCAGGCGCAGGAGAAGGCGCCATTCCGCCTCTCGGTACAGACCTGCCTGGCCCGTCAGTTCCACCGTGACTTCACCGGCAACGGTCGGCATTGCCAAAAGACGACGACCGCGCGTGTGACTTTCGACCAGGGCGGTGTCGGTCAAAAGACGCGCTGCCGCGGCGTAGTGACCAATGACGGCGGCGCAACGATGGATACGCATCAAATTGGCGGCGAGATACGGCCGAACCGGCTTCAGCGCAATGTCGGGATATTGAGCAAGGATTGCAGTGAACGGCTCAACACCGAGGGCCGACCGGATGGCGGCGATATCGCGCCGGAACATCCACCGAAGCGCCGCCCATTTCTTTTCATGCACCCAATTGTTCAGCTTGCGCCGAAACTTGGAGGGCGACCGTTTTATTGGGCCTGTTGGCCGTAATGGCCGCGCAGCGCCCATGGCAATCATCATTTGCTGTATTCTCGGTCGGACGTATCAGTCAAACGCAACTGATGACCTCAATTTTGGATGTCGTAACTTACCGCCACCTCGCCGCGGATATACGAATTCGTAAGGGAGCCACTAAGGTCGACCTGCTCGCGCGTGGTCTTCGACGCGACGTTCCGCTCTTCGTCGCAATCATCTCGGTGGCGGCGCAACCGGGCCAAGGCCAAGACCGGAAGATCGCCGCGGCGCTCGCCCTCGCCTGGCCCTGATCCACATGACGCTGGCCCTGTGAGCAGACCAGCGGCGCAACTATATCAGGGGGAGCCACCAAGACTCCCGCCACCCCAAGGGCGCCAGCCCTTGCACAACAGGTCAGATCATCATGTTCAAACATCTGCTCATCGCCACCGACGGATCGGAACTGGCCGATAAGGGCGTTGCCCATGGCCTCACATTGGCAAAAGGCATCGGCGCCGCCGTCACCTTCATCACCGTCTCGGAACCGTTCCCGATCTTTGCCTGGGGCGGCGCCATGTCCGGCTATGCGGCGGGCGATGAGCTGGCCGTCTACCAAGAAGAGGCGCGCAAATATGGCAAGGAGGTTCTGGCCAAATGCAAGGCCTCTGCCGATGCGGCCGGCGTGTCCGCCAAGCTTGTGCATGTCGAGGACAAACGGCCCGCCGAAGCGATCCTGGAACTGGCGCAGGCGCAAGGCTGCGACCTGATCGTGATGGCCTCGCATGGCCGCCGCGGGCTGGGCAAGCTGCTTCTCGGCAGCCAGACGGCGGAAGTGCTGTCCTACACCGCGATCCCGGTGCTGGTCGTTCGGTAATAGACTTGGCCGGGCGCGCGCAGGGTGAGAGCCGATATTGGCGGCTCTTACCTGACATGCTTGGTCCTCATCCTGCTCAGGAATGCGGCACTGTCGAAGGCGACAGGTGTGCCGGATTCTTCGCCGGCAATGAGGGCGTTTTGCAACGCGGCGACTTTGGCTTCGTGTACTTCGAGCACCGCCGGCCGGCACGCACGACATCACTTGCCGAGCCATATCCTCAACGAGATGAGGGATCGTCCAATCGGCAAAACCTGGCGAGGCTTGCGTAGTTCTTGCGCGGCCCTTTGATCCGCCAGACCTCCACCCACTCGTCCAGGCCGCGAAAGAAGAAGCGCCCGACATAGAGATCGGCGCCGCAGAGATGGCGGACGGTCTGCGCCGCCTCCGGGCCAAGCTCGATGAAGTCGCGGCCATCCGCGTGCAGGATACGCGTCGAACCTTCGCCCGGCTCGAGCCGATAGCACCGGCTTGCCGGCATTTCGTGGGAGCCGATCCGCATGGTTCCATGCTCGGTAAAGCCATCTTCCGTGACCACGGCGTCGCCGGCGAAGCGGCAGGTCGCGCCGGCCAGGAAATCGATCATGGTGCGCCGGACTTTCCACTCCCCGACAAGGTGATCTGCCATTGCCTTCAATCTTCGCTGTCCTCGGCGGGCGCTGGAACACCGAGCTCAACCAGCGCACTTGGTCTAGGCATCACGGCAGCATACCCAGCGAGCGCAGGCCGGCGACGGCGCCACGATATTCGACGTAACCCTTGGGGCACGTCCTGGCTGCGAGACGGTAAAGCCGCACTGCTTCTTCGTTGCGGGCCTGCAACCGGTCGAGTTCTGCGGTGTAGAAATTGGCCTCACACACTTGCCCGCTTGTTTGCGCGGGGTCTCCCGTGCCGGCATCGGCAAGGGCCTCGGCGGATGTCTTTTGCCCCAGTAGCATCTTGATCACCGGCGCAGGCCATCTCGACATATCGATCTTGGCAATTGCCTCGCGCAAATGACTGGTGCCGCCGTTGCGCCGGTCGATGATGTCGAGCCAGATCGCCAAATAGGCATTGTCGGGCGCAAGCGCCGCCGCCTTGGCAAAATCGGGCTCTGCCTTGGCCAGCATTCCGGAAAACTCACGAAGCCCCGGCCCGCATAAGCGTTGGGAAAGTTCGGATCGAGTGCGATCGCCTGGTTGTAATCAGCCAGGGCAGGAGCGAAATCGCCTTTTGCCGCCCAGGCGATTGCCCGGTTGCTGTAGATTTTTGCCTGTTTCGGATCGAGACCGATCGCGCGGTTGAGATCGGCAAGCGCACGCTCATATTGGCCCAACTCGTTCAGGACGAAACCCCGATCGTTCAGCGCCATGGCATTTGTCGGTTCGAGCGTGATGACCTCGCTGTAGTCGGCGATGGCGCGGTCCCTGTCGCCCTTTCTGAGCCATTCGGTGCCCCTGTCGTAATGGGCCGCTGCCATTTTGGGATCGAGGCGGATCGCCTCGTCGAAATCGGCGATCGCGCGATCGCCGTCGCCCTTGCGCGACCACGCCAGACCTCTGTCGTAGCGGATGCTGGGGTCTGTCGGATCGAGGCTGATCACCTGGCTGTAGTCCGCGATGGCCCTGCTATCGTCACGCTTGCGCGACCAGATCAGGCCACGACGATAGTAGGCATGGACGTTTTTCGGATCGAGAACGATCACCTGGTTGTAGTCGGCCATCGCGCGATCATCGTCGCCCTTGCCGCCCCAGGCGTCGCCCCGGTTGTTGTATGAGCTGGCATTCTTCGGATCGAGCGAGATGGCCTGGCTGTAGTCGGCTATGGCGCGCTCCTTATCGCCCTTCCGTGCCCAGTTCAGACCCCGGTTGTGATAGGCCCTGGCATCTCCGGGATTGAGCTTGATCGCGGCATCGTAGTCGGCGATGGCACGCTCGTCATTGCCCTTGTAAGACCAGGCAACACCTCTGTTGTAGTAGAATTCGGCGTTGGCCGGATCGAGGAAGATTGCCTGGTCCAGATAGGTTATCGCCCGGTCAAAGTCGCCCTTGAGCACCAGGATGATGCCATTGTTATAGTAGGCCGCCGACAGCTCCGGGTTGATGCCGATCGCCTTGTCGTAGTCGGCGAACGCATTGTCGTTGTCGCCTCTCCTGACGAAAGCGCCGGCGCGATTGAAATAGGCCGCGGCGCGGTTGTTCGAAGCTTCCGCCTTGTCTTCGATGATTGCCGTGCAAGCGGCAATCTTGCGGGCGCCCTCCACCCCTTCATTGACACAGTCGGCATGGTCCTTGCCGGCGGCGGTCGCCGCCGTGCCTAGGGCGAACAGCACTGCCACAACAGTCAGACCGGAACGCCAGTGGAACCTCATGGCGCCTTGCCCATGGAGCGCAGCGCGCTGGTGGCGGCGGTGTACTCAATGAAATCACGAGGACAGCCGCCAAGCGCAAGCCGGTAGAGCCGCAACGCCTCCTCATCATGATGCTGCAGCCGCTGGAATTCCGCGATGAAGACATTGGCCTCGCAGACATGCTCGTTCCGTGTCGTGCTGTCGGGGTCATCGGCGTTGGCCAGCGCCATTTCTGGCGTCTGGTCGCCCAAAAGCATACGCACCAGCGGCGCTGGCCATTTCGACATGTCGAGCCTGGCCTCGCGCAGGATGCTCGGCTGGCCATTGTGGCGGCGGGCGAGGTCGAGCCACATCGCATAATAGGCGTTGTCGGCCTTCAGCGCCGTCGCCTGCTCGAAGTCGGCCTGCGCCTTGACCGCCGAGCCGGAATAGAAGCCGAGCATCCCCCTGTCGCCATAGACATCGGCGTTTTTCGGATCGGGGCGGATGGCTTCGTCATAGTCGCCAAGCGCGCCGCCGTAGTCGGCTTTGTGCTGCCGCGCGAGGCCGCGGCACTCGAAGCCGTTGGCATTTTTCAGATTGAGGCTGATGGCCGTGTTGCAGTCCGCGATGGCGCGGTCGTAGTCCGCCTTGTAGAGCCAGACGCGGCCTCGGCCGCTATAGGCATCGGCATATTTGGGTTCGAGGCTGATCGCCTGATCGTAATCGGCGATGGCGCGGTCATATTGGCCTTTGCGGCCGAACACCCAGGCCCGCCCCTTGTAGGCGACGGCATAGTGCGGGTCGAGGCGGATCGCCTGATCGTAGTCGGCGATGGCGCTCTCGTACTGAGCCTTGCGGCTGAAAACCCAGCCCCGGTTCCTGAAAGCACTTGCGAAGTCGGGCTTTATCATGATGGCGACGTTGTAGTCCGAAATGGCGCGGACATATTCGCCCTTGGATGCCCAGGCCCGGCCCCTGTCGTTATAGATCCAGGCATCTCCAGGCGTGATGATGATTGCCTGGCCGTAATCCGCGATCGCCCGGTCGAGGTCACCCTTGTCAGCCCAGATCAGGCCGCGATTGTTATAGGCCCTGGCGTAATTCGGATCGATGCTGACCGCCTTGTCGAAATCCGCTATGGCACGGTCCGCGTCGTTCTTCAGCGACCACGTCCAGCCGCGATTATTATAGGCCACCGCGTCTCTGGGATTGACGTCGATGGCTTGCCCGTAGTCGGCGATGGCACGATCGTAATCCTTCTTGCCGCGCCAGACGTCGCCGCGATTGCGAAAGGTCTCGCCATCCCTGGGATCGATCCTGATGGCCTCGGTATAGTCCGATATGGCGCGGTCGGTGTCACCCTTCCTGGCCCAGGCATCGCCACGCCGGTGCCAGGCATTGACATGCTTCGGCTCGAGACTGAGCGCCTGGCCAAAGTCGGCGATGGCGCGCTCGTCATTGCCCTTGTAGGCCCAGGCAAGCCCAAGGTTGAAATATTGATCCGGGTCTTGCGGGTCGAGAAAGATCGCCTGGTTGTAACTGGTGATGGCCTGGTCGTAGTCGCCGGTGCGCAAAAAGGCATTGCCGCGGTTGTTGTAGGCGGAGCCGTTTGCCGGGCCGAGGCTGATCGCCTTGTCAAGATCCGCGATGGCTTTGACGTAGTCGCGCTTGATGTCGTTCCAGATCATGCCCCGGTTGCCGTAGGCGACAGCGAGTTGCGGATTGAGGCTGATGGCCTGGCTATAGTCGGCCAAGGCTCGGTCGTAATCATTCTTCTGGCCCCAGGCCAGCCCACGGTTGTTGAAGGCGTCGGCATCTTTCGGATCAAGGCTGATCGCCTCGCCATAATCGACAATGGCAAAATCATACGCGCCCATATCCGCCAACGCGTTGGCGCGGTTGAAAAAGGCCAGGGCTCGATTGCTCGAAGTCGACGCCTTGTCCTCGATGACGTCCTTGCAGGCAGCAATCCGCTTGGCGGTGTCGAGCTTGTCGTTTGCGCAATCCTCCAGGCGGCCGCCGGCGGCCATGACGGGACCGCCGAGCCCAAGCAGGATCGCAGGAACAGCCAGAGTCCGCCCTGCCCCCGCAGCCAATCGCAAAAATCCATGAAGCATCATGTCAGCGGAATCTGGATCGCAATTACTGGTTGTTGGCCTTATGCCGACTTGATCAGGCAAATTCCTGATTGCCGCAAGTCACCGCAGAAAAGAAATCCGGTCAGGCCTGGTCTGTACGTCCCGGCAAGATGTTCAATCTGGCTGCGAACCTGTGTGACAGCCAGACCGGCCCCTCATTGAGGAGCCGGCTGCTTTGTGTGCAAGCAAAGGAGCACACTGTCTGGGATGGGCGGCTCAGGCCGCCGTCGGGTAGTCCGTATAGCCCCTGGCATCGCCGCCATAGAACGTCGCCTTGTCGGGAGCGTTCAGTTCGGCATTGTGCTTCAGCCGGCTGACGAGGTCGGGATTGGCGATGAACAGCTTGCCGAACGCGACAAGGTCGGCATAGCCGTCCTCGACAGCCTTTTCGGCCAGTTCCTTGTCATAGCCATTGTTCACCAGCCAGGCGCCGGTGCCGCCGGCCTTGCGATAGGTGGCCTTGAGCTCCGCATAGTCGAACGGTCTGTCGCCCTGGCTGAAGTCGCGCGCGCCGCCGGTCGCGCCTTCGACGATGTGGATATAGGCGAGGCCCCGGCTGCCGAGGCCCGTCACCACGTGATTGAACAGCGGTTGCGGATCGCCATCCGAAGCGTCGTTGGCGGGCGTCACCGGCGACAGCCTGATCCCGGTCCTGCCGGCGCCGACAGCGCCCGTGACCGCGTCGACCACCTCGAACAGGAAGCGCGTCCGGTTTTCGATGGAACCGCCATACTCGTCGCCGCGATGGTTGGTGCCCGAACGCAGGAACTGGTCGATGAGATAGCCGTTGGCGCCATGGATCTCGACGCCGTCGAAACCCGCTACCTCGATCGCCGCCTTGGCGGCGCGGCGGAAATCATCGACGATGCCAGGGAGTTCGGCCGCATCGAGCGCGCGCGGCTCGGAGGTCTCGGCGAACTCTCCACTGCCATCCGGCTTGACCAGGAACGTCTTGGATTTTGCCCTGATCGCCGACGGCGCCACCGGCTTGCCGCTGCCGGGCTGCAAAACATTGTGCGAGATGCGTCCGACATGCCAGAGCTGGACCACGATCTTGCCGCCGCCCTTGTGGACGGCGTCGGTGACGCGCTTCCAGCCGGCAAGCTGATCCGCGCCATAGAGGCCGGGCACGTCGGCATAGCCCTGGCCCTGATGGCTGATGGCGGTGGCCTCCGTCACGATCAGGCCAGCCGTGGCGCGCTGGCTGTAATAGGTGACCGAGAGATCGCTGGGAACCGCATTGGGCGAGCGGTTGCGCGTCAGCGGCGCCATGACGATGCGGTTCGCCAGCGTCAGGTCGCCGGCCCGCAAGGGATCAAAGAGGGTAGTCATGAGAAATGCCTTTCATGCATTCTGGGGGATCGGGGGAGGATCGTCAGAGATCGGACAAGGCGGCCTGAAAGGCGGCGATGGTTTCTTCGTTGCGCTTGTAGAACACCCATTGGCCGACCCGCCGCGTGGTGACTAGGTCGGCCGACGCCAGCGTCGCCAGATGCGCCGAGACGCTGGACTGCGCCAGGCCGCGATGGTCGAACTGGCTGGCGCAGACGCCCATCTCGAGCGGATGCGCCTGCGCGGCGAAGTGCTGTTCAGGCTCCTTCAGCCACGCCAGGACATCGCGTCGAAACGGATGCGCCAGTGCCTTCAATATGATGTCGCGGTCCATCTTCACCTCGCATCGACCTCACCCGATATATAGATCGGGTAGAGCCGATATGGCAGGAAATCCATGCCATTTTTCGGGGTGATCGGAGTACGTTGATCTCTGGACTCAGCACGGAACCGCAAATAGCGCCGCCGGGCGCCAGCCTCTGCAGCGAATGCGCCGCTATCCCGTCACGTGACCGCCAGCACCTTGCCCGTATCGTGCTGGCGCACGAAATCCACATGGCTGCCGTCCCAGTGATAGGAGTAGTGCCGGCCTTGCATCGGCACGGGGATGACGTCGGGCCAGAAGATGCCAATGCATTGCCCGTCCGGCATGCGCACGCTGTTCCAGACAAGCCCGTCGCTGCCCCCTGCCCGCAGCGCCCGCCCCTCCGCCTGCGAGGCGGTGTAGTCGTCGGGGTCGAGCACGCCGGGCACCGCGTTGACGTCATCGAGGTCGCGGTCGACGCTGCCGATCAGCACGCGAAAGTCAGCCGTCCAGCCCGGTTCCTCATTGGTGGCGCGCGTGAAATTCTGGTGATGGTGGATGGTTTCGGCGAGCGCCACATCCTCGCTGTCGCCGGCATAATAGAGGCCGTAGCTGCCATCCGAGAAGCGGCCGGGCCGCAACGTCGAACAATGCACGAAGGGCGCCATGACGAAGCTGGCGCCGGGGCCGGACACCCGCCTTGCGGCCGCGACCTTGCCGAGGTCGCCGATCTCCAGCCGGATCCGCGGGTTGGTCTTCTCCTCGACGGCGGCCAGCGCCTCCCAGTCGCGCGGATCGGCAATGTCCTCGAACAGGTCGATCGGCGGATGGATGGAGCGGATGATGCGAAACGTCTGGGGCCAGTGGACGCGGCGCCGGACCGCGAACCCACTCACCATGCACCACGCTCCGCATCGAGCCATTCGCGCATGGCGGCAAGATCGGAGATTTCGCCGCGCAGCATCAGGTCGAGCGCCGACTGGCCGCCGAAGGTGGCATTGGGCTTGCGGATCCAGGCATAGCCGCGCGCCGGTTCGGTGAAGAGATAGCGCAGGCCCTTGTGGATGCCCATCAGATGCGCCATGCGGGTGCGCAGGTCGCGGTCGATCCGGCCGATGCCGCCTTCCTTCGACCGCGCCCCAGTCTTCCAACGTGCCCAAGTGCGTGCCGACATGCCGCCGAGCAGGATGCAGGCCTCGAGGTCCGTCAGGTTCCACGCCTTGAACAGATTGACCGTGGTGCGCGCCAGCGCGCCGGCCTCTTCCTCCGAAATGGCTGACCCGACCGTGGCCGGTGTGGTGACGATGGATTGAAGTTGCATGTTGCTCACCCTGGTATTGGCAGAGATATAGCATGTATTTGCCAATTGGCAAGGAGTCCAAGGAAAAGCACCACGCAATCGCGCCGTTCAGAACGCGCGACGAGACATAAATGTCAGCGCCGGTAATCAGCTCCATTGCACCTATCCAGGAAGGTCAGCGCGCCGCACAAGCAGCGCGCTGTGTCGTATCCTACTCCGCCGCCTCATACCCCGCGATGCCCTTGATCTCGAGGAAATCCTCGAGCCCGTATTCGGCGTATTCGCGGCCGTTGCCCGACTGCTTGTAGCCGCCGAAGGGCAGGCCGGCGTCCCAGGCCGGGTAGTTGATGTAGACATTGCCGGAGCGCATGCGGGCCGCCACGTCGCGGGCCTTCTGGATGTCCTTGGCCTGGATGTAGGAGGCAAGGCCGTAGACGGTGTCGTTGGCCTGTTCGACGGCCTGTTCGACCGTGTCGTAAGGCAGGATCGCCAACACCGGCCCGAAGATTTCCTCGCGCGCGATGCGCATGTCGTGGGTGACGTCGGCGAACACCGTCGGCCTGACATAGTAGCCGCGGTTGAGTTCGGCCGGGCGGCCGGGCCCGCCGGCGACCAGCGTCGCACCCTCATCGATGCCGGCCTGGATCAGGTCCTGGATCTTGTCGAACTGCACCTGGCTGACCACGGGACCAAGCTTGGTGTTGGCGCCGTCGGCCGGGCCGACCACGAACTTTTCCGCAGCCGCCTTGGCATAACCGGCGGCCTCGTCATGGCGCTCGCGCGGCACGAACATGCGGGTGGGCGCATTGCAGGACTGGCCGCTATTGCCGAAGCAGCCGGCGACGCCCTTGGTGACGGCGCGGGCGAGGTCGACATCCGGGAAAAGGATGTTGGCCGATTTGCCGCCCAGTTCCTGGTGTACGCGCTTGACCGTATCGGCGGCGGCCTTGGCCACCAATATGCCGGCCCGGGTCGAACCGGTGAACGACATCATGTCGACGTCGGGGTGGCTGGACAGCGCCTGGCCGACGCCGGGGCCGTCGCCGTTGACGAGGTTGAACACGCCCTTCGGCACGCCGGCCTCGTCGATGATCTCGGCGAAGATGGTGGCATCGAGCGGCGCGATCTCAGATGGCTTCAGCACCATGGTGCAGCCGGCGGCAAGTGCCGGGCCGACCTTGCAGGTGATCTGGTTGAGCGGCCAGTTCCAGGGCGTGATCAGGCCGACGACGCCGATCGGTTCCTTGACGATCAGCGAGGAACCCTTGACGTGGCGAAACTGGAACGTCTTCAGCGTCTCCGCCATCTTCTCCAGGTGCGCCAGGCCGACGCCAACCTGGCTGTCGAGCGCCATCTGGCGCGGGGCGCCCATCTCGCGCGACACGGCAAGCGCTAGGTCGCTGGAGCGCTTCTTGTAGACCTCGATGACGCGGTTAAGGATGTCGAGGCGCTCCTCCACCGAGGTGAAGCCGAACGTATCGAAGGCGCGCTTGGCGGCGGCCACAGCCTTGTCGACATCGGCCTTGGAGCCGATCGAGATCTGCGCGAAGGCATCCTCATTCGACGGATCGATGACATCGAGCGTGTTCGGCACGACAGGATCGATCCACGCGCCATCGATATAGAACTGCAGATTGTGTGACATGGTTTTCTCCTTGGGGTGCCGCAGGGCCGTTCCGACCGTGATATCCAGCTAGAAATAACGATGCGCGAACCGCGCTGTCAAACGCAACCCCCGAAGTGGTTGAGCCAGCGCGCCAGTGATTGAGCCAGAGGCGTTGGGCCAGCGAACCCAGCCGTTTTCGATGGCATCGGATGAATTACAGCAGCGTGTGCCCCGCCTCACCCAGAAGCCTTCTCGCCGCATCCTGATCCGTTGCCTTCACCAGCAGGTGATCGCCGTCGAAGGTGGACACCAGGAAGATGCCCAGCCCGTTTTCCGACAGTGGCTGGATGACCGACAACACGATGCCGGTCTCGTCGAAAGCAAAGGGTCCCTGCAGTTTGAAGGCGACCCAGTCGCGGTCGTGCTTGACCGTGCCTGGAACACGATCCTGCAGGCACGTGATCGAAAGCTCGTCGTCGGTCCTGGTGATGCTGACGAAGCCCGGCCCGTCCGCCCAGCCGGGAATGCTGTCGCCCGTCCCGAGCCGCGAAATCGCATACGAGCCTGGAAGTTGCCTCAATTTGACCCTGGCAGCCATCGTCGTGTCCATGCCTCCGATTTGCTCGCTATCGCGTCAATTTCTTGCTCATATAGACCGTCTTGCCGCCCATGAACGGCTCCTCCCGGTCGATCGTATAGCCATGCCTTTTGTACAACAACACATTGGCCTCGAAGGCGCCATTGGTCAGCAGGCGCAGTTCCGGGCGGCCCGCTTCGAGCGCCTTGTGCTCGGCCCGCTCGAGCAGCAGCCGGCCGATCCCCCTGCCCTGCGCCTGCGGCGCGACGCAGACATTCTCGATCCACAGATGGTCGTCGGCCAGCATGGTTTCGATCATCCCGACGATCCGGCCGTCCGCGACGGCGAGCTCGAACGGATGCTCGGCAACGGCCTTCCCGTAATCGGCGCGCATCGGCAGCGGCTCTCGGCCGATCACCGGCACCCACTTGGCATAGGCCGCGCGTACAATGTCCCTGATCGCGGTGGCATCAGCGGGTTCGGCCGGCCGAAACCGGATGGAAGAATTTGTCATCACAATGCTCCAGACATGAAAAACCCCGCCGGCGGTGTCGCGGGCGGGGCTGGAAACGAACGAACCGGATCTATCCTGCCGGCCTTTGTCGTCGCGCAATCCGCTTGCCGCTCGGTGCTAAGCAGGGGCGGCATCGCGTAGCGGTGGTGGGCGCGAAGGCGAACATGACGCCAAGCTGGAGCATCAGGCGCGGCGCTGTCAAGATTTCGGGATTGGCCCAGGCCCCCAACTTCGTCATCCTCGGGCGTAGCGGCGTAGCGGCGTTGCGGAGACCCGCGGATGACGAAGCGAGGAGCGCTTCAGCCAATCGCCAAAGGCGACATCGGGCTCGGTGACGCTGTCAGGCAGCTCCCTCGCCTGCTTTCTCGCTGCTGCTCGACGCTGCGCTATCGCGGTTAATCCATCTGGACTGCCGCCGCGGTCGTTCTATCTTCGCGATCAACCATGATCTTCTCCGAAACCCCGGAGCCGTCGCCGTGACAGAAACCGATCTCTACCGAGGCTATATCGACTGCCTCAACAACCAGGATTGGGCACGGCTGCACCGCTTCGTCCATGACGAGGTCCACTACAATGGCGACCGGGTCGGGCTGTCAGGTTACCGCGCCATGCTGGAGCGGGATTTTCGCGAAATCCCGGACCTCTATTTCGATGTCCAGCTGCTGGTGTCCGATCCGCCCTTCATCGCCAGCCGCCTGCAGTTCAACTGCACGCCGAAGGGAACCTTCTTCGGCCTGCCCATCAACGGCCGCAAAGTCTCGTTCAGCGAGAACGTCTTCTATGAATTCCTGAACGACCGGATCAGGAACGTCTGGTCGGTCATCGACAAGGCGGCCATCGAAGCGCAGCTCTGACGCCCAGTTCCCTTCTCCCCGTTCTACGGGGAGAAGGTGCCGGCAGGCGGATGAGGGGCAGCGCCAATGCCGGTCAGTGATTGCCGATCGTTCGTAAAAATCGATCATTCCAACCAAAACAATTCGTTGGAAAGATCATTTCAGGAATGGCATTCCTCCGGCATACCCGCCTGGAGCATTGCATTGTCTTCCCTTACCCACATCGCGAACGATATTCCGAAAAGCCGGATGCCGGCCGATCTGGCCGCTGGCCGCAAGCGGCTCGATTCGGTGTGGAACGGCGTCATTCCTGGCATAGTGCTGGTGGCGATGATCACGGCGGTCGCCTTCTCGGCGCACAATGTCTCGGGCTTTGCCCTGTTCAGCCCGATGATCCTGGCCGTCGTCGCCGGCATGGTCTATTCCAACGTGCTCGGCACGCCGGCGCATGCCAAGGCCGGCATCGCCTTCTCGCAAAAGCGCCTGCTGCGCTTTGCCATCGTGCTGCTCGGTTTCCAGTTGACGCTCGGCCAGGTCGTCTCGATCGGCGGCGTCGGCATTGTCGCAGCGACGCTTGGCGCCACCTTCCTCTTCACCATCACGCTCGGCAGGTTGATCGGCGTCGACCGCAAGCTGGCGCAGCTGATTGCCGCCGGCACCTCGATCTGCGGCGCCTCCGCCATTGTCGCCACCAACATCGTCACCGATGCGCGTGACGAGGACGTCACCTATGCCGTCGCCTCGATCACACTGTTCGGCACCGTCGCCATGCTCGGCTTCCCGCTGCTTGCGCCCGTGCTCGGCCTCGACCAGCATGCTTTCGGCCTGTGGGCCGGCGCCTCCATCCACGAGGTGGCGCAGGTCATCGGCGCCGGCTTCCAGAACGGCAACCAGTCCGGCGAGATCGCCACCGTGGCCAAGCTGACGCGCGTTGCCATGCTGGCGCCGATGGTCATCGCGCTCGGCCTGATGGCACGCCGCAACACCAGCCGCGACCAATCGGCGGCACGGCCGCCCATGCCGTGGTTCGTCGCCGCCTTCGTTGCCGTCGTCGCGCTGAACAGCCTGGTCACCGTGCCCGCCGAGGTGAAGTCGGCCATGGCGCTTGCCACCACCATCATGCTGACCATGGGGCTCGCCGCCATGGGCCTGCAGGCCGACATTTCGCAGCTGCGCTCGCGCGGCCTGCGCCCGCTGGCGCTCGCCTTCTCGGCTTTTCTGTTCATCGGCAGCTTCAGCCTGATTCTGGTGAAGTTCGCTTAAGGCTCGGGGTTAGCGCTCCACGCCGTCTGCGCCGAGCGGTCCTCAATCGCGCTTAAGCACGCATGATGGCGTGGGCCGGTCGCGCGACGAGATTCACGCGCAGCTGATCGAGATGGCAGCGATGGCATTCGATCGCGCGCTGAAAGCGGGGCCGTAGGCCTGCAGGGCAGCGCTCTACGGCGCCCCCCTCTGTCCTGCCGGACATCTCCCCCACGAGGGGGGAGATCGGATGTCACGATGGCTTTCGCCAATCTCCAACGCCGCAGGATTGAGCGAAGCGCCGAAGCTGCCAATCTCCCCACCCGTGGGGGAGATGTCCGGTAGGACAGAGGGGGCGCCGTAGAACTCGACGTCGACACCTATCTCAACGGCGACCGCTCAGTCCTCAAACGAACTCGCCGCCGCATAGATCGCCGCGAGAGCCTCGATGCCGGCCTGGTCGGCCTTGTCGAAGCGGCCGGGCAGCGGGCTGTCGAGATCGAGCGCGCCGAAGACGCCCTCGTCGTCTTCCAGAAGCACCACCAGCTCGGAGCGTGAATTGGCATCGCAGGCGATGTGGCCGGGAAAATCATGCACGTCCTTGATCAGCATCGAGGTGCCGAGTTCAACCGCCGTTCCGCAGACACCCTTGCCGACCGCGATGCGCACGCAGGCCGGCTTGCCCTGGAACGGACCCAGCACCAGCTCCTCGTCCGAGGCCAGGAAATAGAAGCCGGCCCAGTTGAGGTCCGGCACCATCTGGAAGATCAGCGCGGCGGTATTGGCGGCATTGGCGATCGAGTCGCTCTCGCCGTCGAGCAGCGCTTTCAGCTGAGCGGCGAGGTCGCTGTAGAACGCGGTCTTGTCCGAGGTGTCGATGGCCTTGGCGGCAAACATGGCTTGTCTCCGTGTCCAGAATCGCGGTTGCGTTTCCGCAAGCTCTCTGCACCAAACGACCACCGGCCGATACTAGCTTGAATTCCAGTCGCTGGGAAAGTCGCAAGAAGATGCCCTGTCCGGCACTCGGCAGCACGGCATCAAACCGTGCTGCCTTGATCAAGAAGGCAAGTCCATCAGCCGGCGGGTTTGTACGCACCGGCAGCCTTTTTGGCGGCCGCGAGCACCGCCTTCATGTCGAGCTCTTCCAGTACAACCATCTCGGTCAGCGAGCCGCTCGCTCGCACCGCAAGGGACATGCCAATCCCCGCTGACTGGTCCGGCACCTCGCCATTGACAACGACGTCATAGATGCCGCGCGTGAACATCACGCTGCTCACCTTGCCGCCAACGCTTTCAAAAAGCGCCTTGATCGCAGCCTGCCTGTCCGAGCCTTGCATCAACCCTTTGGCGGCGTGAGGCGCATAGTTTGCCAAGATTGTCACTTTCATGGGTATTTCCTCCAAATGTCATTGTCTCGTGCAGCTCCATAATTCGAGCGGCACGGAGTGATTTATTTTTTCGGAACAATTGCAGGCGCCCTTGGACGCGTGGCGGCCAAGGGCCCGCTGCCGGCCAAATATGCGCTGAAGCTAATATAATGACAATACCGGACACGCCGATGCTGCCGGCAGGCAGGTGTCTGGCTGGACCACGCTCGGCCAACGCAATCGAGCTCGCGCCGTCGACGCGCGATGTGGTGCTGAACGGCCAGCAGCGTCGCGGCGCACCCCTACATCGGGGGCTTGGGCTCGCCCTTTTGTGGCGTTGCCGTGTCGGAATCCGATTTCTTGTGCTTGTCGGCGGCAATCCTGCGAATGCGGTCGAAGCGGCCTTCCTCGATGGTTTCGGTCGTGACGACCGTCTGTGGCTTCTGCGCGAACACGATCATGGATCGGTCTCCTGAGCTAGAGGCCTGCGCGCCGGGAGAGACCCCCGGCGATAATGTCCGGCTGCGAGAACCGGCGTGGATGGTCAGCCCAGGCTGAAAGGTGGCTCCTATGAACCGCCCTCCAGGCCGGCTGAATCCTTAGTAGCCGCCCATGCCGCCGGCGCCAGCGGCAGGCGCGGCATCCTTGGCCGGTATATCCGTGATCATCGCCTCGGCGGTGATCAGAAGTGCTGCGATCGAGCCGGCGTCCTGCAGCGCGGTGCGCACCACTTTCGCCGGGTCGACGATGCCGGCCTTGATCATGTCGACATAGGTCTCGTTCTGGGCGTCAAAGCCCTGATTGTGATCCTTGCTGTCGGCGAGCTTGCCGACGACGATGGAGCCTTCGACGCCGGAATTCTCTGCGATCTGGCGGATCGGCGCTTCGAGGGCCCTGAGCACGATCGAAATGCCGGCGGTGACATCGGCATTGGCGCCGTTGAGGCCCGATAACGCCGACCGGGCGCGCAGCAGGGCCACGCCGCCGCCGGGCACGATGCCTTCCTCGACCGCCGCGCGCGTCGCGTTCAGCGCGTCGTCGATACGGTCCTTCTTTTCCTTGACTTCCGACTCGGTGGCGCCGCCGACGCGGATGACGGCAACGCCGCCCGACAGCTTGGCCAGCCGCTCCTGCAGCTTCTCCTTGTCATAGTCGGAGGTCGTCTCCTCGATCTGGCCCTTGATCTGCGCAACGCGCGCCTGGATGGTCGCCTTGGTGCCGGCGCCGTCGACGATCGTGGTGGTGTCCTTCTCGATCAGCACGCGCTTGGCGCGGCCGAGCATTTCGATGGTGACGTTTTCGAGCTTGATGCCGAGATCCTCGGAGATCATCTGGCCGGATGTCAGCACCGCAATGTCTTCTAGCATCGCCTTGCGGCGATCGCCGAAGCCCGGGGCCTTGACGGCCGCGACCTGGAGGCCGCCGCGCAATTTGTTGACGACCAGCGTGGCGAGCGCCTCGCCCTCGACGTCTTCCGAAATGATCAGCAGCGGCCTGCCGCTCTGCACCACCGCTTCGAGGATCGGCAGCATCGCCTGCAGATTGCCGAGCTTCTTCTCGTGGATGAGCACATACGGCTCTTCCAGCTCGGCACGCATCTTGTCGGCATTGGTGACGAAATAGGGCGAGAGGTAGCCGCGGTCGAACTGCATGCCCTCGACGACATCGAGTTCGGTTTCGGCGGTCTTGGCTTCCTCGACGGTGATGACGCCGTCATTGCCGACCTTGTCCATCGCCTTGGCGATCATCTCGCCGACGGTCGCGTCGCCATTGGCGGCGATGGTGCCGACCTGCGTGATCTCGGCCGACGACTTGACCTTCTTTGCCTTGGCCTTGATCTCGACGACGACGGCGGCGACCGCCTGGTCAATGCCGCGCTTGAGGTCCATCGGGTTCATGCCGGCGGCAACCAGCTTGGCGCCCTCGCGCAGGATCGAGGCGGCCAGCACGGTCGCGGTGGTGGTGCCGTCGCCGGCAAGGTCGTTGGTCTTCGAGGCCACCTCGCGCACCATCTGCGCGCCCATATTCTCGAACTTGTCGGCAAGCTCGATTTCCTTGGCCACCGCCACGCCGTCCTTGGTTATGCGCGGCGCGCCATAGGCCTTGTCGATGACAACGTTGCGGCCCTTGGGGCCGAGCGTGACCTTCACGGCATTGGTGAGGATCTCGACGCCGCGCAGCATGCGGTCGCGCGCGTCGGTGGCGAATTTGATTTCCTTGGCGGACATATTTTTATCCCCTTCGAATTTGGAGTGGACGAACCCCGCGCGGAAGGCGCAGCGCTCCAGTCAGGCGGCCTTCTTGGCCTCGACGCTCTTCTCGATGACGCCAGTCTCGCTCTTCTCGATAACGCCCATAATGTCGGCTTCCTTCATGATCAGCAGGTCCTCGCCATCGATCTTGACTTCGGTGCCTGACCATTTGCCGAACAGGATCAGGTCGCCGGCCCTGACGTCGAGCGGCACGAGCGCGCCGTTTTCGTCGCGTGCGCCGGGACCGACGGCGATGACTTCACCTTCCCCGGGCTTTTCCTTGGCATTGTCTGGAATGATGATGCCGCCCTTGGATTTTGTGTCGCCTTCGGCGCGCCGGATGACAACGCGGTCGTGGAGTGGCCGAAACTTCATGAGAACTACTTTCTGGGGCCGGCTTTGGCGACCGCGCCCTTCCTATAGGCGCTTTGGCACTCGATGGATAGGAGTGCCAAAAATTATTCGCGGGGCAATTGAATATTGAAAAGTATTATTTCGGCTTGCCGTTTCGTGATATCGGAAGGCGGTCAAATAATTCAAAAAATTGAATTTTGCCCGTCGAATGCCTATTTATCGGACAAGTTCATTTTCACGATTCCAGCACCAAGGAGATTTACGCGATGGCCGACGGCAATCAGACGATCATGGAAAAAGCTGAAGCCCGCTTCGTCGACAAGCAGAAGAAGACGGCGGAGCGCAACAAGGCAACCGCCGAGTACATGTCCGAGGCGCGGGCCAGGGAGATCAAGACCGCAAGGTTGAGGGAGTTGCGGCTGGCCAAGGAAGAGGCAGACCGCGTCGCCGAAGCCCTGAACCCGACGCCGAAGAAGAAGCGGGTGACCAAGAAGGCCGCCGCTACGGAGGCAAAAACATGAGCCTGACCTTCCCCAACCGCAGCCGCAGTTATGACGAAGCCGGCAAGCGCATTCGTTTCGTCGGCCATGACGGCATGTTCCAGATTTCCTTCTCGGTCGCCGCGGATGCCATGACCAGGATGCAGCCGGCGACCGCGGCCAACGAGGCCGGCTACCTCGCTACATTCGACACCGAGAGCAGCGCCATCCGCGACGTGGCGTCGAAGGCTTACGACCGCACGCACAAGAGCATGTATGTGCTGACCGCAGACGACTTCGGCTGATCAGCCGAGGTCCATGTCCTCGATCATCGCCCGTATCTTCGCGGCTTTTTCGAAATGGTCGAGGCGGTGCGTCCTGATCCACCATTCCGCTGCTTCCATCAGCAGTTCGGGGTCGTCATTCCTATTGGCGAAAAACGCGTAGAACGACAGGCCGACGGCAGGTCCTTTCTCGGAAATCCTGCGGTCGCAGACCTCCAGTATCTTTTGCCTCAGGCTCGCTCTCACGGGAATCCTCTTGGTTTGGTGCTGCGGGGTCTTGGCCCTGGGCCGGCGGCCGCCGTGCCCAGGGAACCGCGCAAACCCCGGCTGCGACAAGAGGTCGGGCACAGGGTCTCGGCTGTATGATTTTTTGGAGGCCTCGCCTCGGGATCGAACCGAGGCTTCAGAGATTTGCAGTCTCCAGCGTAGCCGCTCCGCCACGAGGCCATTGCAGTCGACCTAACGGGGAAATGCTTGCGGAAAAGTTAAGCCCGACGGCTGTTCTGTCGGCACTTCGCGAAATGTCGCCTGGCGTCGTTGCTGGCACCGCTGTTCGGCAGGCACTGCGCCACCGAAACCCAAAAGGAACGAGCGGTGCCATGGGGGCTGAAACGCCGATCTGCGCGGGCAAGCCACGGCCTGACGGGTGATGCAGAACACCAACTCTCAGCCTTAACTCGTTGTTTTCGAGAAATTCAGACCAGAAGGCCTTTCCCGCTTTCCTGAAAGCGTCCAGCCCTCACGCCGCGGCGCTGCGGCCTTTCGCCGGCCTCGACCTTGAAGATGCGGTACGTGTTGCGCCCCAGGCCTTGCCGCCTCAGGCCTTTCTCCTCCGGGCCGACGGATCCCCAAACCACTTTTCCCCCTTGAACGATGCTCCAAACTGGCCTAGCCTTGACTTGAGAAAAGGTTTTTCCAACAGTTCCGATCAGGCTCGGCCATTGGCCGGGCCTTGTTCTGGCCAGTAAGAGAAAACCTTTTCCCAACTAAGGATTCTCGATGGCATCGGACGATCAGCCTGTTCCGGTTTTCCCCAAGCCCGTCACCTTGCGTGACGTGGCGGCGCGGGCCGGCGTCAGCGTTGCCACTGCCTCGAAGGCACTCAACGACCAGGGGCGGATGACCGCCGAAACGCGCAAGCGCATCCGCGAGACGGCGCGCAGCCTGGGCTTCCGGCCCAACAGCCTGGCGCAGAGCCTGCTCAGGCGCCGCTCCTTCACCGTCGGCTTGCTCACCAACGATACTTATGGCCGCTTCTCGCTGCCGCTGATGTCCGGCATTTCGGACGCGCTGGTCGACAATGGCGTCTCGGTGTTCCTGTGCAATGTCGAGGAGGATCCGCGGCTGGGCCAGCTGCATGTCGAGGCCATGCTCGACAAGCGCGTCGACGGCATCATCGCCACCGGCAAGCGCATCGACCGCCATCTGCCCGTCGACCTCGCCAATCTGCGCATCCCGGTGATCTATGCTTTCACCCAGCCCGATCCAGACGCCGTCGCCTTCGTCTCGGACGATGCCGGCGGCGCGCGGCTGGCGGTCGAACATTTCTGCCGGCTCGGACGCCGGCGCATCGCCCATGTCAGCGGACCGGCGAGCTTTGCCGTGGTGCATGCCCGCGCCCAGGCCTATCGCGACGTGCTCGCCGAAAACGGCCTGCCGGTCACCGAGCCGCTGCTCGGCGCCTGGTCGGAAGCCTGGGGACATGAAGCGGTGGCGCAATTGTTCGACGGCAAAAGCCAACGCCCCGACGCCGTCTTTTGCGGCAACGACCAGATCGCGCGCGGCGTCATCGATGCCCTGCGCGAGCGCGGCCTCGACGTTCCCGGCGATGTCGGCGTCATCGGTTTCGACAATTGGGAGATCGTCGCCGAAGCCACGCGCCCGCCGCTGACCTCGGTCGACATGAACCTGGTCGCGCTCGGGCGCGAGGCCGGGCTGACCCTGCTTTCCCTGGTCGGCGGTCAGCCCGCCGCGCCGGGCATTCGAAAACTGCCGTGCCGGCTGGTGGTGCGGCGTTCCTGCGGCCATCCGCTGGATGGCTGAAACGACGCGCCGCGTGATCGGCGCCAAGCCGCGGATAGCGGCCAACCCTGGAGGAGGAGAAGATGAGGAACGTGATTGCCAAACTGGCGCTGGCCGCTGCCGTACTGGGCGGCGGGCTCGGCACTGCCGCCGCCGACACCGCCAACATCTGGGTGCGCGCCGACGGCTCGAACTTCATGCCGCGCATCGTCGACGCCTACAACAAGGCGCACAAGGACCAGATCAAGCTCGACATCATCCCCAATGCCGAGATCATCCCGAAATATGGCGCGGCCGCAGCCGGCGGCACGGCGCCCGACGCGCTGTCGCTCGACCTGATCTACACGCCCTCCTTCGCCGCCGCCGGCCAGCTGGAGGACATCACCGACTGGGCCAAGTCCCTGCCCTATTTCGCCAGCCTGTCGCCGGCGCATGTCAAGACCGGCACCTACAAGGACCACATTTACGGCCTGCCCTTCTCGGCCGACGCCTCGGTGCTGATCTGGAACAAGAAGCTGTTCAAGCAGGCCGGCCTCGACCCTGAAAAAGGCCCCGCCAACTGGGCCGAGATCGCCGCCGATGCGGAGAAGGTCAACGCGCTTGGCGGCAACATCAAGGGCTTCTACTTCTCCGGCAATTGCGGCGGCTGCAACATCTTCACCTTCACACCGCTGATCTGGGCCTCGGGCGGCGATATCCTCAGTGAAGACGGCTCCAAGGCGACACTGGACAGCCCGCAATTGCGCGGCGCCATCGATCTCTACCGCTCGATGGTCAAGAAGGACCTGGTGCCGGCAGGCGCGCAGACCGATACCGGCGCCAATTTCTTCGCCGCCTTTGCCGCCGGCAATATCGGCATCTCGCCCTCCGGCGCCTTCGCCATCGGCGCGCTCAACACCCAGTATCCCAATGTCGACTATGGCATCACCTTCCTGCCGGGCAAGGATGGCGGCTGGTCGTCCTTTGCCGGCGGCGACAATTTCGTCGTCACCAAGGGCACCAAGAAGCTTGCGGTGGTGAAGGAGTTCCTGGATTTCGCCTATTCGCTGGAAGGCCAGACCATCCTCGCCAAATATGGCAGCCTGCCGGTGCGCGGCGACATCGCCAAGGACGCGCTGAAGGATCTCGACCCGCGCTACCAGGTCGCCGCCGAGGCCATGGCCAAGGGCAAGACGCCCTATTCGGTGGTGTTCAACGACCTGATCAACTCGGCCAACGGCCCGTGGACGCAGATGATCAACGAGGTCTTCTTCGGCGACGATGTCGATGGCGCCATCGCCAATGCGCAGGAGACCATGCAGTCGATCATCGACCAGGCGCCGCAGAAGTAGCGGCGACCTGCCGGCCGCCCGCCTCTCTCCCTGGGCGGGTGGCCGGCGTACACCTTACCCTCCCCACAAGGGGGAGGTAGGGCGGCCAACTGGATCCGACGCAAGAACAGGCAAGGCATGACCACCATCACAGCCACAACCACCGCCCCGCCCCGCGCCCGAAAACTCGTCGGCGCCGGGCGGCGGCAATGGATCGGCCTCATCTATGTCGCGCCGGCGGTGGCGCTGGTCATGGTGTTCTTCGTCATCCCGCTCGGCATGACGGCGTGGATGTCGCTGCACAACTGGCCGCTGATGGGCGAGCACGCCTTCATCGGCCTCGAAAATTACTGGGCGATCCTGCGCGACACCAGGTTCTGGAATGCGCTCAAATTCACCGGCTACTACACGGTGGTCGTCACCATCGCGATCTTTGCCGTCGCCTTTCCCCTGGCGATCTTCATCGAAAAGCCGCGGCCGCTGACCAACCTCTACCGCACCTTCTTCTTCATGCCGGCGGTGGTTGGTTTCGCTTCGGCGAGCCTGCTTTGGTCATGGCTGCTCAATGTCGATTCCGGCCTGTTCAGCCCGGCCGCCTACGACCTCGGCCTGATCGACAGGAAGTTCAACCTGCTCGCCACCTTCCAGCCGGCCTTCTGGTCGATCATCGCCATGGTGGTGTGGAAGGTTGCCGGCTTCACCATGATCATCCTGATGACGGGCCTGCAATCGATCCCGCAGGATCTGCAGGAGGCCGCGGTGATCGACGGCGCCGGGCCGTTCGCGCGCTTCCGGGCGATCACCTTGCCGCTGATGCGCCGCACGCTGGCGCTGGCGCTGATCCTGTCGGTCGCCGGCTCCATCCTCGCCTTCGACCAGTTCTACATCATCCTGCGTGGCGGCCCGCGCAACCAGACGCTGACGGCGGTCTACTGGATCTTCAACCAGTCCTTCGTGTCGTTCAAGCTCGGCTATGGCGCAGCACTCTCGATGGTACTGCTGGTCATCCTGGTGGCGCTCAGCCTCATCCAGCTCTGGCTGCTGCGCAAGCCCGAGGGGCTCGACTGATGGCGCAGGCGATTTCAGCCAGGGGCAAGCTCGCCGCGCGCCTGGCCAGGCATTCCACCGGCATCATTGCCTCGCTGCTGTTCCTGGCGCCGATCGTGTGGACGGCGCTGTCGGCCTTCAAGCCGGCGGCCGAAGCGCGCCTGCCGCCGTTGCCGCCCTGGCCGACCACAGGCGTCTCTCTGGAAAACTATGCCACGCTCAACTCCTTCGGCGACGGGCTCTGGGTTGCGGCGCAAAACAGTATCTATGTGTCGGCGATGACCGTCCTGCTGTCGGTCATCGTCAGCGTGTTGGCCGGCTACGGCTTTTCGCGGTTCCGCTTTCCCTTCAAGGACCTGTTCTTCGTCCTCATCCTGTCGACGATCATGATCCCGTTCCAGTCGATCCTGACGCCGATCTTCCTGGTGCTGACCAGGCTTGGCCTGCACAACACGCTGACCGGCCTGGTCGGCGTCTATGTGACGCTGCAATTGCCGTTCTCGATCTTCATGATGCGCAACGCCTTCGACGCCGTGCCGCGCGAGATCGAGGAGGCCGCGCGCATGGACGGCGCCGGCAACGCCACCATGCTTTTGAAGGTGATGCTGCCGCTGGTCTGGCCTGGTGTCGTCACCATCGCGCTGTTCGCCTTTCTCGGCGCCTGGAACGAATTCCTCGCCGCGCTGGTGCTGATGACCGACCAGTCCAAATTCACGCTGCCGGTGATGATGACGGCACTGCAGTCGGGCCGCTTCGGCGCCATTGACTGGGGCGCCGTGCAGGCGGGCGTCACGGTGATGATGGTGCCGTGCCTGATCCTGTTCCTCGCTTTGCAGCGCTTCTACATCCGCGGCCTGATGGCCGGGGCCGTCAAGTAATCGCCCGACGGCCGAGGCCGTCGACCAATCGACAGAACAATGGAGTGAGTTCATGACCGCATCGCCATCCCCCCGCCACGCCACGCCAAAAAGGTTGGAAAAGACGGGGAAGCCGAAACTCGCCTTCCGGCCGCTGCCGGTGCCGCAGGTCGATGTGCACGGCTTCTGGGGCGACCGCGCCGACGCGGTGGCGACCCGCACCGCCGATATCCTCTACGAACGCTGCGTGGAGGCGCGCATGCTGGAACAGATCGACCCGGACCGGCCCTCGCCCGGTATCGTCATTCCCTTTCACTCGCCCTCGCCCGATGAAGCGGATCGCCAGGGCGCCGAATTCACCGGCTCGACGGTGACAACGCAGATGTTCTGGGATTCCGATCTCGGCAAGACGATCGAGACCGCGGCCTATTCACTTTACCGGCGCAAGAACCCGGAACTGGAGAAGAAGATCGACGCCGTCATCGACATGTATGGCAAGTTGCAGCAGGATGACGGCTATCTCTCCAGCTGGTATCAGCGCATCCAGCCCGGCAAGCGCTGGACGAACCTGCGCGACTGCCACGAGCTCTATTGCGCCGGCCACCTGATCGAGGGCGCGGTCGCCTATTACCAGGCGACGGGCAAGCGCAAGCTGCTCGACATTGTGTGCCGCTACGCCGACCACATCGCCTCGGTGCTGGGGCCGGAACCGGGCAAGAAGAAGGGCTATTGCGGCCATGAGGAGATCGAGCTGGCGCTGGTCAAGCTGGCGCGGGTGACCGGCGAGCAGAAATACATGGATCTGGCGAAGTACTTCATCGATCAGCGTGGCCAACAGCCGCATTATTTCGACGAGGAAGCGCGCGCCCGTGGCGCCGATCCCAAGGCCTATCATTTCAAGACCTATGAATACAGCCAATCGCACAAGCCGGTGCGCGAGCAGGATAAGGTCGTCGGCCATGCGGTGCGGGCGATGTATCTCTATTCGGGCATGGCCGACATCGCCACCGAATATGGCGACGGCACGCTGCGCGTCGCCCTCGACCGGCTGTGGGACGACCTCACCACGAAGAACCTCTACATCACCGGCGGGCTTGGGCCGTCGGCGCACAATGAAGGCTTCACCAGCGACTACGACCTGCCCAATGAGAGCGCCTATGCCGAGACCTGCGCCGCCGTCGGCCTGGTGTTCTGGGCGAGCCGCATGCTCGGCATGGGGCCGAACGCCCGCTACGCCGACATGATGGAGCGCGCGCTCTACAATGGCTCGATCTCCGGCCTGTCGCTCGACGGCTCGCTGTTCTTCTACGAGAACCCGCTGGAAAGCCGGGGCCGGCACAACAGGTGGAAATGGCACCGCTGCCCCTGCTGCCCGCCCAATGTCGGCCGCATGGTCGCCTCGATCGGCAGCTATTTCTACAGCCTGGCGGATGATGCGCTGGCCGTGCACCTCTACGGCGACTCCACCGCCCGCTTCGACATTGCGGGCACGCCGGTGAGCCTGACCCAGGCAAGCCGCTATCCCTGGGACGGCGCCGTCGCTATCACCGTCGATCCGCAAACGCCGGTGGAGTTCACGCTGCATCTGCGCATCCCGGCATGGAGCAGCAGCGCCACGCTGGAGATCAATGGCGAGGCGGTCGATCTCGAGGACATGACCAGCGACGGCTACGCTGCGATCCGGCGCAGCTGGAAAAAGGGCGACCGCGTCCGGCTCGACCTCGAAATGCCGATCGAGCGGCTCTACGCCAATCCAGAGGTCAGGCAGGATGCTGGCCGCGTCGCGCTGTCGCGCGGGCCGCTGATCTACTGCGTCGAGGCATCCGACAATGACAGCCGGCTGCATCGCCTGACCCTGCCCCGTACCGCAGGCATAGAGGCGCATGAGGCGCCCGAACTGCTGGGCGGCGTGGTGACGCTTTCAGCCACGGCGCGGGCCGATGCCGGCGGCGGCTGGCAGGACGGGCTCTACCGGCGTGAGCCGCCGGCCAGCGTCGAGACGCGCCTGACCGCCATCCCCTATTACGCCTGGGACAATCGCGAGCCCGGCGAGATGCTGGTATGGCTGCGGGACGGCTGAGGCTGGATGCTCGCCTATGGCCGGCTTGATTGGACAGCAGGCAGCGCCGCGCTCGGTGCCGCTTGCGGCGCGCTGTTGTCGATATGCGCCCAGGCCGGCCGTTCGAACAGGAACGTGCCGAAGCCGACGCGCTGGATGACGAGGTAGAGCACGACAGGGCTGATGATGGAGACCAGCAGCACCGCCAGGCTGAGCAGGCCGGTATCGGTCAGCAGGCCGCTTGCCAATGCGGCGCCGCGGAACAGCGACATCGGGATGGTGAAGGCGACATAGACGACCAGCGAATGTTCGCCGAGCCAGCGCAGCCATTCCATCGAGGCGAATGTCGACAGCAAGCCGCCAAGCACGCAGAGCGCCACCGCGCCGGCCACAGCCAAGGTGAGATGCAGCGGCGGCCATGCCGCCAGCCCCATCTGCATGCTGACCGGTTGCAAGGCATAGCCCGGCGAATAGACCAGCAGGCCGTTGATAACTGCCCATAAAGCCAAGCCGGCGACGGCCAGCATCGGTCGGGGCTGCGTCCATTCGACGAGGCGGAACACCAGCGGCGCCATGACGAAGCCGACATAGAAGAACACGAAATAGGCCGCGAACTGTTCGACCGCATAGCTGTCCGGACGCGGCGCCCACATCTGCAGCGCAGCTGCACACGGGATGACGATCCAGGCGGGAACGCGGAACTGCCGCAACAGCTTGGCGACAAGGCCGAACACCGCCAGCATGTAGATGAACCACAGCACGCCATAGGGCTGGACGACGGCCATTGCCAGATCGTGCAGCATGCCGCCGGGATCGCGGCTGAAGATGCCGATCTTGAGCCCGATCGAGATGATCGCCCACAGCACGTAGAAATAGAGATAGTGCACGACGCGCCGGTCGACATAGCGCCGCCACGGCCGGTCGATCACCTGCGACAGGAACAGGCCGGAGATCAGGAAGAATTCCGGCATGCGGAACGGCGTCGCGAAGCCGATGACATAGTGCAGGAAGCCGACGCCGCCCGTGTACTCGCCGGTGTTGTACGCCGCGTACATCATCACCACGAGGATGATCGAGAGGCCTTTGGCCGTGTCCACCCACGGCATGCGCATCGGGCTGTTCATGGCGAGTCCATCCGGGCAAATCCATCCGGGGCCGGCCGAGGCGGCCAGCTGTCATCCCGGCGCATCTAGCACCGTCAAGCTTCCCAGATCGTAAACATGGATGGTCTTGGGGTGGCAGTATGGCGGCGCCTAGCGTTTGGCCTTCGACTTGTTCAGCGCCACGGCAGCCCGCACCAGCGCCTTCAGCGCCTCTTCGTCGACCTCCTCACCCTTCTGGAAATCGATGGCCCGCCGCGTATTGCCTTCGAGGCTGGAGTTGAACAGGCGCGCGGGGTCGGGCAGCGCCGCGCCCTTGGCGAAGGTCAGCTTAACGACGCTCTTGTAGGTCTCGCCGGTGCAGATCATGCCGTCATGCTCCCACACCGGAACGCCGCGCCATTTCCAGGTCTCGACCACATCGGGATCGGCCTGATGGATGAGCGCGCGCAGCCGCCCCAGCATGTCGCCGCGCCAGTCGCCGAGTTCCTTTATCCTGCCGTCGATCAGTTCGGAGGGGGATTTGCTCTCCTGCGATGCGGTCATGCTGTTTCTCCTCAAACCATGAACAATAGCGCGCTCACATGCGCTCGCCAGGCAATTGGCTGGCCTGCTTCACCCAGGCGCTGAATTGCGCCTCGTCGAACGCGTCGTCCTCATGAATGTCGAGGTAGCGCGTGTCCTGGCTCCTGGATTCGCCCGGCGGCGCCGGCTTCAGCGACATGCCGCGAAAGAAAGCCACCTTGATGTATTTGGTGAAGCAATGGAGGCCAAGGAACCAGCCCTCGCCTTCGATACCATAGAGCGGCGAATTCCATTTGACCGCCTTGTGAACGCCAGGCACGGCGCGCTCGATGAGCGCGTCGAGCCGCCCGCCCATCTCTCGCTTCCAGCCCGGCATGGCCGCGATATAGGCCTGGACGGAAGCATCGCCATAACCCTTGGCGATCCGCGGATTGCCGCCGGAAAGCAGCTTCGGCTCAGCCTTGGCTGGGGTCGACTTGGCCATGCGCTTTCCTCCCGTTGACCCGCTGTGTGCTGCGTCCTTTCGCGACATAGGGCAGCACGAACATATAGAGGCCGCTGAACAGCATGAGGAAGAGCGGCGGCAGTGGCGAATAAACCACCCAGGCGGGCGGTTGTCCAAACGCCATGGTGACGAAATTGGCGACGACGGTCGCCGTGAAGATGATCGACAGCCAGCGATGCGCCTGCCTGATCCATTTGCTCCAGTCCAAGATAACCTCCCGTGAAAATGTGTGAGGGGCGCTACTACCAGCGCGCCAGCTGCGTGATCTGGATGAGATTGCCGCAGCCGTCGTTGAGCTTGGCGATGGTCGAGCCGGTCACCTCGGTCGGCGCCATAGCGAACGTGCCGCCGCGCGCCTTGATGCGCTCATGATCGCCCTTGATGTCGTCGGTGAAGAACATCACCGCCGGCTAGCCCTGCTCGAACATCGCCTGCTGATAGGCTTTTGCGGCCGGCTGGTCGTTGAGCGCCAGTTGCAGCTCTGTGCCCTCGGGCTCGTCCGGCGAGGCGACCGTCAGCCAGCGGAACGGCCCATTGCTGAAATCGGCCTTCTTGGTCAGGCCGAGCACGCCGGTGTAGAAGGCAAGCGCCTTTTCTTGGTCGTCGACATGGATGCTGGTCAGTTTGATCTTCATCGTCTTTCTCCATAGGTTTTGCTGGCGGTGGACCGCCCGGTGAAGTCAGGTGTCGGGTTCGATCGGCCTGGCGGACCAGAGCAATTCCAGGAAAAGTGTGAAGCGGTTTTCCGTCCGGAATTGCGTCAAAACAACAAGTCTAATCCGTCCGGTCGAGAAGCTGCTCCAGCTTCTCGAAGAATTGCGGCCAACCCATCTTGGCGCCGCCATAGGCGCGCCGCTGCTCGGGCCGGAAGCCGGATTGCTCCATGCGCAGATGCGTTCCGGTTGGCGTCGGGGTGAGCGTGAAGGTCACCACGCTTCTGAGATCGAAGGCCGGGTCCTGGTGCGCGAGGTTCCAGGTGTAGGACAGCGTCTTGTTCGGTTCGACGGCCAGTACCTCGCAGTCGAGCACCCCGCCCCAATCGGCGCTGATGTTGAAGCGGTGGCCGACATCAGGCTTGAAATCATTCTTCATCAGCCACTCCTCGATCAGATGCGGTTGCGTCAGCGCGCGCCAAAGTTTCTCCGGCGGATGGGAAATCTGCCGCTCGACAACGACGGTGCGGTTTTCCGTGGCACTATCGTTCACTGGTCCATCCTTTTGAGCAAATCCTCGAGATCATCGAACCGAGCCTCCCAAAACCCGGCCATCTCACGTGTCCAGTCCATCAGCGGCGCCAGCGCGCCAAGCTGCGCGCTGTAATGCGTCTGGCGGCCTTCATGGCGGTCGCGCACCAGACCGGCCTGCTTGAGCACGCCCAGATGCTTCGACACCGCCGGCTGCGAGACGCCGGACTGGCTCGTCAGCGCCCCCACCGTCTGTTCGCCCTGGCGGCACAGCCGCTCGAAGATCGCCCTTCTGGTCGGGTCGGCGAGCGTCCTGAAAAGCATGTCATGGGTATCCGGCATCTCAGATCGATAACCCGTTGGCTATTGGTTGACGTATAACCGCAGAGATATATGTTCGTCAAGCGGAAGATTGGACTGCCGCAAGATTGCGCTGGGCAGAAGATGGAGCACCCTGATGATCCTCGTCACTGGAGCCACTGGCCATGTCGGGCGCGCCGTCGAGGTCGCCGCACTGGTCCGCAAGCCTGGGGCCGCGCAAGGGCGCCTGCCCCGGGAAACAGCGCTGCGCGTCGGCGATTACGAGGATGCATCGGCGCTGAAGGCAGCCTTCACCGGCATCGAAAGGCTGGTTCTGATTTCGAGCGATGGAGAGGCGAACACGATCGTGCGCCATCACGCCAACGCCATCGCGGCCGCAGCGGCGGCCGGTGTCCGCCACATCACCTTCACCAGCATCATCGACATCGGCGACACTTCGCCCTTCTACTACGCGCCCGCCTACCGCGACGTGGAGCGCCGGCTGGCTGCCTGCGGCGTGCCATCGACCATCCTGCGCTGCGGCCTCTACAGCGATTTCATTCTCGACACCTGGCTTGCGCCCGCCTCGGGGGAATTGGTGCTGCCTGCCGGACAGGGTCTCGTTGCGCCGGTTTCGCGCGACGACGTGGCGGCGGCCGTCGCCGCTGCGGCGGCCAAGGCCGACCGCGCCCACTACACGATCACCGGAGACCGGGCGCTGGGCTTCGACGCGATCGCTGCCTTCTATGCCGACGCAACAGCACAACCCCTGCACTATCGCCCCTGCTCCCTCGACGACTATCTGGCCTCCGCGTCGGCGCGCCTCGACGACCCCTGGCCGCAGGCCTTCGCCACGCTATGCGCTTCGATCGCCGAGGGTAGCTATGCCCCGACCTCCAGCGATTTCACCACGCTTACGGGTAAGCCGCCGGAAAGCTTCCGAAATTTCCTGGTTCGCACGGTCCCCGTTAGGCCCGCGAACGGCTAGACAGCCGCATGGTCACGGCCAATCTCCTGCGCCACCAGTTCCTGCAGTTGCCACAGATTGCGGTCGCGTATGCCGCAGGCGTCGAGGTGGCGGATCGTCTCGAACAGATATTGCGCGCCCGAGCCCCAGTGGCCAACGGCCCTGGCCAGCGTCGACGCCACCGCGGACTTGTCGAGCTTGCCGGCATAGCGCGGATTGGCCGGATCGACGACGAAGCCGAGCGCCCGGCTCGCCCCTATTTCGGTCCTAACCTGCAGCCAGCGCGGCACGTTGACGGCGGGCAGGATGGTCATCTCGCGGCGCAGCAGCGCTTCCAGATTTTCGGCGACCGGCTCGGCGATCTCGAACACCATGCCCTGGCACTGGCCGCCACGGTCGAGCGCCATCATCAGGCCGGGCTGCTCGAGCGTGCCGCGAAAGCGCTGCACCGTGAAGCAGAACGACCGGTGCCAGCCTCGCGCCACCGCGCGTTCGCCACCACTGACCTCGCCGGCCGGCTTCCACAGCAGCGAGCCATAGGCGAACAGCTTCAGCGGTCCGGGCGGAGCGCCAGCCAGGATCTCGTCGCGAAACCGCGCATAGTCGGCGTCCAGCATATGGACCATGCCCGGCGTCGGCCCGGCATCCTCGACCACCCGCATGGTCCGAGCTACCAGCGCCTCGGTCAGCGCCATCGGCGCCTTGCGCGGTGCGGACTTGCCCGGTGCGGTGGAAATGGCCTTGTTCATCCTTGCGCTCCCAGCCTTGCCGCCATGTTGCCGAAGGCTGGGGGATTCTCAAGGGCGACCGGCGCGAAATCCGCCGGTCAATGCCGGGCGTGCGCGGCACGCACGCCCGGCAGGTCTGTTCTAGTGCTTGGTGCTCTTGCCGCCGATTGGGATGCGCTTAGCCTTGCTCTGCGCCTTCTCGGACTTCGGCAAGCTCACGGACAGTACGCCGTTGCGGAAGTCGGCGGCGACCTTGTCCTCCGCGACTTCGAAGCCGATCGGGATGCGACGTTCGAAGCGGCCATAGAACCGCTCGGTGAACTGACGCTCCTTATCGTCGGTCTCGGAGTGTTTTTCGCCGCGCAACGTCAGGACGCCGTCATCGAGCAACACCTCGATGTCCTTCTCCTCCATGCCGGGTATCTCGGCTGTCACGCGGATATCCTTGTCCGTTTCGGAGATTTCCACGCTGGGCCAACCGGTGCCGGCCAACGAGAACCTGCCCATGGACGGAAGCCGCGACTCGAAGCCGCGGAACATGTCGTCGACCAGGCGGCTCATCTCGCGATGCAGGCCCATGAACGGATCCCGATCGCCTTCGCGAAAGAGGGTCGCAGACTGGCTGGTGTCGCGGCTCCACGGCATGAGATCACGAATGGTCATTGCACTTCTCCTTTCTTGATCCTGTTTCTGGCACGTTTGTATGCTCTGGCTGCCATGCTCCGGAGGACGATACGCCGTCTGAAGCCGGCATCCCTGCCGGCCCATCCGTGCTTGCTGTTTTTCGCTCTGCTTCTGGTCCGATACGCTCAACCTTTGGAACGCCCTCGCCCGGTCGCGGGTCTCCCGCACGTCATCGCCTCCGGCGCATGATGCCCGAGTTCGACGGTCACAAGACCATCCGGCGCGGCGCCACCCATGAAGATGACGCCCGCGCCTGCACCGGCCCCACCTGGCGCCGGCACGGTCGATCTGGGGTTCGTTGCGGAGGGGTCAAGACCTGGTAATGCAATGTGATCGTCGAATGCGCGTACGCCCGCCTGGGGCAATCTGGCCGCCTGCCACAAGGCCGTTCGCGACGCCTGCTTCGAAGCGCTGTCGGGCTTCCGCAGGGAGGTCGACCTGACCGGCACGGTAGCTGTCGCCCGCCTGCTCGAACAGGTTTTCACGCCCCCGACAGCGCCTGCACTGCCAACGACTTGCTTCCACTCAGCGACCTGAAATCCATCCAAGCTGGTCCATGAACTGGACGAGTTTCGGCACCACGGCATCGGGTGTCGTCTCCCTATGCCATTGCCTTTGCACTATGGCGGTGTCGACATATCGAAACTCGATCCGCCCGGACGCCAGTGGGCTCACCTTCAGGTAAGGCCCGGAATAGGGCTCGACATCCACTTGCTGAATACACAGGTCGAACATCGACATCCATCCAAACAAAACGAAACTCAAGGGACCGCTTGCTATGAAAGAGGCAAGCGCTTCTACGCCGCCGAGCGCCGGAGCAAACGGGTCGGCCGCGTCCCGCCTGCCTTGAATGGAGCCAACGATGTCTGGCCAGGAGTTCTGCATCGGTTGAAGATGTTGGGACGAGGAGTGGCCTGTCAACAGGGTGGGAGTGCAGCCGGTGCGAGCAATCTCTTTTCCATGAACGGCGCCGTCGCATCATTGATCCAGAGGCGCCCTCGATCGGCCGTCACTTGTTGTGTCCCAATCTCACGGCCTGCCGGACCCAACCCGCTTTGCGACTGGTAGAAGGCGTATTGGACATGGCTCGGGTCCCAAGGTGCACCAGCGGCATGCGCGCCATGGAAATATCGCCAGATCGTTCCCCAGACAGGCTGCCATATGTCGATGGCCTCCCGGAACACATCCAGGAGAACACCAACTGCAAGCCCTTCTTCGTTCGGAAAGCTGAGTTCGAGCAAGGCATTGTTCTGGCTGTCTTCGGACAGATATTGCGAGTAGGCACCACAATGGACCGAGGTCGACGCTTCCAGATTCCCATGGCGCTGGTTCCAAAGCGACAGCGTGTATCCAAGTTCCGGAATGGGCTTGCGCGGCGCAACATCCGTCCTGTTCTGCCCCTTCAACAGCAAGCGTCGCAAAACCTCTGGCGACGACGTGTCGACAGGCTCGGATAGCATCGCCTGCTTGAGCGATCGGCCCACCGGCGCCCAACGGGCGAGCCCCGGGTCGGCTTTCGCCAGAACGCGAAAGTACGCTGCGGCTTGCGGGACCAACCCGTCGAGAGGGCGTTGCCTGGGGCCCCAATACACGCAAATGCTGACCGACACGGCACCCTCCCCCGGAGTGCTCACTCTATTGGGGAGTCTTCCTCGCGACAACTGGCCGCCAACTCATGACACCAGCGGCATCGGCACCTTCAGCCCATCGATCAGCGCATCTCGAAACAGCGCTATCGGGCGGGCCAGCCGTCCCGCCGGCGGGCGGTGCAGCAGCCGGGCGCGCACTGCGGCTTGAAGCCAGGACAGTCGATGACCTCCACCTTGTCGGGCCAGCGGCTTTCGGCGAAGGCGCCGGGCGTGACGATGCCATGGCCGCGCGCCACCAGCGACATTCTGAGGTCAACGCTGAGCGCCTCCACCCTGACCTGGAACGGCAGCCTTGCCGCCTCGAAACTCTCGGCGGGCCTGAATGACGGCCAGCCCGCTCAGGGAAAGACGTTCACCTTCCCGACCTTGACGTCGGCCGATCCCTGGTTGTTGTGACGGTAGAAGAAGTCATAGACACCAGGCAGGCCGAACACGGCATCGTTGACATAGACATAGAGCTCGCCCGATGCCTTGGGCTTGATCTCGGCGGTCAGCTTCATGTTGGCGCATTGGCCGGGGACCACCGGCTCGACGGCATTGAGGACATATTCGTCATTGCCGAACCGGCCGACACGCGCGATAGGCTTGAAATAGGGCTCCGCCCACCAGCGTTTCATCAGCGTTGCCATATAGTGCGCCACACTGCTCTCCTGGACGCCACGCGTGTCGGCGCACAGCGCACCGTCCTTCCAGGGGTCGGTGATTGAGATTTCAACCTTGTAGCGAACGCCTTCCTGCACCCAGTTGCCGGTATCGCCGCACATGTCGGCGGTGTTGAGGACATAGGGCGTTCCCGTCAGCCTTTCGGCGCCGGTCGTGTTTGCCGAGGCGGGCTCGGCGCAGAAGGCCCCCATCGAATCGGCAACCTCGAACGTGGTCTTGTTGGCCGCGAACAGCAGAAGACCAGCCGACAGGGCCAGGAACACCGCCGGCAGCACATACTCCCGCAAATGTTCGTAGATCCAGTTGGCGAGGTCATTGGTGCGGATGGCGCGGGCGATGCGCAAGGAGACAGGCGTCGGCGGTGCGTCCCGCCGCGGTCCGCGCCGGCTGAGCACCACATAGGTGGCAAGACAGCCGATGAAGCCGATGGCGAAGAAGCCGGCCGCATAGTTTTTGGCCAGCCCGAGCGCCAGGGCGCCGAAGCCGAGCACGATCGTCCCGATCAGCGAGGTGCGCCGGTGTGCATCGGTCCGGTTTGACAGCAGCGCACTCGCATTGCCGTCGACCACGACGTTCCAGGCCGCCCGCGCCCGATCGTTGATGCGCGTGCGCAACAGTCCGTTGACCCACAGGAGAACACCGAGGACGAGGCCAAGTCCCGCAGCGAGGATCGAATGCTTGGCCATGGCGTCCACCCACGGCGCGGCAATGCCGGGCAGGAAACCGCTGACCAGCCCGATCACGGGTCCGACGAGGCCGGCCGCGGATTGATCGAAACGGCCGGTGACATCGAGCGTGACGTACCCGGCAAACAGCGGAAACGCCAGGAACAGCATGGCGATCGACAGCAGGGCGTAATAGAGCCCCCGGCGCCACCACACCGTGTCCCGCATCAGCCGCATGCGCTCCAGGCGGCTCTCCAAATGCTGCTTATGGTCGCCGGCGTCTTTCCCTTGCTGAGCGGCCGGTACGTCGTCGGTCTCCAGGTCGCGGCCGGTGTCTTTTTCCTGAAGCGTGGCCAGCGCGTCGCGGAATTTCTTGTCCATGCTGGCCAGATTGCGCTTGCGGCCGGCCGGAAGCGGCAGTTTGTCGACGATGGCTGCCTTGCGCATCGTCACCCTGTCTTCGTCAGGCAAGCCGGTGAACGGCACCCGGGCGCCGAGCGGCGACAGCACCTCGATATGCTCCGGCAACGCGATCGGCGCGTAATCGTCGCTTCCCTTCGCCATACGCATGATGACGCTGGCGTCGACCAGCGGTGTCACGCCGGGACCCATCAACTGCTTGGCGTCGCGCGGATGGTAGCGATAGAAAACGCCGACACCGGAACGGGAATCGTAGATGCGGCCGGATTCGGACGCATAGTCCCAGTAGTCGGCGACCAGATCCTTCTTGAATTGCAGCCCCTGCACGGCGGCCTCGCCGATCATCCAGCACAGGGGAATATGGGCGAGCCTGTCGTCAGGATAGCCGCCGCCGACATTGGCATGGCAGCCGGCGAACCAGACCTGAAGCAGGCGCGGATCGGCCGGGTCAGCCACCTGCGCGACAGCCGCATCCAGTGCCGGAGCAGGCTCGTTCCACGGAATGGGGAAGAATGTGCGCCGCTCGTCGTCGATGCTGAAGGCCTGCCGGGCGCAATCGACGGCATCGAGAAGGCCCCTCTTCTCGAAGGTCATCGGCCAGACCCATTTGTTCACCGCTTTGGTCAATTCGTCGACCGGCAGGCCATAGGCGGAGACAGTGTCCCAGACACCGACGAAGGCGATGCGGATCTTGCTGGCCGAACGGGGGGACGGTGCTTGCGGCTGCACTTGCGTGTAAGTGCGGCTCCCGGTGATTTCATTCCACAGGTCGACCGCCCTGTCGCGCACGAAGCGGGCGAACACCACCCAGGGCAACCGTGAATCGAAAGCCTTCGGCCGATACGCCCGGTAGGCGGCGAGCGCGTTGCGGTCGAGTTCCTCTTCAGACTTGAAGTCGACCAGCCCTTCGCGCGCGATCATGCCGACCAGCACGCGGATGGTGAAGGCGCCGCGGCTGAAGCCGAAGGCGAAGATCCTGTCGCCCGGCTCATAGTTGAGGCAAAGGAACTTGTAGAGCGCCAGCACGCGCCGCTTGACGCCGAAGCCGAGCGCCAGGCCGATGATCTCGAACGGCTTGAATTGCGAGGTGCCGACGCCGTCGCTGAAGACCGCGATCTGGTCTGCGCCGGTCAGGTCGAGCGCCCGGTAGAGGCGCCAGACATTGGTCTTGAACGCCTTGGCGGCGCTGTTGCCGGTGCCGTCGGCAAAGACGACGATGTTCCGGCGCGGGTCCTTGCCTGGAACATCGGCCATCGGTTCCCCCTGTGCCAGCCCTACTGCTTTGCCGCGCGCACGTATTTGTCGATCTTGCCGAGCAGACCCCACGCGGTCAGCGCCAGCGAAATCGGCATCATGATCGGCGCCAGTCCCGGTATCGAGCCGAGAATCGGGATGAGTTCGCCCAAGGGCGAAGTCGCCGCCGTCCCCGCCGCCCCTCCGGCCGCTGACGGTGTGAGCAAGGCGCTTGCCAGCGCTCCAATGATGCCGAGCGCGCTCTTGCGCCCGTCGAGCAGCTTTCCCAGCCATTGGCCGAGCGCGCCATTGACCGGCGTCAGCACATTGGTGGCCGCCGAATTCGGCGGCAGGACGACAGGGTTGCCATCCAGACCCTGCGCCAGCTGACGCAGGAGCAAGGCCAGGCTGGCAGCCGCCGCCACGGCGGTCCCCGTTGCCGGCGTTGTCGTGGTGGTTGCCGGCGTGGTCGTCGTGGTTCCAGTTGTCGTCGTTGCGCCGGGCTGCAGCGCAGCCAGCAGCGCCTGAATGAATTCGCTCACTTTGTCCGTCACGACAGGATCCCCTTCTTCTAGGTTCGGCGTGGGTATCGGAAGCGTCTGTTCGCCGTCTTCCTCAAGCCAGCGCTCGGTTTCGAGCCGCAGCTTGTTGACGCGCCGATTGAAGCCGTTCTTGAAATGCTCGTAATCAGGATGCGCGCGCAGCTTCGCGTCATAGAGATCGATGACGTCGCCGATCACATCGGGCAGCGGCGTCTTCGGGATCGCGCCCAGGGTCTCGCCGCCGATGCCGCCGTCGACGGCCACCGCCGCGCCATTCCGGTTGAGCGCCTTTTGCAGATAGGTCGCCGCGGTGCCGACCCCGGCGTGGACGGCGACATTGTAGACGGCGAGCGCCAGCGGACCAGGCATCGCGCCGCAGGACGATTTCGACCAGTATTCCGAGAAATAAATCTCCTTGGCTTCCTGATAGCTCATATTGGCGACGTCGGCCTTGGAGACCGGCTTGCCGCGCCACGCCGCAAGCGTCTTGCGGGTGATGCCGAAATTGGTGGCTCCGCCAGGATCCTTCGGATCGTCGGAATAGCCGCCTTCGAACTCGCGAACGATTTCCTGGGCGCGTTCGAAATTGGCCCTGCCGCCATCGGCCGGTGGCGATACCGCCGCCTGGCCGGCTGCCGAGGCGCCGCCTCCCTGGGGCGAGCCGGCGGCCGGGCCCGCAGGCGTCGAGGGGACCGCCGGAGCGTCGGGCGGCGGCTGCAAGCCCAGCGCCGCAAGCAGCATCGTCAGCACATCGGGCGCCAGATCGGTTTCGTCGGGAATATCCGGATTGCCCGATGTCGCCTGGTCGGCAGGACCCGTCGGCATCGGCGACGTACCGGCGTTGGCGATGGTGGGAAGATCGATGCCGAGTGCCGCCGCCGTTATCTCTCCGCACACGCCATCGGCGGCGCCCGCGCCAAACTGGCGCTTCTGGAAATTCACCAGCGCCATCAGCGACAGCCGCCCGAAGGCACCATCGGGCGTGCCCTGCAAATCGCCTTGCTTGACCAGCGCCTGCTGCACTTTCTTGGCCAGTGCACCCGACGAGCCGAAGCGGACAACCTGCTTCAGCACAGTGTCGTCGACCTTGTCGACGGACGACAATTCCTCGGCGGTGAACAGCAGATAGACGAAACGGGTCTGACTTGTGCCATAGGCACTGTCGATGAAGGCGCGCCAGGGGCCTGTCTCCGGCGCCATGTTGCGTTTCGGCGATTGCGGCAAACCGCAGACGACCTGGCAGCCGGCGCTGGAATAACCCACCTCCGGATTGTCGTAATAGGCGCTGTGGATATTGTCCCAGACGAAATCGCCCGAACTCGATCCGAAATCCAGCCTGTCCTGAAGGTCGTAGTCCGAATTGTCGGCGGTGCGCCATACCGGTTGGAAAGACGCCTGGCGAAAGGCCCGGTGGGCACCTGGCTTGCCCGCCTTGTGCGTGCCACGCTCATGTTCGAAGCGGCCAGGCATCAAAAGATTGGTGCCGATGCCACCTCTGGCCTGGGCACTCGTGATGTTGGGCAGGGATGGCACGGTCGAGCCCGGAAACAGCGCCACCTCGCCCGTCTCCACCTTCCACTGCCCAAGAGTGCAGCGCATGCGGCGGAAATCATAGGCGCTGAAATGCGCCGGCTGACTCTGCGCGAAAGTATTCTCGAAAGGATGATCTGGAGACAGGCCGCGAATGCCAAAGAACACCAGGCCTTTGGCAGGAACGGCATATCCATTCCTCTTCGCAGCACGAGAGAGCAAGCTCGCGCTTACAGAAATGTCCGTCATTGGAGCCCCCCAATCCGGCAACCACAAATCGTATTCTTATATTGCCTAATATGTCAAGCGACGCTGATTCTGGGGTAGTAGAAGATAATTCAACTTGTTCTAAAAGGCTGCTCTCTTAAACTATTGCGAACTCGGTCAACGCAGGAGAAGCAACGGCCGATGGATTGACAATACGATGTGCAGCCTGGCCTTGTGAGGTCTCCCGGGGGCGGCGCTGACGCCGTTCAGAACCGTGTCGAGAAATTCGCCTTGAAGGCGTTCTCCATCGCGCCCGAAGCAAACTGGCCGTCATAGGTGAAGCCGAGCCGGCTGGCCTGGCCGATGGCCAAATCGATACCGGCCTGCAGCGCCAGCGCATCCCTTGCAATCGGCACGCCGGTGACCGTGAAGGCACCGCCGCCGGCCAAGGGCAGCCGCGCCGCCGGCAGATCGGCGAAGGCGTGCCGCCAGCCGAGCGATACGCGGGTCTCGAGCATCGCGCCATCGGCCATCACCCTCGTCTTCCGGGCCGCGACGGCTACCGTGTTGCTTTCGCCGGGACAGAATTGCTCGGGGGTCACGCCAAACGGCGAATCGCCGCGCATCGATACAGCGACCGCGAGGGAACGATGTTGCCGGCAAACTGTTTTAGTCTTTGCCGGAGGACGTCATGAACGATGCGTCGGCAAAACCTGTGGGGCCTGTCCTTTCATCGGCGGAGCGCGTTAGCACGCTGTCGCATTTCCACCGCGCCGAGATCGCGCGCATGGCCGGATGGCGCGATCGCCTAGACAGGACCACCAACTGGGCGATCACCGTGGTGGCGGCAATGCTCTCGGTGTCGCTGTCGACGGCCGGCGCGCATCATGGCGTGCTGTTGTTCGCTATGCTGCTGATCCTGCTGCTTTTGTGGATCGAGGCGCGCCGCTACCGCTTCTTTGACTTCTACCGGGCCCGCGTGCGCCAGTTCGAGCGCCACTATTTCGCGCAGATATTCTCGCCGCAGCCCGACTTCGCCTCGGATTGGCTGCTCATCGTCGGCGAAGGCCTGCGCGCGCCGAAGTTTCTGCTGTCACACCGCGCCGCCTTGGCGCGCCGCCTGCGCCGCAACTACATCTATCTCTTCCTGATCCTGCTGCTGGCATGGGTGCTGAAAATATCGACGCCCAGCCTGCAAACCGTGGGAGTCAGGACCGGCATCGTCGGCTCACTGCGTGAGGCGGTCGACAGCGCCGCACTCGGTCCCATCCCAGGCGTGGCGATCGTGGTCGGCGTGGCTGCATTCTATGCCTGGCTGTTCGCCATCGTCCTTTTCGCATCCAGCGGCGACGGCGAGCTGACCTTCGGTGACGTCCATGTCTGACATCGAGGTCTGACATCGACCTTTGGCGACATGCGCCTGCAACGCAAACGGCGGGCGCGCGTTGTCATGGTCAGGCCGCCGCGACGTTTTGAGGGAACCCATGAACCGGCAACCGGCAAAGACGTCAGGCCACCTTGCGGCCATTCTCATACTGGCTATTCTTGCCCTTGCACCGGCAAGCCGCGTTTTCGCCGCCCAGGCGCCCGGACACGCCTCCGGCATGGGCGGCTCGGCCGAGGGGCTGTTCGTCGCGGAGATCGTGCTTCTCCTGCTGGTCGGCCGCGGCCTCGGCGAAATCTTCCAGCGCTACGGCCAGCCGGCGATCATGGGCCAGCTGATTGGCGGCGTCCTGCTCGGCCCCTCGCTGTCCGGCTGGATATGGCCCGACGCGCAGCACCTGATCTTCTCCAGCGATCCGGCGCAGAGGGGCATGATCGATGCGGTGTCCCAACTTGGCATCCTCCTGCTCCTGCTCCTGACAGGCATGGAGACGGACCTGCGCCTGGTGCGTCGCGTGGGGGCGGCCTGTTTTTCGATCTCGATCACCGGCGTCGTCGTGCCCTTCGCCTGCGGCTTCGCGCTGGCGCAGTTCCTGCCGGACTCGCTGCTGCCCGACCCGAGCCAGCGCGTCGTCGCCGGGCTGTTCCTCGGCACGGCGTTGTCGATTTCGTCGGTCAAGATCGTCGCCATGGTGGTACGCGAGATGAACTTCATGCGCCGCAATCTTGGCCAGGTCATCATCTCTTCGGCCATCATCGAGGACACGATCGGCTGGCTGGTCATCGCCGTTACCTTCGGGATCGCCACCAACGGCAGCCTGCAGGTCCTGCCACTCATCACCACCGTGGCCGAGGTCGCGCTGTTCATGGTGTTTTCCTTCACCATCGGCCGCCGGCTTGTCTTCACGCTTATCCGGTGGAGCAACGACTCTTTCCGCAGCGAATATGCCGTCATCACAGTCATCCTCATCATCATGGGCGTCATGGCCCTGATCACCAATCTAATTGGCGTCCACACGGTGCTCGGCGCTTTCGTCGCCGGCATACTGGTCGGCGAATCGCCGATCCTGTCCGATCACATCGAGAGCCAGTTGCGCGGCGTCATCACCGCGCTGTTCATGCCGGTGTTTTTCGGCATGGCCGGCCTGTCCGCCGACCTCACCGTGCTCACCGATCCGACGCTGGCATTGCTGACACTGGCACTGGTTGCCATCGCCAGCATCGGCAAATTCTCAGGCGCTTTCCTTGGCGGCCGGCTGGCCGGCATGTCGCTGAAGGAAGCCACTGCCGTGGGCACTGCCATGAACGCCCGCGGTTCGACCGAGGTCATTGTCGCCAGCATCGGCCTGTCGATGAATCTCCTGTCCCACAATCTGTTCACGATGATCGTCACCATGGCCGTCATCACCACGCTCGCCATGCCGCCCATGCTGCGCTGGGCGCTCGGCCGCCTGCCGGTGGGGCATGCCGAGAAGCAGCGCGTCGAGCGCGAACAGCTCGACGAGCGCGGCTTCGTCTCCAGGCTGGAGCGCCTGCTGCTGCTGGTCGACGACAGCCCGGCCGGCAAGTTCACCGCCTACCTTGCAGGCTTGATCAGCGGCGGCAGCGGCATGCCGACCACACTGCTTCATCTCCAGGACGGCAAGCTCGCCGGGCAGGTCAGCGAGAGGGGTCCGGAACGGGCGTCCAGGGAGGTCAAGAAAGGTGCCGCCAGGAGCGCCAGGGCCGTCAGCAAGGCCGAGGACACGCTTGTCGACAAGGTCCACCTCACAGCCCGCACCGAGCTTGAGGCCAGCGCCGAGACAATCGCCGCGGAAGCCCGCAAGGGCTATGGGCTTCTGCTGGTCGGCCTGGAGAACATGCTGACCGACAAAGGCACCTTCAGCGGCGCGCTGAAGGACATCAGCAGCGGTTTCGACGGCCCGCTCTGCCTCGTGCTGAACGGCGCCAGGGCCGATGGAAAGATGCCGGTGCTGCGCGCCGGAACGACGATACTGGTCCCCGTCAACGGCACCGAGGTCGCGCGCCGCGCCGCCGATTTCGCGCTGTCGCTGGCGCGGCCGCACCGAGCCCGCGTCAAGGTGCTCTATGTCTCGCAAGCCAGGCAAGGCAGCCTGCCGGGCTCGGTTTTCGCACCGCCGGGAGGAAGCCGTGCTCAAGGATGTCGCCGATCTCGCGGACCGCTACGGCGTCGCCGTCGACACCGCGATCCGCACCCGGGCCACGGCGGACAGGGCGATCGCCAGGGAGGTGGCCAAAGGGGCTGCGATGGTGGTGATGGGTGTCACCCAGCGGCCAGGCGAAGAGCTGTTCTTCGGCGACACCGCGACAGCCGTGCTCGCCACGGTCGCCTGCCCGGTCGTGCTTGTGGCCAGCGAACGCGTCAAGCGAGCCGAGGCCAACGCAGAGGAGGCGGCGGCCGAAATCAGTGCCTGATCCTTCCGGCTCGGCTATCGGACCCTAGAGCAATTCCAGGAAAAGTGTGAGCGGTTTTCCGTCAGGAATTGCGTCAAAACAAAGAGTTAGAGCGGTTCGCCGTTTCCATGAAACGGTGAAACGCTCTACAGGCCGAAGAACTGTCGCCCGATCATGTATCCCAGCGCCGCCGCGACGAGCGGAAACAGCGCTGGCGCCACCTTGCTGAAGAAGGAAGCTTTCATGTCCCTGGGCGGCACATAGCGTGCGTTGCCGAGATTCTTGGTCATTGCGTACCCCGCGCCAAACCAATCAGTTACGCGCATGTCGTTGTCCCGAAACCGCCGCGCGGTTCCGGTCGACATGCATTAGCAGACGCTTAATCACAGCATGGCCGAATTAACGGGTTACAAAGAAATTCGATAGAATCGCCGACCATTGCGTAGCGTGACTGTACCCAAAGGAAAATTACACGCGCCGGCAACCGACTGGCCCCGTGCGACTGTTGCAGCCACCATCCAGGGCCCGCTCGACCAGGAACCTTATTGTTGTCGCAAGCCCCCAAGACATCAGAGCCAAGACATCAGAGTCTGGTCCCGTGACCGGAAGACCTGACGTCGCTCGCCATAACCAGCCTGGCATCGTCCGCAACATAGCGGACATAGCGATAGTCACGGATGAAGCTGATCCGCCCTTCCAGCCACTCCAGCCACATGAAATGGATTGGCTTCGGGGCCGCCCGATGTTCGAACACCGCGATCACCTCGCGGCCTTCGACCCACGCCGGCTTGAGCCAGAGGCCCTCGCTCTTGGCATAGATCGTAAAGAACATCCCGACATCGGCCGCACCTGAGCGTGGCGGGTGCATGGACTGCTGAAGTCGCACATCATCGGCAAGCAGCGCGCGCAAGCCATCCCAGTCGCGCTGGTTGAACAGATTGATGTAGCGGACCACGTTGGCTGAGGCGATGCGCGCGTCGGGAAACGGGTCGGTCCTGACGTTGATCTCCCGAAGCCTGGCCCGGCCGCGCGACAGGTGCGCTTTCACCGCATCGACCGAAATGCCAAGCAGGGCCGCGATCTCGGCCAGAGGTTCATCGAGCACATCTTTCAAGACGATGACGCTGCGCTGGACGACCGGGAGCTCCGCAAAGCGCGACACGGCGGTTTCGATTGCCTCCTTGCGCATCAGCGTCTCTACCGCATCGGCTTTGCTGTCATCGACGACTTCAAGCGCCGCCTCGATGGGTTCCGCGGCGCGGGTTGCGCGGCTGCGCAGCAGGTCCAGCGCCCTGTTGTGGGCAATGCGGAACAGCCAGGGCCTGAGCTGCGGCACCGCGCACAGTTCGTCCAGCGCAACGAAGGCCCGGGCAAAGGTGTCCTGCACCACATCCTCGCCATCGATGACCGAGCCCATCAGCCGCGCGCAATAACGGTGCAGCTCCGGCCGCAGCGCGGCGGCCAGGGCAAGCAGCCCTTCGCGTCGATCGCGTTCCACGCCAGGCTTTCCGCCGCTCAAGCCGCACCGCCCTCCATGATCGTAACGCCGGCGTCGCCGCTGAGGCCGAAGACAACACCCTCGGCATATTGCGGGTCTTCCAGCACCGAAACCACCCTGTCACCGAACGACCGGGGCGGCATCGGCGCCCCAAAGCGGGTGACGAATTGTTCCGGCGTGATGCCCATGGAGCCTGCGTAGGCGCCGGCCGCGGCGTCGCCGGTTCCGGTACCGAGGATCATCTGCCGCGGCAGGATCGCCTGGAAGCGGATGCCGAGCTTCTTCTCCTGCGAGACGCCATTGGCATATTTGGCCATGAACCAGAGCATGCGCTTGGAGCCGCCATAGCCGCCGGACATCTGCGATCCGGTAACGGCAGCACCACTCGATCCCACCAGCACCCGGCTGCCCGGCTTGAGCGGCAGGTTCAGCGCCGCCTGCAGCCAGTACAGCCCTGCCTTGACATCGGTCTCCCAGGCGATGGAGAAATCCTCCCATCTCAACTGATCCAACCGCCCCATCCGGGGTGTCGCGCCGGCATTCAGCACCAGTATATCAGGGCTGATCTCGCCAAGGATACGATAGGCCGCGTCCTCGTCCGTGACGTCGGCGGCAATCGTGGCGACCCCGAGCCGCGCACCGACCGCCTCCAGCGCCTCGGCGCCACGCGCGACGACGGTCACTTCAGCATCATGGTCGACCAGCGCTTCGACCAATCCCAGGCCAAGCCCACGGCTGCCGCCGGTGACCACGATTTTCTTGTCCTTGAGGCTCATCGACCCTGCTCCATTGCTTCACTGTAGCAAAGACGTTTGAGCATCGGGAAAAGAGTCAGCCCCGCGCCGGTCAGCCTGTTCGACTACCGCTACTTGTCGCCGTTTTCGAAGGCGCCGATGCCTTGTGCGATCAGGTTCGTAGCCATCACCAGCGAGATGATCGCGGCCGAGTTGAAGACCACCACCCACCATTTGCCGCCGGTGAGGAAGCCGTAGCCGTCGGCGATCGCCAGCCCCCAGTCGGCCGATGGCGGCTGGATGCCGAGGCCGAGAAAGCTCAGCGTCGCGATCGAGAAGAAGGCGTAGCCGAGCCGGGTTACAAGCTCGATCAGAATGGTTTCCCGGACATTGGGCAGGATTTCGAGGGACATGATCGCCAGGCGCCCCTCGCCGGCGAGCCGGGCGGCGCTGACATAGTCGCGCTCGCGCTGTTCGCGCGCGGCGGTGCGCACGGTGCGCGCCACCAGCGGCGCATAGGCAAGGCCGATGACCGCGATGACGGTGAGGTTTGACGGACCGATCGCCACCAGCGCCATGGTCACCAGCACGATGAAGGGCAGCGACATGACGGCATCGAGCAACCGTGCGCCGACGGCATCGACCATGCCGCCAAAGGTGCCGAGCACCAGGCCGATGATGCTGCCGGCGCTGACACCCGCCAGGGTCGCCAGCGGCGCCACCAGCAGGATGTCGCGCGAGCCGACGACGATGCGCGAAAGCACGTCGCGGCCGAGCTGGTCGGTGCCGAACCAGTGCACCGCGTCGGGCGGCGTCATCATCGACAGGAAATCCTCGGCATAGGGGTCGAACGGCACGAACCGCGCGCCGAACACCGCGCAGGCAACCCAGAACAGCAGCACCACCGAGCCGATCACGGTCGACGGCGCCAGATCAGGCAAAAGACCGCGCAGCCGGCCGACCCAGGAGAGCCTGATTTCACGGCGCATGGGGGATTGGGCGAGATCGGTCATGGCGCGTTGCGCCGGCGCTGGCGCGGGTCGAGCAGCGCCTGCAGGAGATCGCCGATCGCCGCCGTCGACACGAAAATCGCAGCCATCACCAGCACGCCAGCCTCGAGCATCGGGAAGTCGCGCGCCTTTGCGGCGCTCAGCACCAGATTGCCGAGACCCTGTATGCCGAACAGCGCCTCGATCACCACCAGTCCGCCGAGCAGGAAGCCGCTCTGCGTGGCGATGACCGCCACCGTCGGCACCAGTGCGTTGCGCAGCACATGTTTGAACAGCACTTGCGTGGGGCTGAGACCCTTGAGGATGGCGGTGCGCGTATAGTCCGCCGCGCGCGCCTCGATCACCCCTGCCCTGGTCATGCGCGCGACATAGCCGATCAGGTTCAGCACCAACGGCAGCGCAGGCAGGATGAGATAGTAGCTGGACGTCCAGAAGCTGGCCCCGTCGGGCGCAGCACCGGTGATCGGAAACCAGGCCAGCCACAGGCCGAAGACCATCAGCAACAGCAGGCCGGAGACGAAATCGGGTACGATCGAGAGCGAGACGCCGGTCAGCACGATCAGCCTGTCGGCAAGGCTCCCCGAGCGCAGGCCCGCGACGACGCCGGCGCCGATGCCGATCGGCACCAGGAACAGCAGAACGACGCCGGCCAGTGCCGCGGAATTCCTGATGCTCGACAGGACGAACGGCGCCACCGGCGCGCGCATCGACAGCGAGTCGCCGAAATCGCCGGTGATCGCCCGGCTGAACCAGTGCCAGTACTGTTGAGGGATCGGCTGGTCGGTGCCGAGCTTACGGTTCAATTCAGCAACCGCCTGCGCATCGGCGAACGGGCCGAGCATGACGCGGCCGACATCGCCGGGCAGCACCTGCCCGGCGAGGAAGACCAGCGCGCTGACCAGCCACAGCGTCAACAGCAGCGAGCCCGCGCGTGCCGCCAGCGGCCGCGCCATCGAGGCGATGCCGCTCACACGAACGACACCTTGTCGAGCAGCAGATGCGAGATGGCGGTGAAGCGCACGCCCTCGACCTTCGCGGAGACGATGCGGCTGTATTGCGAGAAATAGCTGATGATCAGCGGCGTCTCGTCGAGCAGCAGCGTCTGGATCTTGCCGGCGGCCACGCGTTGCGCCTGCAGGTCACGCGCCTTGCCATAGTCGATGAGCAGCGCGTCATAGTCCGGGTTGTTGAAATGCGCCGCGTTCCAGGCGCCCGAACTCTTCAGCGTCGCGTTGAGGAAGATGTCGGGCGTGCCGCGATGGCCGAAATCGGTGATGCCGAGGTTGGAGTCCAGCCATGGCGAGCTGCCGAACGTCGCCGAGCCGTAGTACGCATCCTGCGGCAGCACGTTGAGCTTGATGTCGATGCCGGCCTTCCTGGCGAAGTTCTGGATGATCACGGCGTAGTCGGGAATGTCATAGGCGCGCTCGGTGGTCAGCGTCACCTCGAAGCCGTTGGGCACGCCGGCCTCGCCAAGCAGGCGCTTGGCCTCGGCGATATCCTGCTTGCGCTGCGGCACCGACGGATCGGCCGACGGGAAGATCGGCGCGAACGGCGTGTCGTTGCCGACGACGGCGCGGCCCTTGAGCAGGCCCTTGACCACGGCCTCGCGGTCGATGGTCAGCGCCAGCGCGCGCCGCACGCGCTTGTCGGTGAACGGCGCCTGGTCGGTCCGTAGATGCGCCGGATCATGCGAGCTGGCCTGCACGCTGAGCAGCTTGAAATTGGGATTGCCTTCGATCGCCAGCTCCAGCCGCGTGGTCGAGGGGATGACGTCGAGCTGGCCGGCCTGCAGCGCCAGCACCTGCGCCTGCTCGTCGTCGAAGAACTTGATCTCGACACGGTCGGGCAGCGCCTTGTCGCCCCAATAGTCCGGGTTGCGCACGAAGCTGGCGCCCTGCTTGGGGCGGAAGGACTCCAGCTTGAACGGGCCCGTGCCGTTGAACGTCTTCTCGAAATCGCCGGCATAGTCGGCCGGCACGATGACGGCGTTGTAGACGTCGGAGGAAACATAGAACGGGAAATTGCTGTTCGACTGGTCGAGATCGAAGGCGACCGTCTCATCGTCGACGACCTTGGCGCCGCCCTTGGAGAGGATGCCCTTGTAGGCCGACAGCGCCGACGAGCCGCTGGCCGGATCGACCAGTCGCTCGAAGCTCGCCACCACATCCTTGGCGGTGACGGTGCGGCCATCGTGGAACTTCACGCCAGGCCTGAGCTTGAAGGTCCAGCGCTTGGCGGTCTCGTCGGCTTCCCAGGACACGGCAAGCTTCGGCTGCAGCCCATCCTTGGGATCGTCGAGGATCAGATATTCGCCGACCTGGCTGATCACCCCGATGCTGGCCGGATCGGTGATGGTGACGGGATCGATCGCCTTGGTCGGCTGGCCGAGACCGACACGGACCGTGCCGCCAGCTGCCGCCGCGCGGGCCGCGCCGGGCGTGAACAGGCCCTGCGAGGCGGCAAAGCCGGTGAGGCCCAGAAGTGCCGCGTATTTCAGGAGGTCGCGGCGCTTGAGGAAGCCCTGCGCGTATTCATCCACCGCGACATTCCATATGTCGCCGGTGTGGCCGCGCGTCGACTGGCTGCGCAGCAAATCGATGTCGGAACGTTTCGTCATTGTCAGTCTCTCATCAATTGGAGGATGGGGGAGAAAAAGCCGCCGTCAGGCCGGCTGGCCGTCGAGATGGATGCGGTCGACCGCTTGCGGATAGAAGGCGATCAACCCTTTGATTTTCGGCATTTCGTCGATCGGGTCGCGGTAGCTCCAGGCAATGTCGGGGCGAACCGAACCGTCCTTCAGCAGGCCCGACCAGTAGGAGGCGATGCCCTTGTAGGGACATCGTGTCGTCGAATTGGACGCCGTCAGCCGCTCCAGCCGGACATCCTCCGGCCGCAGGTAGAAGCGCGTCGGCAGATGGGTTTCGAACAGCAGCACCGGCCGGTGGCTGTCGGCGATGATCTCGCCGTCGAACCATACCTGGACATGGCTCGAACTGTGCAGCACGTCGATGCGCGCATAGGGGTCGCGGGCGTGGACGAAGACTTCCTCTTCCTCCTCGAACCATTGGTCGACCGCCTTCCAGGTGAAGGCGATGCGGCCGGCGAGCGGCGCCAGATTTTCATCGGGCGGCGCCGTGAACGACCACGCCGCATTGGCGGCGCGCTTGTCGCCGCTGTCGATGTCCCAATAGGCTGTCTCGCCGCCAACGGCGTGCGGCTCGCGATGCAGCGACGGCTTCAGCACCGACGGATCGACCGAGGAAGGCGGGAAGAAATAGATCGGCAGGAAATGGTTGGAGCGCAGCACAAGCACATTGCGGCTGTCGGCGATGGTGCGGCCGCCGAAATTGACGCGCACACGCTTGGGGCTGTGCAGCACATTGACGAGACGCGGAGCGGTGGCTTCGCGGGGCTGGAGATTAGGTGCCGCGGTCATGGCTGCCTCCTCAGGACACGGCGCGCTGATTGGCGCGCTGCTCGGCGAAACGGTTGGCGGGGCGGGCAAGCCCAAAGCGGTCGCGCAACGTGCCCGGCGCATATTCGGTCGGGACGAGGCCGCGCCGCTGCAATTCCGGCACCACCTGTTCGGCGAAATTCACCCAATCCTCCGGCAGCAGCGGGAACATCAGGTTGAAGCCGTCGGCCGCACCCGAGACGAACCAGTCCTCGAGCTGGTCGGCGATCTGCTTCGGCGTGCCGGCGACCGTCGGCACCGAGCCGCTGTTGGCGAGCTTGCGGGCGATGTCGCGCAGGCTGAGATTCTGCTTCGACCATTGCTTGACGCGGTTGAGCGAGGTGCGCCCGCCATCGAAGGTGCTCTCGTCCGGCAGCGGCGGCAGCGGCCCATCCGGCGGATAGGCCGAGAGGTCGAGGCCGCTCCAGCTCGACAAAAGGTCGATGCCGACCTGGTCTGGAAGCAGCGTCTGCAGATATTCCTGCTTGTCGCGGCCTTCGGCTTCGGAGGCGGCGACGATGGGCAGGATGCCGGGCAGGATCTTGAAGCTCTCCGGCCGCCTTCCATGGCGCGCCAGCCGCTCGTTGATGTCCTGCCGGTATTTGATGCCGTCTTCCCTGGTGCTGTAGATGGCGAAATGCGCATCGGCTTGCGCGGTGGCGAAATTCTTGCCGTCCTCCGATGAACCGGCCTGGACGATCAGCGGATGGCCCTGCGGCGGCCGCGACACGTTGAGCGGCCCGCGCACCTTGAAATGCTTGCCCTTGTGGTCGATCGGATGGACCTTGTCGGGGTCGGCGAAATAGCCCGTCTCCTTGTCGATGAGGAGCGCCTCGTCCTCCCAGCTGTCCCACAGCGCCTTGACGATATCGAGGAACTCGCCGGCGCGCTCATAGCGGAAGGCGTGCTCGATATTGCCGTCACGGCCGAAATTGCGCGCCTCCTCGTCCATCGCCGAGGTGACGACGTTCCACGACGCCCTGCCCTTGCTGATATGGTCGAGCGAGGCGAACAGCCGCGCGACATTGTAGGGCTCGCTATAGGAGCTCGACGCCGTGGTGATCAGGCCGATATGTTTGGTCACCCCGGCCAGCGCCGCCAGCAGCGTCAGCGGCTCGAGGCGGGCATTGGCGTAATGCGCGACGCCGCTTTTCACCGAATCCCAGATCGACACGTGGTCGGCGACGAAGATGGTGTCGATGCGCGCCCGCTCGGCCGCCTGAACCAGCTCGCGATAATAGTCGAAATCGAGCACTTCGCGGCCCGGCGCGCGCGGGTGGCGCCATGCCATGCGATGGTCGCCCTGCGGATTGAAGAAGAACGCGCTGAGGATCATGTGCGACATCTCTGTTCCTTCCCTGCGGGTGCGGAAAACCGCCAGTGCAGCGGCCTGTGGCCGTGCCCCCGAAAATCTTCCAGTCAGTGAAAGTTAGATTGCGCTTAGGCTTAATTCGAGTAATTTTATAGAGATTGTTCCCTATGAAAGCGGAAGCGATTGCCCCTGATCGCCGCGCGCGCAGAAAGTGGTTTCGGGTCCTTCATGTCTTCGGTTCTGCCAGCCATGTCTTCGGTTCTGAATGTCGAGCACCTCTCCGTTTCCTATCGCGGAGCCAGGCACCGCGCGGTCGACGATATCTCGCTGGAGATCGGCCAGGGCGAAGCGCTCGGGCTGGTCGGCGAATCCGGTTCCGGCAAGAGCTCGGTGGCGCTGGCGGTGCTGCGCTATCTGCCCAGGCACGCCCGGGTCGAGGCCGCGCAGCTCGCCTTCGAAAACCGCGAGATCCGCGACCTCTCCGCCGTTGAGCTGCGCCGCCTGCGCGGCGACCGCATCGCCGCCGTCTACCAGCATCCGGGCTCGGCGCTGAACCCGAGCATGACCATTGGCGGCCAGATCACCGAGACGATCCGGCGCCATCGCCCGATGCATCGCGACGATGCGTTTGCGCGCGCCGCGCAGTTGCTCGGCCGCGTGCGCGTCGCCGATCCCGAACGCGTGCTGCGGCTCTACCCGCACGAGCTGTCGGGCGGCATGCAGCAACGCGCCAACATCGCCATTGCGGTCGCGCTCGACCCGGCTCTGCTGGTGATGGACGAGCCGACCACGGCGCTCGACGCCAGCGTCCAGTCCGAGATCATCGCCATCCTCGACGATCTGCGCCGCGAGCACCGCACCTCGATCCTGCTGATCAGCCACGACATCAACCTGATCCGTCGCTCCTGCGACCGCGTCTCGGTGATGCAGTCCGGCTCGATCGTCGAAACCGGCGCCGCTGGGGACGTGTTCGACAATCCGCGTCATGCCTACACAAGGGCGCTGGTCGCCGCCATTCCGACGCTCAACCGCACCAAGCGCGACGGCAGGCTGGCCGAGGATGCCAGCCCCGTGGACTTGGCTTCGGATGTGCCGGCCGGAGATCAGGCGGCAAGCGCCCTGCCCGCACGGCGGCGCGAAATCGCCCTGTCCTGCCGTGGGATAAGACAATCCTTCGGCGGCCAGCCGGTGCTACACGGCATCGACCTCGACATCGCCGGCGGCGAGACTTTTGGGCTGATCGGCGAATCCGGTTCCGGCAAGTCGACGCTGGCCCGCATCGTCACCGGCCTGCAGCCGCCGACGGCAGGCACAGTCGCGCTGTTTGGCAAGGCCGTGGCGCCGCTGGTCGAGCGCCGCCGGCCGAGTGAGCGGCGCGACGTGCAGATGGTGTTCCAGTCGCCCGACCGCACGCTCAACCCGCGCCAGCGCATCGGCCGCATCCTTGGCCGCCCGCTGCGGCGGCTGGCCGGCCTGCCGCGCCGCGCCGTGCCGCAGCGCATCAGTGACCTGCTGGCTTCGGTACGCCTCGCCCGCACCACGGCGGAACAGAAGCCCGGCACGCTGTCCGGCGGCCAGCGCCAGCGCACGGCGATCGCCCGCGCCTTCGCCGGCCTGCCGCGGCTGGTGGTGCTGGACGAGCCGACCTCGGCGCTCGACGTCTCGGTGCAGGCCACCGTGCTCAACCTGCTCAACGACCTGCAGAAGAAAGGGGATACCGCCTATCTCTTCATCAGCCATGATCTCAGGGTCGTGCGCTACATGGCCGACCGCATCGGCGTGCTCTATCGCGGCCGCCTGGTCGAGACCGGCTCCTCCGACCAGATTTTTGCTGGCCCCAACCATCCGTACACGCAGTTGCTGCTGGCGGCCTCCTCCAACGACGGGCAGGCTGCGACAATGGCCGAAGCGCAGGCCACCGAAGCCGAACCCGGCGGCTGCGCCTTCGCCGGCCGCTGCCCGCTGGCCGATGCCGGCTGCCACGCCGCCGAACCTTTGGCCCGGGAAGTTGCCCCTGGCCATTTCATCGCCTGCTGGAAACGCGCCGGCTGAGCTGAGCGCTAAATCCGGCAGACCGCCATGACGAAGAACTCGCGGTAGCAGAAGTCGGGATCGTCGAGCAGGCGATCCGGCCGCTGCTTCAGCTCCCGCCAATAGGCCTGGTCGGCGTCAGGCAGGGTGTAGCCCGGCGCGACGCTGGCAAAATAGGCCAGCAGGTCGCGAACATAGTCGCGCGTGAAGCGAGGCGCGGGCGCCCAGCGCTCGACCAGCCAGCCCTTGCGGCTGACGACCTCCAGGCCCGCCTGCCGCAGACGCGCCGGAAGCGTCGAACCGCAATCGGTGCCGAGCACGCCCCGGTCGCGAAACCCCTGCAGCCTGGCGGCCATGAAGCGCGCCAGCAGGGCCCGGTCCATGGGCAGGATCTGCAGGATGGTCGAATCGAAATCCTTGACGGCGAAGATGCCGCCCGGCTTCAGCACGCGCCTGGCCTCGCCGACGGCAAGCTCGAACTCGGCCGGCGTCAGATACTGCATGACATTGCCGGACCACACGCAATCGAACGATGCGTCGGCGAATGGCAGCGACAGGATGCTGCCGACACGCGTGGCGATTTCCGGCGGCTCGGGCAGCGTGCCCGCGAGCGCCTCGACCCGGCCGATGTTTTCAGGCGCGAGGTCGAGCGCGGCGATGAAGCCGGATGGGCCGACGGCGCTGGCGATGAGCGGCAGGAAGCCGCCGCTGCCGCATCCGGCGTCGAGCACGCCCCAGCCCGGGCGGATACCGGCCTCGAGCAAGGCCGCCTCGTATTCGGGCCGCGACGATTCGAAATGCAGATCGAGCCAGCCGGCCTCGCTCGCTTCGTGACCGGTGGACGTTTGGTTCGTGGCAGACAAAGGATGACCCCCCATGGCGCGCCCTACGGCGCGGCGCGATAGAAGCCCACCCGACGGCATCACGCAATGCCTTGCGAAGCAGGCGAAGTCGGTCTACGCCGGCAGCGTCGGCTCGGTGTTCGGCTCCAGCGCCTCTTCCGCCTCATGCTCGTCCGGAAGCACCTCGCCATGCACCCCCAGCGGCCGGCCGATCCAGATGGGATCGACCAGATGGTCGCGCTTGGGGTTCTCCGTATTCGGGTGGATGAGGATGCTCAGGCCGCCATGGTTCAGCATCAGCCACGGAACCAGCGCGCCGAAAATCTCGTTGGCGAAGGAGACTTGGTACATGGCCTGCTCATGCGGGCCGACTTTCCCCTCATGCCAATTGCCCAGGCGCACGCGGAACCGTTCCGCGATGCGAAGCCGCAGCCATTCGGCATGCTGCCGCTCGGCCGCCCCGTCATAGTAGATATGGGCGTGATAGCTGGCGATCTCGGCGAGCGGCCGTGGACTGTCCTTGCTCATCTCGATGCCCTCCTCGCGGCATGTCAAATGGCGTCCGGCCATTCAGCCGAAGAACAAGGGTTTAAGCAAGGACCCGCCGGGAAGATCGGCAATGGCTGGACGCGGCTCTCATCGGCCACGCATGCCGTCACGCCGCTCACGGTGCGAGGCTTTCGGCTCCGCGCACATCGTGTAGTCTGACGGTTTTCTTGGGAACATGGCAAGATGAACACAGCCGAAACCCTGCCCTATCTGTCGTCGGCGGTTCTCGATCGCCTGGCGATCTCGACGCCTGAAATCGTCGACGAGATCGAACGCCAGATCATCGGCCAGCGGCGCGGCGAAGTCTGGTGCGCGCCCAAGGCCGCCGTGTGGCCGGGCGACGACCGCTACTTCATGGCGACGCTCGGCGTCGCCACCGTGCCGCCGGTGCTGGCCACCAAGTCGCTGGTGGTGAACCCGCGCAACGCCGGGCGCGGACTGGCCACGATCAATTCGCTGATCAGCCTGCTCGACGCCGAGACGGGCCTGCCGCTGGCCCTGGTCGACGGCAATTGGGTGACGGCCAAACGCACGGCGGGCCTGAGCGCCGTCGCCGCCCGGCGCATGGCAAGGCACGATGCGTCATCCCTGGCCTTCATCGGCTGCGGGGTGCAAGCGCGTGGCCACCTCGAAGCCTTCGCCGACCTCTTTCCCCTGCGCGAAATCCGCGCCTTCGGCCGGGGAAAAAGCAATCGCGACGCACTGTGCGAATTGGCCGGGTCGCGCGGCCTGGAAGCAATCCCCTGCGACACGGCAAGGGCCGCGGTGGAAGGCGCCGACATGGTGGTGTCGACGGTGACCCTGGTGCCCGAACCCGAACCGTTCCTCGACGCCAACTGGCTGAAGCCGGGAAGCTTCACCGCCATCACCGACCTCGCACTGCCCTGGCAGCCCGCAACCATGCGCCGCTTCGACCGCATCGTCGTCGACGATCTGGAGCAGGAGAAGCAGATGCCCAAACCCATGGTCGACCCCGCGCTGGTCGCCGGCGACCTGACGGGCCTTGTCTGCGGCGACTTTGCGGGGCGGCAGGGCCCAGGCGAGGTCACGGCGTTTGTGTTCCGGGGGATGGCGGTGGGGGATCTTGCGGTGGCGGGGTTGGTGTATATGCGGGCGCAGGCGGCGGGGGTGGTTGGAGCGTAGGGTAAAGCGAGCAGAGCGAGGAATATGCATGCTTTTATCGCTTGTCAAAATCCCGCGCTGCAACGGACCGCATGAGTTCATATAGCTCAACACGGCTTGAGTTTGCCGAGGCTGAATCGGCCAAATAGTCAAACTTAACCAGCAAGGCACAATTTCGCCTTGGGTTTAACAAAAGGCAATCAGACCATACGTCTTCTTTGTTCTCAATTGACGCCGCGTATTTTAGAATCCAGTACATGAGAATCTGCCTAAAGTCGCCAGACACAAAGTTCCTGTCCGTATGTTTTACTTCAATAAGAATATTTCTCAGCGAAAAGTCTCCGTTCCCTGATGCAATCCACCCATATCCCGGTATAAAGGGAGCTTTCTCCAGGGGCGCATCCGGTTGCTGCGCCCTCACACTTCTTAGCATCTCCATGAGATTATGCGCGGCTAGCTCGGCAACATCAATGTCGCACCGTTCGAGTTTTGTCGGAATTCTTGCGTCATAGTGCTGACTCTGGCGCCTTGCTGCTACCTTGAGGCAGTCGTCCCATGTTGCCTCGCTCAATCCATCACAGGCGAAATCGACGCGAGCCATCGCCACCTCGAACAACATGGCCTTTTGCAGTCGGCTTTGCTCAATTAGCTCAATCGGGATGGCATTCAACTCGGCAAACGAAAACATCGTCTTGTTCAATGATGACACTAGCCCTCCGGACAATCGAGGGAAAAGGATATCCAACACCCCGGGAATGTCCCGGGCAACAGTTCGTGGATCCCTTAAGGGGAGCCTGTTAAGAGCCATTTGCCACCCAGTCTTCATAACACGAAGCAAAAGTAGGCCCTATGGTTGGCTCAAACCCAAGCCGCCATTCTTGCGCTAGCGTCCTGCGCAACTGACTTCTTGCATGCGCTCCGTCATCCCCGAAATTGCCAGCTGAAAGCCAAACCATCCTTTGCTCGTCAGGGCCGAGATTCTGCCACTGATTTCTTAGGCGCATAAAGCTGGCACGATCGCCCCAATGCCGCCAGCAGTCGATGCAAGCACGCCTTACCGCTTGCGACGAAGATCCATCATAGATGCGACGTACAAAACGGCCGCGCACATCTGTTCTTCGAAAGCGTATAGCTCTCAAAAAATGAAGTAGATTGGCTTCTGGCATAAGCAGGTGTGACGCGGCTGCAGGCAATCTATCTAGAAGGCCATCAATCTGATCAAATACCACGCTAAAATCCTCGTTAGCGCGTACAGAGTACACACCGCGCATAATCTTTGCCCATGACGCTCTAAAAGAATCCAGGTTGCGAACGTCCAGCAAAGTTGCGCAAAGTTGGGCGGCTACAGTTGGCTCCTGAAATTTCAGAGCCCGTCCTATCTGAGCCAAAACGAAATTATCGGGCTGTGATTTTTGCTTCTCAAGGTCAAGCAGAAATTGAATATCAATATCATCAAAAGATTTTTTCAGCTCCTCGTAATCGCTCTTGGATGCGTCCGAATAAGGATCGAAATGCAAGTCAAGTTCCCTCAGCGCCGTGCTTGCATCTTCTCCGTGCCCGAGCAGGGCAGCAATATAATCCTTATAATGTTTGGCGCTCAGAATCGTAGTTTTCGTTCTATTAAGCGAAAGCCCGTAGTCAGCAAGTGAATGTGACAGTGTCGAAAGTGCCCGATAGGCGTCTTGTTGCGAGTCGCATATCAATGTAAAATCATCTACATAACGATGCCAAACTATTCCAGCATCTGAAAGAGATCCGTCTATCGGAGACATCATAACTTCCGCAAGAATTCGGGCGCACTGTCCACCGACGGGCAGACCGAAAGATCGACCCGATGAGAGTTTGCTCAGGATTCGATCGATCTGCACTGCAACCGTGGACCCAGCGGGGCTCAGATCGTTTAGGAGATTTTCCAATCTGTGGTGATAGATATGCTCGTAGTAACTGGATACGTCCGTTTGAATAACAACACTATCCTCATTGTTCAATGCTTCCTCATTTAAAGTTGCTTCTTTATAGGTTCTCCATGAGCGCGACCTGTCAAAGAATGATGGAAAATTGTGCAAGTCTCGGCCAAGCCGATAGGCATGCACCCGGGCACTCCGGCTGGCTTCGTTCGCTTCGGCTATAGCTAAGCCAAGACCATTAAGGTACAAGTTCCAAAATGGGTGTATTTTAGTCGTGATGCGAAAGCCGTGCGAGCCAGAAGGAGCAAGTAGGCGCTCCGCACCCACTGTAATCTCGCTCATAAAGGCGGCGGCCTGCCTAACAGATCTAGTGTTGATATTTTGAAATAACTCAAAACATATTTTTGATAGCTCTGGTGATCTGTCACGGATAAAGCTCGCGTCGATATCGTAGGGAAGAGTATCGTTTTCGCCGCTTTCCCCGATCTCCATCGCCGCTGCAAGAAAATTTCTCTCTTTAACGTCCAGCATAATACCATCCACAGCAGCATGGGCACGAATCTATGAGATGCCACCCCTAAGTTATACATTTGCAAGCTTCGTCATTAAAAGTCTAGACACTGAAATCTATCGATATTTTCGTTTCTATCACCGATCGAAATGATCGTGCCGCCGCAAGATGGGCGGCCCAGAAGTCGCGGCTTATGACAAAACTTGACTGGCCCACCTATTCGGATACTGTTGAGGAATGCTCCGAGAAGAAGCGGCGCCGGGCATTGAGGATAGCCGCACGATAACCGGCGAAGAGTTTTGTCTCTTATGTCGACGATAAGAAGAACCAGCGCCAGCTTGTAGTTGGCTATGCTGCCGAAACCCTCCTCGAGAGAAGCTCGCGGTCGCCCGGCAATGGGCTGGCCGTAAATCTATGGAGAAAGTTATGCGGTTTGCGTTGGTGAACAACGAACGAAGCGAAGCGGCCTCTAAGTTGGCAGGCTGTTGCCCCGGCTGTTCGCAGCCGACGGTCGCAAAGTGCGGAACACAACGAGTTTGGCATTGGGCGCATCGTGGCAATAGGAACTGCGACCCTTGGTGGGAGGCGGAAACCCTCTGGCACCGCAGCTGGAAAGGACAGTTTCCTTCAGAATGGCAGGAAATCTTCCGGCACGATGAAAAAGGCGAGAAGCACATCGCGGATGTGATGACCGACAATGGCATAGTGATTGAGTTCCAACATTCGCCCCTAGCCGCGCAGGAGAGAGCCACGCGCGAGGCTTTCTACCGGAACATGGTCTGGATCGTGGACGGGATGCGGCTGAAGCGGGACCGGCATCGGTTTTTCACAAGCGAAAAGCTGTTTAGGCTAGCCTTTGCAAAAGACCTATTCATCACGCATAGCCCTGAGAGTTGTCTGCCCGCTGTCTGGCTCAACTGCGCAAAGCCGGTCCTATTCGATTTTGAAGGCTTCGCTCCCCCGCAGGGTACACCCGGGGCAATGCAAGGGAAGCTCTGGTGCCTACTGCCGGGGCGCATTGACGGCTATGCCGTTCTCGCGGCTGTTTCTCGATCATGGTTTATAGACGCCGCTCGGAATAGGGGGCACATAATTCCCACTGAAGCTATTGCCTGGTTTGTCAAAAGGGGGCTAGCCGCTCGTCGTTGGAACTACGCGAGGCCTCCGCATTCTAGACCACCCCGAGGTCGTCGCCGAGCAAAGTTCTAGCGAGCATCAGTGGCGCGGGACTGCTGGGAAAGGGCAAAATAGGTTCACCCCCTCACCCCCCAGCCAGCCGCGGCAGCAGAAAAATCTCCGCCCCCGGCGGCAGCTCCTTGCTCCACGTATCCCTATAAATCGTCCCGTCGATCGCGACCGCAATGCCGCGATCGATCCACGGCTCGAACCCGGGGTACTGTTCAGCCAGTTTCCTGAACAGCTCCCTGATGTCCTTGGCCTCGACCTCGACCTTGCTCTTGCCGCCGGCGAGCTGGCCGAGCGCGCCCCAAAGCGTGACTTCGACCATCGGCGCTACGGTGTGCTGATATTCAGGTGAGGCCGGCCTGCAAATGGCAGGTTCCTGCGCTTCCGGTGCTCACGTACTTCAAGTACGCTCCGCTCCGGTTCTCGGAACCCGCCACTTTCGGCTCGGCCTGACCTGTATCTCAACACACCTTATCCCTAGCCTTCGCTCTACTCTCCCCGTTCCGCCTCGATCGCCGCCAGAATACGCGGCGGCGACATCGGGATGTGGGTCATGCGCACGCCGGCGGCGTTCGACACCGCGTTGGCGATCGCCGCCAGCGGCGGCACGATCGAGGTTTCGCCGACGCCGCGCACGCCATAGGGGTGGTTGGGGTTGGGGATTTCCAGGATCTGCGTGTCGATCATCGGCAGGTCGGAGCACACCGGGATGCGATAGTCGAGGAAGCCGGCGTTCTGCAGCCTTCCGTCCTTGCCGTAAATATACTCCTCGTTGAGCGCCCAGCCGATGCCTTGCGCCGCACCGCCCTGGTACTGGCCCTCGACATAGGTCGGGTGCACCGCCTTGCCGGCATCCTGCACCACCGTGTAGCGGATCACCCTGGTCGCGCCGGTCTCGGGGTCGACCTCGACGTCGCATATATGGGTGGCGAAGGAGACGCCGGCGCCGTCGGCGACGAGCTCGCTGTGGCCGGCGATCGGCCCGCCGGTCTTGCCGGACTGGGCCGCGATCTCCTTCAGCGACAGTTTGCCGAGATTGCCGTGCTTCTCGCCCTTGGCGACAGCGTGGCCCTGTTCCCAGACCACGTCGTCGACGGAAATGTCCCACATCTGCGCGGCGCGCTCGCGCAGGATCTTGATCGCGTTGCGGGCGGCCGAGATGGTCGCCATCGAGGAGGAGAAGGTGCCGCGGCTGCCGTCGGTCATGTCGTTGTAACCGAGGCTGGACGTGTCGGCGACAACCGCCTTGAGCTGGGCATAGTCGATGCCGAGCTCCTCCGCCGCCACCAGCGACAGCGACGCGCGCGAACCGCCGACGTCCACCGTGCCGACGGCGAGCGACACCGAGCCGTCCATGCCGATGTTCAGGTCCACGCAGGTCTGGCCGCCGAAATTGAACCAGAAGCCGCAGGCCATGCCCCTGCCCTGGTTTGCTTTAAGCGGCGCCTTCATGTGCGGATGGTTCTTCACCGCTTCCAGCGTCGGGCCGATGCCGATCGGGCCGTAGACCGGGCCGTAGGACGAGCGTGTGCCTTCCTGCGCGGCGTTCTTGATGCGGAAGTCGACCGGGTCCATGCCGAGCTCCTTGGCGAGCTCGTCGACGGCACTTTCCACCGCGAAGGCCGCCATCGGCGCCGACGGCGCGCGATAGGCCGCGGTCTTGGGCCGGTTGACCAGCACCTCGTAGCCGACGGTCTTGACGTTATCGAGCTTGTAGCAGGCGAACGCCGTCATGGCGCCGATCTCGGCCCAGGAGCCGGCATAGGGGCCGGCGCTGTAGCGCAGCGTGGCTTCCGCCGCGGTGATGGTGCCGTCCTTGCGGGCGCCGATCTTGACGTCGATCGAGGTGGCGCTGGTCGGCCCCGAGGCGCGGAACACCTCGTCGCGGGTCATCACCAGTTTCACCGGGCGTCCGGCCTTGCGTGACAAGGCAAGCGCCACCGGCTCGGCCCAGACATGGGTCTTGCCGCCGAAGCCGCCGCCGATCTCCGAGGAGGTGACGCGCAGCTTCGAGGCTTCCATGCCGAGCAGCTGGGCGCAGTGCTGGCGGTAGACGAAATGGCCCTGCGTGCAGACCCAGAGATCGGCGGTTCCGTCGGACGAGACGCTCGCCACGCAGGCATGCGGCTCGATATAGCCCTGGTGCGTCTGCTCGGTCTTGAAGGAGCGCTCGACGATGAAGTCGGCATGGCCGAAGCCCTGATGGACATCGCCATGACCGAACTGGCTGCGCTTGGTGACGTTGGAGGGTTTTGCCGGCTTTTCCTCCAGCCCCTCGGTGAAGATCGTGTCGTTGATCAGCGGGGCGTGGTGCTGCATCGCCTCGTCGACATCGGTGACATGCGGCAGGATCTCGTACTCGACCTCGATCAGCTTCAGCGCCTGCCTTGCCGTGCGGGCGTCGACGGCGGCGACCGCGGCCACCGCATGGCCGTCATAGAGCGCCTTGGTGCGCGCCATGCAATTGTCGAGGATGTCGTACATGGCGGCATCGCCATCGGTGAGGTCGGGCAGATCCTTCGCCGTGATCACCGCCTTCACGCCAGCTAGCTTTTCCGCCTTCGACGTGTCGATCTTGCGGATGATCGCATGCGCGTGCGGGCTGCGCAGCACGCGGCCGACCAGCTGGCCGGCCATGTTGAAGTCGGCGCCGTAGCGGGCGCGGCCCGTCACCTTGTCGACGCCATCGGGGCGGATCGGGCGCGTGCCGACGGATGCGAATTTACGCCCGGAAAAACGCGGATCGAAATTCATCTTCAGGCTCCCTTCATCACATGTGCGGCGTCCTGGACGGCGCGCACGATCTTGTCATAGCCGGTGCAGCGGCAGAGGTTCCCGGCCAGACCAAAGCGGATTTCCTCCTCGGTCGGGTCGGGGTTCTTGGCCAGAAGGTCTTTCGCCGCGATCAAAAAACCCGGCGTGCAGATGCCGCATTGCAGCGCCGCGTGCTCGAGGAATTTCTGCTGCAGCGTGTGCAACTGGTCGCCATGCGCCATGCCTTCGACGGTCTCGATGCGCCGGCCTTCGGCTTCCGCGCCCAGCACCAGGCAGGAGCAGACCAGCCGGTTGTCGAGGATGATCGAGCAGGCGCCGCAGTCGCCGGTGCCGCAGCCTTCCTTGGCGCCGGTCAGGCCGAGCCGGTCGCGCAGCACGTCGAGCAGCGTCTCGTCAGGCTGGCAGAGATATTCAATCGTGTCGCCGTTGATTGTCGTCGAGACTGCAATGCCAGCCATTATTTGCCTCCTGCACGTGCGTAGGCGGTCGTTGCGGCTCTCCCGGCCAGCACGCCCGCAACCTTCCGTCTGAACTCGATGGTGCCGCGCTTGTCGTCGATCGGGCGGCAGGCGCCGGCGCAGACTTTTGCCAGCCGCTCGAGCGCTGCGTCGTCCAGCTTCCTGCCGACAAGCGCCTCGGCGGCCTCTTCCACCAGCAGCACCGTCGGTGCCGCCGCGCCCAGCGCCACGCGGGCCGCCGTGACGACGCCATGCTCGTCGATCGTCAGGTTCACCCCGGCGCTGACCACGGCGATGTCCATCTCGGTGCGCGGAATGAAGCGCAGATAGGCATCGCCCGAACGCGGCGAGCGCTTGTCGAGCAGGATCGCCTCGATGATCTCGCCCTTGGCGAGCGATGTCCTGCCCGGCGCGGTCGGCACGGCCTCGACGGCAATGGTGCGCTTGCCCGAGGGTCCGGCGATCACCGCCTTGGCGCTCGCGGCCACCAATGCCGGAACGCTGTCCGCCGCCGGCGAGGCGTTGCACAGATTGCCGGTGATGGTGCAGCGTCCCTGCACCTGCTTCGAGCCGATCAGCTTGGCCGCCTCGACGACGCCGGGCCATGCCTTCTTCAGGGCGGCGTTCTCGCCCAGCACGGCGCAGGGAACGGCAGCGCCAATGCTGAAGCCGTCGGCGGTTTCGCGGATTTCGCTCAAGCCCGCGATCGACTTGATGTCGACGATCAGGTCGGGCTCGACAAAGCCCCCCTTCATCCTCACCAGAAGGTCGCTGCCTCCGGCCAGGATGGCTGCCGTGCCAGCCGATCCGGCCAATTGGCCAACGGCATCTTCGATTGAAAGCGGACGTATGTAGCGCATCGTCTCCCCTTGGATATCGCGATTTCAGCGACCGTTATAAACACTCTCCTCATAATGGCTATCGGGTTCGTCATTTGCGACGATTGGTCCAGCCGCCGCAAAATCGAGTCCCAAATCGACCTGGTTTGCCCTACGCCAGTGCATGTCGCCAAAAGCGTGCAGCGGTTTTGCGACAACGACATGCACAGGGACTAAGACAGGCTCGCGGCCGGGTTCTCGAAAAGTTTGAGAGCCCGTGTCGGATCGGTCAAGCCCCGTTCGTCCTTGGGACATCGAACAGGCATCATGAAAGGACACGATATGCCCGGCACCGTACGTTTGCACCGCGTTCTCACCACCAGCCCGCAAAAGGTCTATCGCGCCTTCGTCGAAGCCGACGCGCTGGCGAAATGGCTTCCGCCGAACGGCTTCACCTGCACGGTCCATCAGTTCGAGGCCAAGGTCGGCGGCACGTTCAAGATGTCGTTCCGCAACTTCACCACCGGCGGCAGCCACGCCTTCGGCGGCGAATATCTCGAACTCGTTCCGGGCGAGCGCCTGCGCTACACCGACAGGTTCGACGACCCCAATTTGCCGGGCGAGATCCAGGTGACCGTGATCCTGAAAAAAGTCTCGGTCGGCACCGAAATCGACATCACCCAGGCCGGCATCCCCGACGTCATCCCGGTCGAGGCCTGCTATCTCGGCTGGCAGGAATCGCTGAGAAACCTGGCAAAGCTGGTCGAGCCGGAGATCAATCAGTAAGGCAGTTCCAGAAACTGCGCGGCGCCGCCGTCGATGACATGCTCATCGGCGGCGGTTGTGCGTTGAGGCCTTGACCATGCGATCGCGTGCGTGAAATCCTCCCGGCCAAAGGGAGGCGTTTCCATGCGACATCTGCCGCTCGTGCTTTCCGCCCTGCTGCTGGCCACCTCTGCCGAAGCCAGGACCATCTACTACGGCAACAAGGTGGGAATGGAACTCACCATCGTCAAAAAGTCAGGCATCGGCTCCGAGCACGCCAGCATCCTGGCCAAGCACAACAGGCAGAAGGCGGGCGTCTACTGCCGCGAATATGGCCATGATTTCTCCAAGGAGTGCATCGACGCGGAAATGAAGTCGCCCCTGCACTTCGAAATATCCGCCAACTGCAAGACCGGCAAGTTCACCACCTTCTATGGCGCCAACATGCTGTTCCAGGGCCGCAACAAGGGTACTGAGGTGACGACGGATTACCTGATCACATCGATCGATGACAATGTGGTGCTCGATGGCTCCGGCGCCTCCTCATACGATGTCACGCTGGACCAGTTCAAAGCGCTCTGCCCCAATCGAGTACGCTAGCGGCGTTTGCGACACTGTGCCGATCGGAACAATCGGAGGCGGAACCATGACCCTGACCAACCGGGATATCGTCGAGCTGACCGAATGGCGGCGCAAGCTGCACCGGCAGCCGGAAATCTCCAACGAGGAGGAAAAGACGGCGAAGGAAGTCGTCTCCTTCCTCGCCGACACCGGGCCGGACAAGGTCCTGACCGGCCTCGGCGGGCACGGCGTGGCGGCGGTCTACGACAGCGGCAAGGCCGGGCCGACCGTGCTGTTCCGCTCCGAACTCGACGCGCTGCCGATCGAGGAGCTTTCCGGCGTGCCGCATGCCTCGCAGGTGCCCGGCAAGTCGCATATGTGCGGCCATGACGGGCACACCGCGATCCTGGCCGCGCTTGGCCGCCAGCTGGGGCGCCAGCGCCCGGCCAGCGGCCGCGTCGTGCTGATGTTCCAGCCGGCCGAAGAGACCGGCAACGGTGCTGCCGGCGTCGTCGCCGATCCGCGCTATGGCGAGATCGCGCCGGATTTCGCCTTCTCGCTGCACAATCTGCCCGGCGTGCCGTTCGGCGAGGTCAGGCTGAAGCCCGGCGTGGTCAACTGCGCCTCGCGCGGCATGCGCATCGTGCTCGAGGGCAAGACCGCGCATTCCTCCATGCCCGAGACCGGCATTTCGCCGATGCCGGCGATCTCAGAGCTGATGCCGGCGCTGCCGGCGCTCGGCCGCGCCACCTTCGCCGACGACGATTTTTCCATGGTCACCGTCACCCATGCCGCGATGGGCGAAGCCGTGTTCGGCATCGCGCCCGCGCATGCTGAGGTGTGGGCGACGCTGCGCACCCGCCGCGACGAGCGCATGGCGGATCTGTGCGCCGCGGCGCAAGCCGTGGTCACGGACATCGCGGCCCGCCATCGCCTCTCCGCGCGCTGGGATTATCACGAGATCTTCGTCGCCAGCGTCAATGCGCCGGACGCGGTGGAGCACCTGCAACGCGCGCTCGACGAAGAAGGCGTCGTGTACGGTGAAGAGGCCCTGCCGATGCGTGCCTCGGAAGATTTCGGCCTGTTCGGCCGCAGCGCCAGATCGGCGATGTTCTTCCTCGGCGCCGGCGAACGGCACCCTTCCCTGCACAATCCGGATTATGATTTTCCCGACGACCTGATCCCGATCGGCTCGAAAATCTTCATGCGCACGGCGCGCAATCTGCTGGGGTGAGCGCGCCCGCCCCCGTTACGCGGACTTGAGGAACGGGCGCTTCTGGACGCCCCGCTTTGCCTGGTAGGTCGCGGCGGGAACCGGACGGCCGACGCGGAAACCCTGGATCTTGTCGATGCCGAACTCACGCATCAGCGCGATCTGCTCGTCGGTTTCCACGCCTTCGACCAGGATCTTGTGGCCGCGATTGCGAACCAGCGCGATGATGTCCTGCAGCATCGCCATGCCCTTCGGAGTGCCGCAATCGTGCAGGAACGAGCGGTCGATCTTCACCGTGTCGAAATCGATCAGACGCAGCCACGACAGGCCGGCGAAGCCGGTGCCGAAATCATCGAGCCAGATCTTGATGCCGAGCAGCTTCAGGTCGCTGATGCAGCGCAGGATGTCAGAGTGCATCTCCATCTCGAGCCCTTCGGTGATTTCGAAGGCCAGCCTGTTGCCGGTCACGCCCGTCTCGCCCAGAATGGTCGCGACGGAAGCGGCGAAGCCAGGCGTCTTGAGCTGGATCGGCGAGACGTTGACACTGACGAGGGGGACGTGATCGTCCGCCAGCAGCTCGGCGCACACCGTCCGTATTGCCCAGCGGCCGAGTTCCAGGATCGCCCCGGTGCGTTCCGCCACGGGAATGAACAGGCTCGGCGGAACCAGGGTTCCGTCCAGCATCTTGAGACGCATCAGCGCCTCCACGGCCTCGACCCGGCCCGACACGACATCCTGGATCGGCTGGTAGACGAGTGAAACGAGGCCCTGGCCGATCGCGATCTTCAGGAGCGCTGCGAGGTTCTCGCTCTCGTCGCTGCTCTGCGGATCGGTCGGGTCGAACAGCCGGGCGCAATTGCGCCCGCCGGCCTTGGCCAAATAGAGCGCGCGATCGGCCTCATGGATGATCTTTTCCAGCTTGGCGCCGGCCTGCGTCCTGGTGAAAGCAGCACCCACGCTCGCCGTCACGATCGAGATACCGTCGCGCCTGAGCTCGTGGGTGATCGCCAGGTTCTCCACCGTGCGGCAGATGGCTTCGGCCAGTTCGGCGACCTGGTCCTTCTTGTCCATGCGGGCGAGCACGATGAATTCCTCGCCGCCATAGCGCCCGATCGAGCCATTGTAATTCTTGATCAGATCGCTCAGCGCATTGGCGACATGGATCAGGCAGCGGTCGCCTTCCTGGTGCCCGTAGCAGTCGTTGAACTTCTTGAAGAAGTCGACGTCGATGAGGATGGCGGCGAACTTGCTGCCAAGCTTTTGCCAGTCGCTCCAATGATCGCGCAGCTTCTCGTCGATCGCACGCCGGTTCTCCAGCCCCGTCAGCGGATCCGTCCGCGACAGTCTGAGCAGGGCCTTGCCGCGTTCGGTCGCCTCCTTGTGCTGGATCTTGGCTTCCAGCGCGTTCAGGAAGACGTTGTAGCGCTCTTCATTCAGCTTCCAGTTCACATAGGAGGTGAAGGTGAAGCACGAAACGTAGAAAATTCCAAATACCATCTTGTATGTCAGCGAGGCTGGTACAAAATAGTTCACGACATACAAGATACACAATATGATTGTCGACGTTATGATCGACACCTTGAAGCTGAACGTGAAAAATAGATTGGCGCTCATCATGAAAATGGTGCCGAACACCATGTAATAGGCGACGCTTTCCTTGTCCGCCCCCATGGAAGCCGGAAGCAGCCAACCGATATAGCCAAAGATGATCGCCGCGGCGCAGGTCACATCAAGCCATTCCGTCGCGACGCCCCGGCGAAGCTGCCCCTCCAGGGTCAGCAGAGCGGTCAACCCCACCGCAAAGCGCGCCGTAATCGTGTAGGCCGCCACGTCAGGTATCAGCAGCAGGTCCGATACCGAAAACAGCACATAGATGACAACGGCGATCCAGAGCCCGGGCCTGGCGTCTTTCCTTCGCTTCGCCAGGGCTTCGTCGCGGTAAAGGATGCGCAGCTCCGCCACCCCCAGTTCCTGGCGCGGATCATACGGTTCCACATCCGCCGTATCGGCCAATCTAGATGACGCGCGTTCGTTCACAAGCCCCTGCGAAAGGGGATTCTGCGCTCCGAACTTTTTTCCAGCTTCTGCCCCCACGCAGGACGACTCCTTGGGACGCGACACGATTGCCACGCGGTAAAATGCGATGGCGCCAGACAAGTTTGCGTTAACTCGGACCCAGAATCTTATCTGCAAGATCGCTAATAAATTGAGATGGTTAGCGGGAAATTAATCATAACAATAAAATGCCTCCGAGGTGCCGTTGGCAAAGGGAGCATTCTACGCAATAAGTTAACTGACTGTTAACCAAGGAGTCCTGGTGTGCAAACCGTGTTTGATGGGCAAAGCCTGATTACCGCCGAGATTATCGCCGGCAGTCTGCCCCGGGGTAAGCTCGAGCATCATGGCGAAGAGTTCGAAACCGCCCGTGCGGAACTGGCACTCATCCTCCACGCGACTCAGCAGCAGATCGAGCAGCAAAAATATGCCGCCGAGATCGTTCGCCGGCTGTTGTCGCTGCTCAGCGCGCTGCGGGCCAAGGTGCATCCCGACGTCTGGCAGGCCCTGATACCGGTGGCGCAGAACCACCCGATCCTGGAGTATTTTCTCCAGGATCCGCTGACTCACTGGTCCTTCACCAAGCCCAGGGGCTATTCCGGCGACGCGCAGTTGCTCGACTACATCTATTGCGACCCGCACGTGGCCGAGAGCGTGGCGAGCGCTTCCGAGATCGGCAAGGCGCTTTACAGCCATACCCAGAACGTTCCGTCATGCGTGGCGGCACGCGAACGGCGCGATCTCCTGACCCGCTATGTCGATGAGACCGCGGCCAAGAACGGCCCCGAAACCGAGGTGCTCGCCATCGCCGCCGGCCACCTGCGCGAAGCCAACCGCTCCGTCGCTCTGGCCGAGGGCCGTCTCAAGCGCTGGGTCGCGCTCGACCAGGATCCGCAGAGCGTCGGGCTGATCGCACGCGACTTCCAGGGCACCGCGGTCGAGGCCGTCGACGGCTCCGTGCGGACCGTGCTGACCAGGGGCCACAAGCTCGGCAAGTTCGATCTCATCTACGCCTCGGGCCTCTACGACTACCTCCAGCACAATGTCGCCGTGAAACTCACCAAGACCTGCCTGCAGATGCTGAAGCCGAACGGCACATTCCTGTTCGCCAACTACGCCGAGGGCACCCCCGACGCCGGCTACCGCGAGACGTTCATGGACTGGGTGCTGCTGCTGCGCTCGGAGGTCGACATGTGGAATATCGTCAACGCCAGCGTCGACCGCAACGCCGTCGAGGCAAAGGTGTATTTTGGTGAGAACCGCAATGTTCTGTACGCGGTGATTGAAAAGCGGGGATAGGCGGTTCGCGCTTGCACCCCGCGTGAATTGTCGGCTGTATCTGGTCCAATGGTGACCGTCGTCCCCTGGCCGTTTCGCGCCTCATAGGAGCTCTTAGAACCCAGAGCGGCTCTGCGGTCAGGCTGAAGGCGATCTACCCTGCACCCGGGAGGGATTGCGGCAGGCCGAATATGGGCAGGACCGTCTTTTCGAAGGCGGTCATGGCGCCGATTTGGTCGCCGGCGAGAGCGAGGACGAAGAGGCCGGATCCGTGGATGCCTGTGGGTGTGTGCCTGTAGACGCCGAATGCCGGCTGACAATTGGCTCGCGTCGGCACCAGTTCGTATCTCTGTCCCGAGCCGAAAATGGGGGCGAAGAAGTGGCCCACAATGTCTCGACCCTGGTATTCCAGCGGCACCGGCGGCATCGACAAGAAGACGTCGCCGGTCAACAGCGCCACCAACGCGTCGATGTCGGCGGATTCGTAGGCGCTGACGAACTTCGCCACGATCGCGTCCTCGGCAGGTGAGTTGCCGGCCGGCGGCGGCTCTCGGACAGTGGTTACCGTCAGTCGGCGCTGCATTCCCGCACGGGCGCGTTTGAGCGCGCTTTTGACAGATTCAACTGAAGTGTCCAGCATGTCGGCGACTTCGTCCGTGTGGAATCCGAGGACGTCGCGCAGGATGAGGACAGCGAGCTGGCGCGGCGGCAAGATCTGCAGGGCGGTCACAAAGGCCAGGGAAATGGATTCGGTTTGCTCGTAGCGCGCCTCCGGACCGAGTGGCACGCTGATCGCACCGTCCAGAAGGGCGTCGGGATAGGGCTCGAGCCAGGGAATTTCGCCGAGTCCGGTGGGTTCCGGCGGCTGGATTCCCGGGATGTCCCACTGCTTTGCCGGACGTCGGCGCGCAGAGCGCAGCACGTCGAGGCAGCGGTTGGTGGCGATGCGGTAGAGCCAGGTGCGAAGCGAGGCGCGCCCGTCGAAACGTTCGAGACCTCTCCAGGCGGCGAGCATCGTGTCCTGGAGAGCGTCCTCGGCGTCCTGAAACGATCCGAGCATCCGGTAGCAGTGCACCTGTAGCTCGCGACGGTGCGGCTCTGTCAACGCCCGGAATGCCTCGCCGTCGCCGCTCCGCGCCCTCGACATCAGGTCCGTTCTCGCCAACTCCACGCCTCCTTGTGTGCGGTTCCATACTGTATTGACGCCGGCCAGGGCGCAAAAGGAGCGGTCGCCGAGCGCCCCCTTTTGCGATGCCGCGGCGTCTACTTCTGCGACAATATCGTCAAAGGAGCACGGAAATGGGAAAGATCGTCATCAGCACAAATGCCACACTCGATGGAGTGGTCCAGGATCCGGACGGCCAGGAAGGCTTCGAACTGGGCGGCTGGTTCCGCCAGTCCGCGGGGGCCAAGGACATCGAAGACTGGACCGCCAACGAGACGGAGGAAGTGCTGGGTGCCGAGGCGCTGCTGCTGGGCAGGCGCAGCTTCGAGTGGTTCGCGTCCCGGACGCCCTTTATGGACGTCCGCGTGGGCAGCAAGTGGGCGGCCAGAATGAACGGCATCCCCAAATACGTCGTGTCCTCGACACTCGATCATCCTCAGTGGGGCAGCACCACGGTCCTCAACGGCGATGCGGCAAAGGAGGTTTCGGAGTTGAAGCGGAAAGTGGACGGGGAAATCCTGGTCTATGCCAGCTATCAGCTGGTGCACACACTGATAGAACATAACCTGGCCGATGAACTGCGGCTGACGGTCTTCCCGGTCGTGCTGGGAACCGGCCAGCGTCTCTTCGGCGAGACCAGCAACAAGAAACCGCTGCACCTGGTCAATACGCGAAAGATCGGCGACGGCCTGGTGTCCCACGCCTACGAATTCGTGCAGGGATGACGGCGGTAGACGGCGACGAAGTCGCGTTCGCCGGTGTAGAAGCAGTGTCTCCCGTTTTCACGGAATGCGCAGGGACAGCGCAGGGCCATGGCGTGGACGGTGTTTTCGTCCGCGCCAACGCCGGAGCGCCGGACAAAGCAGCGATTGTCGACGGTGACTCCGACCGGTCATAGTGCGGCGGGAGCGTGCTCGCGCAGCGCTTCATCGTCGACGCACTGGCGCCTGGCCTGGGCGGCAGGAACGGAAAGCAAGGGATCATGAGCACCGTCATCGTTGTCGGCCACGTCAATCACGACCAGGTCTGGTCGCTGTCAGCGCCCCTCGTCTCGGGCTCGCGCATCACCTATTCCGAGCGTGTTGTCAGGCTTGGCGGCGGCGGCTTCCACACCGGCACGCAGTTGGCGAAGCTCGGCAACCATGTCCGGCTGATCAGCAACCTGATGGACGACGACTATGGCCGGGCAGCACTCGCCACGTTGCAGGCGAGCGGCATCGATACCGGCTACGTCACCGTGTGGGCCGGCGAAACCCGGTTCACGGAAATCCTGCTCGAGCCAAACGGCGAGCGCACCATTTTGAACACCAGCGGCCAACTGCGCCCTCCCTTCGCCGCACCCGAGCCCGTCAGCGGCGACGCCGCCTATCTCAACGCCCTGGTGCTCGACGACGGCCTGGTTGCCTCGCTGCGAACGATCCCGCTTGTCATCTCGCAGTTTCCGTTGCGCAGCCCATCGCACCGCCCGGCCGACATCGTCATCGGATCGCGCGCCGACTTTCCCGGCGAGGACATACGGGGGATCTGGGATCGGGCATCAGGGATTGCCGGGCCTCGCCTGGGGACGCTGGTGCTGACCGATGGAATGCGGCCGATCTCGCTCTATGACGGCAAGGCGCTCAATCACGTCATGCCGCTGAAGCAGGTTAGCGTGCCCGACACGATCGGCGCAGGCGACTGTTTCACCGGGATCTTCCTGCACGGCCTGCTGCAGGGGCTGACCCCTGAGTTTTCCGCCGAACAGGCCAGCCGGCAAACCGCCGAATGGCTGTCGGAACGATCACGCACCGGCTGAATCAGGGGCTCCGGCAGGGCCGGCTTTCATGGAAATGTCATAAAAATCAAATGGAAACCGACATTCGAGTGAACTAGAAGCCATGTCCTGGAGAGATCGTGATCGAGGCGTCGGCAAGCCGGCGCATCCTCCATGATCCCGGTCTTCCGCCATCCCGATGATGTCGCCGATCTTGTCGATCGCGAAATCCATCCTGAGAGACATGACATGTGGCTGAGTGAATTCGAAATTGTCCTGCGCGACCGCGTCATCCAGAACGGCGCCGTCAGGATCGAAGACGGCCGGATCGCCGAAATCCGCGACAGGCCTGTCGACCATGCCGATATCCAGGGTGGCGGCCGCCTGCTGCTGCCCGGCTTCATCGACATGCATGGCGACATGGTGGAGAGGGAAGTCGAGCCGCGCATCGGCGTCCACGTGCCGATGCGGATCGGCATTGCCGAGCTCGACAAGAAGCTCGCCTCCTGCGGCATCACCACGGCCTATGCAGCGCTTTCCTTTATCGGCGCCAGCGTCACCAGCGGCGTGCTGCGCTCGGAAGGCCATACCAAGGAAATCATCGATACCATTGCCGGGATGAAGGACCACTTGTTGGTCGACCACCGCATCCACGCCCGCTTCGAAGTGACCTTCACCCCTGCGATTCCCAGACTGCAGAAGCTGATGGACGCCGGCAGGCTGCATTTGATCTCGCTGATGGATCACACGCCCGGACAGGGACAGTACCGCGACGTCGAGCTCTACATCGCCCGCATCGCCAAGGAGCGCGGCATGTCGGTTGCCGCGGCCTCCGAGGTCGTCGGCAAGCGCATGGCGGGCCGCAACGGCCAGGGCGATGTGCTGAACGCCCTGCAGGACCTGTCGGCGCGTGCCCGGGCCGCCGGCGTCGTGCTCGCCTCGCATGACGACGACACGCCGGAAAAGGTGGAGCTGGTGCGTGGCCTGGGTGCCGCGCTCTCGGAATTCCCGGTGACCCTGGAGGCGGCGCAGGAAGCCCGCAGGCTCGGCATGCATTCCGCCATGGGCGCGCCCAACGCGCTGCGCGGCGAGTCCTATTCCGGCAATCTTTCCGCCCGGCAGGCCTATCAGGCCGGGCTGCTCGACATGCTGGCCAGCGACTACCATCCGGCCTCCATCCTGCCGGCCGTGCTCGGCCTGGCGGAGCTGCGGGGCGATGGCCTCGCGGCGGCGGCGGCGCTGACAAGCGCCAACCCGGCCAACGCCCTGGGACTCACCGATCGCGGCGCCATCGAGCCCGGTCTTCTGGCCGATTTCGTGGTGGCCGACCGCCATCCCGTGCCACGCGTCCGCGCCACCTTCCGCGCCGGCCGCATGATCTACGGTGATGGCACGCTTGCACCAGCGGGCAAGGCAGAACGCCTCGGCCCGGTCGCGGCTGAACGGCTACCCGATGCCGCCCGGGAAAGCGCGTAGCGCTTTCCCCTCCGAAATTGAGTTGGAGCAGCTCGCCGTTTCCGGGAAACGGTGAACTGCCCTAGACATCGAGCACGACAGTCATGCCGCGCACCTCGGCCATTTCCAGCAGTATGTCCTGCAGGGTTTCGATGGCTAGCGTCGCTCCGGTCCTTGCCAGCAACTCGGTGATACTCTCTTTCATGGAAATCACCGCAACTCCGGTTTTCTCGGAAAGCAGCCGTCCGATAGCCGCGCGGATCAGGGCATTCTGGTCAGGCATGATTCCCCCTTCATGCTGGATGACGGTATAAGTCTTCTCGAACGGCATGCTTTTTGCACAACTTCTGCGAGCTTTAGCTTGCGCTTGCAAGCCGTTTTGATATGTCCGATCTCCATTATTTATCCGACAGTTGCCCGGCGACGACAGCGACGGCAGCGCCCAGTGATTGCCGCTTGCTCCATCTCAAACCGGTCCGACGGCACTTCGTGCCGACGGAGCCCGATGAGAGCCCCGCCCCCTGCCGAGCCGGCAATTCCGTAAATCTGTCGAAAATGAAGCACGCGCCTCTCGGCTCGTCCAGGATCCCAAAACGGTTCAATGCAAACCTCCCCCGGGAGCCCTGTAACGCACGCACCCATTAGGGGTTGCATGAGGGTGGAAATCTTTTTGCCATGGTGAAACCGCCGATCGCGCGCCATGCCTGCCGGCAAGGTGTCGGCAGGAATAACGCGTCCCGACAAAGATTGACCGCTGGCCCTTGCCGAAGCCGGCGGCCTCGCTCATCCATGGCGTACAGACAACAGCCTGGAACCAGCGATGACCGATGCCAGACTTCATCTCGTCGAAGCGACGATCGACCAACTGCGCCGCGCGCTCGATGACGGCACGGTCACCAGCGTCGAACTGGTCGCGGCATATCTCAGGCGCATCGCGCATTTCGACCGGCATGGCATCGGCCTCAACGCAGTCCCCGTGCTCAATCCCGCCATGTTCGAGGAGGCCGCCGCTTCCGACCGGCGGCGGTGCAACAATGCCTTGCTCGGGCCACTCGACGGCATCCCCTACACCGCCAAGGACAGCTACAAGGTCAAAGGCCTGACGGTCGCCGCCGGCTCGCCGGCCTTCGAGCATCTCATCGCCAATGAGGACGCCTTCACCATCGCCCGGCTGCGCGCCGGCGGCGCCGTACTGATCGGTCTTACCAACATGCCGCCAATGGCCAATGGCGGCATGCAGCGCGGCGTCTATGGCCGCGCCGAAAGCCCCTACAATGCCGATTACCTGACCGCAGCATTCGCGTCGGGCTCATCGAATGGTTCGGGCACCGCAACGGCCGCCAGCTTCTGCGCCTTCGGTCTCGGCGAGGAGACCTGGTCGTCCGGCCGGGCGCCAGCCACCAACAACGCGCTGGTCGCCTACACCCCGTCGCGCTGCGTCATTTCCGTGCGCGGCAACTGGCCATTGGTGCCGACCATGGATGTCGTGGTGCCACACACACGCAGCGTGCCCGACATGTTGGAACTGCTCGACGTGATCGTCGCCGACGACCCGCAGACGCGCGGCGATTTCTGGCGCGCACAGCCCTGGGTCGCGCTGCCGAAGAGTTCTCAAGTGCGGCCGCAGCGCTATACCGACCTGATGCTTGAGGGCTCGCTGAAAGGCATGCGGCTCGGCGTGCCGAAAATGTATATCGGCCGCGACAGCGAGGCCGACCGGCCAATCGAAACCCGCGCCTCGGTGCGGGCGCTATGGGAACAAGCCGCGGCCGATCTCAAGCAGCTTGGCGCCGAGGTGGTGGAGGTCGGTTTTCCCGTCGTCTCCAACTACGAGCGCGACCGTCCCGGCGCCCGCACCATGGTCGAGCGCGGGCTGGTGCCGCCGGATTTCGCCGACCGCGAAATCTGGGATCTCTGCATCTGGGGCTGGGACGATTTCCTGCGCGCCAATGCCGATCCGGCCCTGCCCGACCTCGCCTCGGTCGACGGCCCGAAAATCTTCCCGCAGCCGCCGGGTACATTGCCTGATCGCTACGAGGGTGGCTTCGACCTGGCGGAATATGTCGAGCGCGCCAAATCCGGCGTCACGCCCTTCAGGGATATTCCGACGCTTGAAGAGGGCCTGAAAGGGCTGGAAGCGACACGGCGGATCGATTTCGAGGACTGGCTCGACGCGCAAGGCATCGACGCCGTGGTGCTGCCAGCCGCCGCCGATGTCGGCCCGGCCGACGCCGACATCGACGAGGCGTCGGCCGCGCTCGCCTGGCGCAACGGCACCTGGGTCGCCAACGGCAATCTGGTCTGGCGCCATTTCGGCATTCCGACCGTCACCGTGCCGATGGGCACGATGGCCGACATCGGCATGCCGGTCGGCCTCACCTTCGCCGGCAAGGCCTATGACGACGCAAATCTGCTGCGCATGGCCGGCGATTACGAACGCGCCACCCAGCGCCGCACAAGCCCGCCACGCACGCCGGAACTGGCCGATGATGTGTTTTCAGGGCGGAGCGCCAAGGCTGGCGGCAGCGCGGCGCCGCCGCTTGCCATCGCGCTCGCCACCGAGATGGGCAGTTCCGGAGATCAGGACGAGATCGCCATCACGCTCGACCTGCTAGCCGAGGCGCAAAACGCCAGCGTCAAAGTCCATGTCAACGGAGAGCCCGTCGCGATGCAGCGAGCCGGCGCGCGCTTCAGCGGGCGTGCACTCGTGGCGGGCGCCGAGCATCAGCGCCTCCATAGCGTCTGGCGCGGCTCCTATGGCTCGATCGTGACGGCGGTGGTGCGGCTGGAGGATGGCCGCACCGCCGGCGCCTATCGCGTCACGGGCGGGATCGGGTGAGGGCATGGTGCCGTTCGGCACAAGCGGAAAGCAGTTCCATGAGTTCTGGATTGACGCCGCTGGGCTATGATGCACGGTTGGCGGCGATGAAGGCGTCAATCGATCCAAAGAACGCCGGCAGTTCGGCTTTGATCCTCTCGTCGCTCCACTCCCACCAGCGAATAGCGAGCAAACTCGCGATCTGGTCATCCGTAAACCTGTTCCGGATGAGCCTGGCGGGATTTCCCGCGACGACCGAATAGGGTGCGACATCCTTGGTGACGATCGAGCCGGCTCCGACAACGGCACCGTCTCCAATATTTATTCCCGGCAGGATGATTGCGCGTCGTCCAATCCAGACGTCGTTGCCGATTTTTGTCGGTCCGTTGACCACCAGATCATCGTAGGCCGCGACCGAATTCGTCATGTGAACTTCAAATGGGAAAGTCGAGACAAAGTGCGTCGGATGATTGGCGCGGCAAAGGAACAGCGTCTCCTCCGCTATGGAGCAGAACGCTCCTATCTCAAGCGGTGAGGTCTCGTCACAGCCATAGATATTGCTTGGCTTTGTGTAGAAGAGCGTTCTTCGCCCAATCGATGCATGCTGCGGCATCTTTTCCGGCTTTGGCGCGCGTCGAAGGCCGAGCATGGTTCGAAGTTTTCTTGCAAATCCCATTTTTTCTAAGCCATGGTTGGTCTTGACCGGCCGTCACGGAAGGTGGCGCCGTAGAGCGCCACCGTTACCGCTACCCCCGCGCCGCCCACAGCAGACCACGCTCCACAATCAACGCCATTTCCGGCACCGCGAACTCGTCCGCCGTGTGCCCAAGCGAACTGTAGAAAACCTTTCCCGCGCCATATCTGCGTTTCCAGACCACCGGCATGACGACGCCATCGATGCCCGGAAAATGCGCGTCGCTGAAAGTGGTGGTCGCCAGCACCTCGTTGCTCGGGTCGACATGCATGTAATACTGCTCCGACCGGTAGGCGAAATCACCGACGCCTTTGGTGATCGGGTCGTCGGGCTGTGTGATCACCACACGATAATCGATGATGTTGCCGGGGTGCGCGACCCATTGGCCGCCGGTCATGAACTGGTAGTCGGGCTCGTTGCGGAAACTGTCGCCCATCGTGCCGTGGAAGCCGCCGAGGCCTGTTCCCTCGCGAACCGCGGCAGTCAGGTTCTGCAGCTCGGCCTTTTCGATCGTCGACATGGTGATGGCAGGTACGATGAGATCGAAGGAAGGCAGTTCCGGATCGGCGAACATCGCCGTGCCCTGGCCCAGCGTGACATCAAACCCATTGCGCTGAAGCAGTCCGCGAACGACGTTGGCACTGCGTTCCGGCGTGTGGCCTTCCCAGCCACCCCAGGCAATCAAAGCCTTCTTCGCCATGCCGTGAACCTCCTGAATCGCCCGCCGCGATCGATGGTTACATGGCGCGGCCGTCAGCGCCAGCCCAGGGCCGGCGCGACATGGGTCAGGATCGCCTCGATGACATGGGCGTTGTAGTCGACGCCGAGCTGATTGGGCACGGTGAGCAGCAGGGTGTCGGCCTCGGCGATCGCCTCGTCCTGTGCCAGCTCCTTGATCAGCACGTCCGGCTCGGCGGCGTAGCTGCGGCCAAAGATCGCCCGCGTATTCTCCTCGATGAAGCCGATCTGGTCGCGGCTCTCGTTGCCGCGGCCGAAATAGGCGCGGTCGCGGTCGTCGACCAGCGCGAAGATGCTGCGGCTGACCGAGACGCGCGGCTCGCGCTCGTGCCCGGCCGCTTTCCACGCCTCGCGATAGATCCGGATCTGCTCGGCCTGCTGGATGTGGAAGGGCTTGCCGCTCTCGTCGAACTTCAGCGTCGAACTCTGCAGATTCATGCCGAGCTTGGCCGCCCATTCCGAGGTGGCGTTGGTGGCCGCACCCCACCAGATACGCTCGCGCAGGCCTTCCGAATGCGGCTCGAGCCTGAGCAGCCCGGGCGGGTTGGGGAACATCGGCCGTGGATTGGGCTGCGCGAAGCCTTCGCCGCGCAGCGTGTCGAGAAAAACCTCGGCGTGATGCCGCGCCATGTCGGCGTCGCTTTTGCCGTCCTGCGGCTGGTAGCCGAAATAACGCCAGCCATCGATCACCTGTTCGGGCGAGCCACGGCTGATGCCAAGCTGCAGCCGGCCACCGGCGATGATGTCGGCAGCCCCCGCATCCTCGGCCATGTAGAGCGGATTCTCATAGCGCATATCGATGACCGCCGTGCCGATCTCGATGCGGCTGGTCTTGGCGCCCACCGCCGCAAGTAGCGGGAACGGCGAGGCGAGCTGGCGGGCGAAATGATGCACGCGGAAATAGGCGCCGTCGGCGCCGAGCTGCTCGGCCGCGACGGCGAGATCGATGGATTGCAGCAGCGCGTCGGAAGCCGAACGTACCTGCGATTGCGACGAGGGCGTCCAGTGCCCGAATGACAGGAAACCGATTTTTTTCATGGCCCTGAAGTATATGCGGGCGGCACATGCTTCAATGCCAAAACAGCGGGGTTACACACCGTCACCTTGCGCCATACTCTGGGTTTGAACGCCGTGGAGGGTGGAATGCTGAAGGGGACGCGAATCGTCGAGATCGAGGCGCTCGGGCCGGCGCCCTTCGCCGGCATGCTGCTCGCCGATCTCGGCGCCGATGTCATCGTCGTCCACCGCAAGCAGGCGCCTATGCCCGGCCTGCCCGAACGCTCGCTGCTCGATCGCGGCAAGCGCTCCATCGCGCTCGATCTGCGGGATGCCGGAGATGTCGCAGTGCTGATGCGCCTCATCGCCACCGCCGACGGGCTGATCGAGGGGTTCCGTCCCGGCGTCATGGAGCGCCTCGGCCTCGGCCCCGATGCCTGCCTGGCGGTCAATCCAAAGCTGGTCTATGGCCGTATGACCGGCTGGGGCCAGGATGGCCCCCTCGCCCGCACCGCCGGGCACGACCTGAACTATGCCGGCGTGTCGGGCGCGCTCTGGTACGCCTCCTTGCCGGGCGAGCCGCCCATGGCGCCGCCGACGCTCACCGGCGACATAGGCGGCGGCGCGCTCTATCTGGTGATCGGCATGCTGGCCGCCATCATGAGCGCGCGTGCCAGCGGCCAAGGCACAGTGGTCGACGCGGCCATCGTCGACGGCTCGGCCCACATGATGAACCTGCTGATGGTGCTCGGCCAGTCCGGCGGGCTCGTCGCCGAGCGCGGCCAAAGCCTTCTCGACGGACCGCATTGGTGCCGCGTTTATCGCACCGCTGACGGCGGTTTCATCAGCGTCCAGTGTATCGAGCCGAAATTCTATGCGCTGTTTCTCGACCGGCTCGGCCTCGCCGCCGACCCGCAATTCGCCAGGCAATTCGACCGCGATCTCTGGCCGGGGTTGGGCAGCCGGCTGGCGGCTATCTTTGCCGCCAAACCGCGGGGTGAATGGACCAGCCTGTTCGAAGGGTCAGACGCCTGCGTCACCCCGGTACTCGATCCATGGGAAGCAGCACGGCATCCGCACATGGCCGCGCGCGGCTCTTGGCTGGCGGTGGACGGCATCCTGCAGGCAGCCGCTGCTCCGCGCTTTTCCGGATGGGCGCAAAAGACGCCGGCGAAAGGTCCCGCGCGCGACGAACATGGCGGCGAGATTCGCGCGGAACTGGCGGATCCAGATACAAACCATTGAAATCGCCCGGTTTCAGGCTGCTGAAATTTAGCATTGGCTTCCGGGGCCGACTGGCTTGAGCTGACCGCCGCGCGGCCCACCTATTTCCCGCAATGATGATCGTTGATCTTGTTCAACGCGTTCGCATCCGGCCCCACCCGGTGATAGGAACAGGCGCCCGCCGCCGTCGTGACCAGTTGCTGGTCGTAGTAGCGCGGACCGCCGAACAGGAAGCCGAGGAGATCGTCATCGGCGGGAACGTAGCGTTCCGGCTCGGCCTGGTGATGGCGATGCCTGGACCCGGCGAATGCCGACGTAGACATGCCACAGGCTATCGCCACGGCAAGAGCGCAGATCGCAAACTGTTTCGTCGTCATCGGCAACACCCTCCTGGCCATTCGCATGTCCTATATAGGCAAAAAATCACCAGCCGAACAAAGGTTCCCTGGCACCGGTTTGCCTGCCCTTCGTCATCCAAGGGCGAAGCAAGGAGCGAAGCGACGCGCGCAGACCCTATGGATGACGAAGGCAGGGGGCGCTCGCGTATTGCCATTCGCAGGCCGCCCTCACCTGAATATCGGCACACCCCTCAGTCGGTCTGGATCCAGACTGATTTGGTCTCCAGATACTCATGCAGGTGTTCGATGCCGCCTTCGCGGCCGTAGCCGGACATCTTCATGCCGCCGAACGGCACCGCCGGGTCGATGGCATGATACATGTTGACCCAGACCGAGCCGGCCTTGATGCGGCGCGCCAGCTTGTGCGCGGTGCCGAGATGCGTGGTGAAGACACCGGCGGCCAGCCCGTAGGGCGTCGCATTGGCGCGCGCCACCGCTTCGTCGAGCGTGTCGAAGGGCATGGCGGAAATGACCGGTCCGAAAATCTCTTCGCGCGCAATGGTCATCTTGTCCAATACCGAACCGAAGACGGTCGGCGCGATGAAGTTGCCGCCATCATAAAGCGCGCCCGTCAGCCGCGAGCCGCCGGCGACCAGTTTAGCGCCTTCCTCGCTGCCGGCCTTGATATAGCCCTCCACCTTGCCGGCTTGCCTGGCATTGATCAGCGGCCCGATTTCGGTCTCCGCCTCGATGCCGTGGCCGACGCGCAATTCGCCGGCGAATTCCGCGACGCGGCGCACGAATTCGTCGTGGATTTCGCGCGCCACGAAAAGACGCGAGCCGGCGATGCAGATCTGGCCCGAATGCACGAACACCGCCATTGCCGCGACCGGCACGGCCTTGTCGATGTCGGCGTCGCGGCAGACGATGATCGGCGATTTGCCGCCGAGCTCCAGCGAAACGCGCTTGAGGTTGGCGACGGCAGCCCGAGCGATCGCTTGTCCGGTCAGCGTCGAGCCGGTGAAGACGATCTTGTTGACGTCGGGATGCTCGGCGAGCCGCGCGCCGGCCTCGGCTCCGGTGCCGGTGACGATGTTGACGACGCCGTCAGGCACGCCGGCCTCCTGCATCAGCCGGGCGATCAGCAGCGGCGTCAGCGACGCATCCTCCGAGGGCTTCAGCACGACGGTGCAGCCGGTGGCGAGCGCCGGCGCGATCTTCCAGATCGAGGCGGCGGTCGGCGCGTTCCAGGGAATGATCGCGCCGACGACGCCGACCGGCTCGCGCCTTGTGAAGGAGACGATCTCGCCGGGGATCGAATTGTCGATCGCCTCGCCATGCAGCGCCGTCGCCATGCCGCCATAGAAGCGCAGCATGCCGATGACGCGGCGCCGGTTGGCCAGCGTGCGGGTGATCGGCAGCCCCATGTCGAGCGTGTCGGAAACGCTGAGCTCTTCCCAATGCGTCTCGAACAGATCCGCGATCTTGAGCAGCACGCATTGCCGTTCGTAGGGCGAGAATTTCGACCAGGGGCCTTCGAAGGCTGCGCGTGCGGCGGCCACCGCCGCGTCAACATCGGCCGCCCCGCCACGCGGCACCGTAGCCAGCACCTCGCCCGTCGCCGGGTTCAGCGCCTGCATCTCCTGGCAGGACTGCGCCGGAACCCACTTGCCGCCGATGAACATCGGCCGGAATTCGCCATGGTAAAGCGTCGTGGCCTTCGCCCTCGGGTCGAAGTTCAGCGTCATCTCTTCCTCCTCACGAATTCCGCCGCGACTATTACTCCCGGCGCGGTCGACCTCAACAAGGAAAGGTGAGCTTGGGCTCCATGCCGGCGGCGACGAACACCACAGGCGTCGCCCGGGCGGCTGTCGGAAGCTGGCTTCAGGCACCCGCTCGCATGGTGAAGGAAGGAGGGTTCAGTCGAAGAAGCCCGCATCCTCTTCGCTGAGATACTTCCTGGCCGCTTCGGCGTCGATATCGAGCCCCAGGCCCGGCGCTTCCAGCAGGTCCACCATGCTATCCCTGACGATCTGCGCCGGCAGGCCGATCACCAGATCCTCCCACCACGGGTCCGAGGCGCTGGGATATTCGAACGCAACGTAATTTGCCGGCAAGGTGGCGCAGACATTGATCAGCGCGCCGAGGCCGAGCAGGCCGTTCGCGGTGCCGTGCGGTGCCATCAGGATCGAGTGCATATAGGCGTGCTCGGCGACCCATTTGAGCTCGGCGATGCCGCCAATATCGGCCGGGTCCGGACCGATGACCCGCACGGCCTGCGTCTCGATCAGTTCCTTGAAATTGTGCCTGAGGTAGATCTGCTCGCCGGTATGGATCGGCGTCGAGGTCGAGGTGGTCAGCTCGCGATAGGCCTGCGGATTGACCCACGGCACATAGTCGCCGGTCAGCATGTCCTCGAGCCACATCAAATTGTACTTTTCGACCGCGCGGGCGAACTTGATCGCATCGGGCAGCATCCAGCCCGGGCCGCAGTCAAGCGCCAGGCTGACCTTGTCGCCCAGCACCTCCTTCATCGCGATCACGCAGTCGAGCATGTGATTGAAGCCGCGCTCGCTGATCAAGCCCTGATCCATGGCGCCGTGATAACCGGCCTTCTTCTGCGTCACGCCGTAGTGAAAGCCTTCGATGCTGTCCTTCATGTTGGAGTGGAACGAGATTCCCTGCTTGACCATGAAGAAGTTCTGCGGCTGCTCCATCATCCATTTGACGTCGGCGGCATAATCCTCCGGCCGGTCGCCCGTGCGTTTCCGGCGGATCGAGCCGTTGTAGACGCGCACCTTGTCGCGCACCTTGCCGCCAAGCAGTTTGTAGGCCGGCACGCCCGCCGCCTTGCCGGCGATGTCCCACAGCGCATGCTCGATGGCGGAGACGGCGGCGCCATAGGGTTTGAACGAGCCACGCTGGCGGATCTTCAGCATCACCCGCTCGACGTCGGTCGGGTCCTCGCCGATCAGCGCCTCGCGGAAATGCAGCACGAAGGGCTTGAGGTAGGTCTTGGTGAACTCCACCTCGCCAAGGCCATGGAGGCCTTCGTCGGTCACGATGCGAACGATCGGGTGCTTGCCGATGACCGCGCAGCGCAGGTCGGTGATCTTCATGGCGCGGTCCTATTTCACAGACGAGAATGCTGTCGGCGTGAGCAGCTGGCTGCTGATATTGGCGATAATCTGCCCGTCGCGCTGAGACTCGTCCACGGCCCTGTGCCATGCCGGATCGGTGACGAAAGCCGTCCATTTCGCCTCACGCTCTGCCATCGATTCCCAGGCGAGGAAATAGGTGAGGCGATTGCTGTTTTCGCCGATCGCCGTGGTGAAAAACCCGGCTTGGCGGATGCCATGCCTCTCCCAAATGGCCAGCGTTTGCTCGGAAACGCGCTTGAGCAAAGCCGGCAGCCTGCCCGGCAGGCAGTCATAGATACGCAGTTCGTAGATCATGGTTTCGTCCGTTTCTTTCTTCGCCTCTCCCTTGGGAGAGGTCGACACGAATGGTCGGTCGTTGGCCCTGTGAGCCTGGGGGGAATGTGGGCATGGGGTCTGGGCTAACTCCAGGTCCGGTCCCAGCTATATTCATTGTCCCAATGCTCGGTGGATTGCCATATCCCCGTGACACCGGGCTGCAGATGCTGGCTGATCACCTCGTCGACCACATCGTCTATGCCCAGCCCCGGTCTGTCGGACACGGTGATGAAGCCGTCCTTGACGAGCGGCTTGGGCAGGCCGGTGACGATATCGTCCCACCAGTCGACATCGGCGGAGTGGTATTCGAGCGCCATGAAGTTCTCGGTCGCGGTGGCGACATGCGCGGCGGCCATCGCGGCGATCGGACTTTCGGCCATATGGATCGCCATGGCGACGCCGTGGTCCTGCGCCATGTCGCCGATCTTCTTCGTCTCGAGGATGCCCCCGCTGGTGAGCAGATCCGGGTGGATGACGGAGAGGCCGCCGCTCTTGAGCAGCGGCTCGAAGCCTTCCTTGAGGTAGATGTCCTCGCCGGTGCAGATCGGCACGGTGGTGGCTCCCTGCAATTGCCGGTACTGCTCGGTATATTGCCAGGGGATGACGTCCTCCAGCCAGGTCGGAACGTATTTCTCGATACGGCGCGACAGGCGTATGCCGTCCTGTAGCGAGATGTGGCCGACATGGTCGATGGCGAGCGGGATCTCGTATCCGATCACCTCGCGAACCTCGTGGATGTACTGCTCGAGCAGATCAATCCCCTTTTCGGTGAAATGCAGGCCCGTGAACGGGTGCTGCACGTTCTGCGCGTCGTAGGCGAGATTTCGCGCCTTGCGCTCCTCTGGCGTGCCGCCACGGCCGCGTGGATTGGCATGAAACCCTTCGAGCGCGCCGGCGGGCGCGGATACGGCGCCGGGGATATGGGCGATCTGCATCAAGCCCAGGTCCATCTTGAGGAAGGTGAAACCCCGGCCCATGCGCTGCTTGAGGCGCTTTCCGGTTTCGGTGCCGCTTGGTTTCTCCGCATCGGTATCGCAATAGACGCGCACATGATCGCGGAACCTGCCGCCGAGCATCTGGTAAATGGGAACGCCATAAGCCTTGCCGGCGAGGTCCCACAGCGCGATCTCGACCGCCGAGACGCCGCCGCCTTGCCGGCCATGACCGCCGAACTGCTTGATGCGGCGAAACAGGCGATCGATGTCGCAAGGGTTCTCGCCAAGCAGCCGGCTTTTTAGCATCAGCGCGTAGGTGGCGCTGGCGCCGTCACGCACCTCGCCAAGCCCGACGATGCCCTGATTGGTATAGATCTTGAGCAGCGCCGAGGTGAATGGCGCGCCGACGATTTCGGCCACCCGCATGTCGGTGATGCGAAGGTCGGATGGCTTGGAATTCGTGTTGACCCGATTGAGAGCCTCGCCGGCTCCGCCCGTCTTTGGCATGACTTGTCCTCGTTCTGGTCGGGGGCTTGTCCGCCCCAGGCGCCGGCCGGCATCGAGCGTGCTAGCTCAGCTCGATCTCATGGGCTTGCAGGTAGTCGCGGTTCATCTCGACACCGAGACCAGGCTTCGACGTCAGCCTGAGGCTGCCGTTCGAAACATCGAGCGGCTTGTCGATGAGATGATCGTATTTGCCCAGGTTCCACTCCGACGTTTCGAGCTTGTAGAAGTTCGGAACGGTCATCATCACCTGCGCCCCCGCGACCACGTTGATCGGCCCCGCGGCGTCATGCGGCGAGACCGGGATGTAGTAGGCTTCGCACAGGGCGGATATCTTCTTCAGTTCGGTGATGCCGCCGGTCCAGGTGACGTCAGGCATGATGTAGTCGGCGAGCTTGTTCTCGAGCACCGGCACGAAATCCCATTTCGTATGGCCGCGCTCGCCCCACGAGATCGGGGCACTGACCTTGTCACGCACCTGCTTGAGGGCGTTGAGGCTCTCGGGCGGACAGGGCTCCTCGAACCAGTCGATCTGGCCGGCCTCCTCGAGGCTGCGGCAGAGGCGAATGGCGGTGGGAACGTCGAAGCGGCCATGCGCGTCGATGAGGATGTCGATGTCAGGACCCGCCGTTTCGCGGATCAGCGCCGTGAGTTCGGCGGCTTCGCGCTCGTCCTTGCGGGTCATGCTGCCGTCGAGATAGCCGTCCCGCTGCTCGCGCGACAGCCCATCGGTGCTGCGGCCCTGATGCGGGAAAGGATCGAACTTCAGCGCCGTGTGTCCGGATTCGACGATGTCGCTGATTTCGCGGACCACAGCCTCCTTGCTGGTGAATTTCGCCTGGTTGGGATGGGTGTAGAGCGCGATTTCCCCGCGTACCGGACCGCCCAGCAACTCGTAGATCGGCTTGCCGAGGACTTTGCCACGGATATCCCAGAGCGCTATGTCGATGGCGCTCACGCATTCGACGGCGGCGCCGCGGCTGCCCATATAGGTGAAGCTGCGGAAAATCTTGTGCCACAGGTGCTCGATGCGCGCCGGATCCTCGCCGGTGACGGCGGCGCCGATCTGCCGCAGGATCGTGCAGAGCGCACGGTTGGCCAGCTTTGTCGTGGTGGTGATCTCGCCCCAGCCACTCACCCCCTCGTCGGTCGTCACTTCGACGAACAGGTACTCTCCCCAGTAAGAAGCATCGGATTTGATCAGCCACGGCCGAATGCTCGTGATTTTCATCTCTCAACTACCCTTATCTGGAATGACCCGAGGAGCGGTGTTCCGGGCCGATTGTTCTACCCTGCCCGCGCGGCGTTGCGCGCGCGCATGTGTTCGAGGACATGCCGCCCGGAGCCTTCGACATGGCGCGCAATGAGTTCGGCTGCCTCGTCGGCATTTCCCGCCTTCACATGCGCGATGAGTTCGCGGTGCTCGCGAATGATCGCGGCACGCCGGGCGAGCGTGAAATTGAAACGCCGGCTCACGGCGCGCAGCACTTCGCGATGCTTCCACCAAAGCTCGGCGGCATGGCGGTTGTAGTGCCTCTGGTACATCACCGTGTGAAAGGCGGTGTCCAGTTCGCTGTGCCTGAACGTGTCGGCAAAATTGTTCTCCTCGATCAGGCCCTGGATACGTTCGAGTTCGGCAATGTCCTCGACGGTAGCCATGTTCACGAACCATCGCGTCAGCGCCGGCTCGATAAGCACACCGATCTCGTAGATATCGCGGACAAAATCCTGGTCTATGGGCCGCACGCGCGCCCCGCGATTTGGGAGAAAGGTGACAAAGCCTTCCCCTCGCAACAGTTGCAGAGCCTCGCGCACGGGATTGGTCGAGGTGCCGTGACGCCGGGCGAGATCTGTGACCACAAGCCGCTCGTTGGCGGCGAGCCGGCCCTCGATGATGTCCTCCCTGATCAGCTCATAAAGCGAGGCGCCCTCGCTCGAGGCGCCGAGAGGATCGATCCCCTCGGGTGGCTCTGCTTTAAATTCCCGCGTTTCGGCCAAGGCCGGCTCCCCTTCCACGAATACACACCTTTCTCGATATCACGCACGATTTCCATAAACAATGTACGATTTGTTGCGTTGACAGCCAATCTGCGATCTGAAAACGTATAAATTGCTCGAAGGGATACATTTGAGGAGATGTCCCTGCGGCCGACGAGTAAAGCCGCTCGCCTCGATGCAGGGCGGCATGGGAGAGAAACCTGGAGGATACCTATGACGAGGTTCACACTCGGCGGTGCCGTCCTGCGCGGCACTGTCTCCACTGCATTGATCGCATCGTTGATGTCCGCACCGGCTCTGGGCGCGGCGCCGGTCGACTTGAGCAAGTGGTCGCCGGAATATGTGCGCTCCATTGCGGGCACACAGGAATTTGACACGGCCGCCGATTGCGGCAAGGTCACCCCGCTCGACTACAAGGGGCGACTGACTTTCTGGTATCAGGGCGTGTTCGAGGGCGACCCCGATCTCTTGCGCCAGTACTACAAGGATTTCTTCGAGACCTTCCGCAAGACCTATCCGAACATCCAGCTCGAGGAACAGGCCCTCACTTACAACGATCTCCTGGACAAGTTCCGCACGGCGCTCCTTGGCAATGCGGCGCCGATGGCGGTCCGCCTGCAAATCCTGGGCGGCACCGAGTTCGCTTCAAAGGGCTATCTGCAACCGCTGAAGCCCGAGGATGTGGGGTATTCGACCGAGGATTTCTGGCCGGGCGCCATGAAGGCCGTGACATGGGACGGCGTGACCTACGGCATTCCAACCAACAATGAGACGATGGCGTTCATCTGGAATGCCGATATCTTCAGGCGCGCCGGTCTCGATCCGGACAAGGCTCCGGCAACCTGGGACGACGTCGTCAAATATTCCAAGCAGATCCACGACAAGCTCGGCATTGCCGGTTACGGCCTCGTGGCTCGCAAGAATGCCGGCAATACCCCGTATCGCTTCATGCCTCAATTGTGGGCCTATGGCGGCGGCGTCTTCGACGAAGCCACGGCGAACCCGACTTACAAGGAGGTCGAGCTCGACAGCCCGCAGAGCAAGGCCGCGCTGCAAGCCTCTTACGACATGTATGTCCGCGACAAGTCGGTTCCGGTTTCGGCGCTCACCAACCAGCAGGCCGACAACCAGCCTCTGTTCCTCGCCGGCCAGCTCGGCATGATGATCTCGCACCCGTCCGACTACAATGTCATGCTCGACCTGCAGAAGAAGGCGACCGGCACCGACAAGGACAAGGCGCAGACCGTCATCGACAACATGCGTTACGGCCTGATCCCGACCGGCCCCGACGGCAAGCGCGCTGTCGTGTTCGGCGGCTCGAACATCCACATCCTGAAGCCCGAATATGTCGAGGGCGGCAAGGTGGACGAACCGGCCGCGAAGGCCATCATCTGCATGTGGACCAGCCCGGAATGGTCGCTGAAGATGGCCTATGCCGGCTCGAACCCGGGCAATCTCAACGGCTTCAAGACCAAATGGATGAAGGAGCGCCTGGACAGCATCAAGTTCCTCGATGTGACGACCTCGATGCTGCCATACGGCATTCCGTTCCCGGCGCTGCCGCAATCTCCCGAGATCATGAACATCATCATCCCGGACATGCTGCAGAATGCCCTGACCGGAGCGATGACCGTCGATCAGGCAGCGGACGACGCGGCCAAGAAGGTGAAAGACCTGATGGGCGGACTTTAGTCCGAGCTGACCCGCGATCTTGACCGGCTGCCCTGAGGGGCAGCCGGTTCGTTCCGACGAACAAGGGCACGCCAAAGTGACGATCGTGACCGGCAAGACCGAGGCTCGCCGAAGATTGCAACCCGCTGGATCCGGCGTGCTGCGCAAGATCTGGGAGCATCGCGCTGACTATGCGTACGTGCTGCCCGCGATCGCCGTGATGCTCGTCGTCATCGCCTATCCGATCTACTATACGATCGAGCTGTCGTTCTTCAGCACGCCGCCTGGCCTGCAGCTCCGCGACAAGACCTTCATCGGCTTCGCCAATTACACGACCATCCTCACCAGTGCGGTGTTCTGGAAAGTCACCTGGAACACGCTGATCTGGACGGTGGGATCCACCGTCATCTCCTTCGTCCTGGGGTTTGCCGCCGCGCTGGCACTCCACCGCGACTTTTTCGGCCGTGGGGTCCTGCGCGCCATCCTGATCATTCCCTGGGTCATCAGCGCGGTCGCCGCCTCCTATATCTGGAAGTGGATCTACCATTCGGACTTCGGCATCATCGGCGCGGTGCTGGTCGGCCTCGGCCTGGCCGACCGGCCGCCGAATTTCATCGACAGCGTCTCAACGGTGCTGCCCTCCCTGATCGTCGTCAATATCTGGCGTGAATTTCCGTTTGCCATGATCATGATGATGGCCGGCCTGCAGACGGTCCCCGACCAGTTGCTGCGCGCCGCCAAAGTCGACGGCGCCAATGCGTGGCAGCGCTTCTGGCACGTCACCTTCCCGCATCTGAGCAATGTGTCGACGGTGACGATCCTGCTGCTGGCGGTCGCCAACTTCAACTCCTTCATCATCCCCTGGATCATGACCGGCGGCGGGCCGTCGAACGCATCGCATATCTGGATCACCCACATTTATGAGCTCGCCTTCGGCCGGCAGCGCTGGGGGGTGGCATCGGCCTATTCGGTGCTGCTGTTCATCATCCTGATGACGCTGGGCTACTTCTACGTCCGCGCGCTGAGCGGCAATGACCGGAAGGACGGGAGCGCATGAGCACGATTGCCGAGACAGCTCCTCGAGGCCAGGCCCGTCGCCGCATCCGCATAGACGGATGGCGGTGGGGCGGGCGCATCTTCCTGGTATTCATGCTGCTTTACACCGCGCTGCCGATGGCCTGGATGCTGATCACCTCGATCAAGTCCGGCTTCGCCGCGATGCAATTCCCGCCGCAATGGTGGCCTGACCAACCGACCCTTGCCAGCTACCAGAAGCTGCTCGATCCGCAGAACAGCGTCGGCCAGGACTTCCTCCGCTTCTTCTGGAACAGCCTTTTCGTCTCCACCGCCACAACCATCCTTTCGGTGATCGTGGCGGTTCCCGCGGCCTACGCGTTTTCGCGCTTCACCTTCCCGGGCCGGAACTTCCTGTTCTTCACCGTCCTGCTTCGCAACATGTTCCCGGCGGTGATCTTTCTCGTGCCGCTCTTCATCCTGATGCGCGCGATCGGGCTGGTGAACACGCACGGCTCGCTCGTTCTCACCTACCTGACATTCGGCCTGCCGCTGGCGATCTGGCTGCTCAAGGGCTTCTACGACAACATCCCGGTGCAGCTCGAGCAGGCGGCGCGCATCGATGGCGCGACGCGGTTCCAGGCCTTCATCCTGATCGTCATGCCGTTGTCGACGCCGGGCATCATCGCCACGGCGATCTACTCCTTCATCGGCGCGTGGAACGAGTACATCTACGCCTACACCTTCCTCTCCAAGAACGAACAGCTGACGCTGCCGGTCGGCATCCAGCGCTTCTTCTCGGAAAACACGACGGACTTTCCGGGCCTGATGGCGGCCAGCTTCATGATGAGCGTGCCCGTCGTGGTGCTGTTCCTCGTCCTGCAACGATACTTCGTACGCGCCCTCACAGAAGGCGCGGTCAAGCATTAGGAGTTGCCGATGGCCCATGTGGTCCTCAAAGATCTCGTCAAGACCTATGGCGGCTTCAAAGCCGTCAACGAGGTCTCGCTGACGGTCAATGACGGTGAGTTCGTTGCGCTCGTCGGCCCCTCGGGCTGCGGCAAGACGACAACCCTCAACCTCATCGCCGGGCTGATCCCGATCACATCCGGCGACATCGTCATCGGCGACCAGTTGGTCAACGACCTCGACCCCAAGGACCGCGACATCGCAATGGTGTTCCAGAACTACGCGCTCTATCCGCAAAAGTCCGTCTACATGAACCTCGCCTTCCCGCTGCAGATGCGCAAGCTGCCAAGGGCCGAGATCGACAAGAAGGTCCGTGAAGCAGCGCGTGTGCTGGACATGACGCAGTTGCTCGAGCGCAAGCCGCGCGAACTCTCGGGCGGGCAACAGCAGCGCGTGGCGCTCGGCCGCGCGCTTGTTCGAGATCCGGCGGTATTCCTGATGGATGAACCGCTCTCCAATCTCGATGCCAAGCTGCGCGTGCAGATGCGCTCCGAGATCAAGCGGTTCCATCAGGACCTCAAGGCGACGATCATCTATGTGACGCACGACCAGCTCGAGGCCGTGACCATGGCGGACAGGATGGCCGTGATGAACGGCGGCTATCTACAGCAATATGATTCGCCGGCGCAGGTTTTCGCGCATCCGGCCAACATGTTCGTCGCCAGCTTCGTCGGCAGCCCGGCGATGAGCCTTATTCCACTGGAGGCATCCACGGCAAACGGCGACACCGTCCTGAAGAGCGCGGAAGGCTGGAGCCTCGAGCTGTCGCAACGCAACGCGCGCAAGGCCCAGAGCGCGACCAGCAGGAAGGTCGTGCTCGGTGCGCGGCACTCGACGATCAAACTCCACAAGGGCGCGGTCCCCGGCGCCATTCCGGCCAAGGCATATACGGTGGAACCCACCGGAGACGTGACCTTCGTGCAGGCGCTGCTCTCCGGCGCCATCGTCAACATCAGCGTGTCCCCCAACATTGCCGTCAAACCTGACGAGCAGATCTGGCTCGAGTTCGACCAGGAGCGGATGCACCTGTTCGACGGCGAAACTGAAATGGCACTCGAGGCCGCCTGAGACAGGCGTTTGGGACTGGCGTGGATGACGACGAAGCTCAAGATCACCGCGATCAAGCCCTACCCGGTGTGGGTGGGGACGCGCAACCAGATGCTGGTGAAGGTCGAGACCGACCAGGGCATTTTCGGCTGGGGTGAGAGCGGCCTGAGCGGCCGCGAGAAGGCGGTGACCGGCGCGGTCGAGCACTATCGCGAATTCCTTGTCGGCCGCGATCCCCTGCAGATCGGCCGCATCTGGCAAGAGGCCTATCGCAGCCAGTATTTTGAAGGCGGGCGCGTTTTGCAGGCGGCGATTTCCGCCATCGACATCGCGCTTCACGACATCAAGGGCAAGGCGCTGGGGGTGCCGGTCTACGACCTGCTTGGCGGCAGGCAGCGCGACCGCATCCCCACTTTCGCCTCGACCGGTGACGAGGCAGAGGGCGATGTTGCCATCGAACGAGCCCGCGAATTGTACGAACAGGGCTGGCAGGCGATCCGCTTCTTCCCCGTCGGGCAAAACAGCAAGGACATCTTCGAGCCGCGCGAGTCGATCGGCGTGACCGCGCGGATGCTGAACAAGGCCCGCGAGGCGCTGGGCGACGGCGTCGTCCTCGGCATCGACTATCATCATCGGCTGTCGGTGGCCGAGGCGGCGAGCTTCTGCAACAAGCTCGGCCGCGGCGTGCTCGATTTCCTCGAGGAGCCGATACGCGACGAAACCCCGGAAGCCTACGAATCCCTGCGCACGATGACCGACATTCCGTTCGCCATCGGCGAGGAATTTGCCAGCAAGTGGCAGTTCCTGCCCTACATCGAGCGCGGCATCCATCAGTTCAACCGGCTCGATGTCTGCAATGTCGGTGGGCTCACCGAAGCGATGAAGGTCGCTGGCTGGAGCGAGGCGCACTATGTCGACCTGATGCCGCACAATCCGCTCGGCCCGGTGTGCACGGCCGCGACCGTGCATCTTGCCGCCGCGGTACCCAATTTCGCCTGGCTCGAGACCAGGGCGCCCGAAAGAAAGCTGGGCTTCGACAGTTCCGAGTTCTTCCCGGTGCAACCGCAGCTCGACGGCCCCGCCTATCCGGTCGGCGATCTGCCCGGGCTCGGCGTCGAGGTCAATGAGGCGGCGATCCAGGCGCAGAGCTTCCGTTTCTGGGAAGCGCCGCACCTCAAGCGCCGCGACGGTTCTGTCACCAACTGGTAGTTCAATATCAACCGGAGTCCACCATGACGCACACCTCCGATATCACCCGGCCGCCCAAGGACCTGATCGAGGGATTGAAGGAGATCGGCGCCGCGACCGTTGCCGGCACGCTCGGCCATATGGGCTTCCGCAATCCGCACATGGTCGGACCGGTGGCGCAGAACCACGGCAAATCCATCGTCGGGCCGGCGCTGACGCTGCAGTTCATGCCGCAGCGCCCGGATCTCTTCAACGAGGGCGAATATGCCGATCCGGAGACGCAACTGCACCGGCACGTGCTCTATCATGCCCAGGAGGGCGACGTGGTCGTGGTCGACGCGCGCGGCGACATGAGCTCCGGCGTCTTTGGCGATATGATGTCGACCTATTTCAAGGGCAGAGGCGGCGCGGGCGTTGTCATCGATGGATGCATGCGTGACAGGCCCAATGTCGAAAAGCTCGACCTGCCGCTTTGGCTGCGCGGCTGGACGCCCAACTATCATGTGCAGACCAGCATCTATCCCAATGCCGTCAACGTTCCGATTGCCTGCGGCGGTGTCACGGTGATCCCCGGCGACATCATCGTTGCCGACGATGACGGCGTCGTGGTTGTTCCCGTCGCCATGGCCGCAAAGGTCATCGAAGAAGCCAAGAAGCATCACGATTGGGAAGAGTTCTCGCGAGAGAAGCTTATGCAGGGCGCCCCGCTGCAACGCTATTATCCGCTGCATGACGACGCCCGCGCAGAATACGAGGCCTGGCGCAAGACAAACGGCTTGGGGAGCCCAACGTAGCCTAGAGAAAACGTGACGTATCGAGCAGCTCGGCCACGCCGTCCAGTTCCTTGTGCAGGCGATGCCAGCGACGGTCGAGATAGACCAGCGAATGCGCCTCCGGAGCGACCTCGTCTGGCTGTACCTCGCCTTCCAGCAGCTCCGCCGCGACCAGCGTCGCGCCCTCGATCGGCAGCAGGCCGAGCCGGCGCGCGCGGAACCAGGTCGAAACGCCGGTATAGCGCGGTTCGCCGGTGGGCAGCCGCGCCCAGGCGCCCCCGGGCGGGAAGCGTTCCGCGCCGCTCGACGCGCAGAGTTGCGCCAGGTCGATATCGGTGAAGCGGAGCAGGTGGATCACCATGGTCTCGGCCCGCAGCAGGGGCTCGGACGAGGTCGATTTCATCGAGAGCGAGAAGGCGACGACCGGCGGCGCGGCACTCACCGAGATCAGCGAGGACACGGTCATCGCCACCGGCCTGTCGCCGGGATCGGCCGTGATCACGGCGACACCCGCCGGATGGCGGCGAAAGGCTTCGCGGAAGGCGTTGGTCATCGGATGCGGCGCGTTCATCGGCATGTCTCTTCTGCTGCTTGGAAAAGGGGCCGGACGGCGTCCGCCGTCCGGCCCTTCGGACTACTTCTTCTCGATCAGGTCGTAGAACTGCCAGACGCGGTCGCTCCAGACGCCGCCGATATCGCGGCCGGCCGAGGTGACGATCGACGGAGCGATCGTGAAGTGGTTGGCCGCCACCATCATCTCGCGGAAGGTGCGCTGGATCACGCCGGCGCGCAGCGACGCGCCGCCACCCGCGCGATAGGCGAAGTTGCAGATATCGACGCCAACTTCGTGAATCTCGGACTTGGCCAGATGGACAAGGCTGATCTGCCGCGTCGACATCCTGTTGCCGGCCTCGACCGTCGCCTCGATGTCGCGCCAGGTTTCGAAGACAAAGGCGCGGGCGGCACGATAGCGGGCCTCGGCGCGGCCATAGTCGTGCCAGAACTTCTCGCTCTCGCCGATCAGCCCGGCGCGGCCCGACTTCGAGCGGGCGAACTTGGCGATCTCGTCCAGCATCCGCCGGCCCGCACCGAGAGCCCAGCCGGTATGGCCGATGGCGGCGAGGCCCACGACGCCGAGGCTGAAGAACTCCTTCTGGCGCAGCGGCGGCGCGGTCAGGATCGGGAAGACGAGATCATCGGCAATGAAGACGTCCTCGGCCGCGTAGTCGATGCTGCCGGTGCCGCCGAGGCCCAGCACGTCCCAATTGCCGAGCTGCTTGTGCTCGGGGATCGGCGCATGCGCGCACATGACGATGACATTGCCGTTCTCGTCCTTGGCGGGCTTGCCGGCGCCGTCGTCGACGAAGGCGGCGCTGTGGCTGTAGGTGGCGTGGCTGAAGCCGCTGCCATAGCTCCACTTGCCGTTCAGCCGGTAGCCGCCGTCGACCTTCTTCAGCATGCCGAGCGGCGCGCCCTGCCCCGAGAAACGGTTGTCGGTGCCCGGCGCGAAAAGCCGCGCGACCGCACTGTCGGGCAGGAAGGCCGCCGACATCGCGCCAATGCAGCAATGCACCATCGAAACCCAGCCCGCCGATCCCGAATGCCAGGTGATCGCCTCGATCAGTTCAAGGCCCTGCGTGGGTGGCAGTTGCGCGCCGCCAAGGCTTTCGGCGGCGAAGATATGCGACATGCGCAGCGGCTTCAGCACCTCGAACGTAGCCTGGGTCAGTTCGCCGCTATCCTCGTCGGCGGCGGCATTGGCTTCCAGGATCGGCCCGATCTCCGCGATCTTCTTCAGCAGGTCGCGATGGTCGACGGTCGTTCCCCACGAGCCATGCTTGATGGGTTTGTTCATCGTTTTCTCCTCCTTGTTTGAAATGTGATCAGCCGGCGAGGAAGTCGCCGATCTTGCTCAGCGTTTCGGGTCTTTCCTGCATGACGAAATGGCCGGCATCCTCGACCTGGATCAGGCGTGCATCCGGGAGCGCCTCGACAAAGAGTGGCGCCTGGCTGGCGGGCAACAGACGGTCCCTGGTGCCCCAGACGACCAGCGTCGGATTGGTGATGCGCGCCAGGAAGCGGCGCAGATTGGGATGGCCCATGCCGAATGGCGCCAGCAGGCGGCCCAGCGTCTCGCCCTCACGGGCGCGATCGGCGCCGAAGGCCTCCGCGAAGGCCGGGTCCGAGCCGTCCGGGAAATAGCGCAACGCCACCGAGACGTCGTGCGCCAGATGGGCGGGCAGCTCCTGCGGCGCCACCGCGCCCAGATCCGTCGCCGGGTGCGAAGGATCGTTGAGCCCTGCCGGCGCGATCAGCACCACCTTGTCGAAACGCTCGCGGGCAAGGCCGGCCAGCTCGGTCGCCATCCAACCACCCATGGAAAAGCCGATGAGATGAGGCTTCTCCGACAGTTGCAGGGCATCGAGCAGGTTCAGATAATGCAGAACCATGTCGGGCATCCCAGCCACATGCGGCGCGGCACCAGAAAAGCCGAAGCCCGGATGGCTGGGGCACAGAACGCGGAACCGGTCGGCGAGACCTGCCGCAAAGTCGAAACCTTCCAGCGTCGAGGCGCCGTGCAGGAACAGCACGGGTTTGCCCTTGCCGATGGCCTTCACCACCGTTTTTACGCCGCCGACATCGTATTCGAGCGTTTCGAACTGGACGGTCATTCTTATCCCTCCTCAGACAAGTTCGGGCTGGATCAGCACTTTGCACTGCGTGGTGCGGCGGCGAAGGCTCTCGAAGACCTGCGGGACCGGCGAGAGATCGATCCGATCGGTGATCAGCGCCCGCGGCGCGAAAGGTCCGCCGCGCAGCGCATCAAGGGCGACGCCGAACTCGTTGCGCTGATGGAAGAAGACCGAGAACAGCACGTTCGCTTCCTTGGTCAGCGCGATGAACGGGTCCCATTCGTCGCCGCCGATGCACAGGCCGACGCCGACCACAGTGCCCTGCAGCCGGACCGCCCTGACCGCCGCGTCGATGAGGCCGCGCTTGCCGACGCATTCGAAGACGATATCGGGCGCACCGCCACAGAGATCGGCAAGGTTCTCGGCCAGCCTGTTGCCCGATAGAGCGAAACCGGTCGCGCCAAGCGCCAGCGCGCGGCCCCGCTGATGGCTGTGTATATCGGCCACGACCACGCACGACGCCCCCATCCGCCGCGCCCAGAAGGCGACGAGCAGGCCGATCGGTCCGGCACCCAGTATGGCGACCCGGTCTCCCGGCTTCATGCCCGAGCGCACGATGCAATGCAGCGCGACCGAGAGCGGCTCGGCCAGCGCGCCATCCTCTATCGCCACCTCTTCGGGCAGGACGTGGCACTGGCGCGCGGCGACGGCCGCGTATTGCGCATAGCCGCCGCCAATCAGCACCATGTCGGGGCAGCGGCCTGGATCTCCGCGCCGGCAGGCCTGGCATTGCCCGCAGCCGCGCATCGGCACGACGGCGACACGGTCACCGATCCCAAGGCCCGCGACCCGTGATCCCAGCGCGACGATGTCGCCGGCGAATTCATGGCCGAGAACGAAACCTCCGCCGATGCCGAAAGGCACCGGATCCTCGGTGATGTGCAGATCGCTGCCGCAGATGCCGCAAGCGGCGACACGCAGGACGACCTCGTCGGGTGCCGGGGTCGGGTCTGGCACCGTGCCGACGCGCAGCGGATTGCCGACCGTATCGAAGATGGCTGCTTTCATGAAAATCTCCCCTCAGCGGTCCGGATCGACGAGCTTGCGTCGGATCGGGAACCATGGCGCATCCCACCGTTTCGAGATCAGGCCCCAGATGCCGGTGCGGGCGTAGAGCGCCACCAGCAGCGTCATCAGGCCGAGGACGACGAAATAGGTTGCGCCGTATTCACCGAACCAGCGGTCGGCGACGAAGAAGATCAGGGATCCGATCAGAACGCCCTCGATGGAGCCGATGCCGCCGACCATGACGATGAAGATCGCCACATTCGCCCACATCGGGTCGAAGGCCGAACCCGGGGTGATCCGCAACTGCGCCATGAAGTAGATCGCGCCCGCAAGGCCGCAGCCGACCGCCGACGCGACGTAGACGAGGAAGCGCAGCTTGGCGACGTTTACGCCCTGGCTGGCGGCCGCGACCGGGTTGTCGCGCATGGCGATCAGCGCAAGGCCGAAGCGCGAGCGAAGCAGCCAGTAGCTGCCGCCAAGCGTGACCAGCAGCATGCCGGCGCAGAGCAGCGACATGGCGACATTGCGCTCGAAGGCCGAATAGTCCTTCATCACGCGCAGCGACATGCCCGCGCCGGAATTGACCAGCGGCAGGTTCGATGCGGTCAGCCGGAAGACTTCGGCCACCACCCATGTACCGATCGAGAAATACGGGCCATCCAGGCGATGAAGCAAAAGGTAGATCGGCACGGCCAGCGCCGCCGGCACCAGAAGCGACAGGAAGACCGCCACGAACGGATTGATGCCGTAAGTCTGCGCCAACACGAAAAGCGCATAGCCGGCCGCGCCCATGAAGGCGTGCTGGCCCACCGAGACAAGCCCGGCATAGCCGGCAAGCAGGTTCCACATCTGCGCGACGGCGATGTAGCAGCACAACACCAGGATCGAGCGGATCGTGCCGGTCGAGGCCCACCACGGCATGGCCGCGACAGCGATCATCGCCAGCACCGCCAGCGTCATCGCGACGCGACCGGAGCGGGTCTGGCACTGAACCAGCACCTCGGGCGCCTCGGTTTCCACATAGGGGATCGCACTCATGCCAATGCCTTTCCGAACAGGCCCTGCTGGCGGGTCGCCAGCACGATCAGGAAGACGATGTGTCCGGCGAGCACGCCAAAGCCCGGATCGATGCGGAAGCCGATGGCCTGCGAGATGCCGAGGACCATCGAGCCGACGAAGGCGCCCCACACCGTACCCATGCCGCCGATGATCACCGCCTCGAACGCGTAGATCAGCTGGGCCGGTCCATCGGCCGGCGCGACGGTCGACCGCAGCGCCTGGAAGACGGCGGCAAAGCCGAGGATGCCGACCGCCGCCGCCGTCGCCATCGCATAGACGGCGCGCGGGTTGATGCCGGTCATCGCCGCCGCCTCGACATCGGCCGACGCGGCGCGCAGCGCCCGGCCGAAGCGCGTGCGCTTCAACGTCAGATCGAGGCCCCAGGTCAGACCAGTGGCGACCGCCAGCACGATCAGCGGCAGCAGGCCAATATAGACACTGCCGATCTCGATGGATTGGCTCTCGATGCCATGGCCGGGCAGCGACCGGCTGTTGGCGGACCAGATCTGGAGCATCAGGTTCTGAAGCGCGATCGACAGTCCGAAGGTCGCGATCAGCGACGGCAGCGGATCGCTGCCCACCACCCTGTTCAGCACGGCCTTCTGCAGCACCCAGCCCATCAGCACCGCGAGCGGCACCAAGACGATCAGCACGGGCAGCGGTCCCAGGCCCCAGGCCGTCGCCATCGAGATGCCGATCAGCGACAGAAGGATCACCAGGTCGCCATGGCTGATGTTGACGATGCGCATGACGCCGAACATGAGCGCCATGCCGAGCGCGTACTGGGCATACATGCCGCCCAGCAGAATCCCCTGCACCAAGGCGTCAAACCACTCCATGGCCCGCTCCAAAATAGGCTTTGCCGATCTGCTCGCGCGTGATTTCGGCCGATCTGCCGGTCAGGGTCACGCGCCCCTCCAGCATGCAGTAGAGACGGTCCGAGGCAGTCCGGGCGAGGCCGACATCCTGTTCGACCACGATCATCGCCGTCCCGGTGGCGCGGATTTCAGGCAGAGCGGCATAGATCTCGCGGATCACCTTGGGCGCGAGGCCGAGGCTGATCTCGTCGCAGAGCAGGACGCGCGGCTGGCACAGCAGCGCACGGCCGATGGCCACCATCTGCTGCTGCCCGCCCGAGAGGCTCTGCACCTGCGTGCGGGCCTTCTCCTTGAGGATCGGGAACAGCTGGTGCAGCCGTGCCAGCGTCCATCCGCCCTTGGCGCCCATGCGCGTGGCCTGGTCGATGGCGACGCGCAGATTGTCCTCGACCGACATGCCGGTGAACAGGCGGCGGCCCTCCGGCACGATGGCGACGCCCTTCTGCACCATGCGGTCGGTCGCGGTACCGCCGACAGGGTCGCCGTGCAGCCGCACCATCTCGCGCCCAACCGGGAGCAGGCCCATGATCGATCGCAGCAGGGTGGACTTGCCTGCCCCGTTGGCGCCGATCAGAGCCACGGCCTCACCCTGGTGCAGCTCGATGTCGATGCCGTAGAGCGCCTGGAAATCGCCATAGCGGGCCAGCAGCGCGTGGGTGGAAAGAACGGCCGTCATGCCTCGATCCCCATATAGACGCGCTGGACCTCGGGCAGCGCGATCACTTCGGCGGGCACGCCTTCGGCGATCTTCTCGCCGAAGTTCAGCACCAACAGCCGGTCGGCCACGGCCAGCAGCGCGTGCAGCACATGTTCGATCCACACGATGGTGATGCCGCGGTCCCGGATGCGGCGCACCAGCGCCACCAGCGCTTTCGATTCATCGTCGGTCAGCCCGCCCGCGATCTCGTCCAGCAGCAGCAGCCTCGGATCCGACGCCAGCGCGCGCGCCAGCTCCAGCCGCTTGCGGTCGAGCAGCGTCAGGGCGCCGGCAGCAACATTGGCCTTGTCGGAAAGCTCGCAATCGCGCAGTACCTCAGCGCAGAAGGCATAGCTCTGCTTCTCCGACCGGCCGCCGCCGAAAGCGGCGGCGACCAGCAGGTTCTCGAAGGTAGTCATGCCGGAATAGGGACGCGGGATCTGATAGGTCCGTCCGATCCCCATCTGGCAGCGACGGAAGGGCGGCTCGCCGCGCAGCGCGGTGTCGCCGAACTGGATCTCGCCGCCGGATGCCTTCAAATCGCCGCTGATCATGTTGAACAGCGTCGTCTTGCCCGCCCCGTTCGGGCCGAGGATGCCCAGCACCTCGCCCCGAAGCACGTCAAAACTCACCTCGTGCAGGACGCGGACGGCGCCGAAGGACTTCGACACGCCGCGCGCCGTCAGCAGGATTTCCCTGGCCATGGATCCGTCCGCGTCCCTCTTCATGTCACCAGGCGATCGGCTTGATCGCCTGTTGGGGCGCGAAGAGCTGGTTGACCGTGTTGTCGACGATCTTCAAATCGTAGGGCCATTTCTCGCCCTTCACCCACTGGCCGCCGAAGATCGGCGACTTGCAGATGTTCTTGTGCGGCGAACCGTCGAACTTGATATGGCCGACCAGCGTCTGCAGATCGGTGGCGACCAGCGCCTCGCGATTGGCCTGGCGGTCGAGCGGATTGGAAGAGCGCTTCAATATGTCCAGCGCAACCTCGAGCAAGGCATGCGAATAGCCCAGCGGCTGCGTCCACTGCCGCTTCGAATCGGCTTCCCATTGCGTGGCGATGTCGCTGCTGACCTGCCCGGTCAGCGACGACTTGAACGGGAAGGCCGGCGTCCACCAGACCTCCGAGGACATGCCGTTGCCAAGCGGACCCATCGCCTCGACGCCGCCCGGGAACAGGAGCGCTGCCGCCACGGTGACCGCCTTCGGTTTGAAGCCCTGTTGGTTGCACTGGGTGACGAAGGTCTTCAGATCGTCCGGATAGGTGATGCCGCCGATGATGTCGCAACCCTGCTTCTTGAACTCGGCGATCTGGGCGGAGAAATCATTGGTGCGCGGCTGGAAGTAGCCGGGCACCACGACCTCGTAGCCGGCCTTGCGGGTCGGTGCCGGCAGGCCGTATTCGTCATTGCCCCAGGTCTCGCCGTCGATGTTCTGGGGAAACAGCATCCCGACCTTCTTGTTGGTCTCCAGATGGTTCCAGAGCCCGACAAAGGTGTTCAGCGCCTCGTCGAGACCCCAGAAGAAATGGTAGGTCCAGTCGAAGGTCTGCTTGCCGCCGCCGCGCGGCATGATCACCGCCTGCCAGGGCGCGCCGGAGGAGATGCACGGCGTCTCATAGAGTTCGGACTGTTCGGCCGCGGGCAGGATCGTGTCGGTGGTCGAGGCCGGAACGAGCAGGTGCACCTCGTCGTTCAGGATGAGGTTGCCGGCGATTTCCGATGCCTTGTTCGGATTGGACTGGCTGTCGCGATCGAGGATCTCGATCTCGTAGGTATTGCCGTTGGCGCATTGCAGCTGGCCGCCGAGCACAGCGCGGATCTTCTGCAAGGTATAGCCGTCCGTCTCGCCGAAGAGGGCGAGCGGACCGGTGGTGGGGCTGAGATAGCCCAGCTTGATCTTGCCCGCCGTCGCGGCGCGCGCATAGCGCGGCATGGCCAGCGTACTGGCGGCGGCAACACTGGCTCCAAGCCCCTTCAGCACGGTCCGACGGCTGGGCAAGCCCGATTTCACGAGTTTGTTGTAGTAGGTCATGGTCATTCCTCCCTTGGTTAAGCCGGCCCGTCCCCTCGACGAAACCCGCGTCAGTTCAAAGCTTGGTCAGGTCATGCGCAGCAGCGAGCCGCCATCGATGACGATCAGCGAGCCGGTCACGTAGGACGCGGCGGGCGACGCCAGATAAAGCGCCAAGCCCTTGATCTCCTCCGGATCGCCGATGCGGCCGACGAGCGACTGGGCCTCGAAGGCCTTGCGGTCAGCCGGATTGCGCAGCCGGCCACCAGCGATGTTGGTGATGAACGGCCCTGGCAGGATGGCGTTGATGCGGATGTTGTAGGCGCCGAGCTCCATCGCCATGTGGCGCACGAGATGGTTCACCGCGGCCTTGGCGGGCATGTAGGGCGTGCCCACGATGCTCTCGTTGATCAGAGAGGCGATGGACGACGTGACGATGATCTGGCCGCCGCCATTCGGCTTCATGTGCCGGACGGCATGCTTGATCGTGGTGTAGACCGAGGTCAAATTGATCTCGATCACCTTGTCCCAGTGCTCGTCGGGCAGGTTCTCGATGGCGCCCTCGGGGTTCCTCTCGCCCGTCGGGGTATTGAAGCCTGGCCCGGCGTCGATCCCGGCATTGGCGAACACAACATCGATCGAGCCCGCCTTTTCTGCCACCTTGTCGAAGGCTCGCGCCATCGCCGCGCGGTCGCCGACATCGACGACCTGGCCCCAGACCTCGCCGCCCGCGGCCCTGATCGCCGCGACGGTCTTGTCCAGCCCGGCGGGATTCAGGTCGAAGATGCAGACCTTCGCACCATGCTCGGCCATGATCTCTGCATAAGCCTGGCCGATGCCGCTGGCGCCGCCGGTGACGATCACCGACTTGCCTCTGACATCGAACATCTTCTCAAGTGCGGCCATCAGTTTCCTCCCATTTGCGCGACACCGGCCTGCGCGCGGGCGCCTTCGCGGCACCCGCGGCGCTGCGGTTCACTTCTTCTTTCGCGAAAGCACGAAATCGAACTCGACATCGTAGAACGGAGCCACAACCTCGGCCCTGGCGGCGGCCGCGGTGTCCTCGACCTTGCGGAATTCGGCGAGCAGGCTCTGCTTCACGCCGAAGACGGCGTCCGTATCGATATACGGGTCGTCCGGATCGAAGATGTGCGTGGTCAGCGCCTCGAAGCCCTCGGCCTCGACGATGTAGTGGAGATGCGCCGGGCGATAGGGGTGGCGTCCCAGCGCGCCGAGCAGCTTGCCGACCGGCCCGTCATCCGGGATTGGGTAGTATTTGGGCTTCGCGCCGCGGAACCAGTAGCGTCCGTCCGCGCCGGTGCGGAAGACGCCGCGCAGGTTGAAGTCGGGCTGGATGCCCTTCTGCTGCACGTCGTAGAAGCCTTCGTCATTGGCCTGCCAGACATCGATCTTGGCGCCCGCGATCGGCTTGCTCTCGGTGTCGAGGATGCGGCCGTGCACGAACATCGGCTCGCCCTTCTGGTCGAGGCAGATGTTCGAGCCCATCGGCAGTTCGGGCGCGTCGGCGACATGGAATGGCCCCAGCACGGTGGATTCCGAAGCGCCCGACGGCTTGCGGTTGTTGATCGCATCGACCAGCATCGAGACGCCGAGGATATCCGACAAGAGGATGTACTCCTGCCGCCACTCGTTGCAGATCTGACCCGTCCGCGTCAGGAACATGATCGCGTCGAACCATTCTTCCTGCGTCGGCTCGATCTCCTTCACCGCCTCGTGCAGCTTGCGGGTGATGACCTCCATCACCTGGCCGAGCCGCTGGTCCTTGGCGTTCTTGTTGCGCGCCACGACGACTTCGGCCGAGTTCGCTTCGGTAAAATAGCCGTGTTCGTGTTCGTCGATCATGGGATCCTCCTCAGCGCGCCAGAACGGATTTGAAGACGCGGCGCAGCTCGGCCGCCGGATCGGCGGCCAGCGTCTCGGAACGCCAGGCGACGTGATGGTCGGGGCGCACGATCAGGCAGCCGGCGTCGCGGATTTCGCGTGCGCGCGCCCAGTCGCCGGTATGATCCTCGATCGCGCGGCGCGGGCCGATCACATGGGTGCGGATCGGCAGACCGAGTTCCGCGGCGACCGTCTCCGACGCGGCGAGCCAACCCTCGCCGCCAATGCCGGTCAACAGCGTGAACTCGCCATGCCCGCTAAGATCGAGCGTCGAGACCTTCCTGCCCGAACGCTCGAACACCCAGACATGTGGCAGGCGCGCGCCGGGCCAGGTCGTGGGTGCATAGTGCAGCTCACGATCCTTTCCGAAGGCCGGCTCGCACTGGCCGTCGGTCACCACGGCGCCCGACGCATAGCGCTGGTTCATCTCGACGCCGTGGGCGTCGAATTCGTATTTCTTGAAGGCGATTGCCCTGCGCAGCGCCTCGCGTTGCGCTTCGGCGGCTTGTGTGGCGTCGGCGCGGGCTTCCATGTTCTTCTGGATCTTGTCGTGATCCACGCCGCCATCCATGCCGAGCGCCTCGAAGATCGGGCCGAATTCGGCGATCGACTGGTTCGCGCGCGTCACGATCTGGCGCGCGATCGGCGCACGCTCGGCCGAGTAGCTGTCCAGCAGCCCGATCCCCGCCTGCCCCTTGACGACCTTGGCGAGTTTCCAGGCCAGGTTGAACCCGTCCTGGATCGACGTGTTGGAGCCAAGGCCGTTCGAGGGCGGATGCCGGTGCGCGGCGTCGCCCATGATGAACACCCGCCCCTTCTGCATGTGCGTGGCGAAGCAGTTGTTCACGGTCCAGGTGTTGGCGCCCAGGAGCTCGATCTCGAGCTCGGGATCTCCGACCAGCTGGCGCGCGACGCCGGTGGCCAGTTCCGGCGTCACATCGGGCGGCGGCTGGTTGATGTCGTAGCCCCAGACGATGAGCCACTCATTCCACGGCCGCACCATGCGAACGAGACCCATGCCGATCCCGCCGACATCCGCACCGGGCTGCATGACCCAGTAGAGGACGCTCGGCCGGTGCGCGACGTATTTCGAAAGATCGGCCCGAAACAGGATGTTCATCGACCCGCCGACGCCCATCTTGCCCTCGAACGGCAGGCCCAGATGCTCGGCGACCAGCGAGTTGCCGCCATCGGCACCGACGAGGAACTTCGACCGCACGGTGAAGTCCCTGCCCGACAGCCGGTCGCGGCAAGTCGTGGTGACGCCGTCCGCATCCTGGACATGGCTGACATATTCGGTGCTCATGCGCGCCTGCGTGCCACGCGCGCACGCCGTCTTGAACAGGATCGGCTCCATGAAGGTCTGGGGCAGATCGTTCATGAAGGACGGCGACGACTGGAGATGTTCGGCCTTGGAGAGCGGGTCCGTGCCCCAGCTTTTCATCCGGCCAAGTTCTTCGCCGGCCAGACTTTCGCAGAACACGTTCTCGCCCATCAGTTCCTGTGGCGAGGCGTGCATCACGGCCTCGGCCTCGACCTCCGGCCCAAGGTCGCGCAGCACCTCCATGGTGCGCTGGTTGGTGATGTGGGCACGCGGCGTGTTCGACAGCCAGCGATAGCGGTTCACGACCATGTTGGCCACGCCGGAGCTGGCGAGAAGTGCCGCCGTGGCCGAGCCGGCCGGGCCCGTGCCCACGATCAGCACGTCGGTTTCGATATCCGCCATCAATGTCCTCCCTCGATCTTCGGACCGGCCAGCCTGCGGCGGACCGGAAACAGGTGCAGGCCGGTGCGGGCCGAAATCAGCCCCCACAGCCCCTTCGGTGCGAACAGCATCACCGCGATGGCGGCGAGGCCGAGTGTCATCAGGTACCAGCTACCGTAGTCGGCCAGCGCCGAGCGCAGCGCGAAGAAGACCAGCACCCCGACGATGGGTCCCTCGATGGTGCCGATGCCGCCAATGACGACGATGAAGATGACGTAGGCCGTCCAGTCGGTGACGGCGAAGGCCGCCTCGGGCGAGATGCGCGCGGTCTGCACAAAGATCAGCGCGCCGGTCAGTCCGGTGGCGGCCGCGGCGATCAGGAAAACCGCCCATTTGAGCCGCCCGACATCGACGCCGACCGCCTGGGCTGCCTCGACATTATCGCGCACGGCCGCCAGCGCCAGCCCCAGCCGACTGCGCAGCAGCCAGTAGATGCAGCCGGTGACGATCACGACCAGCGCCAGCGCCAGCCAATAGGCGAGAATGTCGCGCGCGGCCGCCTCGCGCACGCCGAACAGCGTCCGGATCGCATCCGTGCCCATGATGTTGCTGGTCGCCTCGCGTGGCAGGGAGGTGCCAGTGCCGCCGCCCAGCGCCTTCCATTGCGCGATCAGCAGCCGCGTCACCTCGGCGATCACCCAGGTGCCGATGGCGAAATAGGCGCCCTGCAGGCGGAAGGCGAAGAAGGCCGTGGGCACGGCCAGAGCCAGCGCCGCAAGGCCGCCCAGGAGGATCGCGGCAACCGGGTTCCAGCCCAGCAGGATCACGCCGGCGAACATCGCGTAGGCGCCGATGCCGACGAAGGCCTGCTGGCCCACCGAGACGAGACCGCCATAGCCCGCCAGCAGGTTCCAGATCTGCGCCAGCGTCAGCATGGTGAGAATGAAGAACAGATCCTGTATGACACCGCGCGACGTCACGGCGGGCAAGGCGAGCCCGGCCAAGACGAGAACGATCACGGCAATCTCGGTGGCGGTTCCGGCGCGGGTGCGGGTTGTGAGCCGATACATGCCGCCCTCAATCCACTGCGCGCGGGAACAGGCCCCGCGGCTTGAGCAGCATCACGGCCAGAAAGGCGATGTGGCCACCCAGGATCTGCCATTCCGGATTCACCGCCGCGCCGGCCGTCTGGGCCACGCCGATGATGATCCCGCCCGCAAGCGTTCCCCACAGGCTGCCGAGGCCGCCAATGATCACCGCCTCGAAGGCATAGATCAGCCGCGCCGGTCCGATCGAGGGATCGAAGTTCGCCCGCATGCCGAGATAGAGCGCCGCCAGCGTCACCACGACCATCGCAATCCCGGTGGCGATGGCGAATACCCGCTTCGGCTCGATCCCCATCAGGCCGGCCGTCACCGCGTCGTCCGAGGTGGCGCGGAAGGCACGGCCGAGGGCGGTGTGGTAGAAGAGCCCGTTCAGGGCCACGATGGCGAGGATCGCGGACGCGAAGGTCATCAGCGGCATCACCCCCACCGTGACCAGCCCGAGATCGAGCGATGCCCCCTCCAGTGCGCCTGCCGGAATGCGCCGGCTGTCAGCGGAAAAGGCCTCGAGCAGCCCATTCTGCACGGCAACCGACAGGCCGAACGTGACGAGAAGCGGCGGCAGGATATCCTTGCCAAGCACCCGGTTTAGCACGGCGGCCTGCAGCAGCCAGCCAAGCGTAAACATCATTGGCATGGCGATCAGCGCGGCGACCCAGGGCGAAAGGCCGAGCAAGGTGACCCCCATCAGCATCAGATAGGCGGCAAAGACGATAAGGTCGCCATGGGCGAGGTTCACCAGCCGCATGATGCCGAAGACGAGGCTCAGCCCCGCCGCGAACAGCGCATAGAGCCCGCCCAGCAGAATCCCCTGCACGAGGGTGTCCAGCCAGATCATCGCCGCGTCCCCGTCATCAGGCGGCGGGAAAATTGCCGGGGCATGCGGGGCTGCCTCGTCATGCCGCCACTCCGAAATAGGCGGAATGGATTTCTTCGCGCGTGACTTCGGCCGCCTTGGCGACCAGCGTCACCCGGCCCTCCATCATGCAGTAGACACGGTCTGCCACCGCCAGCGCCTTGCCGATGTCCTGCTCCACCAGCACGATCGCGGCGCCGCTTTCGCGGACCTTGGGCAGTGCTGCGTAGATGTCGCGGATGACGACGGGCGCGAGGCCGAGGCTGATCTCGTCGCACAGCAGCAATTCGGGATTGGACATCAGCGCCCGGCCGATCGCGACCATCTGCTGCTGGCCGCCCGAGAGCGCCGTGCCGGGGTTTTTGCGCCGCTCGCGCAGGATCGGGAAGAGGTCGTAGACCGCCTCCAGGTTCCACGGCCCCGGCGCCTTGCGCGCCTGCCCGCCGATCAACAGGTTTTCCTCGACGCTCAACGAGGTAAAGAGCCGGCGCCCTTCCGGCACCGTGGCGATGCCGCGCTTCATGATCTCGGCCGAGGACAGCGCGCCGATGGGCTCGCCCCGGTGCAGAACCATGCCGGGCTCATTTCGGATCACACCCGTGATCGAACGCATCAGCGTGGATTTGCCGGCGCCGTTGGCGCCGATGATCGCCACGCATTCGCCCGCAGCGACAGTGATATCCACGCCGAACAGCGCCCTGAACTGGCCGTAGTTCGCGGTGAGGGCGCGCGTCTCCAGCAGCATCAGACCTCGAGCCCCAGATAGATTTCGCGAACCTCTTTCGAGGCCATGATCTGATCCGGCTCACCGATCGCGATCACGCGCCCGAAATCCAGCACGAGAAGCCGTTCGACCACCGATCTCAGTGCGTGCAGCACATGCTCGATCCAGATGATCGTCGTGCCTCTGGCGTGGATCGCCTTGATCGTCGCGACCAGCGCCTTGCATTCGCCCTCGGTCAGGCCGCCCGCGATCTCGTCCAGCAGCAGCAGCTCGGGTCCCGTCGCCAGGGCGCGGGCGAGCTCCAGGCGCTTGCGGTCGAGAAGGCTCAGCGATCCGGCGAGCACATTGGCCTTCCTGAGAAGCTCGGTCTCTTCGAGGATACCGGCGCAATCGTCGACCATCTCGGCTTCGCGGCCGCCCCGGCCGAAAGCGGCGGCAGTCAACAAGTTCTCGAACACGCTCAGCCCATCGAAGGGCTGCGGAATCTGGAAGCTGCGGCCGACACCCATGCGCACCCGATCCATGGCCGGGGCGCGGGTCACGTCGCGGCCGAGGAGTTCGATGCGGCCCTCATTGGCAAGCAGGTTGCCGGTGATCAGGTTGAAGAGCGTCGACTTGCCCGCCCCGTTCGGGCCGATGATGCCCAACGCCTCGCCGCCCGGCACCGCGACGCTGACGCCGTCGGTAACCTTCAAGGCCCCGAAGGACTTCGAGACGTTTTCCAGCCTGAGTATCATCGCTGTCATCCTCGGGTCGCGCCGAACGAGGGCGGCGGCATCCGCCGCCCGCGGCGGCGTCAGGCCAGGGCTTCCATCTTGCCTGCGGTGGGGATTTCGGAGGCGGTGGCGTTTTCGACGATCACCAGATCGAAGCCGCCGCTTGCCTTCTTGCGCCACTGGCCGCCGACGAGCGGCGTCTTGCAGACGTTCTTCGCGGCGAAAGGCGGCAGCCCCGCACCGCTCCAGGCCACCTTGCCGACCACGGTCGTCATGTCGGTGGCCGCTATCGCCGCCGCGATCGCCTCGGCATTGGTCGGATCCGAAACGCGGCCCATGACATTGGCCGCCACCTCGAACAGCGAATGGACGAAACCGATCGGCTGGGTCCACGGACGCCCGGTCTTGGCGCTGAAATCCGCCGCGAGATCCGCCGAACCCTGGCCCGTCACCGATGATTTGAACGGATGCGAGGCAGACCACCAGACTTCGGACGAGAGGTTGTGGCCGGCATCGCCGAGCGTCTCGACCGATTGCGGGAAGAGGATCGCCTTGGCCACCGTCGCCGCCTTGGGCTTGAAGCCTTGCTGGCGGGCCTGGTTCCAGAAGGTGGTGAAGTCGGGCGGGATGACCACGCCGGTGACGATCTCGGCATTCGCCGCCTTGAAGGCGTTGACCTGCGCGGTGAAATCGTCCGAGAGGTTCTGATAGCGGCCGGGATCGCTGAGGCTGAAACCGGCGGCATCGAGGCCGGGCTTCAGCCCGTTCTTCGGGTCACCCCAGGCGTTGCCGTCGGCATCGTTGGGGAACAGCCCGCCCACCTTGCCGTTGGTGGAAAGCTGCTTCCACATGCCGGTGTAGACGGCGATGATGTCTTCAAGGCCCCAGAAATAATGATAGGCGAACTTGAAAGGCTTCCATGACGACGGATCGGCCGGATTGCCCTGTTGGCCGATGAACCAGGGTTGCCACGGCGCCATGGTCGAGATGACCGGCACGCCCTCCGCCTCGCAGGTGGTGGCGACCGGGTTGGTGTTCTCGGGCGTCGAGCCGACCAGCATCAGGTTGATCTCGTCGTCGACGATCAGGCTCTTGGCCACCTCCGCCGCGCGATTAGGGTTCGACTGGCTGTCCTTGACGATGACGTCGAAATTCTTGCCCGCCTCGGACGCGAGGAAAGCCTTGATGTTGTAGGCATCGCTTTCGGCGAAGCCGGCGAGCGGCCCCGTCTGCGGCGAAACATAGCCCAGGCGAATCTTGGCGCCCTGCGCCAGCGCCGGCGTCGCCAGCCGGGAACCGGCAAGCGCCAGGCCTGTCGCTGCCGACGCTTTCAGTAAGCTCCGTCTCGTAATCATCTGCTCTTCCTCCCTCTTGCCTCTTTTCAGCTCCCTGGACGGCGTCCCTCAAACGCCGCCTGGAGGAGTCCCCTTATCGACCCCGGGTCGATCGGCCTCGGATTCGCATAGGCGTTCTTCACAGCGATCGCCGCCGCACGGTCGAGATCGGTCTCCTTGATGCCGATCTCCTTCAGGCTCAGCGGAGAGCCGACGGAGCGCGCGAAATCCCAGAGCCCGCCGCTCGCCGAGCCACCACCGAATGCTTCGGCCATCGGCCGCAGCAGATCGGGCACCGCCACTTCGTTGAAGGCGGTCGTGTAAGGCAGCAGGATGGCGTGGGTTTCGGAATGCGGCGTGTCGAACGAGCCGCCGAAGACATGCGCCAGCTTGTGATGCAGCGCCATCGAGACATAGCCGAGCGCGGTCGAGCAGCACCAGGCCGCGTAGAGCGCCTGTGCCCGCGCGGCGCGGTCCTGAGGATCGTCGATCAGCCGCGGAATGCCGTCCCGGAACGCAGCCATGGCATCCCTGCACATCAGCACGATTACCGGGTTGCGGTCGGGGGCGTAGAAGGCCTCCATGGCGTGGGCGATCGCATTCATCGCCGAGGTGACGGTGAGACCAACCGGGAGGCTCAGTGTCAGATCGACGTCGTAGATGACCGTCTCGGGGCGGATGTCCGGCGAACGGCGGGTGGTCTTCTCGCCGACCGCCGTCTCGCCGAGGATGTCGGTCATTTCCGAGCCGGCATAGGTGGTCGGGATCACCACCTGATCGGCGCCGGTGCGCACGGCGATGGCCTTGCCGAGCCCGGTGGTCGAGCCGCCGCCGAGGCTGACGACCGCGGTGGCACCGCTGGCGCGGAAGGCCTCGACGGCCCTTTCCGTGACCTCGACTGGGGTATGCATGACCGCGCCGGCAAAGACCCCGGCGGCGAGGCCGCCAAGGCTTTGAGCCAGCTTGTCCGCATCGGCCTTCTGATGTGGCGTCGACAGCACCAGCGCCTTGTCATGGCCGAGCCGCCGCACCTCCTCTTCCGTGCGGGCCATCGTGCCGGCACCGAAGATCACCCGCGTCGTCAGTCCCGGAAAGGTGAAACTGTCCATCATCGCGCCGCTCCCATGCGTGCACCCCGGCCGGCTTCCATGTCGGCGATGATGGTGCCCAGCATCGCAATCTCGGCATCCGAAACCTCATGGCTCCGGCCGGGAAACAGATCGGCCCGCAGGCTCGCGCCACTGCGGCCCAGCGACTGTGCCGTATCGGCAAAGGCCGAAACCGGAATCCAGGGATCGGAGTCGCTGCCCGAAAGATAGACCGGCACGCCTGCCGGCACGGCTTCGGAGCGCCCATCCGCCGGGACACCGACGCGGCAGCCCGTGAAGGCCGCCAGCGCGTCGGGCGGCGGCAGCCCGGCGCAGAGATATTCAATCGACAGACACGCCCCTTGCGAGAAGCCCGCCAGAAGCAGCGGCAGTCCGGGCAATTCCGCCCGTGCCGCCACGACAGCGGCCGCCAGGTGATCGAGCGCGTCGGATAGGTGCGCGCGGGCGACCGGCGTCAACGGATCGACGGCGCGCGCCTCCCACCACACGCCGAACGGCGCGCGCGGCAGGATGAATGCCACGGCCGGCGCGGAAAGCCGCGACAGCACATGCGACTGCATCTCCTCCGGCGATTGGCCGCGGCCGTGGACGAAGACGCAGATCGCCTTCGCTTCCGCGCCCTTTGGCCCGAGCCGGAGTGGACCGCTGCCTGAGCTCACGCGAAATCCGCCTGTTCCAGACCGGCCTGCAATTCGCCCTCGCGGTTCTTGAACCACGGCGGGAAGACCAACGTCTTGCCGATCTGGCCCGGGGGCTCGTCCTTGGCCCAGCCTTCCGGCGTGGTCCAGGCAAGTTCGAACAGCGCGCCGCCGGGCGAGCGGACATAGCAGGACTTGAAGTAGTTGCGGTCCTTCTGCTCCGAGATATCGGTGAAACCGAGGCCTTCGATATGAGCGCGCAGCTTCAACTGGTTCTCTTCGTCGCCCGTGTTGAGGGCGACGTGGTGGATCGTCCCGCCCGCCAGCGTCCAGGTGCCCTGTGCGCTGTCGCGATCGACGATCACCTCGACCCGCTGATTGACGCCGGTCGCGTCCGGCACGCGGAACACCAGCCCCTCGTGATTGTCCGCCTCCTTCTCCAGCGGCAACGCGATGGTCAGGAAGTCGTCCATCGCGGTGCGATCCATCACCGCCACGACGGCGCCGTAGATGCCCTTGATGCCGTGCGCCTTGCCGATGCCTTGCGCGTCGTTGGTGATGGGCGCGCGCGGATCGCTGTCGCTTTCCACCAGCTCATGCGAGATGCCGCAGGGATGCGCGAAAGCCACGCGGTCGGCGCCGAAGCGTGTGACCTTGGTGGCCTTGATGCCGCGCGCGTTCAGCCGGTCCACCCAGAAATCCGCGGCCCCCTTGGGGATGGATTGCATGATGGCGCGCGACTGGTTGGTGCCGCGGCGGCCATAGACGCCCGGCTTGCGGAACGGGAAGGTGGTGATGATCGTCGAGGCATCGCCGTTGGGCGAGCCGTAGTAGAGGTGATAGACGGGGATGACGCCGTCGAACAGGACGGTGCGCTTCACCGAATGCAGGCCTAGTGCCTTGGTATAGAAATCAAAATCTTCCTGAGCGCCGTCGGTCGACAGCGTCAGATGGTGGTAGCCGCTGATACGCGCCATCGCTCATCTCCTCCCAGAGGTTTCGGTTTCGCCCCGCCGCTGCGGGCAGAGCACGAGATTGAGGTCGAGTGCGTGCTTGCGCTTTCCTCCATGGGGCGGCAGCGCGCGGAACTCGGCCATGAGTTCGGGTTTGACCCCGAAAATGGCATCCCGGCCGATCGCAGGGTCCGACCGGTCGAAAATGTGGGTCGTCAGCGTTTCGAAGCCCTGTGCCGAAACGCGAAAATGGATGTGGGCCGGCCGCTCGAGGCCAAGACCGAGCGCGGACATCAATTGACCGACAGGGCCGTCCGCCGGCAGCGTGTAGCCCTTCGGCTTCACCGTCATGAAGCGGAACCGCCCCTGCGGATCGGCACGGAAGCGTCCGCGCAGGTTGAATTCCGGTTGCCTGTCCGGTTCCTGGTTCTCGTACAGGCCTTCGGCATTGGCCTGCCAGATCTCGATCATGGCATCGCCGATCGCCGCGCCGCCGAGCGCCACGATCCGCCCGGTGACCTCCAGCGGCTCGCCCTTGTGGTCGCGCGAGATGTTCCCACCGAGCGGCATCTCCGGCACATCGGCCCGGTAGAAGGGTCCGGCCAGGGTGTTGGGGGTTGCCCCGGAGGGACGCGGGCTGTTTTGATCCTCGATCAGCGAGGACACGCCCAGCACATCGGCGAACAGCACCCATTCCTGGCGCCGCGCATCAGCGTAATGGCCGACCTCGGTCAGAAAATCGATCGCCAGCCGGAATTCCTCACCGGAGGGTCGCAACTCCACGATCAGCGCGTGCAAACCATCGACCGCGGCCTGTGCCGCCGCCGCCAGGCGGGACTGGCCCATCGCCGCCAGGCGCCGCGCGAATTCTTCGGCCTGCGTCGAGATCGCCTTGGGGAGTTCATCCCTCTGGGGGTCGTGCTGGCCGTCCATTTCGCCGGGGCCTCCCTTCCCCTTGCCAAACGGGATAGCACGGCCCGACACGATGCTTGATGAGATGTCGCGCCCCTTGTATAGCGTTTTGCTATGAAGCTGAACGAGCGCCACTTGATGCAGCTCGCCGCGGTGCTGGATGCAGGCGGCGTGTCGGAAGGAGCCGCCATGCTGGGCCTGACCCAGCCCGCGGTCAGCCGATCGCTGGCCATGCTGGAGGCGCGGGTCGGCGAGCCGCTGTTCCTCAAGGGCCGCCGGCCGCTGCAGCCGACGCCGCTCGGTTTCCAGCTGGCGGCGCAAGGACGCACGATCATCACGGCGTCGCGCAAGGCGTCGGATGCGGTGCAGGGCTTCATGAAAGGCACCAAGGGTGTCGTCCGTGTCGGCGGCGTGCCTTTCTTCATGGACGCGATGATCAGCCGGATGATCGGCGAATTCCAGAAACTCGAACCCGAGGTCACCGTCCAGCAAAGCTATATGAACCTGCCCGAGATGGTCGCGGCGCTGGAGAGCAACCTGATCGACCTCGGGATCGTGCCGATCGGCGTGCTCGATCTTGGACCCGGCTTCGAATTCACCGAGATCCTGCCCGGACGCAATGTCGTGGCTTGCCGGCCTGACCATCCGCTGCTGCGCAATCGCCGCCTCAGGGCGCATGACCTGACCAGCTTTCCCTGGGTGGCGCCCCTGCCCGGCTCTCCGCTGATGTCGGACCTGCAGATGATCCTGATGAGCATCGGCATGTCTGACCTCAACGTGCGCTATTCTGGAGGCTCGCTGATGAGCGTGATCAACTTCCTCGCCGAAACCGATGCACTGGCCGTGCTGCCATTTTCCGTGGTCTTCGCGCAACGCAAGGAGAACCGGGTGACGGTGCTCCCCTACGAGATCCCGCAGCCCAGCCGCTCACTCGGCATCCTGCGCCGGGTTGGCGGACCGCGCTCTCCTGCGGCAGAGCGCTTCGCCGGCCACGTCACGACCGCTTTCGAGAATTTGAAACACATCATAAAGCGGCACGAGAATGCCGTCGTCTGGGGTCGCTAGCCAGCTCGAATCGGCACATGGATAGGCCCATATTTCATCATAAATCGGTGATTTAGTTGGTTTTTCGAGAGCCAAAATGAGAAAGCTTCCCGCATCGTTCGGTATAGTTACGCGACCCCTTTCGGACGACCAACGGATCGGCGACCGGCTGGCCGCCTTCGGGCTCGCGAACTCCACCCGATGGCGTATAATTCACAGGTCGCCGTATCGAATAGGCAATCACGGCGCTTGGAAGCTGGCAGTGCTTCCGCCTTTCTGCGCGGGAGCATGAAAATGTCACGCGACAAGGTGTCAGCGACCGACAGCGAAATCCTGCGCCGTGCCTTTCGTAGCGCGGTCATCCAAGGAAAAATTCCAGAAAGCCAATGGCGCGAATTCGCAGCGCAAATGGTCCGCGATTTCACCGGCCTTGAAACTGTCGATCCTCATTTTGTGGAGTGGGTCGCACGGAAGTCTGTGCATTCGGGCTCGGCACTTCCGAAATATCTCGATCACAAGCTGGAATGCCCGTACTGCTTGACCATCAGGCTGAGAATTCCGGAAGACGCCGGTCCGACCACGCCAATTTTTTGCGATGATTGCGGACGATATCTTGGCACCTGGGATGAGTTGCAAACCGACTTTGACAGACAAGGCGGCCAGAACGGGGTATTTCGGCTCGACAAGGGCCGCATCAAGCGAATTGATTAGGTGCTGTCTGCGGCATCCTAGTGTCGACCTTTCAGGAACCTGGCTTCGCGAAGCAGCGAATTCCAATCGGTCCCAATGAGCTCGATCAGTCGCTCGGCTTCTTCCTCGCTGATACCAGTCTCCCTGGCCAAGCGATCGGCCAACATTTTTCTTTGGGCTTTGGGTTCATCCCCATTATCGAATGTCGGCCACATGGGTTCCTCCAAACAAAAAGAACCGCTGAAGCTAGGTTTTGTTGCAGGGGTTTTTCTGGCCCTTCCGTGAAGTCCGGAAGCGATACGTGGCGCGCGCGTCCTCGTCCCCGCGCACACGCTTTGCACGGCCGATCTGCGCCGGCTTGACCCCATTGTGAGGCCGGCCGCACGAAATCTGCCCCTGCCGTTGGAACATTAGAGATCGATGACGGTTCTTTCGCTTTATATGCCGCTGTGTGCTGTCGGCTGAAGGTCGCTTGAGCAACCCGAGCGGCTCGCGCCCATGATCTCTTAGCCGCGAGCTCTCAGACGTCGAGCTGACGACCGTAGGTCGAAGACGACAGGCTGCGGACGCCGCTGAACGCTGAGAACAAAGCCAAGAACAGGAGCTAGTCATGAAACATCAGACACTTGAGGAACTGCAGTCGATCGCCGACATCAATCCGATGGCGCCGGCTCTGCCGATGACCAGGGAGCAGCGGATCGAACGGTGGGCGGAACTGCTCGAAATGAATCCGTCGCGCTGCCTGACCGCGCTCACCGGTACCGAGCATCTAAACTCCGGGCTCCGCGAAGAGGCACGGGCAACCGGGTCGCCGATCACGGTTGCCTTCGATGATTCGTTGCTGCGTCAATCGGGCCTGAAATCGGACACTTACGGCGAAGCCAGGCGCTTCTTCGAACTGTCCGACTGGCAGTTGCACGACATCGTCTGCAGTTGCCACGCCGGTGCCACGATGCGGGCCGACTGGGCGGCCGGCAGGGTGCGCAGGTTGCTCGGAGGCAGCAAGGTTCTTGCCTGGCTGAGAGGTATAATGGCGCACGGTTGAGTGCCAAACGTTAGGTCGGCGAAGACGTGCGCCGTCGCCTCAGCTGCAAATTGCCAGCTGGCGAGGCGGCGCTCGCTGGCTTGCGGGGTTTTGCGGCGCAGGTCCTGGAGTGGGGCCGGTGACCCGGCCTTGCTGCGTTCATGGAAACAGGTTCTGGTGGAGTGCAATGATGGTCAGGCTCCTTCTCCTCGCGGCTGCGGTGCTTGCCCTCACTTGCGGCGGGACAGCGGCGGCCAAGCTGGACCCCGCCACTGTCAATCAAGCGCAATTCTCAACCGAAAGATCAAAAGGCTTCAGCCCGGCCCTCCTGAAAGCGCAGATACTTTTGGATCGCGCCCGTTTCTCGCCAGGCTTGATCGAGGGCCGCTTGTCGGAGAACGCTGCAAAGGCCATCAGGGCCTTTCAGACTGCGAACGGATTGCCCACCGACGGGAAGCTCACGCCGGAGACCTGGGACAGGCTGACGGCAACCTCCACCAACCCGGTCGTGGTGAGCTACGAGCTGACGCGCAAGGATGTGAGCGGCCCGTTTACCAAGCGCATTCCGGCGCGCATGGAGAAGATGGCCCGCCTGCGGAGGCTCGGCTATCACAATGTCACGGAGAAGCTGGCCGAGCGCTTCCACATAAGCGAGCAATTGCTCAGGAGGCTCAATCCGGGCATCGGCTTCATGAAGGCCGGCACGAAGTTGCTGGTTCCGGATATCGACCGGGGGGATTCTCCCGCCACCATTGCCGGCATCGAGGTCGACAAGGGCGCACGCCTGGTGCGGGTTCTTGATCCTTCCGGCAAATGGCTCGCGGTCTTTCCCGCTTCCATCGGCAGCGCCGAGAAGCCGGCGCCGAGTGGCGAGGCGGAGGTCAAACGCGTCGTGCGCAATCCGACCTATCACTACGATCCGCACTTCGCTTTCAAGGGGGTCAAAGCCAAGCGGCCGTTCACGATTGCGCCCGGGCCGAACAATCCCGTGGGATCGGTCTGGATTGATCTGTCCATCGAGAGCTACGGTATTCACGGCACGCCCGAACCGGGCAGGATCGGCGCGACCTTCTCGCATGGCTGCATCAGGTTGACTAACTGGGATGCCGAGGACCTCGCCTCCATGGTGCAAAAAGGCACAAAAGTCGGCTTCAAGGACGAGATGGCGAACGCAGGCGGCGAGTAGAAGGCGAAATTCAGCTCGGCCTTCTCGCGTCGTCCTTTGGCCTGGCCACATCGCGGGCGAAGCTAGCGCCGCAAACGCAACGCCACTTCAGAAGTCGGAAGGCACTAAACGTCGGCGGGCAGCGCTCACCGGTGAATGAGCCGGCCGCATTTTTCAGAATAATGATCAATCATCGAGGCGCGTCGGAACCTTTGGTCCGCGATGGCACTTCATTTGCATGTCCCATAAGGTTGAACCCCCAATCCTGCCAGAGGACAGCCCCGATCGGGAGGTCAACTGTGAGGTTGCATTGGAGCCTGCGTTCGAGGAACTGGTCGCATCGTCACAAGCTCGCGGATGGACAGCCCAGGAGACGGCGGTAACTCTCCTGAAAATCGCAAGAGCGCATGCGGCCCGGCTTGAGGTCGTCACAGGCACTGACGGCTTTTGGAGGCAGAGCAGGTCGATCTCCTTGGATGCCGCAGCGGACGTCTTTCGCGAGGCAATGCGGCAGACTCTCAAGCGGTACTCACTTTGGTATTTGGTGGAGGGCGTGCTGCTAGTCGCAGCCGGAACTCTGGCAGTGACCTTACCGATGATCTCGTCGATTGCCGTGGTGAACTTGCTCGGGTGGGTGCTGATCGTCAGCGGAGGCCTCCAAGGCATAAGCCTGATCGGCGCGGGCCACGTGCCTCATTTCTGGCTGCAACTCATCTCCGTCATCCTTGCCGTGCTGATTGGTCTTCTCTTTCTGCGCCATCCTGGAAACGGACTGCTAACCATCACCTTGCTGCTGATCGTCTTCTTCATGATCGAGGGCATCGCGAAGGTAGTTTTCGCCCTCACCATCCGCCCCTTCCCCAACTGGGGCTGGGTCTTGGGGAGTGGGATGATAGGGATTCTTCTTTCCGTGACGCTGTGGGTCAGGATCCCCGTGACAGCCGTATGGCTGATCGGACTGCTGTTGGGGATAGAGCTGATTGGTGTTGGCGCGGCGATTGCTTACCTGGCCTGGCATGTGCGCAAGAGCTGAACGCTTACGGGCTTGAGTGCAACGCGGTTTCCCCGAGCAATCACATGCATAGGCGAGCGATCCGACGGCGTGTACGATTTCCAACCGATTAAACTGCAGCGCCGCCCCGATGGCCTCGAGCGCTCAATTGGGCCCTCGGTTGGAAGCCTACGTGACCAGCCTTGTCAAAATGGGGCGATACCAATCCCGGAGTGAGGTCTTGCGGGAGGGCGTCCGGTGGAGGAACGCGAAAAACGGCTGGCTGCGCCAGAGGCCGGGCTGGAGCGCGGAACGGCCCAAGTGCCCATTGGACATGCGGAACTGGCTGACGAGGTCGTCAGAAGAATCGAAGCAAAGCTATCCGACCAACGACGTTCAAAGGCATAGGATCATACCTGCTCGTGCCCATTCATCCGCGGCGGATCTGGACCTCTCTTTATCGCGGAGATCATCACCGTGGGCGGGAGAGCGGAACAGCCGCTCTTCACCCTTACATACCGTGGCTTGCGACAGGGCAGGACCGGGAGAAGGCCAGGCGACTTGTCGGTCCGCACTACGCAACCACTGCTTTCGCGCGATTTGAAGACCTCACGAGCGGACGCCGCTTTCGGAATGGTCCGAGCGGCATCTTGAAAGGCAACTGCGAAGCGCGTTTCTAGTGGGCAGCAATGGGCTGGTGGCTGCCGGTCCGCTTTGGCGGCGAGCCCTGAGATACAATGCGGGCCGGCACGGCCAAGCGGCATCAGGCCAGGAGCCGCCACATTCGCACACGACCTGTACCACGCAATTCCGTTTCCTCGAGGGGGTCGCAAGAAAAATTGGGTCCAAGCAGTTTGTGAGTTCCGTCGGAAATACGGATTTCATCGGGCTCCGCGGCCTTTTGAATGCGCGCGGCGAGATTAACGGTGTCGCCCCACAGGTCATAGACAAACCGCCTTTTGCCTATCACGCCCGCCACGATTGGTCCTGAGTGAATTCCAATCCTGAGACTTAGCGGTTCGCCTGCGAAGCGCTCGCGCCTGGCCGCCTCACGCAGCTCAAGTGCATAATACGCAAGGGCTTGCGCATGATCGGGTCGCGCGGTGGGTAGGCCAGCGACCGCCATGACACAATCGCCGATGGTCTTGATCTTTTCGCAACCATATTGTTCCGAGAGCAGATCCGCCGCCCTGAAGAAGTAATTCAGAATAGCGAGCGTCGTCGCGGCTCCGACGCTCCGCGCTCTTTCCGTAAAACCGACGATGTCGGCAAAAAGCACACTCACCTCCGCGTGGCTGTCTGCAATTTCCTCGTCCGCTTTCAGCCGCTCCGCGATCGACGCTGGAAGAATGTTGAGAAGCAGCGACTCGGCACGCCGGTATTCGCGCGACAAACCCTCCTGGCTCTCCCTCAATGCCTCGTTAGTCGATTGCAGCTTGGCATTGAGTTGACGCTCCCTCTCCTGCAGGAGGGTCATTTCATAAGCCTTCTGTTGAAGCCGCTGCTGATTGTCGCGTTCGGCAGTGGCGTCGAGAAAGAGCAGCCACACCGAGCCGCCGTCGCCAAAGAGATGAAGGTCCGCGACACGCCCGCCGGGCAGTTCCACCATGGGCATATGATATGGAAGCTCCGGGCAAGGCAGAAGCCCTTCCATGAACTCAAGCCGATCGGCAACAGGCTTGCCAATGCGAAGCGACGAGAGACCGTAATGTTCAACGTTGCCGCCCTTCGCGGCTATGCATTGCCGGGCGTCAATTTTCAGATATGCGGCAGAGCGCTCATTATAGAAGAAATCGTATATCCAGCTTCTGACTTCTTTCGGCAACCTGGGCATGGTCTACTTGGCGACCATTGAAGCAAGCTGACGAAACGCATCGTCAACATATTCGCCCGAAAGCGCGCTTGTCAGATAGATTTGCCATCCACGTTGCTTCAGTTCGTCGATCTCACCATCCGATATCGCCCACCGGTCGGCCAGGTCGGATTTGTTGAACAGCAATACGAACGGCATAGTGCCGAATTCGGCCTCGGCCCGCTCGCGCAGCGTGAGCGCCACGGCAAGAGTAGCGGGCCGGGTTCCATCGACGACAAGCACGAGCCCGGTCGCACCTCGCACATAGCTGACGCGGAATGAGCCGATATCGTCTTCGCCGGCCAAATCCCACAAAATCAGATCCACGGTTTTGTCCGGGAGTACGACACTCTTCTTGTCGATTTTCACTCCCACCGTGGTCAAGTAGGCTTCTGAAAAGATGCTTTGCACGAACCTGCGAACCAGACTGGTCTTTCCGACTGCGAACCCGCCCAACATGCAGATCTTTTTTTGCAGCATCTTGAGCTCCACTAGTCCAGGTTGACCGTAATCGAAACCCGGCGATTGGTGGAGCTCCCGGTTTGACTGTTTTCGGGCACCGCCGGCTCAAAGGTGCCCGCGCCCCGGACCTGCAGCAGTTCCGGAGCGACGCCGCGCTTGTTGAGAAGCGCACGAACTGTCTCGGCGCGGGCGGCGCTGATCGACGCGTTGGCTGTCTCACGGCCTGTGGTGTCCGAATGCCCGGTCAACATGAACCGCGCTGTTACGCCTGACTTGCGGGCATTTTGGGCGAATTCCTTTATTTGTTCCGCCAATCTGTCGAGAAGCGGCGTTTGCTCTGGTCCCGGCACAACTTTGCCGGAAGAGAAGAAAATATCGGTCGTCTGGATGGCCTCTCGCAAATCATTAAGTTCTGCAAGGTTCAGCTCATGCAGCTGCGAGACATCCAGAACCACTCCGTCCGCCGAAAGTTGTTCGGCGGCGGCCCGCGCCCGGTTGATCCAGTTGGCAGGAGCCTCACCCACGACAACGATGCGACCCTGGATGATCGAAAGCAGAACCGATTTCGGCGGGGTCAGCGAAGCCTCCAGCCGCTTCACCACGAACTTCGGATCAAGACTCTGATAGAATTGCCACTGTGAATGAACGCGGGCAGGATCAACCTCCGTTCCGTGCAGCAGAGCTTTCGGGTCGGCGGCAAGCGGGTCCCTCAGGCCGGAAATGTAGAAATCTCCGCCCCTTTCCGTTTGCTGGGCGACGATGATTCCCGGTTGGGCCTCAAGTCGCGACACATAATACTGCCAATGCTCCGCCGCGCGCGCTTCGGGGCTCACATCACGAACGTTGGAGATGTCGAATTCCGGTCCGCCTGCCGAAAGCTGTCGGGCCGCCGCGCGCGCCTTATCTATCCAGGTGTCGGGAGCCTCACCCTCGGCAACGATGCGATCCTTGACGATCGAAAGTCGCACTGTATCCGGCGGATAGAGCGACGCCGTCAGCCGCTTCAACACGAACTCCGGCTCAAGGCTCTGATAGAATTTCCACTGCGAATGAACGCGGGCGGGATCGACCTGCGTTCCCGACAACAGCGACTGCGGGTCGGCGCCTAGCGGGTCTCTCAGACCGGCAATATAGAATTGGCCGTCGCGTATCTTTTGCTCTGCAACGATGATGCCCGGCTGGGTCTCCAGTCGCGACACATAGGCCTGCCACCGCTCCGCCTCGCGTTCTTCGGAGCTTACATCGCGGACTCCAGAGATATCGAATACCGGCCCCCCTGCCGAAAGCTGCTGGGCGGCGGCCTGCGCCCGGTTGATCCAAGCGGCAGGCGCCTCACCCTCGGCGACAATGCGATCCTTGACGATCGATAGTCGTACTGTATCCGGCGGAGTCAGTGACGCCGTCAGCCGCTTCAACACGAACTCCGGCTCAAGGCTCTGATAGAATTTCCACTGCGAACGAACGCGGGCGGGATCGACCTGCGTTCCCGACAACAGCGACTGCGGGTCGGCGGCGAGCGGATCTCTCAGGCCGGCAACATAGAATTGGCCATCGCTAATCTTTTGTTCTGCAACGATGATGCCCGGCTGGGTCGCCAGTCGCGACACATAGGCCTGCCAGCGCTCCGCCTCGCGTTCTTCCGAGCTTACATCGCGGACTCCAGAGATATCGAATATCGGCCCGCCTGCCGAAAGCTGCTGGGCGGCGGCCTGCGCCCGGTCGATCCAGTTGGCAGGAGCCTCACCTTCGGCAACGATGCGATCCTTGACGATCGAAAGTCGTACTGTATCCGGCGGAGCCAGCGACGCCGTCAGCCGCTTCAACACGAACTCCGGCGCAAGGCTCTGATAGAATTGCCACTGTGCATGAACGCGAGCGGGATCGACCTGCGTTCCGGACAACAGAGACTGCGGGTCGGCGGCGAGCGGATCTCTCAGGCCGGCAATATAGAATTGGCCACCGCTAATCTTTTGTTCGGCGACGACGATGCCCGGCTGGGTCGCCAGTCGCGACACATAGGCCTGCCAGCGCTGCCCTGATTGCCAGGAAAGAAAGAACCAGCCGCCTGCCGCGATCAAAACCAGCAGGATTGCCGACACCACCAGCCACGGAAATCCCTGATTTGAATCCGCGTGCTGCAGTTCAACGCAGGTCTGCAACTGTGTCTCTACGCCGAGCAATTTCGAACTGTCGCCGTCGAACCGCTCCAAAGCCTGTGAGGATTCATCGTGGATGCGAAGCAATACATCGCGAATTACTTCGTGTAACTCCTCCGGCGGATTTCCCCGGATCACAGCAACCAGGGTCGCAAACGGTCCAACCTCCGACCAGAGGCGAAGCTCCCCGAAACGGATCGTGTCCAGTCCGCTCTGTTCTTTCTCGTTGAACGAGTCCTTCACAAAATCCTGGATTGCGCTCAGCATCGAGGAAATCAGCTGAGGGTCTTCGCTGGTGGCGTTTTCGGCAGTTACATGTGCGATCAGAAGCCCGGAACTGCGGCTGATGAGAAAGACATGTTCGACACGATAAACAAGAGTATGATTAAGAACGACTTCCGAGAAGCTTGTGCCCGTTCGCCAGGCTTCAAATCTCCACTTGAGCCCATGCCAGGTGAATATATGTCTTAAAGACTCATTCAGCGACTGAAAGGTCTGGTCGATTTTTTCGCCGATCGACTTGCGAATAGCCGGCAGAAACACCGGATATAATATATCGGTCAGCGTGTGCGGGTTGTTCTGGATGGACCGTTGCGCAGCCCTCTCGACAGCCGGAGCAAGGGCCTCGCCGAGTTGCGCATGAGAAGCACGTGCGGCTGCATCGGGAAGAACGCTCCCCACCGCAGCCGCAAGCTGCTCGGGTTCGTCCAGCAGGTGCGTAACTCGTGAAAGCTCTGAAATTTCGCGGCTGACCAGCAACTGGCGCAGCGTTTCCATGCGAGGATCGGCGGATGGAACTCCGTCGAAACGCGCACGGTAGTCCGGATCAACGTTCCGGGCAATTTCGATCAAAAGACGAGCCAGAGCCTCGCGATCAATCTCTGTATCGTTCGAGGCTGTTCTTTGCGGAAGGCTGATTGGGTCGACGGTCGACGTCAAGGTCCCATCAACTCGCTTTCCAACTACGATCCGCGTTGCCCTTGCTGCCGACGGGATCCTGATTCAGACATTTTGCAACCTCGACGAACAGGCCAGCCAAAAGATTTCGGTCGGTCTTGACGTTGCTGAGGTCGGCAAACATTTTCTCTATCAGCATCTGAACGCCTTCATTCTTCTGCTTGATTTCCTCACGCAGTAAATGATCGTTCCGATTTATCCGGTCCGCAACGTCGCGCTCAAGCGCGCTCAATTGATCCGACAACGCGCGCACCTGCTTTTCAAGTGCCTGGTTTTGCTCGCGAAGATTCCGATCAATCTCCTTGTCGGCATCGGCCCGTGAATCTTTTTCGTTCCGCAACTGCCCCGCAAGCGAATCGACCTGCTTCTTTGCATTTGACTCGTACATGTCGAGATTGCGCTTGGCCTCGGATTCGACATCCTTGAAGCGCTGCAAGACTCGTTCTTCAAGCTTGGAGAAGCGGCGGTCATAGTCCTGCATCTGGTTGCCGAACAGCAGATCACGTATCTTGTCGACACCTACAGCGTCGCCGGAGCCTCCGTTTTCGCGAGCCTGGACTCCCATGAAGTTGAGCCCGTTTCCTTCTGCGTTACCTATCAGATCCGCCTTCTTTTCTGAAGAAGCGGAATTCGAAGATTCCTTTGCCATGCTTTTGCCCTTCCATTTGAACACCTGCCACAGTGCGAAACCCCATACATTAGAAAATAAGCATGTCAGCAAAATACCCGGCTCGCAAGCCGGTATCGTCTTGACTTGAGCGGATTTGTGAGGCAGCCGAGCGCTGCATCGCCGACTCAGCAATGGAGGTGGGGCAATGCCATATTAAAAACCGGGCGGCGCGTCTGGTCGGGATCATAGGCGGCAAGCGCGCGGTCGTCAAAGCAGTGACGCCCCGCAAAATCTGACTGGTGTGGCGTTTCGACCAAGCGCATAATCGCCGCCAAGCCTGCGCAGCGTTGAGCTTGCGCCGCCAGGAGGCCGGCAATGAGCACAGCTCGCGGAGAGGTCGACCGTCAGCGCCGCCGGCTGCTCGGCGCGGCCGCTCTTGCAACTGCCGGCCAGTTCGGCATACCGGTCGTGTTCGGCGCGCAGGCGACCGGACAACCGGACGCGTCCTTCGGCCCGCTGAAGCAGGTCGATGCCGGCGTTCTCAAAGTCGAGTATGCCGAGGCGGGGCCGCCCGACGGCCCGCCCGTCGTGCTCTTGCATGGCTGGCCTTACGACATTCACAGCTTCGTCGACGTTGCACCGATGCTTGCATCGGCGGGGCATCGCGTGCTGGTACCCTACCTGCGCGGCTATGGGGGGACGCTCTTTCGTTCCACCGGGGCATTTCGCAACGGCGAGCCCGCGGCGCTCGCCGTCGATCTCACTGCCTTCATGGATAGTCTCAAGATCAAAACCGCGGTCCTGGCTGGCTTCGACTGGGGCGCCCGGACAGCCGACATCGTCGCCGCCCTCTGGCCCGAGCGCGTCAAGGCACTGGTTGCTGTCAGTGGCTACCTGATCGGCAGCCAAGAGGCCGGCAAGATGCCCCTGCCGCCGGAGGCCGAGTTCGAATGGTGGTACCAGTTCTACCTCGCGACGGAACGCGGCCGTCTTGGCTACGAGAGAAACCGGCGCGATTTCAACAAGCTCATCTGGCATCTCGCTTCGCCGAAATGGGCATTCGATGACGCCACCTACGCGCGCAGCGCGGCGGCCTTCGACAATCCTGATCACGTCGACATCGTGGTCCACAACTACCGCTGGCGGCTCGGTCTGGCCGAAGGCGAGGCCGAGTACGCCGAAATGGAGAAACAACTTGCGGCCGCACCGACCATCAGTGTCCCGACCATCACGCTGGAAAGCGACGCCAACGGCGCGCCGCATCCAGCGCCGAGTTCATATGCCAAGATGTTCACTGGCAAGTATGAGCATCGGCAGATCGGGGGAGGTGTCGGGCACAACCTCCCTCAGGAAGCGCCGAAGGCCTTCGTCCAGGCCGTTCTTGACGTCGCCGGCTCGTGAGACTGTCCGGCGAGCCATGACGGCGTGACCGTGATTTCGCCCCAAAGCTGCGGACGACAATAGTCCAGGACACTATGTCCTGAGCATGCGGGTCATTCGCACGGTGCAGTCTGGGCGGCAGCACATGACCGCCGCCCTTGGGGCGCTTCGAGATCAAAGATGCGACGGCCATCCGGCCGGTGCCGGCATCGGCATCATTCCGTCTTCGACCAGGATGTCCTTCCTCCTGGCGAACTGAACGAAAATGCCTCGCGCAGTCTCGGCGTCGATCTCACCAGCCAATGCAGCTTTGCAGGCGCGGATCGCAGCCTTCTGTTCCGGACTATTCCCACACCAGTCCATGACGAACTGGTAGGCATCCACCACGGAGTTCAACTGCCGAGGGAAGCCCAGTCCGACCCATACGCGGACGGGCTTTTCGAAAGGTTGGGAAAGCATCGTTTTCCTCCTCTCTTAGCGATCAGGTGGCCACTCCGCCGGTGTGACCGGCCTTCGCGCCGACCATCCAGGGCACCGTTGTAGAGACATCCTCGATAATTTTTGCGGAACGGGCGAACCCCGCGAATGCGTCGCGCGCAATCGTCGACGGAATGTGTCCGTCGAAGGCTCGCTGGCAGGCTCGCTTCGCAGTTTCATAGATCACGCCGCGCCGGTTTCGAGGCCATTCGTCCAGAAAGTCGAATGCGTCCTCAAGACATGATATCTCTTGAACGAGACCTTCTGCGACTCTCACGAATACCGGGCTGTCGAATGTCCTATCGCTCATCTTAACCTCCAATTCTTTGAACGATTTCAGACGGTTGAGGAACGGCCGCACCAAATTGGGAGCGACCACGAAAACATATGTGGAAGCCGATTTTCGTCGTCAAGACCCGTCGGGAAGCATTTTCAGCACTGCCTGTGGCACCCCCAAATCGCGATCACAGCTTCTACGCACCGCCGATCTTTCGTGGTGACAAACTATGCAGCTATGCGGCAAAGGCGGCTTTTCACTTGGGCGATATCGCCATTGGTTTTCGTCGCCTCTGCCCTCAGGGCAAAGTACTTAAGTGACAGGCCCGCTTGCAGATCGGTGGGGCATCCCCGAATGCCTCTTCCGCCAGACCAGGGAGTCGGGCTGTGTCAAGTTCATGGGAAAGACCGGGACATCATTGAAATAGGTGCCAATTTTAACCGCGAAGAGCCGGCAACTCGGCTCGCCTGCTCTCTTGAATTGGAAGTGGACGCCGCCAATATTTTTCTCCGTGCCGAAGGCGCAGGCCCGTCGGGACCTGACGTTCGGCCGCAATGGAGGTCAGAAGGGAGGTTGCTATGGAAAGTGGAACGTTCAAGCAGCCGATTTTCGTGAGGGACGACGGCTTCGTTCTTCGAAAGATCGAGTGTGTTATGGATGCCATAGAGTTCCTGGAGGAATGGCCCGTCGAACGACGTGGCCTTCTGCACGCAGCAGCGTGCGAAACGTGCTACTCCGCATATGATGGCCGGAAGTCTGTCGAGGCGGCGCACAAGACCTTTACGACTTGGGCACGCAGGGTCAGGGTCATCGAGGATGTCCCCTTGGCGCCATCATGGATGACAGGGCCAAAGATCGGCACTGAAGACCGCATTCTGGACGCTGGCGGCTGAATTCGCGGCGACGTGTTCACGCTGCCGCGGCGTCTACCGAAAGATTTCATCGAGGATCAGCCGCGAGCCCTGACCTTTGATCGCACCAACCACTGCCTTTGCGCTCGAACGCTCCTGCGCGACGTTTGGAGTCTGGGGTGTGATCGAGCCAATAGCCGATCACACCCCGAGTTTACGTTATCAACAAGGAGCCAACGCCGATCTCACCGACCCGTTTCCTGGTCATCGCCTACGGGGTTTCCGACGCCGCAGACACATGCTGCGCCGCCAGGAACATCAACGTCGAGGCGACCGTCCTCCGGTTCCAGCCCGCGGACTCGGCCTTTTCCAGCAAGCCTGTCAGCATCGGCTTCAGGGCGGCGCGGCATTCGGTTTCGTAGGCGAGGAATTCGCTTGCGGCATGCGTGGGCGAAGGAATCCAGCCATCTCCGCTCATCGTCTCCATAGGGCCTCTCATCGTTCGTGGTGAAATGCCCGCTCCCGTTGCCGGGAGCGGGCTCCCGCCGGCGTCTCAGAAGTCCATGCCGGCGCCGGTCGGCATGGACGGGGCGGCTTCTTTCTTCGGCTTTTCGGCCACCATCGCCTCGGTGGTGACAAGCAGTCCTGCGACCGAAGCCGCATCCTGCAGCGCGGTGCGCACCACCTTGGCGGGATCGATGACGCCCTGGCTGTAGAGATCGCCATACTCGCCGGTCTGGGCATTCCAGCCAAAGGCGAAGTCGGTCTTCTCGCGCAGTTTTCCGACGATGATCGAGCCTTCCGCTCCGGCATTCTCGGCAATCTGGCGCGCCGGAGCCTCGATCGCGCGCCGGACGATGTCGACGCCGTATCTCTGGTCGGGATTGTCGACAGCAACAGCGTCGAGGGCCTTGGCCGCCCTGAGCAAGGCAACACCGCCGCCCGGCAGTATGCCTTCCTCGACCGCCGCGCGCGTCGCGTGCAGCGCATCGTCGACGCGGTCCTTCTTCTCCTTGACCTCGACTTCCGTGGCGCCGCCGACGCGGATCACCGCGACGCCGCCGGCGAGCTTGGCCAGCCGCTCCTGCAGCTTCTCGCGGTCATAGTCGGAGGTGGTCTCCTCGATCTGCGCCTTGATCTGCGTAACGCGGCCCTGGATCTCCTCTTTCTTGCCGGCGCCGTCGACGATGGTGGTGTTCTCCTTTTCGATCGCGACCTTCTTGGCGCGGCCGAGCATCTCCAGCGTGACGTGCTCCAGCTTGATACCGAGATCCTCGCTGATGGCCGTGCCGCCGGTGAGGATGGCGATGTCCTCCAGCATGGCCTTGCGGCGGTCGCCGAAGCCCGGAGCCTTGACGGCGGCGACCTTCAGCCCGCCGCGCAGCTTGTTGACCACCAGCGTCGCCAGAGCCTCGCCCTCGACATCCTCGGCGATGATCAGCAGCGGCTTGCCGGACTGGACCACGGCCTCGAGCACGGGAAGCAGCGCTTGGAGGTTGCCGAGCTTCTTCTCATGGATCAGCACATAGGGCTCGTCGAGCTCGACGCGCATCTTGTCCTGGTTGGTGATGAAGTAGGGCGAGAGGTAGCCGCGGTCGAACTGCATGCCTTCGACGACTTCCAGTTCGGTCTCGGCGGTCTTGGCTTCCTCGACGGTGATGACGCCTTCGTTGCCGACCTTTTCCATGGCTTCCGCCAGGAAGCGGCCGATCTCGGCATCGCCATTGGCCGAGATGGTGCCGACCTGTGCGATCTCGTCGTTTCTGGTGATCTTGCGGGCGTTGACCTTGAGTTCGGCGACGATCGCATCCACCGCTCTGTCGATGCCGCGTTTGAGATCCATCGGATTCATGCCCGAGGCGACCGCCTTGGCGCCCTCGCGAACGATCGCCTGGGCAAGCACGGTGGCCGTCGTGGTGCCGTCGCCCGCGAGGTCGTTGGTCTTCGAAGCGACCTCGCGGACCATTTGGGCGCCCATGTTCTCGAACTTGTCCTCGAGCTCAATCTCCTTGGCGACGGTGACGCCGTCCTTGGTGATGCGCGGGGCGCCGAACGACTTGTCGATGACGACGTTGCGGCCCTTCGGGCCGAGCGTCACCTTCACAGCGTCGGCGAGGATGTTGACGCCGCGCAGCATGCGCTCGCGGGCGTCGGAATGGAATTTGACTTCCTTGGCAGCCATTAGATCACTCCTTGTCTAGGCAGCTTTCATTGACTGGGTTGGGGTTCGGTCGAGGCTCCGGTCAGGCGGCTTTCTTCAGCGTCGCGGCCTGCTCGATCACGCCCATCACATCGCTTTCCTTCATGATGAGCAGATCCTCGCCGTTCAGCTTGATCTCGGTGCCGGACCACTTGCCGAAAAGCACGCGGTCTCCGACTCTTACGTCGAGAGCCGCAAGCTTGCCGCTCTCATCGCGCGCACCAGGCCCGACGGCGATGACCTCGCCTTCCTGTGGCTTCTCCTTGGCGGTGTCGGGAATGATGATGCCGCCGGCCGTTTTTTCATCGGCCTCGATGCGGCGGACCAGGATACGGTCATGCAATGGACGGAACGTCATATCGTTCTCCTTCTGGACAAACAGATTTTTTGAGGTTCCTCCGCACCGAACCGGCAATATCGGACCGGTGCGGGGTGCCGCGACCCCTCGCGGGCATCGAGCGCACATCGACTTAGTTTTGCGACTTTTCGGTTTCAAGAGGTTCGGCAGAATTTTTCGGCACTCCCGCAAGTCGAGTGCTAGCGCCATGAAAACATACGGTTAATTGGATTGAAGCCGCGCATTCCCGCTTGAATTTTCCTGACGAACGAACGAAATTATCCGAGCCTCGCCGCTGGCGATGGCGTGAATCTGAAGCCTGCACAAAGGAGCTTTTTGGAAAGACGGAGGACCACGATGGACCGACACGACCCCAAGCCGATCATCCCTTCTCTTGTTCCCGAAACATCCGACCTCGCGCTCGACCGTTTGTTGTCGCCGGCGAGCCATTTCACGCATCCAGACGACGTCCTGAAGGACGGTACGCTCGACATTCAGGAGAAGCGGGCGATCCTCTCGTCCTGGGCCTCGGACGCCTGCGCGGTGGAATCCGTTCCGGCGCTGCGCCGGCCGCCGGGAGCCGAGCAGCCGGTCTCCTTCGATCAGATCATGGATGCTCTTTGCAGGTTGGACGACGCAAACCGCCCGATCCCGACTGAGAGCGGCCATAGGCACACGCCTGATCACGTGGACGCCTAATGTCGCAAGCCAAGGAGAGCCATATGGCCACTGCGGTTAGCAGGGAATTCCGCCTGCAGATGAAAGGCTACGGCCTGACCACTGCCGAAATCCACTACCATCTTCCCGACCACCCGAGCCTGCTTCAGCTCTACGTCTGGCAGGAATACGACCTGGCGCCGCACTTTCCAGAGTTGAAAGGCTTTCTCGGCTACTGGGAGCGCGAATTGGAGGGCGCGCTCCACTCTGTGCGCGTCGCCCACCACCGCCTCATCAAACCCTCGGAATGGAGCATCGTCGACGGCCTTATAGCCATCCACTGAAGGCGGTCTCGGGCTGCCGGGCGACACTGGCCGGACCTCGATCGGGCAGGTCGGCCAGTTCCGAACCCGCGTCCCGGGCCACGGCTGTGCTTGTCCAATCAGAAGAACGTTCCAAGACGGCCTCTTGACGCGGCGAAAGAGAATTCCCAGATCGATTTCGCCGGCGCCCTAACGGGCCGGCAGGTCAGGGAGCGCCGCATCCTTGGCGCCCCTCGTACCATGTTGCTCAAGGCAAGGAGGATATGGCTATGAGAACCGCTTTCGACTTTTCCCCCCTCTATCGGTCGAGCATCGGCTTCGACCGCGTCTTCGATCTGCTTGAGAATGCGAGCCGCACGCCAAGCGTCGACAATTGGCCGCCTTACGACATCGCCAGGACCGGCGAGGATGCCTATCGCATCACCATGGCGGTGGCGGGATTCGCCCAGGATGAACTCAGCATTATCCACGAGCCCAACATGCTTGTCGTCTGCGGCGAGAGGGTTGGGGACGAAAATGCGCAGTATCTACACCGCGGCATCGCGGGGCGACCGTTCGAGCGCCGGTTCGAACTGGCCGACCATGTGAAGGTCACCGCGGCCAGCCTTGTCAACGGCATGTTGACTGTCGATCTCCAGCGCGAACTTCCCGAGGAGATGAAGCCGCGCCGGATAGAGATCGGCTCAGCTGAAAGCGGGCCCCGGATCCAGACCAAGGCCAACAGGGCTACGGTCGAGAAGCAGGTTGCCTAACTTTCGGAACGGGAGCTTGCCCGCCGAGCGCCCAATATCGGCCGGCGAGATTGCCTGGGACGAACAAGAAGAATTGTCGAAAGGAGAACCACGATGAGTGTACGTGATCTTATCCCTTGGGGGCGCGAAGAGAGTCGTCGCGTCCCAAGCCTGTTCCGCGACGGCGGGCGCGACCCGTTCCTGTCGCTGCACCGCGAAGTTAACCGGCTGTTCGACGACGTTTTCCGCGATTTCGATGGGCGCCTGCCGTCCTTCAGCAGGGCGGCTTCGTTGGGTGGAACATGGCCGAGCGTCGAGATTTCCGACAACGAGAAGCAGATCGAGGTTACGGCCGAAGTTCCCGGCCTGGACGAAAAGGACATCGAGGTCCTGCTTGAGGATGGTGTATTGACGCTGCGGGGCGAAAAGCGTTCAGAATCCGAGGACAAGGACCGGCAGTTCTCGGAGCGCTACTACGGCCGCTTCGAGCGTTGGATTCCTCTGGGGTATGACGTTGAGAAGGACAACGTCGATGCTCGCTTCAGAAACGGCATCCTGACCGTGGTTCTTCCCAAGACTGCGAAAGCGCAGTCGCAGGCCAGACGCACAGAAATCAAGAACTGACCAGCAACCCGCCCGGGGGACGGCCGACACGCTCCCCGGGCGGCTGCTTTTCGTTACTTGCCAATGTTTCGATATGAATATGCCCCTGCAACGCCGGCGATCCTGGACAGGGTGGCGAGGATCAAGGCGGTCGCCGATCGTCACGGCGTGAGCATGAAGGCAGCAGGCCTGCAATTTGCCCTTGCCAATCCGGCGGTAGCGGCGGTCATCCCGGGCGCGAGCAAACCGGGACGGATCGCCGAGGATCGCGCGGCCTTCGATGAACCGATTCCAGAAGATTTCTGGCTGGAGAAACGCAAAGCCGGCCTCGTCAATCCGGCCGCGCCGCTTCCTGGCCCTGACTGAGGCAAGGCGTCCAGGGTATGGATCGAGTCGTGCGTCTGGTACGTGCAAGCCGATCCTTGGCGAACCTGTTGGCGAACCACCCTATAAACCATTGACAAACAACGATAATGGTGTGCCCGGAGGGACATCGTTTTCTACTGGAAATCAATACGTTAGCGGATGGTTCGCCAACCCATTTCCATCGTATTCTCTCGTATGGTCCGGCGAACCTAAGGACTAGGAGGAGGGCTAATTTCAATCCAATTGGTGTCAGCCCTCACCTCCCAAGAAAGCGGCACTGATTGCTTTGTTGACCTGGTATGAACGCGACTGGTTTGGGGCCAACAACAGTCCGACAGCTTCGGTCTCCTAATCTTAAAGAGCAGACATCAGGTTGGGTGGAGGCATGGTCGTAACATGACCACCCCCGGTGGGCGGCAACGAATCCGGTCGAGTGCGACAGGCTGGACTTGACGTCGCAGCCATACGATCTTCGGTGCGGGGTCACTTTCGACGCGACAGCTCGTGGCGGGACACAAATGCTCGATGCTATCCTTACCTTCGTCGCCACGTTGTTAGTCGCGGTATTCGCGATGATAATGTTGCTGGCCGGCGTCGAGACATGGAACGGCGCGATGATCGAGCCGCTTCTCCTGCGCCGAACGCTCCTGCTTCTCATCCCGATAGTAGGGATCGGCCTGGCGTTTCTTCAGGCTCGCCGCAGACTGCGCAAAGCTCGAGCGAAACGCAAGGTGGCGGATTCCCGCGAGAATGCCCGCGCGGCCGGACAGGCTCGCCCTGCCGCGGACCTCGCTCGCCGGCGCGCCAAGGCTGCCGGCGGCGACGTCGCCGCAAAGATGGCGGCGGAGTCCCAGGCGCAGGCCAAACGCTCCGACGATGCCCACAGGGCGAAGATCCGCGCGCATGTCGAGCGCAAGGCACCGCCCACCAGCGATGCCGACCGCGCGGCGATCGCCCTCGCCTCGCGGGCCTGCCTTGCCATCCGCCACGTCTTCCCGCCGCGCCACCCGCAGCGCTCGATGAGCTTTTTCGGCGGCGTGCCGCTGGCGCCCGACGATCTGGACTGGCCGATGATCCACAACCGCAAGGGGCTGCTCGAGCCGCTCACCTTCATGGGCCAAGTCGACCTCGGCGCGCTGCCCGACGGGCCGGCTCGCTCGCTGCTTCCCGCGCACGGCTATCTTTATTTCTTCGCGCCGATGTCGGGCAATTTCGACGGCGATGCGAGCCACTTCGTCGTCCGCTACATCGAAGGCAAGGCCCGCAAGGACTGGGGTCCTCAGCACAATCCCGGATTTCTGGAGCCGATCGACGGCGCCGAGAATGCCCGCTACCGCTATCCCTGGCTGACCTGGCACGACAAGCCGGAGAAGGTCTATCCACGCTTCTATCCGCGCATCGAGATCGAGCTCGGCTGGTTGGAGGACGTCGCCGAGGTGGAGGAAGACGATCCGGATGCCGGCGACGGCTTCCCTTGGGAGGTCGCCAAGCAGCGCCGCCGCCAGCAGCTCGTCGCGTTTCACGGCGCGCCGGTCTCCTGGAACGACGCGCTCTCCGCGCACGACAAGCCCACGGACCGGCTCTGGATCCCGTTCGAGGGTTTTCCGACCAACCGTCGGACGGCGGAGGTCCTGCTGGGTTACCTGAAGTCATACATCAAGGAGGAGATCATCGGGATCAAGGCTCGGCTCGACACCCTGCCGGCGAGGTTCGAGGACCCGGAGGGGTCGCGGCTCTCCGCCCTGCTCGAACGCTACGCGCAATTCGAAAAGGACCGCTGGCGGATTTTTCAGCTGGCAACGACCGGAGAGGCCCAGCGTGGCAAGGCGCTCGACGAGAACCAGCGGACCGACCTCCTTGCGCTACTCGAGGAATTGCGCGCCGGCGCGCTGCCGGAAGGTGTGCTCGAGCGCCACTATATACACAAGCGCCTGCCTATGGTGCTGAACGACTGGATCGCGAGGGCGGCGGTCGAAGGCGCCGAAAGCGCGCTCGCCGATCCGGACGGGATCGCGCAGGTGCCCGACGCTGTCGTCGAGGCGCTCCGCTACCAGCACAGCGTGCTGCGCGATCCAGACTTCAGCAAGAACGGCTCATACGCACAGCACCAGATGCTGGGCCGCGGCGTCGCCATCCAGGACGTGGCCGAGTTGATGGCGCCCGAGCACATCCTTCTGCTCCAGCTTCGCTGGGACAATGCGCTCGGCTGGCACATGGGCGACGCCGGCGCGGCGCAATACTGGATCCGTCCGGCCGACCTAGCGGCGCGGCGCTTCGAGAACACCGTGCTCACCTTCGAGAGCCACTGAAGCGAGGGTGTCTCCCGCGGGCGCTGGTCGGCCCGCTGGACAGCCGGCGATAACGGGCGGGGTTAGATGGCATTCAGCGTAGAATGGGTCAGCGAGGGCCTGCGCTTCAGTTCACCGAAGGAAGAGCCAGGTGGATCGTCACCGACCGGTGGATTCATCGACGCAGCCGCCCTTATCGGCGATCCGGCTCAAGCCAATCGCGCGTGGGCGCTCACCGGTTCACGCACCAATGGGGGCGAGCAGCGAACGCTGGTGCTGTTCGATCTTTCGCGGCAGCACATCATCGCAAAGCACGAGTTCCCAAGACTCGGGCGAGGCATGCCGCTTTCGACGCGGGACGGGCGATGGCTGTACGTGCCTGCGAACGGCAGCGAAGGAGAGCCGTACAAGCCGGGCTGGCGCTGCTGGCCCGAATTGTCGATCATCGAGACCGAGACAGGCCGGTTCGAGAATCAATTCCGCTTCGACCTGAACTTCCGTTTCTACGGCCAGCAGCTGGCAGAGACCGCTGATGGCCGGTTGTGCATTCCGGCTTTGACGGGTAGCGAGCCCGGCCGCGCAAGCACCGCCCTGATAACGATCGACCCCAAGACTGGTATGGCGGATGTCGCGGAGCCCACGACTTCGGATGAGGGCCCGCCTCCTGCCGCCGTCTCGGCACAGGCGAGTCGTCGGGGGGCCCGTCTGGCCGGAACTGCGGAGCAAGCGCGGTCGCCGGCAGCTTCAGCGCCTTCGCGCCTGCTTCGGTGACAAGCGAGATCGCAGCCGCTGCCATTACCGCCGTGCCGAGCGCACTGATCTTCCCTAAGACCTTCGACATGTATCTAAAGATGTGTCGGCGTACGCTCACCGCAACCGCCGGCGCTGCTCCTGTTCGGGATCGGCGCGTTTCAAAGCTGGCTAGGGCTGGGCCTTTTGCGTAATTGCCCCTAACAGCCTATTCGGCACTCTGCCGCCGCAATAGCCAGGCAGTTCGCAGAGGCGTGAACTCATCCTATGTGGAGTTTCCAATGACAGTCGGTGCTCACGCCCTTGCGCGTTCATTCGGCCTTGCTCGGTTCTCATCCAAGTTTCGCAGTCCGGAGATCATGGCGGCGCGTCAACCGGAACTTAGGCAACCCGATGCCTTTGAGCCGGGCCGGGTCTTCGGCTACCTCTCGGCCGTCAGTTTTGTACTGATATTCATGCCAACGGCGGTCCAGGCTCACATAGTTCAGTCTGGGACAGGAGGGTTCGGCAGCGGATTCGAACATCCCTTGACCGGCCCCGATCATTTTCTAGCGATGTTTGCCGTCGGCTTGTGGGGTGCTCAGATCGGCGGACGATCAATATGGACGCTGCCGGTTGCCTTTCCGCTGATCATGGTTGCAGGCGGTGTTGCTGGCATTGTGAGAGTTCCGCTGCCCGGGGTGGAAATCGGCATCGCGCTTTCCATCATCGCCTTGGGGCTGGCCATTGCGTGCGCCTGGCGGCCGGCAGAATGGATGGCCTTGCTGTTGATTGCGGTGTTTGCGATCTGTCATGGATATGCCCATGGCGCGGAGCTTCCGAACGCAGCCGACCCGGCCGACTACGCAATCGGGTTTGTCATCGCCACCGGCTTGATCCATCTTCTTGGCATTGGCGTCGGGCTTGTTCTGGGCAAGCCGTTCGGCGGGCGACTATCGCAAGCGCTGGGCGGGCTGATCGCGGTTGGAGGCGTCTATTTCCTTGTCGCTTGAGAAAGGCACTGAGCGAACGACCCCCGGGGCTCTGCGCTGGTCCGGCCCCCTGCTGGCGTTCCTCGGGGTTGCCGCGATCTGCGCTCTCGTATTGGAGACGCGATCTGAACGGTCGGTGACGACATGGTGGATCCTCAACAGTGGCCTTTCCGCGGAACGGGTCATGCCGCTTGCCGGACTGGGTATGGCGATTGCTCTGGCACGCGGACGCCACGCCGTTGTTGCACTGGCAACATTTCTCCTGGGCGTCGTGCTCGGGATGCTCTTTCGGGATCGGTATCTCGCCCTCATGGCGGACGTCCCTGGCGTGACGACGCATCTTTTCCTGACCGGGCCGGTTTCGGCGCTTGCGGCCGGCCTGCTGTTGATCCTGCCTGCCCGCGCAAGACTATGGATTCTTCCCGTTGCCGCCATGCTGATCGGCGCGATGCTCGGTGTTGCCACGACACTGACCGACCCCACCTTGCATGATCCTGCAATTTCGATCATCGCCACGCTTATCGCCTTGTGGATCATGGCCGCCATTGGCCTCAGCGGGCGCGCTTTCTGGCATGGCTGGTTTCCGATTGCCGCGCGAATCCTTGGCAGTTGGCTGATTGCGATTGGCCTTCTTCTTGGGGGCGCGGCAGTTGCCGCCAAGCCTCCGGTGCTTGCGCCACTGCCCTCGCTGCCACCGTTGACCGAAGGCGGAGCAAAACGCTTTGAAACACCGTTTCCGGGAGTCAATCGGCAAGGCGAGCGTTCACGGAACGCTGCACGGCCCTCCCTTCCCTGAGGAATCCTGAGTTCATTTTTCAAGAAGCCTCAGTCTGCTTGGCTAGACAATTCGGGCACAGACCGCTGAGTTCGAGGTTTGCCGCTCCGATCTGGAAATTTTGCCGTCTCGCCCACTCGGCCAACCTGAGATCGACGACATCGTCGCAAAACTCCGTGACCCGTCCGCATCGCTCGCAGACTGCCAGGATCGCTGTTCCCCGGCGATGGGCATGCGGGCCAGCGCACAGCACGAAAGCATTCAGGCTCTCTACCTTGTGGACCGCGCCATTCTGAACCAGCTTTTCGACGGCTCGGTAAACCTGCACCGGCGAGCGGATGCCATGTGGCCTGACGTCATCGAGGATGTCGTACGCGCTCACCGGCTTGCCGGCCCGGGAAATGGCCTCCAGTACCAGCTTCTGGTTCCTGGTGAGTTCAGGGAGTGCCATTGGCCAGCGAGCGTTGCGCCATGCCGCTTATCAGATAGGCCGCGGCACCCAATGCCGTAATCCAGAAGCTTGTCGGCCAGTCGGTCAGGAAGGCGAACGACAGGCTGACCCAGGCAATGAAGACGGCAAGCGCGATCGAGACCGTGATGCCGGCGAGCACGCCACGCGTCAGCCGCAGCGCGGTTGCCGCGGGGGCCACCATCAGCGCGAAGACGAGCAGCACGCCGACGATCTGCACCGCTTCCGCCGTGGCGACGGCGACGAGGATCATGAACAGGGTCGAGACGAGGTTGAGCGGCACCCCCCTTGCTTCGGCGAGTTCCGGCTGCAGGCTGGCGAAGAGCAGCGGCCGGGCGATCGTCACCAAGGCGGCAAGGATGGCGACCGCCAATATGGCAAGCACGACTACGGTGCGAAGGCTGATGCCAAGCACATTGCCGAACAGCACATTCGTCGCCTGCGAGGCGAAGGCGGTGTAGAAATGCAAAAACAGCAGACCGAGGCCAAGCGACAGCGTCAGAACGATACCGATGGCAACGTCGCGATGCGCGCGCTCGCCGAGCAGGCCGATGCCGATGCCGGCGATGACGGTGAACACGGTCAGGCCGAAGAACGGCGACAAGCCGATCAGGCCGGCGCCGGTGGCGCCGGGGAACCCGACATGGGCGAGCGCGTGGCCGGCGAAGGTCTGACCCCTGAGGACGAGGAAGTAGCCGACCGCGCCGGCGACGATACCGACGATTGTGCAGGCATAGAACGCATTGCGCATGAATTCATAGTCAAAGATCGTGGACATGCGCCCCGCTTTCCAGTTCGACATCATCGGCCATGACGAAGATGCGCCCGGCGACCCGCACGACATTGATCTGCGTGCCATAGAGTCTCGACAGCACCGGCCCGTTGATGACCTCGTCGACACCGCCGATCGCGGCCTTGCCGTTGCCGAGATAAAGCACGCGGTCGACGGCGCGCAGCAGCGGGTTGATCTCATGCGAGCAGAACAGCACGGCGATGCCGAGCCGTTTCCCGACCTCATGCACCAGATCGATGATGGTGCGCTGATGCGCTGCATCGAGGCTGATCAGCGGTTCGTCGAGCAGCAGGAGTCGCGGGTCTCCTATCAGCGCCTGGGCGATCAGGATGCGCTGGCGCTCGCCACCGGAAAGTTCGGCCAGCGGACGCCGAGCAAGGTCGGCTGCGCCGACCTCCTCGAGCGCCTTCCAGGCGGCTTCCTTCTCGGCAGCGGAAGCCACGGGCCAGCCCCAGCGATGCCCGCCCGCCGCGGTGAGCACCAAGTCCAGGCCGCTGATCCCCATATGGGTCAGCGCGCGTCGCGCTTGCGGCATGTACCCGATCGAGGAATTGCCGCGCGTCGCCGGCCGGCCAAGCACCGAGATGGCGCCGCCAGCCGGCCTGATGAGGCCGAGGATCGCGCGCAGCATCGTTGTCTTGCCGGCGCCGTTTGCGCCGAGAAGGCCGACAAATGCGCCTTGCGGAATCGAAAAGGAGACGTCGGAAAGAACCCGGCGTCCCCCGTAGGTCAGCGTGACCCGGTCGAATGCGACGGCGCTCATTGCGTGCGGGCTGCAAGCGCCTTCTGGACAGCATCGATCTGGCCGCCGAACCACGACTGGATCGTCTTGCCGGCAGGCTCGGTCTCGGTAACGCCAATGACGGTAACCTTGTTTTGCTTGGCGATGTCGAGAAGCCGGGTCGTCGCCTCGTCGGTCACCTGCGAATTGTAGAACAGGATCTTGGCTGAACCATCCTTCAAGCTTTTCTCGAACGCCGCCACCTGGGTGGGACTTGGCTCGGCATCGTTCATCAATGCCACCTGAAAGTCGTAGTTCAGCATCTTGAGGCCGAGGGCTTCCGCCATATAGCCGAACACCGGCTCGGTGGCGGTCACCTCGGTGCCGGCGTAGGCTTTCTTGACGTCGGCGATCTCCTTGTCGATCGCATCCAGCGACGACTGGAATTTCTTCAGATTGGCCTCGTAATGCGCGGCATTGGCGGGATCGCGCTTCGACAGATCGGTGGTGAGTTCCTTGGCGACGGCCGGAAGCGTGGCTGGATCGTACCACAGATGCGGATTGTCGCCCGACTTCCTGCCGATCAGATCGGCGGCGACGATGGTCGTGCGGTCCGACTTGGCCGAGGCCGAGAGCAGCTTGTCCATCCAAGGATCGTAGTCCGCGCCGTTGTAGATGATGATCTTGGCGTCCGCGATGGTGCGCGCCGTGGACGGGCTGGTCTCGAAGAGATGCGGATCGTCGTCGGGATTGGACAGGATACTGGTCACCGCCACATGGCTGCCGCCGATCTGACGAGCGAGGTCGCCATAGAAATTCTCGGCCGCCACGATGTTGAGCTTGTCTTCAGCCCGGGCAGTGGTGCCGGTCAGCAGCGGCGCCGCGACCAGCAGCGCGGCCAGAAAGGGAACGGAACGCATCTTTTGACCTCCTTGGACCATGATTCAGGGGAACTCTGACCTTGTAATGGTATAACGCTACTGATGTGGGGTTTGTGTTAAAAATATGGCCGGACGCGCCGCTTCACGGCTCACCAACACACAACCCAGTGAAGGCCTACGCAACATGAATGCGAGGGGCAGCATCGTGTCGGTGCTTGCGCGCCCCGAATTGACCGCCGTCGTTGGGACGATCATCGTCTTTGTCTTCTTCGCTGTTTTCACGGGCGAGGCAGGGTTCCTCACACTGCCCATGACGCGCAATTACCTGGAAGTCGGGGCAGAGATCGGCATTTTGGCCGCGCCAGCAACACTATTGATGGTTGCGGGCGAGTTCGACCTTTCTGTTGGATCGATGGTGGCGGCAAGTGAAGCGATCATGGGCTATCTGACGGTTCACAGCGGTTGGCCGCTTTCGGCGGCCGTCCCCGTCGCCCTAGTCGCGGCGACAGTCGTTGGAACGGTTAACGGCTTGCTCGTCGTGAAGACCAAATTGCCGTCCTTCATCATAACACTCGCAATGCTGTTTATCCTGCGTGGCTTTGCGCAGGGAGGCCTGCGCATGTTGGTCGGGACTAGCACGGTGGATGGCGTCCGGGATGCCACGGTTGGCGATCCTTTGGCTATTTTGTTCGCGTCCTCGATAGGCCCCTTCTCGATTTCCCTCGTCTGGTGGATCCTTATTGCGATGCTAGCGGCCTGGGTTCTAGAGCAGACCGCCTTCGGCAATTGGATCTACGCGACGGGCGGAAACTACGGGGCAGCTGTGCGGTTGGGGATTCCGGTTAAAAAGGTCAAAATCCTGCTTTGTGTAGCAGTTGCGGTTTCGGCGACATTGGTGGCCGCGTGGACATGCTTGCCATTAACCAGAGCGATGCCAACGCAGCGGTGGGACGCGAATTCGAGGTAGTGGCGGCGGCGGTTATCGGTGGTGCTCTCCTGACTGGCGGCTATGGGTCGCCGATCGGATCCCTCTTCGGTGCGCTTCTCTTCGGCATGGTCGACCAAGGCTTTTTCTTCACTCCGCTGCCCGACGTGTGGTTCATGACGTTTCTTGGTTTCATGCTGCTGCTAGCGGTGCTCATCAATAACTACACGCGATTGAAGGCGATGAAACCGGATGGGGCGGCTCATAAACAATGAACCCTACCTTGAGGCCATCTGCGTCTCAAAATTCTATCAGAATGTTTCGGCGTTGGAGGACGTGACTCTTTCCGTCCGGCCTGGCGAAGTCGTCTGTCTGCTCGGTGACAACGGAGCCGGCAAGTCCACACTGATCCAAATTTTGAGTGGCGTGGAGAAGCCCGACAAGGGCAGTGTGCGTGTATCCGGTATCGATGTCCGTCTGGATTCGCCCACTGACGCGCTCGACAGGGGCATCGCAACAGTCTTCCAGGACCTCGCAATGGTGCCCATGATGCCCGTGTATCGCAATTTCTTTCTCGGCCGAGAGCCGAAGATCGGCTGGGGGCCGTTCCGGCGATTCGATTCTCGCAGAGCGATCGCAACAACTGAGGACGCTTTGCGCGATCTCGGCATCAGCTCCGCCGCGGTGCGTAGGCCGATCAACTCACTCTCAGGTGGTCAACGTCAATGTGTCGCGATCGCGCGAGCCGTCCATTTCGGCGCTCGCATCCTCATTCTCGATGAACCGACTTCGGCCCTAGGTGTGAGGCAGGCCGAAATCGTGCTCGGCTATGTACAAAGGGCGAAAGAGGCAGGAACCGGCGTGATCCTGATCACGCACAACGTCCAGCATGCCTATTCGATCGGAGATACGTTCGTAATATTGTTTCTGGGCCGGCTACTCGGAACATTCAATAGGTCGAATCTAACAGAAACCCAACTGATGAAGCTGATGGCGGGCAAGTTTGATGAGGCGAGCAGAGCTACCGAATGAGGCAAATTGAATGACCGCCCAAACCTCGTCGCAACTGTTAGGCAAACTGTCGAAACCCTCGAGTGCGTTAGGGGTCGCCGCCGCCATCGGTCCGTTGGTGATGACGTTATCTCGCGTCACTTCACGCCGGTTGGCTCTCCGGCAGCATTACCGCAGTTCGCTTGCCGACTACTATTCCTGCTGGAATTGACAGGGCCAATCCTCAGGTCTGGTCAAGCCAGAAGGCAACTCGGTCCGGGCGTCTCCGCAAGCCATGTTGAGCTGCCATTGGGACAGACCCGCCGATTTGGAAAGATCGAGGCCCTCGACACGGGTCAGAAAGAGAAAAGCGCCGTCAAAGTCTATCGCCTCAGTGAACGTCGCTCCTCGGAAGTCCGCCCGCGCGAGATTGGCAAACGAAAAGCGGCTGCCACTGATATTGGCGTCATGGAACTGCGCTCGGCCCAATTCCGCCTTTGTGAAATCAACATTGGTCAGATTGGCGTCCTGGAAATTCGAGCGCTGCAGTTCCGCGTTCGTAAACACAGCGCCCTGCGCGTCCATATGGCTGAAGTCGGTCCTGTAGGCCTCGATTTTGTCGAACCGGGCGCCTTTGGCGGTCGAGTCGGCTAGGGAAGCACGCACAAGCGTTGCCTTCTCAAAATTTGCCGCAAGGAGATTGCTGTTCCTGAGGTCGGTCGAAGTGAAATCAACACCGATCATGTTCGCCCCGCTCAGGTCCTGTCCTTTTAGGATGAGAAGCTTTTTGTCACAGTCCTGCCAATTGACGCCAGGCGTCGCGGCTGCGTCGCAATTTTGAGCGGCAGTGGCGTTCTGCCAGGCAAATACATTGCAAACCGCTAGAACCAAGCCGGATGTGACGTAGGCTCTGGTTCGTCTCAAGGTCATTGTTTCTGGATCTCTCCTACTCGCCGACAATCAACCTTACCACATCTGCCGACACTCGAGCCACGGTGACGACCGCCGTCACATTTGACGGATTTCTGCACAATTGCGGCTCGGCATTGCAGCCGATACTTTATTAGGCATCGTTTATCTACTTCTCCAAAGCGGTGGCGCGGACTAAGCTCACGAAGTCAACCCGCTGCCTTCTCCCCCAGTCAGCTGGTTTCTTCACTACCGTGTAAAGCCCACACGGTGATTTCCGGAGCGGTTTGCGCGAGGATGGGCGAGTGGCTGGATTGGCTCTTGAATCGACTTTGGCGAACTGCTTCATAACCCGTTGATTGGTAACGGTTATTTTAGTCGCTGAGGGTAATCATTTTCGGCAGGAAATCGCGGCTGGTTCGCCAACCCATTTCCTTCGTATGATCTCGTATGATGCTGATATTGCCGGACCCGCCGAGCCCAAAGAAAGAAAGGCCCGGCGATGGTCGGCCGGGCAGTCGGGGAGGAAGATTAAGAGGTGGCACGACGTTTGAGTCAATTTGGCGAGCGCTGTTTGGGTAATGCCAAAGGTGAGCCACAAAGCCATGTTCGGTTCGTCCTGCTGTTAGAGCGACGGCGAATACCTAGCCATCAATTCGTTGGGCATTCTGCCTTCGCCGAGTCCCGTCTCCTCTAAGAACGAGGACCTCGGCGACGTCAGAAAGGCGACTATGCGACTTTTGCAGCGACTAACGTTTCCACCGGATATTCCGGCTTGTAGACGTGGCTCCGAATGAACGAAACCATGTCGGTAGGCTCCTTCACGCGCGCCAGTCCGGAATCGAACACCAACTTGGCCACGCGCGCCGCCGTTTGGATCTCGGCCTCCAGAATATCCGACTGCGGCGGGTACAGGCGGCCTTGCTTCAGCAAATCGGACGGCACCTGATCCGCGACCGCGCTTGCCGCCTCGATGAACATCTCGTCGGTGACGCGCGACGCCTGTGTCGCAAAGATAGCCATGCCGACCGCCGGGAAGATGTAGAAGTTATTGGCCTGGCCGGGCAGGAACATCTGACCATTGTAATGGACCGGCGGAAACTGGACGCCAGCTGCATAGATCGCCTTGCCCTTTGACCAGGTATAGGCCTGCTCAGGCGTGCACTCGGCCTTCTCCGTCGGATTTGAAAGAGCAAGCACGACCGGGCGTTCGTTGATCCGGGACATTGTCTCGATGACCTGCTGCGTGAAAGCGCCACCGACAGTACTGACGCCAATTATCGTCGACGGCTTGATGCTCTCGATCGCAGCCACAAAATCGCGCGTCGGCGCATGCTTGTGGGCATAGGGCTTCTGGAAGTCGACCAAGTCCGTGCGAGTCGACTCCAGCAGGCCGTTGATGTCGAACATGTGCACGCGCGACTGCGCCTGTTCCAGCGTCATGCCCTGCTGAACGAGCGCGGAACACAGCAGGTTGGCAAGACCAACGCCTGCCGATCCGGCACCAAGGAAGAGGTACTTCTCGTCCTTCAACTCGGTGCCCTTGAGTTTGGCTGCGTTGATCATACCGGCAAGCGTGATACCGGCCGTGCCCTGCACATCGTCATTGTAGACGCAGTAGTTGTCGCGATACCGCTGAAGCAGATGGACGGCGTCGACACCGGTCCAGTCCTCAAAATGGATGCAGCACCTCGGGAACACTTCCTGGACCGCCTCGACGAACTCGTCGACGAAGGAAAAGAGCTCCTCGGTCGACGGGCGCGACTTGCGCATGCCCAAGTACAAGGGGTCGTGCAGATATTGCTCGTTGTTGGTGCCGGCGTCGAGATACATCGGCATGAGGTATTGCGGCGGAACACCCGCGCAGGCCGTATATAGCTGCAGCTTGCCGATCGGGATACCAGCGCCGTTTGCGCCGAGATCTCCAAGGCCAAGGATGCGACCGCCATCGGTAACGCAGATGAACCGGACGTCCTTCTGCGGCCAGTTCCGCAAAATCTCCTTGACCTTGCCGCGGCGACTTATCGAAAGATACATACCGCGCGTTTGCCGATAGATGTGGCCGAACTTGAGGCACACTTCGCCGATGGTCGGGTCGTAGACGATCGGCAGGAACCGAGCCGGATCGGACATGACAGTCCGATAGAATAATCTCTCGTTATGGTCGAGCAGATTGACCAGATAGATGTAGCGTTCCAGGTCGGTCGTCTTGTGACCGAGTTGCATCATGACACGCTTCAGTTGCACGTCCTCGGTCTCGGTGACGTCCGGAACCAATCCAACGATTCCGAATGCCTGCTTTTCAGCGTCGGTGAAGGCTGTCGATTTGTTGAGCGAGGGATCCCAAATCAGGTCGATTCCGCGTTTGCTGGCAGTCATTTCATTCTCCTGTTTGTTTGAACTGGCTCTAGATGCTCAGGCTGCGTCTGCTCGTGTGGATGGCCCTGCGACGTAAGGCTCCACCATCTTCTTTGGATCGACGATGCGATCGAATTCGGCTTCGGTGACGAAGCCCAGTTTCAATGCCGCGACCTTCAACGTGAGATCATTGTCCATGGCGTAGTGAGCGATCTTAGACGCCTTGTCGTAGCCAATGACGGGCGCCAGCGCGGTCACGAGCATGAGCGAGCGCTCCACGTATTCGTTGATCTTCTTGAGATTGGGTTTGGTTCCCTCGACCAGGAACTTCCGGAAATTCACGCAGCCGTCGGTCAGGATTGTGATCGAGTTGGTGACGTTGAAAATCATCAGCGGTTTGTAGACGTTCATTTCCAGATATCCGCCGGCGCCGCCGAATCCGACTCCCACGTCATTGGCCATGACCTGAACGGCGATCATCGCCAGTGCTTCGCACTGCGTTGGATTGACTTTGCCCGGCATGATGGAAGAACCCGGTTCGTTCTCTGGAATGCTCAACTCGGCAAATCCGGCGCGCGGGCCGCACGACATCAGACGAACGTCATTGGCGATCTTGTAAAGCGACACGGCCAAGGTGCGCAGCGTTCCGGAGAGTTGGACGAGCGCATCATGTGCGCCCTGCACCGTGAACTTGTTGGGTGCGGTAACGAAAGGCAGGCCGGTTAGCTTTGCGATCTCGGCCGCCGCTGCTTCGGCAAAGCCCGGCGCCGAATTGATGCCCGTTCCAACAGCAGTGCCGCCCAAGGCCAGGCGGTATACGCCACGCAGCGCCGATTCGATCCGGTCGAGATCGTCCGATAACATTCCCGCATAACCGGACCATTCCTGGCCCAGGGTGAGCGGGGTAGCGTCCTGCATGTGGGTGCGCCCGATCTTGACGATGTCTTTCCACTCTTGCGCCTTCACAGCAATAGCGTCGCGCAGCGCTGCGACGGCGGGGATCAGGCGCGCCTTCACGTTGACGGCGGCCGCGATATACATCGCCGACGGAAACGAGTCGTTCGAAGACTGCGCCATGTTGACGTGATCGTTCGGATGGACCGGCTTGTGGCTGCCGAGCGACGTGCCTGCGAGCTGGCAGCACCGATTGGAGATCACTTCGTTGACGTTCATGTTGAACTGAGTGCCGCTCCCCGTCATCCAGACGTGTAAGGGGAACATGTCACGGTGCTGACCGTTCAGGATTTCGTCGCAGGTCTGCACGATCAATTCGTAGCACTGATCATCGAGCCGTTTGCTGTCATGATTGGCTATGGCCGCTGCCTTCTTCAGCGTCGCATAGGCGGTGATCATCTCCCGGGGGATCAGGTCCGTTCCTATGCTGAAGTGTTCGAGGGACCGCTGCGTTTGAGCGCCCCACAGCTTGTCTGCAGGCACCTCGACGACGCCGAGGCTATCGGTTTCATTTCTCGTATTGGCCATGTGACTTCTCCGGGCGTTGGCGAGGCCCGGCACAGGCGATGCCGGTATGGTTGCCTCTGATACGGCAACCTTTGTAGGCGCGGCTCGCAGAAAGAGCCCGTTATGCGTTGTATGATATTGTAAGGAGTTGAAGTTCAGGCCGTACTGAAAAAGCCAAGCTTGAGCAGTTGGCAGAACTGGCGCTCGCGCCGGTCATCTCGACGGCACCCGCATGCCGCGAAAGCCGTGGTAAGGGCGCTTTGTGATAATCTCGAAGGGTTCGCGATTGCAGCCGTGGAATGCCGCTACGGCGCTGCGAATGCGGCGCGGATAGTCGTCGAATGTAGCCAGCAAATTGCGATGACCGCCCTTCGCGTTCCGGCGACGTTTCGTGATCGGCTCAGGGTTCTGTCTTCGCTTTAGGAGAGGTTCCAAGCTGGGCAAGCTTGCCGCTTGGAGGCTGCGTGTCGACCGTACCGGCCGATTTTGCGATCAACTGCCACAGATCCCTCGACCGCGGCCGGCGACGGGCTGTCGATGGTCGAGCGCGACGATGCGACGTCCGTCGCGCCGATGCTTTTCGTGCTGCTCAGGTAAACGGCATCGGATGCATCGGACACCGTCGAATATCGAATGGTGATAGGATAAATGTCGGTGCCAGGAACAGCGGAAGGCAGTCAGGTATTGCAGGTGGAAAGCAGCCGTTCCGCTGTTCCTGATCGACATGTCGCGTCGGGCTCTTGGCCTATGGATGAACGCGAACCTTTCAGCCCTTGATGAAAGCCAGCAAGTCGGGGTTGATGACGTCCGCATGCGTGGTCAGCATACCGTGTGGGTAACCCTTGTAGATCTTCAGAGTGCCGTTCTTGAGAAGTTTGACCGATAGCTTGGCCGAATCGTCGATTGGCACGACCTGGTCATCGTCGCCATGCATGACCAGCGTTGGCACGGTGATCTTTTTCAGATCCTCGGTCTGGTCGGTTTCCGAGAAAGCCTTAATGCCCTCGTAGTGCGCCTTCGCACTGCCCATCATGCCCTGATGCCACCAATGCTGGACCACCCCCGGATAGACTTTCGCGTCCGGCCGGTTGAAGCCATAGAACGGGCCAGAGGGAAAATCGACAAACAGTTGCGCCCGGTTATCTGCCAGCGCCTTGCGAATTCCGTCGAAGACTTCGATCGGCAGGCCGCCCGGATTGGATTCCGTCTTCAGCATAAGAGGCGGAACGGCGCTCACGAGGACAGCCTTGGCGACGCGACCCTGTGGCTGACCGAACTTGGCAACATAGCGCGCCACTTCACCGCCACCGGTGGAATGGCCGATGTGAACCGCATTCCTCAGGTCCAGAGACTCGACCACCGCCGAGGCATCGGCGGCATAGTGGTCCATATCGTGACCATCGGAGACCTGGGCGGAACGCCCATGGCCGCGGCGGTCGTGAGCGATAACGCGAAAACCGTGGTTGGCGAAGAACAGCATCTGGCCGTCCCAGTCGTCCGACGACAGCGGCCATCCGTGATGGAACATGATCGGCTGGGCACCTTTAGGACCCCAATCCTTGTAAAAGATTTCAACGCCGTCTTTGGTTGTGACGAAGCTATGGGTCATGGCATGAGTTCCTTTGCTCTGGTTAGGGCTGGATTTTTCGTCGCGAAGGCCGGCACGGCCAGCGCGAGCGAAACAGTCGCGCCCGCCACGAGGACTTGGCGGCGCGAGGTTCTTTCCAATTCCTGTTTGCCGGGTGATCAGGACGAAGCGATGGTTGACCTCAGTCTAGGCACTGATCCCTTTCAGGTGCCCGCCGGATTGGCTCGTCCGTCACCGCACCGCCTGCCTGTGTTGATCCACTTGGCGACGGACAAAAAGCAATAGCCACGCCGGACAGCACCGCCGGCAAGGTCCATGTCCAATCGCGCAGCACTGGAACAACGACAGCCGCCACCACGCACCCAAACAGAAAGCCCACAAGCAAGTTCAAGGATTTCTTGACGCGATTGGCGTCGGCCGGTGGGGAGGCGCGCCCTTTCGACAATAGATCCATCAGCGACAGCACAAAATTGGTCACATTGCCCGTCATCACGGCCGTCGAGCCCGCATGCGGCAAAGCCAGGCGAAGCAAAGCAAACTGACAGGCCATTGCCGAGACCGCGATTAGGACGGCAACGCCGGCCGCCACTCCGAACGGATCGTCGGACGGCTTGGTGGTGACGCAAAAGATCAAAAGCCCGGCGAGAAGAACACTCTGAACGACGAGCAGCAGCCGGGCCAGGCTCGTGCCATCGCGATGCGAAACCTTGGCTATCAACCAAGTGGCGGCTACGGCCAGCATGTAGACGGGAATGGCTAGCAACTGCGCCCGATTGAACGGACCACCGTGCACCGCCGCGCCGGCGGCCACAACAAGATTGCCGGTAACATGGGCGGTGAAGATATGTCCCAAGTTGTAGAATCCGGTCAGATCTACCATGCCGGCAATGACACTGAGCAACGGCGGCAGTCGGACTTCTGCGCGGGACTGCGCGTCGTTCACAATATCCGGTGCGACTTCGATCGTGGCTGGGTTTCTAGTCGGGCTTGACATGTTCGAAAGCTCCTATGACTGCAGTCCGGAGTTATCCGCCGCAGAGACCGTCTATGATCGTCCTGGAAGCGGAGAAACCTAGGCTCATTGTCCGCGTGCTGTTCTGCCCTTACCAATGGAGGCGCAGTCCTCTATCGCTACGATTTCTGCTGACCTGCAGCCTCGAGAATGAGGTTTGCGATCGTCTCAGGGTGCGAAATCAGCGAGACATGACTCGACTGGACCTCAATCGTCTTTGCCCCCATTCGCTTTGCCATGAAGCGCTCGAGATCGGGATTGATGGTTCGATCCTCGGTTGACACGGCGTACCAGCTCGGCTTCGACCGCCATGCAGCGTGGGCTGTCTTGCCGGAGAGCAGTTCTTTGTGGAAGGGCCATTGCACCGCGTAGAGCGCCCTCGCCTTGGCCTCAGGCAGATCTTGCGCGAAGTCTTTCAGGAAGGCCTCTTCACTTAGACGCCCTTCGTCGCCATCGAATATGATCCCGGCTGACGCTGGCGGAGTAGGAAATCGCTTGGCCAAGAGTGTATAGTCCTCGCCCGCATCCGGTGCTCGCGCGGCAACATAAACGAGCGCGGACACGTTTGGGTGCACGCCGGCTTCCGTGACGATCAACCCGGAAAATGAGTGGCCGGCCAGAACCGTCGGGCCATCCTGTCGTTCGAGCACACGCATCGCAGCTCCCACAGCTTCGGGGAGTGTCGTCAGGGGGTTTTGCACCGCGATCACGTTGAGCCCCGTGGCCTGCAATCGTGGGATGACTTCGGACCAGCACGAGCCATCGGCGAAAAGACCGTGGACCAGCACCACATTTCTCGCCTTGGGCGCGGCTTGGGCGACAGTTGCGCGCGGCAGAAGGGAGTTCGCTGCGGACGCAGCCGTCAAACCGACAAATGTACGCCTGTTCATGTGACCGTCTCCTTCGCAGTCGGAGTTTCTTCAATACGATTCAGACAACAGACCTCGTAACCCGCATGGCAGCCGGCGGCCTACCATCGCCCCGGGAGGATCAGTCCTGGCTCAGAAGCCTTTCGGCGGCACAAACAGACAGATCGTGTGGCCCGCATCGATACCCGCCTGGTGAGCGCACCAGTGGTACTCGCCATCAGGCGAGTTCCTCACTCGCCTGTCGCCATAGGCGACAACCTCGCCGGTACCATTGATGACGTAGCCCTGCGGCTTCTCGCTGATCGCCTTGGCCTCGACTTCCTTGCAATCCAGGTTCGAACAGCAGGCCCAGGGATATGTCCATCCGGTCGGCGCTTGATGCGCATCGGCCGAGCATGCCGCGACAGTGAAAGCCAGCCAAGCCATAGCTGAAGCATTTGCGTAGGAAACTATTCTTGGGTTGAACATCATACCCTCCCAGGCTATGGCCGGCCGCCTCCGCGGTCCCGATCGACGGAACGAGGCCATTGTTTTGCTAGCGGACTATTGGCGGAGGCGTCCAGGATTGGCAGCACACGCCTCGATTCCACCATCACAGCGCGTCGGGCGACGGCCGGTCCTGGGCCGCGCATGTAATGAAGTTCAGGTCGATAAGGGGCGGCGATGAAATCGCGAGCACCCGAAAACAAGCGTGTAAGAAGAGCGAGCAGTTTCATCGCGACAGTTCCTTTTGCCTCTATGTCAATCGGCGAAGCAGGCCAGCATTGCCGGCAGCCACAGGTCGACCGTGGTGCCTCTTCCAACCGTGCTTGTGATTGAGAATCCGCCGCCCGAACTTTCCATAAGCTGCCTGACCGTGGCCAGGCCGAGACCACATCCATTGGTTTTCGTAGAGAAATTCGGCCTACCGGCCATTCTCAGCGTCTCGTCACCCATTCCGGTGCCGCAATCGATGACAGAAACACGGATCATCGGCGACTTTCTGCCTGCATGGGCTGTAGGCGGAACCTCGAGTGTCGCCATGACGATGATGTCACCGCCCTCTGGCATTGCGTCGCCGGCGTTCAGAACCAAATTGAGGAGCGCGCGCTCCACGAATCGCCGATCTATGAAAGCGGGCGGGAGGTCTTTGGCCGTGGCAATTGTGAGTCTGACGTCTGGGGACAGGGCACTGACAAGAGCAGTCTCGAAAAGTTCAAGCAGGCCGCCAATGTCCACGGGTTCTCGGTTTGCCGGCTGCGGATTGGCGAAATTGAGAAGTTGGCGGGCAAGGAGTTTGGCGCGAAATGTGCAGTGTATGGCGGCGTCGATCTTCTTCCGTTGCCCGGGCGGGCCTGACCCGGGGCGTTGCAGCTGCTCGAGGATGGTGACGACCGGCGTCAGCAGGTTGTTGAAATCGTGAACGATGGAGGACAGGAGCTGCCGCGGGTCGGCCGTTACAACGGCACTTCCGCTTGAGTCGCGATCGCTATGTGACGACACTTGCGCTTGCGGCGCGGGCGAACCATTGAAAGCTGTCGTGCGATCCGATGCGAGCATGCCAACCTCCCGTCTTCGGAAGAGCCATTCGCGGCAACCTCTGTTTCCGCATCCTTTGTATGCCAGGCCCGGAGAAAGAGCCCGTTATGCGTCGTAAGATGTTGTAAGGAGTTACGACCGCCCTGAGACTCTGGCGTTGCTGAGCTGCATGGTTCTGCAAGAAGGCGCCGGCGATGCCCTCATGTAGGCTGATGCAACAATGGGTGGGAGATGCACGCTGGTCCCGGCACCGAAGGAGCCGCCCGGCTTCCTATCCGTTAGCTCCGGCCTAACGCCGCCAGCAGACTTTGAGCCGCCTGCAGATCCACGGTGTCTCGCCCTTCGGTGAATTGCTCAAAAATCGGCTGTAGCAGTTTTCGCCCCTCTTCCGGCTCGCCGCGATTGGCCAGGAGCCTCGCCAGGTCGACGGCAGCGCGCAGCTCCCAGCCACGAGCGCCTTGGCGCCGGCTCAATTCGAGAGATTGGATGAAGCAGGCCTCCGCTTGGTCAACGCGACCTTCTGATGAGGTGAGAATGGCACAGCCCTTTATCCTCAGCGCTTCCGGCATAAAGTACATCTCGCCGTTCTCGTCGATGCACCTGATTGTTTCGTCGATCAGCTTAAAAGCTTCATCAACTTGCCCGATAGCCATAAGACCCTGGGTGAGAATGAGGTTAAACTCGGTGCTGCGCATCTCGTAGTGCACTGCTTGAAGCTGCTTGAGGCAGTCGTGCAGGCTTTCAGTCCCCGCCTTTGCGTTGCCGCTGCAGATCGCGACCACAGCTTTGTAGGCATGCCCGGTATGGAGATAGGGAAACAGGGAATAGGACTCGGCGTGTGGGATCAACCAATCCGCGTGTTGTTCGGCGGTTCGTAGATCGCCGACGAGTACGAATATGCCAGGCACCCAGCTCAAGGTGATGGCAATCGTGGCGGGGTTCCCGCCCAGCTTGGCCTCGTTAACAGTCTGACGTGCCAGCTCAACCGCCTGTGCCGGGAGCCCCTGCACCCATAGAATCCGTGCCAGGCTGAGGCGAACCAGTATGCGGTCGGCGAGTCCAAGGTCGAGCGGATACTTCCCCTGCGTGATCGAATTATGCGGTTGGAGCGCAAACTCAAGTTCTGAGCGGGCGCCGCTATGGTCACCCATATAATGAAGGAGCATGCCATGAAATGTACTCAGGGCCGATTGGGCAAGGGCGGTGGCGGCCGGCTGCTCGATGGTCCCAGCAAGCACGAGGGCACGCTTTGCGAAATCGAGAGCGATTTTGAATTTTCCCTTACGACCGGAGAACACCGACAGCGCCCTCAGCATCGCAATTTGACCAAAGACACTGCCGCGTTTCTCGGCAATCGCCAAGCTTCTGTTCAAGGCAGCACGCGCCGCCTCATTTGAACCATGAATGTGCAGCGATGCGACGCCCAGTCCGGCCTGCAGTTCCATCTCCTCTACTCCGCCGCGGGCTTTATCATCGAGCGATGCGATTGCCCGCAGTGACCACTGGTGACATTCAGGCAACAGTGACATCCTCAGGAGGACAGGTGCCGCAGCCGCTGCAAGCGAGATTCCGAGCTCAACGTCACCATCCACACCAAAACACCATTCCAGCGCGGCACGAGTATTGTTGAGGGCAGCAAAATGCGGGGACCGCTCGCCGCCGGTCGACAATGCCGGCCATTGAGCACCGTACTCCTCAAGCCACCGTCGGTAGTAGGTCGCGTGGCGCGCCGCCAGCCCAGTCGCTTCGGCATTATCGATCGCAATGTTGAGAACGAAGGCACGAGTGGTGTCGAGAAGACGATAGCGCATCATGGCGCCGATAGGGCGGGTCGCGACCATCGATTTGCCAACCAGGCTGTCTATTGCACTGAGGACTTGCGATTGATCGATCGCGGCATCGGTAATGACCGCCAGCGCGGCATCAAGGGTAAAGTTGCCGACGAACACGCCAAGCCGGCGCAGCACGATGCGTTCCAACTCGGAGAGAAGTTGATAGCTCCAATCGAGCGTCGCTTGCAGGGTCCTTTGGCGTGGCGTCGCGCTGCGGCGTCCGAGTAATCCTAGGGAGAGATGTTGGTCGAGGAGGTTCTCGGTGTGATGCAATCCGTAGGCCTCAACACGCCTGGCAGCCAACTCGATTGCCAGCGCCACACCATCGAGTTTGCGGCAGATGCGGACTACCGCTGCGACCTCAGCGTCGCCAAGATCGAAGCGAGCGCCACTGGCCGCCGCGCGTTCAATGAACAAACGCGGCGCGGAGAAATTCACCGCAGTTGCGCTTAGAACCTCGGTATCCTCAGGCGGGCAGGCAAGCGTATCCAGTCGGTAGACATGCTCGCCCCGCACCTGGAGAACTTCGCGAGTTGTCGTCAGGATATGAACCTGCGGCGCGTTCCCGTAAATCTGCGATGCCAATGCCGCAATGGCATCAATGAGATGCTCGCAAGTGTCGAGAATGAGGAGGATCCGCCTGCCGCGCAGAAAGGCGATCAAGCCAGACGTCGCGTCTGCCGACTGAACAGATAGCCCCAACATCGAGGCGATCGCTGTAGCTACCAGACCGGGATCGCCCAGCGTGCTAAGATCAACGAGGAGAACCGCGCCGTTGAACGCCTCGAATAGATGATGGCCGACGGCCACTGCCACTGTGGTCTTGCCGACGCCACCGCTGCCGACGATGCTGACAAGCCGCCTAGCGAGCAACTGATCGGATATGCGCAGAATGTCCTCGTCGCGTCCGACCATGTGCGGCAAGCGTCCGGGCAGGTTGGCGTGTGAAAAATCTGTTGGAACGGGGGGCGTTGCCTCAACCTCATCCCCCCAGCGCCTAACCGGGGCTACGAAACAATAGCCTCGCCCGGCCAATGTGGTGATGTACCTGGCTCCGTCTTTGCCCTCGCCGAGCGCCTTGCGCAGATTGGCCATGTGAAAGCGCAGGCTGTGCTCTTCGACTGTGACGTCCGGCCAGACGCGCGACAACAGCTCTTGCTTGGTGAGGACTTCGTTGGGTCTGGAGATCAGTGCAATCAGGATGTCTAGCGCTCGCGCGCCCAGTTCAACTGGAACACCTTCTCGGGTTAGCAAACGTTGGCTCGGGGCCAGGCGAAAGGCCCCAAATGAAATTACATCCCTGCTTGGCGCTACCGCCGGAACCATGGAGCCTCTCGCGCCCCCGTAGCCCTGATTTTAGGGCAACGGGCCCCTCAAGTCACTTGGCCACAACTCGGCGCGTTCGTAGCTCCCGGCACGGTCCGAACCGCCGGCTCTCCTTCTTCTGTTAGCTTCGGCCTAACGCCGCCAGCAGACTTTGAGCCGTCTGCAGATCCACGGTGTCTTGCCCTTCGGCGAATTGGTCAAAAACCGGCTGCAGCAGCTTTCGCCCCTCTGCCGGCGTACCGCGATCGGCCAGCAGCCTCGCCAAGTCGATAGCCGCGCGCAGCTCCCAGCCACGAGCGCCTTGGCGCCGGCTCAATTCGAGAGATTGAATGAAGCAGGCCTCCGCTTCGGCAACCCGGCGCTCTGGCAAGGCGAGCAAGGCACATCCCTTCACCCGTAGCGCTTCTGGCAAAAAGTAGAACTGCCCAGTATCCTTGACATGAATGATCGTTTCGTCGATCAGGGAGATGCCTTCATCGACTCGCCCGATCGATATAAGACCCTGCGTGAGAGCGATGTTAAACTCTGCCTTGCGCTGCGTGAGGACCATGTTGAACTCAGCGGTGCGCGCGTTGAGGTGCGTGAGACATTCCTGCAGGGTCTGGACCCCCTCCTGCGGATTGCCGCTGTAGATAGCTAGCGCCCCCTTGTAAGCGCGTCCGACATGAAGATTAGGGGCCAAAGAATGAGTTCCTGCGAGCGAGATCAACCAGTCCACATGCTCTTCGGCGTTTTGAAAGTCGCCAACCCAAATGAGGACACCCGGAATCCAACTTAGGGTCGTCACAAGCGAGGCGGGATTGCTGCTACGCTTGGCGTCGTTGAGTGTCCGCCACGCACGTTCAATAGCCTGTGCCGGAAAACCCTGCGCCCACAGCGTCCGCATCAGCACGACACCGGCCAATATGTGCTCATCGATCCCTAGATAGGTCCGATCGGTGCTCGACCAATGACCCAGCGCAGCCTCAAGCTCCGTGCGGGCGCTTGCGTATTCACCCACGAAGTGGAGGGCCCTTCCAAGGGCCGACTGCGCAAGGGCCGTCGCGTCCGACTCCGCAAGGACTTCCGCAATTGCGCGGGCGCGCTTTGCGTGATCCAACGCGAGCCTGAATTCTGCCTGACGGGCACAGAAAAGAGTCAGCGTCCACAACATCTCGACTTGCGCGAATGAATTGCGGAGTGCCTCGGCAATCGCCAGCCCTCTATTCAAAGCCGCCCGCGCCGCTTCGTTGGGACCATGTATGTGCAGCGACGCGACGCCCAGACCCGCCTGAAGCTGCATCTCCTCTGGACCGCTGTCGGCCCTGCCATCGATCGCCAGGATGGCGCGTTCCGCCCAACGATAACATTCCGGCAACAGCGACATTGTCAGAAAAGCCGGCGCCGCGGCCGCCGCAAGCTTGATCCCAAGAATTGCATCGCCCTGTTCGCCAAAACACCATTCCAGCGCAGCACGAGTATTGTTGAGCGCAGCAAAATGCGGGGACCGCTCGCCTCCGGTCGACAATGCCGGCCATTGACCGCCGTACTGCTCGAGCCACCGTCGGTAGTAGGTCGCGTGGCGCGCCGCCAGCTCAGTCGCTTCGGCATTATCGATCGCAATGTTGAGAACGTAGGCACGCGTCGTATCAAGCAGCCGATAGCGCATCATGGCACCTGTTGGACGCGTTGCAACCATCGATTTGCCAACAAGGCTGTCTATGGCACTGAGGACCTTCGCTTGATCGAGGACGGTGTCTGTGACGACGGCCAAAGCGGCGTCGAGGGTAAAATGCCCGACAAACACCCCAAGCCGGCGCAGCACGGTGCGTTCCAACTCTGAGAGAAGTTCATAGCTCCAATCGAGCGTCGCCTGCAGAGTCCTTTGCCGCGGCGTCGCGCTGCGTTGTCCAAGCAGTGGCAGCGTAAAATGTTGGTCAAGGAGGCTTTCGGTCTGATCAAGTCCGTAGGCCTCCACACGCCTGGCGGCCAGCTCGATTGCCAAAGCCACACCGTCAAGTTTCCGGCAGATGCGGCCTACTACTGCGACCTCAGCGTCGCTGAGGTCTATGCGAGCGCCACCTGCTATCGCGCATTCAATGAACAGCCGTGGCGCGGGAAAAGTCTGCGCAATTGCGCTTGGGACCTCTGTATCCTCGGGCGGGCAGGCAAGCGTATCCAGGCGGTAGACTTGTTCACCTTCGACCTGAAGGACCTCACGACTGGTCGCTAAGATGTGGACGCCCGCCGTCTCCGCGTAAATCTGCGATGCAAGTGCCGCGACGGCGTCAACGAGATGCTCGCAAGTGTCGAGAATGATGAGGATCCGCCGGCCGCGTAGATAGGTGATCAAGGCCGATGTCGTATCTTCCGACTGAACTGATAACCCCAGCATTGAAGCGATCGCCGTAGCCACCAGACCGGGATCGCCCAGCGCGCTGAGATCAACGAGGAGAACCGCGCCGTTGAACGCCTCGAATAGATGATGGCCGACGGCCACTGCCACTGTGGTCTTGCCGACACCACCGCTGCCGACGATGCTGACAAAGCGCCCAGCGATCAAATGATCGGATATGCGCAGAATGTCCTCGTCGCGTCCGACCATGTCGGGCAAGCGTTCCGGCAAATTGGTGTATGGAAAGGCCGGTGCGACGGATGGCGCTGTTTCGATTTCGTCGTGCGGGCGCGTAACCGGCGCCACGAAGCAATAGCCCCGTCCGGCCAGTGTGGTGATGTACCTGGCTCCGTCTTTGCCGTCGCCGAGTGCCTTGCGCAGATTGGCCATATGAAAGCGCAGGCTGTGCTCTTCGACCGTCACATCGGGCCAGACGCGCGACAGCAGCTCTTTCTTGCTGATGATTTCATTGGGTCTGGAGACCAGCGCAGTCAGGATGTCCAGAGCTCGGGCGCCCAATTCGACCGAGACGCCTTGTCGGGTCAGCAGCCGTTCGCTCGGGCTTAGTCGAAAGAGCCCAAATGACACGACATCCCTGCTTGGCGCTACCGCCGGAACCATCCCGTTTCTCGCCGCCCAGTGCTCTGAGTTTAGGACAAGGGCCTGGGCCCAACATAAGGGGCCTGCCAAGCCCCTTCATCAGGTATCTTGGTCGCGTTGGTAACACCTTACAACATCTTACAACGCATAACGGGCCATCCGTCACGCATGAGTGTAGCTCTGTGGTCGTCGCCTGACGGGCGCAGTGATTGGGCCTCGAATTTTGGCGACGGCAAGAAAGAGCGCACCGTGAAAGACAAGAGCGAGAACGAAAAAGGCAAAGTTATCTACACCGCCAAAATCCGTACAACTGGCGGGCGCGACCAGGGCATCTCGCGCAGTTCTGACGGTTATCTCGATGTCAAGCTGGCGGCTCCTGGCTCAGGCCGCATAGGCACCAATCCAGAACAGTTGTTCGCGGCCGGTTGGTCGGCCTGTTTCGAGGCTGCCATTGCGCTCGCAGCGCGCAAAAGAAGCGTCGCCTTGCGCGACGTCACGATCGACGCCGAGGTCGATCTGCACCTTGCTGACAACAACGATTACTTTCTGAGCGCGCGTTTCAACATCAGCATTCCCGGGATTGACGCAGCCGTGGCGCAAGACCTCGTCCGGAAGGCAGAAAGACTTTGCCCGTACTCGAAAGCAACGCACGGCAACATCAAAGTCGCTCTCAAAGTTTTCCCGGAGTAGGAAATGCGAGCTCTGTTGTTTTGAGTATGAAGGTGACAGATATGACCAGGGCGGTTCCCATCACGCGTTTTACGGCTTCACCATTGCGTCTGGTAGAGCGTCTGCGTTGTTTCCCCGCGGCCGCGAGGCAGCGTCTGATGGCGTTCGTATTTTGCATAGCTCTCGTCAGCCTGATGATCACGACGCCTCGTCCCGACCCTCTCCTCGGGTTCATGGCAATCCTTGCAATTGCCTCGGGAGCCGGTGCTTTCGCAGACCGGACCGCTGCGCGGGGGGCTTTACATCGAACGGTGCGGGCCGCCACGGCCATGGCGTTTGGAGTGCTCGTCGTGGCCGTGCTCGTCGCGGTGTCGCCTTGGATCATGAGCGACCTGGACAAAGATCTGATGCCGGGCGGCGCAGCAATGGATCTGCCTATGCATTCCTCGTTGGCAGCGACGCCAAAAAAGGGGGAATCAAGGACTCCGAGCGATGTCCGCTAGCGCTGTGTTGCCGCGATTGAGCCGGAGCTTGTCGGACCCGCTTTCCGCAGACCGCGCGTCCCTTCTCTTTGCCATTAGGCTGTGGATGTCGGTCTGCCTGGCACTGCTGGTCGCGTTATGGCTGCAGCTCGACAACCCTTACTGGGCTGGTGCTTCCGCTTCGGTCGTTTGCCAACCACAGTTGGGTGCTTCACTGCGCAAGGGCTGGTTTCGCATGATTGGGACCATCGCCGGCGCCGTCGTAATCGTCGTCCTGACGGCATGCTTCGCCCAAGATCGGATTGCTTATCTTGGCATGCTGGCGTTGTGGGCTGGCTTATGTGCCTTCGCCGCGACCGCGTTCAAGAACTTCGCATCCTATGGAGCGGCGCTTGCGGGCTACACAGCGGGAATCATTGCTGCCAACAATCTTGGCGCGACCGGTGGAGCGAGCCCGGATGTCTTCCTGTTGGCGGTCTGGCGCGTGACCGAGATCTGTGTCGGGATTGCGTGCGCCGGTCTTGTCCTCGCCGGCACCGACTTCGGTGGGGCGCGGCGCAGACTTGCGGCCTTATTCGCGGATCTGACAACCGAGATTGCTGCGGGGTTCAGCAACATGCTGGAGCGAGCAGGATCAGGTGCGCCGGATCGGCAATTAGCGCGGCGCGAGATCCTGAGGCGGGTCATCGCGCTCGATCCTATTGTTGATCAGACGCTTGGAGAATCCAGCCATGTGCGTCTTCATGCTGCAGTGGTGGAGGCAGCCGTCCGCGGCCTTCTTCGGGCAATCGATGGGTGGCGCACAGCAGCAGCGCATTTGAGTCGTTTGCCGGATCAAGCGAGCGGGAAGGCTCAAGCCCTCCTGCGCTGCATTCCCGCAGAGTTGCGATCGGCCTCGGAGCCGCGCGTGCCACGCAGTTCGCTGAATGATCCTACGACCCTGAGCTGCGCATACGAGCGGGCGGCGCAGGCACTGTTCGCGATCCCGGCCGACACGCCGTCGTGGCGGTTGCTCGCTGACGAGACCGCAAAGGTCCTGACCGGCATGGCGGACGCGCTGGACGGAGTGGCCTTGCTCGTCGACGCACCAAACCGCTCGCTGCGCCCACATTCCAGCTTTCGCCCCGGCGTGGCGGATTGGCTGCCCGCGACCATCAATGGCGCGCGCGCCTGTCTAGCGGTTGGCGCGGTAACGTTGTTCTGGATCGCCACCGCCTGGCCCAATGGCGCGGCGGCCATCTTCCTGGTGATGATAGTCCTGCTGTTGCTGGGGCCACGAGGCGACGGCGCGTATGGCGGCGCAATAGCGTTTGTGTTGGGAATCGCAGTAGCCATTGTGTGTACTGCGATCACCAAATTTGCGCTGTTGCCGGCATTCCAGAGCTTCCCTGCCCTGTGTGCCGTCCTTGGCGTTTTCATTTTGCCGCTGGGGTTTGCCTTGGCACGAAGCAAACAGCCCGCGGCGAAAGCAATCTTCACCACTGCCTCGCTCGCTTATGTCCCGCTCCTCGCGCCCACCAATGAGATGAGCTACAACACGGCTGAATTTTACAACTCTGCCCTGTCGGCCATTGTCGGCGCAGGCATCGGAGCGTTGGCATTCGCCCTGCTGCCGCCTCTGCCGCCGACTGTTCGTGCTCGCCGCCTGCTTGCGCTCACTTTGCGTGACCTGCGCCGCGTCGCCGCCGGCGGATGGCTGCCAACGTTCGAGGACTGGGAGCGCCGCATCTTCGCCCGGCTGGCTGCCTTGCCCGATCAGGCCGACCCGCTGCAGCGCGCGCAACTACTGGCGGCACTGTCGGTTGGCACCGAAATTATTTGGCTTCGCCACTTCTGCGTCAACCTCGGCACAGCGGCCGAGCAGCTCCAGCATGCGTTCGGCGCGCTCGCGCTGGGTGACAGCAGCGCCGCGATCGGCCAGCTCCGTCTGATCGATGGACTTCTCGCATCCGCCGAACCGCGAGCACGGGCGGAGAGCTCTCTACACGCCCGCGGCGGCCTTCTGCTGATGTGCGAGGCGCTGTCCGAGCATGCCGCATACTTCGATGAGGAGAAAGCCGATGCATTTGGTTGAGATCGATCTGTTCGGCGTCTACGTGGCGCCAATCTCCCTGATGCTGGTGGGGACCTGGCTGATCACCATCGGCCTGCGCGAGGCCGGCGGTCGCATCGGTTTGCTGCGATACGTCTGGCACCCGGCGCTGTTCGTGTTCTCCGTATACGTCATCATTCTCTCGTCGTGGATCCTGATCGTGACAAGGAGTTGGTCATGACCATTTCTGAAATCAAATCGCGAAGTAATCCGACGGCCCTAGACCCGACCACTAGTCCGCCTGTCGTGCCCGAAATTGTCTTGCCCGCTCAGCACCACGCGTTGCCTTCGCGGGTCGTCGCGTTCGCCATCACCGTGGCGACCACGGTTGTTGCGGCACTGCTCGGATGGGCCATGTGGGGTGCCTATATGGAAACGCCGTGGACGCGCAATGCCACCGTGCGCGCCTATGTGGTCACCATGGCGCCCGAGGTCGCCGGACGCATCATCGAGCTTCCGGTCGTCGACAACCAGTTCGTCCACAAAGACGACCTGCTGATGGTGATTGATCCTACCAACTACACCATTGCCGTCGGCCAGGCGACGGCGCAAGTCCAGCAAGCTCAGGCGAATGTGCAGGATATTGATGCACAGATGGTCGTTCAACAGGCGCATATCGACGTCAGCAAAGCTCAATTGGACCAGGCGCGTGCCGCGCTCGTGTTTGCCGATCAGCAGGCCGTCCGCTACGAAGCCCTGGCCCGAAACGGCTCAGGCAGCGTACAGAATGCACAACAGTTCGCATCCCAATGGCAGCAGCAAAAGGCGGCCGTTGAGACAGCAGTGAACAATCTCAATCTGGCGCAGCGGCAAGTCGAAACATTGAAGGCGCAGTACTCGAGCGCCGAGGCGACCCTCGCGCAGGCCAATTCCCAGCTGCAGCAGGCGCAAGTAAATTTGCAGCGAACGCGCATTCTCTCGCCGGTAGACGGCTATGTGACCAACTTGTCGGCGCATATGGGCGATTACTTGAATGTCGGCGTCAATGCCATCGCGCTTGTCGATGTGAAATCGTATTGGGTCGATGGTTATTTCGAGGAAACGAGCCTGGCATCGATCCGCGTGGGCGATCCGGCAAAGATCAAGCTGATGGGCCATTCTCAGCCGATAAGTGGCCGCGTCGACAGCATCGCCCGTGCGATCAACGTTTCCAATGCCCAGCCCAACAATCAAGGGATTGCCACGGTGAATCCTATTTTCACCTGGGTGCGACTAGCCCAGCGTATCCCGGTGCGTATCCACATTGATGAAATCCCGGAGGATGTCGTTCTTTCTGCCGGCATGACGGCCACCGTTGAGATCGATCGACCGTCGACAGAAATTAGAAGCGCAAGTCTTGCTCCTTAAGAATGCAGCCGATAGCGAAAAGGCGGCCTTCGTCGCGTTTGCGGCTCATTCCAGACTGACGATTTGGGGCCGGAGAACGAACCCGCCGCGCGGGATGGGCGCGTGGGGTGAGGTAGAGATCACGAGCCGGACGTGGCGCTCGCATCTTTGGATCTCGTGCCGCTGACGCCGGGTTTGGTCGTCGACGCAGATGAGTTCAGGATCGACTGCTTCCAAGTCCGACATCGCGATACCGATAGCTACGGGTTCGTATTCGAGACGCCGCCGCGTCGACACCTTCGCCCGGACCGTTTGGCGGCGCTAGGTGTGCCGGATGGTCCAATCAGAAAGGAACTGGCGGAGGGCCGTTCCATCATCCGCGGCGATAGCAAGACGGTTGCACCTGAAGATGTTCTTGGGCCGCCCGAAGGCGCCAAGAAGCTCGTCATTATCGGCGATACCGAGACCACCGATGGTTTGAGAGAACAGGTACGCGGCGCCGATCTGCTGGTCATCGAAGCCACGTTCCTTCAACGAGATTCAGCCATGGCCCGCGAGTACGGCCATCTCACAGCGGCGGAAGCCGCATCGGTGGCGGCGAACAACGATGTGAAGCACCTCTTTCTCACCCACATCTCCGGCCGCTATTCTGATGAGGAAATCCTAGCCGAGGCCATGCAGACGTTTGCGAGCTCTGCGGTCGCAACGGATTTCACAATCCTGACGGTCTAGGGGCGCGTACTCTTGTCCGCTTTTGAAAGGTAAAGTGGACTCGCGGCCCCGGGTACTGGGCCTAGATCGATCGTATCTGATCCCAAAGCGCTTTGGGTTCCCATAGCTCGAACGATGACATTCAGGATCGGCATCATTTCGGACACACACGGCTTGTTGAGGCCCGAGGCAGAGCGTCGCCTGGCCGGTGTGGATCATATCATTCACGGCGGAGATATAGGCAGGCCAGAGATCATCGCCGCGCTTCGAAGGATTGCGCCGGTCACCGCCATCAGAGGAAACGTGGACACCGGAACCTGGGCCGCGCAGTACGCTGACACTGAGCGCGTGCGGCTTGCGGGGCGAACGATCTATGTGCTTCACGACTTGAAGACGCTGCAGATCTCGCCGGCCGCGCTTGGCATCGACATGGTAATCTCGGGCCACTCTCACATTCCCAAGATTGAGACTGTCGATGGGGTGCTCTACTTAAATCCCGGGAGCGCCGGCCGGCAGCGCTTCAAGCTGCCGATCACGTTGGCGACGGTCGATGTCACGCCCAGCAACATGCAACCGGTCATTCACGAACTCGGCGACGCTTGATGCGTCCCACGCGCCCTGGCCTCGTTTTAGCGGCTGGTTTCAGGCGAAGGCAAACGACATCGCGAGGGCCCGTGGCGTTGACAAGAAACCAATATCCGCATTTGGAGAAAATAGCGCGCCGTCGGAATGATCTATATGAGGCGGTGGGTTCAACCGGTCACCGCAACACCTTCTGTAGCCTATCGGCGGGCGTTTCGAAGTCCAGGGTTTTTCGGGGGCGCTGATTGAGCCGCAGGGCGACGCCGTCGAGTTGGGCCTGCGAGACCTGCGAGAAGTTGGTTGTTCTCGGGAAGTACTGCCTGAGCAGACCGTTGGTATTTTCGTTGCTGCCGCGTTGCCAGGGACTGCGCGGATCGCAGAAGTAGACCTGTAGATTGGTTGCGACGGTGAAGCTCTTATGACGAGCCATCTCCTTGCCCTGGTCCCATGTCAACGAGCGCCGCAGCTCTTGGGGCAAAGTGCCGATCTTCTCGGCGAGGGCCGCCACGACGGTCGCCGAGTCCCTTCTCCCCAACTTCACAAGCATCGTGAACCGGCTGTGCCGCTCGACGAGGGTGACGATGTTTGTGTCGTTCGCTCCGGTGAGCAGATCACCCTCCCATGGCCTGGGATGGCACGATCCTCCGCCTCTGCGGGACGCTCGCGGATGGAGACCATATCGAGGATTTGACCTTGCCCCGTTCGGCTCTCTGCACCTTTGCCGAGGCGCATCTGTCTTTTGGTGCGCAGGTGTGCTGTCAGTTCCTTCTTGAGCACCCCTCGCGACTGGATGAATAGGCTGCGATAGATCGCTTCATGAGATATCCGCATGCTTGGATCGCCTGGGTACGCTCGCCTCAGCCAGCCCGCAATCTGCTCCGGCGACCATTGCAGCGCCAGCTTTTGCGCCACCCGCCACCGTAGCCGTCCAGAGCGCGCCAGGCGACATGGCTTCGGGCGTAGCGCGCGCTGCCAAGCCTGCTTGTCGGCCCGGGTTGCGCGATACGTTTGTGCACCGCCATTGCGAGAGATCTCCCGACATATTGTCGATGGGGATCGCCCGAGACTTCGTGCAATAGCGCGTATCGCGAGACCCGCCGCGATCCCGCGAGAGATTTCTTCGCGCTCCGCCAGCCCGAGCGCCGAGGCTGCTCTACGCCTTGCTGAGGGAGCAATGCCGCCGTGCAAGGATACGATCCGCTGAACGCCGGTCTTGTTCCGGCGGTCCAGTGCCCGCGAGATCGACGAAATGCTCTGACCTTGCTTCCATCGCTCCCAAAGCTCGGCCTTCTGCCCTGACGTAAACCAGATCCGTGACGTCACCATGCAACACCCTCTCAGATTAAGAGTGTTGCGGCGACCGGTTGAACACACCGGCATATCATGGCCCTTCACGGCCGTGAAAAGCTGAGGCTGCTTCCTGTCGCGGAGCGCGAGCACGGCTCCAAGCTCGAAGCGTGGATCAACGCCGCGCTCGACGCGATGCAGATCGCCCGTGGCTTCGAGCCGTTAGGTAATCAGGCGCAATCAACTCGACTGGTCGGTGGCCGTGCAACAATCCCCTTGGTGACTCGGTATCACCTATGGTGAGACCTTGCATCGGCGTGTACACACAGATCGCGCCCGGCGTGAACCTCAAAAGGGCAGCAGCAACGGAACCAGGATCACGCTCACGATCAGGACGATGATGGAGAAGGGAACGCCGATGCGGACAAAATCCCCAAACGAGTAGCGCCCCGGCGCAACCACCAGCGTGTTCACAGGCGAGGAAACCGGCGTCATGAAGGCTGTCGAGGCCGCCAGTGCGACGGTCATGGCGAATGGATAGGGCGACACACCCAATTCGTGGGCCACGGCAAGGGCGACCGGGGCCATCAGCACCGCAGTTGCCGTGTTTGAGATGAACATACCCAGAGCAGCCGTGATCGCGAAGAGCATTGCAAGGACAATGCTGTTTCCGGCCCCGGCGGTGAGAGTCTTCAGGCCTTCCGCCGCCAGGTCGACCCCACCCGTTCGCTCCAGAGCGACGGAAAACGGCAACATGCCGACGATCAGGACGATCGTTTTCCAGTCGATTGATCGATAGGCGCTCGCGAAGTCGACGCAGCCGAGCACGCCCATGAGAAGGCAGCCGATGAGGGCCGCCTGCACATTCGGCACGATGCCGCTGACCATCAGACCGATGACGAAAAGGAGACAAATCACCGCGTGCAATGACTTTCCGGGGACTGGAAGCCGTTCCTCGATCTCGACGGGCAATTTGATGACGACAAGATCTTTCGTATCGGTCCGATACCGCTCGATTTCCTTCCAGGATCCGATCACCAGCAGCGTATCGCCGGTCTGAAGTCTCTCGGCCAGGAGATTGTCCGTGTGCGGGCCGTCGCCGCGGTTCAGGCCGACGGCCGTCAACCCGAACCGCGTCCGCAGCTCGGCCTCCACAACCGTCTTGCCGATGAGTTCCGACGTCGGCGGCACGATGGTCTCCGCCATGCCGATCTCTTGTGATCGGTCCGCGAAATAGCCGCCGCTCAATGGCAGATCTTCCAGGGCCATCGGCGCCTGGAGCTCGTCGAATTTACCGCCGGGAGCCGTCAGGTCGATCAGGAGAATGTCGCCGGCCCGCAACTCCGTGTTGACGGTAGGCCTGAGAATTTCCTTTCCGAACTTGTGACTACGCTCGATCGCCAGGATGTTGGCGCCCGATGTGCTTGGCAGGTCCAACTGCTCCAGATTCCTTCCGACCAAGGGAGAACGGTCGGAAATCTTCACCCGCCGCTCTCGATGAGCAAGCCTGTATTCCTCCACCCACGCCCCGAACGTCGCCTGTTGGGATGCTTTCGGCTCGTTTTCGCCAGGCAGCCAGCGTCGGGCAAAGATCATGTACACGATCGCAAGACCAAGAACCGGAAGGCCGAACGGGGTGAAACTGAAGAAGCCAAAGCCTGGCACGCCGTTCCGCTCGAGCTCGCTGTTGACGACAAGGTTGGGCGCGGTGGCCACGAGGGTCATCATGCCGCTGATGAGGGCAGCGAAGCTGAGCGGCATCATCAGCCGTCCCGGGCCTATGCCGGTGCTTTGCGAAATACGCAGTACGACGGGAATGAAAATCGCGGTTACTGCCGTCGAACTCATCGTCGCCCCCAGCGAACAGACGACCAGCATGAGGAGCACGGTCAGCCGGAGCTCGTTTGATCCCGCTCTTGCAATGAGCCAGTCGCCGAGCTGCTGAGCGACACCTGTGCGCACCAATCCGTCGCCGATGACAAAAAGAGCCGCGATGAGGACGATGTTCGGATCGCTGAAGCCCGCCAGCGCCTCTCCCATCGACAGCACGCCGGTAAAAGGCAGCGCCACCAGCATGATAAGCGCGACGGCGTCCAACCTTGGCTTGTTGACCGCGAACATGACAATCGCGGAGACCAGCAGGGCAAGGACAAGCCCGAGTTCTGCATTCATTTTGCGTCCCTGTTCAATGGCAACCAACCCGCGCGGGCGATTTCCTCAATTGAAGGCATCTTGGCTCGTTGTTGGCGGTCGGCGGCGGAATGGAAGGCATTCGTTCGGTGAAGGCTATCCGAGAGACGGGATTCCCACCAGCAAGGCTTGCACCGACACCAGGGGAAGACTGCCTTCGACGGCAGATGCTTCAGCGTATCGGAACCGCGGAGACTGATACGTCGACATGCATGCCGGTCGGATCTCCGGCGCTGCCGACGAAGCCTCCCGAGATTGGAAGGGCCTGCGAGGCTTCGCGGGTCACCCCCACGCGGATCAGGTTGGCGCCTGCGACCAGCCCGTTGGTCGGGTCGTACTCGACCCAGCCGGCGCCCGGAAGATAGACACCGCACCAGGCGTGCGTACTGCCGCCTCCGCGCGTCGTGCCGGAGGTGTCGTCGTAGAGGTACCCGGTGACGAAGCGGGTGGCCAGGCCGAAGCTTCGCAGCGCCTCCATCATCAGGACAGCGAAGTCGCGGCAGGTACCGGTGCCGAGTTCAATTGTCTGGGCGGCTGTCTGCGTGCCTTCCTCATGGCGGGCGCCGTAGCGGAATTGCTGCTGGATGGCGCGAGTCATCGCCTCCAATACTTTCAACGTGTTCGTGCTACCGGCCTCGGCGACCACGCGCCGCGCCCAAGCCTCGACCTTGCGGTCCGTGTCCGGCATTTGCAGTTCGGTCAGACGCCCCAGATCAGCGGTTTCGCTCCGGTCGTAGGAGAGCGGGAATTTTTCGGCCGCGGGCTCAAGGCTGTATTGCGGGAGCGGCGGACCTTCGGGATGATGCGTCAAGTCCAGCGTCGAGACGATGCTTAGGCGCTTGGTCCAGAGCGTTTCGGGCCATTCGACGAAACAGATGGAATTGTCGAATGTGTCGTGCTTCCAGTAGATGGAGGCTGGCTCCGGCTCTATCTTGAGATCGGCGTGATGCAGCCTCAAATCGTGGCTGTCGTCGGGCCGCACCATCAGCCGGTGACGCAGAAGGCCGACCGGATTGCGGTAGGTGTACTCGGTCGTATGGACAATCTTGATCCGCGCCATTTCGCGTCCGTCCCGGCTTCCGAATGGTCCATTCCGTTCTGATTTCTGCGTACAGCTATTTCGCGGCATGGCCAAGGCGACCGATCGGAAACAACTACACCGCAAAGGATAAGGGCCCTACATCCGGTTCGTTCTCTGGCGCGACCGCGACCGCCTACCTGACCGCCCGGAACGTCGGCTTTCAGGAAGCGCATACGCGCCCTCAATCACCGAGATGAGGCGCAAACCTGCCGTCGTGGCTGTTCGCTCGGATGTCCGCTTTTGGGTTCGGCTACGGTCTGCTCAACGACCGACACGAGGCGCGAAGCCGTCGTTCCTGAGCCCTCGCGAGCATAGTGGATGGGTCAGGCCCGCCCTTTCGCACGCCGTTGCCGCCGATCACCGCACCCACCGTCGGAGACCCTTTCGAAATTCATGGCCTTGCGCTACGTCTCACAGATGACATCAACCGACGGAGAAAATTAACCAACAGGCCCAAAATCATTCGATCTAAAACTCATCAATTTATCTGAGAGCGCTCGCTTAATTCCTGATGAAAGAGGCGTAAAGTATTGATATGTAATAGTTGGTGGGCCCGGAGGGACTCGAACCCCCAACCAAGCGGTTATGAGCCGCCGGCTCTAACCATTGAGCTACAGGCCCCACGCGGGCTGGATTAATGTTTTTCGCTTTCCGGCACAAGGCTTTCCCGACGAGCTTTCGCGGAACGCCCAAATCAACCCATAATCGCGCTCTACGCGACCTCTTGCGACCGGATCGCAGACCAAGGAGATTTTCATGACCAGACATCTTTTGCCCCTCGCACTCGCCGCTGCAATCGCTTTTCCGGCGATGGCTGGAGCCGCCGATTCGCCAACGCCCGCCCGTATCATTGTTTCGGGTGAAGGCGAAGCGACCACCCCTCCCGACCTGGCGTTGCTGTCGCTCAGCGTGATGCGCGAAGCCAAGACGGCGCGGGCCGCACTCGACGCCAACAACGACGCCATGGCCGCCGTGATCGCGGCGATGAAGGCGGCCGGCATCAAGGATCGCGACCTGCAGACCGCGGGCATCCAGATCAACCCGCGCTACAACTACACCAACAAGCCCGACGGCAGCCAGGAGGCCGAGCTCGTCGCCTACCAGGTGACCAACACGCTGGCGGTGCGCGTGCGCGACATCGACAAGACGGGCGAGATCCTCGACAAGGCCGTGTCGCTCGGCGTCAACCAGGGTGGCGGCATCTCCTTCACCAACGACAATCCGGCGGCAACCATCGATGCGGCCCGCAAGAAAGCGGTGGCCAACGCGATCGCCAAGGCCAAGACGCTTGCCGAAGCCGCCGGCGTCAGCATTGGCCGGGTGCTGGAAATCTCCGACCAGAACATCGCGCCGCCGCCGATGGCAATCAACGCCAAGGCCTTCGATGCCGCCGCGGGTGCGGCGGTGCCGACGCAAGCCGGCGAGAACGCCTACAATGTTCAGGTCACCGTCACGTTCGAGCTGAAATAGGCAATTCGGATGCGTGGTCGGGCCCTGCCCGGCCGCGCCAACGGCAAAATGCGCGCATGAAAAACCCCGCGGGATCGCTCCCGCGGGGTTTTTTCGAGCCGCTCCCGCCCGATGAGACAGGGGCTCTGCTACTAAAGGCCTCAGCGATAGATAACCGGGCAGCCGCGTTCGTTGGCGAACACGATGACGACGCGGTCACCATCCTGGCGGCCCACGACCTTGACCACGCGGCGGTTGGCGTCGACGATGCGGGCGCGGTAGAGGCCCATGCGTTCGGCCTTGTCGAGGGCGCGATCCGGCGAGCAGCCGCGGCGCCAGCCGTCGCGGCGCCAGTCGTCACCGCGCCAGTCGTCACGGCGCTCATCGCGGCGATGCCGATAGCCGTCATCGCCGGTGTAGACGCCGAAGCGGGGATCCTGGTTGTTGCCGAAGCCGAGATAGAGGCTGTCGGCATGGGCAGGAACGGCCGTCAGCGCGCCGAGGCCGACCAGGGCCGAGAGGGTTGCCGTTTTCACCGTGTTGAACATGGTCTTCTCTCCTTGTTGCGGGCTTGCGCCCGTCCTCTTGAAAGCGATGATGGGAGAATGCGCCAGCCTGCCTGAACTGTTTACGAACCCGCCGTTCATCTGCGGTTCATGTGGCGGGAAAAGGAAATCTTGGCCAGGTTTCGAACAATGCGCGCCCAAAAATTCTTGCTCGGGTTGCTTGTTCGGAGCCGTGCGGACACGGACCTCAAGGCTCGTCGTCGAGCATATAGTCAAAATAATCTTCAGGCTCGGCCAGATCGGTCTCGCTCGCCTTGACCCGGCCGCGCATCGAGATGCCGGCGTCGTGCACGGTCTCGGCACTGCCCGACACCAGCCGGTGCCACCAATAGAGGTCGCGGCCCTCGGCCACCAGCCGGTAGGCGCAGGTGCTTGGCAGCCAGCTGATGGTGCGCACATTCTGCGGCGTCAGCCCGACGCAATCGGGGACGCGCGCCAGCCGGTTGGCATAGTCTGAACAGCGGCAGGTTTGCGCGTCGAACAGCCGGCAGCCGACACTGGTCCAGTAGATCTCGCCGGTGTCCTCGTCCTCGAGCTTCGACAGGCAGCATTTGCCGCAGCCATCGCACAGCGATTCCCACTCGGCCGGGCTCATCTGCTCCAGCGTCTTCGTTTTCCAGAACGGCGTTTCCATTTTGGGGATGTGGTCCCGGCCGTCGCCAAGGTCAAGCGCGACAACGGTTGAAATGCGGCCGCAGCCCGGTCGAATGACACGAAGTTGCCTTCAAAAGGCCGGCCAATCGCCCTGTACGGCATCTATCCCCACCAAACTGGAACCAATCGGGCCAAGATCGGTTTCGGCAAGGATGGGACCCCACAAGGAGAGTTTTCGATGAAACGCCAACCACGGATTCTGGCAGGCACCGCACTTGGCCTGCTGATGGCATCCGCGCCGTTGGGCGCGTACCCGCTTCAGGGAAGTGCCGCGTTCAGCCCCACGCAAGGCGGTGGAACACCGCTCATCCTGGCACAGGACGCCCCTGCCGACCAGGCACAGCCGACCGACCAGGAGCAGCCGCGCAAGAGGAAGCGCGATCAGCAGGCCCAACAGGCGCCGGCCGAGCAGGCAGCCCCCGCCGCCGAACAGCCTGCCCCAGCGGCCGAGGATCAGCAGCCGCGTAAGAAGAAGCACGAACAACAGCAACAGGCCCAACAGGCGCCGGCCGAACAGGCGGCACCCGCCGAGGAGCAGCAGCCACGCAGGAAGAAGCGCGACCAGCAGCAGCAGACCGAGCAGGCGCCGGCCGAACAGGCGGCACCCGCCGAAGCGCAGCAGCCGCGCAAGAAGAAGAACGATCAGCAGCAACAGACCGAGCAGGCGCCGGCCGAACAGGCGGCACCCGCCGAACCGCAGCAGCCGCGCAAGAAGAAGAACGATCAGCAGCAACAGACCGAGCAGGCGCCGGCCGAACAGGCGGCACCCGCCGAACCGCAGCAGCCACGCAGGAAGAAGCGCGACCAGCAGCAACAGACCGGGCAGGCGCCGGCCGAACAGGCTCCGGCTGGTGAGGCACAGCCCGCCAACGACAACCAGCCAGTCAAGCCCGGCAGGAAACACAAGCAGGACCAGCAGAAGGAGGCGCCTGCTGCCCCGGCGGTGACGCCGGAAGCCGCCCCCACGCCGAAGGAAGCTCCGGCCGGCCAAGCAACGACGCCGAAGGTTGAACCGGCACCTGCCGGCGAACAGCCCGCGACCCAGGGCGAGCAGTCCCAGGACAAGACAAAGAAGCGCGGCAGGAAGCCGGCGGGCGAACAGCCCGCCAATGGCGAGCAGCCGGCGACAGCCGAACAACCGCAGACGGGCAAGCAGCCCGTGACGGGTGAACAACCGGCCAATGGCGTGAAGCCGGCAACCGGTGAACAGCCCGCCAATGGCAACACGGCCGCGCCGGCCCAGGGCGAAAAACCCGTGCAGGGCGAAGCGCCCGCCGACAAGAACGCTGCCCCCATCCTCGACAGCCAGAAGGATGCCCAGCGCAAGGGCGGTGGCCGCAAGCACGGCGACCAGAACGGCCAGCAGAACGGCGAGCAGAATGGTGGCCAGAATGCCCAGCAAGGCGGCGACCAGAGCCAGAAGCCGGTGGTTGCTCCTGTCGACCAGGGTCCGCCTCCAACCGACGACAAGGCAGCCCAGCAGGAGATCAAGCCTGAAAAGCTCGTACCGGTGACGGAAGAGAAGGGCAAGCGCCTCGACCGGGCGCCCGACGAGAACATCCGTGACCGGCCCCGCCCCAAGGGCGTCGACGTGCTCAAGGAGATCGGCGATCGGGTCATCATCCAGCTCGGCGGCCAGACGATCGTGCAGAGCAATGAGGGCTCGAGGATGAACCGCGGCGCCAAGGACGTCTATTACGAGGATCTGTCACAGGGTCGTACACGCGAGACGATCCAGCGCGACAATGGCGTCCAGATCGTCACCATCCGCAACCGTTACGGCGATGTCATCCAGCGTTCGCGCATCACGCCGGATGGGCACGAATATGTGCTGAACTATGTCGACGAACGGGACTATCGGGATGACGGCGACTGGCGCGATCCCGGCGACGACCTGCCGCCGATGCGGCTCAACATTCCGCGCCGGCAATACATCCTCGATTCCGAGGATGTCGAAAGCGATGACGACTACTACACCTTCCTCGACCAGCCGCCAGTCGAGAGGGTCCAGCGTCTCTATTCGATCGACGAGGTCAAGCGTTCGGCCCGCGTGCGCGACATCGCACGCCGCGTCGACCTCGACACGCTGAACTTCGAATTCGGCTCCTCCTCGATCTCCGACACCGAGGTGCAGAAGCTCGAGGGCGTCGCCAACGCCATGGAGAAACTGCTGAAGAAGAACCCCGCCGAGACCTTCCTGATCGAAGGCCACACCGACGCCGTCGGCACGCCGGAGGCGAACCTTGCTTTGTCGGACCGCCGCGCCGAAGCGGTCGCCGAAGCGCTGACCAGTGCCTTTGGGATCCCGCCGGAGAACCTGACGACGCAGGGCTATGGCGAGGAGTATCTGAAGGTCAACACCTCGGCGCCCAACCGCGAGAACCGGCGCGTCGCCATCCGCCGCATCACCTCGCTGGTGGCACCGGTCGCCAGCAATAATTAGGTCATGATTTCAAAACCATGACCTGGTTTGCGGACTCAAGGCAAGAAGCACCCATCCCCGGCTCGATCGGGGATGGGAAAGATTCGGATCAGGGCTCCGGGCTCAAGAAGATTTGTACCGGCACCGGAGCCGGCTCATTGAATCACAGGCTTGCTCATCCCAGATTCAGGGCTGGGCGTTCCCTGCCCCGTCCCGACTCCAGCGGGATGCATTGAGCCCCGCCGGCCCTCTCCGGCGGGGTTTTTTTGCCATCTTGCAAAAGGCATCGCCCTGGCCGAAATACGGCCTGACCACCGACCAGTGAAAAACCGGAACCATTCATGAAGCGTCTCGAACAGGCCATCGAATCGATCATCCTCGCCTCGCGCTGGCTGCTGGTCGCCTTCTATATCGGGCTCGGCCTGGCACTGGCGGTCTATGTCTTGTCCTTCGGCAAGAAGCTTTACGAATTCATCACCACGGTATTCATGCTCGGCGACACCGACACCATCCTGAAGATGCTCGGCCTGATCGATGCGGCGCTGGTCGCCTCGCTGGTGGTGATGGTCATCATCTCGGGCTACGAGAACTTCGTCAGCCGCTTCGACGACCAAGGCGGCGGCGTGCACTGGCTGGGCACGATCGATGTCGGTTCGCTGAAGGTCAAGGTCGCCTCGACCATCGTGGCAATCTCCTCCATTCATCTCTTGCAGGTGTTCCTCAACTCATCGTCCTATTCGACCGACCAGTTGATGTGGCTGACCATCATCCACCTCGCCTTCGTCGTCTCGGCGCTGATGCTGGCCTATATCGACCGGCTGATGGGTTTGAGCAAAGGCAAGAAGGAGGCGGCAGGCTGACACTTCGTCACAGACTGCCCGAGGCCTCCCGACTTAGTCATTCCTAGGGCGGAGCAGCCGCGTAGCGGCGTCGCGAAGACCCTGGGATCCATTCCGTGCTATCGGCCATAGAGTGCAGCGGCGCAGAATTGTGCGCCGTGGTGACACGCCAGAGTCCCGGCATGGATCCTGGGGTCTGCGCCGCGTCGCTTCGCTCCTTGCTTCGCCCCAGAATGACGAAACTGTTGGAGCCAATCTCGAAATGATGTGCCCTGCGTCGAAGGGCTAGTAGATGCTCCTGATCTTGCTGTCCGTGCGGGCAAACACCTCGTCCGGCACGAAAAAGTCGCCGGCCAGCGGCCCGGTCGCGCCGGGCGCATAGATCGAAAAATCGCTGACACCCTCGGCGCGCAGCACCTCTTCGTCGATGTAGAAATTGCCTGATGCCTCGCGCGACGGCCGCATGAAGATGGCATGCGCCGCGTCGGCCATGATGTCGGGCGACCGGCTCATCGCCGCGACCGTTGCGCCGCCGAGCAGATTGCGCACCGCCGCGGTGTCGATGGTCGAGATCGGCCACAGCGAATTAACGGCGATGCCGTCCTTGGCGAACTCCGCGCTCATCCCCAGCGTGCACATCGACATGCCGAACTTGGCCATGGTGTAGGCGACATGGTTCTTGAACCACTTGGCCTTCATGTCAAGCGGCGGCGCCAGATTCAGGATGTGAGGATTGCCGGCTAACTTCAGGTGCGGAATGCACATTTTGGACACCACGAAGGTGCCGCGCGTGTTGATCTGATGCATCAGATCGTAGCGCTTCATGTCGGTCTCCAGCGTGCCGGTGAGCTGTATGGCGCTGGCATTGTTGACGCAGATGTCGATGCCTCCGAATTTCTCCACCGTCTTTGCAACAGCCTCGGCCACCTGCGCCTCCTCGCGGATGTCGCACAGCACGGGCAGCGCCTTGCCGCCGGCCTGCTCGATCTCTTCAGCGGCACTGTAGATCGTGCCCGGCAGCTTCGGATGCGGCTCGGCGGTCTTGGCGGCGATCGTCACATTGGCGCCGTCGCGCGCCGCGCGCAGCGCGATCGCCAGCCCGATGCCACGCGACCCGCCGGAGATGAACAGCGTCTTTCCCTTGAGCGACATTTTTCCTCCGCGTGCGTTGTTTGTTGCGCGATCCTTGCGCGCGCCGCAGCGGGATACAAGAGCTTGCGATGCATCGCCAGGGTGACGCTGCGGAGGCTGTTTGGCTGGGCGCGCCGGATATTTCTTGGGTTTACCGGGAGACCAGTATATATTCTATACAAATAGGCAGAATATAGAATGGCACTCTCGATCAAGAACATGGAAGTCGAGCGACTGGCGCGCGAACTTGCCCGCCGGCGTAGCGTCTCGGTGACGGAAGCAATCCGCCAGAGCCTTGAGCGCGAGATCGCGCGCGAACGGCTGGTGCCGCGTGAAGAAAGCGCCGATCTGTTTCAGCGGTTGATGGCGATTGCCGACAGCGCCGGAAAAATTCCCGAACGAGAAAATGCTATGACCGATGACGAAATCCTCGGTTATGACGAGCTCGGAATCCCGACGAAATGATCATCGATTCCTCGGCCTTGATCGCCATTCTGCGTCTCGAGCCGGGCTACGAACGTTTCGTGCTCGCGATCACGCAAGCCAGGAGACGGCTGCTGGCGGCACCGACCTTTCTTGAAACGACGATGGTGCTAGCGGGCGGCCGGCAAGACGAAATCCTGGATCGCCTCGACCACTTGCTGCACACCGCCTCGATCGAGACAATCCCGTTCACGGCTGACCACGCCGTCGTCGCCCGCCAGGCCTTCCTGCGGTATGGCAAGGGTCGGCACCCGGCGGCACTGAACTTCGGTGACTGCATCGCCTATGCAACGGCGAGGCTCGAAGCCATGCCATTGTTGTTCAAAGGCGACGATTTCCGGCTGACCGATATTGAAGCGGCGGTCTGATCGATATCAGACCAGCACCAGCCCCTGCCGCATCGCAATCGCGATGGCGTCGGTGCGGTTGGCCGCCCCCAGCTTGATCAGGATCGCGGCGACATGGAACTTCGCCGTGTGCACGGAAATATTGAGCCGCCGCGCGATCACCTTGTTGGGCGCGCCTTCGGCCAGCAACGCCAGCACTTCGGCCTCGCGCGGCGAAAGTGCCGGGCGAACGGTGTGGTCATCGACCGGTTCATCCTCGAACGCCGCGCCCTCGCCCGCGTGGAAATCCTCATGACGTCCGTGGCCGCCCTCCCCCGTGACGCGATAGCCGGCCGCCGCCAGCCGAGCCGCAGCGGCGATCAGCAGATCGTCCGCGCCCACCGGCATGACCGCAAACACCTCGCCGGCGGGCCGCTCGCCGCCGGTGCGTCCTGACAGCAGCACGCGCGGTATGGAGGACGGCACCGCATCCCCGCTCCTGCCATCGATGATGGCGACATCGGCCCCGCCGCCGGCCGCCACCGGCAGCAGGTCATCGCTGGCGGCAAACGAGGCGGCCAGGCGCTCGGCGCGCGCGGCATCGCCAAGCGCAATCAGCACCACCAGCCGCCGCGAAGCGGCACTGTTGCTCACGATCCGGTCGCCGGCGAGCGTTTCCATCAATCCTCTCAGCTCAGCGGCTTTTCGCCGATGGTCAATGTCACATCGCGCTGCTCACCGCCACGCACCACGCCAAGCGTCACGGAAGCGCCGGCGCTGTCGGGGCCGAGCCTGCGGATCAGGTCGCGCGGGCCATGCACGGCCTCGCCGTTCCACGCCACGATGATATCGCCCAGCGACAGGCCGGCGGCCTTGGCCGGACCGGTGTCGTCGAGGCTCATCACCATCGCGCCATGCGCGTCGCGGTCGCGCACCGGATGCAGGCCGGCGCCGAGATAGCCGCGCGCGACATGGCCCTTTTCACGCAATGTCGCCACCGCCCGCTCGATCGTCTCATAGGGCATGACCAGCGCACGGCCGCGCGGCCCGAACAACAGCATGCCGATCAGCGCGCCCTTGGCGTCCAGCACCGGGCCGCCCTCGAAGCGGCCGCCGGCGCCGACGGCCAGATGGATGCGCCGGTCGATCGTGCCGCCGCGCATCGAGCGCCAGGCTGGACCGACTTCGCCGACCGAGCCCGAAACCGCCAGCGCCGAGCCCTGGCTGTTGCCGATGGCGATGGCGATATTGCCAGGCCGAACGGCATCGGCCCTGGCAAGGACAGGCACGCCGGCCGCATCAGCGGGCTTCAACAGGGCGACGCCCGTCGAAGGGTCGCGGCCAACGAGTTCGGCTTTCGCCGTCCCGCCCGAAGCCAGCGTCAGCTCGATCTCCTCGCCGGCCTCGACCGCCTCCTCGGCGGTGACGAAATAGCCGTCGCTCCAGTGGAAGGCGCTTGCCGTGCGATGGTGATGGGTAGCGAAGCTCGCCATGGCCGGCGCCGCCTCGGCGGCCAGGTCGGCAACGGCTTGCGAAAACGCATTCAGATTGAAATCACTCATGGATGTCTCCTGGGGTTCGTCATGTCCCAGATATCGCCCGACGGCGCCCCTGGAGGTACTCGCCTGACGGCTAGTTGGCGGTTTGACTGGCCATCTGGTCAGGTCGCGGCGGTTCCGGCCGCTCCGCACATATAGTGCGTGCCGCCCAAAAGTGCTCAGCGGTTTTGGGATAACGACACGCATAAGGAAATAGTCATCCTTACGCCTGAAAACACGGAGCCCTTCCATGGCCCTCGCCGCCGCCAAATTCCAATCTGACGAGACGTTGCTCGATGCCTATTCGACCACGGTTGCCGACGCCGTCGACCGCATCGGTCCGGCCGTCTGCCGCATCGAGCGCGTTGGCGGCCAGGGTGGACATGGTTCGGGCTTCGTCATCGCGCCGGACGGGCTGGTGGTCACCAATTTTCATGTCGTCGGCGATGCCAGGACGGTGCGCGTCTCGATGCCGGACGGCGCTTCAAGCGAGGGCCACGTGCTCGGCCGAGATCCCGACACCGACATCGCGCTAGTACGCGCCGATGGCAGCTTCACTGACGTGGCGCCGCTCGGCGATTCCAAGCGGCTGCGGCGCGGCCAGATCGCCATCGCCATCGGCAATCCGCTCGGCTTCGAATGGACGGTTACATCAGGTGTCGTCTCGGCGCTCGGCCGCTCGATGCGCGCTTCGACCGGCCGGCTGATCGACGACGTCATCCAGACCGACGCCGCGCTCAACCCCGGCAATTCCGGGGGGCCGCTGGTGTCGTCGGCCGGCGAGGTCATCGGCGTCAACACCGCCATGATCCACGGCGCGCAAGGCATTGCCTTCGCGGTCGCCTCCAACACCGCCAATTTCGTCATCTCGGAGATCATCCGCTTTGGGCGCGTGCGGCGCGCCTTCATCGGCGTCTCGGCCGACACAACCAATCTGCCGCGCCGCGCGGCGCTGTTGTCGCAAGTGTCGACCAGCACGGCCGTGCGGCTGCGCAGCGTCGAAAAGAATGGCCCGGCCGCCAAGGCGGGCCTCAGGGAAGGCGACATCATCGCCGCAATAGACGGGCGCCCGGTCACCGGCGTCGACGACCTCGTACGCATGCTTGACGCCGAGCGCATCGGCCGCGAGACGCTGTGCACGGTGGTGCGCCGCACCGGCGTCAGCCAGGTGGCGGTGACGCCGGTGGCAAGGACGAGTTGATCGGCACGGTTCCCGAAAAAGGCCCGGCGTAGCGCCGGGCCGCGCCCTAGAGCAATTCCAGGAAAAGTGTGAGCGGTTTTCCGTCCGGAATTGCGTCAAAACAAAGAGTTAGAGCATTTCGCCGTTTCCGTGAAACGGTGAAATGCTCTAGTCTATCTGCAGCCCCTGATTGCCCAGACGCATCTTCAGCAAGGTCACCAGGCTTGCCTGCATGCTGTCGTTGCCCTGGATACGGGCGGTTTGCTCCCGCTCGCGAAGCGCGACACGCATGGCGTGAAATCCGAGCGCGCGGTAGGCTTCCATCTGCTCTTCCGAAAAGAACTGGTCGCTGGTCGGCTCATTCGGGAAGAGCGGGTAGCGGCGCTCATAGTCGAGGACATAATCGGGCTCGTCGCCGGTGACCGACGCCTTGACATAGAGGAGGATGCCTTCGACCGGATCATTCTCGTAGAGGATCTTGCCCACCGCGAAATGGCGCAGATGCAGCGGCGAGTCCGGCGGGATAACCTTGGTCCGGTTGGCGTCGCGCGCCAGCGCCGCATCCCTGACCGGCCGCCAGTCGAGCGAGATACGCACGCCGAGATCGATCCGCGCGAAGCGCTGGACATCGGTGAAAGCGCCGAAATTCATGCCGGCATCGGCTTCGGCGTCGACCACGATGATCAGCTTGCACCTGCGTTTGAGCAGCTGATAGAGGCCGATATTGTCGATATGGCCGCCGTCGGTGATGTACACGCGCGAACTGTCCGACCTCAGTTGCCCCGTGGCCTCTGCCAGCAGATATAGCCGCAATATGTCCTCCCAACTGCGCCGGGGAGGATCCTCTTCCGTCGCGGACCGGGCCGGTCTGGCGCGCTCCTCTTCAAGCGCGACCCCACTCGGATTGGGAAGCCAGAACCCCAGCCGCAGGTTGAGCAGTGCCAGTGTCGGCCCGAGCAGGCCGAGACTGATGCGACCCATGCTCGAGGAAATGGCGGCGCCCGAAATCGCTGCCGCCGCCGCAAGATCCAGTTGCCCTTCTTGCTCGGCCATCGCGGCGGAGGGCGCATAGCCGGTTGATTCACTGCCGACGAAATGTTTTGAAAACAGAAAGAATTCGGCGTTGCGTCCCCGCTTGCTTGGGTCATTGGCCTCCAGGATGGCAGCTGGCCGCGCAGGAGACTGGCGGCGGCCTGACAGAATGATGTCCGGCCCGCCCCACCAGGCGCGCAGCCTTATGGCTGCGGCAATCCTGGCTCCCAGCCAGCGAATGGCGCCGATGATGAAAGACTTTCTCGGAGGGTCGGCGGCCTGCCTGGCGCGGCGGACATTCAATGTGCCGTTTATCAGGAGATAGGGCGCCTTCACGCCGATGTCCTTCAACGCGATGTCAGCCTGTCCCTCACTGCCGCCAAGACGAAAAGCCCAGCGGAGCCGGTCGCGGTAGAGACGATGCAGGCCGTTGGCATTCTCGGTGAAATTGAAGGCCACGATTATGACGATGGCGGTTATCGCCAGATAGTTGAGCAGAACCGTGAATTCGTCCGGGTGCCAGACACCTTTCGCCATCCTCGCGGCAACAGCGAAAACGACTGAACTCGCCAGGACCAGCAACACCTTGATGACCACCGACCCGCTATAATCATGCACCATTGCGGCAAAGAAGCTGCTGAGCCGGCCTGGCGCCAGATCGTCGGCAAGGTAGCGAACCGCGAAGGTTCGACCCGCCAGGAACAGCGCCACGCCAAGGACAAGCAGGGTGAACAGGAGATGGCTGTTGGCGGTCAGCCAGGCTGGGCCATAGGCATAGCCGGTGGCACGGCCAAACAGCCAGGACACATTGAAGCCCAAGCATCTGATCGGGGATATCTTGATGCCCCAGACGGTGATCAGCAGAAAGAAGCCATAGATCAGCAGAGGCAAGGCAAGACCGAGCGCCAGAAATGCCGCCCGCGCTAGGTAGCCACGGATCTGGTGTCCAATCTTCGGTGAATTGAGAGCTTTCTGCAGCCAGGAAATCAACATGCCCCGGAAAGCCGCGGTGGCAGTTACGACAGCAGCGGCAGCTGTGATCAGCGCCTTGAGCGTTTCCAGTGTCGTTTGCCTATGGCCGAATCTCGGCGAGGTCACCTCGATCAGCCACAGGATGATCTTGGGTTGAACTTCGATCAGGAACAGGCCGGCTGTGACCAGCAGCAGGGTGCGACCATCCTTGGCCCAGAGGCTGTCCTGCTCCAGATGTTCGCCTTTGCGTGCGGTGGCGTAGCTGTCGGAATAAGACCGCCGCAGCCCCCAGGCAACCAGCCAGACGGCGAAAACCACCAGGGCCGACCGGGAGAGCACGAAAGGATCGGCGACCATCGATCGCACGCTGGCTGCCCACCCCGTCTCGCCCCAATCGTCCCCAAAGATCCAGTTGGCGACGTCGAGAACGATGCTGTGCCGGAGATGGTCGGTGGTCGGGTTCGTCAGGATGACGAATGTCGCCAGCGGCAGAAGCAACGTCAGCAGCAGCAGGAAATTCACCATCCAGCCCCGCATCAGGATGCCGACCGAAAGCGTGATGTCGCCGAAGCCGCGCGGCGCCAGGAAACGGCTGTTGTCACGGATGTGGCCGACGAGCTTGTTGTCATGCACGTCAAGCACGTTCTCGCCCGAGGCGAAGGGAAAATCGAGCGCCTTGTCCTCGCCCTTCTTCGCTTGCGCCAGTTCCTGGCGCGTCATGTCGGCGACCATTGCCGATCCGATATAGCCGCCCCCGGATACGGTCGACAGATAGTCGATCCTGGGTGTGAGCTTGTACTGGTCGAGCGCCTGCAGCGCGCCGAGGCAGAACGAAGCCGATCTTATGCCGCCACCGGAAAGCGCGAGGCCGAACAGCCAGGCCGGATCACGCTTGGGAACGGAATCGGGTTTGCCGCCGCTGGCATCGTTCGAAACCTTTACGCCCAGCCTTTTGCGGCGATCGATGATCGAGCGATACTCCGACCGCAGAACCGCCTTGAAATCCTCGGCCATGGCCTCCCCCGACGCCACCATTATTAAAACAATACAACAACCAAAGAAGTTTTTCCGCAAGGATTATTGACGTTGGATAATGTTGAACCGGCGCGGCAACATTCGCGATTTGAAATTCGCCAGCAATTATAATGATATCCATCGCTCTGCTTCGCGGATGCGGGAGACGCTATGTGCTGAACTTGCCTGTGACCAGCGATGGCGAGCGAGACGACGGTACCGACAGGCGGCAGCGGTTTCGCCACAACCCCTGCCGACGCCGGCTGGCAAGGACCAGCCTCAACTCCCCGCCGCACCCTGCGCGTACTGCGCCAGAAACGCCTCGCTGGGCGGTATAGGCTTGATGACGTCGATCAGCACCCCATAGGGGTCCCTGGTGATGAAATGGCGCTGGCCGAAGGGCTCATCGCGCAGCGTTCGCAGGATCGGCAGGCCGGCAGCGAGGATCCGCTCATGGACCGCATCGGGGTCGCGGACCTCGAAATTGATCAGCAACCCCGAGGTGCGCCCCCGCCCCTCCTCGGGAATCGTCTCGTGGTCGCCCTGGACGATGCCGAGATTGACGCGTTTGTTGTCCACAGATCGCAGGTGCACATACCAGTCGCTTTCGAAAAGCGGCCGGAAGCCGAAATGCTCGATATAGAAGGCGGCCGTCCCGGCGACGTCGCCGGTCATCAGCACGGGGTAATAGCTCGTGGTCTTCATCTTTCCTTCTCCCTGGACATAACATACAGTCTGTATGTAAATCAAATTAAACATACAGGCTGCATGTATGCAACAGGAATCCGCGCGGCGCTCCAACCGCGACCGCACCGAGGCGACGCGAGCCGATTTGATCGCGGCGGCGCGAAAGCTGTTCACGGAAAAATCCTATGCCGAGACCGGCACGCCGGAGATCGTCACCGCGGCCGGCGTGACGCGCGGCGCGCTCTACCATCACTTCGCCGACAAACAGGCACTGTTTGCCGCCGTGGTCGAGCAGGAGGCGCAAGCGGTAGCGCAAGAGATCGGGCGCGCTTCGCCGCTCGACGCCCGCGATGCGCTCATCGCCGGCTCGGACGCCTATCTCGCCGCCATGCGCGCGCCCGGCCGCACGCGGCTGTTGCTGCTTGATGGCCCCGCCGTGCTTGGTCGTACCGCCATGGACGCTATCGACAACCGCCACGGCAACCGCTCGCTGCGCGAGGGCCTGGTCGCGGCGATGCGGGCCAACACGATGACGAGACTGCCGGTGGATGCACTGACCGCGCTGCTCGCCTCCGCCTTCGACCGCGCCGCACTGGCCATCGAGGCCGGCGCGTCGGCGCAGGATTACCGCGCCGTGCTCATGGCGCTGATCGATGGTTTGTCTCCGGCTCGTCCTCAGGCACCTCGCCCGGCTCGAACTCGTTGAAACAGCCGAGCCCACGCTTGAACCGGTCGATCAGCCAGGCCGCCGCCGGCTTCGGGGTACTGTCGTTACGATACATGGCAAACATCGGCGAGCGCACCTCGCTGAAGGGTTCGAGGTCGAGTTCCACCAGGCGGCCAGTGGCCAGGTCGTCGGCGACAAGCCAGCGCGGCAGCCCGCCCCAACCCAGCCCCTCGCGCATCAGAATATGTTTGGTGCGCACATCCGTCAGCCGCCAGGTGCGGTAGGCGAAAACGCCGAAGTCGCGTCCCTTGGTGCGTTCGGACTGGTCGGTGACGACAAGCTGGGTGTGTTCGCGCGCGTCCTCGATCGCCACCGGCTTCGGCAGCAGCGCCAGCGGATGGGTGGGCGCGGCAGCGAGCACGATCGACATGAAGCCGATGCGCACAAGATGAATGTCGTGGACTTCGCCCAGCAGGCCACCAATGCCAAGATCGGCATGGCCGCTGACGACATGGTCGGGGATCAGGCCAAGCGTGCCGATATGCAGCCGCAGCATCACGGTCGGAAACTGCGCCTCAAACGCCTTCAGCACCCGCACCAGCACCGGCGAGGGCAGCGCTGAATCGACCGACAGTGCGACCTCGGCCTCCAGCCCCTGATGGTGGCCGTCGACGCGCGAGCGCATGCGCTGCAGCACGCCGATCATGCGCCTTGCATCCTCCAGCATCGCTCGGCCGATCTCGGTCAGCTGCGGCTCGCGCGTACCCTCGCGTTCGAACAGCTTCAACCCCAGCTGCGCCTCGAGATTGGCGATGCCGTAACTGATGACGGATTGCGCCCGGTTGAGCTTGCGGCCGGCGGCCGAGAAACTCCCGCTGTCGGCGACGGCGACGAATATCTGAAGCTGGTCGAGTGTCGGATTGGCCTGCATAACCATATCCATTTTATAGATGGATCGTATAGAAAATATACCAGTTTATCTGATGGATCGATAGACCCATATGTGGCGGGACAATTCATCCACTGGAGAACCCGCTATGTCCATTCTTCTCATTACCTCGAGCCCGCGCGGCGCTGCCTCGCACTCGACCCGCATCGCCACCGAATTCGCCGAAAAGCTCCTCGCCGCCGATCCGTCGAACACGCTTGTCGTGCGCGACCTCGTCGCCAACCCGCTGCCGCATATCGATGCCGACTATTCGACCGGCATCTACACGCCGGCCGAAGCGCGCACTCCGCGCCAGGCTGAAGTCGTCGGCGTCTCCGACGTCGTTCTCGACGAATTGTTCGCCGCCGACACGGTGATCCTCGCCACCGGCTTCATCAACTTCAACATCTCCTCGACGCTGAAGTCCTGGGTCGACCACATCGCCCGCTCCGGCCGCAGCTTTGCCTATGGCGAGAACGGCCCCAAGGGCCTCGTCACCGGCAAGAAGGTCTATATCGTGCTGGCTTCGGGCGGCATCTATTCGGAAGGTGCGGCCGTGCAGTTCGATCACGCCATTCCCTATCTGCGCGGCGTGCTCGGCTTCCTCGGCATGACCGATGTCGATGTCATCCGCATCGAAGGCGTCGGCATGGGCCCTGACGCGGTCACCGCGGCGCTCGCCAAGGCGACCGCCAAGGTCGACGCCGTGGTCGCCAGCCAGCAGGCCGCCGCTGCCGCGTAAGGCGCCTCACTCATCTGAACTTGAAAGGCAGGCGTTCGCGCCTGCCTTTCTTGTTTAGCCAATGAAGTGCCTGAGCAACCCCGCCGAAGCGATGCCGATCAGCACGGTCGGCAGCATGGAAAGCCGCGTCGCGGCGGCGAAGGTGATGGCCAGCGCCAGAAGGTCGGCGGGATTGCGCGACACGAAGGCCGGCGCGATGACCGAGATCAGCACGCAACCGGGTGCTGCCTCCATCACCGCGGTCGCACGCGCGCTGAGCACGCGATTGCGTAGCACGGCATAGCCGCCGATCCGGGTGAGGTAGGTGACGCCGGCCATCAGCACGATGGTGAGAAGGCTTGTCAAGTCGATCATGCGTCACCTGCCATCAGCCAGGCGGCAAGCAGCCCCGACACCGCGCCCGCCGCGACATACCAGGCGCCGGGAACGAAGAGATAGACAAGGGCCGCGACGACCAGGCTGACCAGCCAGGGCCGCGCAGCCGCCACGCTTTTCCACATGCCGCGCATCAGCACCAGGAAGACGGCCGGAAACGCCATGTCGAAACCATAGGTCTCGACATGGCCGAGCATCGGGCCGAGCAAGGCGCCGAGCGTGGTGAAGGAAGCCCAGGTCAGGTACATCGCCAGGGCCGCGCCCATATAATAGCGCGGGCTGAAGGCCGGCGTGATGGCCGCCGCCGCACGCTGTTTGGCATCGGCCAGGCCCAGCGCCCAGCTTTCGTCACACAGGAAGAACAGCGCTGGAAACGCCTTGCGCCGCGGCAGGTCGCGCAGGAACGGCGCGAGTGCTGCTCCCATCAGCAGGTGACGGCTGTTGACCAGGAAGGTGATGGCGACGATGAGCAGGATATGCGGCGGCGACGTCCACAACTGGATCGCCGCGAATTCCGAGCCGCCGGCGAAGTTCAGCCCCGTCATCATGGACAGTTCGAGCGTGCTCAACCCTTTCTGGGTCGCCTGGGCGCCAAGCACCAGCGCGTAGGGGATGGTGCCGAGCAGCACCGGCGCGCAGGATGCCACGCCCCGGCGGAACTCGGATCCCGAGCCATCGCCCGCCGCTTCGACCGTCTGTTGTGAAATGCTCATGCTCTGCCGTCGGCCGGCCTCGCGGCCGCCGCTTCCCTGCGTTTTGAACTCTCGTGATACCGGCGGCAAACATAACCCCGGCTCTCCGCAATTTGGTTGCAAAGATTGTTGCAATTCGCCAGCTTTTGGCACTGTATGTCACATACTATCAAAAATATGGAATTCAGCACCATGAAACTCGATGACATCGACAGGCGCATCATGCGGGCGCTGCAGCGCAACGGCCGCATGGCAAACAACGACCTGGCCAGCGAGGTCGGCCTGTCGCCCTCGCCTTGCCTGCGGCGTGTGAAGCTGCTGGAGGAGGCCGGCGTCATCGACCGCTATGTCGCCGTGCTCAACCCGGCCAGCATCGACAAGGGCCTCACCTTCTTCACCCGCATCTGGCTGAAGACGCAGGACGAGGATACGGTCCAGCACTTCGCCACCGAAGTGGCCAAGCTGCCGCAGGTCATGGAATGCTATCTGATGCTCGGCGACTGCGATGCCCTGGTGCGCGTGGTGGCTGCCGACGTCAACGACTATCGCCGCTTCCAGTCGGAGCATCTGAGCCGCATCAAGGGCGTCCAGAACGTCAAGACCGACGTTCCCAGCTGGACGATCAAATACACCTCGGAACTGCCGATCTGACTGGCGCCACGGAGTGGCCCGGACACCTAGAGCAGGGTCGGTCCAGACTGGATAAAAAATGCAACCGGATTGTAGGATCGGTTTCGGTGCCATCGTCCTTCGGACGCAAGCAGCGCGCAGCGCTGCCCTCTGGCATGGGAGATTTGCATGAACCTTTCCTATCGTTGGGTCATCGTCGCCACTGGTGCGCTGATGTCCTGTGTCGCCATCGGCACGATGTTCTCGCTGGCGATTTTCCTTGAACCGATGGCGCTCGACACGCAGTGGTCGCGCGCCGGTATTTCGAGCGCCATGACGCTCAACTTCCTGGTCATGGGCCTCGGCGGCTTTGCCTGGGGCGCGCTGTCCGACCGCTTCGGCGCCCGCATCGTCGTGGCGATCGGCGCCGTGCTGCTCGGCCTGGCACTCGTGGTGGCGAGCCGCGCCGGCTCGCTGCTGACTTTCCAGATCAGCTATGGCGTGCTCGTCGGGCTTGCCGCCAGCGCCTTCTTCGCGCCGATGATCGCGCTGACCACGGCCTGGTTCGATACCAACCGCAGCCTTGCGGTTTCGCTGGTCTCGGCCGGCATGGGCGTCGCCCCGATGACGATCTCGCCCTTCGCCCGCTGGCTGATCTCGGCCTATGAATGGCGCACCGCCATGTTCGATATCGGCATCATGGCCTGGGTGCTGTTGCTGCCGGCGGTGCTTTTGGTGCGCCAGCCGCCAAAGCCCGCCGTGGCGGGCGGAGCGTCCGCACCGGTTGCCGAAGGCATCGGCATGAGTGTGGCCCAGGCGCTGCGTTCGCCGCAGTTCATCGTGCTGGGGCTGACCTTTTTCACCTGCTGCGCGGCCCATTCCGGGCCGATCTTCCACATGGTCAGCTACGCCATGCTGTGCGGTGTCGCCCCCATGGCGGCGGTCACGATCTACAGCGTCGAGGGTCTCGCCGGCTTGGGCGGCAGGCTTCTCTACGGCGTGCTGGCCGACCGGCTCGGCGTCAAGCCGGTGCTGATCACCGGCCTGTTGATCCAGGCGGTCGTCATTGCCGCCTATCTCTCGGTCAGCCAGCTCGACCAGTTCTATGTGCTGGCCGTCATCTTCGGCGCCACCTATGGCGGCGTCATGCCGCTCTACGCGGTGCTGGCGCGCGAATATTTCGGCCAGCGCATCCTCGGCGCCGTGTTCGGCGCCGCCACCATGGCGTCCAGCCTCGGCATGGCCTTCGGACCGCTTGCCGGCGGCATGGTGTTCGACGCCTATGCCAGCTACCACTGGCTGTTCATCGGCTCGGCCCTTATCGGCCTGGGTGCCGTGGGCATAGCGATCGCCTTCCCGCCGCTGCCGCGAAGCGAATTGCAGGCGGCCTGAAGCGGATGGACGGGCGCTGGTGATAACCCATCGGCGCCCGCCCTTGTCGAAGTTCAATGCCCGAACCAGCGGGCCTTGCGGCTGGAGCCGAAATTCACCTTGTCGACCCGCAAAGCCTCCGACGGTTCCGAGGCGGGCGAGATCGAGCAGGTCAACCGCCGGCTCGATGAGGCTGAGCGGGTCGCCGGCATGTGGAACGGCGGCCCCTGGGTGGCGGCCGTCTGGGAAGCGCGCGGCGTTCAGCGCCGGGCCGAGCGCAACAAAACCCGGGCCGTGGCCGCCTTCGAGGAAGCAGCCACACGCTTCGCCGCGCTTGGCAGGCCGATCGACGAAGTGCGCTGTCGCGCACGGATGGCAGATCTGGACTAGCATCGCCCTTTATCGCGAGCACAGCTTAAACGAATAATCCCAGTTGCTTACGCGGGATCGTTCATTCGCGAAAATAGCTTTCCAGCACGGTGCGAAATTTCTGCATCGTCTTTTCGGTCGTCTGCGCATCGGCCGCCGCAAAGCCCATGACGAGGCCGTTCTGCTGCGTGCCGTGGCGATACTGGATCGACAGCGCCGAGACGTTGATGCCTTGCTGGAGCGCCGCTTCGGCAACCGCCCTGTCGCTGCATCCGTCGCAAAATATCCCGACGACCTGGATGCCGGATTCGGTCGCATGGAAATCCAGCCATTCCCCGAGATGCCGTTGCGCGCTTTCCAGGAAGAACTGCCGTCTCTCCGCGTAGAGCCGCCGCATGCGTCGTAGGTGGCGGGTGAAATGCCCCTCATTCATGAAGTCCGCCAGCGCGGCCTGGGTCAGCAAGGGGGCGAACTGGCCGCTGACGCTCAGCGCCGAGACGATCGTATGGTCGATCGCCTTGGGCGCCACCATGAAGCCGAGACGCATGGCCGGGAAAAGGATCTTGGCGAAGGTGCCGACATAGACCACGCGGTTCGACGCGCCGATGCCTTGCAGTGCCGGGATCGGCTGCCCCTGAAAACGGTATTCGCCGTCATAGTCGTCCTCGATGATCCATGAGCGCCAGGTCTCGGCCATGTGCAGCAGATTGAGCCGCTGTTCCATCGGCATGGTTATGCCGAGCGGGTGATGGCAAGAGGGCGTCACGAAGATCATGCGGGGCACGACATCAGGCGGATCGAGGTCCCAGCCTGAATTGCTGACACGCAGCGGCGCCAGTTTCGCCCCGGCCGAGACGAAGGCCGAGCCGGCGCCGTAATAGCCAGGCTCCTCCATCCACACCGTGTCGCCATCATCGATCAGCAGCCGGGCCAGGAGATCGAACGCCGACTGCGCGCCATTGGTCACCACGATCTGCTCGGCGGTGCACTTCACCCCGCGCGAGGCGGTGAGATAGCGCGCTATGGCCTCGCAAAGCGGCGGATAGCCCTTGACGTGATAGGTGCCGAAAAGATCGATATGCGCGAACTTCGCGCGGCGGCTGAGCAGTTTCGACCAGGTGTTGAACGGAAAATTGTCCGGGTCCGGCATGCCGGGATGGAAGGCAAGCATGCCAGGCCGGCCATGATGATAGGGTTGGGCAAGCATGGTCTGGCCGCGCCGCGATAGCGGATTGGCGTCCTCGACCGACATTTGTTCCGCAACCGCCGAACGCGTCGGCAGGTCCATCACCACCGAAGGCCTGCGCGGGCGTATCGCCAGATAGCCCTCCAGCGCCAGCTGGTCGCAAGCGGCAATCACCGTGTTGCGCCCGACATTCAGATCCCGCGCCATGACCCGTGTCGAGGGCAGTGCGTGGCCGCTCGGCAGCACGCGCCGTTCGATCAGGCCGCGCAACTGGACATAGAGCTGCCGGTGCAGATTGGCGGGGCTGTCGCGATCCAGGGCGATGCCGTCGACGGGAAAACTGGTCTTCATCTGGTTCCCAAAAATCAATGGAATCTGGTTCTAACAATGGAACCAAAGGAGGCCTACCCTCAAGAAAAAAGCGTTCGGGTTCAGATGGGGCTGGCCGATGCGGTGGATAAGGGTGGGAGTGATCGGGGCGGGCGGCGTCGCCCAGGTCGAGCACATTCCGAACCTGCTCAAGCTGCACCGGCAGTTCAAGATCCTTGGCGTCTACGATCCGTCGCGAAAAGTCCGCGCTTTCATCGGCGAGGAATTCGGCCTCGAAACATTTTCCGATCTCGATGCGTTGCTCGCCATGCCGCTTGACGCCGTGGTCATCGCCTCGCCGGATGCGCTGCACCGCGAACAATGCCTCGCCGCCTTTGCCAGGGGCCTGCATGTCTTCTGCGAGAAGCCGCTTTGCTACGGTGCGCAGGACATCGACGAACTGATCGCCGCCAGGGATCGCGCCGGAAAGGTGCTCCAGGTCGGCTACATGAAGCGTTTCGACCCGAGCTACGAGGCGGCGCTGAACATGCTGCCCGGCACGGCACGGACGCTTCGCTCCGTTTCGGTCGAGGTCAACGATCCCGACGCCTGGCCCTTCATCCGGCACGCCCCTACGTGCCGGGGTGACGACGTCGCGGCGGAACTGATTGCCTCGACCGAGGCCAGGCAGCGCGAGCAGGTCGACCGCGCGGTGCCCGGGCTCGACGATCCCCACGCGTTCCGCGGCTTTGTCGGCGCCTATTGTTCCTCGATCGTCCATGACGTGAACCTTGTCCATGGCCTGCTCGATGCGCTCGGCGTTGCCGATGGCGAAATCGTCGGCGCCTCGCTCTTCGCCAAAGGCGAAGCCGGCCAGGGCACTGTCCGGCTGCTCGACGGCCAGGCATTGTGGACCATGGCGCATATCGCCACTCCGGGCCTGCCCGATTATCGCGAACGCATCACGCTCCATTTCGACGACGCTGCGCTCGAGCTGGAATTTCCCTCGCCCTATCTCAACCACCAGCCGACGCGGCTGACCATCCGCACCGGCGACGGCCACTCGCTCTCCAGCCGCGACATCCGCAGCGGCTATGAAGAGGCTTTCCTCGAGGAGCTGAAGGGCTTCTGGTCGGCGATCGTCGAGGGTACGCCGGTGCGCAACACCGCCGAGCATGGGCGCCGCGACATGACGCTGCTAGCTGGGCTGACCCGCCATCACCTCGCCCAATCGAAGCAATCAGGAGTTCGCCCGTGACGGTTCGCATCGGCATCAATCCGATCACCTGGACCAATGATGACGTGCCGGAACTCGGCGGCGATACGCCGCTTGAAGTGTGCCTTAGCGAAACCAGGCAGGCCGGCTATGCCGGCACTGAACTCGGCGGCAAGTTTCCGCGCCGCTCGGCCGAACTGAAGCCGATCATGGACCGCTATGGCCTCGCGGTGATTTCCGGCTGGTATGATGGCCGCTGCGACGAGAAGGATGTTGGCGCGGAAATGGATGCGATCACGCCGCATCTCCAGCTCCTGAAGGATATGGGCTCCACCCATGTCGTCTATGCCGACACCTCGCGCGGGCGCCACAACGCCATCTGGGGACCGATCTCGCAACGTCCTGCGCTGAGCGGAGAAGAATGGCCGGCCTATGGCCGCAAGCTGACCGCACTCGCCGAAAGGATGGCGGATTTCGGCGTGCGAATGGCCTTTCACCACCACATGGGAACCATCGTCGAGACCGATGCCGAGGTCGGCCTCTTGATGCGGCATACCGGCGAAGCGGTCGGCCTGCTCTACGACACCGGCCATTCGATCTTTTCGGGCGGCGATCCGCTTGCCCTGATCAAGGCGCAGGTCAAGCGCGTCGTCCATGTGCATTGCAAGGACGCGCGCAAACCCGTGCTTGAGCGTGCCCGCGCCGAGGACATGAGTTTCATGGGTGCCGTCATGGAAGGGATCTTCACCGTCCCTGGCGACGGCTTCATCGACTATCCCGCCATTCTGCGCGTGCTGGCCGACAATGGCTACAGCGGCTGGCTGGTCGTCGAGGCCGAGCAGGACCCCAACAAGGCCAACCCGCTGACCTATGCGACGATGGGATTTAAGAATCTGTCGCGCATGGCGAGGCAAGCCGGATTCACCGTCATGGAGTGATCGAGGCCGCTATTCGGCCTCCAGGGAACCAGTGCTGAGGAATGAAACTGGAATGAGGTGTGTTGAGATTCAGGTCAGGCCGGCATCACCTGAACATCAACACAGCTTGAAGGGGCAACTGGACTGCCGACCGTAATTGCGGCGGCGGAAAACAAACAGGAGGTTGTTATGTCTGCGCTTGCGAAATTAATAAAGCCTGCGCTCGGCCTGTTGGCCGGCTTCACCATGATGGCGGCGGCCACGACCCTTGCGGCCGCCGACCAAACGCGGGTGGTGTTCGTCACCCATGGCCAGAGCGGCGACCCCTACTGGTCGGTCGTCAAGAACGGCATGGACGATGCCGCCAAGACGCTCGGCGTCAAGGCCGAATATCTGGCGCCAGAGACCTTCGACATGGCCAAGATGGGGCAGATGATCGACGCCATCGCGGCCTCGAAGCCCGACGGCATGGTCGTCTCGATCCCCGACGCGGCCGCCCTTACAACTCCGGTCAAGAACGCCATCGCCGCCGGCATCCCGGTGATCGTCATTGATTCCGGCGGCTCGAAACTTACCCACGACCTTGGCGGCCTGCTGTTCATGGGGCAGGATGAATTCCAGGCAGGCGTCATGGCCGGCGAGCGCATCAAGGCGCTCGGCCTCACCAAGGCGGTCTGCGCCAACCACGAGGTCGGCAATTCGAGCCTCGACGACCGCTGCGCCGGCTTCGCCAAGGGTCTGGGCGTCGACGTGCCGGTGATGAACGGCGTCATCGACCCGACCGAAATGAAGAACCGCGTGATCGCCTACATGACCGCTCATGCCGATACACAGTTCATCCTTGCAGTGGGCGCCAGCGGCGCCGAACCGACGCTGGCCGCGCTTGATGAACTGGGCCTGTCGGGCAAGGTGAAGACCGGCACGTTCGATCTTTCGCCCACGATCCTGCAGGCCGTGGTCGGCGGCAAGATGGAGTGGGGCATCGACGCCCAGCAATATGCCATGGGCTACATCCCGGTCGCGATGTTTGACCTCTGGAAGAAATACAAGATCATGCCGATCGCCGACTATCCGACCGGTCCCGGGTTCGTCACCAAGGACACCGCCGCCTCGGTCATCGAGCTGTCGAAACAAGGCAAGCGCTAACACTGGCGGCCGGGGGTCTCGCCCCGGCCGCTTATTTTGAGGTAACGCAGCCATGGTTTCAGAGATTCGCGACGAGCGGGTCCGGTCCGTTTCACGCCTCAGCCGCCTGCTGAGCAGGCCGGAGCTTGGCGCGGCCGCCGGCACCGTGCTGGTCTTCGTGTTCTTCGCCATCACGGCGGGAAGCACGGGACTGTTCAGCGCCAAGGGGATCGTCAACTTCCTCGAAGTCTCGGCCCAGCTTGGCATTCTCGCCGCCCCCGTGGCCCTGCTGATGATCGCCGGCGAGTTCGATCTTTCGGTCGGCTCGATGATCGGCTTTGCCGGCATCCTCATCGCCATCCCGGCCGTGTTCTGGGGCTGGCCGATCTGGCTTTCGCTGCTGTTCACCTTCGCCGTCTGTGGCGGCATCGGTGCGCTGAACGGGCTTGCCGTCGTCAGGACCGGCCTGCCCTCCTTCATCGTGACGCTTGGCAGCCTGTTCATGCTGCGCGGCCTCACACTTGGCCTCACGCGCGGGATTTCAGGGCGGACCCAGGTGTCGGGCGTGCATGAACTGGCGCAGAACGATCCCCTCAACAGCCTGTTCTCCGGACAGGTGTTCTCCGGCCTGATCGCCTGGCTGGCCGACCTCGGCCTGATCGGCAAGCGGGCCGACGGAATGCCGTCGATATCAGGCATTCCGGTGTCGATCGTGTGGTGGATCGTGCTGACACTGGCCTGCACCTGGCTCTTGACACGCAGCCGCTTCGGCAACTGGATCTTCGCCGCCGGCGGCGAAGCCAATGCCGCGCGCAATCTTGGCGTGCCGGTGGCGCGCACCAAGATCACGCTGTTCGTCATGACGGCGCTCGCGGCCGCCTTGTTCGCGGCGATCCAGGTGCTGGTCACCGGCTCCGCCGACACGCTGCGTGGCACGCAGAAGGAATTCGAGGCCATCATCGCCGTCGTCATCGGCGGCACGCTGCTGACCGGCGGCTATGGATCGGCCATCGGCGCCATGTTCGGCGCCCTCATCTTCGGCGTGGTGCAGATGGGCATCTTCTACACCGGCATCGACACCGACTGGTTCAAGCTGTTCATGGGCGCCATGATGGTCATCGCGGTGCTGTTCAACAGCTATGTCCGCAACCGCGCCATGAGGAGCCGGTGATGGCCGAGCCCTATGTCGAACTGAAGTCGGTCAGCAAATATTTCGGCTCGGTCGTGGCGCTGAAGGACGTGTCCTTCGACGTCTGCCCCGGCGAGGTGCATTGCCTGCTCGGCGACAATGGCGCCGGCAAGTCGACGCTGATCAAGACCCTGTCCGGCGTCTACACGCCGGACGAAGGTGAAATCCGCGTCCAGGGCAAGCCGACCCGGTTTGCCTCGCCCGCCGATACGCGCGACAGCGGCATCGCGACCGTCTACCAGGACCTGGCGCTGGTGCCGCTGATGAGCGTGGCGCGCAACTTTTTCCTCGGGCGCGAACCGATGCGCAAGTTTGGGCCGATCAGCCAGTTCGACGCCGAATTCGCCAATCGCACCGCCTATGACGAGATGCAGGCGATGGGCATTCAGCTGCGCGACCCCGAACAGCCGGTCGGCACATTGTCGGGCGGCGAACGGCAATGCCTGGCCATAGCGCGTGCCGTCTATTTCGGCGCCAAGGTGCTGATCCTCGACGAGCCGACCTCGGCGCTGGGTGTCCACCAGGCATCCGTGGTGCTGAAGCTCATCGTGCAGTCAAAGGCGCGCGGCATCGGCGTCATCTTCATTTCCCACAATGTCCACCACGCCTATGTCGTCGGCGACCGCTTCACGCTGTTGAAGCGCGGCCGGAGCACCGGCACCTACGCCAAGGGCGAAATCACCCGCGACCAGCTGCTCAACCTGATGGCCGGCGGCAAGGAACTGGTGGATCTGGAACAGGAGCTAGCCAAATCGGTGAGGAGCGGCCCGGCTTAAGGCCCGGCGCTGATCGGATCCCTGTGGCGGACCAGTCTGGCCGGTACGCATCGGTATCGCGGAGCCGCGAATCTGTGCTAAGCCGCCGCCCAATCAACCAGAGGACGACAGCTGTGAGCGAACTGACCGTGGCCGAGGCGACCGAAAATATCTATGCATCGCTTCGGGCGGACAATGCCGACATCGACGCGCATATCGCGACGCTTAAGGCCGCGCTGGCACGCGAGGGGATGAAAGAGGCGGTGTTCGACCCCACCAAATTGGCGCAAAACAACCGCTCGGGTCGCAAGTTGATGCAGGCCTATTTTCGCCAGCGCGGCGTCAGCGTGACGTTTTCGGATTAGGAAAGCCGCGCGCAGACGCTCCCAAGCGTGCTGTTGGGAGTGCTCGGCCGGTCCGGCGGTTTGCCAGCTGGAAGTCGGGACTGCGCCTATGTCGGCCATGCAAATTGGCATCGCCGTTTCCCGAAAGCTGCCGTCGCGTGCGACGGCGTTAGAGACCTAGCGCCGCTCTGGATAATGCCAGTCAGACATCGCAGCTGGCGCAACGGCCTGGTTGCCGCTAGTTGCACGTCGGCCTGCACGCACCCTCCGATTAATTCGACCTGGCAAGTGCTTTCAGGATAAAGCGGATCTGCTCGGCGAGACAGCGTGCCGTGATGCAGACGCTTTGGGCCTAACGTTCCAGCGTGGTTGGGCCGGTGTTGCGCGGGCCTTGCGCTTCGAGAGCCCCCGGCCCGCAGTAACTGGTCCTTATCGCTCCGGAACGTAGGTCAGCAGGACGGAGCCGTTGCCGAACACCTTCTGGGCCTCGAGCTTGAGCTTGAGGCTTGCAGGGTCGATTGCGTCGTAGAGGCGCTGCCCCTTCCCGACAACGATCGGGATGATCCAGACCTGGATCTCGTCGATGAGATGGTGCTCGAGGAGCGTTCGATCCAGCTTGCCGGTTCCGTACTTGATGAGATCCTTGCCGGGCTGCTGCTTGAGGCGGCGGATCTCCTCGACGACGTCGCCCTTGAGCAGCCTGGCGTTCCAGGTCGCCTCCTGCAGAGTCGTTGAGGCGACGTACTTCGGCATCGCGTTGATCCGGTCGAGGTAGGCGTCGTGCCTCACCTGCGACCAAGTCGCCGCGAACGTCTCGTAAGTGACGCGACCGAACAGGAACGCCTCGTAGCGGTCCAACGCGGCGAGCGCGTGGCCGCGGCTCTCCGCGTCCCAGTACGACCCGGTCCAGGCCCATGGGGAGCCGACCACCCCGTCCAGCGACATCAGCGTAGTTTCGATCAGCTTTCTCATCTTGGAATCCTCCTGTTCAATAAGTGGTTGTCAGTTCAGGCGGCGTGAGTGATGCACCGAAGACATCTTCGGCCCAGCCTTCCAGGTTGGGGTGGTGTTGCACGGGCCCGGCGCCTCGAGCGCCCAGCGCTCGCCCCGTACCCGTCATCTTGATCATCTCCTTGGATATTGCGCCGGTTGGGATTGCTGCGGAGGCGAGGATGGAGCCCCGGGGTGAGGACCTGACGTCTCAGCATTGGGCGATCCCTCCATCAGGCTTGAGAGCGAACAGCGTGACGAGCGCGAACAAGGCAGCGGTCGCAGCGAATGCGGCGCTAAAGCCCACCGAGGCGGCAAGTGCGGCGACGGCCAGTCCGCCGACTCCCAGGCCTGCATCATAGGCCACGTTCCACAAGGCCCCCGCGCCATCCTCCTGCGAGGGGGCGGCCCGCGACAAGACGTCAGCAACGGTTGCGCTCTGCAGCACGCCGAAGGCCATCCCGCTCAGCAGCATCCCGGCAAGCATCGCGGCTTGGCTGGGGAGGGCCAGGCAGACCGCGGCAAGTGCGCAGCTCGCAAGGCCTGCACCGGTCGGAACCTTTGGCCCATGGCGATCGACCTGCCGTGCAGAGGCCCAGCGGGTGAACGCGGCGCCGGCACCCTGGAACAGCAGTCCAAGCATGATCGCACCACTGCTCGCCTCGGGATGGGCCAGTGGGAGGATGGTGACGGCAGCGCCGACAAGGATTGCGCCGCAGGCCAAGGATATCGCCGGGATGGCAACGACGCTCCATGGCGGCATCCTGTGGTCCCGGTTATCATCACGACTGATGTCGACCGGAAGGACGGAGGTGGCCCCGAGTGCGATAACAGCCAAGCCGCTGCCACCCAAGGCTGTCACGGACGGACCAAGATAAGAGAGAACCCACGGGCCGAGCGGCACCGCAAGGATTGCCGGAACCGCAGAAGCGACACCAAAGAGGCTCATTGCCTCTGCCCGACGCGAGGGAGGTGCCAACTTGGCCGAGATGCCAGAGGCGGCGACCAGCAACACGCCGAGGGCGACACCGCGGACGAGACAATTGAGGAGGAGCAGTGCAAGCGATGAGGGGAATGCCACTAGGCAAGCTGTCCCAAGCAGGCCAAGCGCCGACACCAGCGACACTTTGCGACCGCAGGCAGCGATGATCCGTGGCGCGGCGATTTCACCGCAGACGGTGGCCGCCATCAATGCACCCGTCGCGTGCCCGGCAGCACCAGCCCCACCGAGGCTCGCCGCATGCGCCGCGATCGCCGACAGAAGCAGGTAGAAGCTGCTCATCGCTGAAAACATGACACCAGCCATCCCGAGCAATGAGGCCGTGAAAATGGGTTCGGCAGCGACCTTGTCTGAATGGATGGTGACTGCGGTGGCGGCCATGTCGCTTCTCCTTCGCGGGTGACGAGCTGCCATGTAGCGTGCTACTGGTACAAGAGACATGACCACTTTGGTGATAGAATCATTGTCCAGTTTGATCGCCGACCTGGCGCTGGAAATCGACCGGCAGGGCAAGGAGAGCCTGGGACACCAAGTGCGCCGGGGGCTGCTCGCGCAAATTCGCGCTGGCATTCTGCGCCCAGGCGTCGTGCTCCCATCGACGCGCGCGCTTGCCGCCCAGCTGGGCATATCTCGCCCGCTTCTCGTCGACGCTTACGCGCAGCTGGCCGCTGAAGGTTTCCTGATCGTCCGGCGCGGTGCTCGGCCGATCGTCGCATCTGGGGCGGCGCGTGTCACTGCCCCGCTTGAGGAGAAGCGTGAACAGCCGATCCGCTACGATCTTCGCCCGGCGATGCCGGACGTTGGACTCTTCCCGCGCAAAGCCTGGGCCAGTGCCGTACGGACCGTGCTCAATACAATCCCAGCGAACGATCTTGGCTATGGGGATCTTCGCGGAAGCCCGAGGCTGCGATCAGCGCTCGCCGATTATCTTGGCCGGGTGCGGGGACTCGTCGCCGATCCATCTCACATCTTCATCACCAGTGGCTTCGCAGAAGGACGGGCATTAGCCTGCGTTGTAATGCGAGCCGTCGGGCTTCGCAGGGTCGCCGTCGAGGATCCAGGTTACAGCGATTGGGTCGCCGTCGACAAAGCGGGGCTCCAGAGAGTGCCCATCCCAGTCGATGAGCAGGGAATCGATGTCGATCAACTTATCGCAACGGGTGTGGAAGGCGCATTGATCACGCCGTCGCATCAATTTCCGATCGGCGGCGTGCTCAGCGCAAACCGCCGGCAGCGCCTCGTCAGATGGCTCGAGCAACATGATGGCTATGTGCTGGAGGACGACTATGATGCTGAGTTTCGGTACGACCAAGCGCCGGTCGGAGCGCTACAGGGTCTTGCCGTGGATCGCGTCATATATGCCGGGACTGCAAGCAAGACGCTCGCTCCGGCACTCCGGATTGGCTGGCTCGTGGTGCCGCCGGAACTGGTGCGGCACATGGATGCCGAGCTGCGCCGGTGGAAAGAGGGATCTCCCCGGATCGAACAGGATGCCTTGGCCCATCTTCTCCAAACGGGCGCGTACGACCGGCATTTGCGGAAAATGCGGCGAATCTACCGTGACCGTCGGAAGCACCTTCTCGATTGCCTTGCGGCAGAACTCCCGGAGCTTGAAATCGAAGGCACGGCAGCGGGTCTTCACGTGACACTACGATTGCCCTCCGAACTTACCCGCGCGGACGAAGCCGAAATCGTCTCCGGCCTGCGGGAACGGGGATTGGCGACCGAGGGGCTCGGCAGATACTCACTGGCCGCAGAAGGACCGCGTCGTTTGTTCGTTGGCTATGGCCGCATCACTGACGGCGCTATTGCCTCCGGCGTGAGGCTCTTGGCCAAGGCCGTTCGGGCGGCGCAGCGGCATGAAGTCGGCCTGTAGTCGGATCCGGATCACTATCGGCACCCGCCGGGGAGAAATTCTCCGTCAGTGCAATTGCTCGCTCAAGAGATAGCAATCCTGAGAAGCGCGCCGCTAACGTCCGCAATGAAACGGGAGCTTCGGCGCGGACTCGCCGCAATTTCATTTGTGTAAAGCGAGGTTCGAATTCGCTTCTGGCTGGTGTCCGCAATGGGTCGGAATCGGTCACCGGCCAAAATGCTGAACGAATGGCCGGAATGGTGCTCTAGAGCAATTCCAGGAAAAGTGTGAGCGGTTTTCCGTCAGGAATTGTGTGAAAACAAAGAGTTAGAGCGTTTCGCCGTTTCCATGAAACGGTGAAACGCTCTAGCAGCTGTGAACCGGTCCATCGGCTACCGGCCCATTGCGGTCATTCAAGAAACTCGCGGCGAGTGAGCGCTTTGGCGCAACGCGGACCAGTGTCGTCCGACGGGTTGGCGCCGCCCGGAGAATCTGCTCGGTCGAGATGTCGTCGAGCGGTCGGCACGGATGAATTTTTGTTCCTTCATTACCCGTCGTCGCCTCCCTGGCAGCGGCGAGTTCACGCTAGTGGATATCCGCCGCGCGCTACATTCGCGCCCTGGCCGAGCTGGGATCGTAAGGCGAATCCGCGATGACCTCGGCGGTCTTCCATTCCCCCAGGATCGCGACGTCGAGCTTCGTGCCGGGCGTGCCTAGACGCTCGGGCAACAGCGCCAGCGCCACATCATGCCCGAGCGTGTAGCCATAGCCGCCCGACGTGATTCGCCCGACCAGCTCGCCGCCGATGTACAGCCCTTCGCTGGCAAGCGCGCTGGCGCCGTCGGTCTCTATTCTGAGCGTCACCGACCGGCGCTGATCGTTTCTCGCCTTGTATTTCACGACCGCGTCGCGGCCGACGAAATCGCCCTTGTCGAGGCGGATGAAGCGTTCGAGACCGCTCTCGAGCGCGTTGAGCTCTGGATTCATGTCACGATACATGGCGCGGTAGGATTTCTCCAGCCGCAGCGATTCCAGAGCATGCAGCCCCACGAGGCGCATGCCGTGCTTCTCGCCTTCTCCCAGGATCGCGTCGAGCAATTGCCGCTGGTAGGCCATGGGATGATAGAGTTCCCAGCCGAGCTCGCCCTCGTAGTTGACACGCAGCAGCCGCACGTCGCTGGCTAGCGCCACGCTGCCGGTCTTCACGCCGAACCAGGGAAAGCCGGCATTCGACAGGTCGATCTCGGTGAGTGGCTGCAGCACATCCCGCGCCTTCGGGCCGACAACCGTGAAACAGCCGCGCTCGTTGGTGACATTCTTCAGGCTGACGCTGCCATCGGCGGGAAGCAGCTTTGCGAGATCGTCGAAATTCCAGCGCTCGGCGCGCGGCGTCGAGATGAGATAGAAATTGTCTTCGCCAAGCCGCGCCACCATATATTCCGCCTGCACGCCGCCGCCCGCCGTCAGGTGATGCGCCAGCGTCGCTTTGCCGGCCGCCGGCAACCGGTTGGCGAGGATCCCGTCGAGCCAGGCGGCCGCACTCGGCCCCGACACCTCGAACTTGGTCATCGGCGTCATTTCGACCAGGCCGACGGCGTTGCGCACGGCCTGCACCTCCTCGCCGACGAACACGCCCTTTTCGGTCCAGCGCCAGCTGTACTGGTCCTTGGCCTCGACGCCCTTGGGCGCGAACCAGTTCGGCATTTCCCAGCCGTTGAGCACGCCCCAGACCGCACCCAGTTCGGTCAGCCGCGCATAGGATGGCGCGGTCTTCTGCGGCCGGGCGGCGGGCATGTCCTGTCCCGGATATTTCTGCTCCGCGTGCGTGCCCCAGGCCTCGCGGACCTTCTCGCGCGTCCACGCCTTGTTTGCGTAATCGCCGAAGCGGCGCGGATCGAGATCGGAGGTGTCGAGGCTGTTGCCGCCCTCGACGATCCGCTCCGACAGGTAATAGCCGATCGTGCCGCCCCACAATATGCCGCCCGGCACGCCTTCGGCCAGCCACACATTGGGCAGGCCCCAGGCCGGCCCCATCAGCGGAAGCTCGTCCGCCGTCATCTGGAAGGGGCCGCGGACATTGGCCTTGATCCCGGCGCGTCCCAGCGCCGGCACGAGCTGCGTTGCCTGCTCCCAGTTCCACGACACCGCCTCGAAATCCTCTTCGACGAGATCGGCGCCGAACCAGGCGGGAACGCCATCCTCGGCAAACAGTTTGAGGTGTTCGGTGCGCTCGTAGGGCCCGAACATGAAGCCGTCGCCTTCCTCGCGCAGATAGCCCTCGAAACCTTCGTCGCGCAGGATCGGCATCTCCGCGCGTCCCTGCTTTTTGCGCTCCACGATCTCCGGCACCGGCTCGGTGATCCAGTACTGGTGCAGGATCGGGATGGCGGGGATGTCGAGGCCGAGCAGCGCGCCGGTCTGGCGCGCGTAATTGCCGGTCGCGCAGACCACATGCTCGCAGATGATGTCGCCCGTGTTCGTCTGGACCCGCCATTCGCCGCCGGCGGTCCGCTGAAAGCCGGTCACCCCGGTGTTCAGGTAGATCTTGGCGCCCAGATCCCGCGCACCCTTGGCCATGGCATGGGTCACGTCGGCCGGCGCGATATGGCCGTCATCGGGATGATGGAGCGCACCCAGCATATGCTTGTTGTCGAGAAGCGGGCAAAGCGCCCTCGCCTCCGCCGGTGACAGCAAATGCGCCCGCATGCCTTGGACGTCGGCGACGCTCATATAGCTCTTGTACTCGTCGAGCCGGTCCCTGGAATTGGCGATGCGCAACTGGCCGCATTTGTGCCAGCCGACCGGCTGCCCGGTCTCGGCCTCCAGCCCTTCATAGATCTCGATGGTCTTGTTGATCATCCGGCCGATATTGATGTTGCGGGCATAGGACGGGACGAGGCCCGCTGCGTGCCAGGTCGAGCCGGCCGTCAACTGGGTGCGTTCGAGCAGTGCGATGTCGGTCCAGCCGCGCTTTGCCAGACCGTAAAGGATGCCCGCGCCAACGCACCCGCCGCCAACGATCACCACCCGCGCATGTGTCTGCATCGACCCACCAAATCCCAAGCATTTCCAATGTGTAGTGTCGAAGCTACAGGCGGCGGAAGTCAGTGTAACGTCTTCAAAAATGGGGGGTGATGATAAGCTGGATTTATGCAGGCGGCACGTCCCCGCGCCCTACCCGAAAATCCGCTCGCCCTGTTCATCGACCAGCTGGATGCCCTTCTTGATCGAGATGTCGACGGCGTCGTCGAGACCGGCGAAGCGGTCGGCGCGGATGAATTTGTGCTCCTTCACCACGCCGTCGATCTCCTTGGAGACGATGCCGCAGGTCTGGTACTGGCCATCGTTCTTGTAGGGCGTGGCGCTGATCAGGAAACCCTTGTGCTCGACCTGCTTGGCGGGTGCCGCACTCTTCGGCTCGGCCGCTTCACCGCCGCCACCACCGAAAAGACGTTTCAGAAAAGACATCGCTCAAATCTCCTTTTTCGTCCTGCAATCGCGGCCTTCCCTGTTCGCGATTCACGACGCTGTCGTCCCAGCATGCGCGAATGTGCCGCCGCGTTCCAGCCCCTCTCCGTTCCGCCCCTGTCCTGGCGACCAGTGCTGCGTTGCGGGAGGCGCTTGGGAATTCAATTTGCGATCGGCAATATACCGCCGCCTGCCGTGAATGTCCTTGAATATGGGGGGCGATATTTCGTACCAGTAAGATGTTCATGACCAACGAGTTTCTTCGGCAAGTATCTTCTGAACGGCCAACCGACCCGCTCACGCTTGTCGCGACGGCATACCGGATAGTTGGGTTTGACATCGGCTTGTAGGACAATCGTATGATTGAACGTCTTGCCACCGGAAGTGCATTGCTCGGCGAACCGCTTGCGAGGATTCAATCCGGCACGATGCGCTACACCTACAAGGGCGTGCCCACCTACAAAAATCCATTCGATCTGGCGCTGTACCAAATGCTGCTTTGGCAGCGGAAGCCGAAGACATTGATCGAGATCGGCTCCAAATGGGGGGGGCAGCGCGCTCTGGTTTGCCGATATCCTGCGCAGCTTCGGCGTCGACCCCGTCATCCACTCGATCGACATCACGCCGCCATCGATCAGCGTGCCGGGCGTGACATTTCATCGTGGCGACGGGCGCGACCTGGCGGCAACCTTGTCCGCGGAGTTGATGGAGAGCCTGCCCAGACCGATCTTCGTCATCGAGGACGCCGACCATCATTGCGAGACGACGCTCGCCGTGCTGCGCTTCTTCGATCGTTGGCTGGTTGCCGGGAAGTATATTGTCGTCGAGGACGGTATCGTCGACGATCTTTATGGCCCAGAATTTGTCGCCAGGCTGATGGGCGGCCCCCGCCGTGCGGTCGAGCTGTTCTTGCGCGATCGTGGGCAGGACTACGAAATCGATACCGGCCTTTGCGACCACTTCGGCACCAATGTGACGTGGAACGTCAACGGCTATCTCCGTCGCGTTCGCTAATAACTCATTGCTTGCGCCACCAGGATCCCGTCCAGTCGACCTCGTGCATCGGTGCCGTGATGCCGTGCTGATCGCGAAAATCGATCACCGCGCGCCGGCATGGATCGAGGGCGCGATCGTCGATGATGACGACACCGCCCTGGGACAGCTTGGGGTAAAGGGAATTCAGCGCCACAATGGTAGACTCGTACAGGTCGCCATCGAGCCGCAGCAGCGCGAACGGCCCGGCGGACAGCGAAGGCAGCGTGTCGCTGAACATCCCTTCCACGAACACGACCTGCTCGTCGAGCAGCCCATAGCGTGAGAAATTGTCCTTGACCGTCTCCAGCGAGACGGCCAGTTCCTTGAACTCGTGCAGGTTCCATCCGGTATCCCGGGGATAGAGCTCTACGTTTGGCGCCGGCAGGCCGGCAAACGAGTCCGCGACATAGACCTTGCGGTCATGGATCTGGTTCGCGGCAAGAACGCCGCGCATCAGGATGCAGCAGCCACCGCGCCAGACGCCCGTTTCGATGAAGTCGCCAGCGACGCCGTCGTCCAGCACCTGCTGCGATAGCTGGCGCAAGCTCTCGAGGCGCGCCTGGCCGACCATCGTGTGAGCCTGCGTTGGCCAATCCTTGCCGATCGCGCGGGTTTTCGGGTTGAACGGCTCGACCACCATCGGGCGGACCCCCGGGTTGATCGCGGGATCCTGGTAAATGGTGTTGAGCAAGATCCTGACCAGGAGATCAAGATACAATTCCCGCGCTGCTGGGGTTGAATGGATGGCTGTCGTCATCATCCGGCTCTTTATTGCCCCGATCTACCACGCGCGCGAATCCGCGCGGCGCATCAACCCTCAACGTCAAGCCAAGCGCTCGCGTTTACAATGCTGAGCAGGCGAAGACCGTCTGTTGCAAGGCCGATGGCTCATAGGTCTGTTCAAGGCGCCATCCTGCGTCCCGCACCAGGTGTCCTGTCAGGGCCTTGTCGGCGGATTTCTGGCATCAATCGCGCCCGTAGGCAGCAACGATCTGCTAGATTTGTTCAATCGAACGTTTCAAGCTGGGTTTGGCCTGATCAGGCAGGCCCCCGAAAAACCAGGGCTGGCGGGTCGGTCTGACGAAGAGATGACCACGAATGCGGACGTACTCCTCGTGGAAGGATTGATACGGCGGGCTGACGGAGTTCGTCGCGATGCCGCCATGGACCTGATGAAACGTCGCCTCGCCGAGCAGCATGATGAGCTCTCCGCTCGCGTCTGCGCAGATGCGCGACCACGTATCAAGATTTGCAAGGCCACCGCCGGGAGTCTTAAAACGCTCGTCGAAGCCGCCGAGCGCACGCCAGTGCTCGGCCTTCAGGAATACGGCGTTGCTTTCGGCCGGCAATTCGAACCAGCCTCCCGCCGAAGATCCTGCGAGGGCGGAGATGCTGAACAGCCGATAGCCGTCGTCCTCCCAACCACTCGCTGACAGCATCGTGTCTTCGATGGCCTGACAGTAGCCCTTTTTGACGCTCTCCATCTGAACCTCCGGTCCAAGATGGAAAGCAATGGTTCCGATCATCGGACGCACATGCAGGCGCGATGCGCTGAGCGCTGCCGCGAGCAGTCCCGGCGATGCCATGCGCGCGCCATCGATCCACACGCCGACGAAGTCGCCACGCGCAAGCGAGAGGCCGAGATTGACCGCGAGCACCGGAGATACCGTGGCCCCGGGCATAGAGCGCATGACCAACCCCGGGAGCACACTCCGCAACTGGGCTTCGTCGGCAGGCTGCGTCGAGCCGTTGTCGATCAAAATGACCTCGTAGTCCTCCGGCGCGATGCTACGCTGCATGAGCGGCGACAGCGAACGGATCGTGCGCGGAAGCTCTCGCGCCATATTGTAGCCGACGACGACAACCGAGAGCTTTGGCTGAACCGAAGTCAGTGGTCGAGGCGCTCTGACGGCCGTCTTCAGCCTTGCTGCGATTTCCCGTCCATTTGCGCCAGTCTGCCGCGCTTCCTTCAAACGCGCGATGATGCTGTCGAACTGCTCGCCCGACGGATCGAGCGCGCCGCTGCGCTCCAGCACACTGGGCGGCGGCCCGGACCAATCGAGCGCTTCGCGTACAATCTGGTCGTAATTCTGCGCCAGCACCTGGTTTGTCAGGTCTAGCCCGGCGATAAGAAGCAAGCCGGTAGGAGCCGTATCGAGCGGCAGGAGGAAGAGGTCGCCGCGGTACCGGCGCAGCACCTCGACCAGACGCCAGACGTCGCCGGTCCACGCGCGCGTGCGACGTGTGCGGTCGGCTTGCGCTGGATGGTTGGGGAAAACGTCATCGATCACCACGACGGTGCCGGGCGCTGCCCGCTGCTCGATGTTCATGAAATCGCGCAGCGCATATTCGAACAGATGCAATCCATCGATGAAACCGAAATCCGGCGCAAGGTCCGGCGGCGCCGAGGCGAAGAACGCATTGCTGGTCAAGGCCACGATTTCTATTGTCGGCGGCAATGCGCAATCAATCGCCGGGGTAGGATCTACGCCTGTTGCCTTGCCGCGGGCGAGTGCGAGGCTTCGTCCCAGGCGAATCCCGATTTCAAGGTAGTGAGCGGGGCGCAGTTCGTTGTGCAGGCGGTCGAGCACGGCGAGATAGTGCACCTTGCCGGCAATCCGCTCCTCCGCCTCCGTTCCGGGAAGGCCGTTCCAAATTCCAGCCGCTGGAATTGAGTCCGACAGAGTTATACCCCGCTAGGTGGATCTGGCATCCGAGCGAAGGCTACGGTCCACCGCGCCTGCATACCTTCAACGTTTCGGTTCACGACGCTGTTGTCCCAGCATGCGCTAATGTGCCGTCGCGTTCCAGCCCCCTGATGAAGACGGCGACCAGCAACTCGATCTGCTGGTCGATCTCATTGGCCTGCCGGCGCACGGACCTGCCCGCGTAGCCGCTGGTGACGATGCCATGCACGCTTGACCACAATGTGCGCGCGGCGATCCGGCGCGTGTCGTCGTCGAGGTCGAAATCGCCGCCGGCGAGCACGCCGGCAATGATCTCGAACAGCTGGTCGAGCCGCGCCTCATAGGCATCCGGTTCAGCCAGTGTCGGGCGGCGCCTGTTGAAGGCGAGCAGTGCCGGCCAGCTGCCGGGATGCGCCTCGACGAAGCGCACATAGGCGCCGGCAAGTGCCAGCAGGCGCTGGCGCACATCGGTGATGCCGCGCTGGGCAAGATCCGCCATCGCCGCGGCCCCTGCGGCCCCCAGCCGGTCGAGCAGCCGCATGTTGACGGCACGATGCACCCCGTCGAGATCGGAAAACAGATTGTAGACCGAGCCGACCGAGATGCCCGCCTGCTCGGCGATGGTCCTGGCCTTCAGATTGTCCATTCCGCCCTCGTTGAGCAGCACCTCGGCAATGGCCAGCACGCGCTCGCCCGTTTCTTCCTTGTCCAGTGCCATATCAATCCTTGTGCAAGCGCTTGCCTTGCGCGGCACGCTGCTTCGAACCGCGAATGCCCCCTGTTACCACATCCGGGATTTCGTGAACAGCGTTCAAAAATCCTCTTGAACAGTGTTCACTTCCTGCTGTGTTGAATTCGTGAACATTGTTCACGGCGCCGATGAGCGCCTGTCGACCGAGATGACCGCCAAGATCGAAAAGGCGCGCAACGAAAAGCTGATCAGCGAGTAGGTCGGGCAAGGAATGATCCGCATCTGCGCCGACGCAAAAAGCCCGGGTTCCCCCGGGCTTTTTTCAAGCGTTGTCGCACCCGGCTCAGCGATGCGACAGCGCCTCCAGCGCGTCCGCTGCGGCTTCGAGAATGGCGATCGCCTCGGCCTGCTTGTCGGCCGGGGCATCGACGATCTCGCCCAGCGCCGCGCGCAGGCGGTGGCGGATGGCGCGGAATTCGTCGCGCGTTTCCGAACGCTCGCCGCGGCCACCCCGGCCACCGCGGCGGTCCTCGCCATCATCGTTCCAGCCGAACCAGTCGCGTGCCTTGGCCATCTTGCGGCCAAAGCGCTCGAGGTGGTCGAGCACGCCGTCGATCATCTCGCGATTGTCGGCAAGATGCGCCTGCCCGGCCTCGGTGATGGAAAACACCTTCTTGTTGCCTTCGCTCGACGAGACGGCATAGCCGGCTTCTTCCAGGAAGGTCAGCGTCGGGTAGACCACGCCTGGGCTTGGGCTGTAGATGCCGCTGGTGCGTTCTTCCAGCGCCTTGATGATGTCGTAGCCATGGCGCGGCGCCTCGGCCAGCAGCGACAGCGTGATCAGCTTGAGGTCGCCGTCGGCCAGCATGCGACCGGCGCGGAACATGTCGCCCGGGCCACCGCGTCCGCCGCCACGACCGCCATGGCCGAACGGGCCAAAGCCGCCGCCCCCTCTGCCGCCGAATTTGCCGGCCATGTGCATGAACATGCGCTCGCCGAAATGGCCGCGCCCGAAATGACTATGCTTATGCATTGATTGCTCCTTGCGTTCTATCTTACGATATATCTTAATTAGGCGCGTATTCTCACCGAGTCAAGATATATCTTACGATGTATCTGAATGCGGCGCCAGACCGATCGGCCTGCTGGTCCGGGTCTTGTCGTTGCAGACGATGGAATTGGATGCGTGCGGCTATCACCGGCCCTTGCGCCGGTTCCAGGCGTAGAGCAGGTCGGCGAAACGATCATAGGCAAGGCGCGTCAGCGGCAACGCCATCGGATTGCCGAAAAGCGTGGCCAGCCAGCCCTCACCTGGCGTCGCCTGCCATATGGCAATCGCGACATCGGCGCCGACCAGCAGACGGCCGGCCGCGTCGGTGGCGTGCAGACGGCGGCGGATGTCTTCTAGCGACGCGCCAAAGCGGCCAAGGGCCGCCGGCTCCAGGTTGATGTCGCGAAACTCGATCCGCCCCGCCTGGACCGCTTCGATCAGCCGCCGCTTCTGCCAGCCGATGCCGGCATCGCAGACAGGGCAACGCGTGTTGTACCAGACGGTCAGTTCAGGCTTGGGTGTTTGCTTGAGCATGATCTTGGCATGCTCAGCCGTGGCTATGCCGATGATGCAGATCCGGATAATGCGGATGCCGGTGGCCCATCGGCGCGTGCCGGTGCCAATGCGAATGCGGCTCGCTCACCGGCCCGTCATGATCGTGCTGGTGGTGCACGTCATGCACATGGCTGTGCTCATGTTCCAGCGCCTCATGGTCATGCTCGTGGTCGTGGCGTTCCGACAGATGCAGCCACAGGCCGACGCCCATCAGAAGCCCCGCGATCACCAGTTTGAGGGTGACGGCATCGCCCAGCATGGCGATGGCCAGCAGCGCGCCGATGAACGGAGCGAGCGAATAATAGGCGCCTGTGCGCGCCGTCCCGAGATGGCGCAACGCCAGGATGAACATCACCAGGCTGACACCGATGCCGAGGAAACCGACGGCGGCCGTGGCCGCGACTATCGACATCGCGGGAAACGACGCCCCGGCGGCAAGCGCCAACCCGACATTGGCCGCACCCGCCACCAGGCCTTTGAGCATGGCGATCACCACCGGGTCGGCGGCCGAAATCCTGCGCGTGAAATTGTTGTCCAGCCCCCAGGCCACGCATGCCGCCGCCACCAGCAGGGCGCCCGGGTTGAAAGCAACGCCGCCGCCGTCCCATGACAACAGCGCCGCGCCCGCCAGGATGGCGAAGGCGCCAAAAAGCAGGCGCCGGTCGACATTCTCTCGATAGACGAGCCAGGCGATCGCCATCGTCGCCAGCCCTTCCAGGTTGAGCAGCAGCGATGAACTGGATGCCGTGTTGAGGCTGAGGCCGAACATCAACAGCACCGGCGCGAGGATGCCACCCATGCCGATTGCCAGCGCCAGCCAGGGGATATCCCGGGCGGCCAGTTGCGCTTCACCAGCCGCCGCCTGCTTGCCGCGAAGCAAGCGATAGAGAGCAAGGCCAAGACCGGCGCCAAGATAGAGCAGTCCTGCCAGCATGAAGGGGTTGACGGCATCGAGCAGCAGCTTGGAAAGCGGCGGCGTCGCCCCGAACAGAGCGGCCGAGCCAAGGGCGAGCGGCACGCCGGGCCAAAGATGCGAATGCGTTTCGGACATCATCTCACCCTATGACAGCGCGCATGTCATTTGCCGCGCATGGCCGCCCTTGGCCCGACGCATTTGTTGTCGCGAAACAGCGCCCACTCTTCGCACTGGCGCCCTTTGGGCAGCCGGCAAAACCCGTATTCGTTGCCGGTCCTGTCCTTCCTGATCACCAGGCGCCCGCCGATCTCGCCGCAATGGACAGATGCCGGATTGGCCATGCCGACCGGTTTTTGCGCACCGGCGGCGAACGGCATCGACAATATCAAGGCAAGGCCGGCAGCCAGTATCGAGACTTTCTTCATCGCGATCCCCTGGCCGCAGTCTATCACGGCGAAGCGTCCTGTCCTGCGGCAAAGCGCCGTCAGGTCGGATACCCAGGTTATCGCACTCGAACCTGCCGCTATCCAAGCGACGAGATGATCTCGCGGTAGGCGAATTCGGGGAAGGCTTTCAGTGTTCGTGTCCTGATGTTGCCGGCGGCCGCCAGCATCAGCGAGAAACGCGCCAGGACCGCATCGTCGGGTGCTTCGACCACCGCCACCATGTCGTATTCGCCCATCGTCAGGTAGAACGCCTTGAACGAACCGCCCATGTCGCCCAACTGCTTCCTGGCGGCGTCAAGCCGCTTCGGTGACTCGCGCACACTTTTGGCACCCTGCTCCGTCCAGTTCATCAGCACGATGTAGGTTGTCATGCACACCTCCCTCCGGGGCCACGGAGCACGGCGGTAGGGCGTGACCTCCGCCGGGGCGGGCATCCGGATTTGTCGCCCAGAAATGCATCCGACGCGGAAATTATCCTCCCGAAGGCTGCGAGCCGCAAGAGCGCGTGCCACGAACGAAAAAGGGCGCACGGGGCGCCCTTTTATTCTTGCTGTCGGTATGTCTCAGCTGTCGAGGAAGCTGCGCAGCTTGCGCGACCGGCTCGGGTGCTTGAGCTTGCGCAGCGCCTTGGCTTCGATCTGGCGGATGCGCTCGCGGGTGACCGAGAACTGCTGGCCGACTTCTTCCAGCGTGTGGTCGGTGTTCATGCCGATGCCGAAGCGCATTCTGAGCACACGCTCCTCGCGCGGCGTCAGCGACGCCAGAACGCGCGTCGTGGTCTCGCGCAGATTGGCCTGGATCGCGGCGTCGATCGGCAGGATCGCCATCTTGTCCTCGATGAAATCGCCCAGATGCGAATCCTCCTCGTCGCCGACCGGCGTTTCGAGCGAGATCGGCTCCTTGGCGATCTTCAAGACCTTGCGCACTTTTTCGAGCGGCATGGCGAGCTTTTCGGCCAGTTCCTCCGGCGTCGGCTCGCGGCCGATCTCGTGCAGCATCTGGCGCGAGGTGCGCACGATCTTGTTGATCGTCTCGATCATGTGCACCGGAATGCGGATGGTGCGCGCCTGGTCGGCGATCGAACGCGTGATCGCCTGCCGGATCCACCATGTCGCATAGGTCGAGAACTTGTAGCCACGGCGGTATTCGAATTTATCGACCGCCTTCATCAGGCCGATATTGCCTTCCTGGATCAGGTCGAGGAACTGCAGGCCGCGATTGGTGTATTTCTTGGCGATGGAGATGACGAGGCGCAGATTGGCCTCGACCATTTCCTTCTTGGCGATCGCGGCTTCGCGCTCGCCCTTCTGCACCTGGTTGACGATCTTGCGGAATTCCAGGATCGAGATCGCCGTTTCGGTGGCCAGGTGCTGGATCTCGGCACGCAGGTCCTTGATCGCATCCTTCTCGTTCTTGGTGAATTCCTTCCAGCCGCGCGAGGTCAGATTGGCGATCGAGCGCGTCCAGTTGGGATCGAGTTCGGAACCCTGATATTCCTTCAGGAACTCCTCGCGGCGCACGCCATAGCTTTCGGCGAGGCGCAACAGCTTGCCCTCGTTCTGCACCAGGCGCTTGTTGATATCGTAAAGCTGCTCGACCAGCGCCTCGATGCGCGCCGTGTTGAGCGACAGCGACTTCACCGCCTTGATCAGCTGGTCCTTGAGCTCCTTCAGCCGGCGGTCCTGGCTGGGTGACAGCGTGCCGGCGGCGGCCAGACGGTTCTCGACCTGCTGGTCCTGCAGCTTGCGCAGCTTCTTGTAGGTGTCGGCGATGACGTCGAGCGTCTCCATCACCTGCGGACGCAGTTCCGCTTCCATCGCCGCCAGCGACAGGCTCGCCTCGTCCTCGTCTTCCTCGTCGTCGTCTCCGATGCCGCGCGTATCGGCGCCGACATTGGTGACGTCGTCTTCATCGTCTCGCCCGCGCCGCGGCTTTTCCTCGGCCTTGGGCGCTTCCTCGATGCGCTCGACCACCGGCGCCTGCTTGGCTTCCGGGCCGGCATAGGTAGCTTCGAGATCGATGATCTCGCGCAGCAGGATCTTGGATTCGTTGAGCTCGTCGCGCCAGATGATGATGGCCTGGAAGGTCAGCGGGCTTTCGCACAGGCCCGCGATCATCGTCTCGCGACCGGCCTCGATGCGCTTGGCAATGGCGATTTCGCCCTCGCGCGACAGAAGCTCGACCGAGCCCATCTCGCGCAGATACATGCGCACCGGATCGTCGGTGCGGTCGGTCGGCTCTTTCTTGGTGGTGGTGGCGGCGACCGCCGTGCCGGTCTGTTCGGCCAGCTCGTTGGCGTCTTCCTCGGCGTCCGCCGCGGTGTCGCCGGCCTCGGCCTCTTCGCCCTGCTCGTCATCCTCGACGACGTTGATGCCCATGTCGGACAGCATCGCCATCGTGTCCTCGATCTGCTCGGAGGTCACTTCCTCGGAAGGCAGCACCGAATTCAGCTCGTCCATCGTGACATAGCCGCGCTTCTTGGCGGCCTTGATCATCTTCTTGACAGCATCATCGGAAAGGTCGAGCAGAGGGCCATCGGTGGCGCCTTCGCGTTCGGTCTCGACCTCTTCCTTTTCCTTAGTCGCCATAATTTTTATCTTCTCCTAGCGGCCCGGCATCGGGGCCGCGTAAGCTGTCGGACCAGTCAAATCGGATAGGCTCGTTTCGAAACGCGCTTCACCGGGCCACTAACTTCATTGATCGTTAAGTCCAGATTAACCCTGATATCTGTGGCAGGCTGCCTGCCTGTCCAGTGACCAGTACCTCACATCGCTCATTTCCCGTCGGCGCGGGTGCGGGTTAACGTTTCGAATCGTCCTGATTCCGCCATTCTGTCGGAAGGTCAAGCGCCTCTGGCATGATTCGCATGAAAAAAGCGAATCAATTACCCGACTTAGCGCGCCTTGCTTCCCTGGGAAGCCCGGCCACGCTCTCATTCCTGCACTCAGCTGCACTTAGGCTCGCCCAGCCCTGCCCGAGGAAACGCCGAATCCTTCGATCAGCGCTTCCGTCGCCTGTACATCCTGAAATTGCGCCTGAATTTCGATCAGATGGCGGAAGTTTTCGTCCGAGGGATCTGCTTCGAGCGCCGCTTCCGCCTGTTTCAGCTCCTTATGTAAGGTGCGCGCGCTACGCTGCAAGTGCAGCGCCTGGTTCAGAGCGTCGCGGGCGTCGTCGAGTGCCGCCGTCTCCAGCGCCGGCCATTGCCGCGCCCGCCGGATCAGGCCGACGGCGCGTTCCCAGATCTCGGCGCAGCCGGCACGCTCGATCGTCGCCACCACGGCGTGGCGGTCATTGGCCATGTCATGCGCCATTGCGTCGAGGATGGCGGCGTGCAGCCGCTGCAACTCGGAATTGGCGAGGTCGAGAAATTCGACATGGGCGAAATTCTCGTCAATCAGCGGCGGATGGTTGACCAGCGCCACGATGATCGTCGCCTCGCGCACCGACATGCCCTCGCTGCCGCGCTTGACCAGCGCCGACTGGCCAAGGCTTTCGGTGATCGCCATGCGGCCGCCGCCAGGCTTGGCGAATTGGCCACCGGGTGCCGGCGTCTTGCCCTGCCCCGGTTTCCACTCCTGGCGCCCTTGCCGCGTATCGCGTTGCGAGCCGAAGAAGCTCTTTTCCCGCTCACGCATTTCCTGCTGGTAGTGATAGCGCGTGCTTTCGTCGCGGATGCGGCTGGCGAGTTCCTGCAGCGTCTTTCCCAGTTCCGCCCGTCGCTCCGGCGTGTCGAAGACGCCGCCCGCCGTCTCGCGCATCCACAACAGGTCGACCAGCGGCCGCGCATCGGCAAGCACCGCGCGGAAGGCGTCCGGCCCCTCGGCCTTGACGAGGTCGTCGGGATCCTTGCCTTCCGGCAACAGCGCGAAGCGCGCCGAGCGCCCGGCCTGCACCGATGGCAGTGCAAGATCCGCGGCTCGCCATGCCGCCTTCAGCCCGGCCTTGTCGCCGTCGAAGCACAGCATCGGTTCGGGCGCCATACGCCAAAGCAATTCCAGCTGGTTTTCGGTAAGCGCGGTGCCGAGCGGCGCCACGACATTCTCGAAGCCGGCCTGCGCCAGCGCGATCACGTCCATATAGCCTTCGACGGCGATGACCGTACCGTCCTTGGCGAGCGCCTTGCGGGCGCGGGCGAAATTGTAGAGCACATTGCCCTTGTGGAAGAGCTCGGTGTCGGGTGAGTTCATATATTTGGCCAGCGCATCGGGCGCCAGCGCCCGGCCGCCAAAAGCGATGATCTTGCCGCGCGAATCCGGAATCGGGAACATGATGCGGTCGCGGAACCAGTCATAGGAGACCGGAATGTCGTCGCCGTGCCGCACCAGCCCGCAAGCTTCGATATCGGCCTTCGGCACGCCTTTTGCCGCGAGATGCTCTTTCAGCGCATTGCGGCTGTCCGGCGCGTAGCCCAGCCGGAACGATTGCTGCGTTGCCGGCGTCAATCCACGGTCGCGCAGATAGGCTCGGGCCTTGGCGCCTTCGGGCCCTTGCAGCCGCTCCTGGAAAAAGGCGGTCGCCATTTCCATGACATCGGTCAGGCTGGCGCGTTCCTTCTCGCGCCGTTCCTCCTGGGCGTCGCGCACCGGCATCGGCACGCCGGCCATGTCGGCGATCTTCTCGACCGCTTCAGGGAAACTCATTCCGTCGAGTTCGGTCAGGAATTTGAAATGATCGCCCGAGACCGAGCAGCCGAAACAATGGTAGCGGCCTTTCTTGTCCTCGCAATGGAAGGACGGGCTCTTCTCGCCATGGAACGGGCAGCAGGCCCAAAAGTCGCCACGCGACGCATTGGTCTTCCTGCGATCCCACGCGACGCGCTGGCCTATGACCGATGAAATCGGCACGCGGTCGCGGATCTCGTCGAGAAAGGCGGGTGGAAAGCGCATTGAGGGAACTCGTTTCCCCACCATATAATCATGCCAGCGAAATCCGACGACCCCCAATACGGGCCATACCCGGTTTCCACAGGGCAAAAAGAAGGCGGCCGTTGCGGGCCGCCCTCCTTCCAGGCCAGCGCTGGAAGCTTAATGCGCGGCGATCGCGCCGAAGATGATGCCGGACAAGACACTCACCAGCACATAGTCGTTGCCGACGCGGATCCATTCCTGGCCGCGGCCGGGACGATGCAGGCCATAGCGGCCATAGTCGCGGATCGGCTGGTGCTGCCTCCAGCCGGAATATTTCTGGCCATTGCGCCAGTGGTTCCGCTTCACGACGATCTTCTTCTTGAAGACGCGCTTCCTCACATCATTGTGGTGGCCGGGCTTCTGCCAGTCGACCTTGGTGTAATTCGACTGCGGCGCGACCGGCGCGTTCATTGGCGCGGCCTGGCCGGCAAGTGACGTGGCGGCCAGCATCGAGACGGCGAGGACAGAAAGAACGATGCGCTTCATCAGAAATCTCCTTTGTTGTCGATGCCCAAGGATTAGCGGCCGGCGGATGAACTGAAACTGAACACCTGCATTACAATTGTGTAATGAAATCTTCGGCTTATTGCCGATATTTGAACATCGTCGCAAAGACGAATGCAGCCTCTCGGAAAGAACGGCCGTTCGCCGGACCGGCCAAGGCCCGGCCGTGCAACCATTTGCGTAACCATCCATTTCCCGACACGGCCTGTCGCGTCACGACGGCCTCTTGAAATCGACAAAATTTTATTATCCGGCTAAAATATTCCGGCTATTACCCACGGTTGCCATGACCATGATTCGAACCCTTGCTTTTCCGCCTGTTCGGCGCGTCGTCCGCACCGCGTGCCCTGTCCGCATGCAGGCGCCGAAATGAGCGGTTCCGTCGTCCTTCTGCATCTGGCCGGCGCCGTGGCGCTGATGCTGTTTGCCACCCGCATGGTCAAGACCGGCGTCGAACGCGCCTATGGCGACGTGCTGCGCCACAGGCTGCGCGCCACCATGCGCAATCCGATCATGGCGGTGCTGGCCGGCACGGGTCTCGCCATCGCGCTGCAGAGTTCGACCGCGGTCACCCTGCTGGTCGGCTCCTTCGCCGGTTCCGGCATCGTCTCGGGTGCAGCCGGCCAATTGGCGGTACGCGGCGCCGAGATCGGCTCGGCGCTGGTGGTCAAGCTTTTGACCTTCGACCTCACGCTGCTGGTGCCGCTCTGCCTGATCACCGGCACGGTGATGTTCATGGCCACCGAGCGCCGCGACTGGCGCCAGACCGGCCGCATCCTGGTCGGCATCGGCCTGTTGATCCTGTCGCTGGAAATGATCGGCCAGGCGTCGGAGCCGCTGCGCAACAGCCAGCTGATGCCGGTCATCATCAATTACTTCTCCAGCGATTCCATCACCGCCTATCTCCTGGCGGCGGTGATCACCTGGCTGTTCCAGTCGAGCATCGCCGCGGTGCTTTTGATGGCGACGCTGGCCGGCCGCGGCCTGATCAGCCCGGAACTCGGCGTCGTCCTCATCTTCGGCGTCAATCTCGGCTCCTCGATCATCGCGCCGATGCTGACCCGCTCGGCGGGGCCTGCCGTGCGCGTCGTGCCGATCGGCAATCTCTTGATGCGCGGGCTTGGCTCGCTGGTCATGCTGGTCCTGTTCATGATCTTCCGGCCGCATGTCGGCTTTCTCGGCGCGACGGCGGCCGACCAGATCGTCAACGCCCACATCCTGTTCAATGTCATCATCCTGCTCGCCGGCCTGCCGCTGGCCGGCTTCGTCTACCGCGCGTCGGAGAAGATCGTCGCGCTCGGTACCAAGCCAACGCCGGCCGCTTCGCTCGACGTCATCGAATTGTCCGCGCTCAACGAAAGCGCGCTGGACATGCCGAGCCAGGCGCTGGCCAATGCCACACGCGAGGTGGTGCGGGTCTGCGAAACGGTCGAGATCATGCTCAAGCGGATCATCGAGCTCTACGAGAGCGCCGACGCCGACAAGATCAAGGCGCTGGCCGCCCTCGACGACCGCGTCGACCGCAGGCATGCGGCGATCAAACTCTACCTCGCCAAGGTCACCAAGAACCCGCTGACCGAGGACGAGGCGCTGCGCTGCCAGGAACTGATCGGCGCCTGCGTCAAGCTCGAGCAGGTCGGCGACATCATCGTGCGCAACATGCTGGTTCACGTGAAGAAGAAGTTGGAGCACGGGCTGGAATTCACCGACGAGGGTTGGAGCGAATTGTGCGCCTTCCACAGCTCAGTGCTGGCCAATGCAAGGCTCGCCTTCAATGTGCTGGTCTCGCGCGACCCCGAAACCGCGCGTCAGCTGGTACTGGAGAAGGACCAGCTGCGCGACCGCGAAAAGGAAACCAGCGCCAGCCATTTCCTGCGGCTGCGCGAAGGCACCGCAAAAAGCGTCGAGACCAGCTCGATCCACCTCGACACCATCCGTGACCTGAAGCAGATCAACTCGCTGCTGGCCTCGATGGCCTATCCGGTGCTGGAAGAGCGCGGCCTGCTGACCGGGTCGAGGCTGAAGGCGGGCTGAGGTGTTGAAATTGCTGATTTCCCCCCTCGAGGGGAGATCGGCGTTTTACCGCCTCGCCCCCACTCAAGAAAACCTAAAGTCGCGACAAAAATTTCTGGATTGCCCGCGCCGCCCATCCGTGGTTTGACGCCGTTCTAGCCAAGGCTTTCCCATGTCGCTTCCGCTCATTGCCCTGTTCATCGCCGCTTTCGCTTTCGGCACCACCGAATTCGTCATTGCCGGCGTTTTGCCGCAAGTGGCGGAAGGGCTTGGCGTCTCGGTTCCCTCCGCCGGCTATCTCGTCTCCGGCTATGCCTGCGGCATCGCCATTGGCGGCCCGCTGCTGGCGCTCGCCACCAAATCCCTGCCGCGCAAGACCTTGCTGCTCGGCCTCGCCGTCGCCTTCACCATCGGCCAGGCGGCCTGCGCGCTGGCGCCCGACTTTACCTCCATGCTGCTGCTGCGCATCGCCGTTGCCGTCGCGCACGGCGCCTATTTCGGCGTCGCCATGGTGGTCGCGGTCGGCCTCGTTCCCGAGGACAAACGCGGCATGGCAGTCGCCGTCATCCTGTCCGGCCTCACCGTCTCCAACGTCATCGGCGTGCCGGCGGGCACCGCCATCGGCAACATCTGGGGCTGGCGCGCGACCTTCTGGGTGATGTGCGCGCTGGGCGTGGCAGCGACTTTTGCCATGGCGGCCCTTCTGCCGCGCACCGCCGGATATCAGGCCAAGCCCGCCGGCTTGGCGCGTGAGGTCCGCGTGCTGGCGCGCCAGCAGGTCTGGACCTCGCTGATCCTGATGCTCATGCTGATGCTCGGCCAGTTCTGCCTGTTCACCTACATCACGCCGACCTTGCTTGAGGTCACCGGGCTCGACGAAAACCTGGTGCCCTGGGTGCTGCTGCTCAACGGCGTCGGCGCGACGCTTGGCGTCTTCCTCGGCGGCAAGCTGTCCGACTGGAAGCTGATGCCTTCGCTGATCACAATGCTCGCCTTGCAGGCAGTGACACTGGCGGTCATCTACGCCGTCAGCCCCTATCCCCTGCCGATGATCGTGGCGATCGTCATCTGGGGTGGCCTCAACTTCGCCATCGGCACGCCGATCCAGACCCGCATCCTGGCCTGGACGGCGGATGCCTCCAACCTCGCCTCATCGCTGATCCCGTCCGGCTTCAATGTCGGCATCGCGCTGGCCGCGTCGCTGGGCGCCGCCATGCTCAATGCCGGCTACGGCTATCGCAGCCTGCCCGTGGTGGGTGCTTTCGCCATGCTGGTCGCCGTCGTGGTGGCTGTCATCTCCCAGGTGTGGGAAGGGCGCAGCAACGCCACGCCGCCACTGACGGCGCCGGCCGAGTAGCGGCCTCATCCCTTCGTCTCCTTCAGCACGTCGATGAAGGCGCGCAGCGCCGGCGGCACCAGCCGGTGGCCTGGATAGTAGAGGAACAGGCCAGGAATGGGCGGACACCAATCGTCCAGCACACTGACAAGCGCTCCCCGCTCGAGGTAAGGCCTGGCGGATTTGTCCGAAATGTAAGCGATCCCCATACCGCCAGCGGCTGCCTCGGCCATCAACTCCATATTGTCGAGCGTCAGTGCGCCCGGGACATCGATGGCGATCTCCTGGCCGTGTTTCTCGAACTCCCATCGGTAGGGTTTGCCACTGGGCAACCGAAACCGAATGCAGGCTTGATCCCTGAGATCATCCGGAACGCCCGGAACCGTTCGGCCGGCCAGATAGGCCGGCGAAGCAACGGCAATGAAGCGTGTCGGGCCGCCGAAGCGCACCGCAACCATATCCTGCGGCACGGCCTCGCCCAGGCGGATACCGGCATCAAAGCCTTCGGCAACGATATCGACCAGTCTTCCCTCGGTGACGAGATCGAGCGCAACCTGGGGGTGGCGCTGAAGAAAGGCCGGCACCACGGATGCAAGCAACAATCGGGCACCGATCTCACTGGTGTTGATCCGCAGCGTCCCTGATGCAAGACCACGGAAGTCGTCGACCTCGGCCAATGCCGCGTCGATTTCCGACAAAAGCGGCCGCAGGCGCGAGACGAGCCGCTCGCCCGCCTCGGTCGGTGCAACGCTGCGCGTGGTGCGGTTGAGCAGGCGCACACCCATACCCCGCTCCAGCGTTCGCATCATGTGGCTGAGCGTCGAAGGCGAAAGGCCGAGATCGTCGGCCGCCTTGCGGAAGCTGCGATGCGAGGCAATCGCGGCGAGTGCCGTCAATTCCGGAAGTCCGGGCTTGCCATTCATGGAAAATCTTCATCAAGCCATATGAAATTGAACGGATAGTATCATGAGTTGGACGGCGTAGTCTTGGCCGAAGTCAGCAATGAAAGGATATTTGCCATGACCAGGACATGGTTCATCACCGGTACTTCATCGGGCTTCGGACGGCTTTTGACGGACAGGCTTCTGGCCCGTGGCGACCGTGTCGCCGCAACGGTGCGGAGACCGCAGGCTCTCGCGGACCTGAAGGCACACCATGGCGATCGGCTCTGGATCGCTTCCCTTGAAATGACCGACAGCGATGCCATCCGGGCAACGGTCGACAAGGCCTTTGGCGAGTTGGGGCGCATCGATGTCATCGTCAGCAACGCCGGCTACGGCCTGTTCGGCGCCGCCGAGGAGCTGGAAGACAGCCATATCCGCGACCTGATCGACACAAATCTCATCGGCTCCATACAGTTGATCCGGGTAGCACTGCCGCATCTGCGCAAACAGCGCGGCGGCCGCATCCTGCAAGTCTCCTCGGAGGGCGGGCAGATGGCCTATCCCGGCTTCAGCCTCTATCACGCCACCAAATGGGGCATTGAAGGCTTTGTCGAATCCGTTCGCCAGGAGGTCGCGCCGTTCGGCATCGGGCTGACGCTGGTCGAGCCAGGCCCGACACGAACGAATTTCGGCGCCAGCCTGGTCAGTTCCGGGTCCACGGATGCCTATGCGACCACGCCGGTCGGCGACCTGCGCCGGGCTTTTTCCGAGGGTTCGTTCGACATCAAGGGCGATCCCGGCAAGATGGTCGAGGCGATGATCGCCTCGGTGGAGCAGGATCCCGCGCCTCGACGATTGACCTTCGGCGCTGCCGCCTACGCCTCGATCCGCAGCGCGCTCCAGGGCAGGCTTGCGGAGCTGGAGAACCGGAAGGACGCGGCTCTCGCCATGGATATCGACCCCTGACGGCTCGTCGGTTGAATGGCGTCGGCCGCGGCCCTCACCCGTGCCAGCGCAACAGGCGCATGGCATTGGCGGTGACCAGCACGGTGGCGCCGGTGTCGGCCAGGATCGCCGGCCATAGGCCGGTGATGCCTGAAATGGTGGTGACCAGGAACACTGCCTTCAGCCCCAGCGCCACGGTGATGTTCTGGCCGATATTGGCCATCACTGCCCGAGACAGCCGCACCATGCAGGCAACGTCCAGGAAAAGATCGCCTAGTTGAAGCGGCTGGAAACCGAGCTGGAACGCATCGCTGCTTCGGCGACTGCTATGTCATCCGCGCGCTGTCAGACCATGCGCTGTGTGCGGACGAGCACGGGTGAGATATCCCCTATTGACGAAGTCCGCATTGTCGAAGTCCGCGGCGCCAATGCCGGAAATGGGGGCACGTAAAATCAAATTCCGACGAGATCTGTCAATTCTCATCTGCCGTTCACCAGCACTCTCACCCTACAGCTCGATCCGGAACCGCAAACTCTCCACCCCGCCATAGGCGGCGTCCTCGAAGAAGCGCTCGACCAGCCTGCCGCCATTGGCCAGGATCACTTTATGCGAAGCCGGATTGCCAGGCTTGGCGGTGATCTCGACATATGGCAGCCGGACCGCCCTCGCCTCGTCCAGCATCAGTCCCAGAGCCTGCGTGGCGTAGCCGCGCCGCCGCTTCCACGGCACCACCGCATAGCCGATATGGCCAAGCACATGCGAGGGCAGTTCCGCCGTGCCCTTCTGCCAGCGAAAGCCGATCGAGCCCGACGCCTCGCCATCCCAGATCCACCGCCGGAAGCCCGGCAGGCGCGGCACCTGTGTGCCGTCGGGCAAGGTGATCGGGCCACCCCTGGCCTCGGGATCATCGAGGCTCGCCAGAAAGGCGATCGGATCCTGCTCTAACGCCACCAATTGCTCGCGCGTCGCCTCCTGGAGCCGGACATTGTCCGGCGACCAGCCGCGTTCGAGCGCCGCCTTGTAGGACGGCAGATGCTCAAGCGCTGGTTTGACGATCACGATCATGATCCATGCTCCCTGGCGGCAGGCATAGCCGTGGCCAGCGCGGCGCTCAAGCCGCCTGGAAGCGGATTTCGCACTTGTTCGGAGACATTGGCCGCAAGCCTTGGACCAGCATGACGGTCTATGGGCGGTGCGCGTCGGCCCCAGTTCCTCGTGCGGACTTGCGGGCGCGCTAAACAAGATGTGTTTCGCCGATTGCCGCGAGACATTTTATGATCGATTGCGGATATAATACCGCAAGGATTCGCATGGCTTCGGCAGGAGAATTGAACCGGTGCGGTTGAGATCTGTCCCTCTGGGTATTGTCGTCACCCTCAGCCTTCTCGTCATCGTCATTGCCCTGACCGCGACGGTCCGGTCCATTGCCGCGCCCTCGGCGATCCCGGCCTGGCTGCAGGCGCATATCGGCGACGGCGACGGCCAGATCTCAACCGTGGTGTTGGAGCGGGCGCGCGCGCTCTACCTGAAAAAGGTGGCGCAAGGCGCGGTCACGAATCCCTGCTATTTCGCCATGGACGCGACGCGTCCCGGCGACATGGGCAACGGCGTGCTCGGGCGCCGGTACTACGTCATCTGCGAGGCCAGCCAGTCGTTTCACGCCATCTCGTCGGGTCATGGCGGTGGCCGGAATCTGAAAGGCACGGTCGATTTTTCAAACGGCAGGCGCTGCTCCAAGAACTTCGGCAATGCCATGGATTCCGAACTGACCGCCGGCGGCGCTTATATGACCAGCGAGGCGAAAACATCCTTCAAGGGTTTTTATCGTACCGGCGCGAAACGGGACGTGGCTTTCCAGCGCACCTTCATCCAGTTCGACGGCGAAGGCGAAGCCGCCAATGCCAGGCAGCGGGTGATCGGCGGTCATGCGGCGCAGGTGCTGCGCGGCATGTGCATGCGCAAAAGCCCCAACAGCTCCTACGCCGACCATGACGGCCTGGTGCCGTTCGGCAAGCTGGTGGACTATGCCGGCGGCCGCAGCAATGGCTGCACCAGCTGGTCGCCAACGGATGCGCAGCAAATCATCGCGATGGTGAAGGACAATCCGACGACGCTCTACATCTATCCGGAATCGCGCGACATCGCAGCCGTCGCGCAGGCGGCAAAAAGCCATTCGTCATCCGGGGAAGCGCCCTATTGGAACGCATCCTGCCTGAAGGAGATCGGCGCGCCGAAATTCTGGCCGCGCAAAACCCTCGAGCCGATCATCGCGCAATACAAGCAGGACCACCCCGCACCGCCACCGCAGCCTGTGCCGATGTGCAAGGGGCCGTGAGGCCCGCTCAACAGCAGACCCCACGGGAGTAGACTCGCGGTCAACGCAGAAAATCGAGCACCGCCTCTATGAACTCTGCCGGATACTCCACATTCGACAGGTGAACCGCCGGCAACACAACCAGCTTCGCGCCGGGCACGGCTGCCGCGATCATTTCGCTGTGGCCGGCAGCCGTCACCGTGTCATGCTCGCCGGCGATTACCAGCGTTGGCCGATTGATCAGCGCGACGGTGCGACGCAGATCGGCATCGCGAACGGCGGCGAACAGGCCAGCCAGGCCTTGCCGGTCGATGGCGAGCAGCATGGCTCGGAACGCCTCGATGACGGGTTCGTTGGCCGCCACCATCCGCGCGGGGAACCAGTTGTTCAGGAAGACCTCGGCGGTTTCCGACATGTCCGGCGCCTGCCGGACAACGGCAATCCGCTCGTCGAAATAGCTTGCCGGGCCGAGATGGGATGAGGTGTTGCTCAGGATCAGCCGGTCGATCCGCTCCGGCGCATGGATACCGAGCCACTGCCCGACGAAGCCGCCGAGCGACAGTCCGAGGAAATGCACGCGCCCAAGCCCGAGCGCATCGAGCAGCTCGATCACGTCGCGGCCAAGCCGGTCGAGCGAATAGGCACCGACCGGGGCGCTTGATCCGCCATGGCCGCGAAAATCGTAGCGCAGAACACGGAAGTGTTTTGAAAGCTCGCCAGCCTGCCCGTCCCACATGTGCAGCGTGGTGCCGATGGAATTCGACAGCACCAGCACCGGCTTGGCGGCATCGCCATCGAAGCGATAGGCGATGCGCGTGCCGTCACCGACAGTCACGAAATTCGGCTCATTCATGATGAAAGTCCTTCTGGAAGATTGAATGAGCGGAACGTAGCCGCGACGAGCTTTTGTTGATATTACAAAGATAGGACAAACTCTGTAGTCAAAGCTGACATGGCCGAATTCACCTTGCACGATCTGCAATGCTTCGATGCGGTGATCCGCACCGGCGGCTTTCAGCCGGCTGCCACCCTTCTGCATCGCTCGCACCCGGCGGTGTTCGCCGCCGTCGCCAAACTCGAACGACAGCTCGATCTCATTCTGCTGGATCGCAGCGGCTATCGCGTGCGCCCGACCGAGGCGGGGCTGTCGTTCCACCGCCGGGCGCAATCGCTGCTGCGCGAACTGGACGGCCTGCGCGTCCATGCCGCCCAGCTCTCGATGGGCGAGGAAGGCGAGATCCATGTCGTGATCGGCGACCTCTGCCCGCGGCCGCAGGTGCTGGGCATGCTCGGCCGGTTCTTCGCCCAATGCCCGGGCACGCGCCTGCATCTGCATTTCGAAGCGGTCGGCGGCCCTTGGGAGCGGCTTTTCGATGACGAGGCCGACCTGATCCTGCACTGGATCGACAAGGGCGACGCGAGGGTTGAATGGGTCGATCTGTGCAAGGTGCCGTTCATTCCCGTGGCAGCGCCAGGCTTTTTGCCCGATCGCCTCACGCAGCCGATCACGCTGGATCAGATGCGGGCGCTCACCCAATGCGTCATGCGAGACACCGCCCGCCATTCGCCGCGGCAAGACTACTTCATGGTCGAAGGCGCGCCGCAATGCCTGGTGCCCGACCAGGGCATGAAGAAGGAGATCATCCTGCAAGGTCTCGGCTGGGGCCACTTGCCCCGCTTCCTGATCGAGGACGAATTACACAACGGACGCCTGCGCTCCATTGCCGGCCGCCACATGCCTGGCCGCACCGACGAGCTGGTGGTGGCGCGCCGCCGCGACCGGCCGCACGGCCCAGTCGCGAACCGGTTATGGGATCATGTCCAGCAGGAAGCGCCGGCATTGCGACGCGCATTGGAGCCTCGGAAGCCCGCCTCGTAGGCTACGGACCAATCAGCCAGCGAGCCCGATCGCCCGTCCTTTCAGCGTCTGGTCCGAGACCTGCTTGTCCTTGGCCAGAGGCAAGGCGTCATCCGCGGTGATGACGACGCCAATTTCATGGCGCTGGTGCTGCTCGGCATATACGGCCAGGCGATGCTTTCGGCGCTCTCGGGAGGCGCCTTCAGCGAGGACGAGATCAGGCACATCATCCGTATCGTCGTCGCAGGGATAGGTGAACGCTCCCTAGACAACAAGGAGCAATCCATCCTGATCGACAAATGACATCGCTGCGGCTTATTAGTCGACAGCGTGGGAATGTTAAGAGGCGCCAAAGGGGATAGAAGTATGGATACCGAGAATGCAAGCTTCGCGGCCGAGCAGACTAAACTTAATAGGATGCTCACACGGGGCGTCGTATTTTCCATTATCTGGCTCGCCGGGTTCGGTTCTTCTTATGCGCTTTACCAGGGGCTTCTGGCGCGACGGATGATAAAATCGAATCCCATGCTGCGAGGAAATGGCCGCGCCTGGTGGTGCGTCATTGTGGGAGGGCTTGGGGCCGCAGCCCTATGTGCGTTAGTTGGCGTAGGCATTTTGAACGCTCTGACACAACCGTAGGTCAAATTGTAACACCGCCCGCCCTCCTTCCAGCGTCTGGCGCCGCCTACGGCACCAGCGTGATGCTGCCGCTGCCTCTGACCTGCGACCGCCGCATCGTAGGGTGCCCATAGAGATCGACGTCACCGCTGCCGGAAATCGAGACATCCGCATCCGCCTGTGCGGTAACCTCCGCGTCGCCGCTGCCGCGGATCTCGACCTGCGCGGATTGGGCGATCAGGTCCTTGAGCCGCCCCGAGCCCGAACCGGAGATCTCCAGATCGACCGTTTGGGTGGTGCCAATGGCGACCACGCTGCCGCTGCCGCGAATGTTCAGCCGCAGCTCGGGCTGCTTGACCTGCGACAGGGCAAGCTCGCCACTGCCGACCAGCCTCCAGTCCGAAATCACCGGCCCCGACACGGTGACTTCGAGCCGGGGCGAAAACCAGCCCGTCTCACAATCCAGGCTGAGCTGGCTGCCCTCCATGCGCACATGATCGATGAGCGTGGAATCGCCGCTGACGATGGCTTCGGCCTTGTCGCCCGGCTGGTAACGGACCGAAGCCGGCAAAGCGATGGTGAAGCTGTCATTGGCACTGAACGGCAGCGTAACTTCCTTTCTGACGGATGTGATCGCGCCGCAGGTGGATTGGCCGCTGATCCACGAACCTCCCGCGTTGACCCAATCCGGCCCTGCAAGACCGATGCCAACGGCCAGGAATAGGGCAGCGCCAACCAACCCGGCTGTCGCGACAAATGCCAGTTTTCCAGTCATGATCCGTTTCCTTCAACGTGATGACGAATTGCAAGCGCTTGGCAGCGCTCAATCGGCGCCGCGGTCGGCTTGCGCGATACGGGAATGCAGTCGGGCGTAGCGTCCGACAACCCTTATGCCCGCGCCCATGCCCAACAACAGCAAGGCGCCGCCGCCAAGGAAGCCGCTCACCAGTCCGGCGCCGATGAAGAGGCGCCCCAGCGTGAGCGAAAAGGCAGTGCCCTGCTCGAACAGCAGCGTGGTGAGAATGATCTTGATGCCGAGCACGCCGATGGCGACGAGCGTGATGCCAAGGCCGATCGCAAGCACGATCGCCGTGATGAGCAGCGGCAACAGGAAGACGATGTCGACGAAGGCAAGGCCGGCCAGGGCGATCGTCGCCGCCAGCATGTTCGACACGCTCCAATGCGCTTCGAAACGGCGCAGGCCCGCCTCGGCGCGCAACTCGCGGGCGATCCTTGTCGGATCACCCAAAGCCGCCGCGACCTCCGCTTCGCCGCGGCCCGAGGCGTCGGCGAAATGGGCGGCATAGTCGCCAACGATATCCTCGATCTCCCGCGGCGGCAGGCCGGCAAGTCCCTGTCTCAGCGTGCGCAAGAAGGCGTCCCTGGTCATGGCAAATCCTCGAGAAGTTTGTCGACGGCCCCCGCGAAGGATTGCCAGTCGCGGCGATGAGCTTCGAAAGCCTGCTGGCCGAGCGGCGTGAGCCGGTAATATTTGCGCGGCGGCCCGCTGCTCGACTCGACGAGGCGGGTGGCGACCAGCCCGTCATTCTGCATCCGGCGCATCAGGGGATAGATCGTGCCCTCCCCCATGTTGACCGCGGCGACCAGCGTGCTGGCGATTTCATAGCCATAGCTCTCACCCCGCGACAGCACGGCCAGGACGCACAGATCAAGCGCGCCTTTTCGCAACTGGACGAGGATGGAATCGGTCATGGCAGGCCTCGAATTCCAGACCTGTATATAGCACGCTACCTGTTTATGCAAGGTAGTGCGTAAACGTCTGTTGGATCCCGCAGCCCTTGCATGGGGCCGCGAGATCCAAAGTCGTGGTCTGGACCAGTCCCTATCGCCGCCTGCGCGGCCGGACAGCACGCATTCGGCCTACTGACCTTATCGGGTTAAGCAACCGGCATTGCTGAAAAGGGGCTGCGCCGTGATCCATTGCGAAGGCGGCAACCGGCAATGCGCGACGCTCACATCGTCCCAGTTCAAGCGGGCAATGTCGACCTCTTTGAACATGGGATGGTTCGACGGTTGGATCGTGTCGGCGGCGCCCTACTGCAGCAGGCCCTTGACGATGCCGCTGGCCTTGCCGAAATCCATCTGGCCGGCATATTTCTGCTTCAGCGCGGCGATCACCTTGCCCATGTCCTTCTGGCTGGCGGCCCCGGTCGCCGCGATCGCCTCGCGGGCTGCCGCCGTGATCGCCGCATCGTCGAGCTGCGTCGGCAGGAAGCCGCGGATGATTTCCATCTCCCCGCGCTCCTGCGCCGCCAGTTCCGGCCGCTTGCCGTCCTCGAAGGCCTTGGCCGATTCCTCGCGCTGCTTCACCATCTTGGCCAGGATCTGCAGGATCTCCTCGTCGCTGGCGGGGTCCTTGCCGGCACCGCGATTGGCGATGTCGCGATCGTGGATTGCGGCCTGGATCAGCCGCAATGTCGGCAGCCGGTGCTTGTCCTGCGCCTTCATCGCGCTTTTCAGGGATTCGGCGATTTTGCCACGCATCATGCTTTCTCCTTCGATGGGCGCGGACAATAGCGCCGGGGCCAAGCCAACGCAAACCCTGATATGTCAAGGCAAGCCTATGATATTGCTTGATGAAATAAATCGGAGCCGCATTTCGCATGATCATTGACCGCCCTGCCCCCTTCCCCTATGTACTGGGCCTTGCATGAACTGAAGCTTGAGTGCGTGGAGGCCGCGAATTCGCCGCTCCGCGCCGTTTGCTGCGCGGATGGCCCGCCGGGCCTTTGCAACGCGCAGCCTGATAGGAGTGCCGCCATGGCCGAGATGACGCCCGCCTGGGCCACCGAAAAGCCGACCGCCCTTCTGGTGCTGGCCGACGGCACCGTCATCGAGGGTCGCGGCCTGGGCGCCACCGGCTCCGCCGTCGCCGAAGTCTGCTTCAACACCGCGCTCACCGGCTACCAGGAAATCCTCACCGACCCGTCCTATGCCGGCCAGATCGTCACCTTCACCTTCCCGCATATCGGCAATATCGGCACCAATGGCGAGGACATCGAGGACCTCAATCCGGCGGCCCGCGCCGGCGCCGTCGGCGCCGTGTTCAAGGCCGATGTCACCAACCCATCCAACTACCGCGCCGCCGGCCACCTCGACCAGTGGCTGAAGAAGCGCGGCATCGTTGCGCTCTCGGGCATCGACACCCGCGCGCTGACCGCGCTGATCCGCGAAAAGGGCATGCCCAACGCCGTCATCGCGCATGCGCCCGACGGCGTCTTCGACCTCGACGATCTGAAGCAGCGCGCCGCCGCATGGTCGGGCCTGATCGGGCTCGACCTTGCCAAGGAAGTCACTTCGGGCCAGTCCTCGGTCTGGCGCGAGACACCCTGGGTGTGGAACGAAGGTTTTGGCGAACAGGCCGAGCCGTCGCTGCACGTCGTGGCCATCGATTACGGCGTCAAGCGCAACATATTGCGCCTGCTTGCCGGCCTCGGCGCCAAGGTGACCGTCGTTCCGGCCAAAACCGGTTCGGAGGAAATCCTCGCCATGCAGCCCGACGGCATCTTCCTCTCCAACGGCCCCGGCGACCCGGAAGCCACCGGCGACTATGCCGTGCCGGTCATCCAGGACCTGCTGAAGACCGACATTCCGGTGTTTGGCATCTGCCTCGGCCACCAGATGCTGGCGCTGGCGCTCGGCGGCAGGACCGCCAAGATGCACCAGGGCCATCACGGCGCCAATCATCCGGTCAAGGACCACACCACCGGCAAGGTCGAGATCGTCTCGATGAACCACGGCTTTGCCGTCGATGCCGATTCACTGCCTGAGGGCGTCGAGGAAACCCATGTCTCGCTGTTCGATGGCTCGAACTGCGGCATCGCGCTCACCGGCCGCCCGGTGTTCTCGGTCCAGCATCACCCCGAAGCCTCGCCCGGCCCGCAGGATTCGCATTACCTGTTCCGCCGCTTCGTCAACCTGATCCGCGAAAAGCGCGGCGAGGAATTGCTGGCCGAGCGGGCCTGATCCTAAGCCACCGGCCGCCCCTCGCTCGCCTCCAGTATGGCGAACCATTGCTGGCGGTCGAGGCTGATCTCCAGTGCCTTGACCATTGCGGCCAGCCGTTCAGGCTTCATCGACCCCAGCACCGGCACCAGCCGGGCCGGATGCCGCAGCAGCCAGGCGATGGCGACAGCGGCGAGATCGCCGGCGCCGACTTCGGCGGCCACCGCCGCGAGCGCGGCCCGCACCCTTGCCTCGCGGCCTTCCCTGCCGGTGAACAGCGAGCCGCCGCCGAGCGGCGACCAGATCATCGGCGCGTAGGCCAGACGCTGAGCGTGGTCGAGACTGCCGTCGGTCAATGCCGACGTCTTCAGCACCGACATTTCGATCTGGTTTGTGGCGAGCGCGAATGGCAGCCGCGAGGCCAGGAGATCGAATTGCGGCGGCGTGAAATTGGAAACGCCGACCGCCCTCGCCTTGCCCGATTTGACCAGTCCGGCCAATGCCGCTGCCGTCTCGTCGGCATCCATCAGCGGATCCGGCCGGTGCAGCAGCAACAAGTCGAGATAATCGGTGCCGAGATTGGCGAGCGAGCGGTCGACCGAGGCGGTTACGTGGGCGGCGCTGGTGTCATAGTGCTTCAGCCGGTTTTGCGGCCGGTTGGCCGAGGCCAGCATGATGTCGCATTTCGAGATCAGCTCGATCTGATCGCGCTTGCCCTTCCAGCGCGACAACCCGGCGCCGAACGCCGCCTCCACCTCGTAATTCCCATAGATGTCGGCATGGTCGAAACTGGTCAGCCCGAGATCGACGGCGGCGCCGATCAGCCGCGCGACCTGATCGGCATCCGGGCGCACACCGCCGTCAAGCAGGCGCCAGGCGCCTAAGACCAGCCGCGATAGCGACACCCCGTCCCTGGTCAGCGCGATGCGGCTGTCATGGCTCATGCCTGCGCTCCATCTTCCGCGACGTTGGTCATGGCGCTTGTGACCATCGCCGGTCTCGCCACCTTGGTGACGAAGACGATGAGCGCCAGCACCAGGAAGCACGCACCGACCAGATAGGGCGCGCCGCCGAAGGTCACGGGCGCGCTTGGCCCGGTGAACCAGGAGAAGATCGCCGTGTAGAGCAGCGGCGTGATGATCGAGGTGATCGAGAAGAGCGAGGTCATCGCACCCTGCAGCTCGCCCTGCGCCGAAGGCGGCACCTTGGCGGCGGCCAGGCTCCTCAGCGGCGGGTCGGCCAGCGCTTCCAGGCACCCGACGACGATCACCGCATAGATCATCCAGCCCTGCGAGGCGAAGGCATAGCCGAAGGCGCTGACCGCCGTGAAGGTCAGGCCGATGACCGCCGTCTTCCATTCGCCGAGCCAGGGGATCACGCGCGGCAGCACGACAGCCATGACGATCGCGCCGCACAGGCCGAAAGCGCCGAGCGAAAAGCCGATCTGCTGCTGGCTCCAGCCATAGCGGTAGCTGGAGACGAACGACCACACCGCCGGGTACATCATATGGCCGAGTGTCATCAGGAAGAAGACCAGCCCGATCCAGCCGATTCCCTGATATTGGCGCATCTGCAGGAGCGTGCCGACCGGGTTGGCGCGTTTCCATTCGAAGCGGCGGCGATGTTTTTCATCGAGCGTTTCGGGGAGGAAGACCATCGCGATCAAAAAGTTCACGAAGGCGAGCCCGGCGGCGAAAAAGAACGGCACCCGCGGTCCGAACGTGCCGAGCAGTCCGCCCAGCACCGGGCCGATGACGAAGCCGACGCCGAAGGCGATGCCGAGCAGGCCGAAATTCTTGGCCCGGTTCTCGTCGTTCGAGATGTCGGCAATGAAGGCCGACGTCGTCGAATAGCTGGCGCCAGAAATGCCGGCCAGCACACGGCCGATGAACAGCATCGGAAAGGACCATGCGATCGCGCAGATCAGATTGTCGATCGAGAAGGTCAGCACCGAGGCGAGCAGGATCGGCCGCCGTCCGAAGCGGTCGCTCAACCCTCCCATGATCGGCGCGAAGAAGAACTGCATGGCCGCGTAGACGAAGAACAGCCAGCCGCCTTCGATCGCCGCCTCGCTGACGCCGACCCCGGTCAATTCCTGCAAATAGGCCGGCAGCACCGGCATGATGATGCCGAAGCCGATAATATCGAGCAGCAGGGTGGTGAAAACCAGCGCGAGGCCCCGCCTGGCGGTTTTGGGGTCGATCATGACGGGTCAGGCTCCTCTGGTCGCCCGGGGCGCAGGCGGACGAACCTTATAGGCGAGGCCGCAAAAAGGAACAATGCGAGAACAGCCAGGAGTCGTTGATCCTGACTCTCCCTGACGGCGACTTCGCCGTCAGGCCGCTGGCGTGAGACAAGTGCTTAAAGCGGGCCGCTCAGCGTGTTGCAGTCCGAAAGCTTGCCGCTCTTGTAGCCGCGCGCCAGCCAGGTCTGCCGCTGCTGCGAGGTGCCGTGGTTGAAGCTTTCCGGCACGACATAGCCCTGCATTCTCTTCTGCAGCGTGTCGTCGCCGATCTGCTTGGCCGCGTTCAGCGCGCTTTCGATGTCGCCCTGCTCCAATATGCCCTTTTGCGCCGTGTAATGTGCCCACACGCCGGCGAAGCAGTCGGCTTGCAGTTCGATGCGCACCGACAGCTGGTTGGCATCGGCCTCGCTCATGCCTTGCCGCATCTGGTTGAACTTGGACATGATGCCGGTGAGGTTCTGCACGTGGTGGCCGACCTCATGCGCGACGACATAGGCCCGCGCGAACTCGCCCGAGGCGCCGAATTTCTGGTCGAGTTGCTGGAAGAAGGTCATGTCTAGATAGACCTTGTGGTCGCCCGGACAATAGAACGGTCCGGCCGCCGCCGAGGCAAAGCCACAGGCCGAGCGAACCTGGCCGGAAAACAGCACCAGCTTAGGATCCTCATAGGTCAGGCCCTGCGACTTGAAGATGCCGGTCCAGGTGTCCTCGGTTTCGGCCAGCACGGTCGCGACGAACTGCTTCATCTCGTCATTGGCGGGTGCCGTGCCGCCGCCCTGGCCGCCGCTATTGTCTGATATCTGGCCACCGCCGCCAGGCAGCAGGCCGCCGTCACCACCGCCCAGGATCGCCGAGGGATCGAAGCCGAAATACCATCCGGCGATCACCACCAGGATGACGAGGAGGATGCTGCCGCCGCCACCGGTCCGGCCGCCGATGGGGAGTTGGAATCCGCCGCCGCCGCCGCCGATCCCGCTGCCGCCGCTGTCGCTGCGGTCGTCCTCGATATTGTCACTCTGACGACGGCCTCTCCAGAGCATGGCAACTCCCCGTGATAAACTTCCTCGTCGCTCCGGCAAGGCCGGCTCAACCCAACAAACAATTATCCCAATGGTTGCGCCAAGTCACAGTGTTTTTCGATGGCCAAGGCGATGCCGGCATCACCGGTCACCGCTCTGGCCGGAAGCTTGGAAGGCTTGTAGCATCGCCCGTGACGGCGGAATGCGAGGGGCGGTTGCGAACGATCGGTCAAATATTGTTGGCGTTGGCATTGAGTTGCCTGGGCTTGCGGGGTGCCGGCGCGGTGACGCTCGATTCCAGCGTCGCCGTCACCGACCCCGCCACCTTGCAGGCGCTGGAGCGCGACGGCCTGTCGATCAGCCGCCTGCTCGGACCCGCGCTCGGCCTCACCCGCGATGTCGACAATCACGGCCTGTTTTCCGTCCCGGCGCTGGCCACGGTGCGCGACACGGTCAAGCAGCAAATATCGGACGAGCCGAAGACCAGCCCCGACCCCTATGTCGCCGATATGGCGAAGTCGAACGACACCAGCCAGAAATTCAACCCGAAATACATCGACGATGACGGCTCGACGCTCGACCTGACCGGCGTCGTCAACCGCATGGATCGCGGCTATCTCGGCCACACCGAATGCGGCGAGATAAGGCTGATCTACCGCTTCCACTATTCGGTCGCCGAAAAGCCGGCCAAGGGCAAGGTGGCGCAGCGCATCTCCTCGCGCCTGCCGCTGACGATGAGCCTGGTTTTCAACGCCAAGCCGAGGCAGGCGCAGGCGCGTGCCTCGAAGGATCTGCCAAGTGCCACCGACGTGTCCTGCGCCGAGGTCGCCCAACGCTGGCTCGCCGCCGGCCAGAAAGACCTGCCGCCCGAGCAACTGGCCGCGTGGCTGCGCTCCGACGAAGGCCCGCTTTCGGGCGCAATGCTTAATTCCTCGCAGATCATGCGGCTCGAACTCAACATGCAGGTGCTGCGCCTGTCGGCCTCGACACGGCGCGATTTCGGCGGCCACGCCGAATATCTCCTGAAGATCTTCAAATGGGATCCGGCGATTTCGAGCTTCCATGAATCGAGGATGGAGAACCAGATCGACCGGGCGACAGTACTGGCCGACAAGCCGTCCTTCGCCAAATGGCTGCTCACCGACCGCAACCTCTATGATCTCGACCATGGCCGGCTGGTCATCGACGAGAAGTTCCTGGCCAAGAGCGCCGTTTCCGTCGCGCCGGGCGGCCTGAGCCGCTCGCAGAACAACATCGCCTATGGGCTGGTCGACGATGCAGACATCGACAAGGCCTTGAAGGACTATGTCGCCAGGGGCAACAAGCTCGCCACCATCAAATCGGTTGCCGGCTTCAATTTGCGGCTGAACGAGATGAGCTGCACCGGCTGCCATCAGACGCATGGCATTGCCGGCTTCCATTACACCGGCGCCGATCCGGCCAGCGAACCGCGCCGCAACGCCGTCTTCGTGCCCGGCTCGGCGGTATTCTTCGCGGACCTGCCGCGCCGCCGCGCCATCGTCGAGCAGTTCGCCGCCGGCGGCCACCCGGATTTCACGCGCGGCTTCGCCGCCCGCCCGGACCAGAAATATGCCGAAGCGCTGAAGGGCACCGATCTCTACAATGGCTGGGGTTCGATCTGCTATCGCGGTGACGACGCAAGCTTCAAGGACTGGACCTGCGGCTCGGGCCTGCGCTGCGCCGGCGTCCACGAAAGCGCCATCCATCCGGGCTTCGGCACCTGCGTCAGCGAGAAGGGCACCGCGGTCGGCGATCCTGTCGAGTTCGGCGAGATCAAAATGTCGACATGGGGCAACGACCAGTATTGCCGCCTGTCGCCGGCCACCGCCAAGGCCTGCGCCATCGACCCCGCACACGACAAGAAACCATTGGTCAAACTCGCCGGCTATGGCGCGGCGCGCCAGCGCTACGACAACCCCGAGCAGAAGACCGGCGGCTTTCCCGGCGGCATGCTGCGCAAGGCGACCTGCGACAAGCTTCCCGACGAGGCGACATGCGGCCGTCTCGCCAAGACCGGCTTCAACGACTGCATCGCGTCGGGCAAGGACCACAAATTCTGCACCAGGGAATTCACCAAGACCGCCGGCCTGCGCGCCTGCGACAAGGCGCATCCCTGCCGCGAGGACTATATCTGCACCGCCGGCTATGACGACCTGCCCCAGGCCAAGCCTGGCGAAGGCACCTGCATCCCGCCCTATTTCATCTTCCAGTTCCGCGTCGACGGCCACCCCAGAAGCTGGGTGCAGGACGTCCGCGAGTGAGAGAACGGTTGCCGCAGGCAAATTGAAGGTCCAGCAGACCTTTCAAAGGGCTCGAACGCCCATAGGAGGGGTAACCGGCCGCTGAACAGGCAGCTTCCGCCTGCCGCCGACGTCGGCCCGCACTCAGCCTCTCTGCTTGGCGCCGGCGCTCTTGCCATCGGAGCTTTTCGAGCGCTCCTCGAAACGCGCAGCGCCTTTCTTCATGGGGCGGCCGGTTTCGGCTTCGGTCTTGCGCTCGTCCTTCGCCGCCGCCTGCTTCAATCCCTTGGCGGCCTGCTTGCCCTTCGCTGTCGGTGCCTGTTCGACGCCCATTGCTTCCTCCCTTGGCGCGAGATCAGCGCTATGTGAGGAGCAACGTGCGTAAGGGCCTGCGGTTCCGGCGACCGCACTGAGAACGGCTGAGCAATTTAGCGCGGCGCCGTCATCGCCTTGCGGAACGCTTCCAGCGTCTCGGCGCTGACATGGTGCTCGATGCCCTCGGCATCGATGCGCGCGGTCTCGGCGCTGACACCGAGCGAGCGCAGGAAGGCTTCCACCGTCTGGTGGCGGATGCGGCTTTCCTGCGCCACCTTGCGGCCGGTCTCGGTCAGGAACACGCCGCGATAGGGTTTTCTCGACACCAGCCCGTCGGCGCAGAGCCGCGTCAGCATCTTGGCCACCGTCGGCTGGGCGACGCCGAGACGCGCGGCGATGTCGACCTGGCGCGCCTCGTTGCCGTCCTCGATCAGGTCGGCGATCAGCTCGACATAATCCTCGACCAGCGCGCTGCGGCGCGCTTGGCGCTGTTGCCGGAATCCTTCCGAATGGACATCGGCGTCGGGCAATGGCTCACGCGGGACGGGTCTGTTCTTCAGCGCCAATGCGCGCTCCTCCTCGGGAGTTTAGCCGTTCCTGCTTTATAGCACGGGCTCTGATTCTTCAGGCCGTTTATTTGCATTCCCCCACAGGCGCAACCGGCGCTTCCGATCGCCGCTTCGCAGACCCGGCCGAATGCCCGGCAAAAAGCACAAACAATGAAATATAGCCTATTGCATAATGTTGAGCCATGGCATAGCTTACAGATATCCTCCCGGAAGTCTCGGAAAGCCTTTTCATGTCAGATGCAGAAGCCGCAGCCTCTCGATCCTCATGGCGGTTCGCCGGACGGGACGAGGACGACCAGCCCAGCCTGCGCGAGGTCAATTCCACCATCGCCGTGCCGAGCTCGGGCGTCTGGTTCCGCCGGCTGTTCGCCTTCATTGGACCGGGCTACATGGTTTCGGTCGGCTATATGGACCCGGGCAACTGGGCGACCGACCTCGCCGGCGGCGCCCAGTTCGGCTACACGCTGCTGTTCGTCATCATGCTGTCCAACCTGATGGCGATCCTGCTGCAGGCGCTGGCCGCGCGGCTTGGCATCGCCACCGGCCGCGACCTCGCCCAGGCCTGCCGCGCCTATTATCCCCGCCCGGTCAATTTCGTGCTGTGGATCGCCTGCGAACTCGCCATCATCGCCTGTGACCTCGCCGAAGTCATCGGCACCGCGATCGCATTAAAGCTTCTGTTCGGCATTCCGCTGATCGGTGGCGCCATCCTCACCGCGCTCGACGCCTTCCTCGTGCTGCTGTTGATGAACAAGGGGTTCCGCTATCTCGAAGCCTTCGTCATCGCGCTTTTGATCATCATCTTCGGCTGCTTTGCCATCCAGATCTTCGTCGCCGCCCCGCCGGCCGGCACGATCCTGCATTCGATGTTCGTGCCGTCGCCGGAGATCGTCACCAACCCCGCAATGCTCTACATCGCCATCGGCATCATTGGCGCCACGGTCATGCCGCACAATCTCTATCTGCACTCCTCGATCGTGCAGACCCGTGCCTATGAGCGCACCGAAAACGGCAAGCGCGATGCCATCAAATGGGCGACGACGGACTCCACCATCGCCCTGATGCTGGCGCTGTTCGTCAACGCCGCCATCCTGATCGTCTCGGCCGTCGCCTTCCACAACACCGGCCACCAGAATGTGGCCGAGATCGACCAGGCTTTCGAGCTACTGTCACCGCTGCTCGGCCTCGGCATCGCGTCGATCCTGTTCGCCGTGGCGCTGCTTGCTTCCGGCCTGAATTCGACGGTGACGGCGACGCTTGCCGGCCAGATCATCATGGAAGGGTTCTTGCGCCTGCGTATCCCCAACTGGGCACGGCGGCTTCTGACGCGCGGCCTCGCCATCATTCCCGTGGTGGCCGTCACCGCGCTCTATGGCGAGAAAGGCACCGGCCAGTTGCTGGTGTTCAGCCAGGTGATCCTGTCGATGCAGCTGCCCTTCGCGGTAATCCCGCTGGTGCAGTTCGTCTCCGACAAGAAGAAGATGGGCAACCTCGCCATTCCGCGCGGTGTCGCAGCACTGGCCTGGGTGGTCGCGGCGATCATCCTCGTGCTCAACTTCAAGCTGCTCTACGACACGCTGTTCGGGGTCGGCTGAGGCGCGAATCCGGAGACAAACCGCAGAATCGCGCTATCTTTCCTGGCGTCATGAGCAACATTGAAGACATCAGGAAATTCTACGGCCGGCTGATGGCCGCCAATGCCGCCTCATCGGATCCACGCCTGGAGGAGGTCTTCGCCACTGTTCCGCGCGAAGCCTTTCTTGGCCCGGGACCGTGGACGATCGTCGCCGGCAACGGCAAGGTCACCACGCCGAGCGCCGACCCGGCCCATGTCTACCAGAACGTGCTGGTCGCGCTCGATGCCGACAAGGGCATCAACAATGGCGAGCCGTTCCTGCACGCCATGTGGATCGGAAAACTGGCGCCAAAACCCGGCGAGACCGTCACGCATATCGGCGCCGGCACCGGCTACTACTCCGCGGTGCTGGCGAGGCTGGTTTCACCTGGCGGCACCGTGACCGCCTTCGAGCTCGACGGCAGGCTGGCCGAACTGGCGCGCAAGAATCTCGAAGCCTACGGCAACGCGACGGTCGTCCATGGCGACGCCGTGACCACGCCCTTGCCGCCATCCGACATCATCTATGTCAACGCCGGCGTCGTCGCCCCTCCAATCGGATGGCTGAAGGCGTTGCGCCCCGGCGGCCGCATGATCTTTCCCTGGCGCCCGGCCGAACGCGTTGCGCTGGCGGTGATGGTGACCCGCACCGAAAAAGGTTTTAGCTGCGCCCCGTTCATGCGCTCGTGGTTCATTCCATGTGTCGGCGCCTCGGTTGCTGACCCCGCGGCGAAGATCCCGTCGCGCGACCAGGCCGTGCGCAGCCACTCGATCTGGCTGACATCGGACAAGGTGCCGGACCGCACCGCCACCGCCATCTTCGGCGACGTCTGGTTCTCGACGAAAGACGTCCGCGCCAAACCCGGCAGTTGACGCATCGATGCGCGGATTTGGCCAAAATTCCTCAGGCTCAGTCGGGGTGGGTGCGGGCCGACCGTCCTTGGGCCATAATCCGGGCGCGAGGGCGTGGATGGAACAAGGGAGAGACCCATGAGAAAGATCATCGCCGCCACCTTCGTCAGTCTCGACGGCGTCATGCAGGCACCCGGTGGACCGGACGAGGATCCGGTCGGCGGCTTCAAGTTCGGCGGCTGGACTTTCCATTACTTTGACGAGGTGGGCGGCGCGGCGATGGATGAGCTCTTCTCCAAGCCCTTCGCCCTGCTGCTCGGCCGCAGAACCTACGACATCTTCACCGCCTACTGGCCGTACCAGAAGGATTCGATCGCCGGTGCCTTCAACCCCGCGACCAAATATGTGGCGACGCATCGGCCCGACACACTCACCTGGCAGAACACGCAATGGCTTGGGGAAGACATCGTCGCGGCGTTGCGCCGCCTCAGCCAGCAGAATGGGCCCGACCTGCTCATCCAGGGATCGGCCAACCTGATCCAGACCTTGCTCGCCAACGGGCTGATCGACGAGATCCGGCTGATGATCTTCCCGCTGTTGCTGGGCAAGGGCAAGCGTCTGTTCGGCGATGACGCGATGCCGGCCGCTTTCAAGCTTGTGAAGTCGCGGGCGTCCAACACCGGCGTCATCATCGCAACCTACGAACGCGCGGGCGAAATCAAGATCGGCTCCTTTGTCACGGGCGAACCGTCCGACGCCGAACTCGAGCGACGCAGGAACTGGAAGTAGCTTTGCAGGACCTGGGTTCTTCCAGGTCTCAAGCCGCCTGCGCTCGCCGCGCCAATCCATCGCGTATATGCCGCGCGAACTCCTGCGCGGCAGGCCCGACGCCGTGCCGCGGCAGATGCAGATTGATGGCAAAATTCGGCAGTGGCGGTAGGCCGGCCTCGAACGGCAAGATGTCGAGATCGGCCGGCACGGTGGAGGCCAGCCAGGTGGTGACGGCGAGGTCGGAGCGCACTGTCGCGGTCGTGGCGTCGATGTTGCCGTTCTCGAACACGGTGCGCCATTCCAGTCCATGCTCGTTGAGCGCCGCAAGCACCACCGGACGAAAGGCGCAGGTGTCGGCGACGATCGACACCGGCAGCGGCCGCTTGGCGCGGGCGACCCCGCCTTTGGCGCCGACCCATACCAGCCGGTCGATGGCCAGGCATTCACCGGATGTCGGGCCGACCCGCTCCTCGATCACCGCAAGGTCGATGGTTCCGGCGGCAAGCGCTGACGCCAACTCAGGCGATGACGTGCAGACCAGCGAAATCTCGACCTGCGGATAGGTTTCCGCATAGGCCTTCAGCACCGGCGCCAGCAGCGTGCCGACGAGATCATAGGGCACGCCGAGCCGTACCTTGCCGGCGACCGCCGAGCCCGCCATCTCGGCCCAGATTTCGTCATTGAGGCTGAGTAGGCGCTTGGCTTTGTCGAACAGCCGCTCGCCGGACCGCGTCAGGCGCAGGCCGCGCCGGTCGCGTTCGAACAGGCCGCAGCCAAGCGTCTCCTCCAGGCGCTTGACCTGCTGGCTGACGGCACCTTGCGTCAGATGCAGCGCATTGGCGGCCGCCGTCATGGTGGCCTTGTCGGCGACGGTGACGAAGGTGCGGAGCAGCGCCGTATCGAGATTGCGGATCATATCGGCATTATAGATGCTAATGCTGGTTATCGCAAACATTGCATTTACTGATGCTAGGCCAAGGCTACCATGGAGTTTCCGACAAAGGACGTTCCATGCTCCAGCCTATCCTGCCGCTCATCCTGTTTGCCTTCGTGGCCACCGCCACGCCCGGCATCGCCACGACCTTGTCGACCGCCTCGGGTGCACGGTTCGGTTTTCGCCGTTCGGTTCCGCTGGTAATCGGCAGTGCCGCCGGCCTGGCTACCGTGACGGGGGCGGCAGCCGCCGGGCTCGCCGGCCTGCTGCTTGCGGTGCCTTCGCTGCAGCTTGCTATGAAGATCGCTGGCTCGCTCTACCTCCTGTGGCTGGCGATCAAGATCGGCCGCGCCGGTCCGCCCAATCTCGATGTGACGATGGCCAGGCCGAACAGCTTCCTCGGCGGCGCCGGCATCCAGTGGATGAACCCCAAGGGCTGGGCGATGGGGCTCGGCGCGGCCGCGTCGTTCGCCGCGCTGGCCGACGGGCCGGGACAGCTCGCTATGCTGCTCGGCTCTACCTTCGGCCTCGCTGCCGCCATCTCGCTGTCCGTCTGGTGCATTGCCGGCATGGTGCTCGCCCGCCTGCTCAAGACCGAATGGCAATGGCGCGCCCTCAACATCGTGCTGGCGCTGGTGCTCGCCGCCTCGATCATTCCGATGTGGCGGTCAGCTTAAGACACTCAAGCCAAGTTTGTGCCAATACCCCCACCCGGACCTGCGGTCCGACCTCCCCATAAGGGGGAGGTGGGCGCGTGCCTTTTCCATGTCTCAACCAGATGGCGTGCCCCGACCCTCCCCCTTGTGGGGAGGGTCGACCCGCATAGCGGGTCGGGGGGGTGCTGGTTCGCAAGGCGAACCAGCCCTTGGCCCTCAAGCCGCGTAGCGCGCCGCCGGCTTGTCGGCGTGCAGGCTGCCGTAGAAGGCCTGGCGGGCGCCGAGGAATGTGTCCAGCTTGCCGGCATCGGCAAGCGCCGGCACGGTGACGGCTTCGCCCCTGGCCAGGCCGACAAGCGCGGCATCGACCATATCGTCAGCGGTCATGATGATCTCCTTCGGAAGCTGGTCGATATCACTGCCGGCCAGTTCCCAGAAATCGGTCCGGGTCGCGCCCGGCAACACCACCTGCACTTTCACGCCCGTACCCGCGACCTCGCGGTGCAGGGCCTCGGTGAAGTTGACGACATAGGCCTTGGTGCCGCTGTATATGCCGCCGAACGAGGTTTCATAGGCAAGCACCGAGGCGATGTTGACGATGGCTCCCCGGTTGCGCGCCAGAAGTCCCGGCAGCACGGCACGGGTAAGGCGCGTCAAGGCGATGACATTGACCTTGATCATGCGCTCGGCCGCATCGGCGTCGGCCGTTGCAACCACCTGCTGGCCGCCAAGGCCTGCATTGTTGACCAGCAGCGTCACGCTCTCGTCGGCCGATATCACCCGCTCGACACGGCGCACATCATCGTCGTCGGAGAGATCTGCTGCGATGAAGCTGACCTTGCGATCGTAGGCGTAACGCAGCTTTTCGGCCAATTCCTCGAGCCGGTCAGCGCGCCGCGCCACCAGCACGAGATCATAGCCCTGCCCGGCCAGCCTGTCCGCATAGACCGCGCCGATGCCAGACGACGCGCCGGTGACGACCGCCGTGCCCTTGTTTTCCTGTCCACTCATTGTCCTGTTCCTTCTGTCTCTGTTCGCTTCGACCTGGCCGCCGGCGCCGCAGGCATTCGCCTCGGCTCGCCGGCGCGCCGCCGGATTGATTTAGTGGCATATACCACTTTCGACGAAGTAGGCATATGCCACTATCTTGTCAATAACGGCGTTCGGGATTATTTGTCGGGCAGCGGCCGAACAGAATTTTCACCGGCGCCGAGGGACCACCATGCCGAAAGACAACCTGCCCGGGCTGACAGCCTGCAACTACGCCATGCTGCGGCGCGCGACGCGCAAGCTCGGCCAATTCTATGACGACGTGCAGGCGCCGTCCGGCCTAAAGGCCACGCAACAGGGCCTGCTCTACCAGATCCACATCGGCGACGAACCGGCGATGGGCGCCATTGCCGCTGCCCTGGTCATGGACCTTTCGGCGCTCGGCCACACGCTGAAGCCGCTGATCCGCGACGGCTATGTCGAGACCTTCGCCGATCCGGACGACCGCCGCATCAAAAGGGTGCGGCTGACCCAGCAGGGGCGCATCAAGCTCGATGAGGCGATGAAGCTGTGGCAAGTCGCCCAGCAACGCTTCGAGGATGTGGTGGGCAAGGAAAAGGCGGAACGCCTGCGCGCGGTGCTGGATGACATCAGCGCGCTGGATTTCGATCTGCCGCCGGCTGCCTGAGCAATTCCAGCAAAAGTGTGAAACGGTTTTCCCGGGAAAAGCGCGCAGCGCTTTCCCTTGGGAATTGCGTCAAAATGGATTGCCAGCCGACGGCTTTCGAAGAGACTATTCGGCCGGCATCGCGACCGGTCGTGCCGCCCAGCGGCCGGCCAGCACGATGCCCAGCCCGACGATCGGGAAGGCCGCGGCGACCAGGCCGAGATCGGCCGGCGCGCCGTAGCGCAGTACGCCACCGCCGACCACCGCGCCCAGCGCCACGCCGAGATAGAGCGCCGACGCGTTGAGCGACAGCACGATCGGGGCGGCATCGGGCGCCAGCTTGATGATGCGGCTGGCCTGTGCCGGCGGGAACGCCCAGCCGACGATGCCCCACGGCACCATCATCGCCATCAGCGCCGGTCCGGCAATGTGCTGCGGCAGGAAGGTCGGGATCACCGAAAGCATCACCAGCATGGCCGCGCTCAGCACCAGCGACCAGCCGACCGTGCGGGTGGCGCCGAACCGGTCGGCCGCCTGGCCGCCGGCAATGTTGCCGATGACGGCGCCGACACCGAAGGCGAGCAGCATGCCGGGCAGTGCGATCTGGCTCAGTCCGGCGCCCTCGATAGCGAGCGGCGCGACAAAGGCAAAGACGGTGAAGGCGCCGATCAGCGCCAGCAATGTCGTGATAAGGATCGGCATCACGCCGGGACGCATGGCCGCCGCCAGCCGATGCTTCAGCGGCAGCCTGGTGCCGATGATGCCGCGCGGCAGCCGGTACCACAGGATGGCGCCGGCCAGCGCGCCGAGCCCGGCTATGGCGTAGAAGGTGCCGCGCCAGCCGGCGATCGTCGCGACCAGCGCGCCGAGCGGTGCCCCGACGGCGACGGCCACCGTGGTGCCGCCGACGACGACGGCAATGGCGCGTGCCCGGTGATGGTCATCGACCAGCGCCACTGCAGTGCCCTGCGCGGTCGCGGCGAACAGGCCCGACGAGAGCGCCATGATGATGCGTGCGATCAACAGCACTTCGAAGGAAGAGCTCAAGGCGGCGGCAATGTTGCCGATGACGAAGAACACCAGCGTCCACAGGATGACGCGGCGCCGGTCCCATTCGCCGGTCAGCGTCGCCAGGATCGGCGTGCCGATCGCATAGGCCAGCGCGAAGGCGGTGATCAGCGATCCGGCGAGTGGAATGGAAATGCCGGCATCCCTGGCGATGTCGGGCAGGAGGCTGGAGATGACGAAGCCTTCGGTCGAAATCGCAAACGATCCGAGCGCAAGCCAGAAAATCCTCTTGTCCATGGCTGGTGTCCTTAGTTCAAAAGTTATTGAACAATTGGACATAACAGGGCATGATGTCAATGAAGCTAGGGCAAAATAACTGAACCATCCTGACAGCACTGTGTCAGCACGGTCAGCTATCGAGGGGAGAAACAGCATGTACGGGCACGGCAGCATCGGCGCGTTGAAATCGGCCCGAACTGCGCTTAGTTTCCAGCCATGACGCTACCTCATCCCAATACGGACCAGATCAGCCTGCCCATCGTGCTCGGCGTGCTCGGCGACCCAACGCGGCTCGCCATCGTGCGCTATCTCGCCAGCAAGGAAGGCGTGCCGCTGAACTGCAGCCAGTTCCTCGATCTCGGCTCCAAGACCAATCTCAGCTACCACTTGGCCAAGCTGCGCGAGGCCGGCGTCACCCGCGCCGAAGTGGTCGGCACCAACCGGATGATCACGCTGCGCCGCGCCGATCTCGACGCCCGCTTCCCCGGCCTGCTCGACAGCGTCATCGCCGCGGCGGTTGACGACTCCGCCCTGCCGGCGGTCGGCGGCCACGATATCGAGATGCCGGCCTGACCCTTTTCCTCTCCTTGCGAAGCGGGGGAGAGGAACCCAAGTCCTGCCAGGGTCGCTCTACCGACCGCCACACGTTAACCACGGAGCCTCTCCGCATGCGCATAGCCGTCCTCGCCGATATCCATGGCAACGTCCTGGCACTCGATGCCGTGCTGGAGGATTTGGCGCGTCGCGGCGGCGCCGAGCTCACCGTCAATCTCGGCGACAGCGTCTCCGGCCCGCTCTGGCCGCGCGAGACTTTTGAGCGCCTGGAAGCGCTGAACCTGCCGACGGTGCGCGGCAACCATGACCGCCGCGTCGCGGTCGATCCGGCCGACGAGACCATGTGGGCGTCCGACGTCTATGCGCAGGAGCGCTTGACGAAGGCACAGCGCGAAGTGCTGTTCGCCCAGCCGCTGACGCTGGAGATCGCACCCGGCATCGTCGCCTTCCATGCCTGCCCCGACCATGACGAGAAATACCTGCTCGACGCGATCGTCGATGGCCAGTTGGTGCGCGCGCCGCTTGCGGCGATCGGGCGGCGGCTGAAAGCGCTCGACCCGGCCTGCCGCATTGCGCTGTGCGGTCACAGCCATCGCCCGGAGCTGGTCCGCATCCCCGACGGTCCCGTCATCTTCAATCCGGGCAGCATCGGCTGCCCCGCCTATGACGATTCCACCCCGCCGGCGCATGTTTCCGAACAGGGTTCGCCGCATGCGCGCTACGGCATCGTCACCTTGGGCGGCGCCGGCCGGCGCGATCGTTTCGAGACGATCGCCGTCGACTACGACCATGAGGCGGCTGCGCGTCAGGCTGAACAGGCAGGGCGGCCGGAATGGGCGTATGCGCTCAGGACTGGATTCATGCCGGGCTGAGCGAAGCTCATGCCCCGGGGGATTGCCTTGCGTTCATGCCGGCTGAACGCAGCCTCATCTGACCAGGTGAGACGCCTTCGCGGCCGCACTCAAGGCGTAAAACATCTCGCTTGTAGACACGGCGGCGCGGCGTCGCTTATAAAACCGGCTTCGCGTGCGGCAGCGTTTTGGGTTCGGGCGGTGCCTTTGGGAATACAATTGATCGCCGACAGCCAAGTGACAAGGCGCCGAATTACGCTGCGGACAACGCTCTTGGCGCTGATGGCCGCTCCCTTGCTGCTGACGGCGCTTGTTGCCGTTGTCCCGGCCCATGCCGAAGAGACGCCCTTCATCTCCGTCGTCACCGGTCTCGCGCCCGACGACCTGCTCAATATCCGCGCCAAGCCCTCGGCGATCGGCAAGACCGAGGCGCGTGTCGCTGCCGGTGCGAGTGTCAGGAACCTCGGCTGCAACGACATTGACGGGCACCCCTGGTGCAAGATTGAGTCAGACAATCCCAAAGCCATCGGCTGGGCTCCGGCACGCTATCTGGTTCCCGTCAATCCAGCCGTTGTGCCCCCCGACCAGGTGGATGCTGGAGTGGATGCGGCGACGCCAGCTTCCGGCGACCCAGCCACCCCAACGCCTTCCGCAGCGCCCTCTACCCAGGCATCGAACCCCGCCGCACCGCAGTCCGATCTGGCGGCGCGGCTCGGCGGCGTTGCCCATCCCGTCACGCCTGAAGCCCCGAAATCCGCCGCCGACATCGCCATGCAGGATGCCTACGGCCTGGCGCTGGCGGCGACTGAAACCCCGCCGACCGGAGAAATCCCCACCCTCGCCCCGAATACCGCCGCGGCACCCGATACCGGCACGGCAGCGGGATCGGTTCCCGTTCCCACGCCGCGCCCTCAAGCCGCCGCGTCCGCCGTCGGCACGCAGACCTTTGCGGAACTGCCGCCGCAGCCGACCTTCCTTGCCTCGGGCGGTGCCGTCGAGATTCCCTGCGCCCGCTATGTCGGCCAGCCGATGGCGCGCTGCGCGGCTGCCACCGTGCACAAGGGCGCCGACAAGGCCGAAATCACCGTGACCTGGCCCGATGGCGGCACGCGCCTCATCTCCTTCTACGGCGGCCTGCCGGCCGGCTCGGACGCCAAGGGCGATTTCCGCTTCACCCGCGAGGGCAGCCTGAGCATGATCCGCATCGGCGTCTCCGAACGCTTCGAGATCACGGATGCGGTGGCGTTTGGGAAATAGGTGTTAGGCAGTAGGGAATAGGCACTAGGCGCTTCAACCTCCCCTACTGCCTAATCCCTACTGCCCCAATCCCTCATTTTCGGGGTTACATCCGCCAAAACTCTTCCCTATAAGGCCCACCTAGCCTGATACCAGAATCGCGAGCACAACCGGCCGGGTCTTCCCGTCCCGGTTTTTTGTGTGAAGCCGCCCGCCGAACGGACCTATGACATGCCAAGACGCACCGACATCAAGTCGATCCTGATCATCGGGGCCGGCCCCATCGTCATCGGCCAGGCCTGCGAGTTCGACTATTCCGGCACCCAGGCGTGCAAGGCGCTGAAGGAGGAAGGCTTCCGCGTCATCCTGGTCAATTCCAACCCGGCCACCATCATGACCGACCCGGAACTGGCCGACGCCACCTATATCGAGCCGATCACGCCGGAGGTCGTCGCCAAGATCATCGCCAAGGAACGCCCCGACGCGCTGCTGCCGACCATGGGCGGCCAGACCGCGCTCAACACCGCTTTGTCGCTGCGCCGCATGGGCGTGCTCGACCGCTACAATGTCGAGATGATCGGCGCCGACGCCACGGCCATCGACAAGGCCGAGGACCGCGCGCTGTTCCGCGAGGCGATGAGCAAGATCGGCCTGGAAACGCCGAAGTCGATGCTGGCCAACGCCACCGACGTCAAGAACGCCGACCGCAAGACGCACGAGGCCGAGCGCGCCGCGCTCAAGGCCGAGAAGCCGGCCGATCTCGACGCCGCGCTCGACGCCTTGGAAACCCGCTGGAACCTCGGCGAAGGCGACCGCAAGCAGCGCTACATCAGCCATGGCATGGCGATCGCCGCCCAGGCGCTCGACCATGTCGGCCTGCCCGCCATCATCCGCCCCTCCTTCACCATGGGCGGCACCGGCGGCGGCATCGCCTACAACAGGGCCGAATTCTACGACATCGTCCAGTCCGGCCTCGACGCCTCGCCGACCACCGAAGTGCTGATCGAGGAGAGCGTGCTCGGCTGGAAGGAGTATGAGATGGAGGTCGTCCGCGATAAAGCGGACAATTGCATCATCGTCTGCTCGATCGAGAACATCGACCCGATGGGCGTGCATACGGGTGACTCGATCACCGTTGCCCCGGCGCTGACCCTCACCGACAAAGAATACCAGATGATGCGCAACGCCTCGATCGCGGTGCTGCGCGAGATCGGCGTCGAGACCGGCGGCTCCAACGTGCAGTTCGCCGTCAATCCGGCCGATGGCCGCCTCGTCGTCATCGAGATGAACCCGCGCGTCTCGCGCTCCTCGGCGCTGGCTTCGAAGGCGACCGGCTTCCCGATTGCCAAGATCGCCGCCAAGCTTGCCGTCGGCTACACGCTGGACGAGCTGGAGAACGACATCACCGGCGGCGCCACGCCTGCCTCGTTCGAGCCGTCGATCGACTACGTGGTCACGAAGATCCCGCGTTTTGCCTTCGAGAAATTCCCCGGCGCCGAGCCGGTGCTGACGACTGCGATGAAGTCGGTCGGCGAAGTCATGGCCATCGGCCGCACCTTCCAGGAATCGCTGCAGAAGGCTCTGCGCGGCCTGGAAACCGGCCTCACCGGTCTCGACGAGATCGAAATCCCCGGCCTCGGCCATGGGGCGACGGCTGCCAACCACGCCGACGACCGCAACGCCATCCGCGCCGCACTCGGCACGCCGACGCCGGACCGGCTGCGCATGGTGGCGCAGGCGATCCGCATGGGCACCTCGTTGGAAGACGTGCACGCAATGTGCAAGATCGACCCGTGGTTCCTCGAACAGATTGCCGGCATCCTGGCCATGGAAGCCCGCATCCGCGAGCACGGCTTGCCCGCCGACGCCGTCAATCTGCGCATGCTGAAGGCCATGGGTTTCTCCGATGCCCGCCTGGCCTCGCTGACCAGGACCGACGCAGAAGTGGTCGCGAAGATCCGCGAGAAGCTCGACGTTCATCCGGTCTACAAGCGCATCGACACTTGCGCCGCCGAGTTCGCCTCGCCCACCGCCTATATGTACTCGACCTATGAAGTGCCGTTTGCCGGCGCGCTGGCCAACGAGGCGCAGGTCTCGTCGCGCAAGAAGGTAGTCATCCTCGGCGGCGGTCCGAACCGCATCGGCCAGGGCATCGAGTTCGACTATTGCTGCTGCCATGCCGCCTTCGCCCTGCGCGACGCCGGCTATGAAGCGATCATGATCAACTGCAACCCGGAGACGGTGTCGACCGACTACGACACGTCGGACAGGCTCTATTTCGACCCGCTGACGGCGGAGGACGTGCTGGAGATCCTGCGCGCCGAGCAGGCCTCGGGCGAACTCGTCGGCGTCATCGTCCAGTTCGGCGGCCAGACTCCCCTGAAACTGGCCGATGCGCTGGAGAAGGCTGGCATCCCGATCCTCGGCACCTCGCCCGACATGATCGATCTGGCCGAAGACCGCGACCGATTCCAGAAGCTCCTGCACAAGCTGAACCTTAGCCAGCCGAAGAACGGCATCGCCTATTCGGTCGAGCAGGCCCGCCTCGTCGCCGGCGAGCTCGGCTTCCCCTTGGTGGTGCGCCCGTCCTATGTGCTCGGCGGCCGCGCCATGCAGATCATCCATGACGAGAGCATGCTGCAGAGCTACCTGCTCGACACCGTGCCCGGCCTAGTGCCGGAGGACATCAAGCAGAAATACCCCAACGACAAGACCGGCCAGATCAACACGCTCTTGGGCAAGAACCCGCTTTTGTTCGACACCTATCTCTCAGGCGCCATCGAGGTCGATGTCGACTGCCTCTGCGATGGCAAGGCGACCTTCGTGTCCGGCATCCTCGAGCACATCGAGGAGGCCGGCATCCATTCGGGCGACTCGGCCTGCTCGCTGCCGGTGCACTCGCTGCCTTCCGAGCTGGTCGACGAGCTGGAGCGCCAGACGGCGGCCCTTGCCCGCGCGCTCAATGTCGGCGGGCTGATGAACGTGCAGTATGCGATCAAGGACGGCACGGTCTATGTGCTGGAGGTCAACCCGCGCGCCTCGCGCACCGTGCCCTTCGTCGCCAAGACCATCGGCCGGCCGATCGCCAAAATCGCGGCCCGCATCATGGCCGGCGAAACGCTGGAAGACGCCTTCGCCCATTATGGCGCGATGCCCGATCCGAGGAACCCCGGCCACATCGCGGTCAAGGAAGCCGTCTTCCCCTTCGCCCGCTTCCCCGGCGTCGACATCCTGCTCGGCCCGGAAATGCGCTCGACCGGCGAGGTCATGGGCCTCGACCGCGACTTCGCGCTGGCCTTCGCCAAGAGCCAGCTCGGCGCCGGCGTCGACCTGCCGCGCTCCGGCACGCTGTTCGTCTCGGTGCGCGACGAGGACAAGAAGGGCATATTGCCGGCGGTGAAGCGCCTCGCCGGCCTCGGCTTCAAGGTTCTGGCAACATCAGGCACGGCCCGCTTCCTCGGCGAAAACGGCGTCGTCGCCGAGAAGATCAACAAGGTCCTGGAAGGCCGCCCCCACATCGAAGACGCCATCCGCAACCGCCAGGTGCAGATCGTCTTCAACACCACGGACGGCCAGAAGGCGGTGTCGGACTCGAAGTCGCTGCGCCGGGCAACGCTGATGCAGAAGGTGCCGTACTACACGACGCTGTCGGGCGCTGCGGCGGTGGCCGAGGCGATCGCGGCGCTGAAGGCGGGGAGCCTGGAGGTCAGGCCGCTGCAGGAGTATTTTGGCTGAGGTAAGCAAACTTCGGCGAATAATAATTGGCTGACAGCGGATTGCAGCGTGCTTCACACATCCTTTCCTAGCTCTTTTCTCATACCTACTCTTAGTTTTAGATCCTTCGATATTCCCTCCATTTCAGGGAAAAGCCTGTTTGCATAGATTCCCATAAGCATAAGATCCTCAAGGGCCTCAACCGCAGCAGAGGTTGGAATTAGAAATCGTATCAGGATTTGCGGGTCGACCGATTTACCACTCCAAACAAATTCGTTGAGGAACCGATCATTGGTATTTAGCCTGGTAAAACGCCCTTCCTGGTTTTTCATTCGTTGGTTTTCGACGTCTCGTATATGGATGATCTCCGCCAGCGAGGTATCAACTCGGCTCTTGAAGGTCTCGGAATCAAGGGCCCATATAGCGATAAATCCATCACTATCCGTCCGTGGGTGGGTAGTAATATGATCGAACAAGCCAAAAAAAGCGGCCACGTACGGGCTCCGTGACCAATCAAGCAACCGTGTCGGAAGACCGTAGTGTTGAGCAACAGCCGCAACAACCGGATCAGTCGCATCACAATCCCAACGCCGATATGCCCCAGCGCCGTCGAAGAAGGAACGTATCCAGAATTTCTCTCGACTATTGCGATCTATCAGAGGTTTAGCGCCGATGAGTCTATCGAATGATGACTCTAGATCCCACTTTCCGACCCTTTGGCCGCGAAATAGATATTTTCCTATTATGTATTCTTTGTTGTTGATGTCAGGCAGGAACTGGCGGAACTCCGACTTGAATGCAGGCCATCCTGAAAACGTTTTCTCAAGTGCCATAGACCACTCCCTGCGTCGGCCTTATGCCATAAGCATCAATCAGCGTTGGATGAAATACGAAGAACTCTGCATCCATTGGCAGTCTAGAGATGACATATGGGCTATTGTTATTGTTTGTGTGGATATATTGGACAACATTAGCCTCAGACCCACGCCTATGTACAGCCAGCATGCCGTGCTTCCAAAGGTGATCAAATATCTCTTCAACAAGAGCATTGTCAAAATCATTTTCGGATGGACTAGATGAAATCATACCTCTGTACCTTTTCATAGATACCCGCTCTTCTCCTATAAAATATATTAACCTTTCTATCTGATCCTCGTAGTGCCTAACAATTACACTCTTGGCGCTCTCGGACCGTTTATACGCATGGTAATCTATCCGACCTCTTATAAACTCACTAACAGACAGATGTATGGCAATCGATTCGACGACCTCTAAGGCTATTGATCTTGCACACGATGATATTATTTCAACCAATTTACCAGGGGTTAATTTTCCATTCTTAGCATTCACCAGAGATATAGCATTTCCAATCTGAACAATGTCCCTTGGAAGATATCTCGTATGCCGTATCAGATATGAAACAACATCCTGACTAATACCTCTCCTCTCCATAAATATTTCTGTAAAACCTATCCATCTATATATTAAATCCCTGCCTTTTGCACTTTTGGGATTTTCCGCAAAACATCCCTTATCCATAGATTCTAATTTTCTTATCAGAAAATGTATCGCGGCATCCGGCCTCCAGCTCAGATAGGCGATATATATCGAGTCGTGAGATTTTCTCCCATGCTCCGACTCTTGCGTAAACAAATAGACAAGCTCTCTAATGGATGCAACAATATGCAGCCGGTGATTTGACTCCGGATCATAAACTCTACTTAGTATAAAATTAAATAATCCGGTCTGGAAATCCATCCAATCGATAGGAGCAGATGAGAAGTTTTGATCTAGCGTATCAAGAAATATAAATATTGGTGGCACATTTTGAATAAGAGCCTCTGAAAAATTCTCGATCAGGCCCCATCTCTGATCATTTAGGTAATCGTCCATTGATATAAAACTGTTCTTTTTCCTTATTATATGCGTCATCACGCTCGCTACCGTAGAGGTTGAGGTGGTAGCCATAATTAATTCTTGACAATTAGTCCCAATATATTCTGGAAAACCCTTAATTATCTGCTTGTACGTATCGGAATGTTTTCCGCCGTACTCTATGTTTTTTATCACGCAGGATATTATTGACGCTTTCCACAGTAGAACCCACCGCTGTATCCTATCCGTTCGATCCGGATATATACTCGCAAAATCTCTTAGCGTCGAATTTGATGGAACTTCATTTCTCTGTAGTAGTAGTAAATATTCATCGGCGACAGTAGCCGACACTCGAAGCCGAGCCAGCTGCCTACTTTTTCCAGCTCCCTTCCTCCCGATCAGAATACGAACCCGGCGATCGTTCTCAGAAAGGGCAATAGCACCCCATTTAGCCGTGTCGTGAAATTGTATGTATTGGCCAGGATTTTCTGACGCGCCTTCCAACTGTCCGAACGGCCCATTTCTGCCTACTAATTGGATGTCGTCTTCCATAACTCGTCCCCATATCCCCCCGTTTATTTTATGCCGTAGTTATAAGGAGGCGGTCAATCCGGTATTATAATGGCCGATTGCTAACCGCCGCTCACACTCGGCAAGTTTGTTTAGTGCGCTTTTTTTGTAGCGCCCCTTACTAGGCACTTTCTTCAACATGCCTTTGGGCGGGCCGTGCCACTTTATCGGAGAAACTTGAGGCGCGACTTCTGTTGAAGCTAACCCCACTAACGCCTTCAAGACCCGAGTACTTGAGATGCAAGATACAACTGAAGGGTCGCCTGGCTGTCGCTCACGCCACCGCCACACACTCAATCTCGATATCGAACTCCATCGGCCACGACGCCACCGGCACGAAACTCCGCGCCGGCGGGTTCACGCTGAAATACCGCGCATACACCCTGTTTATCGCGTTGTAGAAGCCGGAATTGACGGCGTAGATGCGCACCATCACCACATTGTCCAGCGAGGTGCCGGCCGCTTCCAGGCAATGTTTCAGAGCCTTCAGCGATGCCTCGGTCTGCGTTTCGATGTCGCCGCGCACCATCTCGCCAGTCACCATGTCCACCGGCGGCGTCGCCGAGATGAACACGAAGCCGTGGGCCTTCACCGCCGTCGAACAGGGCAGGCCGAGCGCGCGCACCTTGTCCGACATGACGGGCACTTCGATGACTTGTTTTTTCATGGTGATGCTCCTGGGTTTGGCAAGGCTGGTGCCAAACCCCCCCACCCAGCCTCCGCTTCGCTCGGCTGACCTCTCCCCGAGGGGAGAGGAGGCTACAAGCGCCAGCGCAAACCTCTTCTCCCCTCGGGGAGAAGGTGGCCGCGAAGCGGCCGGATGAGGGGGCCTGCGCCACCTTTAATTGTCAGGAGCTTATCCCGCCGCTGGCGGAACGCCAGCGCCGAAGCATGGTCCAGCCCTCACCCCTGCCCCGGATACGGCGTGCCGTCCTTGTGCAGGAACCGGCCATCCGAACTCGGGCTCATCATGTCGATGTCGGAACAGGTGATGACATCGTCGGGATTGCGCGAGCCGACCTCGATGTAGCGGGCCGTGAGCGACGAGCGGTTGATCATGTGATGGCCGTTGCCGCTGTTCTTGGCGAAGGCAGCACTATCGCCCGCCCTGAGCAGCGTCTCGCCGCCATCCTCGACCAGCACCAGTTCGCCTTCCAGCACATGGACGAGCTCGTCCTCATGGCTGTGCCAGTGGCGCTGGCTCGACCAGCCGCCGGGCGGCAAGGTCATCAGGTTGACGCCGAAATCGGTGAGGCCGCCGGCATCGCCAAGGCGGCGGCGCGTGCGGTCGGCGCAAGGCGCGTCGAAGGGCGCGGGATAGCCCGAGCCTTTGCGGACGGGCACGGATGCGAGATCGATCTTGGGCATGGGGTGCTCTCGAGGGTGATGCGGGCAGTGTAGTTGATGGCGGGTGGAGGCAAAGGGGCCAGGTTGGTGTGGGGTTTGCCTCGGGAGTGGCAGGATAGTTGCGGTAGCGCTCTACGGCGCCCCCCTCTGTCCTGCCGGACATCTCCCCCACGGTTAGGGAGATTGGCCGCTTTGGTGCCGGCTCTCTTCTTGCAACGTTGGAAATTGGCGAAGGCCGCATTGACAGCCCAATCTCCCCCCTTGTGGGGGAGATGTCCAGCAGGACAGAGGGGGGCGCCGTAGGGCGCTGATCCCACATCACCCCTAATGCACCGCCGCCACATCCTTGAGATGCATCTCGTGCATCTTCAGCACCTCCAGCGTCCTCTTGGCGAACTCCTTCAGCGCGGGGTCGTCACCGGACCGGGCGTAGGTCGAAAACATCGCCACCGCCTGCTTATGCGCTTCGGTCTGCAAGGTGATGTATTTGGCCTGGAAGGCGTCGCCATCCAGCGCCTCGAGCTGGTCGAGCATTGCCTGGTCGTTCGGCAGCAGCGGCGGGCCCTCGGGCTTGATGGATGCCGTGGTCTGGCTCCTTTCCAGCGCCGCCTTGAAATCCTCGCCGGCCTTGGTGTGGTCCTTCACCATCAGCGCGGCGAAATCGGCCACATCGGCCGCGACGCCCTTGTTCTGCGCCAGCTTGCCGCTTTCGATCTCGAAGCGGTTGGCGCTGACCAGTGTTTTGGTGAAGGTGTCGGTGTCGACCTTGTTCTCCGACACCGCCGGCAAGGTGCTGGCCGCCTGCTGGGAAAAGGCTGAAGACGTTCCGGCCAGAAGAGCCAGCATGGCAATGGCGAGATGCGGTTTCATCGAAGCGCTCCGTGAAGGTGTCCTCACGGACCCAACGCGGCAGATGCGCCGAGGTTGCCATCCGTGTCCTCGCGCGGGAAGAAGGGGAAGCAGCCTACGGCCGCAGCGTGACCTCTCCTCTACGGGCGACGAGGCCCCAGCAGGAAGGCCGTCATCGTTGCGCTCACGCACGCCACCGCCAACAACGCAACGGCGCCCGAAGAGTTGGGCCTTCGGCGAATTGAAACAACGTTTTGTGGAGCGGGAGCATTTTGAACCAGCCCGTCCAGGTCGGACCTGCTGCCATGTCGAACGGAATAGGCGCGGGTCAACTCCGCACCGAGCAGAAATATTTCTGATGAATAATAGACCCAGAGCAGTATGACGAGCAGCCCTCCGGCCGCGCCATATGACGATGCGATCGCACTTGTGCCGATATACCAACCGATAAGCGACTTCCCCAATGTGAACAGAGCGGCGGTCACGACAGCACCGATCCCGACATCCCGCCATTCCAAGGCACGGTCCGGCAGGACTTTGTAGATCGCGGCAAACATCACGGTGATCAGGGAAAAGGATATCAGGGTGTTGATCGCACTCAGGACAAATTCGCCGAACGGCAATTGAGCGCTGATGCCGTTGCCCAAAGCCGAGATCGCCGCGCTCGCCACCAAGGAGACCAGCAACATAAAGCCGAGGGCGGCGACCAGGCCAAGACTTGCCGCGCGCGCCCGCAAGAGCCGCGACAGCGAACTCCCTTTCGCTTCAACCTTCCATATTGCATTCAGGGCCTGCTGCATCTCGCCAAACACCGCGGAGGCGGTGACGAGCAAAGTGGCCATGCCGATGAGGGCCGCCACGGTCCCCGATGATTTGCTGGATGCCCCTTCGAGCGCGGTTTTAAGGAGCGCCGCACTTTCTGAACCCATCAACCCGGAGATCTGGGCAGACAAAGCCAACTGCGCTGCGTCATGCCCAAACGCAATGCCTGCTATCGCGACGACAATTATCAGAACCGGGGCCAACGAGGTGGCGGCATAAAAGGCCATCGCCGCGCCATGGCTAAGGGCATTGTCGTTGACAAAGCCAACCACGCTTTCTCGCAGCAAGTCCCATGCGTTTCTAATTGTGGCTCGCACTTCGGATCCGTGAAAGGGACGCAAACGTCTCCTATCAATGCAGCGGGTCTTGCGATGTTCCGGCCAATTTGAGCGAGAGTTCACCGGCGACCTGAAGCGCGGATCAAGGACGCTGAAGTCGTGCCAAAGGCCAACTGGAGCGGCGACTGGCTCGTCGATCGGGCGGGGTGGCGACCACATGCAGAAAAGCCATTCCGACCGAAGCGCGGCGACTGAAGCTGAAACGCCGCGACGTCAGTGACAGCAGGCCTCGCCATATTGCAGCTGCTCGTGCCAATCCGGCCGGCCTTCCGGCGTGAAATCCATCAGGTTCCACAGGATCTCGCAGGTGCCGATGGCGCGCGGGTCCTGGCCAGGTTCCGGCGGCGCAAAGCCGAGCTCGGACGACCAGAAATGGCGGATGCCGTCACCATCGCGGTGGAACACCGACAAAAGCGGGATCTGCGCGCCGTCGGCGTCCTCGGCATTGTAGTCGCGCTTGAAGCTGTTGTTGGCCGACGACACCAGCCGCATGTTCTTCCAGCCGCGATCGCGGCCGAGCGTGGTGAGGTTTTCCAGCGTGGTCTTGGCCACCACGGCGAAATTGAAGCCGGCCGCTTCGAGATGGCCGACGGCGCCGTCCCACTGGTCGAGCAGCGCCGTGCAGGACGGGCATGGCTGGTCGGGCCGGGCGAGCTTGGCGGTACCGCCGCTCACCGCCACATCGCGCGTTTCCTGGGGATGGCGCGGGAACATCATCTGGTAGAGGATCAGCGAATTCTTATCAGGCGCGAACAGTTCCGACAGTTTTGTCTTCGCCGGCCTGCCTTCGGCATCGAGCGCATCGAAGACATAATCCTGGCGGATCAGCCCGCCCGGCGGCAGCGCGCGCCGCGCCTCGGCCACCGCTTCCATGGCGCGGCGCAGCTCGATTTCCTTCTTCAGGAGTTTTTCGCGGGCGGTGCGGTATCTGGCGGATTCGTTGGGAAAGGTGATCATGATCGGCTCCCTTAAGTCGGCGCCGGCGTCCCGGCGCTGTTGCTCTGCGACCCAAGGACGTTTGGCAAGCATTGGTTCCGACATTTCTTCGGATGGCACACAGCGATTGATTGCATGGGAACCTCCCCGGCTTCCCGGCATTCCCACGGCAAGGTAAAGCGAACCACGGGGGACAAAATGCACGAAGCCGACGAGATCGACCTGCGCTGCCCGCAAGTGGTGGCCGACAATGCCGCCAGGGGCTTGCGGCTGCGCGAGCAATTCGGCCGCGGCGGCACCGAAATAGGCGTGGCGCGGGCGACCGAACTGAAGAACCGCGAGAAGCTTGTGCCATCCACCATCCGCCGCATGGTCAGCTACTTCGCCCGCCACGAGGTCGACAAGCGCGGCAAGAATTACGGCAATGAGGACAACCCGTCGGCCGGCACCATCGCCTGGCTGCTGTGGGGCGGCGACGAAGGCCGCGCCTGGGCGCTCGAGATCAAGCTGAAAATCGGCAACGCGCCGGATATCTGACGCGCGCGGTCACCCTTCAACTATACCAATCGACCTCGAACATGCCGAGCCGTTCGTAGAGCCTGATGGCGGCGGCGTTTTCGACCGTATTGGTCTTGAGGTCGACATGGGCCGCGCCGCGGTCGCGAAAGGCCGCGAAGGCCTGCCACATCAGCGCCTCGCCGATGCCCTTGCCGCGTGCCTCGGGGTGAACGGCGAGATCCTTGACGAAAGCTCTCGTCCAGCACAGCGCCGCTGCCGCCAGCCGGCCCTTGGCGTCGATGACGAGGAAACACAGCGCCGGGTCGAATTCGGGATCGTCCGAAATGCGCGGCCACCATTCGTCGAACGGGCCGTCGGCGCCGTCGTCGAAGACCTCGCTCAGCAGCGCATGAAGGGGCGGTGCATCACCGGGCTCGAAGCAGCGCATGGTAAAACCATCAGGCCAGTGCGGTGCAACGAGCGTCTCGTCGAGAAGCTTGCGCAGCCGGATATCGTTCGGGGCCGGCGGGCGCGGTTCAGGCATCGCGCTCAGGCGTCGGGCTGCGGACGCTTGCGGTCGACACCGAGGCCGGTGGCCTCGAGCAAGCCCTTGCGCTTGGCGTCGAAATAATAGCCGGTCTGGTAGAGCCAGTCGGCCTTCTTGGCATTGCCGCCCGCCACCAGCCAGGCGCCACGCAGATATTTGACCGCGTATTTCAGATTGGTCTCGGCGTCGAACAGGCCCTTGGCCGGCCCGTCATAGCCCATACCGCGCGCCGTCGCGTGCTTGATCTGCATCAGCCCCCAATGGCCATTGTTGTAGGCCTTGGGATTGAAGGTGCTCTCGCGGTTGACGACATGGCGCACCAGATCGACCGGCACCTGGTAGAGCGCGGCGTATTTGACGATCAGCCGGTCGACGTCGCCGCGCACGCCCGTATGTTCTTCCTGCACCGGACCAACCGGCGCGGACGGGAACTGCACCAGGGAAGCCGGGTTCTGCGGCATGACATAGGCGACCTGCTGCACCCCTGGCAGTTTCTGGCCACCCCCGGCGACCGCCGGCACAATAAGCCCGGCGGTGGTGTAGGTCTGAGCAGCCTGGGCCGCCTTGACGGGCTGGCCCGCCTTGGCCGGCGGCGGCGCCTGCCAGGCATTGGCGGTCATCACGGCGGGCACCGCGGGTGAGGCCGGCGTCGAGCCGGCAAAGGCGGCGGTCGCCGCAGCCGGCTGGGCGGCTGGATCAAGCGCCGGCGCAGTCGCTGCGCCAGGCGTCAATTCGGCGGTCTGGACGGGGGCAATGCCCGAGGATTGCGGCAGCACCGAAACCGTCTCCGGCAGCGGTATGGTGAAGCCGGCATCGCTGCCGGCAACGGTCGCGGTTTCGGTCAGGGGCGGCGCGGCCTTCATCTGCGAGGTCGAGGTGCAGCCGCTGATGCCGGCCGCCGCCACGATCACGCCGATCGCGATAAGGGTTTGTTTTGCTGGCAAGCCGCGCTCGGGTCCGGTTCGTCGGGGTGTTAAGAAATCCCTTACACCAGCGATTCCAGGGTAGCAATCGGGGCCATCTGGTGGTTTTCGGGTGGCGAGACGCGGGCGGTGATGCCATATTGTTCCTGATATGTACCGGCAGGAATCCCGGATTTCGCCGCTTTGCGGAAAGGAGCGCATCATGGAAACGTCACCGTCGATCACAGCCGGCCACGCAGTGTTAGAAACAGTGATCGGTTTCATGGGCATCGCCTGGAGCGAAAAGGGCCTGATCCGGCTCTGCCTGCCCGAACGCAGCCGTGAATCAGTCGAGCGGCGGCTGATGCGCCATGCCGGCGTTTCCGCCTCCACGGCGCAGCCGCCATGGGTGGTCGAGCTGATTGCCTCGATCAAGGCTTACGCCGCCGGCGAGGACGTCGATTTCTCCAATGTTCCGGTCGATCTCGACGGCGTCGACGATTTCCGCCTGGCCATCTACGACGCGGCACGCAAACTCAGCTATGGCGAAACCACCACCTATGGCGAACTCGCCAAGCGCGCCGGCCATGCCGGCCTGCCGCGCGAAACCGGTGCCGCCCTTGGCGCCAATCCGGTGCCGCTGGTCATCCCCTGCCACCGCATCCTGGCGGCCGGCGGCAAGATCGGCGGCTTCTCAGCGCCCGGCGGGTCGGTCACCAAGGAAAAGATGCTGGCGATGGAAGGCGTACGCGTCGGCCCGCCGCCGCCGGCGCAGGTGTCCTTCGGCTTCTGAACCGCCGGCGCGGACGCCGCCCTAATTGTTGTGGAAAAACCGCCGGCGGAAATGCCGGTCATTGTCCGGCCGCTTGCAGTTGTAGACCGGGCAGGACCTGGTGTCGGCACTCGGCACATAGGCGCGTGTCCGCACCTCGCCCATGGTGCAGAATTGCTGGCTCTGCACATAGCGGTCGTAGAGCGGCAGTCCCGGCACCCGCGTCGACTGGTAGCGCAGGATGACCGCGCCTTGCCTGGCGATCGTCGACTGCACCTTGGCGCAGCTCATCTGCGTCGGGTCATAGCGTGAGATCGCCTGCGCCTCGACCGCCATCAGCGTCAGACAAGCGGCAAGCACTATGGCTTTCATGGTCTCCTCCCCTGACCCGCCGCCCACGGACGGCGCGATCTGCCGCGACGGTTTCACCAGATTGGGGCGGCCGTTGGGCAGTCCTCGATCACGGCTTTCTCACGCAGTCTTGTTTTTGGAACGAAAGCAGCCTATATCAGGCCCATTGATATTTCGGCCGATCGATCCGGGCCTCGCGATCTTCGCGTTTGCTGACGTCTATCTCCAAAATCTCGATGCACACCGGCTGGACTTCGGTCCGGTCAAACCAAAGCAAATGCAAGGACTATTTTTATGGCAACTGGAACGGTCAAGTGGTTCAACGCCACCAAGGGCTTCGGCTTCATCCAGCCTGACGCGGGCGGCGCGGACGTTTTCGTTCACATCTCCGCTGTCGAGCGCGCTGGACTGTCGACCCTGGTCGAAGGCCAGAAGATCAACTTCGAGATCGAGCAGGACCGCCGCACTGGCAAGTCGTCCGCTGGATCTCTGAGCAAGGCAGCCTGATTTTGCGAATGGCGCGCGCCGGGCGAGAGCCCGGGGCGCGCGGCAAGTCACGGATGTACTGACGGTCGCGCGAGAAGCGCGCCCGGAGCGGAAAGACCCGACACGCTGGAACAGCAGATAGCTGCCAGCCCGGACCGGACGCTCCCGATCAGGCTACCAAGCATGGGAAGGCGGGATTTATCCCGCCTTTTTGTTTGTCTGGACCAGAGCCTCCTTCTCCCCGTTTACAGGGAGAAGGAGGCTCTATTATCCCACCCACTCGATCGGCACGTGCCCCGGATCCGCCTCCACGCGGCCAAGCCAGGCCATGACAGCCGGATAGGCGTCGAGTTGGAAGCCGCCCTGCTCGGCCGTATGCGTGTAGGCATAGAGCGCGATGTCGGCGATGCTGAAGGCGGCGCCGGCGAAGAAGGCGTTGTTCTCCAGATATCTGTTCATCACACCGAGCGCCTTGTTGCCGCGCTCCAGCGTTGCCGCCAGCCGCTCGGGCGTGGCATCCCCGGCGCGTTCGGGAAAGGTCAGCAGGGCCTTGCGCACGGCGATATAGGGCTCGTGGCTGTATTGCTCGAAGAACAGCCATTGATAGGCGACCCCGCGTTCATATTTGTCCGCCGGCAGGAAGCGCGTGCCTTCGGCGAGATAGAGCAGGATGGCGTTGGACTCGGCCAGCCGGCGGCCGTCGTCGAGTTCGAGCAGCGGCACCATGGCATTCGGGTTCTTGGCGACGAAATCGGCCTTCCGCGTGTCGCCGGTATGCGAACTCACCTCGATCGTGGTGAAGGCCAGGCCAAGCTTGGCCATCAGCAGGCGCGGCTTGTAGCAATTGCCGCTGTCGATCATGCTGTAGAGTATCATGGACGGTCCCCGGATCTGCCTCGCATTGGCGATTATCGCAGCCGCTGTGCCCTCAACCAATGATTTGTTTTGGCGCGACCATCAGCGGCGCTGATATGTGAAAGCGCTCAAGGGCATGTCGAGATTCAGGTCAGGCCGGCATCACCTGAATATCGGCATGCCCTAGCCGAACAGCGGCACGACATTGTTCTCCCTGCCCAGCAGCGCATCGACCGACAGCGGCTCTTCGTCGAAGATGGTGCCGGCCAGCGCCGGCCGGGCGAGAAGATAGCCCTGCAGCAGGTCGACGCCGCCGTCGAGCGCGACGCGCAAATGGACGGGCTGCTCGATGCCTTCGACCAGCACCCTGGCGCCGCGGTCGTGCAGGTTGGAGACCAGCGGGCGGAAGAAGCGTTCGGCGGCGGCGTGGCGGCAGAACTCCGCGAACCAGCCGCCATCGATCTTGACGATGTCGGGCTGAAGCAGGCTCACCCGCTCCTCGGTCGAATGGCCGGTGCCGAAATCGTCGATGGCGATGCGGATGCCGTCGCGTCGGATCTCACGCACCAGCCGCGCCAGAAGCGCTTCGTCCGCCGCCTGTTCGGTGATTTCGCAGACCAGCATGCCCGGGGCGAGGCCAAGCTCGCCGAGATGCCGGCTCATCAGCCGGATTTCGGCCAGCGCCCGCCCCGAATGGTCATTGACCATCGGATTGTAGTTGAAGAACAGATCGAGCCCGTCGACGCCGATATTGTGGAAATTCCTGAGATGCAGCACCCGGCACATGGTCTCGACAAACAGCCGGTCCGCAGCGGCAACGCCCTCGAAGAACGCCCGCGCCGACCCTGCCCGACCGGCGCGATGCGGCTCGATCAGGCCCTCGACTGCCACCGCGTACAATGAACGCCCGAGCGGCGCGAAGATCGGCTGGTAGGCGCTGCGCAGGCGGAACTCGCCGAAGACACCGTATTCGATGCCGATCTCGTCGGCGAAGATCGCATCGCCGACGGTGCGCCGCCGCTCGAGCCTCATGGCGCGACCCTGCGCCCGAAGGCTTTTGCCGGCCGTGCTGTACGCGGAGCGACCGCGGCGGCGGTGGGCGCATCGCTTGCTGCGGCAACCGGGTCTGGAGCTTTCCCGAAAACACGGAAACTCGTCGGCGCCAGCTCCGGCCGCGCCAGCACGAAACCCTGGACCATCGAAGCGCCGGACTTTTCGGCGAGCTCCAGCTGCCAGCCTTCCTCGATGCCCTCGAACACCGTGCGGATGCCTTGTTCCTCGAAGTTCTTCACCATCGTCGTCAACAGCGCGAAGCCGGCGCCGGATTCCATCAGCTGCGTGATCCAGGTGGCGTCGAACTTGACGATGTCGGGCCGCAACTCCTTGATGCGGTTGATGTCGGAATCGTCGGCGCCATAGTCATCGACGGCGATGCGAAACCCGTTGCCCTTGAGCGCGGCGACGAAGCTGTGCAAGGTCTCCTGCGATGCCGATCTCTGCTCGGTCACCTCGCACACGACACGGCCCGGATCGATGCCGGCCTCGTGCAGCACCAGCCGCATTTCGCGCAAGGCATTATCGGCGATCGGCCGCTCGGTGAACACCGACGGGTCGAAATTGACGAAGATCGACGCCTCCTGCGGCAGGCAGGCGCCGGCATTGAGCAGATGCAATGTCCTGGTCAGCGCCTCGACATGCAAGCGGTCGGCGGCCGGACAGGTCGAGAAGAAGACCATCGGCGATTGCGGCTCGCCATCGCGAAACGGCCGGATCAGCCCTTCGAAGGCGGCAACCGACAGTTTGCCCTCCTTGAAGGCGAAGATCGGCTGGAAGGCGCTTTGCAGCGTGTAGATGCCCCAGACACCTGACGAGGTGCCGTCATCATGACGGATGATATGGGCAAGCCCGATGCTGCGTGACAAGGGTCCCTCGCTCCGCGAAATGGCGGAATGGTTTGCGATCCTGCCACTCAAGCCCTTACCGCTCGTTAATGAATTTTTTGTTGCCGCTCACAGGTCGCAATCACGGCTCCTTGAGGCCTGGATCAGCCGACAATGCTTGCACTGAGCGAAATCATGCGACATGAGAAGCGCCGCGGCCGCTCCTGGCCGCGCCGATCTTCTCAAGGAGAGATATCTGGTCATGGCCTTTCTTGCCGACACCCTTTCCCGCGTAAAGCCTTCCGCCACCATCGCGGTGACGCAGAAAGCCCGCGAGCTGAAAAATGCCGGCCGTGACATTATCGGCCTCGGCGCCGGCGAACCGGATTTCGACACGCCCGACAACATCAAGAATGCGGCGATCGAAGCCATCCGCCGTGGCGAGACCAAGTATCCGCCGGTTTCGGGCATCGTGCCGCTGCGCGAGGCGATCGCAAAAAAATTCAAGCGCGAGAACAATCTCGATTACAAGCCCGAGCAGACCATTGTCGGCACCGGCGGCAAGCAGATCCTGTTCAATGCCTTCATGGCGACGCTGAACCCCGGCGACGAGGTCATCATCCCCCGCCCCTACTGGGTCAGCTACCCCGAAATGGTGGCGATCTGCGGCGGCACGTCGGTGTTCGCCGACACATCGATCGAGAATGGTTTCAAACTGACGGCCGAAGTGCTGGAAAAGGCGATCACGCCGAAGACCAAATGGCTGCTGATGAACTCGCCGTCCAACCCGTCGGGCGCGGCCTACACGCAAGCCGAACTGCGCGCGCTGGCCGACGTGCTGTTGAAGCATCCGCATGTCTGGACGCTGACCGACGACATGTACGAGCACCTGACCTATGGCGACTTCGTCTTCAAGACCATCGCCGAGGTCGAGCCGAAGCTCTATGAGCGCACCCTGACCATGAACGGCGTGTCGAAAGCCTATGCCATGACCGGCTGGCGCATCGGCTATGCCGCCGGTCCGGTCCAGCTGATCAAGGCGATGGACATGATCCAGGGCCAGCAGACCTCGGGCGCCTGCACCATCGCACAATGGGCTTCCGTCGAGGCGCTCAACGGCCCGCAGGACTTCATTGCCAGGAACAAGGCGATCTTCCAGGGGCGGCGCGACCTCGTGGTCTCGATGCTCAACCAGGCGCGCGGTATCACCTGCCCGTCGCCGGAAGGCGCCTTCTATGTCTATCCGTCCTGCGCCCAGCTGATCGGCAAGAAGACCAAGGCCGGCAAGGTGATCGATACCGACGAGGCCTTCTGTTCGGAGCTGCTCGAAGCCGAAGGTGTGGCGGTGGTGTTCGGCTCGGCCTTCGGCCTCGGTCCCAACTTCCGCATCTCCTACGCCACCTCGGATGCACTGCTGGAGGAAGCCTGCACCCGCATCCAGCGCTTCACGGCATCGCTGACCTGATCAGATCGATCTGACGACAACAGAAACCCGCCGCCATCATTGCCGGGTTTTTGTTGGAGGCGAAGCACCTTACGCCTGCCGCTTCGCTTCCCTGGCCGAACGCGCCTCGGCCGGCGCCAGGACCACGACCAGCAGAGCGGCGGTGAGGAACGCGGCAAACGCCGCCGTCAGCATCGCGGCATGGAAGCCGCCGGCATAGGCTGTCGCGAAGAGCTGGTGCACGCCACTCTCGCCCATCGCCGCGTCGGTTGCGAAATCATGCCGTGATATGGCGGCACGAGCCACCGCTTCGGCATTGGCGACACCGGCATCGCCGAGATATCCGGTCAAGAGGCTCGTCGCCCGCATGCTCATCAAGGCGCCAAGCAGCGCGATGCCGATGGCCAGCCCGCCCTGGCGGGTGGCGTTGATGACAGCCGACACCATGCCGGAGCGCTCGCGTGGCGCGTAGGACATGGCGGCGGCGCTGCCGGTCGGGATTGCCAGCGAATTGCCGAGACCGTTGATGATGAACAGCGCGCACAGCACCGCGTATGGCGTCGACGGCCCGGCCCAGCACATGCCGAGCATCGAAAGCCCGATCAGCACATAGCCCGCCGTCATCAAAAGCGAATGCCCATAGCGGGCGCTCAGCCGGCCGATCCAGGGCGACACGACGATCTGGACAAGAAAGGCCGGCGCCATGCGCAGGCCGGTCTGCGTGGGAGACCAGCCCTGCACCTGCTGCAGGAACATCGAGAAGAAGAAGACGCAGCTATAGGAGGTGAAGCCGAGCGAGAACGAGGCGACGTTGGCGACGGCAAAGCGCACGTCGCGGAACAGGCCGAGCGGCAGCATGGGCCGTGGCGTGCGCGCCTCGAAGCCAAGGAAAACCGCCAGGCCAACGACACCGGCAATGATGGCCGTGATGGTCCTGGGATCGCCCCAGCCGCTCTCGCCGGCCGAGATCAGGCCGAAGGTCAGCGCGCCGAGCCACAGGATCGAGAGCGCTAGGCCGACAAGGTCAAGATGGGCATGTTCGGGATGGGCTGTCTCCTCGATCGACGCAGCGCCCAGCGCGATGGTGAAAAGGCCGAGCGGCAGATTGATCAGGAAGATGCTCTGCCAGCCGACGGTCTGGACAAGGATGCCGCCCAGTACCGGGCCGACGACCAGCGAAACGGCGGCGAACGAGGCCCAGCCGCCGATCACGCCGGCCCGTTGTCGCGGGTCGGGAAAGGCCTGCGTCAGGATCGACAGCGCGCCTGGAATGAGCAGCGAGCCGGCAATGCCTTGCACCACACGGCCGGCCAGCAGCGCCGGCAAATTGGGCGCGACGGCACAGATCAGCGAACCGGCAACGAAGATGCCGACGCCGGCCAGCCATGAGCGCTTGCGGCCATAGCGGTCGCCGATCAGCCCCGACGACAGCATGAAGGCCGACAGGCACAGCGTGTAGGCATCGACCACCCATTGCATGCCGCCGAAATCGGTGTGCAGCGCCTGCTGGATGGTCGGCAGCGCGACATTGACGATGCTGACGTCGAGCAAGGCGACAAACGTGCCGAGATAGACGGCGGCGACGAGCGGCAGGCGGTTCTTCGGCATGGTCTATCCCAACGTGAAACGTGCAGCCATCTATCACTTTGGAATCGTTATAAAAAGCTTGTCTCGACCGTTAGAAGCAGGTTAATGAAAATCAATAAGCCAGTGCTGCGGAAAGACCGGAACGGTGAGCCGAACCCTATGCCTGCCATTGCCAGGAAGGCACTGAAACCCCGCACCAAGCCGGCCGAGGTGCGCCGTGACGATATCTTGCGGGCCGCCACGTCGCTGTTCGTTGCCAAGGGCGTTGGCACCACGACGATCGACGCGATCGCCACGCGGGCCGAAGTCGCCAAAGGCACCTTCTATCTCTACTTCACCTCCAAGGAGGATGTCGTTGCCGCCCTGCGCGGGCGGTTCGTGGCGGGATTTCGCGCCCGCGTCCTGAGCGCCATCGAGGCCTGCCCACCCGATGACTGGACCGGGCGCCTGAAGAGCTTCGTCAGCGCCGGCATCGACGCCTATCTCGACGACCATCGGTTGCACGATGTCGTCTTCCACGACCATCGCCCCGACCAGCGGCAGATGAAAGGCGACAATCCGTTGCTGGGCGATCTCTCCGCCTGCTGGCGGCCGGCACGAAAGCCGGCACCTGGTCGGTCGACGATCCGGACCTCGCCGCGATCGTCCTGTTCAACGGGCTACACGGCGCGGTCGATCACGCCATCGAACGCGGCGTGCGCGACGGCAGCGAGCTCGCCGCAAACCTTTCCGCGGTGTTCCTGAAGATGGTGCGACCCAAATAGGCCTGCTGTCCGAGGCTGGTCAGGACTTAGCTGCCATATTGCTCGCCGGAAACCGCTTCCAGCCAGTCGGCATGGACGCCATCGAGTGCTTCCTGCATGGCGATATGGGTCATCGCCGTCTTCGGCCCGGCACCATGCCAGTGCTTTTCGCCGGGCGCGAACCAGATCACGTCGCCTGCCCTGATCTCCCGGATCGGGCCGCCCCATGTCTGGGCAAGCCCAGCGCCCGAGGTGACATAAAGCGTCTGGCCGAGCGGATGCGTGTGCCAGTGGGTGCGCGCGCCCGGTTCGAAGCTGACCAGTGTCGCTCTCAGCCGCGCCGGCGCCTCCGCCTCGATGATCGGCGTCTGCAGAACCCGGCCGGTGAAGTATTTTTCCGGCGCTATGATGGTCGGCACGCTGCCGCAAGCAATGATCTTCATCGTCTGATCCTGAAACTGGTGGTGAAGCGACCGGCGGCGAACGCCGCTGCTCGTCGCGGCAAAAGCATTGTCCGCCGATATCGCCCGAGGCGCAACCGGCTGTTTCGGCTGCCTGGAGGAAGAAGCGGTTTTCACTCCTTAACCATGAACCTTTCGCGCATGACGGCACGGTGCGAAGTTAACGGCCAATTCAATGTCTTCTTAACGGCTCCCCGCTAGCCGTGAGCCTGCATTGCGGGGGCCGTCGGATGAGCATACTGGCGACGATCAAGGACCATAGCGGCCGGATCTATCGCGGCATCCAGGCCCTGCTTTTGCTGAGCATCGGCGCGGCCACGTTCGGCGCTTTCGACATCTCGCGCGACCTGCCCTCGGGCGGCGCCTTCGCCGTCTCGATCCTGGCCACCGGCATTGCCTTGCTGGCACTGATGTACATGCGCAGCAGCGTCGTCCATAGCTTGCAATCGGCTGCCGCCGCAGAGGCCGAAAAACAACATTTCCTGACCAGGGACGCCATGACCGGGGCGATGACCAGGCGCTACTTTCTCGAAGCGCTGCGCGACAGCCTGGGCACCATGCGCGATCGGCGCGAGGCGACCTTGCTGTTGATCGACGTCGATCACTTCAAGCAGCTCAATGACACGTTCGGGCACCAGTTCGGCGACCTCGCTCTGGTGCATCTGGTCAAGACGTCGGAACGCGTCTTTGCCGGCGGCAGGGTCGGCCGGCTGGGCGGCGACGAATTCGGCGTCATCATTCCGCATGGCGACCTCGCCGCCATCAACAAGGACATCAGGCAATTGCTCGATACGATGCGGGCCGGCAAATCACACGAGGGCAAGACCATCCCGCTCTCCATCTCGGTTGGCGTGGCGCTGGCGCCGGCCCATGCCTCCAACACGGCGGAACTGATGCTGGTTGCCGACCTGGCGCTCTATGAAAGCAAGGCGGCCGGCCGTGGCCGCGTCACCGTGTTCGATGAGGAGATGCTGTCCGACAAGCGCTACCGGCGCCTGGTCGAACGGGAGTTGCGCGCGGCGATCTATCTGGGCGAACTCGAACTGCACTACCAGCCCATCGTCAATCCGGACGGGTCCGCTTATGCTCTCGAAGGCCTGATCCGCTGGCGTCATCCGGTTCGCGGGCTGATCTCGCCGGCTGAGTTCATCCCCATCGCCGAACGCTCGACCCTGATCGACATGCTCGGTGAATGGGTGTTCAGGCGGGCCTGCGCCGATGTCGGCCATTTCCCCGGGCGCCGCATCTCCATCAACGTTTCCGGCGAGCAGCTGAAGCGTGACGAGATCGTCACCATGTGCGACCGCGTGCTGAAGGAAACCGGCCGCTCGGCGACGCAGTTCATCATCGAGATCACAGAGACCGTGGCGACCGCCGCAACGCCCGAAATCCTGCGGCGCCTCGAAGCGTTGCGCGGCCTTGGCTTCCACATTGCGCTCGACGATTTCGGCACCGGCCATTGCGGCTTCAACTATCTGAAAACCCTGCCCATCGACAGCATCAAGATCGACCGCTCCTACATACGCAGCCTTGCCCATGACCAGGTGGCGCAGATCTTCGTTTCGGCGCTGGCGCAGATCGCGCGCATCCAGGACGTCACCATCGTGGCGGAAGGCGTGGAGACGCAGGAAGAGTTCGCACTCGCCAAGGCCGCCGGCTGCAACCGTTTCCAGGGCTACTTCTTCGGCAGGCCGGCGCCGCGCGACAAGGTGGCGCCCTTGCGCGCCCTCGATGCCGATCCCTTGGCGCTGCGCGCCTGAGACCACCACAGCACGGCAGCGGATTTCTATTTTCCTTGCCCTGCCGGCAAACAAGTGGGACGATGCTTCGGGGCAGGTGGCAACAGGAAAAGAACCCCGCCCGCGACGGTCGAACAGGCCGGCCGCCGCTCAGGACCGATTGACCACGCCTGAACCATGCAAGCAGTCGGTCCCTAGGGAAACGCCTGAGTGGAGGTCAGCCATGGGTACTCGCGCCGGAGGACGACGCACGGGACCGAAATGCATTGCCATAGTCGGTCCCTTTGCAAGCGGTAAGACGACACTTCTCGAAGACATATTGGCCCGTACGGGCGCCATCCCCCGCCAGAATCCCGTTTCCTCCGGCAGCACCGTCTCGGATCATTCGCCAGAGGCGCGCGCCCACGCCATGAGCGTCGAGGCCACGATCGCCACCACCGAATTCATGGGCGAGCAGATCACCTTCGTCGATTGTCCCGGCTCGATCGAATTCTCCTTCGAGGCCGAGCCGGTGCTGGCCGCCTGCGACCTCGCGGTGGTTGTAGCCGAGGCGGACGAAAAGAAGATCCCTGCCCTGCAGCTCATCATGCGCAAGCTCGATGATCTCGGTGTGCCGCGCATCCTGTTCCTCAACAAAGTCGACAAGGCGATTGCAGGCGTGCGCGACACGCTGAAAATGCTGCAGCCGGCAAGCTCGGTGCCGCTCTTGCTGCGCCAGATTCCGCTGCGCAAGGACGGCGTCGTCATCGGCTCGATCGATCTGGCGCTGGAGCGCGCCTACATCTACCGCGAATATGCCGAAAGCGAGGTGGCTCAGATACCGGGCGACGACAAGGCGCGCGAACTGGAAGCGCGCTTCTCCATGCTGGAAACCCTGGCCGACCATGACGACCAGCTGATGGAACAGTTGCTCGAGGAGATCGAGCCACCGAAGGACGCGATCTTCGACGACCTCGCCGCCGATCTGCGCGAAGGCGTCGTGACGCCGGTGCTGATCGGCACCGCCGAAAAGGGCAACGGCGTGCTGCGCCTCTTGAAGGCGATCCGCCACGACGCGCCCGACATCGAGGCGACCCGCAAGCGGCTTGGCGCGCCGGACGGCGGCGCCACCGTGGTCCAGGTGATGAAGACCATCCACACGCCGCATGGCGGCAAGCTGTCGGTATCACGCATCCTGTCCGGCCAGGTCGCCGACGGCTCCGAGCTATGGCTGCCCGGCGGCGACACCGCCAAGGTTTCCGGCATCTACAAGATGCTCGGCAAGGACCAGTTCAAGCTCACCGCCGCCAAGGCCGGCGACACCGTGGCGTTGGGCAAGCTGGACGAGGTCAAGACCGGCCAGACGCTGACCTCGGCCAAGGGCGGCACCAAACAGCTGTTCACGTTCGAGCCGCCGCAGCCGGTCTTCGCCTTCGCGCTGCGGCCGAAGGAACGCAAGGACGAGGTCAAGATGTCGGCCGCCATTCATCGGCTGGCCGAGGAAGATCCCTCGCTCAGCCTGCGCCACAACCAGGACTCGGCCGAGACGGTGCTGTCGGGCCATGGCGAAATGCATCTGCGGGTCGTGCGCGAGCGGCTGGAGGGCAAGAACCAGATCCCCGTGGAAGGCCACCCGCCGGCGGTGCCCTATCGCGAGACGATCCGTAAATCGGCGCAGCAGCGTGGCCGCCACAAGAAGCAGTCGGGCGGCCATGGCCAGTTCGGCGATGTGGTGATCGAGATCAAGCCGATGCCGCGCGGCTCCGGCTTCCAGTTCACCGACACCATCACCGGGGGCGTCGTGCCGAAGACCTACATCCAGTCGGTCGAGACAGGCATACGCGATTACCTGAAGACCGGCCCGCTCGGCTTCCCCGTCGTCGACGTCGCCGTCAACCTGTCGGACGGCTCCTACCATGCGGTGGATTCCTCCGACATGGCCTTCCAGATGGCGGCGAAGCTGGCGATGAAGGAAGGCATGGCCGCCTGCTCGCCGGTACTGCTGGAGCCAGTGATGAAGGTCGAGATCGTCACGCCGTCCGACGCGACGTCCAAGATCATCGCGCTGATCCCGCAGCGGCGCGGCCAGATCCTCGGCTATGACGCGCGGCCGGGATGGCCGGGATGGGATGTCGTCGAGGCGACCATGCCGCAGGCCGAGATCGGTGACCTGATCATCGAACTGCGCTCGGCGACCGCGGGCGTCGCCAGCTATCGCGCCGTCTTCGACCATATGGCTGAACTCACCGGCCGTCTCGCCGACGAAGCGATGAATACAAACGGCAAGGCTGCCTGATTTCGTTGCGGCCAGCGACTCTCTCCCCGTTTACGGCAGGGCTATCGCATATGAGCGATTGCCTGGATGAGATAGTCGTCATTCCAAGCGCATTTCTTGATGCGGTGGCTAATGGGGACTTTGTCGATGTCGGCGGCCTGAAGGA